>CAVRTK010000006.1:0-360380 GCA_963724205.1 uncultured Actinomycetes bacterium | reverse complement strand
AGTGAGTTCCGACATCGATCCCGCGCGCGGTGGCGTGGCAACCGCGCGGGGTCTTGGGGCTTCAGTGGTGGCCGTGCTCGTCCTCGCGCTCCTGGCGGCGCAGCCGGCGTTCGGGGACACGCAGAGCGCGGCCGCGCGTCGTACTGCCTCCACCTGCGGTCTGGGAAAGGCGCCGAGCCAGGTGCAGATGGGTCAGGTCGTGACGCTCCGCGGGAAGGTCAGGCCCAGGCGCGCCCGCACGGTCAAGGCCCAGGTGCTGGTGAACCGGCGCTGGCGCAGACCTGCTCTCGCGGCCGGAGCGCTCGCCGCACCGGCGCGTTCCGGCTGAAGGTGACTCTCACGGTCGGCGGACCGGTGAAGGTGCGCGCCCATGCGCCGCGCACGCGACGCCTCGCCGCGGCGACCTGCAAGGCCGCGAAGGTCACGGTGCAGGCGCCCGACGGTTCGGGCGGGGCGGCGGCGGGCTCCATGCCCGAGCCCGAGCCGGCACCCCCAGCGCCCGCTCCCGCGCCACAGGTGTCGGGACCCCAGCCCGGCAACTCCTTCCGTGCCGTCTACGCGGTGGCATCGGATCAGGCCGCCGCCGCGGGCAAGATCCCGGCGATCGTCAACGACATCAAGGAGGTGAACGCCTGGTACGCCACGCAGACCGGCAACTCCGTGCAGCCGCGGTGGATGCGCGCCCAGAACGGGGATGGCACGGTCGGGGACCCGAGCGTCACCACGGTCGCGCTGCCTCGTCCAGCGTCGGCATACAACGGAGCCGGCGGGCTGCGTGTCCTGGCCGACGACATCGCCGCCGCCGCGCCGCCCGCGGCCGCCAGCCAGAAGACAGCGGTGTGGATCGACGCCGGTGACTTCGCATGCGGGCAGACCGGAGGCGGCGTGAGTGTCATGTGGGAGGCCACGTGCAACATCCACCCCTCGATCAACGACAGGTGGCCGTACGGCGGCACGTACCTCCTCGGCCACGAGCTGACGCACAACTTCGGCGCCGTGGCCACCTGCGCACCGCACTTCGACGGCAGCGCGCATGTGAACGACGACCCGCGCGACGTGCTCTACCAGGGGCCCCAGGCGCGGGTCTGGCTCGACCAGAGACTCGACCCGGGACACGACGACTACTACGCCACGATGCGCCCGGACTGCCCAGGCATCGCCGCCAGCCCGTACTGGACGATGACGGCCGACATCGGCTCCTGACCCGCTACTCGAACGGAACCGCCTGGTTCGCCCGCGAGACCTCGACCGCGACGACCTTGCCGCGCTTCAGCCAGTAGAGCGTGACGCGATTGCCCTTGGAGACGCTGCAGGTCTGGCCAAAGCAGCGCTCGCCGGTGAGCGCCCGTTCCAACGTCGTCAAGGAGGTCCCGCGCCCGAGGCCGGTCGATGTCCGCTGACTGCGCGCCTTCGTCCGCACGGACCAGACCCTGCCGGAGACGACGAGGACGGTCAGCCGCTGGTCGTCCCACGTCAGCTTCTTGGACTCCGAGTCGACCTCGACGCGCCCCTTCGGGGTGCCCAGATCGTCCAGCACCTGCTTCTCGGTCTCGCCGATGAAGACGCCCGCGATGCTCTTGGCGGGGACGATGGTGGCGCCGGCGGGAGTCGCGGCGACGGCCATCAAGACGAGGGCGGCGAGCGCGACGGACGCGAGTCTGAGCGAGCGCACGGTGCGCGAGCCTAGCCCGCCGGGGGCGCGGCTGTAAAGCGAAACGTGGTCAGGCGCGCGCCCCCGACCGCGCCGCGGCGGCGCGTTCCACGAGCGCGCACATCAGCGCGACCGCTTCCCGCTCCGTCAGCCCCTGGTCGCTGGTCAGCGACTGCCACGTCGGGAAGGCAAGCGCATGGCCGATCGCGGCGCGCGTCCGGCGCGCCGCGTGCCCGCGCAGGCCGCGCCCGGCCATCAGGACGTCCTGGATCGCGGCCAGGTAGCCGTAGAAGGCGCCCAGCAGGCGTTGGACGATCGGGACGAGCGGCTCGTCGCGCAGCAGGCTCGTGTACATGCCCTCGGTGCGCGCGTAGAACGCGTAGAGCTCGCGCAGCGCGGTCTCGGCGCGCTCTGCCGGGTCCTGGATCGCGACCCAGGCGCTCGGGTCGGGCGGCGGGTTAGCGGCGCGCCAGTGCGACGAGCAGGCGTTGAACAGCGACTCCTCGTCCGGGAAGTGCCGGTACACGGTCGAGCGCCGCACGCCCGCTCGCTCGGCGACGGCGCTGATCGACGTCCGTGCCGGGCCCAGCTCCTCGTGCAGCTCGACCGTGCTCTCGGTGATCCGCGTGCGCGTCTGCTCCTCGAGCTCGGCTCGTCGTGTCTTCCGGTAGGGGCGTGATTGATCGGACATACCTGTCGCGTGAACATATTGACACACCTGGCGGTCGGCATTACCGTTTTCCCGCGACACTACTGTCCGCCGAAAGAGAGGAACAACAATGCAGACGACAGCCGCCGGTCCGAAGATCGTCGGTCCCCAGGACGCGAAGGAAGGGTTCCTCGGGAGCATCGGCGCCCGTTTCATGATCGACGGCTCCGAGGCGGAGCAGCGCTTCTCGCTGGTCGAGCATCCGATGTCGCCGCGCGCGCTCGCCGCGCCACTGCATCGCCACACGCGCGAGGACGAGTACAGCTATGTCCTCGAGGGGCGCATGGGCGCGCTGCTGGGCGACGACGTCGTCGAGGCCGGCCCCGGCGACCTGGTCTTCAAGCCGCGCAACCAGTGGCACACGTTCTGGAACGCGGGCGACGAGCCCTGCCGGATTCTCGAGATCATCTCGCCGGCCGGCTTCGAGCAGTTCTTCCGCGAGCTCGTCGAGATGGGCGGCGTGCTCAACGCGGGCGAGCAGCAGTTGGCCGCCCTCAACGAGCGCTACGGCCTGGAGATGAAGCCGGAGTCGGTGCCCGAGCTGCTCCAGCGCTTCGGGCTGCAGCTGGGCGAGCCGATGTCGGGCGGCTGGACGCCCCGTATCCGCTAGGTCACGACCGGAGTTACGGCGTCAGGGGGCGTGCTCGTCCGCGGGCCGCCGGGCCAGGAAGTACGTGCCCGCGCCGACCTGACCGCCCTCCAGCACCTCCAGCCCGAGCCGCCTGAAGCGCCGCCGGAGTACGCGGTCCGGCGTGTAGTACGGCGTCCGCGGCCCGAGGGTGCTCGCGATCGCGACGTAGCCGCCCGGGGCCAGCACCCGAACGATCTCGTCCGCGTACAGCGGCAGGTTGAGCTGGCACACGAGATCGAAGCTGTCGGCCTCGTGCGGCAGCGCGGCGGCGTCGGCGACCGCGAAGCGGAGCCTGGCCTGCACCTCCTCGGGCGCCTTCGCCTGAGCCTTGCGAACCATTGCCTCGGAGAGATCGACCGCCCAGATCTCTGCGTCCGGGAAGCGCTCGGCGAGCATCAGCGCGCCGGTGCCCGTCCCGGTCCCCATCTCGAGGATCCGGCGCGGCTCGTGCTCGAGCCGGTCGCACGCCGCCGCGAGCGGAGCCACGCGCTCAGCGCTTTCCGGCGCGACCCGGTCGTCCCAGCCTGCAGCCGCCCTGTCCCAGAAGCGCTGAGTCGGCCTCCTCAGGACCGGCCACAGGAACGGTGCACGCGCGATGACGGCGCTCATCCCGCGGGCGATCACGCGGATTCGCAGCGGCGGCGCCCCTGCCTGCGGCTTGTCGCTCACGCTCGGGATTCTTGCTCACCGGTGGAGCGGCTGCGAGGATCGCCGCTGATGAGGCGGATCTCGGAGATCGGTGGGCGCCGGGTGCCGCTGCTGCGGTGGTCGTTCCTGCGCCTCGGCCTCGGGATGAAGCACCTGACCAAGCACTGGCAGGTCGGCGACGGTCGGGAGGCCGAGCTGGCCGAGTACGTCCTGACCCACGCCCGCGAGGGCGACGTGGACGACGCGGTCCGCGCGGTCGACGAGTTCTGTTACAGCCGCAGCTTCATGATCAACGTCGGCGACGAGAAGGGCGAGATCCTGGACGCCGCGATCCGCCGCGCCGACCCGCGGCGGCTGCTCGAGCTCGGCACGTACTGCGGGTACAGCGCGCTGCGCACCGCACGAGTCATGCCGGAGGGCGCCCGGCTGGTATCCGTCGAGTTCAGCGCCGACAACGCGGACATCGCCCGGCGGATCCTGACCTACGCCGGCGTGGCCGATCGCGTCACCGTCGTCGTCGGGACGCTCGGTGACGGCGGCCGGACGATCACGGCCCTCGAGGCCGACCATGGCTTCGGCGAGGGCAACGTCGACTTCGTCTTCCTCGACCACGACAAGGACGCGTACCTGCCCGATCTCGAGCTCATCGTCGAGCGCCGCTGGCTGCGCGAGGGCGCGGTGGTCGTCGCCGACAACGTCAAGTTCCCGGGCGTCCCGGCCTACCGGAAGCACATGCGAGAGCGTGAAGGCCGGGAGTGGCGGACCACCGAACACGAGGCGCACGTCGAGTACCAGAGCCTGCTCAAGGACCTCGTTCTCGAGTCGGAGTACGCCGGCGCGGGGTGAGAGCCGGCTCCCCGAGCGCTCTACCCGGCGGGCAGCAGAACCGCGAGCTTCCCGAACGCCGCATTCCAGCCTGCCTCGGCGGGCGCGGACGTCGGGTAGGGTCCGTCGCTGAAGGTCATCCGCGTCTTGCCGCCGTGATCGTGAAGCTCGATGCGGGTGAACGTCGGAGCGCTCATGCCGATCTCCGGCCTCGGCTCGCTCCTCAGCACGAGCAGCCGCGGCGGATCGAGTTCGACGATCTCGTACAGGACCGGGAACCGCCGGCCGCTGCCGGGCTGGGTCATCTCGAGCTCGAAGCGGCCGCCGACCCGGAGATCGATCGTAATCGACTCCCGCGGCGTCTCGAATCCCTCGGGCCCGAACCATTGCGCTACCTGCTCGGGATCCGTCCAGGCGCGGAACACCAGGTCGCACGGCGCGTCGAAGACGCGCGTGATGAGGATCTGCTCTTCCTGCGCGGCGGTCATGGTGTCGTTCCTTTCTGCATCTGAGTCAGGTGCCGGTCGAGCCGGTCCATCCGGCCCTCCCAGAGCTCGCGCCGGGCGGCGAGCCACGTCGTCGCCTCCTCCAGGGCCTCGACCCGCAGGCGGCTCGGCCGCGACTGCGCCTCTCGCCCCCGCGTGATCAGGCCTGCTCGCTCGAGCACCTTCAGATGGCGCGATACCGCCGGCAGGCTCACCGAGAACGGCTCGGCGAGTTCCTTCACCGTCGCCTCCCCCTCGGCCAGCCGCTCCAGAATCGCGAGTCGAGTCGGGTCTCCGAGGGCGGCGAATGTCTCGCTTAACGACATCGTTACGTAACGAATACGTTAAACACGTCCGCCTGTCAAGCGCGGGAGGCGGCAGGTTGCCGCCTCCCCGGTCGCTCAGCAGAGGACCTGGCCGATCTGCCTGACGTTGTTGGACTCGTCGCTCTCGTCGACCTGGAACAGCGAGTCGGCGCGCGCCTCGGGAGCGGGGTTGCAGCCGCTGCTGTATTGCCGGGTGGCCGACTGACCGGCGGCCAGGCCGTTGAACGTGAACGTCCCGTACCCGACGGGGGTAACCATGAACGCTCCGGCCGGCCCCGTGCCCTGGTTCGTCACGGTGAACTCGTTGATCCCGAGCGCGGAGATGACGAGGTCGGGCTTGCCCGGCGGCGGAGGCGGCGGCGGGTCCTCGCCGGGCTCAGGCTCGGGCTCCGGCTCGGGCTCCGGCTGCGGGGACGGCTCGGGGAACGGCGGGGGAGCCTGGACCTGGAGCGTGTCGACCTGGAAGCGCACCCGGGCGTCGTCGCCGTCCTTGCCGAGGCGGCCCTTGAACTTCTCGCCGCCCTTGGTCGTCTCGTCGAGCACCGTTCCCGGCGTGTAGCCGCGCGCGACCGCGTCGCGGGCGTCGAACGGGTTGACGTCGCCCTGGTCGTCGCCGCCGAACGTCTGGTCGTCGTCGCGCAGGTCGAGCCACACCGGAAGCGCCTGGCCCAGCGCGGCGGACGGCACGAAGTCCTCCGCGCGCCAGACGCGGCGGTTCTTCTGCAGCCACTGCTCGATGCGGACCTTCTTGTAGAACGCGCGGCCGTTCACCTGCACGTCGATGCCGCCGAGCTTCCACGAGCTTCCGTCGCGCGACTTCTCGATCTGGACGAACTCGATGTCGCCGACGCTCAGGCCGCTGCGCGTGATCGCGTCGATCGGGACGCTGTAGGTGTCTCTGTCGTCGCGCTCGAAGTCGTCGTAGGTGCGCTTGTCGAGCGGGAAGCGCAGGTTCGGCCCCAGGCGCAGGAACACGTCGTCGTTTGTCCCGGCGCCGCGGTCGTTCGCCGTGCGCACGTTGATGGTGATCGTCTCCACCGGCTCGCTGTAGGTCCCGCCCACCGGCACCGGCTTCAGCCAGGTGAAGGGGTGGTAGGGCCTGGGGAACGAGAAGCTGTCGTGGCCGTTGATGATCGCGGAGTCGAAGTTCTGCCCGGCGATGTTCGCGCGGGCGTAGACGTCGGCGCCACCGGCCGGCGGGAGGTCGCCCAGATCGATACCGCGGTAGTTCAGCACCTGGAGGCGCACGAACTGCGTGCTCTGCTGGATGTCGCGGCTCGACTCCACCGGGAACGTCTGCCCGGCCGGCAGGGCCGCGCCGATCTGCCTGATGGCCGCCTCGCCGGCCAGGCGGAAGCGCGTCTTCCCGGACTTGAAGTAGCTGCTGGTGACGCTGCGGAGGTTCTTGAGGTTGCCGCCGTCGCCGTTGCGCTCACCACACTCCAACTGCCCGGTGCCGATGGGCGCGGGCCAGTCGGCCTTGGGGTTGCAGGGCTCGCCCTGACCCTGCCAGTGGCCCGAGTACACCGACGTGAGGTACGCGCCGTCGTGGAGGTCGCGCTGAAGCTCCTTGCGCCGCTGCGCGAAGTCCTGCGCGTGCGCCCAGAGCGCGTCGTCGTTCAGCCACTTGCGCAGCGCTCGGACCCACTGACGGGTCGCGAAGTAGGCGCTCTCGTCGGCCTCGGAGAAGAACGGCCGGCCGGGCCAGTCCTTGTTCACGCCGCTGTGCACGTTCTGGCCGAGGTTGGTGTTCCAGCCCCCGTGGGGCCGATGACCGACCGCCCGGCCCGCGTAGATCTGGGCGCCGTCGCGGATGCCCTTCGGCAGGTCGAACCAGGTCGGGGTGGTGCCCTGGCCGCGCGCGGCCCAGTCCGGGCCGTCGCCGCCCGCGACCGCCTTGGTCTCGACCCAGTTCGTGTGGGCGTAGAAGTCCTGAAGGGAGTGCAGGCTGACGCCGATCGAGGCGAGGACGATCAGCGCCGCGTCGTCCGCCTGCTGGGCGTTCCCGGTGGACTTCGACCGCTCCCAGAGGTTGCGCGCGGTCGCGAGCGAGCCCGTAGTGCCCCGCTGGAGGCGCTCCCACTCCCTCTCGATCTCGGCGGTGTTCGAGGTGCCGTTGGCGTCGTGCGGGTCGAAGTGCAGCCGGTCGGCGCCCTCCCTGAGGGGCTGGTCCCAGTTCTCGTTGTGGAAGGTGGCGCCGCCGACGACCGTCAGCGGGTGGTACCAGGCGTGCTGACCCGAGAACGGGTTCTGCTTGTCGTTGGTGTACAGGTCCGGGAAGAAGTTCTCCACCGCGACGGCCTCGGCCGCCGGGCCGCCGAAACCCTCCTCGCGCAGCGCGGACTGAGTGATGTCGTTGTGCGGCTGGGTGTCGAAGGCGTTCGCCGACGGCGCCGCTACCAGAGCGAGCAGCGCAACGACGAGGGCCATCAGGGATGAGATCGGGCGTCGTGTCGTCAACATGGGGCCATCGTCTGTCGGCCCCAGGCCCCCGGCAACGCTAGGGTTTTCTCTCCTCGACCTGAGGTTTTCCGCTTACGCCCGCGCCGCGCGCCGGCGCAGCGGAAGAGCCTCAGGCGGCGCGCTCAGCGCACGAAGTCCCTCACCTGCGCGTACACCGTCGCGTTCTCGTGCAGCGACGAGTGGGTCATGCAGGACGTCTGCGTGTTGGTGGCCCCGGACAGCGCCACGCTGCTGTCGGGGTTGATCACCTCGTCGCAGGGCGACCACCAGGTGCGGTAGTTCACGGCACCGGGGGTCTCGTCGCCCTGGTTGAGCGCCTTGAGGAACGTCGATCCCTGACGCATCTGGACGCACGAGGTGTCGAAGCAGAAGTTCGCCGTAGTCGGTGCCGTGGTTCGGGCCGCCCAGCGACACCCACTCGTCGACCTTCGCGTCCCCGGCCAGGTTCCGGATGTAGTAGCGCGACGAAAGCCCGCCCATCGAGTGGGTGACGATGTCGACCTTGGTCGCGCCGGTCGCGGCCAGGATGCTGTCGACCTTGGAACTGATCTCGGACGCCGTGGTCGCGTTCGACTGGTGCCAGTTGTAGGTCCAGTTGTTGAGCTCGGCCGACGTCCAGCCGTCGGCCTGGAAGCGCGAGACCATCGTCGTCCAGGTCGACGTGTCCCCGTTCCAGCCGTGGACGAAGAGGATCGGGTCGTTGGCGGCAGCCGACGCGGGCAGCGCCATGCCGATGACTGCGGCGGCGAGTGCCGCCGGCAGGAACTTCTTCATGGAGAACTCCTCCCTGCGCGCCCACTCCCCCCTGCGAGCGCAGATGACAGATCGCCAGGCGTTACCCGGATCCGTGAAGGGCTATGCGCGCTGAGAAACCGTCGCGCGGCCGCGCACCGCATCCAGGTCGCGCCGGAACAGCGAGAACGACACTCCGAGCAGGAGCAGCGCGTTGACCGGGTGGAAAGCGCCGGCCTCGGGGTGCTCCAGGTCGCCGAGCGCGAACTGGACCTCGAAGAGAACCAGAAGCAGGACCGAGTGGATGACGTCCACGCGGTTGCGGGTGACCCGGTTCACCAGGGTGAGCACGAGGATGACGACGGTGAACAGATGGATGCCGTCCCCGAAGTCCTTGTGGGCGGAGTAGGTGGAGGCGCCGAAGGCCCCTCGTCCCGCGAGGTAGAACTGCACGAACAGGCAGACGATGAACAGGCCCGTGACCACGAGCCTGATCCGCTGCACCGTCGGCGCGCCGTCGTGAGTGGCCGATTCGCTCATAGGTGCGCACCCTAACCGGCGTACCGGCGACCGCGTTACCGCACTGTTGCCAGTCCGCAACCGCGACGACGCATGCTGCCTCCGTCGAGCCGATCAGCATCAACCACAGGAGGCCGTCATGGGCCAGGCAATCTCCAAGCAGCATCCCGCAGTCGTCCTGCGATCCCACTACAACCACGTGCGCGCTCTGCTCGCGATCGCGATGATCGCGGTCGTGGGACTGACCGTCGCGGTCGTCCTCGTCGCCAATGACGACGGCAGCACGGGCACCGTCGTCAGCACCCCGGCGACCGCCGCTCCCGCGTCGCCCGGCAACACCCGCTACGACGGCGGTCCCGAGGAGGGCAGCGCCAACCTGTCCGGCCCGGCCGTGCGCGCGCCCGGCATCCGCTACGACGGCGGCCCCGAGGAGGGCAGCGCGAGCCTGCGGCCGTAGCCGACACGCAGGCCCCACGCTCGAGGCGGTCAGGCGCGCAGCCCGGCCGCTTCGAGCGTTTCGGCGCGGGCGGCCCAGCTCTCCATCCCGAGATCGCGATAGGTCGCGATCGCCTCCGCGAGCAGCTCCTGCGCCCGTCCGGCGTCGCTCTGCGAACCGCGGGCCAGGAGCATCTCCGCCAGGCCGTGCCGCGCGTGCGCCAGCCAGGGCCGACCGCCCATCCGGCGCTCCAGGTCGATGGCGACGTCGAAGTGCCGCTCGGCGTCCTCGAAGCGGCGAAGGACGGTGGCCAGGACTCCAAGCGCCCGGGCGACCGCACCGAAGACCGCCTCGACCGGCGCCTGTGAGTAGTGGCGCTCGTACGGCCGCAGCAGTTCGTAGATCCTCGCCGCCGCGTCCCGGTCGCCGAGAAACCTGCACGGGTCGGCCAGCAGCACGATGCTGAACATCCATTCGGCGTCGAGGTGCTCGTGGGCCAGGTCGCGCGCGAGGAGCTCGTCGAACGCGGCTCGCGTATCGTCCTCCCGGCCCAGCTCGGCGTAGAGGTGGACGAGCGCGCAGCGGAACCGCAGGAGCGTGGGGTACTCGTGCACGGAGCGCCGGATCGTGTCCTCGAGCTCCGCCAGGCGCCCCTGCTCGCGGCGGAGCACGAAGAGCGCGAGCCTCTGGCTGACCAGCGCATTCCAGCTCTCCGTGCGCCGACCGAGGGCGACTGTCTCGGCGATCAGCTCCTCGGCCTGATCGAACCGGCCCTCCATGAGCGCCAGCATCGTCTGCCCGGTGCCGACATGCCATCGCTGGGCCGGTTGCCCCAGCTCTTCCGCGAGCCGGGCGAGCTCGTCGAGCTCGACGTCGAGGGCGGCCCGCTCGCCGCGCTGCCAGAAGATGTGGATACGGTGGTCGTGACCCTGGAACGCGCGCTCTTTGTCCCCTGTCTGATCGCCCAGGGCGATCAGCCTCGCGGTCACCTCGAGCCCGCTGCCCGCGATGTCCGGGCCCTCGATGGCGATGAACTCCCCCTGGAGGGCGTCGGCGAGCGTCGCGGGGTCGCCGAGGCGGGTGGCGATCTCCACCGCCTCCGCGCCCAGGCGGGCACGGTGGTCGCGGATCGGCTCGTCCCGGTAGGCGGCGGCCAGTCGGCCGAGCAGCTTGGCCCGCTCGCGGCTGTCCTCCTCGCCGACCGCGGCCAGGGCGCGGTCCAGCAGGGGGACGAGCGCCGGGTCGCTGCTTCCGCGGGCCCACGCGAACCTGCCGCCGTACTCGAGCGCCGCGCGCGTCAGCAGCTCAGGCCTCCCCTCCTGCTCCGCCAGCATCGCGGCCCGGTAGAGCGTCCTCTTGGCCCCCGGCCCGTCGCCGGCGCGGCTCTGTGCCTCACCAAGCGCCACCAGCAGCTCGCAGGTCGTCTGCGCGTCGCCGGTCCCAGTGGTCTCGGCTATGTGCAGAGCGCTCAGGTAGTGGCGGGCCGCCTCCTCGTACCCGAACTGCGCGGCGGCCCTGCTTCCGGCCCGCCGCGCGTAGTCGAGCGCCTTCGCCGCGACGGCCGTCCCGCCCTCCCCGTAGTGGTATGCGAGCTCGGCGACGTGCGGCTCCAGGTTCCCGGCGTAGCTCGTCTCGAGAACCTCCGCGAGTGAGCGGTGCAGGCGGGCCCGGCGCGGAGCGGGCAGTCCGTCGTACAGGGTGTCCCTGACCAGGATGTGCGAGAACCGCAGGCGCCCGCCGCCATCCGGGCTGCCTTCGACGAGTCGGGACGCGGCAGCCTCGTCGAGGGCGAGCAGGATGGCGTCGTCGACGATCTCGCTCACGCGTCCGACGACCTCCGGGTCGAACTCGCGGCCGACGACGGATGCGACCGTGAGCAGGGCGCGGCACGCGTCGGATCGGCTCTCGAGACGCCGGCCGATCGCCTCGCTGACGCCTTCGGGGATCGGGAGCCTCCGGCCGCTGTCGCCGGCGTCGCCCTGGGACGCGATCAGACGCGCGATCTCGGTGGAGAACAGTGGGTTGCCCTGCGTCTCCGCCTGAACTCGCTCGGCCAGGTCGCCGGCCGGCCCCGCCCCCATCGTCAGCTCCAGCAGGCGCGACGTATCCGCCCCGCTGAGCCCGCCGAGCGTGATGCGCCGCACGGCGGGCTCGCGGGCCAGCTCTGCCAGCGCGTCGCGAAGCTCGGGCCCGACCTCTGTGTCGCGGAAGCACCCAACCACGAGGATCGGTGCGCCGGCCAGGTCGCCCGCCACGAAGCGCAGAAGGAGCAGCGAGGACGCGTCCGCCGCGTGGAGGTCGTCGAGGAAGAGCGCGATCGGACCTGCCGACGCGATGCTCCGGAGGAAGGCGGACACCGCCTCGAGCAGTTGGAAGCGCGCGCCTTCGGAATCGAGCGCCGGCGCCGCCGGCAGGTCCGGCACAACTTCCCGCACCTCCGGCAGGATCGTCGCGAGATAGGGCCCGTCGCGGCCGACCTGCGCGCGGAGCAACCCGGGCTCGGCGTCGCGCAGGTACGTCCGCAGCGCCTGCACCCAAGGCCAGTACGCCGGCGCGCCGCCCGCCTCCCAGCAGCGGCCCACGAGGACCCGCACGCCGCGCTCCCGGGCCTGGCCCGTGAGCTCCTCGGCCAGGCGGCTCTTGCCGATCCCCGGCTCGCCTGCCACGAGGCAGACGCCGCCGTGCCCGGCGATCGCCTCCTGCAGCCCGCCGCTCAGCGCGTCCAGTTCGCGGCTGCGTCCCACGAGCGGCACCCCGCGGGACGGGTGGCGCGGGGGCGGGCGCGCGGGAACGACCGGAAGGATCAGCGCCGGATCCTGTTCGAGCACCGCTCGCTCCAGATCGCGCAGGCGCTCGGACGGGTCGATGCCCAGGTCCTCCACCAACGTGGCCCTGGCGTCCTGGTAGGCCTGCAGCGCGTCGGCCTGGCGATCGGCCCGGTACAGGGCCAGCATGAGCTGAGCGCGCAGACGCTCGCGGTAGGGATGCTCGCCGATCAACCCTTCGAGCTCGCCGGCCACCTCCGCGTGGCGCCCGAGGGCGAGCTTGGCGTCGGTCAGCTCCTCGAGGCAAGCGATGCGGAGATCGTCGAGCCGGGCGATGTCGTGGCGGGCGAACGGCTGGTCGGCAAGCTCGGCGAGCGCGGGACCGCGCCACAGCGCTAACGCCGCCTCGAGGTTCGCGGCGGCGCTCTGCGGGCGCCCGGCGGCAAGCTCCCGCCTACCCGATGCGAACAGTCGCTCGAAGCGATGAGCGTCGATGCGATCGGGGTCGGTGCGCAGCTCGTAGCCGCGGTCGCGGGTCACGACGAGGCCGTCCGCGTCGTGGCCGAGCGCCTTCCGCAGGCGTGAGACCGTGACCTGCACGGTCTTGGCCGCGGACGCGGGCGGCTGGTCGCCCCACAGCCCGTCGATCAGGCGGTCGGTGCTGAGCGTCTCGTTGGGGTTGAGCAGCAGGAGAGCCAGCAGCGCCCGCTGCCGGCGCCCGCCGAGCGCGACGGGCCGGCCATCCTCGACGACCTCGAGCGCGCCAAGGATCCGGAAGTCCCGTGGACGAGCGGCCACGCGCCGAACGTACCTTGCGGGCGGCGACCCGGGGCAAAACGCGGCGCGTCCAGTCCACGTGGGTGATGGTCCCGGCTCGGGGCGGCGCTCGCGGTGGTATCCACTGCTCCATGCAAGCGCTCCCGCCGGGGCCGTCGCTGCCGCGACCCGTGCAGGCAGTCCTCTGGGGTCTTCGCTACCCGCAGTTCACGACCGCCGGCCACGCGCGCTACGGGTCGACGTTCACGGTCCGCCCGGGGACGATGCGGCCCGCTGTCCTCACGAGCGACCGGGACGCGATCCGCGGGCTGCTGACCGGCGATCCGCTGGCCCGGGGCCACGGCAACGACGCGGTGCGCCCCCTGATCGGCGATCGATCGGTGCTCCTGCTCGAGCCGGCCGACCACCTGGCGCGGCGGAAGCTCCTGCTGCCCCCGTTCCACGGCCGGCGGGTCGAGGCCTACGCGGAGGTGATGCAGCGCGCGATCGACCGCGAGGTCGACGGGTGGCGGCCGGGCGCGACCGTCGCGGTGCTGCCCGCGGCCCAGAACGTCACGATCGAGGTGATCCTGCGGGCCGTCCTCGGCGTGGCCGACGACGACCTGCGGCGCCGCTTCCGCCGCCTGATCGACAACCTGCTGTTCCACCCCCTGGGCGCCCTCCGCCTCCGGGTCAGCGGACGGCTGGCGCCGCGCGTCGCGGCCCCGCGGCGCGTGCGCGAGGTGGCCGCCTTCGCCGCGGCGCTGCTGACGCCTGCGGTGGCGACCTACTTCCCGGAGCTGAAGTCGCGGTCGCGGCTCAACGTCGCGACCCGGGGCTGGTGGCGACATCGCGACCGGCTGATCGCTCTGCTCGACGAGCACATCGCCGCGACGCGTGCCGATCCGCTGCTCTCCGAGCGCGAGGACATCCTGGCCATGCTGGTCCAGGCCCGCGACGAGGACGGCAACGGGCTGTCATCGGAGGACCTGCACGACGACCTGATCGCGCTGATAGGCGCCGGCCACGAGACGACCGCCGCGGCGATCGCCTGGGGCGCGGCGCTGCTCGCCCACGATCCCGGCGTCCAGCGCCGCGCGGCGGAGGCGGCGCGCGCGGGCGACGACGACTACCTGAACGCGCTCGTCAAGGAGGTGCTGCGGCTGCGGCCGCCGCTTCCGATCAGCGCGGGGCGCGTCCTGGACGAGCCGTTCACGATCGGCGCGCACACGGTTCCGGCCGGCACCATGCTCGGGGTCGACGCCTGGGCGCTGCACCACGACCCCGAGATCTATCCCGATCCCGAGCGCTTCGATCCCGAGCGGTTCCTGGACGGGCCGCTCGAGCCCTACACCTGGCTCCCGTTCGGCGGGGGTGCCCATCGCTGCCTGGGAGCGGCGCTCGCCGAGCTCGAGATCAAGATCGCGCTCGCCACGATCCTCAGGCGGGTGGCGATCGCCCCCGCCGATCGCGAGCTGGCACCCCCCACGCGCCGCGCGGTCACGCTCGTCCCCGCCGGCGGGGGACGCGTCAGGATCGCCTGATCGCCGTCAGACCTTGCGCGACCGGCGCCTCGATCCCTCGGTCCAGCGGATCGTGCGCTCGCTGACCTTGATCGAGCCCGGCTTGACCTTGCCGTCCGACAGGCGCTTCACGCCCTTGTTGGACACGGCGTCGAGCACCCGCTTGCCGCCCGTCAGGTAGCTCACCGCGGTGACCGGGTCGCCTTCGGGCGAGTCCACCAGCGACGGTGCGGGGCGCGTCCGCTCGGGCTCCACCGCGATCTCCTCCGCCGCGAACACGCGGCCCCGCCTGAGGTCCCAGATCGTCACGACCTTGTTCAGGACGGGCCCGGGGCTGAACGGGTCGGTGGCCTCGACGACCGTCGCGTGCCGGCCGTGCGCGACCACCTGCTCGGCCGAGTAGGTCTGCCCCTTCGTCACCAGCCGGGTCACGCGGCTCGTCGCCACGTCACACCCCCGGTATTCGGGGTTCGCGCCCGCCACGAAGTAGATGATCAGCCCGCGCTGCTTGATGACCGCCTGGCCGCGCGACTTGCACTTGGCGGCGGCCTCGGCGGGCACGGCTCCCGCAACGACGGCGAGGGACAGTACGACCTTGACGAGGGCAGCCGATCGGCCGCGAGAGAGGCGCATGTGAGGACCCTAGTTGTGCCTGCGCGCCCGGCGCAAGCCCCCGGCCGGCGCTTCTGCCGGGCAAGGCGACGGGCACTCCCCCACGTCGCCGTCGGGCATACCCCAGGGCAGGCCGGGCGGCCGCAGCCGACGCTTGTGTCATCACCGCGCCACCGAGGAGACACCAGCCATGACCGACGAGCAGATCGCCCTGATCCAGACCTCCTGGGCAAAGGTCGAGCCGATCTCCGACACCGCCGCCAAGCTCTTCTACGACCGCCTGTTCGCGACCGCGCCAGAGGTCCGGCCGCTGTTCACCAGCGACATGACCGAGCAGGGCCGCAAGCTCATGGCGATGATCGGAATGGTCGTCAAGGCCCTCCCCCGGCTCGCGCAGATCATCCCCAACGTCCAGGCGCTCGGCCGCCGGCACGCCGCGTACGGAGTGGCCCCGGAGCACTACGCGATCGTGGGCAGCGCGCTGCTGTGGACCCTCGAGCAGGGGCTGGGCGAGGACTTCACCGACGCCCACGCGGTCGCCTGGAACGAGGCCTACGGCCTGCTGGCGGACACGATGCTCGCCGGCGCCGAGGAGGCGATGGCCGCCTAACGCGGCACCTCCGCGGCCGCCGACCCGCTGCGCTCCAGCCGGCGGGCGATCGCGAACTTGTGGACCTCGGTCGGCCCGTCGTAGAGGCGGAACCCGCGGATGTCGCGGAAGATCATCTCGACGACGGTCTCGTCGGTGACGCCGATGCCGCCCAGGACCTGAACGCAGCGGTCGAGGACCTTGAACAGCTCCTCGGAGACGAACGCCTTCGTGATCGAGCTCTCGTGCCGCGCCTTCTGGCCCTGGTCGAGCAGCCACGCCGTGTGCCAGATCGACAGCCGGCACTGCGTCAGCGCGATCTCGTTGTCGGCGAGCATGAACGACACGCCCTGGTGGTCGATGATCGGCGACCCGAACGCGGTCCGCTCCTTCGCGTGGGCCAGCGCGATGCTCTGGGCGCGCGCCGCGGCGCCCAGCCAGCGCATCGCGTGGGTCAGCCGCGCGGGCGCCAGGCGGAGCTGCGCGTAGCGCATCGCCTCGCCGACCTGGCCCAGCACGCCGTCGGCCGGCACCCGCAGGTCCTGGAAGCGCACGACTCCGTGGCCCTCCACGTAGTTGCGGTCCATCGAGCCCATCACCCGCTCGATCCGGATGCCCGGGTTGTCGCCGGTCGTCAGGAACAGCGTGGGACCGGACGGGCCCGACTCTGAGACCGCGTCGGCCATCACGATCCAGGTCTGCGCGCCGTTCGCGCCGGTGATCAGCCACTTGAGCCCGTTCACGATCCACTCGTCGCCGTCGGCGTGCGCCTGGGTGGTGAGCTGGGCGGGGTCGGAGCCGGCGCCGCCGGGCTCGGTCATCGCGAACACGGAGCGCGCGTCGCCGCGGATGACGGGATCGAGGAACAGCTCGGCCTGGGCGGGCGTCGTCAGCTTGGAGAGGAGGAACATGTTGCCCTCGTCGGGGGCGGCGCAGTTCATCGCGACGGGCCCGAGCGTCGACCACCCGGCCGCCTCGTAGACCACGGCCTGCTCGACATGGGTCAGCCCGAGCCCGCCCTTGTCGCGGGCGGCCTGCACGGTCAGCAGTCCCTCCTCGCGCGCGAGCGCCGACGAGCTCCTGTCGCAGGTCGTCGGTCGGCCCGTGCACGGTCAGCCGCGGGTCGTGCTCGAACGGCACGACCTTCTCGATCACGAAGCGGCGGACGCGCTCGCCGAGCTCGGCCAGCTCGGGAGGGACGGTGAAGTCGATCACGGGGCCAGCACCTCGTCTCAGGCGGGCTCGGCGTCGAGCGAGCCCGCGGTCCAGTCCAGTATCTCCCCCGCCAGGCGGTTGAACGTCGCGTAGCGGGGGCCGGCGAGCGCGCCGCGCCGGTGGAGCACGTACATCTGCTGCCACGCGACCGCCATCCGGAAGCGCGCGAGCGTCAGGTAGAAGCCCATCGGCACCGCGATCCCGGCCGGCGGCGCGGAAGTACGCCGCGGCCAGCTCGCTGCGGCCGGGGAAGCCGGGCTCCAGCGACGGCGCCTGGCCGAGCGCGTGGAGCGCCGGAGGGTCGCCCGGCTCGATCCAGTACGACAGCGCCACGCCCAGGTCGAAGAGCGGGTCGCCGAGCGTGGACATGTCCCAGTCGACCACCGCCCGGAGATCGCCCGGTGGCCGGGTCGACGATCAGGTTGTCGAACTTGAAGTCGTTGTGGAGCAGGCCGACCCCGCCCGGCGGCGGCTGGTTGTCCCGCAGCCAGGCGAGGATGCGCCCGGCCGGCTCCGGGACGTCGCCGCCGAACGCGACGCGGGCGCGGCGCTCCCAGCCGTCGGTCTGCCTGCGCACGAAGCCCTCCGGGCGGCGCGCCAGTCCGGACAGTCCGGCCGCCTCGGCGTCGATCGAGTGGAGCGCGGCCAGGGCCTCGACGTACCGGCGGGTCAGCTCGCCGCCGATCCCCGGCGCGGCCCGCATCTGTTCCGGGAGGCCGTCGCGGATCGTCACGCCCGGGCGGTACTCGATGAGCTGGAACTCGGCGCCGATCACGTCGCGGTCGGCGCAGTAGGCGATCGACCGCGGGGCGAGCGGATAGTGGTCGGGCAGGAGCGACAGCACGCGCGCCTCCCGCCCCATGTCGCTCGCGCCCTCGGCCAGCGCGCCGCCCGGCGGGCGACGGAGCACCACTGGAGTGCCGTCGACGTGGATCAGGTAGTTCAGGTTCGCGAGGCCGCCCGCGAACTGGCGCGGCTCGCGCGCGTCCAGCTGCATCCCCTGCGCCGCCAGCCAGTCGCCGAGCGCGGCCCAGTCCTGCGCCTCGGGGGCCTCGCGGAACTCGGCTGAAGAAGTGCTGACGGCCACGGCGGCGCCGATCCTGCCAGACCGGCGCGCCGTGGCCGTGGCGCGCTACTTGTCGCGGGCTCGGGCCGGGGTGCGCCGCAGCCGCGCGATCGACTGCCGCGCGCGCTCGCGCGTGACGTGGAGCGCGGCGGCGAACGCAAACCCGGCGGGAGCGAACCCGAGGAGCGTCTCCTCGAGCGGCAGGCCCGCTATGTGGGCGAGAACGGTCACCGAGATCGCCTACTGGAAGATCTCGGTGGTGCAGTCGCCGCCCTGGAGGCGCACCTCGTGCGCGCGCACGGGACCCTCCGGGTGGCCGTGCAGGTCGACGAAGAAGTCCTCGTCGATCGTCATGCCGCCGTCGGGGTCGCAGTCGACCCGCATCAGCCACGAGCGCAGCTCGGGGTAGAACTGGTTGTCCCAGGTCGAGTACAGCGAGTTCGTGACGTACAGCCGGCGGCCGTCGAACGACAGCTGGAGCATCTGCGGCCCGCCGTTCAAGTCGCGCTTGCCGTCGAGCGGGCGCCCGAGGACGCCGCCGAGCTGGAGCTTCCCGGTCAGCTTCGGCTCGCGGCGGGTTCGAGACGTCGTACTGGCGCAGGTCGCCGTGCAGCCAGTTCGAGAAGTACAGGAAGCGGTCGTCCATCGACAGGACCAGGTCGGTGATCAGGCCCGGCACCGGGAACGGCCACCCCTCCTGCTCGATGCCCTCGACCGTGATGACCGGCTCGGCCTTCCAGGTGCCGTCGACGCGCTCGAAGTGGAAGATCGCGCTCGACAGCGCGGCGCCCACGAACCCGGATTCCGAGTCCGGATCGTGCAGCCAGCGCACCTCGAGCGGGATCAGGCCCTCCGCGCCGAGGTCGACGCTCTGCTCGAGCCGCCGCTCCTCAAGGTTCCAGAAGTGGATCGTCTGGCCGTAGTGGCCGGCCTCGACGTCGGCCGGGTTGAAGCCGGGCTCGTATGCCTTGGGCTCGCCGAACTCGGTGGAGACGAGCGTGTTGGACCGCGGCTGGTACCAGAAGTCGTAGCCCAGGGCGGGCTGGTCGCCGGCGTCGTTCCAGCGGCCCTTGACCTCGAAGGTCTGGGCGTCGATCAGCGCGAAGCCGCCGCTGCCGTTGCCCTCGGGATCGCCGAGCATGCTGACCACGACGTTGTTGCCGGGCATGCAGTGGACGGTGTGCGGGCGGGTGAGGCCGGTCTTCTCGATCAGCTCCTCGGGCTCGATCACGTGCTCGATCCTCGGGCGCCGCGGGTCGTCGGCGATGTTGAGGACGTGGATCCGCGACGACCGGAAGCCGGGCACGATCAGGTGCGATCGGTCCGGGCCGTGGCAGGCGGAGCTGCAGCGGTTCCAGCCGAAGTGGTGCAGCTCGTCGCCGACGTTCGGCATCGGGGTCTCGTGAATGATCCGGCCGTCGTTGGCGTCGATGACGGCGATGAAGTCGGGCTTGTCGACGCCCGTGCCCTCGCGCAGGCAGGCGAGGTACAGGAACTCCTCGCGGGGACCTGCGATCGCCTCCTCAGGTGACAGGTTGAACGGGCTGGCGGTGGTGCTCACGGCGCACTCCTCGGGTGGTGCTGCTTGTCGGCGCTCGGGGCTGGCTCGACCCCGGCATGAGACAGGTTCCCGCAGCCCGGAGCAGGGTGCAACGTGAGGGTTTTCACCCCCGGACCCCAGGGTTTCACCGGTAGCCCGTGACGTCCGCGGGCTTGCCCGGGTCCTGCACCTCGACCATGTAGCGCCAGCAGTCGGGCCGCGACCCGTCGAGGTCGTCGAACTCATACATCTGCGCGACCTCGCCGCTGGAGAGCGAGCTGCCGTTGTGGCGCGCGCGGTCGGGGTCCGCCGCCAGGGCCGCGACCGCACGGCCGACGAAGCGCGGCGACTCGGAGATCGCGAAGTGCGGGATGCGCTCGGTCGCGTCGCGCCAGTTCTCCTCGGTGACGCCGAACGCCTGGAGCATCATCTCCGAGCGCAGCCAGCCCGGGGTCAGCGCGACCGCCGTGCAGCCGTGCTGCTCCAGGTCCCTGGCCTGCGAGAACGCCAGGCGGATGACCGCGGTCTTGGCCAGGTCGTAGAACGGGTTCACGCGGTACCGCTCGGCGTTGTACGCGGCCGTGCCGTCGGTCATCTCGACGACGAGCCCGCCCGGCCGGCGGATCAGGAGCGGCAGCGCGTGGTGGCTGGTGATCAGGTGCGTGTCGACGGCCAGGTGCAGCAACCGCAGCCCGGCGTTCAGGTCGTGATCCCACACGGGCTTGTCCCACTCGAACAGCTTCTCGCCGCCCCAGATGTCGTTGACCAGCACGTCGAGGCGACCGTGATCGGCGTCGATCCGCTCGACCAGCGCGGCGACCTGCCCGGGCTCGAGGTGGTCGACCTGCACCGCGATGCCCGTGCCTCCGGCCGCGGTCACCTGCTCGGCGGTCTCCTCGATCGTCTCGGGGCGGTCGTACTCCGAGCGCTCGGCGCGCGTGCTGCGGCCCGTGCAGTAGACCGTCGCGCCGGCCTCGCCCAGGCCGACGGCGATCCCGCGGCCGGCGCCGCGCGAGGCGCCGGCCACGAGGGCGACCTTGCCGTCCAGGGTCACCTCAGCGGGACGCCGCCGGGGCGCCTTCGGCGGCGGCCTCGAGCGCCGCGATGTCGAGCTTCTTCATCTCGAACATCGCGCGCATGGCCCGCTCGGCCTTCGACTTGTCGGGATCCGAGAACAGCTCGTCCATGCCCGTCGGCGTGACCTGCCACGACAGTCCGAACTTGTCCTTGCACCAGCCGCACGGGCCTTCCTCACCGCCGTCGGTCAGCCGGTCCCAGTAGTAGTCGATGTCTTCCTGGGTCTCGCAGTTGATCTGGAAGGACACGGCCTCGCTGAACTGGAACTCGGGGCCGCCGTTGATGCCGACGAAGCGCTGGCCGTCGATCTCCCACTCGACGGTCATCACCTCGCCCGCCGGGCGCGGGCCGGCGTCGGTGTAGTGGGCGACGCTGACGATCCGCGAGTTCTTGAAGACGGAGACGTAGAAGTTCGCGGCGTCCTCGGCCTCGGTGTCGAACCACAGGTTGGGAGTGATCTTCTGCTGCATGGCGGGACTCCTCCAGGACGGGCGGGCAGGGCTGCCCGCAAGGGATGCTGCCCTATAGACCACGGTCCGTGCACGAACTCATCGGTCGACCTCCTCGAGCTTCCGCTCCAGCAGCCTGCGCTCCGCGTCGTCGTGGGCCAGCGCCAGCGCCCGGCGGTACGCGTCGCGGGCCTCGTCCGTGCGCCCCAGACGGCGCAGCATCTCGCCGCGCGCGGAGTGCAGGTACTGGTAGTCGTCGAGGTCGAGGCCGCCGAGCAGCCGCAGCCCCGCCTCCGGGCCCTCCGCCTCGGCGACCGCCACCGCACGGTTGAGCTCGACGACCGGCGATCCCGTCAGGCGCGCGAGCTCGCCGTAGAGCGCGGCGATCTGCGGCCAGTCGTGGGGGTCGTCCAGGTGCAGCGACGCGATCGCCGCCTGCACCACGTAGGGCCCCCGCCCGTGCAGCGCGAGCGCCCGGTCGAGCCTCGCCCGTCCCTCGGCGATCTGCCGCGCGTCCCACAGCTCCGGGTCCTGGTCGGCCAGCAGCACCATCTCGCCGTCGCGGAACCGCGCGTCGCGGCGCGCGTCGTGCAGGAGCATCAGGGCCAGCAGGCCGTGCACCTCCGGCTCGTCGGGCATGAGCTCCGCCAGCGCGCGGCCCAGCCACACGGCCTCCGCGGCCAGGTCGCCCCGGCCGCCGTAGCCCTCGTTGAAGATCAGGTAGACGACCGCGAGCACCGCGGCCAGCCGGTCGGGCAGCAGGTGCGCGGGCGGGACGCGGAACGGGATCCCCGCCGTCTTGATCTTGCGCTTGGCCCGCACCAGCCGCTGCGCCATCGTCGCCTCGGGCACCAGGAACGCACGCGCGATCTCGGTGGTGGTCAGGCCTCCGAGCGTCCGCAGCGTCAGCGCCACCTGGGCGTCCGCCGCGAGCGCGGGATGGCAGCAGGTGAAGATCAGCTCGAGCCGCTCGTCGGTAAACGCGCTCTCGTCCACGGCGTCCTCTCCGGCCTCGGGCACGTCGAGCAGGCGGGTCTTCTCGGCCAGGGTGCGCTCGCGCCGGATGCGGTTGATCGCCCGGTTGCGAGCGGTGGTCAGCAGCCAGGCGCGCGGATGGTCCGGCGTGCCGTCGCGCGGCCAGCGCTCCGCGGCGATCGCGAACGCCTCCTGGGCGGCCTCCTCGGCGAGGTCGAAGTCGCCGAGGAAGCCGATCAGCGCCGCGACGACGCGGCCCCACTCGTCGCGAAAGGCCTGGTCCAGGATCGTTACCGCTCCACGATCGGCCGCACCTCGATCGCGCCGCCCAGGCGGGCGGCCGGGATGCGTGCGGCGAGCTCGATGGCCGCGTCCAGGTCGTCGGCCTCGAAGAACAGAAAGCCGCCGAGCGCTTCCTTCGTCTCCACGAACGGGCCGTCGGTGGTCAGCGTCCGGCCGTCCTGCACGCGCACGGTGGTGGCCATCTCCGGCGCTTCCATCTGCACGCCCGGGGTCACGCCCGGGGTCTGGTTGATCGCCTGGTAGTCGGCGAACACCGCCTTCTGCTCCTCCTCCGACAGCGTTGCCCAGGCGTCCGGGTCGCGCGGCGTCGGCGTGTCGCCCTGGTGGATCAGCAGCATGTACTTCACGGGAGTCCCTCCTTTTCGGAATGGTCGCCCCTGAGACAAACGGGAGGCGGCGAAATCGACACCCCCGGCTCAATCGGGCAGGCGCGCCCGTTCGCCGATGGCCACCATCTGCCGGTTGAGGAGCCGCATGATCGCCTCGTAGGCCGGGGGGAAGTACCGCTGGAGCAGGTGCGCGGCGCGGATGTCGGCCGAGGTGTAGACCAGGTAGCGGTTGCGCTCGATGGCGCGGACGATCTTCTCGGCCACCTGCTCGGGCGACTTGGCGTGGCGGCGGAACTGGCCGATCATGCGGCGCATCGCCGGGTTCGAGCGGTCGACGCCGACGATCTCCACCGTCTCGACGAGCGGTGTGTCGACGCCGCCCGGGCAGACCAGGCTGACGCCGATGCCGTGGCGGCGGAGGTCGAAGCGAAGCACCTCCGACACGCCGCGCAGGCCGAACTTGCTGGCGCTGTAGGCGGCGTGCCAGGGCAGCCCGATCAGGCCGGCGGCCGACGAGACGTTGACCAGGTGGCCGCCGCGGCCGGCCTCGATCGTCGCCGGCACGAACGCGCCGATCACGTGGATCGGGCCCATCAGGTTGACCTCGACCATCTTGCGCCAGTGCTCCTCGCCGAGCCGCTCGACCGGACCCCAGGTCGACACGCCCGCGACGTTGGCCACGATGTCGACGCTGCCGTGCGCCGAGTGGACCGCGGCGGCCAGCGCCGTGACTGCGTCGTTGTCGGTCACGTCGACGGCCTCGGTGTGCAGCACCCTGCCGCCCGCGGCGGCGATGTCCTCGGCGGTGCGGGCCAGCGGATCGGCCTGGATGTCGGTCAGGACCACCTCTCCGCCCCGGGCGGCCAGGGCGAGGGCCGTCGCGCGGCCGATTCCTCCGGCCGCGCCGGTGACCAGGCACCTGCGACCGGCGACGTCCATGCTCAGCGCCGGTGGGTGTCGCGCTCGATGCCGAGCGAGTTGATGGTCCCGGCGATCATCTCGTAGTGACCGGCGAGCATGCACAGCTCGACCAGGTCGCGGTCGCTCAGGTGCTCGCGCAGGGCGGCGAAGGCCTCGTCGCCGATGCGGCGGTCCTCATGCAGCTCGTCGACCGCCCGGAGGATCGCCGCCTGCCGCGGCGACCAGTCGCCGACCTCGATCGCGTCGGTGGCGGCGCCCTCGATCTGGGCCTCGGTCAGGCCCGCGCGCCGGCCCATGCGCACGTGGTGGTCGGCCTCGTACGGGCATCCGCAGAGGTGTGACACGCGCAGGATCACGAGCTCGGTGTCGGCGCGCGGGAGCTTGCCGCGCGGCATCAGCGCGCCGGCGAACAGGAGCCAGCGGCGGAACAGGCCGCGGTGGCGGCCCATCGTCGTGAACAGATTGGGAGGCGCGGTCGTGCCCGCGCCCTTCTGCGCGATCCGCATGAGCAGGGCGTTGACCGGGCCGAGCTCCGATCGTGAGGCCGGCGCGACGCGCGGCTTGTTCGTCACCGACACGGACGGCAACCTACCGCCTGGGCGAACTGGTCGAGGTTTGCTGCGCCATCCGCAGCAAACCTCGACCAGTTCGCGGGGAGTCAGCCGCCGGTGGCGGCGTCGACCGCCTGCGCGGCCGCGAGGGCCAGGCCTCTGACCTGGGCCGCGTCGGCGCGCCGCTCGACCGCGGCGCGCAGAGTCGCCAGCGTGCGCGTGACGGCGGCGGCCCGCTCGGGGTCGAGGGATCGCAGGTCGGACTGCGCCCCCTCGATCGCCGACCCGGCGCGGTCGAGCGAGCCCTGCACGCCCTTGTACTCGGCCTCGCGCACGACCTTTCCTCCGCGCACCGCCTGCGCGTACTCCGTGGGCATGAACTCGTACGCCTGGCTGGCGGGCCGCAGGTCGTCGCGCAGGTCGGTGATCTGCTCGGACAGGGTCGGCTCCGGCGCTGTCGAGCGGCCGATGGCGAAGCCCGCCAGGCCGGCGACGATCAGCGTGCCGACGACGGCCAGCGCCACCGTCCGCCTGGACGTGCGTCCCGGCTCTCGGTAGAGGCTCACTGCCAGATCACGGCGACCGCAGGGCCGTCATGGCCCTCGACCGCGGCGCGCGCGCCGTCGAGCACCTCGGCGGCGCGGCGGGAGTCGGACAGGTCGACGACGCGCGGCCCGCACATGACGGCGACCCGCGGCAGGAGCGAAGCGACCCCGAGGTTGACCGTGCTCTGGTCGAGCGCGACCTCGAGGTCGGGCAGCAGGTCGTTCGCCGCGGTGGTGATCACGCGCCGGGCGTTCTCGGCCAGCGCGATCGACCCGGCCTCGTCGACCACGGCCACGCCGCCCGAGCCGTTCTCGCAGTAGACGCCGTAGAAGTCGTTGCGTGCGATCAGCCCGAGCCGCTCGGGGGCCAGAGCCAGCGCCTCCGCGGCGGCGCGCAGCTGCGCGGCCTCGTCGACCACCTCACGGGTAGCGGCGCCGGACTCGAGCGCGACCGCGCCGGTGGCGACCGCGCGCAGCAGGCCGGCTTCGGGCTCGAAGTTCGTCTCGACGCGCACGGTGTGCGCGGCGGCGCCCGCGTCCACGCAGGCCCGCTCGGCGTCGCGCGCCAGGCGGACGGCCGAGTCGGCCCCGTTGCCGTGACGCACGCGCTCGGCGCGCACCAGCGACAGCGCGGCGCCGACCGAGGACAGCACCTCGGGGTGCTCCGGCCGCAGGTAGGGACGGCCGAGCCGGGCGGCGACGCTCGGCACGAGCGCGGTGCCGCTGCCGCCGAGGGCGACGACGGGCACGTCGGCGGAGAAGTCGTGGGCGCGCGCGGCGTCGGCCACCGCTCGCGCGATCTTGTCGACGGTCCGGTCGAGCAGGTCCCGGGCCGCGGTCTTTCCGTCGCGGCGGATCGCGCGCCCGAGCACGTCGAAAGCCGCGCGCGCGGACTCGCCGGCGCGCGGGTCGGCGGCGGGCGCGTCCGGGTCGACGGCGCCGAGCGCATGGGCGGCGCAGGTGGCGGTCAGGGCGAAGCGCTCGCCCGACGCGGTGACGACCACCGCGTACTGCTCGGGATCACCCGCGCGCGGCGCGACTCGCTCGACGCGCGCGCCGGCGAAGACAGCCGGGTCGGCGTAGCACGCGTACCGGAGCCCGGCGACGTGCGCGGATCGCGGGCCGGCCTCGTCGACCGCGCGGCGGCCCAGGCGCGCCATCGACCCGCCGGCGGCACCGACCACCCAGGAGTCGACCGAGCGGATCGCGGTCGGGCGGCCCATCACCCGGAGCGTGCGCATCGCGGTGCGGCCGTTCTTCACGATCGACACGTTGGAGCTGGTGCCGCCGCACTCGAGCACCAGCGCGTCGCACAGCTCCAGCCGGTGAAGCGCGGCGGCGACCCCGGCGGCCGGCCCGGAGCCGATCGTCAGCGACGGCGAGCGGCGGAACGCCTCGAGGCCCATCGAGCCGCCGTCACCGCGCAGCACGAGCAGCGGAGCGTCGATCCCGGAGGTGCGCAGCACGTCCTCGACCAGCGACGCGGCGCGCTCGACGACGGGCAGGATCGACGCGTTGATCGCCGCGGAGACCGTGCGGGTCTCCAGCCCGTACTGGCCGGTCAGCTCGCTGCCGGCGCAGACGGGCAGGCCACGCGCGCGTGCCAGCTCGGAGACGATCGTCTCGTGCTCGGGCGAGTCGACGGCGAACGCCCCCGAGACGGCCACCGCGGTGCAGCCCGCGGCCTCGAGCCGGTCCAGGGCGGCGCCCACGGCGTCCTCCCCGAGCCCGCCGGTGGCGTCCAGGAACTCGTGGTGGGTGGCGAGCACCCGCCGGGAAGCAAGCTTGATCGAGCCCACGCGCGTGCGCTTGCGCGCGGGCCGCAGGTCGGGCGACACGCCGATCCCGACGACGCCGACCTTCGCGACGTCGCCCTCGAGCAGCGCGTTCATCGCCTGGGTGGTGGAGAACGCGACCAGCTCGACGCGCGCGGCGTCGTCGCCCAGGTCGGACAGCAGCCGGGACAGCGCCGCGGCCACGCCGGCGTTGACGCCGGTGGCGTGGTCGTGCGTGGTCGGCTCCACCGCGGAGGCCAGCAGCCGGAACGGCCGCACCGTCAGCGCGACGGCCTTGGTGAACGTGCCGCCGACGTCGACGCCTACGCGAATGCCGCTCACTAGGCCGTCGCCTCCACCATCCGCCGGCGGCGCGCGGGCTGCCAGGCGAACACGTAGGCGGCGCCGGCGGCGAACACCACGAGCATGACGATCTGGACGATGATCCCCTCCTGGGTGGGGTGAAGGCCGGTCAGCTCGGCGAGGAACACCGGCAGGCGCGGCCAGTCGACAGGCGTGGCACGAAGCAGGTCGGCCGACTGAAGCGAGCGCACCGCGTTGCCCGCGAAGGCGACCGAGAGGAGCAGCAGGATAGAGGCGCCGGTGACCAGCATCGGCTTGACCGGGACCTTCTTGCCGAGCTTGAGGATCGCGTACGCGACCGCGCCCAGCGCGACCGCCGCCGTGACCGCGCCCGCGACCACCCACCAGCCGAGCCCCTCGGCGAACAGCGCGAGCGCCTGGTAGAAGAGCACGGTCTCGAAGCCCTCGCGGTAGACGGCGGTGAAGCCGAGGCCGACGAAGGCCGCGGAGGTCCCCGCCGCGAGCGCCCCGGCCACGCGCGCGCGCATGAACTCCTGGCGGCGTTTGTGTTCGAGCCGGGACACGAGCCAGAACGAGACGCCGATCAGCACGATCACCGCCAGGAGCGCCGTAGAGGCCTCGAGCACCTCCCGGCTCACCGGCGCTATGTCGATGACCACGGTCGCGAAGACCCAGGTGAGCAGCGTCGCGCCCAGCGCCGCCAGCACTCCCATGCCCAGCGGGCGCTTGTAGTTGTGCGCGCTCCCGGCGGCCAGCGATCCGAGCAGGATCGCGATCAGGAGGACGGCCTCCACCCCCTCGCGGAACAGGATCGCGAACGAGAAGCCGAACGCGACCGCGGGCGCGGCCACCCCCTTCTCCGCGAGCACGCGATCCGAGTCGACGAGCCCCTCCCGCACGTCCGCGACGTCGCGCCGGATCTCCGACAGCGGCCGGCCGGCCCTGATGTCGTCGCGCATCTGGGCGAACTTGAACTCGGTGTCGAGCACCTTGTTCGGGTCGCGCAGCCGCATCGGGATCTCGACGAACTCGTAGTGGTCGAGGTAGGCGGAGCGAGCGAGCTCGTAGGCCCGCTCCCGGTCGCCCGCCTTGACGGCCTCGAGCGACCGGTCAACCAGTGCGGACGCCTTTTCGATCTCCGCGCGGCCGCGTTCGAGGTCGTTGGGCGCCGCGCTCGCCTGCGCCGGGGCGACCAGCGCGGCGAGTGCGATCAACAGGAGAGCGATGCGGCGCGCCATCGTCGCTAGCGGAGCTTGGCCTCGGCGGTGGTCAGGTCGTTGTTGATGTCGGCGACATATGCCTTGACGTCGGCCGCAGAGCCGGTCTCGATCTTGTCGCGCAGACCCTCGCGGATGTTGTCCTCAAGCTCCTCGTTGAGCTCGTGGTCGCGCTCCTCCAGCGGGCCCTCGACCTTCTCGAAATGCTGGAGGTAGGCCTCGGACACCGTCTCCCCTGCTGCCGCCTTGTCGCCGGCCTGCACCTGCTTGACGGCCTCGTCCAGAGCCGTGCGCACCGCCGCGATCTCGGTGATCGCCTGCTGCGGGGTCGCCTTGGCCTCCGCGGCGGGCTTCTCCTCCTCGTCGTTTCCGCAGGCGGCGAGCGCAAAAGCCCCACCGACCGCCGCCGTCACAACCGCACTCCTGATCAGCATCAAAAAGTCTCCAGAATCAGCGTTGAATTAGGGCACCCTAACTAGACGCCGCCGGAGGTTACACGATCCCCTAGTCCACAGGTCGGAATAGGCCCGTCAGCCCGGACCGAACGTGCCGCCGTAGCCCTCGATCCGCCAGCGCCCGCCCTCGGGCACGAGCGTGAACGACGCCCCGTGCGAGGCGCCGCTGCGGGCCGACACGCGGGCTTCGGTCTTCAACTTCACGTCGGAGACGGTCAGGCCGAGCGCGCCGTTCCCGTATGACTCGCGGGCGTCGGACTCGCAGCTGTCGAACGCCTGCTCCCGCCGGTCCTCGGTGTACAGGTCGCAGACCGCCGCCCAGTCGCGATCCGCGAGCGCCTGGTCGAAGTCGAGCACCACCTGCTCTGCGGCGGCCCTGTCACCCGTGGCGGTGGGCGGGCCGCCGGACGGGCTGCCGCTCGCGGTGAAGTCGCCGAAGGTCCCGTCGATCAGCCAGCGTCCGTTCTCCTTCTTCAGATCGAAGCCCGCCTCCGCGCCGGCGGCCGTGTCGGCCGTCACGTCGGCGCTGCGCTCCACGTCCACCCGCGTGACGGTCAGCGACACGCCCTTGACCTTCCCGTATCGGTCGACCTCGCCCTCGCACGAGTCGGCGATCAGACCCTTCTGGAGGTCGCGCTCGTTGGCTGTGAAGAGCTCGTTGCAGATCCTCTTCCAGTTGCGGTTGCGGATCGCCGTGGCGAAGTTCTCCACAGCCTGGGCCGCGTCCCGCTGTTCCCCCTGGAAGCGGACCGCCGAGTTGTCGCCGTCGTCGGTCGCGTCGCCGCCACCGTCGCCTCCACAGGCGCTCGCGCCCACGACCAGGAGCACGAGAACGAGGCCGGTCGCGACGCGCATGGGGCAAGCATTACCACCGGCGCGTGCCGTTCGGGACGCTGGTACCTTGCCGGGCCATGGGGTACGTGCAACTCGTTGCCGTGCGGGAGACCCGTGCGCGCTTGGTACTTGCGATCGCGATCACGCTGGTCGCCGCGCTGTGGGTCGCGCCCGTCGCCGCGGCCGACAAGTCCGGGCCGGACTGGGTTTCGTCCGACAACGTCGACTACCTCGGCTCGATCAAGGACGACGTCGGCCTGACCACGGGCGCCAAGGTGCTCGGCGACCGGCTGTTCGTGACGAGCGGCAAGAACATCTCGATCTACGACATCTCGACTCCCTCGTCGCCGCAGCGGCTCGGGTCGATGACGGTCAACGTCGCGTGGGAGAACGAGGAGGTGCCGACCAACGGCAAGGTCCTCGCGGTCGCCAGCGACTTCTACTCCCTGACGCCGAGCTGCGGCCTGGCGCTCGAGGTGCTCGGCTGCGTGCAGTTCTTCGACGTGCGCGACCCGGCGAACGTCAAGGAGGTCGGGTCGATCCCGGTCGCCAACCACACGGCCGAGTGCGTGCTCGACTGCCAGTGGTTCTACGGCCGCGCGGGCACGATTATCGACGCGCGCGGGATCCTCGACGGCACCGCGCCGAAGGTCGCCGGCAACTGGATCGAGGAGCTCAAGGCCCAGGGCGTCGACTCGAAGAGCTGCCACCACATCCGTGAGCTCCGCCCCGGCGTGCTGATGACCGCGTGCCAGCCGTTCTCGGTCATCACCGTCAACCCGGGCGATGCTCCGGGCGCGTCGCCCGAGCACCCGAAGGTGCTCTACACCGGCGAGTCCGACGCGTTCGTGCACTCGGCCCGCTGGCCGCGCGAGGGGCGCGACAAGTTCGCCCTGACCGGCGGCGAGACCAACTTCACCGGGCGCTGCGACGGCGCGAACGGCGAGTTCCGCACCTACAGCGCCGAGGCCGTGCGGTCCGGCGAGTCGAACAAGTTCGAGGGCCCGATCGCCCGCGTTCAGCCGGCCGGCAACGGCACCTACGTCGACGGCAAGCCGCCCGCCAACCACCTGGGCTGCTCGGTCCACTGGTTCCAGGAGCACTCCACCTTCCAGAACGGCGGGCTCGTCGCGCTGTCCGAGTACGAGGACGGCGTCCGCTTCCTCCAGATCGCGCGCGACGGCAAGGTCAAGGAGCAGGGCTTCTTCGCGCCGCTGGGCGGCTCGTCCTCGTCGCCGAAGTGGGCGACCAAGGGCGACGTCGTCTACTCGCTCGACTACGACCGTGGCATCGACATCATCCGGTGGCGCGGCGAGCACTACGTGCCGAAGGGCAAGAAGGGCTACAAGGCCGAGCGCCGCCGCGTCCGCGGCACGAACGGCCGGTCGAAGCTGCCGCGGCCGAACGCGGAGCAGCGCGCCGCGCAGGCCAGCCTGGCATCGCAGCTCAGGTCCCAGGGCTGGACGCCCGGGGTCTGCCAGCTGGCGGCCAAGAGCTAGCCCGCGCGGCCGTCCCCCACGCGCCGGCCTACCGCGCCGGCGGGATGTGGTGGTTGCCCTTGAACATGTCGGCGGGGTCGTAGGCCGCCTTCACGTAGCGCAGGCGGGCCCAGTCGTCCGCGCCGAAGAACGCGCTGGCGTCGGCCGGCTCCTCGACGAAGTTCGGGTAGTCGCCGGCGGCGTAGGGATCGATCACGGCCTCGAGCGTCACGATCGACGCACGCACCGCGGCCGCCGTCTCGTCGTCGGCGAGCACGCCGAGGGCAAGCACCGAGATCGCGCCGGGCAGCGTCGCCCGGACGCCCGCGCCCGGCTCGACCCGCGCGAGTGCCCCACCCATGTGACGGAGCTGCACCATGGCCAGCGGCGCGCCCGACCCGGGCCCGGCGACGGCCAGGATGTCGTCGACCGCGGCAGGGCTCAGGTCGTCCAGCAGCCGGTGACCGGTCATGTAGGGCAACGGGTCGCGCGGATCCATCGCCAGCTCGCTCAGCCCGACCGGCGGAACCATGGCGCGGGTGTCCATCAGCGGCCCGAGGTCGCTGACCGGGGCGAGCAGCTCGCGCCCGGCGGACTCGTCCCCGAGGAAGGCGGACATCACGATCGTGAACGAGCCACCGCGGACGGGCTCGGGCACCTCCGGCGCGTCCGGGAAGTGCAGGAGCACGGCCCAGGTCATCATCTCGTCGGGCAGCGACGGCAGCGTCGCGGCCCAGGCGTGCAGCACCTCGTCGGCGCGCTCGAACGGGAAGAACATCGCGCCGGCGTAGACCTCGGCGACGGGATAGACCGAGAACTCGATCGCGGTCACGACGCCGAAGTTGCCGCCGCCGCCGCGGAGCGCCCAGAACAGCTCGGGCTCGTGGTCGTGGTCGGCGCGCACCAGCCGGCCGTCGGCGGTGACGAGCTCGATGGCGGTCACGCTGTTGGTCTGCAGGCCGTGCTTGCGCGCGAGCCAGCCCATGCCGCCGCCCAGCGAGTAGCCGGCGACGCCCACGTCGGGCGACGATCCGTGCAGCGCCGCGAGGCCCAGGTCGGACAGCTGCGGCGTCACGTCGCGCCAGCGGACGCCGGCGCCGACGCGCACCCGGCGGGCGGCGGCGTCGATCGTGACCTCGTCGAGCTCGGCGACGCTCAGCAGGATCACGTCCTCGAGCGAGCCCAGCGGCCCGGGGTTGTGGCCGGTCGCCTGCGGGGCGATCCGGAGGCCGTGCTCGCGCGCGAAGTCGACGACCGCGGCGACGTCGTCGGCGTCGACGGGGAAGGCGACGGCAGCCGGCGGCTGGTCGAGGGCGAGGTTGAAGCCCGTGTGGGCGGCGGCGAAGGAGTGGTCGTCCGGGCCGACGACGGCGCCGGTCATCAGCTCGGACAGTGCGATATGGGAGGCGGTCGTGATCGTCATGCGACCACCGTCGCCCGCGCGGGTTGCGTGCCTCTTGCGGAAAGGTTGCGGCCGCAACCACCGGAGCCGCCGTTCCGTCTCGGCTACGTCCCGTTGGGCGAGCTCGTGCCCGCCTCAGCCCACCCCGGCCTGGCGCAGCCAGTCCCACAAGCGGTCGTGGTCGACGACCTCGACGCCCAGCTTCGCCGCCTTGTCGGTCTTGGCCGCGCCCACGTTCGCGCCGGCCAGCAGGTAGTCGGTGCTCGCGCTGACCGACGACGCCGCCGTCGCCCCCGCCTGCTCGACCAGCCGCGTCAGGTCCGGGCGGCTGATCTTCGCGCCGGTCACGCCGTGCGTGAACGCCCCGGTGACGACGACCGTCGCGCCCTTCAGCGGCGAGTCCTCGGCCGCGGCCGACGTCCACGGGCCGGTCCTCGTCGAGCACGTCCAGCACGACGCCCTGCTCGCGCAGGTCGCGCACCTCGTCGCGAACGTCCTCGCGGGCGAAGAACGAGGCGACCGACTCGGCGACCTTCGGGCCGATGTCGCGGATCGCGACCAGGTCCTCCGCGGTCGCGTCCATCACCTCCTCGATGCGCTCGTAGCCGGCCAGGCACAGCCGCTTGGCGACGCCGTCGGATGCCATCGGGATCGCCAGCCCGATCAGCGCGCGGCGCAGGCCGATCCCCTTGGACCCCTGGATCGCGTCGACGGTGTTGCGCGCCGACACCTCCCCCATCCGCTCGTAGCCGATCAGCTGCTCGGTGGTCAGCCGGTAGAAGTCGCTGCGCCGCTTGAGCACGCCGTCGTCGGCGAGCTTCTCGATCCACACGTCGCCGACGCCCTCCATGTCGGCGGCCGCGCGCGATGCCCAGTGCATCAGCCGCCGGGTCGCCTGCGCGGGGCACTGGAGGTTCACGCACCAGCGCTCCTCGCCCGTGCCGCGGATCTCGAGCTCGAACTCGCACGACGGGCAGTGGGTCGGCGGGACGATCTCCTCCTCGGACCCGTCGCGGTCCTCGACGATCGCCCGGCCGGCGAACGGGATCACGTCGCCGCGGCGGACGACCGCGACGGTGTCGCCGATCCGCAGGTCGCGCTCGCGGATCAGCCGCGGGTTGTGGAGCGTGATGTTCTCGACGGTCACGCCGCCGACGAACACCGGCTCGACGCGCGCGCGAGGCGGGACGCGCCCGATCTTGCCGACCGGCCACTCGACCGCCAGCAGCTTGGTCGTGCGCTCCTCGGGCGGGTACTTGAACGCGATCGCGCCGCGCGGCTCGGCGGCGTTGAACCCGGCCGCCTCGAACGCCGCGGGCTCGTGCAGGCGGACGACCGCGCCGTCGACCTCGTAGTCGAGCCCGTCGCGGCGCTCGCCGATCGCCTCGACCGCGGCGATCACCGCGTCGGCGTCGTCGCAGACGGTGGTCTCCACGTCCTCGATGCCGCCGAGCGACTCGGACTCGATCGCGGCCCCGTCGCGCTCGGCCCCGAACGCGGCGAAGCGCAGCAGCCGGCGCGCGTCGGCCGCGGCCTTCGGGTCCTTCTGCATCAGCGTCCCGGCCGCGCCGCTGCGCGGGTTGGTGAGGATCTTGTCGGGATGGGCCTCGTTGTAGGCCTGCCAGACCGACCGCAGCATTACCGCCTCGCCGCGCACCTCGACCCGGCCGTCGACGTCCACCTCGGCGGGCAGGCCGGGGATCACGTGGCGCGACCTTCTCGGTCACCAGCTCGCCCACCGCGCCCGTGCCGCGGGTGGCCACGTAGTCGAGCTTCCCGTCCGTGTAGACGATGCTCAGCGAGAGGCCGTCGAGCTTCTCCGACACCCTGAACACCCGGCCGGGGAAGCGCTCGCAGAACGCGCGCACCTGCTCCTCGGTCGTCGCCTTGGCCAGCGACAGCATCGGCCGCGCGTGGCGGACGGTCGGGCCGGTCAGCTCGGACGGCGCGTTGACCTTCCCGAGCGGGCTGTCGGCCGGCTCGAGGTCCGGGTGCTCGGCGACCAGCGCGGCCAGCTCGTCCTTCATCGCGTCGTACTCCGCGTCCGGGATCGGCGAGTCGCCGGTGCCGTAGTAGGCGTCGTTCAGCCGCTGGACCTCGGCGGCCAGCTCTTCGATGCGGCGCTTGGCGGCGCCGCTGTCGGTCACGACGGCACGTAGGCGAACTTGTCCGGATGCGGGCCGATCCGGCCCGGCCCGCCCTCGTCCAGCTCGTCGATCCGCTCCATCGCGGACGCGTCGAGCTCGAAGTCGAAGAGCTCGAAGTTCTCCTTGATCCGCGCGGGTGTCGACGACTTCGGGAAGACGACGTAGCCGTGCTGGACGTGCCAGCGCAGGACGACCTGAGCGGGCGTGCGGCCCACGCCCTCGGCGATCTCGGCGATGACCGGGTCGTCGAGCACCTGGCCCTGGGCGATCGGCGACCAGGACTCCGTGACGATCCCGTTCTCCTCGCCGTAGGCGGCCACCTCGCGGTTCTGGAACTTCGGATGGAGCTCGATCTGGTTGACGGCCGGGACGACGTCGGCCTCGGCAGCCAGCCGCTCGAGGTGGTCGACCTGGAAGTTCGAGACGCCGATCGAGCGCGCGCGGCCGTCGCGCTGGAACTCCTCCATCGTCTTCCAGGTGGAGACGAAGTCGCCGTCGTACAGCGTGGGCAGCGGCCAGTGGATCAGGAACAGGTCGACGTAGTCGAAGCCCAGCTCGGACAGGGTGCGGTCGAACGCGCGGCGGGCGTCGTCGGGCTCGTGGAAGGAGTTGTTCAGCTTGCTGGTGACGAACACGTCGGCGCGGTCGATGCCCGAGCCCCGGATTCCCTCGCCCACGCCCTTCTCGTTGCCGTACATCTCCGCGGTGTCGATGTGGCGATAGCCGACCTCGAGGGCCTCCGCTACGGCCTCCGCCGTCTTCTTGGGCCGGATCTGGAAGACCCCGAAGCCGAGCTGCGGGATCGTGTTTCCGTCGTTCAGTTCGATCGTGGGGACGTTGCTCATGCCCTGGAAGCTACTCGCGCAGGGCATCCGTGAAACGCCTTGGCACAGCGGCGTTCTCGCCCTCCTCCCACAGCGTCACGACGACGAGCTCGGCGCCCTCGGGCCGGCACACGTAGACCAGGTCCGGCCGCTTCAGGTCGCGGACCAGGACCTCGCCGCGCGGACCCCGCTCGACGTGGCCGGCGTCGTAGGCCAGCGAGACGCGAGACGCGATCTCGGTCTTCTCCTCGAGGGTTCCGCGGACGCGCTGTCTAAAGCGGTCGGCGGCGTGGTCGGTGACGGCTACCAGCACGGCGGGGCCCGTCACTCATATCACGCGGGTCATCAGGCGCCTTCGCTAGGCTCGCCCGCCCCATGAGCGACCTCGCCAACTCGCCCATCGACGAGATGCTCGACCACGCGCAGCGCAATCCCTGCCGCGGCGGCGACGATCCGGTCCCCACGCGGCGCGTGGCGATCGTCACCTGCATGGACTGCCGCATCGACCCGTACTCGATGCTGGGACTCGGGTCGTGCGAGGTCCACCTGCTCCGCAACGCAGGCGGCCTCGTCACCGACGACGTGCTGCGATCGCTGGCGCTCTCGCAGTCGCTGCTCGAGACCAGGGAGATCATGGTCATCCAGCACACGGGCTGCGGGCTCCAGGGGGATGAGGACGATTTGCGCGCTCGGGTGGCCGACGCCGCCGGCGCCGAGCCGCCCTGGCCGCTGGGAGCCTTCGACGACGTCGAGGGGAGCGTCCGTCGCCAGCTCGAGAAGCTCGCGGAGTCGCCTCATCTCGTCGGGCGCGCAGCGCGCGGGTTCGTGTACGACGTCGAGACGGGCCGCCTGAGCGAAGTGCGGCCGGCGGGCTAGCGCCGGCGGGTGGGGCTCGCAGCGGGGGTGGGCGCCTTTCACTCCCTATGTGGCCGTCAAAAGCGCCCAGCGCCTCCGCGCGGCGCTTCGGCCCTACGCGCCCGGGCGGCGCAGCACCGGCTTCAGATCGACCACAGGCGTTCCGTCGACCGCCTCCAGGTCGCGCACCCGGACGCTCACGCCGTCCACCGCCAGGACCGTCACCTCGTGCAGCCCGATCGGGTTCGGGCGGTCGGCCGAGCGGGTGGTGAACACCCCGCGCATGGGGTTCGCGACGTCGTCGCGGGGATGCACGCGCAGGACCTCTCGATCCGCGCGGTCGAGCCAGGTCAAGACGATGACCTCGTCGCCGGGGACCAGACCGTCGACGCCGTCGAGCACGCCGGGCTCCAGCCTGATCGTGGCCTCCGGCCCGCCCTCGAAGCCCTGCTTGGGCGCGGTGGCGGGATCGGTCAGCGGCGACTCGACGAAGCCGATCGGGAGCAGCTCCAGCCGCCTCACAGCCATTCCGTCCCGAACGCGTCGGCGACGTGGATGTCGATCTGCTTGAGCCGGCCCTCGCCGGTGTTCTTGAAGCCGTGCGGCTCGCCCGCGGGGATCACGACGACGTGGCCGGCGGCGACCTCGGTCTCGGTCTCGCCATCGGTGAACGTGGCCGTGCCCTCCTGCACGATCATGATCTCGGCGTAGTCGTGCTTGTGCAGCGACGGGCCGCGGCCGGGCGCGGCGTCGACCAGAATCAGCGACAGCCCGGGATTGCCGTGGTCCTTGCCCTGGAGCTCGACGGAGAAGTTGCTCGGGTCGAGCGAGGCGGTGGGGATGATCTCCATGCCTTCTGATACCGCAGGTGGGCCGCGATTTCATCGCGGCGGACGCCGATAGGGTCCCGGCCCATGGAGTACCCGACCATCGGTGCCGAGCTGTGGCGGCAGCTCGAACGCATCCCAGCGTCGTCGGATGGGGTTTGTCAATACCGGCCCTGTCGCGTGCAACTCGCATCGGGAGAGGTGCGCGACTTCGTGTACGTGGTCGATGCGGCGCGTTACATCCGCGTGTGGGGCGTCTGGCCAGAGGACGACACGGCAAAGGCGTCCGTCACGGTGGCTGACGTCGTCGAGGTCGAGGAGAGCCCGCACCGGCTCCCGGTCGAGCTCGCCGACAAGCTCTACGAGGCTGGCGAGTCAGGGATGGGCTACACGGCCTTCACTGTCGTGTTGCGTGATGGCCGGCGGCTGCCGTACGTGACCGGCAACGCGGTCGACTTCCCGTGGCTTCCGGCGGGCGTGACAAGCGAAGACATCGTCGACGTGCTGCCGCACGAGGGGCGCGATGCGTTCAAGGACCGGCCGATTCGGCCCGAGGACGGCACCGCGCCATACGCCTGGTGCCTCTACCGCTCTCGGCGGAGGTGGAGGCGAAGTTAGGGTCGCGCCGCCGGCGCTCACGTCCGAGCGGGGCGCATCCGTCCTCGCCGAGTGGGAACATGTGTTCGTGTGCCCTGCCGAAGCGGCCATCCTCCACGCCGACCTCGACGCCTTCTACGCGTCGGTGGAGCAGCGCGACGACCCGGCGCTGCGCGGACGGCCGGTCATCGTCGGCGGCGGTGTGGTCATGGCCGCGAGCTACGAGGCCAAGGCGCGCGGCGTGCGCACGGCGATGGGCGGCACTCAGGCCAAGCGGCTGTGCCCCGACGCGGTCGTCGTGCCCTGCCGCTTCGATGCGTACAGCGAAGCGAGCAAGGCCGTGTTCAAGATCTTCGAGGACTACGCGCCCGTCGTGGAGGCGCTGTCGATCGACGAGGCGTTCCTCGACGTCCGGGGCCTCGAGCACATCAAGGGCACGCCGCGTCAGATCGCCGCGCGTCTTCGGGCCGAGGTGCTGGAGAAGGTGGGGCTGCCGATCACGGTCGGCGTCGCGCGCACGAAGTTCCTGGCCAAGGTCGCGAGCGGCGTGGGGAAGCCCGACGGGCTCCTGGTCGTCGACCCCGACCGCGAGCTCGAGTTCCTGCACCCCCTGCCGGTGGAGAAGCTCTGGGGCGTCGGCAAGAAGACGGGCGCGAAGCTGCGAGCGCGCGGGATCACCCTCGTCTCACACGTGGCGGAGCGCAGCGAGTCCGATCTGATCGACATGGTGGGCCGTGCAGCGGGCCGCAAGCTGCACGCGCTCGCGCACGGGCGCGACCCTCGCGTGGTCGAGCGGCGCAAGCGCCGGCGGTCGATGGGAGCGCAGCGCGGCTTCGGGCTCGGGTCTGTGCGGCCGGACGAGGTCGACGCTGTGCTGCTGGAGCTGGTCGAGCGAGTTCTGCTGCGGATGCGGCGGGCCCGGCGCGTGTGCCGGACCGTCGTACTGCGCATGCGGTTCGGCGACTACACGCGCGCAACCCGATCGCACACGATGGGCCAGGCGACCGCGGAGACCGACACGATCGTCGCCACGGCGCGCGATCTGGTCGAGGCGTCGATGCCCATGATCCGCGAGCGCGGGCTGACGCTCGTCGGGATATCGCTCACCAACCTCGACGATGGCGCGGGACAGCTGGCCCTGCCCGTCGACGGCCACAGTGCGCCGGACCTGGACCGGACGATCGACGACGTGCACGAGAGGTTCGGCAAGGAGGCGCTGACCCGCGGCGTGCTCGTCGGACGCGACCTCGCCATGAGCGTGCCGATGCTGGACGACTGAACGCCGCAGCGCCGAGCGCGACTAATCCGCGAAGCCGGGACGCCGCGCGCGTGCGGACTCGGCGCGGCCCTTCGGCTCCTCCCAGTCCTCCTGCCTGCCGAGCGCGGTCAGGTCGAGCTGGTAGTACGACCCGCCGGTCATCTCGGCCCCGCGCGCGTAGCTCGAATAGGTGTGGAACACCCGGTCGTCGATGCGGAGGAAGCAGCTCGTGCCGGGCATCTCGATCGGATGCTCGTTGTCGGTGAAGAACGTCGAGCCGCGCGCCTCGAACTCCTCAGGAGTGCGGTAGTTGTATTCGACGGGCGCGACCGAGTCGTCGAGCGTGACGTGGAAGTCGTAGTTGAAGTCGCTGCCGAAGGACGAGTACCACGGGAACGTCCAGCCCTTCTTCGCCTTGTAGCGCTCGATCCGGTCGAGCGGCGCCCGCGACACGTACGCCAGCGTGGTGTCGCGCTGATGCAGGTGGGCTAGCTGGCCGTCGGCGACCTCGTCGGCGCCGGCCGAGCAGCTCGGGCAGCCGTCCTCCCAGCGCGGGTCGAACATGAAGTGGCCGACGATGAGCTGGCGGCGCCCCTCGAACAGGTCGGCCAGGCCGACCTTGCCCTGCGGGCCCTCGAAGACGTACGGCTTGGTGACCTCGACCATCGGCAGGCGGCGCCGGTCGGCGCTCAGGGCGTCCCGCACGCGGGTGAGCTCCTTCTCCTTCTCCAGGAGCTCCTTGCGGGCCGCGACCCATTCGTCCTGCGTGACGATCTGCGGAAGACTCACCTCTTGCGCCCCTCCTTCAGGATCGTGACGGTACGCGCTATCCGGCGCCGCCGCGTCTCGGACTGCTTCGCGCCCTGGATCGAGAGCACGAACAGCAGCTGCTGCCCGTAGGACAGAGCCTCGAAGGATCGCAGGGCGGCCGAGTCGGCCTCGAGCGCGTCGGCCAGGTCGCCCGGAACGGTCACCTCGCGCGGCGCGGTATGGATCACTTCGCCAAGCATCGTCATTCGTTCCTCCTCGGGTCTCGCGGTCAGGGTGTAGACCGCGAGACCACGCGCGATTCATCGGTGGGCCGCTGGACCCTCGGTGGGCCGCTATCAGAAGGTGACGAAGTTGTGACTACGGTGTGCGTGTGCGGGTACCGCTTCTGCCTGCCGTCGGCTCTCGTGACGTGGAGTGCCCCGTCTGCGGCCAGGATGGGGCGCCATTCCCCCCGCACCCCTTAAAGGATTGGGCTCTCGCTGGCCGGGACGAGATCCACAGTTGTCAACTGCGTCGCTGCCGCCAGTGCGGTGCCGAGGTCTCGATCTACGTGCCTCTTCGTTGGTGGCGGCCGATCGAGGTCACCTTGGTGAGTGAAGTCCCACGCCCCGCGAACGTGCGCGTCCGTCGCCGGCGGCGTCGCCGTGCGGAGTCGTGACTACCGCTTATCGTCCGAAGCGACAGCCTTTGGGAGACCCTCGAGGCACCCGCACGGCTCGCGTGGTTGAGACTGCCCTGATCCAACCGGTCACGAGGGAGGCTCCATGATTTCCAAACGAACAGCGCGGGGCATGATGATCGCTGGCTCGTTCGTGCGACTGTCGTATGCGCTTGGGTTGCTGTTAGCGCCCCACACGATGAACAAGGTTCAGCTCGCTGCGGCGACGCGCGGCAACGGGGTCGCGACGATGACGACCCGTGCGTTCGGAGCCGTGCACACGAACGTCTCGCTGCTGACGTTGCGGGCGGCGCTGCTCCACCGCGACACGCGTGTCGTGCTCGGGCTCAACATTGCCTGCGAGTTCGGAGACCTCGTCGCCACCCTCTTGGAGCGGCGGGATGGGGATCTAAGTCGCGGCGAGGCGCTCGCAAGCGTGACGCTTCAATGCACAAGCATGGCCACCTTCGCCACCGTGCTCCGCACTTATGTCGCGGCTGCCGATGGGCTCGATGAACACGGTTCCGCTGTTAGCTAGCGCGCGGCGCATACGGTCGACCCCTTCGATGCAGAGGAACACTGCCGCTTCTCGTCCAAACCAGCAGTCGCCGAGCGCACGGAAATACAGTGTCCCTCCAGGCGGAAGGAGAAGCCGCGCTTCGCACCTGATCCCGCTGAATCACGATGCGCGGGCGGCTGACGGCGAAGGTCCACCGCCAGTCGAGCGGGGGCGCTCGTATGTCGATCCGCTGGCCGATCGAGCGCGACGGCCGCATGCTGGAGGCCGGAACGACGATCCTCTCCGCGGACGGCGGTCTCCTCACAGTCGCGCGCGCGATCTGGATCGAGCGTCGCGATGCGGCGGGCTAAAGAGGTTGCGTTACCGGCGCACGCCAACCTCCTCGAGCGGCTCGCGCCGCACGCGTGACCAGCGTAGGCTCTCGCCATGGGCCTGCTCGGAGATTGGGTGAAGTCGAAGAGGATGAGTCAGCCGGCCCGGGGCACGGCCCAGGTGGTGTCGGCGAGCTTGCCTCCCTACGACGCCACCTCATCGAACTGCTCGATGAGCCTCGTGGTCAGCGCCGAGGGCTTGGAGCCCACCTCGGTCGACCACACCGCGATGGCCTCGGTGAAGCGCTGGCCGACTCCCGGCACGACCCTGCCTGTCACCGTGGATTTGGCCGACCCGACGCGTCTCAAGATCCACTGGGACGACGTCCAGACCAACAAACAGGCGGCCATGCAGCAGGCCGAGCAGATCGCCGCGATGATGAGGGGCGGCGCCGGGGCCACGGCCCAGGGCGCCGGAATGGACCTCGGCGCGGCAATTCAGCAAGCAGCTGCGGCGGCCGGCCAGCAGGCGACGCCCGCCGTGGAGGACCCGGCCGGGCAGATCGAGAAGCTGAGCCGGCTGCACGACTCCGGCGCGCTCTCGGACGCGGAGTTCGCGGACGCGAAGCGCAAGCTCCTCGAGGACCTCTGAGCGCCCGACCCCGCTGCAGCGCTCGTCGACAACTCTCGCGCCGAAAATTCTGCGTTGCGCGAACCCGGGCAGAGCGCCGCGTGGACTCTACGTTTCTGCGAACGAGTCCGCTACAGCGGCGCGCCATGAGCAGCGGCGCTGCCACCACGCGGAAGCGATCGCGCCGGTCGCCGGGTCGGGAAGCGACTGGGCGCTCTCGTTCATCACATGGATGAACGAAGGCGCCCAGTGGCTCTGGCGCTGCTGCTTCGCGCGAAGAGTGGTAGTCCGGGACTGGTCGCGACGCGCTTCTGCTTTCCATGCAAGAGGGCACTGCCGCAAACGAATAGCTGCGGAAGTTCAGTCATGCGAGGACCCTAGGCGGCGTCCTTCGGGACGTAGGTCAGGATCACGACGCCGTCGCTGCCGACCGGCTTCGTGTCGACCAGCTTCAGCTGAGCCGGCGTGTCACTGTCGCCGAACAGGCGCTTGCCCGACCCGAGCACGATCGGGAAGACCATGAGCCGCAGCTCGTCGACCAGGCCGTTCGCGACGAGCGTCTGAACGAGCTGCGCGCTACCGGCGACCAGGATGTCGCCGCTCTCGCTCTCCCTGAGCTTTGCGACCTGCTCCGCAGCGTCTCCGCTCAGCACTGTCGTGTTCTCCCAGTCGGCCTTCTCGAGCGAGTTCGAGACGACGTACTTCGGCATGCTGTTCATCTTGTCGGCAAAACCGGCCTCGTCCTTCCGCCCGGGCCAAGCCGCGGCGAAACCCTCGTAGGTCCGGCGCCCGAGCAGTTGCGCGTCCGCCTCGGCGAGCTCGTCGAGCTTGAACTTGTTGCCGTCGTCACCGCGGTCGAACTTGAAGGACCAGCCGCCGTGCTTGTAGTCCTCGCCGCCACCCGGCGCCTCGATCACGCCGTCGAGCGAAATGAACTCCGTGACCACTACGCGTCCCACGATGTTTCTCCTGACGTTCGGGTTGACTCACTCACGCGTCGAACGGCGGGAGTCGGAATCGACACGGCGCCGCGAAACGTCAGGCGTCGCTCTCGCTCGTGGCCACACGCGGCGGTATCGACGGCTCGACCCGCAGGATCCGCGCCGGGAACGCCGGCAGCCACCAGTTCCACCGTCCCATCAGCGAGATCACCGCCGGGACGATCAGCGCTCTGATGACGGTGGCGTCGAGCAGGATGCCCGCAGCCAGGCCGGTGGCCATCATCTTGATGTCGGTGCCCGGGCCGGACGCCATCGCGGTGAAGGCCAGGAACAGGATCAGCGCCGCGCTCGTGACCAGACGGCCGGTGCGGCCGATGCCCCTGATCACCGCGGTCTCGGTCGACCCCGTGCGGTCGTACTCCTCCCGCATGCGGGACAGGATGAACACCTCGTAGTCCATCGACAGGCCGAACAGGAACGCGAAGATCATCAGCGGCATCCACGACGGGATCGCGCCCGTGGCGTCGATGCCGAAGATCTCGTCGGACCCGTAGCCGTTCTGCCAGATCAGGACCAGGACGCCCCAGGCCGCGGCCACGCTCAGGATGTTCAGCAGGATCGCCTTGATCGGCAGGAGCAGCGACCGGAACGCCCGCGCGAGCAGGATGAACGTGGTGATCGCGATCAGGGCGATCATCAGCGGGAAGCTGCCGTAGACCGCGTCGGTGAAGTCGTCGTTCGCCGCCGGCTGTCCGCCCACGCGCACGCCGGCTCCCGACGCGTGCGCGGCGTTGCGCACCCCGTCGAGCGCGGCGGAGCCCTCGTCGGTCGACGTGTCCTCGATCGGGATCGCGTCGACGACCGCGGTGCCGTCACGACGCCACGACGAGTCGGAGGGCGCGACCGCGCCGTGGATGCCCGGCACCCTGCGCAGGGCCGCGGCCACGTCGTCGGGGTTGGCGCTGCCGTCCACCAGCACCTCGTGCGGCAGCAGCGAGCCCTCGCCGATGCCGGCCTTCTCGAGCGCCACGAGCCCGTCCTTGGCGTCGCCGGAGCGGCTGATCGTGTCGGCATCCGAGTTGCCGAGCTGCAGATCGGTGGCGGCGAGGGCCAGCGCCAGCACGACCGCCATGCCCGCGCCGGCGGCCAGCCAGCGATGGCGGGCGACGCCCTCGGCCCAGCGGGTCCAGGCGCGGCTGGCCTTGTCGTCGGTGCGCACGTGCGGCCAGTCGAGGCGCGATCCCAGCTTCGCCAGGACCACGGGCAGCAGCGTGATCGCCACAAGCGTCGACACGAGCGGGATCAGGAGCCCGCCGTAGCCCATCGAGCGCAGGAACGGCAGCGGCAGGGCGACCAGGGCCAGCAGGCCGATCGCCACGGTGATGCCGCTGAAGATGACGGCTCGCCCGCCGGTCTCCATCGCGATCTGCACGGCCTCTTCGCCCTGATGGCCGTGCGCGCGCTCCTCACGCCAGCGGGACACGATGATCAGCGAGTAGTCGATCGCCACGCCCAGCCCGATCAGCGCGATCAGGAACTGCACGATCGGCGACACGTCGGTCAGCTGCGTCAGCCCGAGCAGTAGGAGGAACGTGGTCATGATCGACACGATCGCCATCGCCAGCGGGACGAACGCGAGCAGCGACGCGAACACGAAGATGAGGACGGCCAGCGCGCCGAGGCCGCCGATCAGCGCCTCGACCAGGACCCCCGGCCCCTCCGAGCCGCCGGTCTCCTCGGCCAGAGCGTCGAACCCGGTCAGGTGAACCGGCTGACCGCCGACGGTCGCGCCCTTCAACGCCGCGCGCGCGGCGTGCTCCGCCTGGGGGTTCTCGCCGAACACCGCGTTCGGGTCCTCCTGCGGATAGACGAGCGTGTAGACGGTGCGTCCGTCGCGCGACACGAACGTCCGGTCGCCGGTCGACGCGTATGACGCGACCCGAGCGCGCGGCAGCGCGCGCTCGAGCCGCTGGTCGATCGCCGCGAGGTCCTCGCGCACACCCGCGGAATCGACCGTCTTCCCGTCAGGGAGGGCGACGACGGGAATGAGGGGGGCACTGTCACCGCCGGTGCCGCCGTACTTCTGCTTGATCGCCACGTTGGTCTCCCAGCCCTCCTCGCCGGGCACGGAGAACTTCTGCGTCAGCGCATCGGACGCGGGCCCGGACGCCGCGATCCCGGCGACAAGGAGCACGAGCCAGGAGACGACGACGATGCGCTTGTGGGCCAGGACCCAACGGGTGAGAGACGACAACTACGGCCTCCAGTCGGTATGCGAGTCGATGCTTCGTACCTATCTACTCCGGCGGACGGCGAAATTCATCGTCGCAGGAAGCGAAAACGTCTATCGGGCCGAGGCGAGTGCGCCCGCCGCCCGGCCGAGCAGCAGCTTCCGCTCGCGCGCGTTCCGGGTCTGCGATGCCGCCCGCTCGAACTCGACGCCCGCCTCCTGGAAGCGGCCGAGGCGCTCGAGCAGGTCGCCGCGCGCCGCCGGCAGCAGGTGATAGCCGTCGAGCGACCCGTCCTCGACCAGCGCGTCGACCACCTGGAGCCCGACAGCCGGGCCGAACGCCATGGCCAGGGCGACCGCCCGGTTGAGCTCGACGACCGGCGACGGCGACACGGCCGCGAGCGCGTCGTACAGCGCCGCGATGCGCGTCCAGTCGGTCTGCTCGGCCGTCCGCGCCCGCGCGTGACAGGCGGCGATCGCGGCCTGGATCGTGTACGGCCCGAGCGGCGCGCCCAGCCGCTCCGCCCGCCGCAGGGCGGCGAGGCCGCGGGTGATCAGCACGTAGTCCCAACGCGCCCGGTCCTGGTCCATCAGCAGCACGGGCTCGCCGCCGGGACCGAGCCGGGCGCGCGTGCGCGAGGCCTGGATCTCCATCAGCGCGACCAGGCCGTGCACCTCGGGCTCCTCGGGCATCAGCCCGGCCAGGATGCGCCCGAGGCGCAGCGCGTCTTCGCACAGGCCGGGCCGCAGCCAGTCGTCACCCGCGGTGGCCGAGTAGCCCTCGTTGAAGACCAGGTAGATCACCTCGAGCACGTCGGACAGCCGGTCGGCCAGCTCGTCGCGCGCAGGAATCTCGAAGGGCACGCGCGCCTCGGTGAGCGTGCGCTTGGCTCGCACGATCCGCTGGGCCACCGTCGAGTCCGAGACCAGGAACGCCCGCGCTATCTCCTCGGTCGTCAGGCCGCCGACCATGCGCAGGGTCAGCGCGACGCGGGCCTGGGTGGACAGGACCGGGTGGCAGCAGACGAACACCAGCCGCAGCAGGTCGTCCTCGATCGGGTTGTCGATCGCCGCGTCGATGTCCGCCTCGTCGTCGCCACGGGTCGACAGGTCGCGGCCCATCTCCTCGGTCTTCCGCTCGAGCACGGCCTTCCGCCGCAGCCGGTCGATCGCCCGGTGCTTGCCGGTGGCCATGAGCCAGGCGCCCGGGTTGTCCGGGACGCCCGACTCGGGCCACTGCTCGAGCGCGGCGACCAGCGCCTCCTGCGCCAGGTCCTCGGCCATCCCCACGTCGCGCGTCACCCGCGCGAGCCCGGCGATCAGCCGCGCCGACTCGATCCGCCAGACCGCATCGATCGCGCGGTGGGTGTCCGAGGATCCCGCCGCCATGCAGGAGGTCAGGCGTTCTCGGAGGCCTGCGCGCGGATGCGCTCCTCCTGCTCACGCAGCTCGGGCGTGAACTCGTCGCCGAAGTCCTCGGCCTCGAACACCTGGCGGATCTCGATCTCGCTCTCGCCCTCCATCGGGTTCGGGCAGCGCTTGACCCACTCGATCGCCTCGTCGAGCGACTTGGTCTGGATCAGCCAGTAGCCGGCGACCAGCTCCTTGGTCTCGGCGAACGGGCCGTCGACGACCGACCGGTCGGTGCCGGCGAAGCGCACGCGCGCGCCCTTCGAGCTGGGGTGCAGGCCCTCGCCGGCCAGCATCACGCCGGCCTTGACGAGCTCCTCGTTGTAGGCGCCCATGGCGGCGAGCAGCTCCTCGCTGGGCATGACCCCGGCCTCGCTCTCCTTCGTCGCCTTGACCATCACCATGAATCGCGGCATCGTCTCTCTCCTCGGATGGGTGTTTGCCGTTCTAACCGATGCGTCGATCGGCGCGCGCCCAAATCGACACCGCACGAGAAAAAATTGCCGGCGGCGGGTCGTGGCGGGTTCCTCATCCTGCTGGCGCTGGCGAGCCTGTGGCTACCCGCGACCAGCGCCGCCCGGACGATCGACGTGAGCCCCGGCGGCTCGATCCAGGCCGCCGTCGACAAGGCGCGCCCGGGCGACACGGTGCGGGTCGCGCCCGGCACGTACCAGGAAGCCGGCCGGCGCTGCCGGGCGGAGGACGACCCCGAGACCTGCGCGGTCGTGATCACGCGCGATCGCATATCGCTCGTCGGCCGCGGCACGCGCGAGAAGCCGGTCGTGCTGCAGGCGTCGGCCGGACAGGAGGACGGCATCGCGGTCGGCAAGAGCCACGAGGCGAGCTGCCTGAGCAACCGATCGGAGCGCGTCCAGGGATCGCTGATCTCCGGTCTCGAGGTGCGCGGCTTCACGGGTGACGGCGTGCTGCTGCGCTGCGTCGACCACTGGCGGGTCACGCGCGTGCGAGCCGTCGAGAACGCCGAGTACGGGATCTTCCCGAGTCTGACGCTGTCCGGCAGCCTCGACCACTCGTACGCCCGGGACGCGAACGACACGGGCTTCTACGTGGGGCAGTCGCGCAACGTGCGCATGAGCCACAACCGCGCCTACAACAACGTCAGCGGCTTCGAGATCGAGAACAGCACCGGCGTCCGCGCCGACCACAACGTGGCGCACGGGAACGTGGTCGGCTTCCTCTCGTCGACGCTGCCGCGCCTGCCGGTGAAGACAGGCGGCCGCAACCAGATCGACCACAACCGGGTGTTCGCGAACGATCGGAGCGCCTGCGGCGGGCCGACCGTCTGCGCGGCGTTCCCCCACTCGGGCATCCTGCTGCTGGCCGCCGACCGCAACCGGGTCCACCACAACCGCGTCGTCGACAACCCGAGCGCCGGGATCGCCGTCGTCAACTACTGCCGGGCGCTGGCACTGTCGGAGCAGGCCTGCTCCGACCTCGACATCGAGCCCAACTCGGACGGCAACCGCATCGAGGGGAACGTGGCGACCGGCAACGGGAGCGAGCGCACCGGCTTCCCGCTCGCCGGCATCGCGGCCGACCTGTCGTGGGACGGCACGGGCAGGGGAAACTGCTTCGCCCACAACAGGGCGGACCTGCGTTCCCCTTCGCGCGCGCCCCGCTGCCGGTAGACGCGGTTCAGGCCTCGAGGCGAAGCGGCAGCCCGAAGCGCTCGAACACGCCTCGCGTGCGCCGCTCGTCCAGGCCCGCCTCGGGGAACCGCTTGTAGTACTCGCGGTCGTCCTCGTGGTCGGGCTCGTCCTTCATCGCCTTGACGATGAAGGCCGTGACCTCCTTGATGCGGCCGCCCTCGAGCGTGAGGACGTCGACGCAGAACGGCAGGTAGGCGCCCTCGTCCTCGTCCCACGTGTAGCACCCGACCGCCGGCTGCCCGTTGGCGTGCGTGGGCACGTGCTTCCAGCGCCAGTCGCCGGACAGCGGGCCGACGCGCAGGAAGTCGGGGATGCGATCGCCGCGGTACCAGGTGGCGAGCGGCGGCATCGACCAGGCGGCGTCCTCGGCGAGCATGCCGACCATGCGCTCGACGTCGCCGGTCTCGATCGCCTCGACGTAGTTCTTGACGAGCTTCTCCAGCTCATCGTCGCCGAGCGTCCGCAGCGTCTCCTGCTGGCTCTGGTCGGGGAGCTTCTGGTCGACCGATGCGCGGGCTCGCTGGAGAGCGCTGTTGACGGACTGCGGCGAGGTCTCGAGCAGGTCGGCCGCCTCCTGAGCGGAGAAGCCGAGCACCTCGCGCATGATCAGCACGGCACGCTGGTTGGCGGGCAGGTGCTGCAGCGCCGCGATGAAAGCCAGCTCGACGCTCTCGCGCATCTCGTAGCCCGCCTCGGGAGCGGCATAGCCGTCCGCAAGCCCCATCTGCTCGTCGGGGTATGGCTCCACCCATACCGACTCGATCAGCGGCTGGCCCGGGCCCTCGAACGGGTCGGAGTCCGGGCCGTAGTCCAGCGGCAGCACGCGCTTGGGCCGCCGGTTGATCAGGTCCAGGCACGTGTTGGTGGCGATCTTGTAGAGCCACGCGCGCAGCGACGAGTTGCCCTTGAACTTCCCGATGTTCCGCCACGCCCGGAGCATCGCGTCCTGGAGCGCGTCGTCGGCGTCGTACGTCGACCCCGTCATCCGGTAGCAGTGGGCGTGCAGCTCGCGACGGTGCGTCTCGACGAGCTGCTCGAACGCGGACTCGTCGCCCTGAGCCGCGGCCCGGAGCAGGTTGTCCTGCTGCGCGGGTGAGGTGCCGGGGACCGACGTCATCGCTTCACGGAGCTTAACGAGGCAGCGGGCTTACGCCGCCTCGTAGCAGGGCTCCGCGTCGACGCGCTCGCGACGGTGGTCCGGGGCGGCCGCCTCGGTCGCCGCGCCCTCGCCCTGGAGCACCTTCCAGGCGATCAGCAGGGCAGCCCCGACCAGCGCCGCGCCGATCAGGTAGGCGAGGTGGTAGCCGCCGTTCAGCGCGGCCAGGGCCGAGTCGCCGCCGTCGCTCAGGCTCTCGGTCTTGGTGGTCGCGACCGTGCCCAGCACGGCCAGGCCGAGCGCACCGCCCACCTGCGCGGTGGTGTTGACGAGGCCCGAGGCCAGGCCGGCGTCCTCCGGCGTGGCGCCCGACATCGCGAGCGTCATCAGAGCGGGGAACGCGAGGCCGGCGCCGGCGCCGATCAGCGCGACCGGGGCCAGGCCGTGGGTCAGGTAGGCGCCGTCGACCGGCGTCTGCGTGAACAGCAGCAGGCCGCCGAGGATGAACCCGAGGCCGGGGATCAGCGTCGCCCGGGCGCCGAAGCGCGTGACGAGCCTCTCCGAGTACCGGACCGACAGCGTGCCCATCACGATCGTGGCGGGCAGGAAGGCCAGCCCGGTCTCGAGCGCGTCGTAGCCGAGCACCTTCTGGAAGTACAGCGCGCCCATGAAGAACATCGCGAACATGCCCGCCACGGAGACGGCCTGGATCGCGTTCGCGCCCGACACGTTGCGCGACTTGAAGATGCGCAGCGGGATCAGCGGGTTCTTCGCGGTCGCCTCACGGGCCACGAAGGCCGCGATCAGCGCCAGCGATCCGGCGCCCAGCAGGAGCGTCTCGCCGTCGCCCCAGCCGTTCTCGGCCGCGGGCTTGACGATCGTGTAGACGAGCAGCATCAGCGCGCTCGTGATCAGCGCCGCGCCGAGGATGTCCGCGCCCTGGCCGAAGCCGATGCCCTTGTCGTGCTCGAGCAGACGGACGGCCAGGATCGCGGTGACGATGCCGATCGGGATGTTGATGAAGAAGATCCAGTGCCAGTTGATGGACTGGGTCAGGACGCCGCCGGCCAGCAGGCCGACCGACCCGCCCGCCGAGGCGACGAAGCCGTAGACGCCGATCGCCTTGGCCTGCTCCCGCGGCTCGGGGAACATCGTGACGATCATCCCGAGGATGACGGCCGACGCCATCGCGCCGCCGATGCCCTGGACGAACCGGGCGATGACCAGCATCTCCTGGCTCTGAGCGATGCCGCACACGAACGACGCGAGCGTGAACACGCCGAGCCCGGCGAGGAACACGCCGCGGCGGGAGATCAGGTCGCCGAGCCGGCCGGCCAGCAGCAGCAGGCCGCCGAAGGCGATCAGGTAGGCGTTGACCACCCAGGCCAGGTCGGACTGGCCGAAGCCCAGGTCGCTCTGGATCGACGGCAGCGCGACGTTCACCACGGTGACGTCGAGGACGATCATGAGCATCCCGGCGCACAGCACGTACAGCGCCACCCAGCGCGAGCGGTCGGTGTGCGCCTCCGGTAGAGCTGTCGGTGTCAGGGTCTGGGATGTCATGTCGATGGGCTCCTCGTTTCTGCTTTTCCATTGAGACCGCCGGGGCGGTCGGAATTCATCGCCCGCGTCTTCGAGCGCGAGACGGCGGACATCAGAACCGGCTCGGGACCCGGGTTGTGCAGGGCGACGAGCGGCAGGCCGACCAGCCACAGGACCGCTCCTTCGACGAACCTGCGGCGGCCGCCCCTGGTGCACTCGAGCTCGATCTCGCCGTGCTCGACCACCACCAGGGAATCCCACCAGTCGGCGTCGCGGAAGGGGCGAACCCCTCCGGGCTCCACGCGCACCACCTCGAGCTCGAAGCCCGGTGGCAGCTTGCCATGGAGGAACGACAGACGGCCGGTATCGGTCTCGTTGCGATCCACTTGTAAGGGTTGAGACCGGCGGACTCGCCGGAACTAATCGGTTCCGGCGAGTCCATTTGTGCCGTATGCCGCGAGCTACTGGATCACCGTGTTGCTCCCGGTGCCTCCGTCGAGCACGTCCTGGCCCGGGCCGCCGACCAGGACGTCGTCGCCGTTGCCGCCGAGCAGCACGTCGCCCCCGTCGCCGCCGACGATGACGTCGTCGTCGTCGCCGCCGTCCGCGGTCAGCGCGATCCCGGTGACGGCCAGGGAGCCGGCCTCGATCACGTCGTCACCGCCCCGGCCGTTGACCGTCAGCCGGTCGTTGACGGCCTCGGGACGGAGGATGTTGAACGTCGTGGCCAGCCCGAACACGGACCCGCCCGTCGCATCGCCGACGACGACCGCCACGTCGTCGCCGTTCGTGCCGTCGACGATCACCTTGTCGACACCGCCGTCGCCGGTGCCGCCGCCGGCCGTCGCGGCCAGGTCCAGGTTGGCCGTCACCAGATCGGTGCCGCTCAGGTCGCCCGCGGTGATCGTGTCCGCGCCGCCGAGAGCGTGGAAGTCCACCGTCTCGACGTCGTTCAGGTCCATCACGATGTTGGCGACGTCGCGGGTGAAGCGCACCCGGCCGCCGTTGGCGGTGATGCCGATCTTCTCGCTGATGTTCGCGCCGTTGAACACCAGGCGATCCGATCCGTCCTGGCCCTCGATCGTGTCCGAGCCGTCGCCCGGGTTCCAGGTGAACGTGTCGTTGTCGGCTCCGGCCAGGGCGAGGTCGTTGCCGCGGCCGCCGCGGACCGTCGTCGGCGCCCTCGCCGCCGAGCAACCTGTCGTTGCCGTCGCTCGCCGTTGAGCGTGTCGGCTCCGGCACCGCCGTCGAGCGTGAGGTCGACGGACGTCGCCGGCAGGCCCGTGCCGCTGATCGTGTCGGGCCCGTTCTGGCCACGCACGACCAGGCTGTCGGTGGCGACGTTCGCGCCGGAGGCACGCACCGCGTAGGGCAGGCCGGTGACCTGCACGCCGGCGACGTCGGTACCCACGCCGAGGGTGTCGGCGCCGGCCGTCCCGCTGGCGGCCAGGCTGTCGGGCTGGGAGTCGTCGCCTATCGCGGCGTTGACGCGCTGCACGCCGCTGCCGGTCAGGTCGTCGACGGTCACGGAGTCGTTGCCGGCGCGCGGGTCGACGTCGAGCGTCTCGATGCTCGTGCCGCCGAGCGTGGCGTTGTCCAGGTCGCGGGTCAGGCTGAACCGCGAGCCGTTCGCGCCGACCTTCACGGCCTCCTGGTCGTCGGAGCCGTTCACGGCCAGGCGATCGTCGCCGCCCTGCCCGTCGAAGGAGTCCGATCCGTCGCCGGCGTTCCAGACGAACGTGTCGGCGGCCTGGGTGCCGGTGAGCGAGTCGTCGCCCGGGCCGCCCGCCAGGGACAGCGGCGTCGCGCCCGGCGAGAACGCCGACGCGTCGAGTGCGTCGTTGCCGCCCTGCCCGTTCACGGACAGCTTGTCGCTGCCCGGGTCGCCATGGACGTCGACCGCCGGTCCCGACCCGCCGATGCGCGCGGTGGAGTCGTTGCCGGTGATCGCGATCTGGTCGTCGCCGCCGGAGCCGTCGACCTTGACGTCGTCGGCCTGGCCGTCGGCGGCCTCGATGCCGGCCTGCCCGACGCCGCTGCCGGCGAGGTTGCCGACGGTGATCGCGTCGGCGCCGCCGCGGCCGTCGACGCCGAGCGACTCGACGCCCTCGACGTCGACGCTCTCGCCGTCGCGAGTCACGTGCAGACGGCCGCCGTCTCCGGTCGCGCCGATCGTGTTGTCGCCGTCAGAGCCACCGACGGCGATGCGGTCGTTGCCGCCCCCACCGACGATGCGGTCGGTGCCGTCGCCGGGCTCGGAGCGGAAGGAGTCGTCGTCGTCGCCACCGGCGAGCACGTCGGACCCGGGACTGCCGGTGATCGCGTCCGCGCCGGCGCCGCCGTCGGCGACCAGCGGGAGCGCGGAGCCGGCGAGGCCCTGCGCGCCGATCGCGTCGCCGCCGCCCGCGCCGTCCACGGTCAGGCGGTCCGCGCCCGCCTCGGCGTTCGCGCCGCCCGTCTCCGCTCCGAGGCCGCTGACCTGGAACGCGCCCGCGCTGCCGCTGACGGCGATGTTGTCGCCGTTCGGGGAGCCCTTGACGATCACGTTGTCGGCCGCGCCGTCGCCGGTCGAGCCGCCCAGCGCGCTCGCCAGGTCGGTCGCGGTGCGGCGCACGTCGGTGCCGGTCAGGTCGTCGATGGAGATGGTGTCCGCGCCGCCGAGCGCGCTGAAGTCGATCGCCTCGACGTCGTCGGCGTCGGTGTTCGCCGCCCCGCGCGCGATGCGCAGGCGGCCGCCGTTCGGCGCCGCCGCCAGGTTGTCGTCGCCGGCGGAGCCGATCACGGCCAGCCGGTCGTTGTCGGCGTCGCCCTGAATCCGGTCGGCGCCGTCGTCGGGGTCGGAGCGGACGATGTCGTCGCCGGCGCCGAGCGACTGCGAGTCGTTGCCCGCGCCGCTGTCCACGGTGTCGTTGCCCGTGCCGCCGCTGATGCTCTCGGCGCCGGCGCCGCCGGAGATCACGTCGTTGCCCGCATCGCCCTTGAGCGTGGTCTTCGCCGTGGTGGTGATGGCGCCCTTGGACTCGTCGATGCGCAGCGTGTCGTTGCCGCTGCCGCCCCTGAGCACGATCTTCTTGAAGCGGCTGCGGCGGAACCGGAAGTCGGCTTTGCCGTTACCTCCCACGTCGACCTCGAGCACCTTCTTCGAGTTTCGCTTCAGGCGCACGACGATGACGTTGGCCTTCTTGTTGCCGGTGATCGTGAGCGTCTTCTTCGCGACCTTCGCCTTGACGGCCGGGGTCTTCTTCTTCGCCTTCGCGTCCGCCTGTCCGGCGGCGACGAGCGAGAGGGTCAGGAGGCCGATCAGCGCCACGAGCGCGGCGGCGGCGTGCGTGAGGGGAGTGCGGGCAAGGGGGGACATGGCACAAGCGTCGCCCTCACCGCATCACGAGGCCATGCGGCCCGCCCATGACCGACCGTGGGGCTAACCCGAGGCCCGGCGCGGGTAGCTTGCCGCTGTGGGAAGGGTGCTCACCTGGAACGTCGCCGGCCGCGTCAAGGGGATCGAGCCCCAGATCGCGGCCGTGACCGTGGCGGACTGGGACCTGGTGTGCCTCCAGGAGCTGACGCCGACCACCATCGCGCGCTGGACCGAGGCGCTGACCGAAGCGGGCCTGAACGTCGCGGTCAGCACCCTCGAGCCGGGGGCGTCGGGATCGCGGCGGCTGGCGGTGGCGATCGCTGCGCGGGCGCCGGTGGCGGTGGTCGAGGTGGCGGGCCTGCCCTGGCCGGAGCGCCACCTGGCCGTGCGCACCGAGCTGGACGGAGTGCCCGTCGAGGCGCACACCCTGCACGCCCCGCTGAGCGGCAAGCCCGATCGCGTGAAGGTCCGCACGCTCGAGGCGCTGTTCGCTCACCTGGCGGCCGGCGACGGGCGGGCCCGCGTCGTCACCGGCGACTTCAACACGCCGTCCTACGAGAGCCGCGAGGGCCAGATCCAGACGTTCGCGCGCACCCGTTCCGGGCGGATCCGCCCCGACTACGGGGAGCGCCACGACGCGGCGGAGCTGCTGCTGATCCAGGACCTGCCGCGGCTCGGCTGGACCGACGCGTTCCGGGCGCTGCACGGCTACGGCCGGCGCGACCGCTCGTACATGTTCGCCAACCGCAAGTTCGGCTGGCGGCTCGATCACATCATCGCCTCGCCGCCGTTCCGCGCGGTCGCGTGCGAGTACCTGCACGAGGTGCGGGAGGCCGGCCTGAGCGACCACTCGGCGATGTGGGCCGATCTGCGCGCCGCGGCGGCCTGACGGCGGTCAGCTCACGGTCAGGTGGGCGAGCTTGTCCGGGTTGACGACCGAGCAGATCGATTGGATGCGACCGTCGCGGATGTCGAGCTCCATCACGCTGACCGCACGCCCGTCGGCGCCGACCGCGAGCACGCCGGGCTGGCCGTTCACCTCGACGCGCACGGCCGAGACGACGCCGAGCTTCCGCGCCGCCGCCCCCCACGCCACGAGGGTTCGTGCCGCCCGCCGGCTGCCGCGGAGCGGTCGCGCGAGCGCCGGTGCCTTGCCGCCGCCGTCGCCGGTGATGACGATGTCCTCGGCCAGCAGCTCCTCGAGCGCCTTGACGTCGCCGTCCCTGGTCGCCTTGAGGAAGCGCTCGGCCAGCTCGTCGCGGGCCGCCCGCGACGGCTCGAACCGCGGCCGGCGCTCCTCGACGTGGCGGCGGGCCCGGACCGCGATCTGGCGCACGGCCGACTCGGTCTTGCCGACGATGCCGGCGACGTCGCCGTACGGGTAGTCGAACACGTCGTGCAGCAGGAACACCGCCCGCTGCTCCGGCGACAGGCGTCTCGAGCACGACCAGGAACGCGAGGGACAGGGAGTCGGACATCTCGGCCTGGCGTGCCGGGTCGTCGGGGTCGTCGGTCAGGACCGGCTCGGGCAACCACTCCCCCACGTAGGTCTCGCGCCGCGCGCGGGCGGAGCGCAGCTCGTCGATCGCCAGCCGGGTCGTGACCGTCGCCAGGTACGCCGGCGGCGACTTGAGCCGCTCGCCGGACTCGACCGCGCGGTGCAGCCGCAGCAGCGCCTCCTGCACGACGTCCTCGGCGTCGCCCACGCTGCCGAGCATCCGGTAGGCGATCGCGAACGCGCGCGGGCGCAGCTCCTCGATCTCGGTCGTGGTCATGTCGAAGGTGTAGACGATCCCGCTCGCCGCTCTGTGACACCGCCGCTGTCACGACCGAGGACGCCGTCCCGTCTCCTGGGTGGAACCGCAGACGAAGGAGGCCCGTGATGAAGGTGTTCGTGGCAGGAGCGAGCGGGGCGCTCGGCAGGCGGCTCGTGCCGATGCTCGTGGCAAGCGGCCACGAGGTCGTCGCGATGACGCGCACCCCGGTCAAGGCTGAGGGCCTGCGCCGGATGGGCGCCACCCCCGTGGTCGCCGACGGACTCGACCTGGCGGCGGTGGTCGACGCCGTCGTCGCCGCGGAGCCCGAGGTCGTCATCCACCAGATGACCGCGCTCACGGCGATCGGCAACCTCAAGCGCTTCGACGAGGAGTTCGCGGTCACGAACCGGCTGCGTACCACCGGGACCGACTACCTGCTCGACGCGGCGCGCCTGGCAGGCGCGCGGCGCTTCGTCGCGCAGAGCTTCGGCGGCTGGACCTACGAGCGCAGCGGCGGCCCGGTCAAGACCGAGGACGACCCGCTCGACCCGGAGCCGCCCGCCGCGATGCGGCGGACGCTGGAGGCGATCCGCTACCTGGAGTCGGCGGTGGTCGGGCACGACGACCTGGAGGGCGTCGCGCTGCGCTACGGGGGCTTCTACGGGCCCGGGTCGATGCTCGGCGAGGGCGGGTCGCTGCTCGAGCAGGTGCGAAAGCGGCGGCTGCCGGTGATCGGCGACGGCGGCGGCGTGTGGTCGTTCGCGCACCTGGACGACGCGGCCACCGCGACGCTGCTCGCGATGACCGAGGGCGCGCCGGGCATCTACAACGTCTCCGACGACGAGCCCGCACCGGCCCGGGTGTGGCTGCCGGACCTGGCCGAGGCGATCGGCGCGGGGCCGCCCCGCCGGGTGCCCGTGTGGCTCGGGCGCATGGCGGCCGGCGATCCCGGCGTGTCGATGTTCACCCAGATACGCGGGACGTCGAACGCCAAGGCCAAGCGCGAGCTGGGCTGGCAACCGCGCTACGCGAGCTGGCGCGAGGGCTTCCGGCACGGCCTCGGCGAAGAGGCGCATTCCGCCACGGCGGCCGGGGTACACAGCGCGTGAATGGAGGCGACGATCACCGTCGATTCGGTCCGGACGTTCGAGACGCGCAGCGGCAGCACCCGCTACGTGGTCAAGGACGGTGACGGCAACGAGTACACGACGTTCCGCGAGCACATCGGGAACGCGGCGCTGGGTGTCGAGGGCAAGCGCGCGCGGATCGAGTACCACGAGGAGCAGCGCGACCGGTTCACGAACGTGTACCTGGACAAGATCGAGGAGCTCCCGGACGAGCCCAGCGGGCCCGAAGGCGACCAGACGGACCCGGAGGAGGCGGCCTGGCGCACCGCGGTCGACGCCGCGCCCTGGCTGGTCGGCGAGAGCGAGCCCCACGAGGCGGTCCCGCCCGAGGAGCTGTTCGACAAGCTGAAGCCGTTCAAGGAACGGGTCGCGGAGGACATCCGCGAGGACGGCGAGGACTCCGAGGGCTGAGCGGGCGGCGGCGCGGTCAGACCGGACGCGGACGCGGCGCGCCGGACCGGTCGCGCATGAGCAGCCGGGCCGCGACGATGCCGCCGATCGCCCCGAACAGGTGCCCCTGCCAGGAGATCCCCTGCTGGGGCGCCAGCCCGCCGAGCAGGGCGGTGCCGAATATGGCGGCGATCACGATCCCCACGGCGATCTCCATCGGGCTGCGGTTGTAGAAGCCGCGGGTCATCAGGTAGGTCGCGTAGCCGAAGACGATCCCGCTCGCGCCGATGTGGTTGGTCCCCTCGGGCGCGATCAGCCAGACGCCCAGGCCGCTTACCAGCGCGACGATCGCGGTCACCGCCAGCACCCGCCCGGCGCCGTTCAGCGCGATCAGGACGCCCATCACGATGAACGGGACGGTGTTGCCGATCAGGTGCCCGAAGCCCCCATGGAGGAACGGAGCGGTGAGGATTCCGGTCAGGCCGTCGACCTCGTGCGGCTGGATGCCGTACTGGTCGAGCTTGTTGCCGTTCAACGAGTCGATGACCTCGGAGACCCACATCACGAGGACCATCAGGCCCACGATCGCCAGGCCCTGCTCGCGTGGGTTGCTGGTGGCGGGGGTAGTCGTGTCCACGGCACAAACCTATTGCCAGTGATGATGGACTCGTGAAGATCGTCGTACTCACCCTGACCGCCTGCGCGCTCGTCGTGCTCTCCGGCTGCGCGGCCGAGGACCAGGTGGAGAGCGCCCGCGAGCGTCTGGCGGAGCGCACCGAGCGGCTGCGCCGCGACGTCCAGCGCGAGTACCGGCAGCGGCGGGACAAGATCAAGGGCCGGGTCCAGGAGTACCTCGCGCAGCTCGAGCAGTCGATCCCCTCCGCGGAGGGCACGAGCCCCGAGGTCAAGGTCCGCGGACGCAGCGAGCCCCAGGAGATCGACGAGTTCATGGAGGGCGTCCTGCGCAACATCGACGAGTACTGGACCCGCACCCTGCGGGCCAACGACCTGCCCCCGCCGAGCGTGCGCTACGAGTTCTTCCCGCCGCGCGCCGTGCGCGTGAGCGGCTGCGGGATAACGGCGGGCGGCGACGCTGCGCTCTACTGCCCCGCCGACGACACGATCTACGTCTCACAGCAGTTCGCCGCCGACCTGTACAACGGCGTGGTGCGCGGCCTGCCCGGCGAGTCCGCGGGCTACGGCCGGGCGGCCGGCGACTTCGCGGTGGCGTACGTGCTCGCCCACGAGTACGCGCACAACATCCAGCAGGAGCTCGGGATCTTCGACAACAGCGTCGGCCCGGACGCGCGGCCGTACGAGCTGCAGGCCGACTGCTGGGCGGGCACGTGGGCGAACTCGGCGTTCGCGCGCGGCGATCTGGACTCCGGCGACCTGGACGAGATCCTCAACACCGCCCTCGCCGTCGGCGACTTCGACGCCGGCAACGAGCAGCATCACGGGACACCCGAGGAGCGGCGCGACGCGGTGCTGGCCGGCTTCCGCAGCGGCGACCCGTCGATCTGCCGCCGCTACGTCCCGGACAACTGAGCGCCTCTCAGGGCTCTCTCAGTCTGCTCTCAGGAATCGAGTCGATACTCCCAGCAATGGCTGAGGCACACCGCATACTCGTCGTCGACGACGAGCCCAACATCGTCGACGTCATCTCGATGGCGCTCCGGTTCCAGGACTTCGAGGTCGAGTCGGCGGGCAACGGCGCCGGCGCGATCGCCAAGGTGTCGGAGTTCAAGCCGCACCTGATCGTGCTCGACGTGATGCTGCCCGACATGGAGGGGTTCGACGTGGCCCGCCGGATCGGCGCTCAGCAGGCGCGCGTGCCGATCATCTACCTGACCGCCCGCGACGCCACCGAGGACAAGATCCGCGGGCTGTCCCTGGGCGGCGACGACTACGTGACCAAGCCGTTCAGCCTCGAGGAGCTGGTGGCCCGCATCCGTTCGATCCTCCGGCGCGTGGGCGAGGCCGAGGCCGAGTCGAGCGTGCTGACCTTCGAGGACGTCGAGCTCGACGACGACGCTCACGAGGTCAAGCGCGACGGCGCGACGATCGACCTGACCGCGACCGAGTACCGGCTCCTGCGCTACCTGATGCTCAACCCGCGCCGCGTGCTGACCCGGGCCCAGCTGCTCGAGCACGTGTGGGACTACGACTTCGGCGGCGATGCCCGCGTGCTCGAGACGTACGTCTCCTACCTGCGCAAGAAGCTCGATGGGCACGGCCCGCCGCTCATCCATACGGTGCGCGGCGTGGGCTACGCGCTGCGACAGCCGCGGACCTGATGGCTTCCCTGCGGGCGCGCCTGGTCGCCGCGCTGCTGGTGCTGGCGGCGGTGGGGCTCGTGGCAGCCGCCGCGATCACCTACGCCGAGCAGCGGGACTTCCTGCTCGACCGCGTCGACCAGCAGCTGCGCAGCGCGCCCGCCGCGGTCGGCCGCGAGCTGGGCGAGCGCAGCATCGGCCCGAAGCTGCCCGCGCCGGATCACGATCGGCGCCCCGGTGCGGGCGGCCCGGGCGGCGGCGCAGGCGGGCCTCCGCGCGACGGCGGTCGTGAGCCGGCGACCGGGCTGCCGCCCGGCACCTACGGCCAGCGGCGCTCGGCCAGCGGCGAGGTGCTGGGCGACGTCGTCATCTCCTACGGGCAGGACCTGACCGTCAAGCCCGACCTCCCCCGTGACGTCCCGATCGGGAAGTCGTTCACGGTCGGCGGGACCGGCGGCGACGACAACCAGTACCGCGTGCGGGCCGAGCGCGATCCGTTCGGCGGGACCTCGACGGTCGTGGCGGTCCCGCTGAGCGAGGTCGACGAGACGCTCGACCGTCTGCTGCTGGTCGAGGGGCTCGTGATCGTCGCGGTGCTGGCGGCGCTCGGGCTGCTGGCCTGGCTGGTCGTGCGCAGCGCGCTGCTGCCGCTCGATCGCATGGGCCACACGGCGGGCGCGATCGCGGGCGGCGACCTGTCGCACCGCGTCGAGGCGACCGACCCGCGCAGCGAGGTCGGCCGGCTGGGCGTGTCCCTGAACGCGATGCTCGACCGGCTCGAGGGGGCGTTCGCCGAGCGCGAGGCGTCCGAGGACCGGCTGCGCCGCTTCATCGCCGACGCCTCGCACGAGCTGCGCACGCCGCTGGCGTCGATCCGCGGGTACGCGGAGCTGTTTCGCATGGGGGCAGCGCGCGACGACGCCGCCGTGGAGAAGTCGATGCGCCGGATCGAGGACGAGGCCGCACGGATGGGCGTGCTGGTCGAGGACCTGCTGACACTGGCCCGGCTCGACGCGGTCGGCGAGGTCCCGCACGTGAAGGTCGATCTGGGTGCGCTCGCCTCGGACGCCGTCGACGACGCGCGGGCTGTCGCGCCTAGCCGGTCGGTCACGCTCCGCGCCGATGACAACGGCGCAGTAAAGGGAGATGCGCATGCGCTTAGGCAGGTGCTGGCGAACCTGTTGCGCAACGCCCTGGTCCACACCGATGCGCCGATCGAGGTGTCGGTCGCGCGCGAGGGTCCGTCGGTGGTGCTGACCGTGCGCGATTTCGGTCCCGGCCTGCCGGTGGCCGACGGCGCCGAGCTCTTCGAGCGCTTCTGGCGAGCGGAGGGCGGCCGCGAGCGCGGCAAGGGCGGCGCCGGCCTGGGCCTGGCGATCGTCGCCGGCATCGTCGACGCCCACGGCGGCACGGTGAGCGCCGCCGACGCCGACGGCGGCGGAGCGGCGTTCATGGTAACTCCCAGCCGCCTGACCCGCCAGCCGCACCTCGCCCCGCTTCCCGCGAACTGGTCGAGGTTTCCGGCCGATAGTCGCGGAAAACCTCGACCAGTTCGGGGTTTTCGGGTCTCTCAGGGAGGTCTCAGGCGGCTCACGGGTAGGTCCCACGGGCGGGACCGAGGGTGTGTCCCATGAGCACTCTCACCGCCCCCCAGCGCCGGCCGGCGCCACCGCGCCGCGCCGGGGCCGACGTCGACATCGTCGTGCCCGTCTACAACGAGGAGGCGGCCCTCGAGCGCAGCGTCCGCCGCCTGCATCGCTTCCTGAGCGACGGCTTTCCGTTCTCCTGGCGGATCGTCGTCGCCGACAACGCCAGCACGGACGCCACCCCGCGCATCGCCGCCGCGCTCGCGCAGTCGCTGCCCCACACGACGCACCTGCGCCTGGAGCGCAAGGGCCGCGGCCGCGCCCTCCGCACCGCCTGGTCGAACAGCCCGGCGCGAGTCGTCGCCTACATGGACGTCGACCTGTCGACCGACCTGCGCGCGCTCCTCCCCCTGGTCGCGCCGCTCATGTCCGGCCACAGCGACGTGGCTATCGGCAGCCGGCTGGCGCATGGCGCCCGCGTGGTTCGCGGGCCCAAGCGCGAGCTGATCTCGCGTGCCTACAACCGCATCCTGCACACGGCCCTGCGCGCGCGCTTCTCCGACGCGCAGTGCGGGTTCAAGGCCGTCCGCGCCGCGGCGCTGCCCGGCCTGCTCGACGACATCCGCGACGACGGCTGGTTCTTCGACACCGAGCTGCTCGTCCTGGCCCAGCGCCGCGGCCTGCGCATCCACGAGGTGCCGGTCGACTGGGTGGACGACCCCGACTCCCGGGTCGACATCGTCCGTACCGCGGTCGACGACCTGAAGGGCGTCGCGCGGCTCGCGTCCTCCTCCCCCGTCGCGCGCTTCATGGGCGTCGGCGTGCTGTCCACGCTCGCCTACGCGCTGATCTACCTGGCGACCCGCGGCGCGCTCGGCCCGGAGGTCGCCAACGCCTTCGCCCTCGGCGTGACCGCCGTCGGCAACACCGCGGCCAACCGGCTCGTCACGTTCGGCGTCCGCGGGCGTGACCGCCTGCTCCGCCACTTCGCGATGGGCACCGCCGTGTACGTGCTCACGCTGGCTCTCACGAGCGGCGCGCTGATCGTCCTGCACGGGATCTCGCCGGCGCCGCCGCGCGCCGTCGAGCTCGCCGTCCTGATCGTGGCCAGCGTCGCCGCGACCGTCACCCGCTACCTCGCGCTGCGCTCGTGGGTCTTCGCCCGCGCCCGGCGCTCACCCGTCGTCCTGACCCCCCAAGGAGAAACCCGATGAGCACCCTTGCCGTCCCGCGCCTGCGCCTGCCGGCGCGGGCCCGATCCCTGGCCCTCCCCCGCCCCGAGCTCGCCGGCCTGCTGGCGCTGACCGCGCTGCTGAACCTGTGGGCGCTCGACCGCAACGGCTGGGCCAACGAGTACTACAGCGCCGCCGTCCGCTCGATGAGCGAGAGCTGGCACAACTTCCTGTTCGCGTCGTTCGACTCGGCCGGCGTGATGACCGTCGACAAGCCGCCGCTGGCCCTCTGGGTGCAGGCGCTGTCGGTCAAGGCGTTCGGGTTCAACTCCTGGGCGATGCTCATGCCCCAGGCGCTGATGGGCGTTGCTGTCGGTCGCCCTGATCTACGACCTGACGCGGCGGCACTTCGGCCGCGCGGCGGGCTTCGTCGCCGGCCTGGTGCTGGCGCTGACGCCGATCACCGTCGCGATCTCGCGCCACAACAACCCCGACGCGCTGCTCGTCCTGTGCTGCGTCGCGGCGCTGTGGTTCCTGGTCCGGGCCTTCGAGGACGGCCGCACCCGCTGGATCGTGCTGAGCGGCGTGGCGATCGGCCTCGGGTTCGAGACCAAGATGGCCGCCGCGCTGATCGTCGTCCCGGCGCTGGCCGCCGCCTACCTGTACCTGGCCCCCCGCGGCCGCCTGACCGCGGTCAAGCAGCTCGCCGCGGGCGGCGTCGCGATGGCGGCAACCGGGCTGGCCTGGCCGGTGCTCGTCTGGCTGACCCCGGCCGGCAGCCGCCCCTGGGTCTCCGGCACGTCCGACAACTCGATCTGGTCGCTGATCACGGGCTACAACGGCCTCGGCCGCGTGGACGGCCAGGCGGGTGGCCCGGGCGGCGGCGGTCCCGGCGGCGGCCCGGGCGGCGGTGGCGGCGGCCCCTTCGGCGGCGACTCCGGCCCGCTGCGCCTGCTGAACGAGGCGCTCGGCGGCCAGGCCGGCTGGCTGCTCGGGTTCGCGATCGCGGGCGCCATCGCGATCGGCGTGGTCACCAGGCTGCGCCGCGACGACGCCCGCACGGCCTGGCTGATCGCGGTCGGCGGCGCGTTCGCCACGGTCGCGGTGACGTTCTCGTTCGCCCAGGGGATCTTCCACCCCTACTACGTCTCCCAGCTCGCCCCGTTCACGGCGGCGCTCGTCGGCGCCGGCGCGGTCACGCTGGTCCGCGGGGGCGCCGCGATGCGCGTGCTCGCCCCGCTGGCCGTGGCCGGTGGCATCTGGGCCGAGATCAAGATCCTCGGCGACGGCTCGACCGTCGCCGGCGTGGGTGGAGCCCGTCGTGCTGGCCCTCGGCATCGGGGCCGCCGCGGCGCTGGCGATGGACGACACGCGGAAGGTCCGCGCGACCGCGCTGGCCGTGGCGCTCGGCGCCCTGCTGATCGCGCCGGCGTCGTGGGCGGGCGACACGCTCGACCACCCGACCAGCGGCACGTTCCCCGCGGGCGGCGCCCAGACGACGGGCGGCTTCGGCGGCCCGCCGCCCGGCGCGATGGCCGGCGGCGGAGGGACCGGCGGCGGCATGTTCGGCGGCAACGCGAGCTGACGTCGGTCGCCGCCTACGTGCAGCAGCACGGCGGCGGGACCATCGCGCTGTCGAGCCAGATGGGCGCCTCCTCGGCGGTCATCCAGACCGACGCGGACGTGGCGGCGATCGGCGGCTTCTCCGGCCGCGAGAGCCAGGTGAGCGTCGAGTGGCTGGCCGACGCGGTGGAGAGCGGCCAGATCCGCTGGGTCCTGACCGGCGGCGAGATGTCCGGCGGGCCAGGCGGCGACAGCCGCACCGGCAGCACCGACGTGATGTCCGCGGCCGCGCAGACCTGCACCGCGGTGTCGGGGCAGAGCGGGCTCTACGACTGCCAGGGCAAGGCGAACGCGCTCCGGGCGCTCGGGAACTGACATGGACGTCCACGTCCCGCCGCTCTCCCTGCCCGGTCTGGCCCGCTGGATCTGGGCCCGATGTTGCAAACCGCGGGAAACCGCCTAACAGACCGCCCCCTCGCCATGTCGTTGCGGCAGTCCCATCCCCCAACACCCCTACTGGAAGGAGAAGTACCCGCATGCAGATCCGAAGGACACTGACCGCGGCGCTGCTGGGCGCAAGCCTGGTGGCCGCCGCCCCGGCCGTGGCCAACGCCGGCCCCGGCCATCATGGCGGCGGCGGCGACCGTGCCGGCGGGTCGTTCGACCGCTCGGACGTCCCGAGCCGCGTCGTCGAGCCGCCTCAAGCGGGCCGAGCGCGCGCTCGACCGGGCGACCGACGCCGTCGACGACGGCAACGCCACGGGTGCCGCGTCGGCGCTCAAGTCCGTGCGGAGCAACCTGACCGCGGCGTCGAAGTCGGCCAAGCGGCGTGCGAGCAGCGACAACGGCCCGGACGCGTTCTACGCCGTGGCCCGCTCGCAGAACAACGCGATCGAGACGGTCGTCTCGCTGTACGACGGCGCCGACGACGCGACGGTTGCGGCTCTGACCGAGACGCTGAACGCAGCGATCGCCGGTCGTGACGACCTGATCGCGACGATCCCGTCCGGAGCGTCCGGCTACGGGTTCGTACTCGACAAGATCGCCGACGACGTCGCCGACGAGATCGACGCGATCGACGAGGCGCTGTCCGACGACACGCTGTCGGCCGACGCCCAGACCGCGCTGACCGAGGCCCGGGCGAAGCTCGTGGCCACGCAGACCACGGTCCAGGGGCTGGCCTCCAGCTCGTCGCAGACCGCGGCGGACGACGACAGCTCGTCCGACGAGCGTCGCGACGGGGACTGCCCGCGCGGCGAGCGTGGCTCCCGCGACGGGTCGAGCGACTCCTCCACCACGGAGGTCCCGCAGACCTGACGGCACGCGGGCGGGGCGACGCAGGGTCGCCCCGCCCGCCGTCACGGACTCCGCTCCCCGCCCATGATCGCCTCCGCCCTCACCCTCCGATCCGACGAGCGGCTCGCCCTCCAGGTGGCGGGTGGCAACGACGCCGCCTTCGCCGCCCTCTACCGCCGCTACGAGGGAACGCTGCTCGGCTACTGCCGCTCGATCACCCGCAACGCGGACGATGCCGGCGACGCGCTCCAGAACGCGATGCTGAAGGCGCTGCTCGCCCTTCGCCGCGAGGAGCGCAGCGCGCCGCTTCGCCCCTGGCTCTTCCGGATCGCCCACAACGAGGCGGTCAACCAGGTAACGCCGCCGGCCGCTGGTCGTCGCCGCCCGGCCCGACGGGCGCGACGAGTGCGTCGCCGGCGCCGACGAGCAGGTCGCCTCCCGCGAGCAGATGGCCGAGCTGGTCGCCGACCTGCGCGAGCTGCCGATCCGCCAGCGCGCGGCGCTCGTCATGCGCGAGCTGGCCGACCTGGAGTACGAGGAGATCGCGGTCGCGCTCGAGGTGACCGAGAACAACGCGCGCCAGCTGGTCTTCGCCGCGCGCGCGAGCCTGAAGGACCGCCAGGCGGGACGGACCCTGGCCTGCGAGAGCGTCCGGGACATGGTGCTCTACGCCGACGCGCGCCGGCTCCGGCGCCGCTCCGTGCGCGCCCACCTGCGCACCTGCGAGGGCTGCCGGGCGTTCGCCGAGGCGGACCCGCGGAAGCCGCTCGCGAAGGCCGCGGGGCTGGCCCCGTGGGGCCTGATCGAGGGCTTCCTGCGGCTGTTCGGCGCGGGCGGCTCGGCGGGCGCGGGCGCGCTGGTCGCCTCGGGCGGCACCGCGTTCCTGAAGACCGCGACGGTCGCCGCGGTCGCCGCGGCGGGCCTGGGCGTCGCCGACGCCGCACGGCCCGAGCAGCACGAGGCCGCGGCCCGGCCGGCCCCTCAGGCCGCGCTCGAGCCGGCGCCCGTCACACGCGAGGCCGAGGAGGTCGCGACGGCCGCGAAGCCGGTCGCGTCCGCGAGCGCGGAGCCGTCGAAGTCGGCGACGGCGGCGAGCGACACGGTCGACGCGCCCGCGGCTGACACGACCGCCACCGCGACGACCGATCGCGACGAGCCCCGGCCGTCCGCGCGCCCCGGCGACGAGGACGACTCCGCGCGGCCCGACCATCACCGCTGGCGCGGATCGGAGCGGTCCGACGACCGGGACCGTCCGGAGCGCACCGAACAGTCGCCTTACCAGCAGCCCACGCACCACGATGGGCAGCGCTCCGCCGCGACGTTCGACGGCGGCGGCGAGCGCCTCGCCGGTGACTCCCGCCCGGAGCCGACCGCCGAGCCCTACGTCGCCCCGGCGCCCGCGCCCGAGCCCGTCACGGCGCCGTGATCCGCCGCGCCCTCGCAGCCACCGTGGCCGCCTCGGCGGCGGCCCTCGCCACGGCCGCCCCGGCGCCCGCCTTCGTCGTCGGCGGCAACCCCTGGCCCTACGACGTCGTCACCTACACCAGCGACACGCCCGCCTACTCCGCCTCGATCGACCGCGCCGCCCGCCTGGTCAACCGCCAGCGCCTGGGCGTGCGCCTGAGGCGCGACGACCGCTACCCCGACGTCACGTTCGTCTACAACGGCCGCTCCTGCGACGGGGCCGCTTACGTCGGCTACAGCCGCCGGCGCCGCGGCAGCACGGTCTACCTGGGCAGGGGCTGCTCGCGCGACCTGATCACGCTTGACCGCCGTGCACGAGCTCGGCCACGTGCTGGGGCTCGACCACGAGACGCGCCGCTGCGCGCGCATGAACCCCAGCTTCGACCGCACCGGAACGCCCGGGGATTGCCCCAGCCGGTCGCTGTCGTACTGGCTCGCCCATCCCTTCACCAGCGATGATCTGCGCGGCCTGCGCGCTCTCTATTGACACGGAGGAGCACCGATGACCGACCACGACCACAAGCTCAGGCGCCGCGACGCGCTCGCCGCCGCCGGCGGTCTCGGGATGGGCCTGACCGGCCTGCGCTTCCTGACCGACGACGGCCCTGGCAGCAGCGCCGAGGCCGCCGGGTCGTGCGTGCTCACCCCGGAGGCGACCGAGGGGCCGTACTGGGTGGAGAACAGCCTGACCCGGCGCGACATCACCGAGAACCGCCCGGGCCTGCCGCTGATCCTGAAGCTGACCGTGCAGAACGCGAACACCTGCCGCGTGATCGCCGGCGCCGACGTCGAGATCTGGCACGCGGACGCGCGGCGGCGCGTACTCCGGCGTGAGCGGCGCGTCGTCGCGCTACCTGCGCGGCCACCAGAAGACGAACTCGAAGGGCGTCGCCCGCTTCGACACGATCTACCCGGGCTGGTACCGCGGCCGCACCCCGCACATCCACCTGAAGGTGCACGTCGGCGGCGACGTCGTGCACACCGGCCAGGTGTTCTTCCCGGACCGGATCAGCGCCGCCGTCTACAAGAAGTCGCCGTACCGGTCGCGCGGCCAGGCGGACACCACGAACTCGTCGGACAACATCTACGACGGCGCGGGCGGCAGCCGGTCGCGCGTGAGGCTGGCCCGGCGCTCGAGCGGACGCGGCTACGTGGGAACGCTCACGCTCGGCGTCGCCACCTGAGCACTGGAGTAGCGTTCGCCCCGTGGGGCGACGGAAGGTCCATCTGCCGGGCCCGCGCATCCCGGCCCTCGCGCAGGCCGCGGCGTTCTACGCGCGGCCGATCGAGTTCGTGCAGTGCGATGCGGCGCCGCTACGGCGCGGACTTCCGGATCGACCTGCCGCCGTTCGGCGAGACCGCCTACCTGTCCGACCCGGCGTCGATCAAGGCGGTGTTCACCGGCGGCGACGCATACCGGGCCGGTGAGGCGAACTGGATCCTGCGCCCGATCCTGGGCGACCGGTCGGTGCTGCTGCTCGACGGCGACGAGCACCTGGCCCAGCGGCGGATGCTGCTGCCGCCGTTCCACGGCGACGCCGTGCGCGCGTACGCAGACACCGTGCGCGACGTGACCGAGCGGGAGGTCGCCGGCTGGCCGAGCGAGGAGCCGTTCTCGGTCCGCGGGCGCATGCAGCGGATCACGCTCGAGGTGATCATGCGCGCGGTGATGGGCGTCACCGACCCCGAGCGGCTGGCCGCGCTGCGTCGCCTGCTGGTGCGGCTGGTCGGCGATCAGCGACCTGGACGTGGTCATGTTCGGGGTGTACCCGGGCTTCGGCGACACGCGGATCGGCCGCCGGGTGCCGCCCTACTCCGTGCGCGACCGGGTGCACGCGTTCCTCGACGAGGAGATCGCCGCGCGCCGCTCGGGCGCCTCCACGGGCGGCGACGTCCTGTCGCTGCTGGTCGCCGCCCGCGACGAGACGGGCAGCGGCCTGACCGACCAGGAGCTGCGCGACGAGATCATCACGCTGCTCGTCGCCGGCCACGAGACGACGGCGACCGGGCTGGCCTGGGCGCTCGAGCGCCTGAGCCGCCACCCGGCCGTCCTGGCCCGACTGGTCGGCGAGGTCGACGAGGGCGAGTCCGACGCGTACCTGGAGGCGGTCTGTCGCGAGACGCTGCGCGTCCGCCCGGTCATCCAGGACGTGATGCGGCGCGTGAAGAGCGACGTCGAGCTGCCCGGCGGCCGGGTCGAGCGCGGAGCGATGGCGATGCCGGCGATCGCGCTGGCCCACACCGACGGATCGACCTACGACGACCCGAACGAGTTCCGCCCGGAGCGCTTCCTCGACACGAAGCCCGGCACCTACACCTGGCTCCCGTTCGGAGGCGGCCCCCGCCGCTGCATCGGAGCGGCCTTCGCCCTGATGGAGATGAAGACGATCCTGGCCACCCTCCTGAAGCACAGGGAGCTGGCGACGACCCGAGCCGAAGGCGAGCGAGCACGGATACGCCACGTAACTCTGGTGCCAAACCGAGGAGCCCGCATAAAGACACGGCCACGGGGTCGACGGACCACGGCTATGGCGGGAGGTCAGCGGGAAAGCCCAGAGGCAGTTGGGGCAGTGTTGCCGATGGGCTTTCCCAGCTGACCTCCCCGCCACCACGGCCGCTGATAGCTTCCACCCCCATGGCCGACCCTTATGACTGGCTCGAGGTAACTCTCGACACCAACAGCCGCCACGGGCTCGCGGAGGCGATCGAGCACTCCGCCAAGCCCGGAAACGACGACCTCCCGCGCCTGCTGCGGATCCTGCGGTCGAGCCGCGACGAGCTGCTCCTCGACAAGGGGCAGGCAGAGCTCGTCCTCGCCGCGCTCAACGTCGACCGGCGCATGTCGGCGCTGCGGGCCCGGCTCGAGGCCTTCCTCGGGATGCCGCTCAGCCGCTAGCGGTCCCCCGGCATCGTGCCCGCCGCGATCGATGCCGTCCTGCACACCGACCCGGGCTGCCCGTGGGCCTACTCGGCCAACCCGGACATCGCGGTGCTGCGCTGGCGCTACGGCGACGAGCTGCGCTGGCGGATAGTCACGATCGGGCTGGCCGAGGACACCTCGCGCTACGAGCGCGCCGGCTACACGCCCGCCCGTCAGAAGAGCGGCCAGCTGCTGAACTTCCGGCCCCGCTTCGGGATGCCGATCTCCTCGGCGCCGCGCGAGCGGGTCGTCGCCACCGGCCGCGCCTGCCGGGCCATCGTCGCCACCCGTCTCCAGCAGCCCAGCCTGGAGTGGGCGGCGCTGCGAGCGCTTCAGTTCGGCTGGTTCTGCACCGACGGCCTGATGGACCAGGACGAGGCGATCCGGGAGGTGCTGTCCGCCGTGCCGGGACTCGACGCGCGGGCGGTGATGGCGGCACTCGACAGCCAGGAGGTCGAGGACGCGTACGGGAGCGACCGCGCCGAGGCGCGGACCGCCGCGGGCACGCCGACCGAGGCGCAGGGCAAGGCCGCGGCCACCGACGGCCCGGTGCGCTACACCGCGCCGAGCGTGATCTTCACCCACGGCAACGGCACCGTGCTGGAGGCCGGCGGCTTCCAGTCGGTCGAGGCCTACGACGTGTGCGTGGCCAACCTGGACCCGTCGCTGCCGCGGCGACCCGAGCCGGAGGACCCGGTCGATGCACTCGCCGAGTTCTCCCACGGCTTGACCACGCAGGAGGTGGCGGCGGTGATGGCGCACCCGCTGGCCGCTCGCGACCGGGAGGGCACGCTCGCCCGCCTGGTCGAGGCCGTCGCCGAGGGCCGCGCCAAGCGGGTGCCGCTCGGCGACGACGCGCTCTGGCGCGCGGCCTGACGCGCGTGTCACCCTGAGGGAAGACAGATGCTGATCGACGATCGCGTCCCGCCGTTCCTGCCGCCGTCTGATGGCGACCGCCGTGTCTGGGAGCCCGACCCCCGCACGACCGCCTGGGTGGCCGCCGCGCTCGGAACCGGCGGAGGCGCGGCGCTGACCGGCGGGTTCGTGAGCGTCGTCCTGGCCTGTGCGGCGCTGGGCTGCGCGGCGCACGCAGCCACGCGGGTCCTGCCCTACGGCGAGGGCCTGCGCGAGCACCGCCAGTAGGCGGGGGCTACTCGCGCCGGGCTTCTTCGCGGCTGACCGGCTCGCGTCCCCAGCGGGCGCGCTCCGCGAAGCCGACGAGCCGGTCGAAGTACGAGTCGACCTTGCCGGGCTCGATGCCCGCGGGCTCCAGCCGGCGGCGCGACCGGGCGTCGGAGTAGTGCACGCGCGCCGAGAGGTAGGGGAAGAACGTCTCCATCTGGCCGAGCACCTTCTTGCCCCGGCCGGACGCCAGCCGGACGAGCAGCGGGTGCATGAACGCGCGGTACGAGCGCGGCGGAAGCAGGCGCGGCGGGCGCTGGCGCAGCCGCCGAGCGGCCAGCCCGACCAGCCGTCCCACGGTCGTCGCCTCGCGGCCCGCGACCAGGTGGTAGGTCCGGTTGTCGGCTGCGTCGTCCGACGTCGAGAGCTCGAAGATCGCGTCGGCCACGTAGTCCACCGGCACGACGTCGACGGGTGCGTCCTCAACGCCGGGGAGCGCCGGCACGCCGCCTCTGACGAACATCTTGAGCGGCGCGTAGAGAACGTTGAAAGATCCGGTCCAGCCGCTCTGCCGCTCGCCGACGACGATGCTCGGGCGCACGATCTGCACCGGCAGGTCCTTCGACCGGGAGCGGACCAGCCGCTCGGCCTCGTACTTCGACTGCTCGTACGGGTTGCGGAACTCCTGCCCGACCGCCAGGTCGTCCTCGCCGAAGTCGCCCTCGTGGGTGCCGGCGACGTAGGCGGTCGACACGTACGTGAGCCGTCGGAGCCCGCCGCTCTCGGCGCAGTCGTGCGCGAACGCGAGCACGTTGCGGGTGCCGTCGACGTTGATCGAGCGCGACTCGTCGAGAGGCAGCGAAAACGACACCGACGCCGCGGCGTGGACCACGTCGCGCACATCACTCGCGAGGCGCTGGCGGTCGCCGTCCGCGAGCCCAAAGCCCGGCTCCTGCACATCCCCGGAGACGGCGGTCAGCAACTCCGACTCGGCCACCTCGGTCCCGGTCGCCTCGCGCAGACCGTCGCGCAGCCGCTCCTCGGCGGCCGCGTCGTCGTCAGCGCGCACGATCGCGTAGACGCGCCGGTCGGTCCGCTCCAGGTAGCGAGTCAGAACCTCACGCCCCAGGAATCCGGTGGCTCCGGTGATCAGTACAGCGTCGCCGCGACGTGAGTCCGTTGCTGCGCCTTCGGCCATAGAGGGTGCTCCCTCAAAATCGGGTCCTCTTGGGTGGTTCCGGTTCGGGCGGGGGCCAAACATGGCCATTCGCCCGGGTCGGCGCCGCTGCTCCTTCCACGCGAAAGGAGCAGCCCGACACGGCGATGATGGCCGCATGCACAGGGCGTTCTCGAGCCTCACTGAGAACTCGGTGACTACCTGATGAGGCAGCCCGGACGGTCGCGGTGGCCGTCCAAGGCGCGCCGCGATCCGCCCTAGGCGCGGCTACTACTTGAACCTCTTGCAGTAGGTCGCGACCTGCTTGCGGTACTTGATCGTCGAGCGAACGTTCACCGTGTGTGTCTTCTTGAGCTGCGAGAACTCGAACTTGAGGCCGTCGAGCTCGTCCGTAATCGACTGGAGGTCGCGGACGTTCTGGTCATTGGTCGGGATGAGCGAGTTGTACTCGTCCACCAGGCGGGCCTGGTCCTCGTCGCTCAGCGGGTTCGCCTGGTCCTCGAGCGCATTCCGGATCTCGGTCATGTGACGCTCGATCTCGGCCTGCTGCGTGGCGAGGGTCGTCGCGTTCTTGTTCAGGGCGTCGCGCTTCTTGACCAGCTTCGCGAACTGCTTCGCGTAGCGCTTGTTCTCCCAGACGAGGGCCGAGTCGACGCTCTTCAGGAACTTCTTGCACTGCGCGCGGTTCTGCGGCGGCCGGCCTGCATCACCCGACTGCGCGGATGCAACCGGGGCAGAGAATCCAGCAACGGCGACCACCGAGGTGACCGCGAGAACTACCGATTTAAGTGTCATGCCCACGGTATCGGCACCGGACGCACCCGAGGGCATCCCACTAATGCACTAGGTCAAGGCACATCTCTCCGGCTGGTGGCCGCCGGCGTCGGTCCAAGCGTCAACGGTCCACCCGGCCAGGGTCACCGGTCCCGGCCACGACCACGACCACGACAAATTAGGCCGTCCTTACGGACGCCGCCGAGTGCGTCCGAATGAAGAAGACCCTCCCTCTACTGTGCCTGCTTGCCGTGCTGTTGGTCCCGCAAACGGCGAGCGCGGGCACCTCCAACCTCCTGACGGCCCAGATGGGCGGGCTCGTCAGCCAGGCGCTCGACTCCTACGACTACGACTACGCCAGTCGTTGCACCGGGCGGGCCCAGCGGGGGACGCTGGCGCTGCAGTCGTGGCTCGGTGACCACGTCCGGGGTGTCACGTGGGGGATCTACAACTGCCGCAGGACCCGCTCGGGCTCGAGCCTGTCGCTGCACGCCGAAGGGCGTGCGGTCGATTGGCACCTCGATGTCGGCAAGGCATCCGATCGCGCCGCGGCCAACCGCCTCGTCAGCGCATTTCTCGGCCCCGACGCCGCCGGCCGCCCCACTGCGATGGCGCGTCGCATGGGGCTCCAGGAGATCATCTGGAACTGCCGCGTCTGGAGTGCGAGGCACCCCACCGCCGGCATGCGGCCGTACTCCGTCTGCGGCCGCGGAACGTCGCGGACGATGGCACACAAGGACCACCTGCACATCGGCCTCAACTGGCGCGGTGCCCGCGAGCGGTCGAGCTACTGGCGGCACGCCGCGAGCTGACGAAGCCCTACGGTCTGCCGAAGGAGACTCTCTCGTTGCCCGGCGGGGTCGACGCCGCGCCCCTGGCGGCGGCGCGGCGCTATCGCAATGCGCGATGAGCGCTAGCCGATGTACTCCAACGCTCCTTCGACGAGGTACTCCCAGAGCGTTCCGCTCTCACGACGTTCGAAGCTAACCCCATCAATTGGTAACTCAAGCGAGATGTTGTCCGTGCTGCCCCAGTAGCTCTTCCACAGCGAGTCGAGTTGCTCGGGCGACCATGTGCCGCGGCGGTATGCCACCCGCGCGAGGGAAACGATTTCCATGTTCACGCGCGCGACACGGACATGAGGATGATCGCGGAGCCGAAAACGTCGGACTTCTGAGAGCGACCAACCGTGGGCTGCGGACACCGCCCGGCACGTCTCCATGTCGCCGAACGCGTACGTCGCTGATAGCCGGGATGGCAGCAGCGGTGCGTGGACGCGGCGACCAACCTCGGCGTCATGCTCGACGCGATAGTCCGTGGTTATTCCGCTGACGAACGGAGTCGGCCATCCGAAGTACCGGTCGTTGGGCGCGTAAGGGAGGTAGTCGAGTGAGCCATCCAGATACCCGGCGCGTAGTTGCGCTTCCTCACGTGGAGCCTGGGCTCCTGGGGACCATCGGGTCATTGTCCCGACGGGAACCTCGGAGGGGAACGCGGCGCTGAAGCCGGCCGACATGAATGTTCCCGTCAGGGCGAGATTGTGCTGAGCGTCGAAGGAGGCCTGATCAACGAAAATGAAGAACTCCGTCGGAATCTCGGCAGCGGAGACCATATGGCTCGACCCTAGTGCAGTCGCCGGGCGCGACTAGACCCGGCGACCGAGTGTCCGTGCGCTGAGAGCTAGGCCAGCTAGCGCTTTGCGCGAGAGACACTAGGGTTGGCCCGTGGGTCGACACTCGATTGCCGTCGTTCTCGCCTTCGCAGTAGTGCCGGTCGTCGCGCTACCAGAGAGCTTCGGGTCGACCCCACTGAGCCACACGCCCGACTCCTACTCCGGCGCCGCGGCCGCCAAGACCGGGTGCGGCGACGTGCGGCTTTACCCGGGCCGACGCCACCGCGTCCTCCGTGTATGGCGTCGTGGCGACGTCTCCTGCGCCAGGGCTCGCAATGTGATGCGGGGCTTCATCGAAAGCACCGATGCGCCCCGCGGCTGGCGGTGCGATCACGGCGATTACTACGACTACTACTGCTACAAGCGGGTTGGCAGCGGTCGAGCCTGGGGGAAGCACGTAAGGGTCCGGCGCTGACATAGCCGCGCAGGGACTCGCCGATGGGCTAGTGGCAAGGCGCGGCAACGCCGCGATCTTTACGCGAGCGAGCGGTCGCACCTCGAATGCCGCTTTGCGCGATTGGCGCAAGCCACCCCGCGCGAGACTCCTCCTGGAGAGCAGCAGCGGTCCTCGATGGGGTCAATCGTGCTCACTTAGGCGTCTCCTGTACCCCTAAGTGAGCACGATATGGGGCAAGCGCTCCCGAAAATGCCGCTTCCCACGCGCCACTCGAAAGCGGCGTAGTCCCGGCGTTCCGCGATCGTCGATAGCGCTTCGCGCGAAGACCGGCAGTGCTCTCTAAGCGGCGGCACCCCGTCCTGCGCGCCAGCCCGCACTAACTCCCGCCGCGCCCAGCGCAAAAAGGGGCGATCGGCGCTCTTTACGCAGCGTGTAGGTCCATCCGCTGTGCTGGGTCCAGTGAGTCGTGAAGCTGATCGCCGTGGCGCCGTCGTGCGCCTGTCCTTGCTCGGGCTGGCGATCGCCGTCTCGTTTCTGGCAGTCACCGTTGCCGGGGTCGGCCCGGGCGATGCCCAGCAGTTCGTTGCCGGCGCGGGCGCCGCCGGACCGGTCGTGTTCGTGCTCGCGGGCGGGGTGCTCGGTCTGGCCCTGTTCCCCGGGCACGTGATCGCCACAGTCGCCGGCGTGCTCTTCGGCGCCGTCGCCGGGACGGCGCTCGCGCTCGCGGCCGCGCTGGTGGGCGCCGGGCTGTGCATGCTGGCGGCTCGCCGGCTCGGTGCGGATGCGGTCATGTCGCTGCTCGGCCCGCGAGCCCGTCGCTGGCGGGAGTGGCTCGCGACCAACGGGTTCAGCGCGGTGCTCGCCAGCCGGCTGACGCCGGGACTCCCGTCGGGGCCGGTCAACTACCTTGCCGGGCTGGCTGGCATCCGCCCGCGAGCGTTCCTCGCCGCCGTGGCTCTCGGCGCCTTGCCGAAGACGATCGCCTACGTTGCGCTCGGCGGCGCGCTGTCGGACCCGCTGTCCGCGCGCGGCGCATTCGCCGCCGCGGTCTTCGTCGCCGCTGCGGTCGGAGGCGTGCTCGTCTCGCGTCGACTGATCCGATCACGGCCCGCCGCGGCCACGGCCTGACCTCGCGCTTCAGAACAGCGGTACGGCACCAGCTCGTCTGGGGCACTTGCGATTGTCCCGGGTGTGACCGCACTCGCGGACTTCGTACTCGGAGCCTCGACGCAGGACTCGTCGGTCGTGGCCCTGATCGTCGGGGCGCGCCTGTTCATCCCGCTGCTGATACCGCGCCTGCCGCTGGTTATCGTCGTCGTCCTCGTTCTCGATGCGGCGGATCAGACGCTGCTCGCGACCTTCACCGACGTCGATACGAGCGAGACGGGGTCCTACCAGAGCGTCGACAAGGCGCTCGACATCTACTACCTGTCGATCGCCTACCTCGCGGCGATGCGGAACTGGACGAGCGACGCCGCCTTCCGCATTACGCGGTTCCTCTTCTACTACCGCCTGGTCGGCGTCGTGCTGTTCGAGCTCACCGACGAGCGGCTGTTCCTGCTCCTGTTCCCGAACACGTTCGAGTACTTCTTCATCGCCTACGAGCTCGTGCGCCTGCGCTACGAACCGGCGCGCTGCTCCGCTCGCTCCTGGCTGCTCGCCGCCGCGGGCATCTGGATCTTCGTGAAGCTCCCGCAGGAGTACTGGATTCACATCGCGAAGCTGGACTTCACCGACACCGTTCGCGACTACCCGGCATTCGGCCCCGCCGTGGTGGTCGCGCTGCTCGTGGCGGCGTTTGTGCTCGTCCGCGTCGTGTTCCCGCGGCTGCCCGCGCCCGATTGGGGATGGCGGCCCCGCGCCGACGCGCTGCCGTCGTCGCTCGTGGAGGCGCACGCGCGCTACGCGCGCCGGCTCGAGAGCGGCCGCGTCCTGACCCGAGAGGCGTTCGAGAAGGTGTGGCTGCTCGGGCTGATATGCGTCATCTTCGCCTCGATCCTGCCGGAGATCGACGCCACGGTTCTCCAGGTCGTGGTGGGCGTAGGGGCGATCGTCGTCGCCGACGCCGCGATCAGCCTCGCGGCCGCCCGGCGGAGCGGTTTCGGTCTCGGGTCGGCGGGCGCCCGGTACGCAGCGTTCCTGGGGACGAACCTGGCGCTCGTCTATGTCGCCAACGCACTCCTGAGCGAACGACGGGACTTCGACCTCGGTTACGGGCTCTTCTTCGCGTTCCTGATCGCGACGCTGATCTGGCTGTACGACGCGTTCCGACCCGTTTACGACCTGCGTTTCGCAGACTCGCCGCTGCACGTGAGATCGATCGGCGACCTGCTCAATCGAGCGCGGGAGCGGCGGCCGTAGCGGCCCTGAAGCTCGTCCGTCAGTCGCGGCGCTCGAAGACGCGGTGCGCCATATCGTGCTCGGCGAGATTTCGCGCCAGCACTCCAAGGTCGAGGTTGCCGGCCTGAAAAGCGGCGAAGTCCTCGCGACTGAGCTGGTGCACAACCTCCACGTCGAGCTTGTACGGACCCACGGAGACCAGGTACTCCAGGTACGCAGCACCATCCTCATCGGCGAGGACACGGCATGACCATCCGTCCGGCCGCCCGACCTCGCGGACAGCGATGGACCGGCCTCGATACTCGATCGTCTCCATCGCTAGGCGCCGACGCTAACGGAACAGCGATGCTCCGCGGCGGCCCGGCGGTCCGTCATCGAAGTGAGCTGTGTACCCGCTCGAGCAGCGGGTGGAGACGGGCGTAGTCCTCAGCATCCACGTGGTCGGTGATCCCGCCGCGCTTCTCACGGAAGTAGCGGAGCTCGATCCGCATCCGGCCCTGCCGGTCGACGGGACCGGACACCTCCAGCGCCATGAGGGCGGTATGGAACCTCGCGCCTCCCGCCTCGCCGGGGAAGTTGAACAGCTCGAGGACGCGCCCGTCGAACGCCCAGACCCGCTCCCGTGTCCAGACCTCGTCCACAGTCGAACTCTATGCCCGGCTCACCGCGGGGTACCGGCCGATACGCTCGGCGGGTGACCGGCAGGACCTTCGCCAGTGTGCTTGCCGTTGCCGCCGCGCTTGTCTGCGCCGCTCCCGCTGCCGCGGTCGAGCAGCCCCCACTGGCGGACGGCAACGGGCTCCACGTCGAGGCCGTCAAGCGCGTCGGCCCGCGACTGTTCGAGGTCACGCTGACCACGCCGCTGCTGACCGCGCCCACGAACGTCGACATCCTGCTGCCGACCGACTACGACGCCCATCCGCGGCGCCGCTACCCGGTGCTCTGGCTGTTCCACGGGACGAGCGGCTGGGCGTCGGACTGGACGAAGAAGGGCGACGCCGAGGCGATCACGCGCGACCGCCCGATGATCGTCGTGATGCCCGACGCCGGCATCGACGGCGACGGCGGCAGCTGGTTCACGGACTGGGTGAACGGCGGGGCCTACGGGCCGCCGATGTGGGAGACCTACCACGTCGGGCATCTGATCCCGTGGGTAGACCGTCAATTGCGCACGATCGACGCGCGGGCGGGTCGCGCGATCGCCGGGCTGTCGCAGGGCGGCTTCGGCGCGATGTCGTACGCGGCGCGCTACCCCGACACGTTCGCGGCGGCGGCGTCGTTCTCCGGCGCGGTCGACATCGCGGCCAACCCTGAGCGCGCCGACCCGCTCGTCACCCCGATCATCAACCTCACCGAGGTCGCGCTGATCGGTGTCCCGCCGAACACGATCTTCGGCGACCGTGCGACCAACGAGATCAACTGGGCCGCGCACGACCCGGCGACGCTCGCGGGCAACCTGCGCGGGATGGGCCTGTTCACCTGGACCGGCAACGGCCAACAGGGGCCGCTCGACCCAGAGCCCAACCCCGGCGCGTCGGCTATCGAGGCCGGGGTGCACGAGCTCACCGTCCTGTTCAACGGCGAGCTGGCCGAGCGGTCGATTCCGGTCGAGGCCGACGACTACGGTCCGGGCACGCACACCTGGCCCTACTGGCAGCGTGACCTGCGCGAGCTGATGGGCCCGCTGTCCGACATCTTCGACCGGCCCGGCCCGACGCCCTGGAAGGTCGACTACACGTCGGCCGACCCGCACTTCGCACAGTGGGGCTGGCGTGTCGACGTCGACCGTCCGGCGCGCGAGTTCAGCGCGCTGCAGGGCGCGGGCGACAGGGGCTACACGCTCACCGGCAGCGGGACGGCCACCGTCACGACGCCGGGCGTCTACCGCTCGGGCGCGCAGGCGCGGATCACGGTCGCCTCGCCCGGCGGCTCGCGGACGGAAACGGCGACCGTGAGCCGGCAGGGCACGCTGCGGATCGCCACGCCGCTGGGGCCGGGGAACCCCGCTCAGCAGTTCACGCCGCAGGCGGCCGCGGCCGGCACGACCGTCTACTCGACGCGCGTGGGGATCGACGCGCCGGTGCGCCCGTGCGCGAGCGCGCGGACGCTGGTCGTGCGGCTGCCCGCGTCCCGCGGCCTGCGAATCGCGAGCGCCACGGCCACCGTCGACGGGCGCCCCACGGCCGCGAGCCGAGCTGGGCGCGCCGTGCGGGTCAGCTTGGCGGGTCTCGCGCCCGGGACCCATCGCGTCAGCGTCAGGGCCACAGGACGCAGGGGCGGGCGCGCCGTGCGCCGCAGCGCGTCCCGGCGGGCCTTCACCTGCCGCCCGGCCGGGAGCTGACCTCGAACAACACGCACGCGACCCCGCCCCGAGGGGGCGAGGCCGCTGTGCGGGCCGGGGAGAGAGGCCTACCTCTTGCCCAGCGCGAGCGTCAGGCCCTTCGAGCTCGACGCGGTCTTGCCCGAGGCGCCTGTCGACGCCACCGCGCGGACCTTCAGGTTGCCCTTGCGGTCGGCGATGCGATCGACGCCCCTGGCCAGCTTGACCTTGACGGTCTTCGAGCCACCGGGAGCGACGTCGTAGCGCGCCCTGCCGAGCTGGAGGACGACCTTCAGCCCTGCGATCTTGACGCCACCGGCGGTGAGCACGTCGAGTGAGCCGGTGCAGTTGCCGGACGAGTCCGCCGGGCAGCTCACCTTGATCGACGCGGTGCGCTTGCTCCTGCTGACCTTCACCGTGCCGCCCCGGATCGTCACCGGGCGCGTGGGGGCGTCGGCTCGCGGAGGTACGTCGGCCGGAGGCCCGTTGCCCGGCCCGGGCGCGTCCGCGGGATTGGGCCCGTCGTTCGGCGTCCGGTCGACGCTCTCGAAGCCGTCGAGGATGTCGAGCGACGGGTTGTCCGCCACGACGGAGTCGTTACCGTCGCCGCCGCGGGCCACGTCGACCGTGCGATCGCGGACGTCGACCTGGTCGTCGCCCTCGTCGCCGGAGACGACGTCGATGGCGCCGCCTGCCTTGATCGTGTCGTTGCCGGACCCGCCGAGGAGCGTGTCCGGTGCCTCGCCGCCGGTGAGCGTGTCGTTGCCGGATCCGCCCGCTGCGGTCACCGAGTAGGCGCCGACGTCGCCGACGGTGATGGTGTCGCCACCGCCGAGGCCGTTGGCATGCAGCGTCTCGCTCGATCCGATGTCGATCGAGAACGGCACGATGTTCGTGCGGTCGAACTTGATCCGCGCACCGTTCGGCTGCACCGTGAAGATGTCGCCGTCCGCCGGAGCGCCGTTGACCTCCACATCGTCGCGGCCGTCATCGCCGTTGGCGACGTCGCTGCCGTCGCCGTTGTTCCAGACCAGCGTGTCGTCGCCTGCGCCACCGTTCATCGTGTCGGTGCCGCGGTCGCCGACGATCCGGTCGTCGCCGCCGCCACCGGTCAGGACGTCGTTGGCCTCGCCGCCGACGATCAGGTCCGCGCCGTCGGCGCCCTTGACGGTGTCCGCGCCGGCGCCGCCGTCGACCGAGAGCAGCGTCAGCGGGCCCACACCGTCATTGGCGGTGACCGAGTCGTTGCCGCCGAGGCCGTTGACCTCGAAGCGCTCGGTGGCGGCATCGAACGTGAACGTGCCCGAGGTTCGTGCGCCGGAGCTTGACGGTCCCGCCGACGACCGGCTCAAGGGTGAACACGTCGCCGAGCGTCGGCGCACCGTTCACCTCGGAGGCGTCGTTGCCGAGGTCGCCGGTCGCCCTGTCCGAGCCGTCGCCCTGGTTCCACACCATGGTGTCGTTGCCGGTCCCGCCGTTCATGATGTCGTCGCCCTTGCCGGCGACCAGGCGGTCGTTGCCGTCGCCGCCGTTGAGCGTTTCGTTGGCGTCGGAGCCCGCCAGGACGTCGTCGCCGCCGCCGCCGTTGATACCGGCGCTCGCGAGCTCGGTGTTCTTGGCGACGATGGTGATCGCGTCGTTGCCGTCGCCGGCGTTGACGATCACCGTGCGCGTGCCGTCGGCCGGCACCGTCTGGTCGCCGTCCGTACCGCTGTCCCAGTCCCTGGCGCTGTTGAGGTTTCCGGTCGTCTGCCCGTGCACGAGCACGCCGCCGGCCACGGAGATCGTGACGTTGTCGTCGGCGCCATCGAGGTTGAGGGTCGCGGTCAGCTGATCAATGGAGGCAGAGCTGACCGCCGCCTGTGCGGGGACCGCGCTCGCCGCGAAGCCCGCCGCCAGTGCTACTCCTACCGCTGCCAATTTCGTTGGTCGTCTCACGTCGGTCCTTCCGTTGGGGGGTTGCCATCCCCTTCAAGGACCCCGGGCGATCCGCGTTTCTGCCAACCGAGTTCTCAGTTGGGATCATCAAGGCAGCCGTGCCGCGCACCCTCGACCCAGAGACGCTCGGCGACCACCTCGACCGGCTCTACCGGGCGGCGTGGGCGCTGTGCGGCTCGCGCGAGGACGCCGAGGACCTGGTCCAGGAGACGTACGAGCGTGTGCTCCGGCGACCGCGTCTCGTGCGCCGCGAGGGCGATCTCGGCTACCTGTACCGCACCCTCCACAACACGTACTTCAACGCCCGTCGCACGGCCGCGCGCCGCCCGCAGGTGGCGGCGCAGCTCGACGACATCCCGACCGCGTCCTCGCGCGCCGACGTTCAGCCCGAGCAGGCGGCCGAGATCAACCTGGTCCTGGGGTTGGTCGCGGAACTGCCACGCCCGATGCGCGAGGTACTCGTGGCGGTTGACGTCGTGGGGCTGAGCTACGCCGAGGCCGGCAAGGCGCTCGGCGTCCATGAGAACACCATCCCCAGCCGGCTCGCGCGAGCCCGCCTCAAGGTCGCGGAGGCGCTGCGAGGATGATGTGGAGGCGGCAGAGAATGGGCCCTTCCGGGGTCATTGAGAGAAGACATGGAAACCGATCCCACTGACGGGCTGAGCGACGGCGAGCTGGCCGACCTCGCACGCCTTGCGGACGGCACGCTTCCGGCCGACCGTCGCGAGGACGTCGAGGCGCGCGTGGCCGCGTCGCCGCAGCTCGCGAGCATCGTCGAGAGCCAGCGTGTCGCCCTGCACGCCGTGCGTGCCACGGACGCCACCGGGGCGCCCGCGCGGCTGCGCGCGGACATCGGCCGCCGCGCGGCACCGCGCGCGGCCCCCGCCCGGCGGAGGGGCATCCGCATCGGCGGCGCGGTCGCGGCCGTCGCCGCCGTGGCCCTCGCGCTGATCCTCGTGCTCCCCGGCGCGTTCTCGAGCGACCCGAGCGTCGATGACGCCGCGGGGCTCGCGGAGAAGCAGCCCGACCGCGCGGCCCCCCGCGCCGTGCCGGGCCCCCCGCCGCTCCTGCGCGAGGAGGTCGACGACGTGCCCTTCCCCGACTACTCGGCGAAGTTCGGATGGAAGGCCAGCGGCGCCCGCGAGGACGAGCCCTCCGGTCGCGGCGCGACCACGGTCTACTACGCGAAGGGCGGCCGCGAGATCGCGTACACCATCGTCTCCGGTGACGCGCTCGAAACGCCGGCGGACGCGCGCTCCACGAAGCGCGGCGGCGTCGAGTACCGCACGTTCCGCGACGACGGCCGCACCGTCGTGACGTGGGAGCGCGACGGCCGCACGTGCGTGCTCTCCGGACAGGCCGTGCGGCCGGCGGAGCTCCTCGCGCTCGCCGACTGGCGAGGCCAGGGGGCGATCCCCTTCTAGGCCGTCAGGAACCGCGCCCCGCCGCGGCGGCGGCCGCCACGGCTCGCTCGGCTGCCGCGAAGGCGGCGTCCAGCCCGAGCTCTCGGCCGTCATGCGCAGGGCGTGCATCGCCCGCTGCTTCACCGTCCAGGGGATGCGGCGGTACAGCGGCACGAAGACCAGGCGCCAGAACAGCGCGCCGCGCTCCTGATAGCCGCGCTTTGCCGTCTTCGGCCGCAGCTCCTCCATGGCCGCCACGCGCAGGTGATGCTCGGCCTGCTCGCGCAGGCGCTGCTTCGCCACGTCGAGCCGGGTCATGCCGTCGCCGCCGGGGCCGCCGCGGGCTTCGCCTCCGCGCGCGACGCCGGTGGTGAGGCGCCCGCGTTCTTCAGCTCCGCCAGCCCGGTCTGCGCGGCTATCGCGATCGGCTCGAACAGCGCGCCGATCGGAGGCGAGTAGATGTTCTCCATCCAGGCCAGGTCCTCGAGCGTCGCGCCCCGCTTGGCCGCGAACGCGAGGAAGTCGCAGCGCTCCTTGACCCCCTCGCCGCCGTGGATCTGCCCGCCGATCAGCTTGTGCGACACAGGGTCGGCGAGCAGCTTCACGTGCGTCTTCGTCGCGCCCGGGAAGTAGCGCGCCCGCGACACGCCGACGCCCTTCGCCAGCACGTACGGGACGCCGATCGACTTCGCCAGCGTCTCGCCGAGCGAGAAGCCGCCGATCGTGTAGTCGCCTCCGACCAGGCCCCACGGGATCCACACCGGGTCGTACACCCGGTCCTCCCCCGCGATGTTCGCCGCGGCCGTCCGGCCCTGCGCGTACGCGTGCGACCCGGTCAGCCCGCGAATCGGGAGCATCGTCAGCCCGTGCGGCACCTCGATGACGTCGCCGGCGGCGTACACGCCGTCGACCTTGGTGCGCATGTGGTCGTCGACGATCAGCCCGCCGGTCGTGCCCACCTCGAGACCGGCCGCCTGGGCCAGCGTCGTGTTCGGCTGCTTCTCCAGGCAGACGATGACGAGGTCACAGGGCACCTCGCCCTCGGACGTGGCGACGGCCCGCACGTGGTCGTCGCCGATGAACGCCTCGACCTTCGTGCCCAGCCGCAGCGTCACGCCGCGCTCGACGAGCGACTCGTGCACCGGCTCGGCGACGTCCGGGTCGAGCACCTCGTTCAGCACCCACGGCCCCTCGTCGATGAAGTCGACCTCGAGCCCGCGGTGGCCGAGGTTGCCTGCCATCTCGACTCCGAGCGGCGACGCGCCGACGACCGCGACCCGCTTGACCGTGTCGAGCAGCTTGTCGAACTCCATCGCCGTGCGGATGTTCTTGACGTAGTGCAGTCCTTCGAGGTTCGCGCCGGGCACGCTCGGCTTCTCCCACGTGAAGCCGGTGCAGATGACGATCTGGTCGAACCCCTCGTGCTGGTTGCGGGCGGTCACGACACGGCGGTCGAGGTCGATGTCGGTGATGACCGTCTCCATCCGCATGTCCAGGCCGTCGGCCACGTAGCGATCGACTGTCGACAGGAACAGGTCCTCGAACTTCGGGATCTCGCGGCCGTGCACGAACGGGATGCCGCAGGGCGAGTACGCGATGTCCTCGAACTCCGTGAAGACCGAGACGTGCAGGCTCGGCTTCATCCGCTTGGCGATCGTCGACGCAGCGGTGCCCGCGCCTCCGCCGCCGATGACGATCAGCCGCTCGGTCATGGTGTGGCCTCCTTCTCGGTCTTCGTTGTGGAGCGTTGCCGGACGACCGCGGCCACGTCAAGGGCGCGCTCGGTCCCCTTGCTCTCGAGCAGCTCGGCCACCGGCTCCTGCCAGCGCCCGGCGGCCGCCTCGGCGAGGGCTTCCGGCAGCGCCTCGCGCAGGTGCTCCATGGGCCCGCGTCCGGGGTGCGAGAGGTTCAGCCGGACACCGGTGGCCGCGATCGTCGACCCCAGCCCGTCGCCCGGGTAGACCGCGATCCGCCGGGCGAACAGCGCGACCATCAGCTCCTGGGCGCTCGCCAGCCCAGGGTCGACCGAGATCGCGCAGGCCAGGCCCCGCTGCGGTGCGACGGGAAGGGAGACGCCGTCGATCCCGTCGAGCGTCGTGCGCAGGTGGTCGAGGTTCGCGCGGATCGCGGTCTCGGCGCGGCCGATGTACTCACGGTCGCGCAGCGCGGCCAGCGCCCCGTGCTGGGAGATCAGGTTCGTGTTCAGCCGCGTGATCGCCGCCTTCAGCTGCAGGCAGCCGCGCATCAGCGTCCGCGGGCCGGCGAGGAAGCCCAGCCGCGCACCGGCCATCCCCCAGCAGTGCGATACGGAGAACGTCGCGACCGCCCGGTCGGTCAGGCCCGTCCCCGGCAGCGGCGTCCACTCGCTGCCGGGATCGACGGCCAGCGGCCCGTGGGTGACGTCGTGGATCAGGAGCAGGTCGTGCCGGTCGGCCAGCTCGACGAGCGCCGTCAGCCGGTCCGCGCTCAGCGTGGTGCCGAAGGGGTTGGCGGGGTCGACCAGGCAGATCGCCCGCGTGCGCGGCGTGATCGCCGCCGCCACGCCGTCCGGGTCGAGCGTGAAGCCGGCGTCCTCGCCGGCAGCCACCGTCACCGGCCGGCCCCCGGCCGCGATCACGGCCGACGGGATGTGGAAGTAGCCGGGGTCGGGGACGATCACCTCGTCGCCTGGGTCGAGCACCGCGAAGAGCGACAGCGCGATCCCGGCCTGTGCCCCCTCGGTCCCGATCACCTCGAAGTCGTCGTCGCGCGCCCGGCCGAGCAGCCGCGCGGCCTCGTCGCGCAGCGGCTCGATCAGGTCGGGCGTGTACTGGTTGAGCGCCTCGCGGGTGACCGCGGCGCGCATCGCCTCGACAGCGGACGCGGGCGGGCCGCTGAAGCAGGTCAGCCAGCCCAGGTCGGTCCAGTCCTCCGGCAGCCGGGTGGCGCCGCCGGGGTAGAGCTCGGCGGGGTCGACGCCCACGATGGCGATCGCGTCCCGGTAGGTCACGTAGTTCCACATCGCGTGATGGCTCGCCTGGAGGGCGCGCAGCCGGGCCGATCGCCGCGCGACCTCGGCGCTCGGCGCCGTCGTCCAGGTCAGGACGCTGCTCACGAGCCGCTCCGCTCGAGCCGGACCACGCGGTAGATGCCGTGGCGGTCCGCGGTGGTCGACGCCGCCGCGTAACCCGCGGCCGCCGCCCACTCGACGATCCGCTCTACCGGCCGCAGCCGCCACACGCAGCGCTCGCCCGCCGCGTTGCGCCACACGCGCGCGATGTGCTCGATCTCCGGGTTCCGGGTCTGCACGTTGAACACGATCTGCTCCGGCGCGACCAGCTCGGCCAGGTCGTGGAGGTGGCGCTCGATGCGGGCATCGTCGTGGTAGATGCCGTACAGGCCGAGCTCGAGCTACGACGTCGGGGCGCCGGTCGAGCGCCGCCAGCGCATCGCGGTCGAAGGCGTCCGCGCGCACGAACTCGACGCGGTCGTCGACTGCCGCCGCGGCCGCGGCCTCCCGCGCGCCCTCGAGCGCGACCGAGTCGATGTCGCCGGCGATTGCCCGGGCCGCCGGACGCTCGGCGAGCGCGTGCACCAGGTAGCTGGCAGGGCCCGCGGCCAGGTCGGCGACGACCGGCGCCGGGCTGCCCACCGCGTCGATCGCCTCCACGACCGCGGCCTGGGCGAGCGCGCGGATGTCCCGGAACGCGACGCACGTACGCCGCTCCAGCAGGCGACGGTCGATCGCCCGCCCCACCGGCGTCCGGCCGGCCGGCCGGTTGGCGTACACGTGTGCCATGAACGGCCCGGAGTCGAAGCCCCGGGTCCACCCGATTCGCAGGCCGTCGCTCAGGAACGCGCCGCTGCGACTCGCGGCCCGCGCGGCGGCGAACCGCCACGCGCGGGGCGATGTGCGCGGCAGCGGCCGCTTGAGCTCTGCGAACGTGGGCGCCTCGTCAGGAGGCATGCGCGTACAGCGGCGTCTCGACCAGCTCGCGGAGCCGGTAGAGCTCGTGCGCCTCGGCGGCCAGCCGCTCCGCGTCCGGGCCACACAGCGGGCGCAGCGTTGCGCGCATGCGGGCGACGTCCGAGCGGACGAGCTCGACGGCGGCCGCGTCCTCGATTCCCGCCGCCGCGCCGTACACCCCGAGCAGCTCGTCGAAGTGGTCGAGCGATCCGAGCGCGTAGCCGAGCAGCCCGTCGAGCGAGTCGATCTGGTCGATGCGCTCGTAGATGGCCTCACCTTCCGCGGGGCAGACGTAGGCGTCCGGATCGACGCCGTGCGCATTCGCGCGCTCGCGGAACAGCATCATGTGGCGCGCGTTGACGGCGACCAGCTCGGCGAACAGCGTCTTCAGCTCGGGGTCGGAGACGCCGGCCACGCGCGCGGAGAACAGATCGACCCAGGCACGCATGCCGTAAGCGTGCCGGGCGAACACTCTTCCGAGCCGTTCACGCCTGGCCAGGACACCGGCCAGCTCGGCCACGTTGTCGAGTGCCATGCACCCCTCGTTTACTTTCGGAAACGGGCGTCTAGTGAAGTATGACGATACTCCACCTCGGCACCCTCGGCCAAGGTGTTCGACACCCAGCAGACCAGGCGGGCGCGCTCGACCAGCAGGGCCAGGGTCTCCTCGTCGACGTCGGCCCTGGTCTCGACGTCGATGTGGCCATAACGAAGCGCCAGGCCCGCGCGCTTGGCCGTGACCACCACCGTCAGCCCGGGCACGTCGATGTCGCGCTTTCTCCCGGCCCAGGCCACCGACATGCAGAAGCAGGCGGCGATCGACGCCATGAACGCCTCGGTCGGCATCATGCCGCTGTCCTCGCCCCCGGCGGTCTCGGGCTCGTCGATCCGCAGCTCGTGGCCCCGCACCGTGACGTCGGTGGCCCAGCCCTCCCCCGCGGTCGCGGTCACCTGAATCGACTCGGCCACTAGCGAGCCGCCGGCACGCGCGCCGCCAGGAAGTCGGTGTATGCGGCCTCGTGGCGCACGGCGACAGAATCCCAGGTGTGGCTGGCGGCCACCGCGGTGCCCCCGGCGACGATCCGCGTGCGCAGCGCGCCGTCGGTCAGCGCGCGCGCCAGCGCGCGCCCGAAGCCGCCGGGGTCGCCGCAGCGGGCGAGCAGCGCGCTCTCGCCGTCGTCCAGGAAGCCGCGGAGCACGTCGATGTCCGACGCGACGACCGGCAGGGCGCTCGCCAGCGCCTCGAGCACGACCAGGCCGAAGCCCTCGGCGACCGACGGGAACGCAAGCACGTCCGCCGCGCGGTAGAGCCGCTCGAGCTCCGCGTCGGTGACCGGCCCGAGCTCACGCACCGAGTCGTCGGTGAGCCCGATGTCGGCGCGCCGCGCCGCCCAGCGCGCAAGCTCGTCCCGGTAGTCGAACAGCGTGGCGCCGCCGGCGACCACGAGCAGCGGCTCGGGACCGTCGAGCTGGGCGCGCAGGTAGGCGAACGCGTCGAGCAGGGTCAGCGATCCCTTGCGCGGCTCGATGCCGCCGACAGCCAGCACCACCGGGCGGTCTCCGAAGCCGAGCGCGGCACGGTCGGCGGCTCGCTCGCCGCTGTCGCGAGGCGGGCGGTACCGGGTCAGGTCGACCCCGTTCCCGACCACCTGCGCGGTCACCCCGTATTCGCGGGCCAGCCGGTCCGCCCAGGGTTGCGACACGCACGCGACCGCGTCGGGTGCGGCGATCGAGCGGTCCTGACAGGCGATCAGCGAGGGCGAGACGAAGTCGTCGACGTGGTGCACCGTCCGCAGCACGTGTGCGACGACACCCGCGTCGCGCAGCGCCACCGACGCGTTCGCCGAGATGCAGTCCTGCGCGTGGACAAGGTCGAAGCCGCCGAGCCGGTCGGCGAGCCCCGCCGAGTAGGCGTCGATCAGCGCGGCCACGCGCTCGTCGAACGGCGCGTCGGGCGGCACGTGCTCGACCACCGTGGCGCGGACGGCCGGCTCCCGGAAGAAGCGCTCGCCCGGCCGGCCGACCGCGAACAGCTCGACCGTGTGGCCGCGCCGCTGGAGCGCCTCGGCGACGGCGATCGAGTGCACGACCCCGCCGCGCGGCTTCACGGAGTAGGTGAGGATCGCGATGCTCAGCGGACCGCTCACGCCGCGGCTCCCGACACGGCACGCGCGGCCAGGCGCGCGGCCGCCGCGTTCGAGGGGGCGACGATCGCGCCCGCGTCGCGCAGGATCCGGGTCTGCGCGTCGGCGTCCTGCGGATCGCCTGGAGTCCCGCACACCCGTGTCACGACCGGCACCCGGGCGGCCACGCGCTCGACCGCCGGGGCCACGGCCCCAGCCGGATCGGGGTGGCCTGCGTATCCGAGCACCACGTCCATCAACACACAGCCGACACCGTCGTCGCGCTCCGCCTGTTCGAGCAACTCGACGCGCGAGGCCGGGTCGACCATCGGATGCGGCCGGCCGCGCGTGTACTCGTCGCTGCCCAGGTCGGTGACCCGATCGGCGCCCCCGTCGCCCAGCGCGGACTCGAGGATCGCGGCGGCCTCGTGGCAGAGCGTGCCGCCGGAGTAGAGGCCGGCAACCGCGCCCTCGGATCGCCGCTCGTCGACCAGGCGCTCCAGATCGGCGACGTCCGGCGGCGCCACGCCCGCCGCGGCGCACGCGCCGCCCTCGAGCGTGTCGTGAAGCTCCAGCCAGTCCGCCCACTGCCCACTGCCCCCTGCCCACTCGCCGACGAAGGCAGCCACCACTCGCTTCTCCGACGGCATGCAGTCACGCAGGGTGGCCACGACCTGCGGGTCAGGCGGCTTGGAGACCAGCAGCAGCGTCTCGGTCTCGTCGTCGGCGGCCAGACGTTCGATCCCGGCGCGGAACATCGTCCCGCCCACCTGGGCCGACAGGTCGCGGCCGCCGACGCCCACGACCTCGGAGACGCCCACACCCGCGGCGTCGAGCAGGCAGGCCACCTCCTGCGCCCCGGTGCCGGCGGCGGCCACGATCCCGACAGGCCCGCGCCGCACCACGTTCATGAAGCCCAGGCCGACCCCGTCCAGCATCGCCGTGCCGCAGTCCGGGCCCATCATCAGCCGGCCCTTCTCGACCGCCCGCCGCTTCAGCGCCACCTCGGCATCGACGCTTACGTTGTCGGAGAACAGCAGCACGTCCATGCCGCGGGTCAGCGCCTGGTGGGCGGCGAGCGGCGCGTAGTCGCCCGGTACCGAGATCAGGGCCAGGCTCGCGTCGGCCGCGACCAGCGAGCGCGGCGCAGCAGTGGCCGGGGCGGCATCGCCGCCGGGCTCCGCCGCCGCGATGCCGCGCTCGGCCTCGTCCAGCGCGCTGTCGGCCGAGCCGCCGTCCGCGTCGACCGCGATGACCACGTCCGCCGGCGTGGCGTCGTCGACGGAGGCGCCGAGCCGCGCCAGCAGCTCCAGGTTCGCCGGCGTGCCGATCCCGATCTCGCAGCCGTCCACACCCGGGAGCTCACGCACGTCGCGTGCCACGGCCATCAGCCGCACGCTGTCGGCGTACCGATTGCGGATGACGCGCGCGGTCCAGCTCACGCTCTACGCCGCCGCCGGGGCCGGCACCACGCGCGACGGCCCCTCGTCGTCGGGGACGACGTACGTCCCGCCGTCGCCGGACAGCGCGTCGACCAGGTGCTCGGGGTCGGTGATGACCGCCCGCCCGCCCGCGAACGCGAACCGCACCGCCGACTCGATCTTCGGACCCATGCTCCCTGCGGGGAAGTCGCCCTCCTCCATGTGCCGCAGCGCGTCGGAGACGGTCAGCAGCTCCATGTCGCGCTGCCAGCGCGTGCCGTAGTCGAACGAAACGCGCGCGACCCCGGTCGTCAGCATCAGGAGGTCGGCTCCGATCTGGAGCGCGAGCTCGGCGGCGCAGCGGTCCTTGTCGATCACTGCCTCCACGCCCCGGATGCCGTCCTCGGCCGCGACCACCGGCGCGCCGCCGCCACCACCCGCGATCACGAGCACGCCGCGCTCGGCCAGCGTCGCGATCGGCTCGTGCTCGAGGACCTCGACCGGCCGCGGGCTCGCGACCAGCCGGCGCCAGCCGCGGTCCGAGTCGGGCCCGACCCGCCAGCCGCGCTCGTCGGCCAGCGAACGCGCCTCCTCCTCCGAGTAGAACGGGCCCACGGGCTTCGTGGCCTCGTCGAAGGCGGGATCGTCGGCGGCGACGCGGGCGCGCGTCAGCAGAGTCGCGGTCTGCACGCTCGGGTCCACCCTGGCGATCGCCTGCTGCAAGAGGTAGCCGATCTGCCCCTGGGTCATCGCCACCAGCACGTCGAACGGAAGCGCGGGCACCTCGGGCTCTCCGTTCGCCTGCTGGAGCGCCAGAAGCCCTACCTGCGGCCCGTTGCCGTGGGCCAGTACGACCTCGTGGCCGGCGTGCCGGGCCGCGACGATCCCCCGCGCCGCGGTCAGCGCGTTGGCGCTCTGCGCGTCCCAGGTGCCGCGCTCACCCTCGCGGATGAGCGCGTTGCCCCCGAGCGCGATGAGCACGCGCACGCGGGCCCACTCTCCTCAGGAGCTCCGGATCGCGAGCCAGATCGCCCGCGCCGGGCTGTCCGACGGGTTCGACCAGGAGTGCGCGAGCGTCGTGCGGAAGTGCAGCGAGTCGCCCTCGGCGAGCTCGTGGACCTCGCCCCCCACCCGGAAGGTCATCGTCCCCTCCAGGAGCAGGACGAGCTCCTCACCCGGATGGTTCATCGGCTCGGGCCCGCTGTCGGCGTGCGGCTCGACGGTCGCCTCGGCGCCGGCTACGAAGAACGGCCCGTACCGGCCCGAGATGTTCTCCAGCACCAGCCCCTGCTTCGACGTGTAGAGCAGCTGGCGCTCGTCGGCGCGGATGTGCGTGACCGGCCGCAGCGGCTCGGACTCGTCGATGAAGTACGAGACGCTCTTGCCCAGCGCGGCGGCAATCTTCATGAGGCTCGCGATCGTCGGCGTCATCCCGCTCTTCTCGATCTTGTGGATCGCGGCGGGCGAGACCCCGGAGCGGTCGGCGAGCTGCTGGAGCGACCAGCCGCGCTCGGCACGAACTGCCGCCAGCTTCGGCCCCAGCTCGGATACGGCCTGCTCGATCGACTCGACGAAATGCGTCAACGCGGCGTCCACCATAGTGGATACCCGCCAAAATTGCCCTTGACTTCAGGCGCCGAATGCGCAAGCGTGACATTTGCGATCCGACACGGACCGTGCGCGGCGTTTCCCGCGCCGCGCCCAGCAAAAACGTTGCTGAGGGGGATCATCGTGTCCAAGGGCGCCATCGCCGAGCAGCCCGCCGGAACCGAGCTGTTCGACACTGCCGACAAGGTCTTCGAGGACATCAAGGCCGAGCCGGGTGAGAAGGCATTCACGTTCATGCACACCGTCCCGTATGAGGGATCGGTCGGCCTCGTGAACCTGCTGACCACCACCCGCGTGCTGCGCAAGGGGTTCGACACGAACCTGGTGCTCTACGGCCCCGGGGTGCTGATGGCGTCGGGCACGCGCGGCTTCCCGAAGGTCGGGGACGAGGCGTTCCCCGGCCACATGGCCATCAACAACCAGATCAGGACGTTCCTCGACGAGGGCGGCACCGTGTACGCCTGCCGGTTCGCGTGCGGCGCCCTGTACGGCTTCCCCGAGGACCTGCTGATGGACGGCGTGACGCCCTTCCATCCGCTCGACGTCCTTGACGCCGCGCTCACCGCGTACCGCGACAAGGCGTTCCAGCTCAACACCTGGACCGTGTAGCGGCGAGGAGCCGGGATGGTCCTCGACCGCGAGCAGGCGGTGGCGGCGTGGCGGCGGGCCGAGTCGCTCGTCTACCCGTCCGTGATGGTGAACGCCGCGCTGTACGAGCAGTACCTGACCACGGTGCGGGCGATCGCCGAGGAGCTCCGCGACGTGCGCACCGAGGACGACCTGGTCGTCGCCTGGGACGAGCGCCGCGACATCGCGCTGGAGGTGGTGTCGCGCAGCGCGCCGAGCATGCGCTCCTTCATGGACATGGGTGCCGTGCGCGACGCGGCGTTCGCGCACCGCCACCGCCAGATCACCCGCGAGCGCGGCAAGGAGATCGCCCGCGAGCGGCTCGAGCAGGCGCGGCGCGACCGGTCGGAGTGGGTCGTGCTGTTCGAGGACGTGACGCCGATCGGTTCGCAGCGGCTCGAGATGCACGTCAAGACGGGGCGCGCGCTGCACACCTCGAGCAAGACGGAGCTCGACAACCCGATCCCGCGGTTCGAGCTCGAGGTCGTGCAGCTCGACCCCGCCACCGGCGCGTGGCTGGTCGACCAACCGCCGCTGATGCCCACCAGCACCTACCACTCGCACGAGGAGTGGGAAGCGCGCATCGCTCAGGCGCGCGCGACCTTCGGAGGAGCACCGTGACCACCCATCCCAAGCGCATCATCGACGCGCACTGCCACATCGGCGAGATCCCGCCGTGGAAGTTCTACGACCTCGAGCACCCGGTCAAGCCGACGGTCTACGACTACCGCAACCCGGACGAGTTCATCAAGAACCACATGGACGAGTTCAACATCGAGCGGGCACTGACGATGTCGAACTACGGCGTCCCGCTGCACGAGATCTCGTTCGACCTGAACGACGTCGTCATGGAGGCGGCGACCGGGAACGACCGGGTGCTGGGCGCGCTGTGGGTGTCGTTCCTGCCGCGCAACGCGGAGATGACGCGCAAGGCGCTGAAGCTGGCCGGCGAGTCGCGCGTGGTCGCGCTCAAGACCACGTTCCTGCTCGGGGGCAACCCCGACCCGGGGACCTGGGACGAGGAGACGCTGGCGATCGCCGACGAATGCTTCGACGCCTGCGAGAAGCACGACCTGATCTTCCACTTCCACACGAGCCCGGGCGGCAGCTCCGACATCAACAACTTCATCCCGCTGGTCGAGAAGTACGGCAAGCGCTGCAAGATCTACCTGGTCCACTTCGGCGGCGGCGTGTCCGGCCACATCAAGCTCGTCCCGAAGTTCCTGTCCTGGGTGGAGCAGGGCTACAAGGTCTACACCGACACGTCGTGGGCGATCGGGTTCGGCGCGCGCTGGCTCCTCACCGAGATCGAGAAGACCGGCGTCGGCGGCGACCGCGTCTTCTTCGGCTCCGACGAGCCGTGGTCGGACTTCGACTCCGAGTACTGGAAGATCAACGGCATCCGCGGCATCTCCCAGGAGCTCAAGGAGCGCGTGTTCTGGCAGAACTACGAGGAGCTGTTCGCGGGCCGTGGCTGAGCATCCGGCACCCGACCTCGACGAGCGCCGGCTCCTGGTCGAGCTGCAGTCGCTCGGCGTGCGCGTCGAGGACGAGTCGGGCGAGGCGCACCTGGCCGATCGCCGCGGCGGAGCCGGTCCGTCCGACGCCGCCTTCCTGTGGGTGCGCGGGCTGCCGCTGACGGTGCCGGTCCACTCGCAGTTCGCGCACCACTCGCCGTACACGCTGAAGATCCGCGAGCACGGCGGCAGGCTCTACCAGGGCGACGTCTACGTCGGGCCGGTCTCGGTCCCGCCGCAGCCGCGCATCTACGAGATGACGACCGCGGACGGCGTCCCCTACTGGAAGATCGCGCTGCTGCACCTGGACTCGATCGCGTCGACGGTCGTCCAGAAGTGCATCTACTGGGACACGCCCGAGCAATGCGCGTTCTGCGGGATCGAGCTGACGCGCGGCGAGCGCACGATCCCCGTCAAGACCCCGGAGCAGCTCGCCGAGGTGTCGACCGCCGCCCGCGACCTCGACGGTGCCGTCGACGTGACCCTGACCACGGGCTCGCTGAACCGCCGCGACCGGGGAGCGCTCTACATCTCGAAGTGCGCGGCGGCGATCAAGGAGGCGAACGGACTGCCGGTGCAGGTGCAGTTCGAGCCGCCCGACGACCTGGCTGTCCTCGAGCACGTGCGCGACGCCGGAGTCGACGCGGTCGGCATCCACATCGAGACCTTCGACCCCGAGGTGCTCGCGCGCGTCGCGTCCGGCAAGGCGCAGTGCGGCGTCGAGGGCTACTTCCGCTGCTGGGAGCGCGCGGTCGAGGTGTTCGGGCCGGGGCGCGTGTCGACCTACGTGATCCTCGGGATGGGCGAGCGGCGGGACCTGACGCTGGCCGGCTGCGAGCGCGCGATCCGGATGGGCGTCTACCCGTTCGTCGTGCCGCTGCGCCCGGTGCCCGGCACGCTGATGCAGGACGTGCCGCCGCCCGAGCCGGACTACGTCGCGGACGTGTACCGGTCGGTCGCGGCGCTGCTCTCCGAGCACGGGCTGGATCACGTCGAGGCGGCCGCCGGCTGCGCGCGCTGTCAGGCGTGCTCCGGCCTGTCCGCTTGGGAGCGCGTTTTCCGGAAGGAGGAGCTGCGTGAGCGTCGCGGTCTCGAGCTCCGCCAGGCCGGCTAGCCCGCGCGCCGCCGCCCCGTCCTGCCGCGCCGCGCGGTCGCCCGACGAGCGGGCGCACCACTTCGCCGTGCGCCATGCGGTGTTCGTCGTCGAGCAGGGGATCTTCACGGGCGACGACCGGGACCGCTACGACGACGACCACGCGACCGTGCACGTGATCGGCGTCGTCGACGGCGTCACCGGCGGGGCGGTGCGGCTGTATCCGCTGGACGACGGCGGCCCGCTGTGGAAGGGCGACCGGCTGGCCGTCCTCCCCGCCCACCGGCACGGGGCGCTCGGGGCGAGCCTCGTGCGGTTCGCGGTCACGACCGCCGGCGCGCTCGGCGGCGAGGCGATGATTGCGATGATCCAGCTGCCGAACGTCCCGTTCTTCGCGTCGCTCGGCTGGCACGAGAGCGGTTCGATCCGGTCGTACCACGGCATCGCGCATCAGCCGATGGAGATCGCGTTGCGGGCGCAGGCGGGGGTCAGCCGCCGAGCCCTGTGAGCGGCTCCTTCGCGAGGTCCCAGACCGTGACCCCCTCACCGCCCGACGCGATGTGCAGCCGCCGGGCGGCATCGAAGCTCCCGCACACGGACGCGGCCAGGCCGCGATCCGTGAAGGCGGCGCACGCGGCGGCACTTGTCTCCGCGGTGGCCGCAAGCACGAAGCCGAAGGTCGGGAACGTGACGAGCCAGCGCTCGAGAGGCGTGTCCCCCGGCTTCGGAAGCCGGTCCAGGTCGATCGTCGCGCCGCAGCCGGCCAGCTCGATCATCTGCAGCAGCGATCCGGCCACCCCCGGCATCGACACGTCCCGCGCCGCGTGGCAGAGCCCCTGCTCGGCGACCTCGGGCAGTGCCTCTCCGTCCTCGCGGATCCGCTCGGGCGCGCGGTGGCGGAGCGAGCTGAAGAACGGCGCGTCGCCGCGGTACGCGCCCTCGGTGCAGAACGCGGCGATCAGGACGTCGCCCGCGCGGGCGGCGCTCGCGCGCAGCGGCGCCTTCGTCACGCCGGTGCAGAAGGCCGACAGCGCGGGGGCGCCGCCGATCGTCAGGTGGCCGCCGGCAACGCGAACGCCGTGCAGGTCGGCTGCCCATGCCAGGCCGTCCAGCACCTGCTCCGCATGCCACTCGTCCGGGCTGACGAGCGTGTCCACGATCGCCAGCGGCCGGCCGCCCATCGCGCGCACGTCGGCGACGTTGGTGACGACGGCGGCGGCGCCGGCGGCGAACGGGTCGCTCGCCACGAACTGTGGGGCGATCGCCTCGCCGCCGAGGACGAGCAGTTCGTCGCCGTGCGGGACGATCGCCGCGTCCTCGCCGTCGAGGCCGGGCAGCCGCGCGCCGACGAGCGCCAGGTCGCGCTTCGCGCGCAGGCCCGGGGCGCCCCGGATCACGTCTGCGAGCTGGTCCAGGCCGGACAAGGAAGGGCGAGTGTGACCGACGCGGGCGGTTCGCGCACGGCGGTGGTCAACGTTGGTCTCGAGTCGTTCGCCCAGGCGCTGCGCGATCAGGGCGCACAGGTGACGGACGTCGACTGGCGGCCGCCGGCCGGCGGCGACCCGCGCCTGGTCGCCGCGCTAGAGCAACTGTGGGGCGACCACGGCGAGGAGGTGGACGCCGCGAACCGCGATGCGATCGCGCGGATCGAGAGCTGCACACCGCTGGCGGTGACCGTGGCGCCCGCGGGGGAGGTGATCGACGCGCTCGGCTCCCGGACGCTCCTCCACGCGGGGCCGCCGATCGAATTCGAGCGCGCGTGCGACCCGCAGCGGCGCGCGATGGCGGCGGCCTGCGTGTTCGAGGACTGGGCGGACAGCCCTTCGGCGGCGCTCGAGCTGATCGCCTCGGGCGGCGTCGCGCTGGCCTGCGGCAACGAGCACCGCCACGTGGGGCCGATGACCGGCATCTGCTCGCCCTCGATGCCCGTGTGGGTGGTCGAGGACGCGGATGCGGGAGTGCGGGCGTACTCGACCCTGAACGAGGGGCCGGGCGACACGCTGTGGTTCGGCGTCGGCGGTGACGAGGCGGTCGAGCGGCTGCGGTTCTTCCGGGACGAGGCGGGGCCGCTCCTCGCGCGGCTCCTGGAGCGCGAGGGGCCGGTCGACGTGTTCGCGCTCGCCGCTCAGGGGCTGCAGATGGGCGATGAGCTGCACATGCGCAGCCAGGCCACCGGCAACCTGCTCGTGCGCACGCTCGCGGGCGGGTTCGCCGCGCTGGGCGGAGAACGGGTCGCGCGCTTCGTCGCGGGCAACCACCATTTCTTCCTGACTCTGACGATGGCCGCGGCGAAGTGCGCGTCGCTGGCCGCCGAGGGCGTCCGCGGATCGACGATCGTCAACCTGATGGCGCGCAACGGCACGGACATGGCGCTGCGCGTCGCGGGGCTGGGCGATCGCTGGTTCACCGGGACGGCCGCACCGGTGGCGGACGCGCTGCTGCGCGACGGCCACGCACCGGACGACGCCGCCGCGGACATCGGCGACTCCGCGGTGATCGAGTGCGTCGGCCTCGGCGGCATGGCGGTGGCCGCGTCCCCCGCGGTCGCCTCGTTCTTCGGCGGGCGGGTCGCCGATGCCGCGGAGCGGACGCGCCTGATGGGCGAGATCTGCGCCGCGCGATCACAGCGGTTCACGATCCCGTCGCTCGACTACGCCGGCTCGCCGGTCGGGATCGACGCTCGGCTGGTCGTCGAGCTGACCGTCACCCCGCAGATCACCACCGGGGTGCTGCACGCGTCGTCGGGCGCCGGGCAGATCGGCGCGGGCGTGGCGCACCAGCCGTACGAGCCGTTCGCGGACGCGGTGGTGGCGCTGGCGGAGGAGCTCGACCGATGATGCGTGCGCTGGCGATCGGACCCGGCGCGCGGCGGGCCCTGACCGATGGCGCGGAGGGATCGCTGGAGATCGCGCTGGGCGCCGGCGGCTACGTACGCCTCGGTGAGTCGGGCTGGGTGCTGCTGGGGGGCGCGCGGGCGGTGATGGGACCGCTGACGCTCGCGGTCTCGGGCCTGGGAGGGCTGCGGGCCCAGGTCGGCTGGCCGGCCCGGGTCGAAGGCGGCCTTCTGGTCGTCGGCCCGCACCAGATCGGGCTTCATCCACAACCTCGACCACGTGTCGCACCCCCGGGGGTGGTCGAGGTTGATCCCCCCGCAGCGCAACAACCTCGACCACGTCGCTTCGCGCGCGGGGTGGTAGAGCTTCTGGAGGTTGTCGCCGGGCCGCCCGCGCCGTCACTCGCCGCCGGCGTGGACGCTCTCGTGCGCTGCGATCACCCGAGCGCGGTCGCGCTCCTCGCCGGCCGCGGCGACGGCCTCACGCCCGCGGGCGACGACGTGCTCGCCGGCTACGCCGGCTGGCTGGCCGCGACGGGCACTCCGATATCGCTGTCCGCCCTCGCCGCGGACCGCTCGCCCCCGGTCGCGCTGGCCTACCTGCGCTGCGCCGAGCGGGGCGAGCTGCCGGAGCCGGCGCTGCGGTTCCTCGCCGCGCCCGACGCACGCCGCGCGCGGGTGCTTCGCGACAGCTGGGGCGCGTCGTCCGGCCGGGCCCTGATGTGGGGCTTCGCGGCCGCGGCTCAGGCGCAGTCGAGCAACGGCCGCGCCAGCGCCAGCAGCAGCGCGTCGTTCGCGCCCTCGCCGATCTGGGTCTGAGGGGCATCGCGGCGCAGGCGGGCCAGCTCGTCGCCCGACGCGTAGGAGCGGCTGGCGGCCAGGCGGGCGGCCATGTCGACCGCCCACACCGCGCAGTCCGAGGCGATGACCTTGGCCGAGGTGGAGAGCGCTCGCGCCCCGTCCGCCCGCTCGTCGACCGCGATGGCCGCGCGCTCGACGAGCGCCTCGGCGGCCGCGCGCCGCGCGAGCATCTCCCCCAGCCGGAGCTGGGCGTGGGTGTGATCGCCGAGCAGGCCGTCGCCGACCTCGCGCGTGGTCGACTCCTCGACCGCGACCGCGATGCATCTGTCGACGATCCCGAGTGCGCGGCAGGCCACGTTGACCCGGCCGACGTCCAGCGAGTCGAGCATCTGGCGGGCGCCGCTGCCCACCTGATCGTCGCCGCCCAGCACCTCCGCCCCGGGCGACTCGAAGCCCTCGAAGCGGTAGGCGGCCGACTCGACGCCCCGGTAGCCGACCTTGTCGAGCTCCTCGACCCGCCAGGCCGCGGACCCGCGCCCCTCCGACGGGAGCACGATGCACGACGGCTTCTCCGAGCCCTCGACCTCGGCCAGCATGAAGACGACGTCCGACGACCGGCCCCCGGCGACCCAGCGCTTCTCGCCGTCCAGGATCAGCCCGCCGCCGTCGCGCCGGCGCGCGGCGGTCTCGATGCGCCCCAGGTCGCTGCCGGCCTGCGGCTCGGTGATCGAGAACGACGCGAGCGCGTCCCCGCTTGCGATCCGCGGCAGCCAGCGCTCGCGCTGCGCTTCGTTCCCGTGGCGTACGAGCAGCGTGGTGGCCAGCCCGGTGGGGTTGACGGCGCCCGTGAGCGAGATCCAGCCGTGCGACAACGTCCGCCAGGCCGGCGCCAGGTCGCGCACGCCCAGGCCGGGACCGCCGTGCTCGGCCGGGACGAGCGCCCCGGTCAGCCCCATCTCGACCAGATGCGCCAGCGCGTCGGTGGGGATCGCGTCGTCGCGGTCCCACTCGCCGACCGCGGGCAGGACCGTGTCCTCGACGAAGCGGGCGACCGCCCGCTGGAGGTCCTCCCCGGTCACCGCGAGCCGGCCGCCTGCTTGTCCCCCAGCCAGTAGCGCGGCCCGGGGCCGGCGCGGCCGGCGCGATCGTCCGGGTTCGCGAGCTTGCAGCGGGCGAGCGACAGGCAGCCGCAGCCGATGCACTCCGTCAGCCCGAGCTTGAGCCGCTCGAGCTCGGCGATCCGCTCGTCGATGCGCTCGGTCCACGAGCTCGACAGCTTCGACCAGTCGCCGCTCCGCGGGGTCCGGTCGCCGGGCAGCTTGGAGAGCTCGCCGCGGATCTCGTCCAGCGAGAGCCCGATCTTCTGCGCGAACACGATGAACGCCACGCGCCGGATCGTGGCCCGCGAGTAGCGCCGGTGGCCCGCCGGGGTGCGGTCGGCGGAGATCAGCCCGCGCTCCTCGTAGAAGCGCAGCGCGGAGGTGGCGACGCCGGAGCGCTCGGCCAGCTCGCCGACGGTGAGCGTCTGGGACACGCCCCCAGTCTACGGATGACTTCAACCACGGTTGAAGTCTGTCGGGAGGCGCGTCAGGCAAAACACGGCGATAACGCTCATGACGAACCCGGCACGCGGGTTTAGGGTGGCGCCGATGACCGCACTCGTCGGCCGCGAGCAGGAAGCCGCCCGCATCCGGGAGCTGATCGGCCGCGCCCGCGACGGGTCCGGGTCGCTCCTGCTGCTGAGCGGCGAGGCGGGCGTCGGGAAGTCGACGCTGGCCCACGGGCTGGCCGGCGACTCCGGCCTGACCGTGCTGCGCGGCGCGGCCGCCCAGACCGGCGCGGCGCCGCACGGCCCGCTGGTCGCCGCTCTGCGCTCCTACCTCCACGCGGTGCCCGGCGGCCTGGACGACATCGGCCCGCTGCGCCCCCACCTGGCGCTGATCCTGCCCGAGCTCGGCCCGCCTGCCCCAGACAGCGACCGGGCCACGCTGTTCGAGGCGATCCGCTGCGCCTTGGTCGACATCGGCGGGGAAGGTCCCGCGGTGATCGTGCTCGACGACCTGCACTGGTCCGACGAGGCGACCCTGGACGTGCTCGCGGCGCTTGCCGGCTCGCTCCCCGAGCTGCCGCTGCTGATGATCGCCGCCTACCGCTCGGACGAGCTGCCGCGCGGCCATGCGCTGCGGCGGCTGCGCAACGAGCTGCGGCGGGCGGGCGCGCTCGACGAGATGGCGCTCGACCCGCTCGACCGCGACGGGACCGCCGCGGTGGCCGAGTCGGTGCTGGGCGAGCCGCTCTCCCCCGCCCTGGCAAGCGTGATCCACGACCGCACCCAGGGCGTCCCGTTCTTCGTCGAGGAGCTGGCCGCCGCCCTGGCCGGCGGCGGGCTCGTGCGCTCGGGCGCGGACGGCGCGGAGCTCGACTGCGGCGAGTCGCTGCCGGTGCCCGCGACCGTGCGCGACGCCGTGCTGATGCGCGCGGCGCGGCTGCCCGAGGACGCGCGCGCCGCCGCCGACGTCGCGGCCGTGGCGGGCGACCCGTTCGACCTGGAGCTGGTCGCCAGGATCGCGGGCGAGGCCGGGATCGACGAGCTGCTCGAGTCGGGCCTGGTGGCCGAGACCGTGCCGGGCACGGCGGTTTTCCGCCACGCGCTGGTGCGCGACGCCCTCTACGCGGACGTGGCCTGGCTGCGTAGGCGATCGCTGCACGAGCGGCTGGCCCGTGGCCTGGAGTTGCGCGCCGCGCCCGGCGGCGAGCTGGCGACGCACTGGCTCGCCGCCGGCGACGAGGCGGCCGCTCGCGCCGCCCTGCTGCGGGCGGTGGACGAGTTCCGCGAGGTGCACGCCTATCGCGACGCCGCCCGCGCCGCGCGACAGGCGCTCGACCTGTGGCCCGCCGCCGAGGATGCCGACGCCCGCCTCGCGGCGCTCGAGCGCTACGGCCACTGCTCGGAGCTGTCCGGCGACCTGGCCGAGGCCGCGCGCGCCTGGCGCGAAGCGGTCGCCGCGCGCACCGGCGACGGCGACGCGGACCCGCCCGCGGCCGCCCACAGGCACCTGGCCCGCGTCTACGAGCTTCAGGGCGACCGCGCGCGGGCCATCGCCGCGCGGCGCGCCGCTGCCGACGGGTTCGCCGCCACCGGCCGGCCCGCCGAGGCCGCGGCCGAGCGGCTGGCCGCCGCGGCGCACCTGCAGAGCGGCGGCGCCCACGGCGACGCCGTCGACCTGGCACGGTCGGCCGGGGCCGAGGCCCAGCAGGCGGGGCGTCTGGGCCTGCGGGCCCGTGCGCTCGGGCTCGAGGGCGTCGCGATGGCCAAGCGCGGCGACTTCGAGGCGGGGCTCGCCACGATCCGCAGCGGGCTGTCGCTGGCGCTCGAGCACGACCTGACCGCGGAGGCCGCCGAGGTCTACCAGCGGATGGCCACGGCCTTCGAGAGCACCGCCGACTACGCGGGCGCACGCGACGCGCTGGCCAGCGCGCTCGACCTGTGCGAGGTGGGCGGGAGCGCGGCGCAGGAGCAGACCTGCGTGGCCTGCATGGCCTACGTCCTGCGCGAGCTCGGCGACTGGCGCGAGGCGGTCGACCTGTGCCAGAAGCTGCTCGCGGGGCCGGACCTGCCGGACGGCACGCGCATCGTCGCCGAGGGAATCCTCGGGTCGATCCTGGCCTTCCGCGGCGACACCCGCGCGGCGCGGCCGCTGCTCGAGTCCGGGCTCCAGCTGTCGCGGCGGCTGAACGTGCTGTCGATGTCGGTCGACTGCGCGGCGGCGCTCGCCTGGCTGGAGGACGCCGACGGGGCGACCGACGCCGCTCTCGGCCACTGCACGTTCGTGCTCGACCGCTGGGAGCGCAGCGAGGACCACCACTACTCCGTCTGGGGGCTGCGCCTGGCGGCGACGCTGTTCGCTGCGGCCGGTCAGAGCTCACCCGCGTGCGCCTGCGCGGACGCGCTGGCGCGTGTGGCCGCCGACTCGGGCAGCCCGTACGCGCTGGCCGCGCTGGCCAGCGCGCTCGGCGAGACTGCCCTGCTCGACGGCGACACCGCGACCGCCGCCGCCCAGCTGGCCCGCGCGGTCGACCTGCACGCCGCCGTCGCGGTGCCGTTCGAGCGGGCGCAGATCGGGCTGCGCGCCGGCGTCGCCCTGGCTGCGGCCGGCGAGCGCGACGCGGCGATCGAGCGCCTGTCCGACTCCTACCGGGTGGCCCGGCGCCTGGGCGCCCGGCCGGTCGCCTCACACGCGGTGGCGATGGTGGCCGACCTGGGCGAGTCGCTCGAGCAGAGGCTGGGCCGCCGCGCCGCCGCCGACCACGAGGGCGCGGGGCTGACGCGCCGCGAGCTCGAGGTCATGCGCCTGGTCGCCGTCGGGCGCACGAACCGCGAGATCGCGACGAGCCTCTACCTCAGCCCGCGCACCGTCGACATGCACGTGCGCAACATCCTGTCCAAGCTGGGCTGCCGCTCGCGCGTCGAGGCGACGAGCAAGGCGCACTCGCTCGGGCTGGTGGGCTAGCCGACGTGTCGGAGAGCGGGAGCGCCCCGCACCGCCTGAGCTTCGCGCAGCGCGTCGTCCTCCGGCTGATGCCCGGCCGCGCGGACGAGATCGAGCGACAGTCGCGCGAGTGGTTCGTCGTGTGCCCGAACTGCGGGCTCGAGCGCACGTACTGGGACATCGGCGGCGTTCGCTACAAGGCGCGATCGCGGGGGAAGCGCATCGGGCTGCGCTGCCCGTCGTGCGGCGAACGCGGGATGCACGCCGTCGAGCACCGGCCGGGCGGCGGCTCGCAGACGGGCTGATCGGCCCGCCTACTCGATACCTGCTACGCCTGTTCGATGCAGACGAGTACCTGAAGGAAGGGGAGTCCGATGAACACGCCGCCGATCGTGTCGCCCGAGGAGTGGAAGGCCGCCCGCGAGGAACTGCTGGTGAAGGAGAAGGAGCTGACCCGCGCCCGCGACGCGCTTGCCGCCGAGCGCCGCCGGATGCCCCGGGTGGCAGTGGAGAAGGAGTACTCGTTCGAGGGCCCAAACGGCACCGCGAGCCTGCTCGACCTGTTCGACGGCCGCAGCCAGCTGATCGTCTACCGCTTCTTCTTCGAGCCCGGCGTCGAGGGGTGGCCCGAGAGCGGCTGCCCGGGCTGCTCGTTCGTGGCCGATCAGGTCGCGAACCTCGCCCACCTGAACGCGCGCGACACCACCCTGGTGTTCGCCTCCCGCGCGCCTCAGGAGGACATCGCACGCTGGAAGGCGCGGATGGGCTGGGACATCCCCTGGTACACGATCACCGACGACTTCGACGCGGACTTCGGCGTCGGCGAGTGGCACGGCACCAACGCGTTCGTGCGCGAGGGCGACCGGGTCCTCCGCACCTACTTCATCGACAGCCGCGGCGACGAGGCGATGGGAAGCACCTGGAGCTACCTCGACATCACCGCGCTCGGGCGCCAGGAGGAGTGGGAGGACTCGCCGGAGGGCTACCCGCAGACGCCGCCCTACCAGTGGTGGCACCTGCACGACGAGTACCCGCACGCCGGGTGAGAGTCGGACGCGCCCCCTAGCTCCCCGGCCTCACGATCTGCTGCACCGTCCACGAGTTGCCGTCCGGATCGCTGAAGTAGACGAACCGACCCCAGGGCTGGTCGTCGACGTCTCCCACGTCGAGGCCCCGGCCCGACAGGTCGGCCTGGGCGGCCTCGATGTCGTCGACCACGACCTGGAGCCCCTTGACCGAGCCGGGCTCGCTCTCCGTCAGGCCCTTGCCGAACGCGATCGAGCAGGCCGATCCGGGTGGGGTGATCTGGACGAAGCGCAGGTCGTCGCTGACGGTGTGGTCCTGGTCGGCGTTGAAGCCGGCCTGGCCGACGTAGAAGTCCTTCGCGCGATCGACGTCGGACACCGGGAGGATGATGAGTTCGAGCCTGTAGTCCATGGCCGCGAGCCTACGAGAGGTTGCGGCCGACTTCTGTCCTCAATACGAAACCGCCCGCGATTTATGCGAGGCTCGCTCCCATGACCGATGCACCGCTACGCGAGCGGCGCGAGGCGATCGTTCGCGAGCACATGGAGTCGGAGAACGTGCACGACTTCGACACGACGCTCGCGACGTTCGACCACCCGCGCTACGAGATCATGCCGACCGGCGAGGTCCACGACGGGCCCGAAGAGGTCGCCGAGTACTTCCGCACGACCCGGGCCGCGTTCCCCGACCAGCGCAACGAGAACGCGGTCTTCCACCACGCCGACGACGCGGTGATCGTGGAGTTCGACCTGCTCGGCACGCACGAGGGCGAGCTGCGCGGGATCCCGCCCACGGGCAAGAGCTTCCGCTGCCGCATGGTCGCGCTGTTCCTGTTCGAGGACGGCGGCGACCGCATCACCTGCGAGCGCGTCTACTTCGACCAGGCGACGATCGCGCAGCAGCTGCTGGGCGACGGCGCGAGCTAGCCCACGGCGAGGATCTCGCGCGCCTGGTCGGGGCTCGCCACCGGCCGCTGGAGCTCGCCGGCCAGGCGGACCACCCGCTGGACGAGCTGCGCGTTCGTCGCCCGCTCACCGCGCGCGTAGTAGAGGTTGTCCTCGAGCCCCGTGCGGACGTGCCCGCCCGCGAGGATGCAGTACGTGTTGAGCGGAAGCTGCGCTGCGCGGATCGCGCAGACCGACCAGCGGGCGTCGTCGGGCAACAGCCGCCGCATGTGCTCGACCTGCGCGACCGTGGCGGGGACGCCGCTGCCGGGAATGCCCAGGACGAACTGCACGACCAGTGGATCGTCGATCAGCCCCTCGTCGCGGAGCTGGAGCGCCAGGCCCACGTAGCCCGTGTCGAAGCACTCGATCTCGGGCCGCGCTCCGCTCTTGCGGAACGCCTCGGCCATCCCCCGCAGGAACGGCAGGTCGCCTTCGAAGATCCGCTCGCCGAAGTTGATCGTGCCGCAGTCGAAGCTCGCCATCTCGGGCTCGAGCTGGAGCGGCTGCAGGCGGTCGCCGCGCTCCGAACGACCGCCCGCGCTGCCGGTCGACAGGTTGATGATCGCGTCGCACCCCGTCTCCCGGATTCCGTCGACGAGCTCGCGGAACGCGTCCACGTCCTGGGTCGGCGTCCCGTCCTCCTCGCGCGCGTGCAGGTGCAGGACGGCCGCGCCCGCCCGCCACGCCTCGACCGCGGAGTCGACGATCTCGCGCGGCGTCGACGGCAGGTTGGGGCGCTCCTCCCGGTCGGGCGGCTGGCTGCCCGTGACCGCGCACTGGATGACGACGGGATCGGTCACGCGGCCGGCTCGGCGGCGAGCGCCGACGGCAGGTCCCGCCGCGACCGGATCGCGAGCTTGCGGTAGGCGCCCGACAGGTGCACCTCGACGGTCTTCGGCGTGACGAACAGCGCCTGCGCGATCTCGCGGTTGGTGCGGCCCTCCGCGGCCAGCGACGCCACGCGCAGCTCGCTGGCCGTGAGCGACTCGACGCCGCCGAGTGCGGTCGTCCGGGGGCGCGCGCCGGCGGCCCGCAGCTCGGCCCGGACCTGCTCGACGAGTGGCGGGCACGCCGACGCCTCGGCCAGCTCGAGCGCCTGGCGCAGCGGCTCGCGCGCGTCGGTCGGCCGCCGCGCGCGCCGCAGCGCGCCGCCCAGCGCCGCCAGCGCGCGGGCGCGCTCCAGCCTGGCTTGCGAGCGCGTTCAGGACCTCCACTGCCTCCTCGAGCAGCTCGAGGCCCTCGTCGCCGCGCAGCTCGCCGAGCTGGCGCAGGCAGCGCCCCACGGTGGCGGGGGCTCCGGTTTCCCGGGCCAGGTCGAGCTCGGCCTGCATCGCATCGGCCGCCTCGTCGCTGCGGCCGAGCGCGTGCAGCGCCCGGGCCTTCAGCGACTGCCAGGGCTTCCAGTCGGGATGCCGCACCCAGGGCGCCAGCCGGCCCATGTCCTCGGCGACGGTCAGGGCCTCTGCGGGACGGCCCTCGGCCAGCAGCAGCTCGGCGTGCGCGCGGCGCCACAGGTTGGCGCCGTCTGACGGGTCGTCGGCCAGTGCCGGGTCCCCGAGTCCCTCCCATGCCGCCGCCAGGTCGCCGATCGTGGCCCGGTGCCAGGCGAACAGGCCGCGTGCCCAGGAGCTGGCGGCCGGGCCCGCGCCCCACGCCCCCTGCAGGCTGGCCGCGATCCCGAGCGACTCCCCCGCCCCCTCCAGGTCGACGCCCATCAGGTAGAGGCCCTCCCACAGGTGAAGCGACGTGGTGCCGAAGACCGATCCGCGGCGGAACGCCTCGCCCCGCGCCTGCTCCACGTGGCCCGCGGTCAGCGGGCTGTCGGACAGGATCAGCGCGACGATCGCGGCCGACCAGGCCAGGCCCCCGCCGCCCTCCAGCAGGCCCCCGCCGGCCAGCGCCTCCCGGCCGAGCTCCTCGCACTCCTTGGCGGGACCCGCGGCCGTGGCCCAGGCGAACGCCGCCGCGCCCGTCAGCATCTTCGTGCCCAGATCGTGTCCGCTGGGCCGCCGGTGCGCCTCGAGCCGGTCGAGCGCGCTCGGGTCCGCGCCCCCGAAGAAGACCGAGATGAAGTAGACGGTCTCGAGCGCGGCCCGCAGCTCGTGCATCTCGGGACCGAGATCGGCGGCCGCGCGCTCGGCCAGCTCGGCCGCCTCGCCCGGGCGCCCGATGAACAGCAGCGAGTGGGCGAGCGCGTAGGTGGCCTCGCCACGGGCACGGGGATCGGTCAGCTCGTGCACCGCCGCGAGCAGGTGATCGGCGGAGTCCGGCGCGCTCATCTCCGACTCGGCCATGCCGAGCTCGACCAGCACCTGGGCGCGGAGGCCGGGGTCGGGTGGCTCCTCGAGCGCGCGGCCCAGGTAGGCGACGGCGCTCTCCGGCCCGCCGCGCCGGATCGCGCCGCGCGCGGCCGAGCGGAGCGCTTCGATGGCGGCGGTGTCGCCGCGGCGGGGCGCGTGCAGGACGTGGGCCGCGATCTCCTCGTCGCTCGCGTGGGCGGCGCGGAGGATCTCCGCGGCGCGAGCGTGCTGGAGCTCGCGCTCGCCCGACGGCAGGTCGCCGTAGACCGCGTCGCGCACCAGCGGGTGGACGAAGCCGAGCGGCGGCTCGGGGCGCAGGATGTCGGCCCGAGCCAGGGCGGCGACGGCCTGCGCCACCGCCGCCTCGTCGAGCCCCGTGAGCGCGGCGACGCCGGGCAGCCCGGAGCTCTCGCCCAGGACCGCGACGGCATGCGCGACGGCAACCGCCTCGGCGGGCAGGCGCGACAGCCGCAGCAACACCGTGCGCGACACGGCGCGCGGGCCGATCTCGCGCACCGCGGCGGCGCTCTCGGCGGTGGGCTTCACCGCCGTCGGCGGCCAGCGCGGCGAGCAGCTGGCCCAGCAGCAGCGGGTTGCCACCGGTCGCCTCCTGGCACGCGGCCGCGAACGCGCGCGTCCGGGTCGGACCCGAGCCGCCGGCCGATCAGGTCGCCGACCGAGTCGCGCCCGAGCGGCCCGGGGCGCACGGACCGGGTCAGCGGATCGGACGCGATCTCCGCGAGAAGCGCCGCGTCGGTCCCCGGGTCGGTCGATCGCAGGGTCGCGGCCACCAGCACCGGCACCCCCTCGAGGCGGTGAGCGAGGTAGGAGATGAAGCGCAGCGACGGGCGATCGCTCCACTGGACGTCGTCGACCGCCAGCATCACCGGCTGCTCCTCGGCCAGGTTGAGCGCGGCCCAGTAGAGGCCGTGGAGCACGGCGAACGAGCCCTCGCCCGTCGCCCCGTCGGCGTCGGCGGCCACGTCGAGCACGCCCTCCACCGGCGCGGCGGCACCGGCCAGCAGCCGCTCGCGCTGGGCCGGGTCGTGGGCCACCGGCTCGAACAGCTGGCGGACCGCGCCGAACGAGAAGTCGCGCTCCAGCTGACTGCAGCGCGCGCTCAGGACAAGCATCCGCCCCGCGGCGCGGTCGCGCGCCTCGGCCAGCAGCCGCGTCTTCCCGATCCCCGCGGGCCCCTCGATCAGCGCGATGCTGCCGCGGCCCTCGACGGCCTCGGCCACCAGTCGGTCGAGCGCGTCGAGCTCCGCCCCGCGCTCCAGCAGGTCGGCGGCAGGCGCATGCTGGGCGGGCGCGTCCATTCGAGCGCCATGCTAAACGGGGCGCTGGGGCTAGCGGCGACGCGTGGCGGGCCGCTTCGTGCCCAGCAGGTTGTAGCGCAGCTTGCCCATCCGCATCCGCTGCGGGTGGTCGCCCACCGGGAACTTCTTGACGAGCTTCTCGGTGCGGTAGTCGACCACCCCGACGTTGTCGTCGCCGCTGAACGAGATGAAGCAGTACTTGCCGTCGCCCGAGTTGGTCGACCAGTAAGGCTTGGTCCCGGTCGCCGCCAGCTTGTAGGCGAACGTCTGCCGGTCCACGATCGCCGCGTAGTCGGACATCGTCCCGGCCGCGCACAGCTTGGTGCCCTGCGGGTTCATCGCCAGGCCGTGGTGCGCGGAGTCGAGCAGGTACTCCTCGCGCCGCGCCGGCGCCTTGTCGGTGACCGGCAGGTCGGCCAGCCGGGTGACCTTGTCGGCCACCAGGTCGTACTCGACGAAGCCGTGGAAGAACGAGACCTGGAAGTACAGCGTCTTCTCATCCGGGGTCAGTGCCATCGGCCGGACGGCGCCGCTCATGTCCGGCCGGCCGAACTCCTCGAGCTTCTTGTTCATGTCGATCTTGCGCAGCACCTGGAGCGAGTTCGCGTCGACGATCTCGAAGACGCGATTGCCCTTGGTGGGCTCGAACGCGGGATCGTCGAGCGGCGAGTAGACCGTGCCGATGCTGGCGTGGAAGATCTGCGACCCGTCGCGTGAGTAGTTGTTCTCGTGCGGCTGGTCGCCCGACTCGAAGCTGCCGACCACCTTGCCGCTGCCGGTGTCGAGGATGTGCACCTTGCCCGCCGTCGATGCCGACACCGCCAGGCGCTTGCCGTCGGGGCTGATCGCCATGTGGTCGGCGCGGTAGCCCTCGACCGGAGTCCGCCAGACGATCTTGCGCGTCTTCAGGTCGAACGCGACGACGTCCGCGAAGCTCGGCCGCGAGACGTACAGGAAGCGACCGCTGTGCGAGGTGAACGCGTCGTCGACGAACTGGTCGTGGCCCTCGCCGACCAGCTCGCGGATGGCCAGGAAGTAGCCCATGCGATCCGGGTTCGACTGGATCTCGGCCAGCCGCTCGTCCTTGTCCGGGATGATGTTGAGCGTCGCGATCCGCTTGAACGTCTTCGGGTTGACGACGGTCGCGGTGCCATCCCAGTTGTTGCCGACCACGAGGATGTCCTGGGTGGTCGTGCGCTTCTTCTTCGCCGCGTCCGCGGTCGCCGGCAGGGCGAGCGCGAGGAGGGCGAGCAGTGTCAGGGTCAGGCGGGCGCGAGCGATCACTGGCCCTGAGGCTAATGCCCCCGGGGCGCGGTCGTCGCAATTGCCACCGTGCGCTGCGACCAGAGGACGAACGCGGTCAGCGCGGCGGCGGCGATCGCGTCGGTGAAGATCGTCGCGTAGAAGAACGGCGCGATGTCCGGGCTGCCGCTCGTGAAGTGGCCGAGCGTGATCCAGCCGATGAACGAGTACGTCAGCAGCGCGGCGTGCGCGATGCGGTAGTTACGGCGCGAGTACTCGCGATAGCCGTACAGCCCGACTGCGGTCAGCAGCGGCCACGAGATCAGGATCGCGACCTGCACGACCGTGTTCGAGATCGCGCCCGACGGCGGGTACTGGTCGATCGCGACGAAGTTGTGCGTGTAGTGCAGGCCCGTGGACGCGAGCGTGAAGGCGATCACCAGGCGGAGGACCCTGAGTGCGCGGTCGTGCTGGTCGGTCATCGCTCGGGGTACGGCCGTGTGGCCGGCGGCTGCTCAGACTCAGCGCTGGCCGACCTGCCACCAGCGGCGCCGGCTGTGGCCGGTGCGCTTGCGGAAGTCGGCGAGCGTCTCGTCGTCGGCCAGGTCGCACGCGATGTAGGCGATCTCGGTGACGGGCTGATGGAGGGTTCGCTCGTTCATGGCCTTGACTTTCGTCTCCCCCGACGCCCTTCGCATCGGGTGAGTTCCCTAATCAAGACCCTGGTCTTTTCGCCTACTAATCGGTAGGGGGTGGCCGGACGCGCCAAGCGCGTCTAGGGGGATCAGCGGAAGGTGCGGGCGTCGCCGGGCATCGGGGCCCGGGCGTCGGGCTCGCCCTCGGGCGTGGCCGGGCACTTCGCCGTGCGGCAGTGCAGGTGGTAGCGGTAGCTCTCGCCCGGCTCGGACCAGAGGACATAGAGCCGCCGCACGCGCGCGCAGCGCTTGCGCGCCTCGCTGCCCAGGTGGCGCCAGGTCCGGTCGAGCGAACAGGTGATCAGGCGTTCGCGGACGAGCGCGTAGGCGCGGTAGGTCTCGCCGGCATCGGCCGCGCCGGCGGTGGACGCAGCGCCGCCGGCGACGCAGAGCGCCATCAGCAGTGCGGCGATGAGGGCTCTGGTTCGAAGCATGTCCTCCGGGTGCCCGGGCCTCACGGCGCGAGTGCGTTAGCCGTCACATACGTGACGGGTGTCGCAGTGCGCGGCCGTGCAGCGCGGCGCAGCCGATTTCGGTTGACTTCGGTGACGGTCCCGTGGGCGGAGGGGGGGTTCGACTACGTGGGAGCCAAGGTGCGAGTGCAGCGCGCGGCGGTGCTGGCGGCGGCCGCGGTTGTCGGGCTGAACGTGTGGACGGGCAGCCCGCTGCTCGCGCTGTGGGTCGGATCGCGGGTGGAGAACTCCTCCAGCTCGACCGGCCCGAGCATGCTCGCGGTGTTCGTCGTGGTCGTGACCATGGCGGTGCTGTCGTGGACGCTGCTGCGCCTGCTCAGCCGGCTGGAGGGGCGATACCTCTCCCTGCTCGGCCGCCCGCAGCGGCGCTACCGGTCGACCTGGCTCAGGTCGATGCGAGCCGAGCGCGGCGAGTGGGAGCGCCAGCACTCGGCGGAGGCCCGGGCCACCCCGTTCGAGATCGTGGTGATGATCTGCGTCGTCGTGGCCGTGGCGGCGTTCGAGATCTGGTTCTTCTTCTACTCGCCGTCGCCGATCGACCAGCGGAGCGGACGCTAGGCCGCCGCGCGCACCGCCGCCGCCGTCGCCTCGTCCGCCGGGAAGAACGACTCGATCGCCAGCTCGGCCACGGTGATGTCGACCGCGGTCCCGAACGTGGCGACCGTGGAGATGAACGCCAGCTCATCCCCGCCGCCCGTGCGCAGCCGCAGCGGCACCGCGATCTGCCCAGCCAGCCCCTCCGCCGACGCCGCCCGCGGGCCGGGATAGCCCGCGACCTCCTCGTACAGCGTCCGCAGGTCGGCGTCGCCCGTCGCCACGATCTGGCGCTGCAGCCGCTCGAGCAGGTGCGCGCGCCACTCCGCGAGGTTTACGATCCTGGGTGCCATGCCCTCCGGGTGGAGACTCACGCGCAGGACGTTGACCGGCGGTTCCATCAGGTGGGGCGCGACGTCGGCGATCAGCAACGGCACGCTGGCGTTGGCGGCGATCATCTCCCAGGCGCGGTCGACGACGACCGCCGGGAAGGGCGACTGCGCGTCCAGGACGCGCTGAATCGCCGACCGCACGGGCGCCATCTCCGGATCGTCGAGCGAGTGCTCCCCGTAGCGCGGCGCGTACCCCGCCGCCAGGAGCATCTGGTTGCGCTCGCGCAGCGGCACGTCGAGGTGATCGGCCAGCTGCAGGACCATCTCCGCCGACGGCCGCGACCGCCCGGTCTCGACGAACGACACGTGCCGCGCCGACACGCCGGCCTCGAGCGCCAGATCGAGCTGCGACAGCCGCCGCCGCTGCCGCCAGTCGCGCAGCAGCGGCCCCACTCCGGCTCCGGCGACGGCGACATCGGACATCCCCGCGAACATACCGCCGCGACGGGGGACTGCCGATTACCTCCGGGGTAGGCGGGTACTCTGCCGCCCCGATGGTGCAGGGATACGTAGCGCCGGGCTTCGAAGGGGTCCGCGACGAGCTCGAGCGCAACTTCGCCGAGCGCCGCGAGCTGGGCGCGGCGGTCGCGGCCTACCACCGCGGCGAGAAGGTCGTCGACCTGTGGGGCGGCTACCGCGACCGCCACCGCCAGAAGCCGTGGGAGGAGAACACGCTCGTCCTCGTCTTCTCCACCAGCAAGGGGCTCGCGGCGACGGCCGTCGCGCTGGCCAACTCCAGGGGCCTCCTGGACTACGACGAGCGCGTGGCCACCTACTGGCCCGAGTTCGCGCAGAACGGCAAGGAGCGCATCACCGTCCGCCAGCTCCTGGCCCACCAGGCCGGACTGTGCGCGATCGACGAGCGCCTGTCCTCGCGCAACCTGGGCGACGCGGAGACCGTCGACCGGATCCTGGCCGAGCAGGCCCCCGCGTGGCGGCCCGGCACCCGGCACGGCTACCACGCGCTCAGCATCGGCTGGTACGAGGCCGCGCTGATCCGCCGAGTCGACCCCGAGAAGCGCTCGCTCGGCCGCTTCTTCGCCGAGGAGGTCGCCGAGCCGCTCGACCTGGAGTTCTACTTCGGCCTGCCGAGCGACCTGCGCCGCGACCGCATCGCGAAGATCCAGCCCCCGGACCCGCTCACGCTGGCCCGCGAGCTCAAGAACCTCCCGCCCCGGATGGCGCTGTCGTTCGCCAACCGCCGGTCGCTCACCTCGAAGGTGTTCGGCAACCCGCGGATGCGATCGGCCGCCACGCTCGACTCGGCCCGCTACCGCGCGCTCGAGATCCCCGCGGGCGGCGGCATCGGCCAGGTGCGCAGCATCGCTCGCGCCTACTCGGACCTGGCCACCGGCGGCCACGGCATCGGCATCTCGGAGTCGACGCTCGACGAGCTCCAGCAGCCCGCGCCGGCTCCGACCAAGGGCGACATGGACCTGGTGCTGCACGTCCCCACCCGCTTCGCGCTGGGCTTCGCGAAGCCGTCCGAGGTCGCGCCGTTCGGCAGCGGCCAGAGCGCCTTCGGCCATCCGGGCGCGGGCGGCTCGTTCGCGTTCGCCGACCCCGACGCGCAGGTCTCGTTCGCCTACGCGATGAACCGGATGGGCCTCTACCTGTTCGATGATCCGCGTGAGAAGGCGCTTCGCGACGCCCTGTACGCGGGGGTGACCGCACGCGAATCGACGGTCACGCCATCATCCACCGGGTGACGACGAGTTTTCAGGACGAGGAAGTCGCCGGCGTCGAGTGGGACCTGGGCCCGCTGGTCGACGGCGGTGGCGACGACGCCGTCCCCACGATGCTGGAGGAGGCCGAGCGCCGCGCGCGGGACTTCTCGGCCGCGTACGCGGGCAAGGTCGAGGGCTTCGACGCCGGCACGCTGCGCGAGGCGGCCACCGAGCTCGCGGCGATCTACGAGCTCGTCGGGCCGAGCCGGGTCGTACGCGATGCTGCGGTTCGCCGCCGACACCGAGGACCCGTCGGCGGGCGCGCTGCTCCAGGCGGCGCAGGAGCGCGGCGCCGCGGTCGAGACGCAGCTCCTGTTCTTCGACCTCGAGTGGCAGGCGCTGCCCGACGACCAAGCCGAGCAGCTCCTCCAGGGCGACGGCCTCGAGTTCGTCGCGCACCACCTGCGGGTCTCCCGCCGCCTGGGCCCGCACCGGCTGAGCGAGCCGGAGGAGCGGGTGATGACCGAGTTCCGCGTGACCGGGCGCAGCGCCTGGGCGCGGCTGTTCGACGAGCAGGTCGCCTCGGTCGAGGTGCCGCTCGACGGCGGCACCGGCCTCGAGCAGGCCCTGTCGCGCCTGTTCTCGGCCGACCGCGACGAGCGGCGCACCGCCGCCGAGGCGATCACCGCGGGTCTCCGCCCCGGCCTGCGCACGCGCGCGTTCGTCTTCAACACGCTGCTTCAGGAGAAGGCGACCGAGGACCGGCTGCGCTCGTTCCCCCACTGGCTCGCCGCCCGCAACATCGAGAACGAGGCCTCCGACGAGTCCGTCGAGGCGCTGGTCGAGGCCGTCCGGTCGCGCTACGAGATCGCCCGCCGCTGGTACCGCCTGAAGGCGCGGATCCTGGGTGTCGAGCGGCTGGCCGACTACGACCGCAACTGCAGCGTCGCGTCGACCGAGGAGCTCATGGGCTGGCCGGACGCCCGCGACCTGGTGCTCGGCACCTACCGCGACTTCTCACCCGTGGTCGGCGACGTCGTCGCGCGCTTCTTCGACGACCGCTGGATCGACGCGCCCGCCCGTCAGGGCAAGCGCAACGGCGCGTTCTCGGCGTCGACGGTCCCGTCGGTGCACCCCTACGTGATGCTCAACTGGACCGGCAAGCGGCGCGACGCGCTGGTGCTGGCCCATGAGCTCGGCCACGGCGTGCATCAGGCGCTGGCCGCCGAGCGCGGCGTCTTCCACCAGAACACCCCGCTCACGGTCGCCGAGACCGCCAGCGTGTTCGGCGAGACGCTCACGTTCGGCCGTCTGCTCGAGGACGCGCCGGACGCCGACTCGCGGCTGTCGCTCCTGGCCGAGAGCATCGAGGGGTCGATCGCCACGGTCTTCCGCCAGGTGGCGATGCACAAGTTCGAGAACGACGTGCACACGGAGCGGCGCACACGCGGCGAGCTCGCGCCCGAGCGCTTCGGCGAGCTCTGGGCCGAGAGCCAGGAGGAGCTGTTCGGCGACTCCGTCGAGGTGACCGACGGCTATCGGACCTGGTGGTCCTACGTGCACCACTTCACCTCGGCGCCGGGCTACGTGTACGCCTACGCGTACGGGCAGCTGCTCGCGCTGTCGGTCTACCAGCGCTACGTCGACGAGGGCGAGTCGTTCGTGCCCCGCTACGTCGAGATGCTGAGCGCCGGCGGATCGCTGGCACCCGAGGAGCTCGGACGGATCGTGGGCGTCGACCTGACCGACCCCGGCTTCTGGAACGCCGGGCTCGACCTGGTCGAGCGCCAGCTCGACGACGCCGAGGCGGCCGCGGCCGACTCGGGCGCCGTCTGAGCGAAATCCGCGCGGCCGCTAAGCGTCGTCGGCCGCGCTGTCGAGCTGCTTGATCTCCTCGTCGGTCAGCTCGATGTCGGCGGCGGCCACGTTCTCGACCAGGTGCTCGACCGACCCGGTGCCCGGGATCGGCAGCATCACCGGGCTGCGCTGGAGCAGCCAGGCCAGGGCGATCTGGCCGTCGGTGGCGTCGTGCGCCTCGGCCGCCTCGGCCACCGGGCCGCCCGGCTTGGCCAGGTCGCCGGCCGCCAGCGGGAACCAGGGGATGAAGCCGATGCCCTGCTCCTCGCAGTAGTCGAGGACGTCCTCGTGGGTGCGGTTCGTCAGGTTGTAGATGTTCTGGACGGTCGCGACCTCGAAGTACTCGCCGGCCTCCTTGATGTCGTCGATCGACACCTCGGACAGGCCCAGGTGGCGGACCTTGCCCTCCTCCTGGAGCTCTTTCATCACGCCGAACTGCTCCTCGCGCGGGACCTTGCGGTCGATGCGGTGGAGCTGCCAGAGGTCGATCTGGTCGACCTCGAGGCGCCGCAGGCTCATCTCGCACTCCTGGCGCAGGTACTCGGGGCGACCGACGGGCAGCCACTTCTCGGGGCCCTGGCGGGTCAGCCCGGCCTTGGTGGCCACCGCGATCCCGTCGTAGGGGTGCAGCGCCTCGTGGATCAGCTCCTCGGACGTGTAGGGGCCGTAGGAGTTGGCGGTGTCGATGAAGTCGACGCCCAGGTCGGGGAGCTTCCGCAGCACCTCGATCGCCTTGTCGTGGTCCTTGGGCGGGCCCCAGATGCCGTCGCCGGTGATCCGCATGGCGCCGTAGCCGAGGCGCGTCACCTCCAGGTCGCCGCCGATCGCGAAGGTTCCGGATGAAGTCGCAGTAGTTGACATGTCAATCATCTACCGCGGCCCGGCGAGGGTGAAACGCAAGTCCGAGCGCCGCCGCGCCCGCTAGGCTCCGCCGATCGACGCAGTCGATGGTCACCCCGGCTTCGATGCCTGGGAGGTCGAGCTCCACGGGCACCGCGTGATCTACCGGACCGTGGGCAGCGGGCCTCCGGTTGTGCTGATCCACGGCATGGTCAACTCGTCGCGCCACTGGGAGCCGGTCGCGCTGCGGCTGGCCGAGCGCTACCAGGTGATCGCCCCCGACCTGATCGGCCACGGCGACTCGGCGCGCCCTCGCGGCGACTACTCGCTGGGCGCGCACGCCGCGTCGATCCGCGACCTGCTCGCGGCGATCGGAGTCGACCGCGCGACGATCGTCGGCCACTCGCTCGGGCGGCGGCGTGGCGATGCAGTTCTTCTACCAGTTCCCCCAGCGGGTGGAGCGCCTGGCGCTCGTGTCGAGCGGCGGCCTGGGCCGCGAGGTCAGCCCGATGCTCAGGGCCGCGGCGCTGCCGGGCGTGTCGGCGCTGCTGGCGGCGGCCGCGAACCCGCGGGCGCTGGCCGCGCTGCACGGGTCGGGTGAGCGCCTCCAGGAACGCGGCAACCGCAAGGGGATCTACCTCCAGCAGATCGCGCGGGCGCTGCGGCCGCTCGAGCACTCGGGCGCGCGCAAGGCGTTCCTGCATACGCTGCGGTCGGTGATCGACGTGCGCGGTCAGCGGGTCAGCGCGCGCGACCGGCTCTACCTGCTCACCGACTTCCCGACGCTCGTCGTGTGGGGCGAGCGCGACAACACGATCCCGCTGGCGCACGGCCGGGCCACCCACGAGGCCGTGCCGGGAAGCCGCTTCGAGACCCTCCCCCGCGCCGCCCACTTCCCGCACATCGAGGACCCGCAGGGCCTGGCGGCGGTCCTGGACGACTGGCTGGCGACGACATCGCCGGCGCGGATCGACGACTCGGACTGGGGCCGGATCGTCGCGCGCGAGCCGCGGCGCCGCTTCGGCGCCGTCCGCGCGGCCTGAGCCAGGCTCAGGCCGCGGCTTCGCGCTCGTCCGCCCCGCGCGGCTCGAGCAGGCAGGTGACGGCGCCGCAGTCGAGCGTCACGCTCGCTCCGGGCGTGAACCCGGGTCGCGCCCGCGTGTTCTCGGGGCGCAGCGGCCGGACGCCGATCAGGTCGTGGGCGCGGCGCGAGGCCGCGGTGCGCAGGGCGCGCTCGGCGTCGGCAGGGCTGACCCGCCAGCCCGAGCGCAGCAGCAGGCTGCGGTGCCACAGCTCGAAGCGCCAGCGCCGAAACGGCACGCGCCCGGGCGGCAGCTCGCGAAGGTCGTACTCGAAGACGACGGCGGTCGGCGTCACGGGCCCGACGCTAGCGAAAGCCCTGCGCGTAGTTGGGCGCACCGATGAGCCGCCAGCCGTGACGGAAGGCCTGGTCCACGTGCCAGTCTCCGTCCTCCCTGCGCAGGCGGAGCTGCGAGGGGCCGCCGTCGGCCATGCGCACGCTCGCGACGTCGCCGTCGACCTTCACGCTGTCCACGTCGGCGTCGTGCGTCTGGCGCTGGACCTGGGGGCTCAGCTTGGCGTGGAAGCGCTTCAGGTTCGTGCGGCAGTCCGCGGCGGGCCGGGTCTGGGCGAACGTCTGCGCGAAGCGGGCCAGCTCGACCCGTCCTGCGGTGGTCATCAGGTCGCAGGCCGCCTTGCCGTCGCCCTCGGACAGCGCGGCGGTCCAGTTGCGCACGGACTTCGTCACCTCCTCCTCGGGCGAACCCTCGCTGCCACAGGCCGCCAGCGCGAGCGCCGCGGTGACGGCGAGCGCAGCGGTTCGCGAGGTGCGACGAGTCATGCGCGCATGGTGCCCCCGCACCCGGTGCAGGTAACGCACGCGCGGCTAGAAGAGCAGCCCGGCCACGGCGGCGAAGGCCGCGCCGGCCGCGCCCGCCATCGCGACGCCGCCCACGTACACACGGCGGCGCCAGCGACGGGCGACGATCGCTCCGCGCGCGCGGAGCGCCAGCAGCCCGCCCTCGACCCGCGACCCCATCGGCAGCGATCGGTCGAGCAGCACCGCGTAGCGGATCCGGCGCTCCCAGACGTCGACCATCGTGTCCGCCTCGCGGCGGGCGGAGCGGCGGTGCCAGGGCAGGCGCGAGCGGCGGCCGCGCCAGTACTCCAGCGCGTCGACGGCGTCGGCGAAGTCGCAGGCTGGTCCCTGACGGTCGATCAGCACGCCGAAAATATTGGCACACCGCCTATCCGCCGCCCAGCCGGTACAACTCCGCGGCGTGAGCGTTCTCGACTCCTTCAGGCTGGACGGCAAGGTGGCGATCGTGACCGGCGCGTCCTCCGGGCTGGGCGTCGCGTTCGCCGAGGGCCTGGCCGACGCCGGCGCCGACGTCGCGATCTGCGCGCGCCGCGTCGAGAAGCTCGAGCAGACGCGCGAGAAGGTCGAGGCGACCGGCCGTCGCTGCGTGGCGATCCAGGCGGACGTCGCGAAGCCCGAGGACTGCAACCGGGTCGTCGAGGAGACCGTCGACAAGCTCGGCCAGGTCGACGTCCTGGTGAACAACGCCGGCATCGGCACCGCGGTCCCCGCCACCCGCGAGGAGCCCGACGACTTCCGCCGCGTGATCGACATCAACCTGAACGGGTCCTACTGGATGGCGCAGGCGGCGGCGCGCGCGATGAAGGAGGGCAGCTCGATCGTCAACATCGGCAGCGTCCTGGGCTCGACGTCCGCGCACCTGCCGCAGGCCGCCTACGCGTCGAGCAAGGCGGCGATCATCGGCCTCACCCGCGACCTGGCCCAGCAGTGGACGGGCCGCAAGGGCATCCGCGTCAACGCGCTCGCGCCGGGCTTCTTCGAGTCGGAGATGACCGACCAGTACCCCGAGGGCTACCTGGACCAGATGATGTTCCGGGTGCCCGCCGGCCGGAAGGGCGAGGCGCGCGAGCTGGTCGCCGCCCTGATCTTCCTGGCCAGTGACGCGTCGTCGTACGTGACCGGCTCTGTGCTGCCGGTCGACGGCGGCATGCTGACGACGTAGCCGCCGGGTCAAGCCGCAGCCAGGCCTGAGCGACCTGGCGCCTGGCCGCCCTCAACGGTGCGGTGGCCCGGTCGATCACACGGATATCCCCCTTTTGTGGGGGAGGACACCCTATGCGTGAACTCCGTCGACGACACATACCGATCGTCCTGCGCGCCGCAACCGTCGCGGCCGCGCTGCTGATCGCGGTTGCCGTCTTCCCGGCGGGGGCGAGCGCAGCGGGCACCTGGTCGCTCCAGAACCCCACGACCGCGACGCTCAACGACGTAGCTTGCCCGGACACCACCCACTGCTGGTCCGTCGGCGCGAAGGGGACGATCGCCGTGACCGCCGACGGCGGCGCCACCTGGTCGACCCAGCCCTCGGGCATGACCAACAACCTCAACTCGCTCGTCTGCCTCACCGCCACGCGCTGCCTGGCGGTCGGCGACAAGGCCGGTGCCGGCACCAACGGCGCCATCGTCGCGACCACCGACGGCGGCGCTACCTGGTCCCCGCAGAACTCGGGGACGGGCAACAACCTGAAGGACGCCGCGTGCGCGGACGCGAACACATGCTGGGCGGTCGGCCTGAACGGGACGATCATCGCGACCGTCAACGGCGGCGCGGCGTGGTCCGTGCAGACCTCCGGCACGACCAAGCAGCTCAACAGCGTCACGTGCTCGAGCGCGACGGCCTGTTACGCGACCGGCAATGACGGGGTGATCCTCGCCACAACGAACGGCGGCGCCACGTGGACCCTGCAGACGTCGGGAACCGATAGGGACCTCAACGAGATCGCCTGCGCGAGCGCGACGGACTGCCGGACCGCCGGCCAGTCAGGCACGATCCGGGCGACCACGGACGGCGGAGCGACCTGGTCGGCGCAGGTCTCCGGCACCGCCAACGACCTGTACGGAATCACCTGCACCAGCTCCACCAGGTGCCGGGTCAGCGGCAAGAGCGGCACCATGCTCGCCAGCAACGATGCGTCGACCTGGTCGGCGCAGACGTCCGGGAAAACCGTCCCGCTGAACGCGGTGGCGTGTGTGGACGCGAACGCCTGCTGGAGCGTCGGCGCGACCGGGACCATCATCGCCACCACCGACGGCGGCACCACGTGGGACCCCCAGACATCCGGGAGCAACGCAGCGCTCCGAGCCGCGTCGTGCATCAGCTCCACCACCTGCTGGGCGGCGGGCGACAAGGGGACCGTCATCGCTACCTCGACAGGCGGTGAGAGCTGGCTCCGGCAGACGTCAGGAACGACCAAGCATCTCTACGGCATCTCGTGCGTGGGCTCCGGCACCTGTTACGCCGCCGGTCAGGACGGGACGGTCGCCAAGACCGTCAACGGGGGCGCGACGTGGTCGCTGCAGAGCACCGGCACCGATGACGTCTACGGCGTCTCCTGCGTCAGCACGACCACCTGCGTGGCCGTCGGCAAGGCCGGCAAGATCGCCACGACGACCAACGGCACGACCTGGACGGTGCGGACCTCGGGCGTCAGCAAGGACCTGAACGACGTGGCGTGCCCGTCGAGCACCACCTGCTACGTCGTCGGCGACATCAACGGGAGCTACGGCCTGGTGCTCAAGACCACCGACGGCGGCACGACCTGGTCGCCGCAGAGCTCGCTCGTCAACCAGAACCTGAACGGCGTCGCGTGCTCCGGCACGAGCAACTGCTGGGCCGTCGGCCAGAGCGGCAGGATCACGTCGACCAGCGACGCGGGCAGCACCTGGGCGGCGCAGATCTCCGGGACCGCGGCGCACCTGAACGGAGTCGCCTGCGCCGATACCAGCACCTGTTGGGCGGTCGGCGCCAACACCGGCGCGGGCACGTCCGCGACCATCTTGGCGACGACGACCGGCGGCTCGTCGTGGGCCACGCAGGCCTCGAACACGACGCAGCAGCTATTCGGAGCGACCTTCGTCGAGCGCGACACATCGGCTGGGCGGTCGGCAACGGCGGAACGGTCGTCGCCTATGTCGACGACTCCACCCCGCCGGACGCGCCGGAGATCGACTCCGCGCCCACCAGCCCCGGTGCCGACACCGCCCCGGCATGGACCTTCTCCGGCGAAGACGGAGCGACGTTCGAGTGCCGCCTGGACCGCGGCGGCGACGTGATCTCGGCGTGGACGCCGTGCAGCGACGAAGCGAGCTACGACCTCTCGGGCGAGGTCGACGGGACCTACACCTTCTCCGTCCGCGCCACCGACGCCGCCGGCAACACCGGCCCCGAGTCCCACAGCGACTACGTGCTCGACACGACCCTCCCGGTTGCTCCGACGATCACGGCGTCGCCCGCGGCGGTGATCTCGAGCCGCACTCCCTCCTGGTCGTTCACCGGCGAGGCGGGCGCCGACTTCGAGTGCCGCCTCGACACCGGTGGAGGCGCCGTGGTGTTCGCCTGGGGCCCGTGCACCAGCCCCAAGAGCTATCCGCTGATCGCCCAGCCGGACGGCGACTTCACCTTCTCGGTGCGCGCAGTCGACGCGGCGGGTAACGCCGGCCCGGCCGCGACGAACAGCTTCACGCTCGACACGCTCGCGCCGTCCGCTCCCACGATCACGGCGTGGCCGGCGTCGCCCGGCGACGATGAGTCCCCGTCGTGGGCGTTCACCGCCGAGGCGGGCGCGACGGTCGAGTGCCGCCTGGACCGGGGGAACGACGTCGTGCAGACCTGGGCGGGCTGCAGCGGCAGCGAGAGCTTCGACCTGAGCAGCGAACCCGACGGCACGTACACCTTCTCGGTGCGGGCCACCGACGCCGCGGGCAACGTCGGCGCGCTCGCGACGAACGACTACGTGCTCGATACCACCGCACCGGACGCCCCGGACGTCACCAGCGCGCCCGGCTCGCCCTCGTCGGACGAGAGCCCGACGTGGTCGTTCACGGCCGAGCCCGGCGCCGCGCTCGAGTGCAGCCTCGACCCCCAGGGCAGTCCGGCGTCGGCCTGGGGCGCGTGCACCAGCCCTGAGACCTTCGACCTGTCGTCCGAGCCGAACGGGGACTTCACGCTCTCGATCCGCGCGACGGACGCCGCGGGCAACGTCGGCACAGCGACGACGAGCGACTACACGCTCGACCGCACGGCAATCGCCGCGCCGACGATCAACTCCGGCCCGCCCGCCACCGGGACCGGCCGCAACCCGTCCTGGACGTTCTCCGCCCCGGGCGCGGCGAGCTACGAGTGTCGCCTCACGCCGGGATCCAACCCGGCCTGGAGCTGGCAGCCCTGCACCAGCGCGCACGGCTACGACCTGACCGGCGCCCCGGACGACACCTACACGTTCTCCGTCCGCGCCCTCGACGGGAGCAACAACCCGAGCGCGGCGACCAGCGAGGACTACACGCTCGACACCCAGAAGCCCGCACCGCCGACGTTCGACTCGGTCCCGCCGTCGCCGGGCAACGATCAGCAGCCGACCTGGTCGATCTCCGCCGAGGCGGGCGCGACGCTCGAATGCGAGCTGACCCGCGGCGCTACGCCCGTCGCTGCGTGGGGCTGCGGGTCGACGGCGAGCCGCGACCTGTCGGCCGAGCCCGACGGCACCTACACGCTGTCGGTGCGTGCCCGCGACGCCGCCGGCAACCTCGGCGACCCGGCGACGACCAACTACGTCCTGGACACGGCGGCCCCGGTGACCGGCATCACGTCGGCGCCGCCCAGCCCCCGCGCGAATCGCGCGCCCGCCTGGTCGTTCGACGCGGAGATCGGTGCGGATTACGAGTGCCGCCTGGACCGCGGCGGGACCACCGTCGCCGGCTGGTCGGCCTGCACCAGCCCGCACCCGTTCGACCTGACCGCCGCGCCCGACGGCACCTACACGTTCTCCGTCAAGGCGACCGACGAGGCGGGCAACACGGGTCCCGTCACCACCAGCGACTACGTGCTCGACTCGACCGCACCGGCAGCGCCCACGGTCACGTCGTCGCCCGCGAGTCCCGCAGCGGGCCGCTCGCCGTCGTGGTCGTTCACCGGCGAGGCCGGCACCACCCTGCGCTGCCGGCTCGACCGCGGTCCCGACACGATCTCCGGCTGGGCGCCCTGCTCCGGCGTCGCCTCGTACGACCTGACCGGCGAGCCGGACGCGACCTACACGTTCTCCGTTCAGGCCACCGACGGCGCGCTCAACCCGGGCCCGATAACGACCCGCAACTACACGCTCGACACCACACCCCCCGGCCTGCCCACGATCACGAGCTCACCGAGCACACCCGGCACGAGCCCCTCCCCGGGATGGTCGTTCGCGGGCGCTCCGGGAACGACGTTCCAGTGCCGCCTGGACCGCGGCACGACACCGATGTCCGGCTGGGCTCCCTGCAGCGGCTCGCGGGACTACGACCTGACCGGCGAGGCCGACGGCGTCTACACCTTCTCCGTCCGGGCCATCGACGCGGTCGGGAACGTCGGTGCGGCCCGCACCAGCGACTACGAGCTCGTCACGACCGCGCCCCCGCAGCCCAGCTTCCTGAGTGAGCCGGCGGCCGTCGGCAACACGCTGAGCGCGGCCTGGTCGTTCTCCGGGAGCGCGGGGTCGACGTTCGAGTGCCGCCTGGAGCGCGGCGCAGACGTGATCGACGACTGGGCCCCGTGCGTCAGCCCGCGCACCTTTGACCTGAGCGGCAAGCCCGACGGCACCTACGAGCTGGCCGTGCGGTCGGTGAACGCCGTGGGCCTGCGGAGCACGGCCGCGCGGTCCGCGCTACTCGCTCGACACACTTGCGCCCGATACGCCGGAGATCAACTCGACGCCGGGCACTGCGGGGGCCAACGCCACGCCGGTCTGGTCGTTCTCGGGCGCTGCCGGGGCGACGTTCGAATGCCGCCTGGCCCGCGGCTCCGACGTGATCGCCGACTGGGGGGCGTGCAGCAGCCCGCGCGCCTTCGTGCTCGTCGGGCAGCCCGACGGCGACTACGAGTTCTCGGTCCGCGCGCGCGACGCGGCGGGCAACACGAGCCCGGCCACTCGCAGTGCCTACTCGCTGAACGCGTCGACCCCTGGCTCGCCCCGCCTGACCGCGGCCCCGCGTCCCGTCGATCGCCAGGCACGGCCCGAGTGGTCGTTCTCGGGCGACTCCGGGACCTCCTCCGAGTGCCGGTTGCAGGTCGGCGCCGACGTCATCTCGGATTGGGAGGCGTGCGCAAGCCCCCGCGCCTACGACTTGGGCGGCCGCCCGGACGGGACCTACCGCTTCGCGGTGCGGAGCCGGAACACCGTGGGCACCGTGGGCGGTGCGGTCGAGAGCACGTACGTCCTCGACCGAGCGGCGCCGGACAGGCCAGCGGTCGCCGACTCGCCCTCTGCGATCGGCAACGATGCCACGCCGGTCTGGTGGTTCACGGGTGAGGCGGGAGCCACCTTCGAGTGCCGCCTGAACGAGGGCCGCGACGCCGCCGACTGGCGAGCCTGCGCCAGCCCGAAGGCGTTCAACCTGCGGGAGCGGCGCGACGGTGAGTACAGGTTCGAGGTACGCGCGCTCGACGCTGCCGGGAACGTGAGCGCGGTCCGCGGGGACTCGTATGAGCTCGACACCGAGTCGCCGACCGCTCCGAAGCTCGTGCGCTCGCCTGGCGCGGAGGGCAGCGATCATTCCCCCACCTGGGCGTTCACGGGTGAGGGCGGCGCGAACTTCGACTGCCTGCTCCGACGCGACGGCCAGAAGGGCGACGGCTGGGAGGCCTGCACGAGCCCGCAGCGCTACGCGCTGGGCGATGACGCCTCCGGCGACTACGCCTTTGCCGTGCGCGCCACCGACCGCGCGGGCAACACGGGGTCGTCGGTGACCGGCGACTACCGCCTGCTGGCGAAGGCGGCCGGCGGCGGCGCGGCAAGCGCCCCTACCCCGGCGGCGAGCGACCCGAGCAAGGGCGCTCCTGCCCCTGCCCCGACCAAGGACGACGACGATACGCCCGCTACCGCCGGGCCGTCCAAGCCCGCCGCCTCCGAGAAGGGCTCGACCGCGGCCGGCTCCAAGGGCCGCGCGGGCGACAAGCCGGCCGCACGCCACGCTCGCGGCGACAAGCCGGCGGAGCGCGACCGGGGCGCGGCACCGGCCCGCTCGAGCCGGCCGGACGCCGGCGCAGGCGACAAGCCCGAGCGCCGGAACGCCCTGAACAAGACGCTCGACTTCGTGGGCCAGTCGTTCGAGCGGTCGGTGGAGGCCGTGTCCGAGAACGCGGACAAGTCCGTGTTCCCGCTGTCGCTTCTGCTCCTGGTCGGCGCCTTCCTGGTGATCCAGGGGCGGATCGACCGCAACGACCCGAAGTTGGCGCAGGCCCCCACGCAGGCGGATACACAGGTGCCCTTCGGGCCGCCGGTGACGGCGCGTCGGGCACATAGACCCCTTAATGACCTGGCCACAGGGGTCGAATAGGTATGAAGATGGTTACGACGGGGGGGAATCGCACGGCCGAGATCGTTCCGATCGCGGATCGGGCACGGTACATGGACGCCTTCAGGGCGGCGGTCGTCGCGATCGTCACCGCGATCGCCATCGCCGCGCCGGCCTCGCTGGCAGTCCCGCGTATGACCCTCCTCTACGCGACGGGGGGCTACGCCGCTCTGGGCCTGATCGCCCGGCTCCTGTTCGGCGCGCTCCCACGTGCCGGGCGGGTCGTCTTCGGCGGAATGCTGCTCGTCGACGGTGCCTTCCTGGCCTGGAGCGGCTACGTCACCGGCGCGGCTGAGAGCCCGCTCCGCTTCGCGATGGTCCTCCACGTGGTCGCGGTGGCGCTGCTGGCCTCCTACCGGACGGGCGTGAAGATCGCGCTCTGGCACTCCCTGCTCTTGGTCGTCGCCTTCTACGCCCAGCGCGACGGGCTGCTCGACGCGACGGCGGGTGCGGGTATCGGCATCGGCACGCCGTTCCAGCGCCTGATCGAGTTCACAGCCCTCTTCTGGATCGTCGCGATCGCCACGTCGGCGTTCTCCGCGATCAACGAGCGCGAATTGCGCCGGCGCCGCTACGACACCGAGGCGCTGGCGACGATGGCGACGAAGCTCGAGTCGGCTACCCAGCCGGACGAGGTGGCCGAGACCGTGGTGACAGCGGTCGCCGGCACGTTCGACTTCGAGCGCGTGCTGCTGATCGCGTCCGATGAGAGCGGCGGGAGGGTGCTCGCGTCGCACGGGCCCGTGGAGCAGGCGGGCCGCGTCTACTTCGACCCGGACACCTCCGCCCTCGCGCACGCGTGCACGGACCGTACGAGCGTGCTGGTGACGAGCCTCGACGCAGAGGCGGATGCCTGGCTGTCGTCGGTCATCCCCGGCGCGCGGAACGTGATCGCCGTGCCGCTCACGGCAGAGGGCCAGTCCCTCGGATACCTCGTCGCGGTTCAGGGGCGGCGGCTCGCGCCGCGCCTCGCGCGCCGGGTCGTGAGCATGGTGGAGCGGTTCGTCTCCCACGGCACTCTGGCCCTTCGCAACGCGTGGCTGCTGGCGGAGGTCCACCGGATGGCGACGACCGACGGGCTGACCGGCGTGACCAACCGCGCGGCCTTCGACGACCTGCTCTCGGCGGAGCTCGGCCGGGCCGCCCGCCAGCGCGACGACACGAGCCTGCTGCTACTCGACATCGACCACTTCAAGCGGCTCAACGACGAGCACGGACACCTGCTCGGCGACGAGGTGCTGCGCCTGGTCGGCGCGACGCTCCGGCGGGTGTGCCGCGAGTACGACACGGCGGCGCGCTACGGCGGCGAGGAGTTCGCGGTGATCCTGCCGGCGACCGGCCGCGAGGAGGCCTTCGAGGTCGCAGAGCGGTTGCGCAAGGCGATCGCCGAGATGCCCACCGGCCTCGGCGTGACGGCCAGCTTGGGCGTCGCGAGCTTCCCCCTCGATGCCGCCGACGCGGAGGCGCTCGTCCGCGCCGCCGACGACGCGCTCTACAGCTCGAAGCGCAATGGACGCAACCGCGTGACCGCGGCGGCGCTCGAACAAGCGTCCGCCTGATCGCGATGGACGGCCTTCGGATCCGATCGGGCGCCCCCGCGCCGATACATCACGCAATGAGGCGGCGGGCGGGTGTCAATGGCGGATGGGCGATCGTGCTCGCCATCGCGCTCGTGGGTGCTTGTGCGCCTCCCGCCCAGGCCGCGGTCTCCTTCCGTTCCGCATCCGAGGCGAGCGCGTCCCAGTCCGCCGGCCTGACGCTGCCGGCTCCCACCGGTGCCCGGCCGGGCGACGTTCTCGTCGCGACCGTGGCCGTCGGCGGCCCGCATCAGACGCTCACAGCGCCCGGCTGGACGCTGATCCGCACGACAACCCCCGGAGCGGCCCTGCAGCAGCACTCGTACTACCGCGTCGTCACTGCCTCCGATCCGGCGGCGTACGCCCTCACCGCCCCGAACGCCAACAGCGACCTCGTCGCGGGCGTCGCCGCCTACGCCGGTGTGGACAATCAGGCGCCGATCGCCGCGGTGGCCGATGCCACCAAGGCTCAAGCCGCCGCGATCCCCACCGTCACGACCACCGCGCCCGACCAGACCGTCGTCGGGGCCCTGTCCCTCGGCTCCTCGGCCACGGTCACGTTCGACCCGAGCGTGACCGCGCGCGTCAGCCAGGCGCTCGGGAAGGGTCACATCGAGATCGCGGACTTCGTCCAGCCGTCCGCGGGGCCGACGCCGCCGAAGCCGGCCACGACGTCAGGGGCGGCCGGCGAGCGCGCAGCGCAGGCGATCGTCCTCGCGTCCGACCCAAGTGCGGATCCCGCCGCCGCCCCGCCTCCCCCCGGTGCGGTCCCCACAGGCGACGGGAATTCCGGCGCCGACACAGCTGTACTTCACCCTGTCCAGATCAACGGGCCGTCGGCGCTGCCGATGAGTCGCACGGGCACCGTGCCGGTGCAGGTCGCGTGCGCGCTGTCCCAGGGGAGCTGCATCGGGACGATCGAGATCCTCGAGGCCGGAAGCGGAGGTTCCTCCGCGCGTCCCGCCGTGGAGACCGCGCGACGCCGCACGGTGCGCAAGCGCTCGCTCGGCCGCCGCAAGTTCGTGATCCAGGCCGGGGCCCACAAGACCGTCCCGGTGCGTCTGTCGCGCCGCGGGCGCCGCTTCGTCATCAAGAAGAAGAAGCGCAAGACCCGGGCGAAGCTGGTGATCACCACCCAGGCACCCGACGGCACCGTGGTCACGACGACCAAGGCGTTCTGGATCAAGCCGCCGGTCGAGCGGCGAACCGCGGGCCGCAACCGCGGGCGCAGCAAGTAGCCGGCCGGGACGCGTCCGTTGGCCGGGGGGCGCGCGGCCGCGCACCCACGGGTTAGGATCGCGCGCCATCGGAGCGCGCGTCGCCATAGTCGGAGCCGGGCCGTCGGGCCTCGCCGCTCTGCGCGCGCTGCGGCGCGCCGGCCTCGACGCGATCGCGTTCGAGAAGGGCGGCAGGATCGGCGGCGTCTGGACGCGCGAGGACCGCTCGACCGCCGCCTACCGGACGCTGCACCTGATCACCTCGCGCGAGCGTACGGAGTACGGCGAGCTGGAGATGGCCGAGGGCACGCCGGACTACCCGCCGCGCGATGCGGTCGGCGAATACCTGGAGGACTACGCGCAGCGGTTCGGGCTGCTCGAGCACGTCCGGCTCGGGGCCGAGGTCACGGAGGCTGAGCGACTCCCCGAAGGCGGCTGGCGGGTCACGGCCGCCGGCTCGGCCGAGCCCGAGCGGTTCGACGCGCTCGTCGTCGCCAACGGCCACAACGACGAGCCCTCCTGGCCGCAGCCCGCCTACCCGGGCGCCGCCGAGTTCCCGGGCACCCAGATGCACGCGCTCGACTACGACGAGCCCGCGCCCTACGCGGGCAAGCGCGCGATGGTCGTCGGCATGGGCAACAGCGCGATGGACATCGTCACCGACCTCTCGCACGTCGCGGAGCGCACGCTGCTGTCGGTCCGGCACGGCTCGTGGGTCATCCCCAAGCGGCTGCTCGGCAAGCCCGCCGACCAGATCGTGAAGCCCTGGGCCGCGGTGCACGTCCCCTGGCAGATACGCCAGCCCCTGTCGCAGACGCTCCTGCGCGTCGTGACCGGCCCGCCCGAGCGCTACGGGCTGCCCGAGCCCGCCGGCGGCCTGTTCCAGTCCCACCCGACGATCACCGACACCGTGCTCTCGCGGATCTCGCACGGGCGGATACATCCCAAGGGCGCGATCGAGTCGTTCGACGGATCGACCGTCAGGTTCGTGGACGGGTCGGCGGAGGACGTCGACGTGATCGTGTGGTGCACCGGCTACAAGGTCACGATCCCGTTCCTCGACCAGGACTTCGTCGGCCCGGACCCCAAGGAGCTGCGCCTGTACATGCGCATCTTCCACCCGCGCGTGCCGGACCTGTTCTTCGTCGGGCTGATGCAGTCGACGGGCTCCGCGTTCCCGATCGTCGAGCGCCAGTCCCAGATGCTGGCCGAGTACCTGACCGGCCGCTGGGTCCCTCCGTCGCCGCGGGCGATGCGCTCCGAGATCGAGCGCCGTTACAAGCGCGCGATGAACCGCTGGGGCCCGCACGGGCGACCGGCGATGCGCGTGGACTTCGACCGCTTCATGTACGACCTCGGGCGCGAGCTGGAGCGCGGGCGCAAGCGGGCGGCTCGCCGCAACGGCGACGGCGCGAGGCCGCTGTGAGCCGCCGTGCGCTGGTCACCGGGGCGCGCGGCGCCTTCGGCAGCGCCGTCTGCGCCGAGCTGCGCTCGCGCGGGTGGAAGGTCGCCGCCCTCGATCTGGAGGCCGACCCGGACGACGCCGACTCGTTCGCCTGCGACGTCACCTCGGACGACGACGTCGCGTCGGTCGTGCCGGCCGCGATCGCGCACCTGGGCGGCGGGCTCGACGCGGTGATCGCCAACGCGGGCATCGGCGGCCCGGCGTCGGCCGGCGAGATGCCCGGCGACCGCGTGCTGAAGATGATCGACGTCAACCTGCTCGGCGCGTGGCGCATCGTGGCGGCGTCGGTGGATCAGCTCGTCGCCTCGCGCGGGCGCGTGGTGCTGGTCGGGTCGCGCATGTCGTTCCTGGGGCTCCCGCTCGGCGCGGCCTACGGCGTGTCGAAGCGGGCGCTCACCGCGTACGCCGACGCGCTGCGCGCGGAGTACGGCACGCACGTGTCGGTCACCTGCATCCACCCCGCGTTCGTGCGCACGCCGATCCACGACGCCACGCGCGCGGCCGGCCTCCAGCTCGAGGGCTTCTCCCACGAGGAGCCGCTCGAGCAGGTGATCGCGCGGATGATCGAGGCGCTCGAGTCCGACAAGCCCGGCCGTGACGTGGCGGTCACGCGCGGCGGTCGGCTGCAGCTCGGCGCCGCGCGCCACCTGCCGCGGCTGGTCGACAAGGTGGTGGCCCGCCAGCTCGCGAAGCGGATCGCCGCCGGCGAGCTCGACGACGCCGAGCTGGCCCGCGGCCTGCGCGAGCGCCACGGCCGCAAGACGTAGGGCGCACGCTCGCCAATACGCTCCCGGCCATGCGCGCCCAACAGATCGTCGAACTCACCGGCCCGGCCAACCTGAAGCTCGCCGACCTGGACGAGCCCGAGCCCGCCCACATGCTCGCCCCCGACGGCCGCGTCGTCACGATCGACGTGGAGGCGGCGGGCGTGTCGTTCCCCGAGGTCCTCCAGAGCCGCGGCGAGTACCAGTTCAAGCCGCCGCTGCCGTTCGTCCCCGGCGCCGAGGTGGCGGGCACGGTGAAGAGCGCGCCCGACGACTCCGACCTGAAGCCGGGCGACAAGGTCGCCGCGATGGTGATGCTCGGCGGGTTCGCCGAGGTCGCGGTCGCGCCCGAGCACATGGTGTTCAAGCTGAGCGACAGCCTCGACGCCGCCCAGGGCGCCGGGCTGATCCTGAACTACCACACCGCCTACTTCTGCCTGAAGACGCGCGGCCGCCTGGCCGAGGGCGAGACCGTGCTGGTCCACGGCGCCGCCGGCGGCGTCGGCACCGCGACGCTCCAGGTGGCCAAGGGCCTGGGCGCGAAGACGTTCGCGGTGGTGTCCTCCGACGAGAAGGAGCGCGTCGCCCGCGAGGCCGGCGCCGACGAGGTGTTCCGCTCCGACGCCGCGTGGAAGGACCAGGTCAAGGAGGCGGGCGGCGCCGACGTGGTCATCGACCCGGTCGGCGGCGACCGGTTCACCGACTCGCTGCGGTCGCTCAAGGAGGAGGGCCGGCTGGTCGTGGTGGGCTTCACCGGCGGGTCGATCCCCGAGGTGAAGGTCAACCGCCTGCTCTTGAACAACACCGAGGTGGTGGGCGCGGGCTGGGGCGCCTACGTGATGCCGAAGCCCCAGGTCACCCGCCAGATCGGCGACGAGCTCGACAGGCTGATCGAGTCGGGCCACGTCAGCCCGATCGTCGGCGAGCGCTTCCCGCTCGACCAGGCGGGCGCGGCGCTCGAGCTGATCGACGAGCGCGGCGCGCTCGGCAAGGTCGTCCTCGAGATCTGAGCCCGGCCGCTACTTGATCTGCAGCGGCGTGCCAAGCGGCATCAGCCGCGCCAGGCGCTTGATGTTCTTGTTCGGCACGCGGATGCAGCCATGCGACACCCGCCCGGGCAGGATCCCCGGCTGGTTGGTGCCGTGGATGCCGATGACGCCGCCGCGCGGCCACTCGCTGAGCGAGGAGTAGGCGCTGGTCCCGAACGCGAGCGGGCCGTAGATCGTCCCGCCGAAGGGTGAGATCAGTTTCTGGCGGATGTAGAACCGCCCGGCGGGAGTCGGTGTGCCCCGCTTGCCGACGCCGATCCGCGACGACCAGATCGCCCGCCCGCGGCGGTAGAGCGTGGCCTTGAACCGCCGGCGGTCGACCACGAGCTGGGTAGTGACGGTCTGGTACGGCCCGAGGGCCTCGCGCCGGACCCAGCCCGTCGAGTTGTTCGGGCGGCGCGGCAGCCGGACCTCGACCCACTCGTCGCCCTCGGAGTCGCGGGTGCGGCGCAGCACCAGGTACAGCTCGGGCTTGCGGTCCTCCGTCAGGTAGCGCAGCCGCACCATCGTTCGCGACTCGCCGGTGGGCTTGACGCGCACCGGAGCGGTCTCGTTCGGGGTGGCCCAGCGAGACAGCGTGCGCTCGTTGGAGAGCTTCTGGACTTCGCCTCCCTGAGCCGCGGCAGGCGCCAGCGCGACGACCGCCAGAGCAGGCAACAGAAAACCGAGAACGCGGGGGGAGCGCACCTAGCGAGTATGGCTCAACATCGCGAAATCGCCAGGGGTTTGACCGTGTCCTGACACGCCCGTTTGTGTCTACGCGCCAACTCATCCCGCGGTATGGGGACACGCCGTACCCCAAACAGAGGACCGGGGCGATGCCGTCGCGACCCCCCGGGAAGGCACATGCGGACGGGTTTTCACGCATCCCAGAGCCGTTGCCGGGACTTCCTGGACGCGCCGACCTCCGAGCGTGCCTGCGTCCAGCTGTGCCCGCTCTCGTACCCGGTTTAGGTCCGCGGCCGCAACCTCGACGGATTGACGAAGCCGGAACTCGATCGTACGTTGAGATCCGGCCCGGCGGCCACCGGCAAGGACAAGCCGGTCAAGCGACCCCAGGAACTCCTCTTCATGAGAATCACTCGCACGCGCATCATGCGCGCGATCGCTCTGACGATCGCGATCGCCGCAATCCAGCCCGCCGCGGCGTCGGCTCTCCCGAGCCCGAACGACGTGCAGTTCGACCTCCGGGGCTGCAACCTGCAGGCGAACGAGGACCTGGTCGCCCAGAACTTCATCTGCCAGGACTACGCCAACGGCAACTTCGGCAAGGACTGGGCCGAGCTCGACCTGGTCCCGCACCGGCTGACCGTCAAGGGCAAGCAGAACAACCCGGGCAACACGCTGGGCTACACGTTCGTCGTCGCGGGTGACGAGGCGGACAACGGCGAACCGGCCTGGGACGACCTGTCCACGCCCCAGATCAACGCCGCTCTGTCCGACGCCAGCTGCCAGCTCAGCAACATCAGCGCCGTGCAGCACAAGACGCCGGGCGCCGAGGGCGCCGACACGACGATCTACCGGACCGTCGACATCAGCCACAAGGACAACGTCACCTGCGTGATCGACTGGTACCAGCGCCTGGCGCTCGGGTCGGCCGCGCAGCCGGGGTCGTCGCTGCACTCGTACATGCTCGGCGACGACATCAACTCGAAGGCCAACCAGACGCTGTCGATCCCGGTCCAGCACGCCCAGGGGCTGTCGAAGACGATGGACGCCCAGCACCACAAGACCTATCCGTGGAACCTCACGAAGACGGCGCCGGCGACGGTCGACTTCCCGAACCCGTGCAACCCGGATGCCCGCACGGCCGACATCAAGGTCAAGGTCTCGTGGGAGCGGCTTGCCCCGGTCGACGCCGACACCGTGCGAGTGGTGACCAACATCACCGCGGTCAACCCGGCGCAGCGCCCGATCGACATCGACGTGACCGACGTGATCAGAAGCGGCAACACCGTGCTCGACACCTACAACGCGCCGACGTTCACGGTGCCGGCCAACACGACCACCGTCGTCGCCACGCACACGTTCGACGTGCCGGTCGCGGACGCCACCAACCTGAACGACATCGCGACCGCCAGCTACTCGGACCCGGTCACGGGCACGCCGATCGCCGGCACCACCACGGCGACCGCCAACGCCCAGGTCGTCCCCGGTGGGTTCATCAACGCCATGGCCACGATCGAGGACAACGAGACGATCACCGGCACCGGCCTGTCGTTCAGCGTCGGCAGTGTGTCGGCCGGATCGGCCACCGGCATCTTCCGCGCCGGCGTCGACGGCCTGCTCGCGGGCCCGAACCTGACGCTGCCCACGGCGGACTTCTCCGCCACGAACCCGCCGGGTGCGGGCGGCACGATCTACTGGCGCTCCGACTCGCAGGCGGGCTCCGGCTTCGTGGAGTTCAACAAGACGATCTCCCTGGCCGGTGACATCTCGACCACCGGGTCGCTGAGCGACACCGCGACGCTCGAGGCGAGCGACGGCTTCGCGGCCGTCCCCGCCAGCGCCTCCACGGCCATCACGGCCAAGAAGTGCGGCAAGATCGTGATCGACAAGGACACGGTCCCCGCGGGCTCCTCCGAGGTGTTCAGCTTCACGCCGAGCCCCGACCTGTCCCTCTACAACGGCGGCAGCAACAGCCTGACCGCGACGGACTCGCAGAACGACGAGGTGACGGTCCCGGCCGGCACCTACAACGTCAGCGAGGACCAGAAGGCCGGCTGGACCCTGACCGACCTGTCCTGCACGGACGGGGACGCGAACGGCGTGGCGTCGTCGGCCGACAAGGGCACGCGCACGGCGACCTACAACGTCGACCCGGGCGAGACCGTCACCTGCCGCTACGTGAACACCCAGGATCCGGGGCCGACCACGACCACGCCTCAGAGCCAGAGTCAGGGCCCGGTCCTGTCCGGCGCCGATACCCACACGGACCAGCCCGGCGATCTCATCGTCCAGGGCGAGCGGGTCTCCCCCGGCAGCGCACGCCTGGCGGGCGCCACCGGCTGCCGCCCCAAGCCGTTCACGGTGCGGGTCAAGGGCAAGTCGATCAGCCGGGTCGAGTTCTCGGTCGACGGCAAGAAGCGCAAGACCGTGTCGCGCCCCGACTCGGCCGGCCGCTACAAGTTCAAGATCGACCCGCGCAAGTTCAAGAAGGGCAGCCACAAGGTCGTCGCCCGCGCGGTCTTCGACCCCGAGTCGGGCACCCGTCCCAAGTCGATGACGCTGCGCTTCTCCCGCTGCGTCCGGGCAGCGCAGGCCCCCGCCTTCACCGGCTGAGGCCGACCGGTCAGGCCGCTGCGCGCGCGGCTGCGGCCTGAGCGGCGGCCACGGCCAGGCGGTCCGCCCGGTCGTTGAGCGCCTTGTGCGCGTGCTCGGCGCCGGTCTCGTGACCGCGCACCCAGTGCCAGCGCACGTGGGCGTGGCGGCCGATCTCGGCCTCGAGCGCGGTGACCAGGTCCTGGTTCTTCACGGGATCACCGGCGGCCGTCTTCCAGCCGCGCCGCTTCCAGCCGTGGATCCACTTGGTCATCGAGTCGATCATCAGCGTGGAGTCCGTGACGATGCAGACCTGGGATCCGCCCGGCAGGTGGCGCAGCCCCTCCAGCGCGGCGGAGTACTCCATCCGGTTGTTCGTGGTGTGCGGCTCGCCGCCCGACAGCTCCTCCGGAAGAAGCCGGTCCGGCGCGACGACGATCGCCGCCCAGCCGCCGGGGCCGGGGTTGCCGCTGCAGGCGCCGTCGGTCCACACCAGAGCCTCGCCGGGGCGGGCCTGGACGGGCACCTCACGGGGCTTGTTTCGTGAGCTACGTCGCTTGGGGGGCATCGAGAGCGCGGCGATCGTACTTGCGGCCCCGGACGAGCGCCCACTTCTCGGCACGGCTGAGCTGCTTGATGCGCCACTCCTCGCGCAGCGCGGCGGAGCGGTCCTCGACCGCACACGCCCAGACGATCTCGACGGGGCGCCGGCGGCGCGTGTAGCGGCTGGCCGTGCCGGCCTGGTGCTGGCGCTCGCGGCGCTCGGGGTCGGTGGTCCAGCCGCAGTAGAGCGTGTCGTCGGCGCAGCGGAGCAGGTAGACGTAGGCGCTCACGGGGACGGAGTTCTACCCGCAGCGCGGGTCTCCCTCCAGGCACGCGAAAGCGCGCGGCTCGCGGGTGGGGCCGCGAGGCCGCGCGCTGTCGCCGGTCTTCGGACTACGGGGTCTGGCCCGCCTGGTCACAGGCCGTGAGGGCCTGCTCACGCGCCGGTCCCTCCGGCACGTTCTCCTCGACCAGCTTGGTGCAGACCTCCTTGGTCGCGTCACGGACGGCCTGCTCGTCACCGCTGGCGGCCTTCTCGCAGATGTCGGACAGGTCCGCCTTCACGTCGTCGGAGATGCCGGGCTGCGCCTCGATCTGCTGCTTGCAGGCGTCGACGGCCTGCTGGACCTGGGGGTTGGACGGGTCGGCTCCGGAGCCGCCGGACTCCTCGGTCGTCTCACCGCCGGATCCGCCGCCCGACTCCTCGGTTGTGGTCTGCGCCGCGGTGTCGGACCCGCCGCTGTCGTCGTCGTCGCCACATCCGGCAACGAGGGCGCCCGCCACCAGAAGCGCGATCGCAACGATCACCAGTCGCAATTTCATCTGCTCGACCCTGCCTTCCCCTTGGGGGTTCGTTGACCCCGCGAACGTATTTGCCACGCTGCCCCGAGTCAGTGTCGATTCGGTCCCAGCGTGGTCCCAAGGTCCGCATCCTGACCGTTATCCGGAGCTGACGTCGTGCGCCGTAGCGTGGAGACATGCGCACCGTCGCCGTCGCCGCCGTCTCCGGGCTCGTGTCCGCCGTCGCCGTGGCCGTGGTGATCCTGGCCACCGGCATCGGGGACGACGACGGGCCCGCCACGCCCGCGGCGGCGGCGACCACCGCGCCGCCCTCGATCCGCCAGGTGTTCGACCGTGCGCAGCGCGCGATCGTGCGGGTCGACGCGCGCCCACCGGGCACGCCGATCCCCTCGGGGCCGCCCCGCGAGGACGACGGCGTGGCCACGGGCACGGGCTTCGTGATCGACAGCGACGGGTCGATCGTCACCAACGACCACGTGGCGGCGGGCGGGTCGAAGGTGTCCGTCCGCTTCGGCGAGCGGGGCAAGCGGATCGACGCGCGCGTGGTGGGCCGCGACCCCGACACCGACCTGGCGCTGCTTCGCATCGACCCGAAGCGGGCCGACTTCGATGCGCTGTCGCTCGGCGAATCGAAGGCCGTCCGCGTGGGCGACGCCGCGATCGCGATCGGCAACCCGTTCGGCCTGGAGCGGTCGCTGACGCTGGGCGTGGTGTCGGCCACCGACCGCGAGATCGACGCGCCCGACGGCCGGCCGATCCGGGACGCGGTTCAGACCGACGCCGCGATCAACCCCGGCAACTCGGGCGGGCCGCTGCTCGACGCCACGGGACGCGTGATCGGCGTGAACTCACAGGGGCGAGCCGCGGGCATCGGCTTCGCGGTGCCAGTCGACACCCTGAAGCGCGTGCTGCCGCAGCTCCGCCGCGGCGGGCGCAAGGCCACGCGCCGGGCGTTCCTGGGCATCACGACGGCAGGGGACGGCCGACGGGTCGCCGAGGTCGTGCCCGCGCGGCGCGGCGAACCGCGCCGGGATCCGCCGTGGCGACGTGATCGTGTCGGTCGACGGCCGCCGCGCAGGCGGCCCGGGCGACGTCGCCGAGGCGGTCGGCCGCCGCAAGCCGGGCGATGAGGTGACGATCGTCCTCCGCCGCGACGGGCGCGAGATCACCGTGCGGGCGAAGCTCGGGTCGCGCTGAGCGCGTCGCCCGCCTCGGCGGCCAGCCGCCTGACGGTGTCCCCCGCCGGCTCCGCGCGAGCCAGCGCGTAGGCCTGCCCCGCCCACAGGTGGAAGCCCTGGGCGTCGCCCCGCTCGCGGGCGGCTGCGCGCAGCGGCTGGGTCAGGTGGTGCACGTCGGGATAGGCGCTCGGAGCGGTCGCGTCGTGCGCGCGCATGAAGTCGTTGACGATCCCGCGTGCGGTACGGCCAGTGAACGCGCGGGTCAGCCCGGTGGGCGCATCCCCCGCCGCGATCGCCTCCCGGTGCGCGGGCGTCGTGCCGGCCTCGGGCGCGAGCATGAGCGCCGTGCCGATCTGCGCCGCGGCTGCCCCCGCGGCCAGCACCGCCGCGACCCCCTGGCCGGTGGCGATGCCTCCGGTGGCGATCAGAGGCAGATCGCCCGCGACCGCGCGCACGGTCTGGAGGAGCGCCAGCAGCCCGGCGCTCCCCGGCGCCGAGTCGTCCCACGTCCCACGGTGGCCGCCGGCCTCGACGCCCTGGACGACGAGCGCGTCGGCGCCCGCCGCTCGCGCCGCCGCCGCCTCGGCGGCCAGCGTCACCGTCACCCACACCGAGCAGCCGGCGGCATGGAGCGCGTCGATCTCGGGCGGCGAGGGACAGCCGAACGTGAACGACACGACCGGCACGGCCTGCTCGCGGACGATCGCCAGCTTCGCGTCCCAGCCGTCGTCGTCGTGGCGCGGATCGCCCAGCTCGTGGCCGCCGGCCCGCAGCTCGCGCGCGTACGCCTCGACCGTCGAAGGGTCGGGAGCCGACCCGGGCGGCGCGAACAGGTTGACGCCGTAAGGGCGGTCGCTCAGCGCTCGCAGCGCGGCGATGTCGTCGCGAACCGCGTCGGGCTGCTTGTAGCCCGCGGCCAGGAAGCCGAGCCCGCCGGCCTCCCCCACCGCGGCGGCCAGCTCCGCCGTCGACGGGCCGCCGGCCATCGGCGCCTGCACGATCGGCAGCTCGAGAGCGCCCGGCGCGAACAAGCTCATGTAGGGAGTACGGCGCTCAGACGCGCGTCGGCTCGCGCCCGAGCATCTCGGCCGCGACGACCAGGTCGTGCGACTCGAATCCCTCGTCGAACGACTCGTAGACCTCGGCGAGCGTGGCGCGCGCCTGGCTCCCCCGGCCGCGCTCGCGGCACAGGCGCAGCAGCGCGGTGGCCGCGCGCAACTCGAGCGACCGCGACGACTGGTCGCGCGCGACCTCGATCGCCTCGCGCAGGGAGGCCTCCGCGGCGTTGAGCGCCTCCTCCCCTCCCGCGTGCACCTGCGCAGCAGCGCGCAGGCGCAGCAGCTCGGGCTCGTAGAACAGGGATCGCTCGCGCTCGGACATCTCGAGCGCCTCGTCGATCGCCGAGACGCCGGCCTCGAGCTCCCCCGCCATCAGATAGGCGTCGCCGAGCAGGCCCAGGTAGTGGGGCTCGTCCATGCGCGCGCCTGTCGCGCGGGAGAGCCGCATCCCGCGGACCATCTCCTCGATGCCGGCCTCGGGATCGCCGAGCGCGGCGACCGCCCAGCCGCGCAGGACGCGCCCCATCGCGACCCGGTAGGCGTAGCCGCGCTCCTCGGCGGCGGCGATCGTGGCCTCGGCCCACTGGAGCGCCTCGCGCGGCTCCTGGCGGCACTGGTAGACGACCGCGAGCTGCGCCCGCGCACTGGCCAGGCTGTACGAGCGACCCGGGTCGCTGGCCAGCTCGAGCGCGCCGTGCGCGCGGCGGAGCGCCTGGTCGGGATGGCCGAGGTACCAGAGCGCGAGCCCGGCCCAGTCGTGGCACGCCACCCCGGCGTTGTCGCCGATCGTGGCCGGGAAGCTCGAGTAGTGGCCGTCCAGGGGCTCGTCGCCCTCGAACAGCGCGAGGCCGTTCTCCGCATGCTCGAGCGCGCGGGCGAAGACGCCCTGGTGGAACAGGTTGCAGGCCAGCAGCTCCTCGGCCTGGAGGCGGCGGGCGGCGGGCTCGTCGGCACCGTGCAGCAGGTACTCGTCGGCCACCTCCTTCGCGCGGGCGAGCTCGCCGCGCACCTCGTACAGCGTCGCGAGCGCGAGCAGCACGGACACGAGCGGCTCGTTGTCGCGCAGGCGGCCGGCCAGGGTGCGGGCGCGCAGGAGGGCCTCCTCGGCGTCGGGCGAGCTCCACCCGCCGATCGCCACCAGCGCCTGGCCGAGCAGCGACAGCAGCTCGACCTGTGCGCGGGTCCGCGGGGTGCCGTCAGGCAGCCGGGCCGCCGCCACCAGCGCCGCGCGCACGTGGCGCACGCCCTCCGGGTAGGCGTTCCGCGCGAACGCGCGCTCGCCCGCCACGCGCAGGAAGCGGGTGGCGCCGGCCGAGTCGCCCCCGGCCATGAAGTGGTGCGCGAGCTCTCCCGCCACCTCGCGGGCGTTCGCCCCGAGCGCGCCCTCCAGGAACGCGCCGATCCGGCGGTGGTAGCCGACGCGCCGCTCCGGGTCGGCCGCCTCGTAGAGCACCTCGCGGTACAGGTCGTGCGCGAACCGGTACCCGTCGCCCAGCGGCTCGATCATCCCGGTCGTAGCCGCCAGGCGGCCGAGCGCGGCGCGGACCTCGCCCTCGCGCCGGCCGGTGGCGTCGGCCACCAGCGCGGGCGACGCGCTGCGCCCCGCGACGCCGGCCGCGGTCAGCAACTCCAGGTCGTCCGGGTCCAGCACGCCGAGCTGCTCGTCGATGTAGGCGCGCAGGCTCGCGGGCACGCCCGCCGCCAGCTCGGCCTTCGGGACCGTCACCGCCCCGCCGGGCGACACGACCCCGTGCTGCTCCCAGTGGTCGACCAGGTGGCGCATGAACAGCGGGTTGCCGCCCGTGCGGCGCGCCAGCAGCAACCCGAGCTGGGCAGCGGCCTCGGAGCCCGGGAAGCGGTCGTCCAGGTACGCGGACACCCCAGCGGTGTCGAGCCGGGTCAGCTCCAGCTCGATGCACGGGCCGCGTACCGCCAGGTCGCGTATCAGCTTCTGCGCGTCGGACGGCCCTTCCGTCCGCTGGTAGGTCAGCACGATCAGCAGCCGGGCGGGCCGCCGGCGCCGGGCGATCGCCCCGAGCAGGTCCAGGGTCGACGGGTCCGTCCAGTGCAGGTCCTCCAGTACCAGCATGAGCGGGCGCTCCGCGGACAGCGACTCGAGCGCCTCGGTCATCTCGCGCAGCATCCGCTCGCGGGTGGCACCCAGGATCCGCTGCCGCAGGCCCTCCAGCTCGTCGGCGTCGAGCAGCCACGGCAGCTCCGCGAGCCAGGTGGGCGCCCGCTGGGCGAGCTCGGCGACCACGCGCGCCTGGTCGGGGCCCTCCGTGAGCGACCCAAGGGCCTCGAGGATCGGCAGGTAGGGCTCGCCGGGGCCCCGATGCTCGACGCACTGGCCGACCCCGACCAGCACGCCCTCGCGGGCGGCGGCCTCCGCGGCGAACGACTCGACCAGCGTGGTCTTGCCGACCCCGGGCTCGCCGCTGACGGCCACGATGCCGCGGCGACCGGCGAGCGCGCGGGCCATGGCGTTGCGCAGTTTGCTCAGCTCGGCGTCGCGGTCGACCGGGCCGCGCGGAAGGGCGTCGGAGTCGTCCGGGAAGGCGGGCTCGGTGATGGGCGGCGGCTCGGGACCGGCGGGCTCCGTCGGCTCGGCGAGCAGGGCCGGGTCCTGCACGAGGATCCGCCGCTCTAGCTCGCGCGTCGCACGCCCGGGCTGGAGGCCGACGTCGGCGAGCCGCTCGGAGAGGTCGCGGTAGGCGGCGAGCGCGTCGACCTGGCGCCCCGATGCGTACAGGGCGGTCATCAGCGTGCCGACGAGCTCCTCCCGGAGCGGGTCCTCGGCCACCAGGCGGCGGAGCTCGGGCGCGGCGTCGCCGGCGCGGCCGAGCGCGATCAGAGCGCGGGAGCGCCCCTCGATCGCCTCGCGGCGCAGCTCGCCCAGCCGCTCGATCTCGGCCTGCGCGAACGCGGCGTAGGACAGGTCCGTGAACGGGGGACCCCGCCAGAGCTCGAGCGCCGCGTCGTAGGCGTCGAGCGCCGCGGCGGGCGGCAGGGTCGCGGCGTGGCGGACGCCCTGCTCGAAGCGCTGGGAGTCGACCTGCTCCGGCTCGATGGCCAGGCGGTAGCCCGCGCGGTCGCGCTGGAGGATCGCCGGCGGCGCCCCCTTCGGGCGGTCGGGCTCCAGGAATCCGCGCAGGTTGGCGATCCGCACGCTCAGCGAGCGGGCCGCCGCCTCGCGCGGCACCTCCCCCCAGGCCGCCTCGATCAGCGCGTCCTGGGACACGGGCCGGCCGGGATCGACGAGCAAACGGGCGAGGATCGCCCGCTCCTTCACGCCTGGCGGCGGCCCGGCCTGCCGCTCACCGACCACCTCGAGCCCGCCGAGCACCCGGAAGTCCATGTGCCAACCATGAGCGCTGATCCCGGTCTGCGCAACCCGCCGTTGCCGGTAGCGTCGGGCGCTTGCGGGCCTACCGCGACATCCTCCGCACACCGACCCTGGCCGCCCTGCTGGCGTCGTCGGTCATCGCCCGGCTGCCGATCGGCATCAACGCGCTCGCCACCGTGCTGTTCCTGCGCGAGGAGACGGGATCGTTCGCGCAGGCGGGGGCGGCGTCGGGGGCGATCGCGCTCGGCGTGGCGGTCGGGGCACCGGTCAACGCACGCCTGATCGACCGCGTCGGGGCGCGGGTGATGCTCGCGCTGGCGGCGGGCCACGCCGCCGGGCTGGGCGCGCTCGTCGCGCTGGGCTACGCGGGCGCGCCCGCCGTCCTGCTGGTGGCCTCCGCGTTCCTGGCGGGCCTGTCCGCGCCGCCCACGTCATCGGTGATGCGCGCGCTGTACCCGCGCCTGCTGACCGACCCCGGGCAGGTGCAGGCGGCCTACGCGCTCGACTCCGTGTCGACCCAGGTGATCTTCGTCATCGGCCCGCTGCTGACCGCGCTGCTGGTGGCGCTCGTTGCGCCCGCCGCCGCGCTCGGCCTGTCCGCGGCGGTCGTGCTGGCCGGCGTCGCGGTGTTCCTGGCCGCGATGCCGGCCGACGAGCGGGCGCGCACGCCGAGCGCGGACCCGGGGCACCGGCCGCCGGGCCGGCTGGGCGCGCTGTCGGCGCCCGGCATCCGGACGCTCGTGCTGGCCATGATCCCCGTGGGCTTCGCGTTCGGGTCGCTGGAGGTGGCGCTGCCCGCGTTCGCCGACGCCGAGGGCGACCGCGAGCTGGCCGGCCTGCTGCTGGCCTGCTGGTCGGCCGGCAGCGGCGCGGGCGGGCTGATCTACGGCGCGCGTGCGCGGCGCTCGCCGCTCGTGCGCGTGCACCTGCGGATGGCCGTGCTGCTGCCGCTCGGCCTCGCGCCGCTGGCCCTCGCCGACCTCGCTGCCGGTGATGGCGCTGCTCGCTTTCCCCGCCGGGGCGTTCGTCGCGCCGCTGATCGCCACCCGCAACGAGCTGGCGGGCAACGTGGCGCCGGCGGGATCGGAGACCGAGGCCTATACGTGGCCGCTGACGGCGCTGGTGTCGGGCGTGTCGCTCGGGGCGGCCGCGGCCGGCGCGCTGGTCGACGCGACGTCGTGGCGGGTGCCGCTGATCGTCGGGACCTGCGCGGCGACGGTGGGCGCGATCGTCGCCCTGTCGCGGCGGCGCACCCTGGAGGCGCAGGCGGCGACGGCGATCACCTGAAGAGGGTCCGCCGCGGCGCGGGGCGAAGAGTGCTCGCCATGCGCCGCTTCTGCCCGGTCCTCGTTGCCCTGCTCGCCCTGCCTGTTGCCGCCGCGCCCGCGGGAGCGTCGACGCTCGGCCAGCGCGTGCTCGAGAAGGGCGACCGCGGCGACGACGTCGTCACCCTCCAGCGGGTGCTGGCGATGAAGGGCTACTCGGTGGGCGGCGCCGACGGCGTCTTCGGCCGGCGCACCAAGGTCGCGGTCAAGCGCTTCCAGCACCGGCGGCGGCTGACCGCCGACGGCCGGGTCGGGCCCGCGACCACGCGGGCGCTCGCGCGCACCTGGGGCGTGCGCACGGCGACCTACTACGGGCCGGGGCTGTACGGAAACCGCACGGCGTGCGGCTTCACGCTGCGCCACCGCACCCGCGGGATCGCCCACCGCAGCCTGCCCTGCGGCGCGCGCGTCCCGGTCTATCGCAACGGCCTGATCGCGATCTTCCCGGTGATCGACCGCGGCCCGCACACGCGCGGCGTGCAGATCGACCTGACCCACGCAGCGGCGCGCAAGCTCGGGATGAGCACGACGTCGGCCGTCCGCGCGGGCTACTGAACCTGGCACCGCGGGCAAGCCGCCCGCGAAATAGCGTTGCGCCTGCCCCCGACGAGAGGACTCGCATGGTCTGCGCACTCACCGTCCGCCAGCTCAAGCCAGGAACGTTCGAGGATTTCCGCACGGCGTTCATGTCGCTCAACGACCCCAACGACCCGCCCGAGGGCTGGGTCCGCTTCAACATGGTCCGCAACCACGAGAAGCCCGACGAGGTCATCTGCTTCGGCTTCTACGACGGGACGGTCGAGGAGCTGCGCGCGAGCCCGGGCCAGAGCGACTACCAGGAGCAGATGAAGCGCATCGAGCCGTTCGTGGAGTCCGTCGGGGCCGACGGCCTGTACGAGGTAGTCGAGGAGTACGCGACGACGCCGGCACAGTAGGCGCTACGCCGTGGCGTAGCGCTCGGCGGCGCGAGCCTTCGCCTTGGCCGCCTCGGCCTCGCGGTCCTTGGGCGGGGCCTTGGTCGTCAGCTCGGCCATGAGCCGGGCCGACACCGCGGCGACGTCCTCGACCGCCTGGTCGAAGGCCTCCTGATTGGCCGCCGACGGCTTGGTGAAGCCGCTGATCTTGCGGACGTACTGGAGAGCCGCGGCGCGGATCTCCTCGTCGGTGGCGGCGGGCTCGAAGTTGTAGAGGGTTCGGATGTTGCGGCACATACGTTCAGCGTAGCCGGATACCTAGAGGTCCTCTTGCTCCACCCGCTCGTTCGGGTGGATGCTGACCTGGCGAAGCGGCGCGTCGCCGGTGTTCTCGAACCGGTGCGCCGCGCCGGCCGGAACGACCACGATGTGGCCTGGCCCGACCACGGTCTTCTCGCCGTCCGCCTCGAACGTCGCCTCGCCCTCCAGGCAGATGAACGTCTCCTCGTATGGATGCCGGTGGAGCTGCGGGCCCTGGCCCGGGCTTGTGGTGGCTGATGAAGCCGGACACGGTCGACCCGAAGTCCGCTCCCTCGAACTTGTAGGCCCGCTCGCCGCCGGCCAGGTCCTCGAACTTCACCACGGTGGCCATGTCGTCCTCTCGTCGGGTGGTAGAGCTTCCCGCATGCGCGTCACCGTGCTCGGCGCCGGCGTCTCGGGCCTGACCTGCGGCGTCCGGCTGCTCGAGGACGGGCACCGGGTGACGATCGTCGCCCGCGACCTGCCCCCGCACACCACCTCGGCGGTGGCGGGTGCCGTCTGGTTTCCCTACCGGGTCGCACCCAACGAGCGCACCGGCCCCTGGGCCGCGGCCGGCTACACCCGCTTCGCCGCGCTCGCGGAGGAGGGCACCGCGCCGGTGTCGATGGCGGAGCTGACGATGCTCTACCCCGACCGCCTGACCGAGGAGCCGTGGTGGCTCGGCGCGGTTCCCGGCGAGCGCGTCCGCCCCGCCCGCGACGCCGAGCTGCCCGAGGGCTACGGCGACGGCCGCGTGGTGCAGGTGCCCTGCATCGAGGCGCCCGCCTACCTCGACTGGCTGACGCGCCGCTTCGCCGAGCTGGGCGGCGCGATCGAACAGCGCACGGTCGCGGCGCTGCACGACCTGCCCGGCGACGCGATCGTCGACTGCGCGGGCGCCGCGGCGTCGGCCCTGACCGGCGACGAGGACCTGAAGCCCGTCCGCGGCCAGGTCGCCTACGTAAGGACGCCCGCCCGGCTCCGGTTCATGGTCGACGAGACCGGCCCGAACGCGCTCGCCTACGTCCTCCCCCGCCCCGACGTGGTCGTGCTCGGCGGCACGGCCGAGGAGGGCGACGACGACCTGCGCCCGCGTGAGGCCACGACCCACGACATCCTCGCGCGCACGCGCAGGCTCCAGCCCGAGCTGGAACACGCCGAGCTGATCGGAGCGGCTGTCGGGCTCCGCCCCGGCCGCCCGCGCGTCCGGTTGGAGGTGGACCAGACGCCCGACGGCCGCCTGCTGGTCCACGACTACGGCCACGGGGGCAGCGGCTTCACGCTCTCCTGGGGCTGCGCCGACGAGGTCGCGGCCACCGTGTCGGCCGTCACTTAGGGCTGCAAGGAAGCCGCAAGGACGGCGCAACGACGCTCGCCGATTCTGGCCTCACTGCCCATCGCCCCTCCGGAGGCCCCCAGTGAGATCACTCAAGCTCCTACTCGCCCTGACCGCGCTCGCCATCGTCGCGCTGCCGGCGGTCGCCAGCGCGGCGACCATCTCGTACGACAGCTCCGGCGCACTGAACTACCAGGCCGGCAGCGGCGAGAAGAACTACTTCGGCACCTACGACGACGGTGGCCGCGTGGCCATCTCCGACTCGGGCGCCAAGGGCATCAGCTACCCGGCCGGCGCCTGTGAGCCCGGCTACGTCTTCTACGTGGTCGTGTGCGACGTCCCGACCGCGATGACCGTCTCGCTGGGCGACGACACCGACATCGCCGACGGCGACATCGACTTCTCGTTCGCCCAGACGATCGACGGCGGCCCGGGCACCGACACCCTGCGCCACGGCGCGTTCTCATCCAAGCCGATCACGCTGCGCGGCGGCACCGGCGACGACAGCGTCACCGGCGGAGCCGGAGCCGACGTCCTCGAGGGCGGCGACGGCGTCGACACCATCACCGGGCGCGACAGCACCGACCAGATCAGCGGCGGCGCGGGCGACGACAAGCTCCTGGGCGACGCCGTGAACGTCGATCCCGCGGCGGACGTCCTGGACGGCGGCCCCGGCTTCGACACGGTCGAGGGCGACTGGGGCAAGAACTCCGACTCCCGCGGGCCGATCAACGTCACGCTCGCCGGCGGCGCCGACGACGGCCGTCCCGGCGAGAACGACGACCTGCGCGGCGTCGAGCACGTCGTGACCAACTACAACGGCACCTACACCGGCAGCGAGGGCGCCGACGACATCGACATCAACCAGGTCACCGGGTCGAGCACCGTGCGCGGCCTGGGCGGCGACGACCGCCTGGACCTGAGCGACGGCGACGACACCATCGACGGCGGCGCCGGAGCCGACCACATCGAGGGCGGCTACGGCAACGACACGATCACGGGCGGCCCCGGCCAGGACCAGCTCAACGGCGACGAGCCGCAGGGCGAGTGCAGCTACATCTACTGCAAGCCGCCGGCCGGCAACGACACGATCAACGCCCGTGACGGCGAGGTCGACCAGGTCGACTGCGGCGTCGGCCCCGGCGACGTGGCCAACGTCGACGCGATCGACAACGTGCAGGGCTGCGAGACGGTCAACCGCTCCGGCGGCACCACCGGCCCCGGCGGCGACACCGGCACGAACCCGGGTGGCGACACCGGCCAGCCGAACGGCCCCGCCGGCAGCGCGCTGGCCACCACGTTCGGCAAGGTCAAGCTGGCCAAGGCGCTGAAGCGCGGCGTCACCGTGAAGGTCCAGGCCCCGGGCCCGGGCAAGGTCACCCTGAAGGCCAAGCGCGGCTCGAAGGTCGTGGCCACGGGCAGCGGCACGGCCGGCGCGGACGGCGTCGCCACGCTGAAGCTCAAGTTCACGAAGGCCGGGAAGAAGGCGCTCAAGCGGGCCAAGAGCGCCAAGCTCACCGTCGCCGTGACCTACAAGCCCGCGAGCGGCGACGCCGTCAGCGGCCAGACCAAGCTGTCGCTCAAGCGCTAGCCCGACGCGCGCGCAGCAGCCACGACCAGATCCGCCGCGCCGATCATCCCGAGCAGGTTGGGGTGAACCGGCGCGGCGGCGTTCGTGGGAACGGCGCCCTCCACCCACTTGATGCCCGGGGGCGTGCACGCGTTGTGCGGGAGGCTCGGCGTGTACCAGTCGACCAGCGTCGCGTTGTTGGCGGCGGCGCTGTCGGCCAGCATCTGGTTGAGCTCGCGCTCCTTCGCGCTGACGTACGGCGCGTCACCGTCCGAGATCGGGACGATCGGCCAGCAGTAGGGCGGGCTCTCCGGCAGGATCGCCGCGTAGTTGACGACCAGCACCTTCGCGTTCGGTGAGCGCGTGTGGATGCCCTGGAGCACGGCGTCGACCTTCGGCCGCGTCTCCTGGATCCGCTGTGAGATCTCGTCGCCGTTCGCGGTGACGTACCTGTCCTGGCAGGGCGTACCGGTGTTGTTCTGGCTGAAGCAGTCCTCGGCGATCGAGGAGAAGCCGATGTCGTTGCCGCCGATCGTGATCGTGACGAGCGTCGTGGTGGCCGTCAGGCGGTCGAACTGCGGCGGGTTCGGCTGGGGCGACACGCCCTGGGGCGCGGTCATGTCCTCGGTCTCGGCGCCCGAGCAGGTCGCGTCGCGGTAGGGCGACGCGGCCAGCGTGCGCGCGGCGAGGTTGCCGTAGTTGTTGTTCGACTTGAGGCAGCCCCACGGCGGCACCTGCACCGGGATCAGCGGCCCGGCCGCGTACGAGTCGCCCAGGGCGACGTATTCCTCGGCGGCCTGCGCGCTCGCCGGCACGGCGGCCACGACCAGCACGGCGAGTGCCAGCAGTCCCTTACGCATCCTTCGCTCCCTCTCCCGCATGTCCCCGGTGCCGGTCCCCGCGCCGGCGAGCGGTAGATGCCCAAGGCACCTGCCGGTGAAACTTCGCTGACCGCCTGGGCGCGTCGGGACTACGAGACGGCGGTCACGTCGAGCGCGACTTCGACATCAGCGCCAGGACGACGGCCGCCGCGGTCAGCGCCACCGACCCGAGGAAGGCGAGCCACACGCCCCAGCCCGCGCTCACGTCGACCAGGCTGGGCAGGTCGTTGCCCGTGCCCGGGTCGACCACGTGGTAGAGGGCGACGAGCGCCGCGATCCCCGCGAAGACCGCCCCGATGATCGGGAAGACGATCTTGCGCTCGAAGATCCAGACGGTGGTGAGCGCGCCCCCGATGATCGCGCCGAGCAGCGTGGCCCAGCCGTCGCCGCCCTCCTCCAGGCCGGTTGCGCTCTCGTTGAAGCCGACGCCGAACGAGCTGACCTTGACCGTCACCCAGGTGCCGAACGACCCGATGATCATCGCCAGCACCGCCGGCGGGACGGCCCAGAACACGGGCGGCGGCGGGCCGCTCGGCTTCGCCGACCCCTGCGCTGCGGGATAGCCGTACGCGGGCTGCCCATAGCCGTACCCCTGCTGGGCCTGCGCCGGCTGTTGCTGCTGCTGCGGCTGTTGCCCGCCCGCGTAGTGCTCACTCCACCGGGTGCCGTCCCACCAGCGCTGACGGCCCGACCCGTCCGGGTCGGGATACCAGCCCGCGGGCGACTGTCCCCCCTGCTCTTGCCAGCTCATGGCCGGGCACCCTATGCGACCGGTAATCTCGACGCGATGTCCGACCTCTCAAGACGTCCCAACCGCACGCCCCGACGCACGCGCGAGCAGCGGGCCTACCGCCTGGTGATGATCAGCGGCACCGCGGGCGCCATCGCCGTCGTCACCTTCGTGCTCGCGATCGTGGGCATCCTGTCGTTCGGGATCCCGGTGCTCGCGGCGATCATCGCGGCCGTCTGCTACTTCCTCTTCCGGCGCACCGTCTCGGCCTAGCCCTTGCCGACGCGGGCGCTCGCGTTCGCCGTCGCGGGCGCGCTGACGATCGCCTGGTCGAGCATCCTGGTCGAGTGGGCCGACGTGTCGCCCGAGACGGCGGCGATCTTCCGCTGCCTGTACGCGCTGCCGTTCCTCTACGCCCTGGCCTGGCGCGAGGACAACGAGCTCGGGGCGCGCACGCCGCGCAGCCGCAAGCTGGCCGCGGTGGCGGGCGTCTTCTTCGCCGCCGACCTGATCTTCTGGCACCACGCGATCGCCGACATCGGCGCCGGCCTGGCCACCGTGCTGGCCAACCTCCAGGTGGCGCTCGTTCCACTGGTGGCCTGGTTCGTGCTGACCGAGCACCCCGGCCGCCGCGTGCTGGCGTCGCTGCCGGTCGTGCTCGGGCGGCGTGGTCCTGGTGTCCGGCGCGCTGGAGGAGGGGGCCTACGGCGACAACCCGGCGCGCGGCGCGCTGTTCGGCGTGCTGACCGCGATCGCCTACGCGGGCTTCCTGCTGACCCTGCGCTCCGGCAGCGCCGACCTCCGCCGCCCCGCCGGGCCGCTGTTCGACGCGACCGCCGTGTCCACCGTGACGTGCGCGGTCGTCGGCATCGCGGTCGGGCCGCGCCGACTTCGTCCCCTCGTGGCCGTCCCACGGCTGGCTGGTCGTGCTGGCGCTGACCTCGCAGGTGCTGGGCTGGATGCTGATCTCCACGTCGCTCCCGCGCCTGCCCGCCGCGATCTCGTCGGTCCTGCTGACGATCCAGCCCGTCGGGTCGATGGTCCTCGGCGCGCTGCTGCTCGGCGAGGACGCCACGAGCCTCCAGCTCCTCGGCGTGGCCGCGATCCTCACCGGCCTGGTGGCGGTGGCGTCGACGCGTACGCGCCCTGTCGTTGTCGACTAGGCCCGGCGATTTGCAACCGTAGGGTCCACCGCCATGGCCGCCACGACGACCGCCAGCCAGCCGATCGAGCCCGACCGCGAGGTCGAGACCGAGCACCGCGTCACGCCGCTCGAGCTGTTCTTCGACCTGGTCTTCGTCCTCGCGATCACGCAGGTCACGCAGCTCCTGGCCGACGACCCGACCTGGAAGGGCCTGGCCCGGGGCGTCCTGATCCTGGGAATGCTGTGGTGGGCCTGGGCGGCCTACGCATGGCTGACCAACGAGATCGACCCGGACGAGGGGGCCGCGCGGCTGGCGATGTTCGCCGCGACGGCGGGGATGCTGATCGTCGCGCTCGCGGTTCCGGGCGCGTTCGGCGAGAACGCGCTGGAGTTCGCCATCGCCTACACGTTCGTGCGCGCGATGCACATCGGCCTGTGGCTGGCCACCACGCCCGACCCCGAGGTGCGCAGGGCGATCGTGAGGCTGGCGCCGACGTCGTTCATCGGTTGCGCGCTGCTCGTCGTCGCCTCGTTCACCGACGGCACCGTCCAGGGCGTCCTCTGGGCGGCGGCCCTCGTCATCGACTACGTGGGCGGCGGGCGCGGCGGCGGCGCCGGCTACCGGCTCCACCCGGCGCACTTCGTGGAGCGCCACGGGCTGATCATCATCATCGCGCTCGGGGAGTCGATCGTCGCGGTCGGCGTCGGCGCGTCATCGAGCACGCAGCTCCAGGGCAACGAGATCGCGTGCGCGTTGCTCGGGGTGGTGGTCGCCGGCGCGCTCTGGTGGACCTACTTCGACGTCACCGCGCTCGTGGCCGAGCGCCGGTTGACCTCGCTGCACGGTGCTGAGCGCGCACGCCTGGCCCGCGACTCGTTCTCCTACCTTCACTTCCCGATGGTGCTGGGCATCGTGCTGCTCGCGCTCGGCATCAAGAAGACGCTCGAGCACCCGGACGAGGTCCTGAAGACGATTCCGGCGGTGGCCATGTGCGGCGGTGTCGGGCTGTTCATGCTCGCGCACGTCGCGCGGCGCCTGCGGGCCATGCACACGTTCGGCCGCCACCGCTTCGTGGCGGCGGTGCTGTGCTTCGCGCTCATCCCCGTGGCCCTGGCGGTGCCGGGGCTCGTCACGCTTGCCGCGCTGGCGGTGGTCAGCGGCGGGCTCGTCGGCTTCGAGTTCTGGCGCTTCCACGAGGGTCGCGCGCAGCTGCGCGCGAACGCGCACCCGTGAGTGCGCGCCTGCACACATAGTGGGGAACGACCCCGTACCCTGCCTTGGATGGCAGGGGGCCCGCATCACCGTGTCCTGATCATCGGCACGGGCTTCGCCGGGATCGGGATGGCGATCAAGCTGCGCGAGCGCGGCATCCACGACTTCGCCGTGCTCGAGAAGGCCGACGACCTGGGCGGCACCTGGCGGGACAACACCTACCCGGGCTGCCGCTGCGACGTGCCCTCGCACCTGTACTCGTTCTCGTTCGAGCCGAACCCGAACTGGTCGCACACGTTCTCGCCCCAGCCCGAGATCTGGGACTACATCCGCCACTGCGCCCGCAAGTACGGCGTCGAGCCGCACATCCGCTACCGGCACGAGGCGCTGAGCGCGGACTGGGACGACGACCGCCAGCGTATGGCGGATCGAAACCTCGCAGGGGACGATGACCGCCGACGTCGTCGTCTCCGGCATGGGCGGCCTGCACATCCCCTCCTACCCGGACATCCCCGGCCTCGACGACTTCCAGGGCGCGAAGTTCCATTCGGCCGAGTGGGACCACGACCACGACCTGACCGGCGAGCGGGTGGCCGTGATCGGCACGGGAGCGTCGTCCATCCAGTTCGTGCCGAAGATCCAGCCCGCCGTCGAGAGGTTGCACCTGTTCCAGCGGACCCCGCCCTGGATCATGCCGCTGCGCGACCGCCGCATCACCGACCCCGAGCACGCGGTGTACCGGCGCTCCCGCAACGCTCAGCTGGCGATGCGCGCGGCGATCTACTGGGCGCGCGAGACGTTCGCGATCGGCTTCATGCACCCGCGCTACATGGAGAAGATGGCCGGCCGGGTCGCGCGCGCCTACCTGCAGAAGTCGGTGCCCGACCCGGAGCTGCGGCGCAAGCTGACCCCGGACTACACGATCGGCTGCAAGCGCGTGCTGATCTCGAACGACTACTACCCCGCGGTGGCCCAGCCCAACGTGGAGGTGGTGACCGACGGCATCCGCGAGGTGCGCGCGAACTCGATCGTCGACGCGAACGGCGTCGAGCGCGAGGTCGACGCGATCATCTTCGGCACCGGCTTCCACGTCTCCGACATGCCCGCCGCCGGCCTGGTCCGCGGCCGCACGGGACGCACGCTGTCCGACGCGTTCGCCGGCAGCCCGAAGGCGCACCGCGGAACGACCTTCGCGGAGTTCCCCAACCTGTTCATGCTGGTCGGGCCCAACACCGGCCTGGGCCACAACTCGATCGTCTTCATCATCGAGTCTCAGATCAACTACGTGCTCGACGCGCTCCGCTACATGGACCAGGGCGGCATCGCCACGGTCGAGCCGCGGCCGGAGGTCCAGCGCCGCTGGAACGAGTGGATCGACGAGCGCCTGGAGGGCACGGTCTGGAACGTCGGCGGCTGCAAGAGCTGGTACCTGGACGACACCGGCCGCAACTCCACGCTGTGGCCGGGCTTCACCTGGCCGTTCCGCGAGGCCACGCGCCGGTTCGACGCGACCGAGTACGTCGCGCGCTCGCCCGTTCGGGAGCGCGAGCTCGTCCCGGCCTAGCGGGGCCTCCCGGGCCCGCTACTCGGCCTTGTCGACCGCCTCGGCCAGCTCGTCCTTGTTCATCTTCGAGCGCCCCTCGATGTCCAGTTTCTGGGCCTCCTCGAGCAGCTCGTCCTTCGTCTTCTCGTCGTCCGTCTCTGAGCCTTCGACCTTGCTGACCGAGGGCGGCTCCTCGCTCGAGCTGCCGACCTCCCGGCCGTCCAGCCGGATCGTCACGTCGATGTTGCCGCGCGTGGCGTTCGAGTACGGGCACACGGCATGGGCGTTCTTGACGACCTCGCTTCGCTGCTCGGCGTCCTTGACCGACGGCAGCTCGACGTCCATCTCGACGGCGAGCTTGAAGCCGCGCTGCTCGGTCGGGAGCAGATGCACCTTCGAGTCGACCGAGACGTCCTCGACCTCCTGCTTCATGCGCATGCCCACGACCTTGATGGCGCTCTCGAAGCAGGCCGCGTAGCCGACCGCGAACAGCTGCTCGGGGTTCGTGCCCTCCTCGGCCTGCGCCGCCCAGCTCCTTCGGCACGACGATGTCGACCTCGAGCTGGCCGTCGCTGGTCTTGCCGTGGCCTTCGTCGCGGCCGCCGGTGACATGCGCCTCGGCGGTGTAGAGGACCTTCGCCATGTGTGAGCTCCTGGGTCGAGTGCGGGCGCCGTCGGACGTTACCGTGCGCGCATGGACTCCGACTCCCGCTACGAGAACCTCCTGTACGAGCAGCGCGGACCGGTCACGCTGATCACGATCGACCGGCCCGAGCGCATGAACGCGATCGACGCGACGACCCATCGCGAGCTGGTCGACGCCTGGGACCGCTTCCGCACCGACGACGCCGCCCACGTGGCCGTGCTCACCGGCACGGGCGACAAGGCGTTCTGCGCGGGCGGCGACCTGAAGGCGGCGTTCGCGGGCGACGAGCCGCCGGTGGACGTGCGCCCCGAGGAGCTGGCCGCCCACGCGCGCGGCGAGCGGCCCGGCATCCTCGGGCCCTCGCGCTGGACCGACATCTACAAGCCGACGATCGCGGCGGTCAACGGCGTCGCGTACGCGGGCGGCCTGGAGTGGGCCTGCTGGACCGACATGTGCGTCGCCGACGAGCACGCCACGTTCGGCGTCACCTGCCGGCGCTGGAACATCGGGCTGGCCGACGGCGGCACGCAGCGGCTGCCGCGGATCGTCGGCTTCCGCCGGGCGATGGAGCTGATCGTCACGGGCCGGGTGATCGACGCGCACGAGGCCGAGCGCATCGGCCTGGTCAACGAGGTGACGCCATCCGGCACCTGCGTGGACCGCGCGCTCGAGCTGGCCCAGCGGATCGCCGCGCTGCCCCAGCCGGCGATCCGCACCGACAAGGAGGCGGCGGTGCGCGGCTTCGGTCAGCCGCTGGACGAGGGGCTGCGCATCGAGGCGGAGTGCTTCAACCGCCTGCTCGACCAGCCGGAGATCCAGGAGGGGCTGCGGCGCTTCAACGAGCGCGACCACCCCGATCGCGTGGCGGACGGCGACCCCGCGACGCCAGGACTGCGGCGCGGCTAGCCGCGGTCCTCGCCCGGCGGGAAGATCGCGTCGAGCGTCGGCGCGGTCCTCGTCGCTCGGCCGCCAGCGCCCGGCCTCGACGTTGCGGCGGATCTGCTCGGGCTTGGTCGCCCCGGCGATCACCGACGCGATCGCGGGCTGAGCGGCCAGCCAGCCGATGGCCACGTCGATCGGCTCGATCCCGCGCTCGTCGGCGAAGTCCGCCAGCTGCTCCAGCCGGTCCCAGGTCTCGTTGTCCGCGATCTCGTCGCGGCCGTGCAGGCGGGTGCCCTCCGGCGCGTCCTCGCCGCGGCGGTACTTGCCGGTCAGCAGGCCGCTGGCCAGCGGGAAGAACGGGCAGCACGCCGACGCCGCGCCGCTCGCACTCGGGCAGCACGTCGCGTCTCGATCCCGCGCTTCAGCAGCGAGTACTCGTTCTGAAGCGACACGAACGCGGCGTAGCCCTCGCGCTCGGCGACGTCGGCCGCCTCGGCGAGCTGCTCCGCGCTGAAGTTGCGAGCAGCCGATGTAGCGGACCTTGCCCGCGGCGACCAGCTCGTTCAGCGCGCCGAGCGTCTCCTCGATCGGCGTCTCCCCGTCGGGCCGTGGTACTGGTAGAGGTCGATCACGTCGGTGCGCAGGCGCTCGCAGCGACGCCTCGACCGCCTGGCGATGTACTGCGATCCGCGCGGCGGCCGACGTCGCGCCGCGCTGTCCCATGCCGAACTTGGTGGCGATCACGACCTGGTCGCGGCGGCCCTCGAGCACCTGGCCCAGCAGCGTCCTCGCTCTCCCCCGCCGGATCGCCGTAGATGTCCGCGGTGTCCAGGAAGTTCACGCCCGGCGTCGAGCGCGGCGTCGACCACCGCGCGCGTGCCCTCCAGGTCGACCCGGCGGCCGAAGTTGTTGCAGCCGAGCCCGACCTCGGACACCTCCAGCTCGCCGATCTTCCTCACTCGCGCCTCCAGCCATTCGTCGATCAGCCGCCGCGCGATGGCCGCCGGCGGGGGCACGTGGAAGTCGGTCTGCCCGGCGACGATGGCGCGCAGCTCCGCGCGCGCGAACCAGCGGACGTCCTCGAGCTCGTCGTCGGCCGCGCGCGCGCTCGCCGCCCGCGTAGCGCGCGTGGAAGCCGATCATCAGCGACGCCGGGAACGGCCACGGCTGCGACGAGCGGTAGCGCAGGTCGGTCGACCTCCACGCCGGCCTCCTCGGTCACCTCGCGCGCGACCGCCTCCTCGAGCGACTCGCCGGGCTCGACGAACCCGGCCAGCGCGCTGTAGCGGCCCGCGCGGCCAGCGGGCCTGGCGGCCGAGCAGCACGCGGTCGTCCGCTCGGGTCGTGGACGAGCATGATCACGACCGGGTCGGTGCGCGGGTGGTGGGTCGCGCCGCAGTTCGGGCAGGTGCCGCACGTGGCCGGCCTCGCCCATCTCCGTGCGCGCGCCGCAGCGGGCGCAGTAGCGGGTGGTTGCGGTGCCAGGTGACGATCGCGGTGGCGTAGGCGACGAGGCCCGGCGTCGCCGGCGCGACAGGCGGGCGGCGGCGTCGCGCAGGCTCGGTGCCGCCGCTCGCCGGCGGCCGACGGCGAAGAGCGCGGCGCCGTCCGCGTCGACGCCGAGCAGGACCGGCCTCGCCGCCGGGGCGACCGGCGATCGAGCGCCGGGCCGGTCGCCGTCCAGTCAGCGGGCCGCTCGGGGCCGATCACGATCGCGCGCGACGACGGGTCGCTCGAGCCGCTCGGCCAGCCACGCGTCGTCCGTGCGCCGATCGCGCCGCGCGGTCGAGCCGCGCGCCCGCGAAGGTGTTCGTGGCCGCCACTCGCGGAGACGCTACCCGCGCAGGTACGCGAGCACGGCGAGCACGCGGCGGTGGTCGTCGTCCGACTGCGGCAGCCCGAGCTTGCCCAGGATGCTGGAGATGTGCTTCTCGACGGCGCCCTCGGTCACGACCAGCTCGCGAGCGATGCCGGCGTTGCTGCGCCCCTCGGCCATCAGCCCGAGCACCTCGCGCTCGCGCGGGGTCAGCTCGTCGAGCGGCGCGTGCCCGCGGCGGCGGGCGAACAGCTGGGCCACCGCCTCCGGGTCGAGCGCCGTGCCGCCCGTCGGCCACGCGGCGCACGGCCGCCGACGAACTCGTCGGGGTTGGCCACGCGGTCCTTCAGCAGGTAGCCGACCCCGCCGCTGCCGTCGGCCAGCAGCTCGGCGGCGTAGGTCTGCTCGACGTAGGCCGACAGGATCAGGACGGGCGTGCCGGGCACGGCCTGCGCGCGCGCGCAGCGCGGCGCGCACGCCCTCGTCGGTGAACGTCGGCGGCAGGCGGACGTCGACGATCGCCACGTCGGGCCGCTCGCGCTCGACGGCGGCGACCAGGTCGTCGCCGTTCTCGACCGCGGCCACGACCTCGCAGCCGGAGTCGCGCAGCAGACGGGTCAGCCCGTCGCGCAGCAGCGCCAGGTCCTCGGCGATCACTACCCGCACGGGATCTCCGCCCTGCACCGTGGTCGGGCCGCCGGGCGGGCTCGTCACCGACAGCGTGCCGTCGAGCGCGCGAACGCGCTGGATCAGGCCGGTCAGCCCGCCGCCCGCGGCGGGGTCGGCGCCGCCGCGCCCGTCGTCGGAGCACTCGACGACGATCCGGTCGGCGGCGTCGCGCCAGACGCGCACGGTCACGCGGCGTCGCGCCGGAGTGCTTGGCGGCGTTGGCGATCGACTCGGCGACGACGAAGTAGGCGGCGGCCTCGACCGTCGCCGGCGGGCGCGGCTCGCCCACGTCGACGCGCGCGTCGACGGGCTGCGCGCGCCCCGCGGCGAGCGACGCGATCGCCGCCTCCAGGCCGCGGTCGCGCAGGATGCTCGGCCCGATGCCGCGGACCAGCTCGCGCAGCTCGCCGAGCGCGCGCAGCGCCTCCTCGCGCGCCTCGCCGATCAGCTCGCGGCCCGCCTCGGGGTCCTCGCCGACCTTGCGCTCGGCCATGCCCAGGTCCATCGCCAGCGCGACGAGCCGTGCCTGCGCGCCGTCGTGCAGGTCGCGCTCGATCCGCTGGAGCTCGGCGTGGGCCGCGTCGACGGCGCCGGCGCGCGACTCGGTCAGCTCCTCGACGCGCGCGTTGCCGGTCGGGCCGAGCAGTGCGCGCGAGGCGCTCGCATGCGACCAGCGCCAGCACCCAGGTCAGCCCGGCCAGAGGCAGGAACGCGACCAGGGCGGCCACCGGGCCGAGGAACGCCTGGACCCGGTCGACGTGCCAGTCCAGATCCCGTAGAGCTGCGCGTCGTCGGGCATCGCCCACCACCAGGCGGGCAGCAGCAGCGTCCCGACCCAGCTCGCCCAGACCGTCACCGCGATCACGGCGGCCGTGAAGCCCGAGGATTCCGTCGAAGATCAGTCCACGCCATGTCGCGCCAGGTCTGCCCGTCGCGGAAGCGCGCCTTGATCTCGCGCGATCACGCCGGAGTCGGTCCGGCGGCGATAGGCGGCCGGCGACCCGGGCACCGAGCACCCAGCCGCAGCGCACGCGCTGCGCGTCGGCCAGCAGGCGGTTGGCCCAGAACCAGCCGAGCGCGATCGGGATGCCGATCACGAACACGATCAGCGACAGCGTGACGCTCAGGCCCGTCACGAAGACCGTGAACGACAGGATCGACATCGGCAGGAGCACGATGAGGTAGCCCAGGTCGCGCCAGAGCCGGCCGCTGAACGGGTAGCGCAGCCAGGCTTGGCGGGGCGTCGATGCGGGGGCGGTCGTGGCGGTCACGCTGAAAGCATCGGTCACCGGCCGCCGCGCGTCCATGCCGCCACCCGGCGTCGGCTTCGTAGGGTTATCCGGAACACGCAAATGGAGCCAGGAGAGCAAGACATGAGCACGACCATGACCGGCGTCTACGAAGTCCCCCAGGAGCACCGGGACTTCCTGGACGGCATCCGCCAGGTCGTGCAGGGCGTGGTTGCGCCGCGAGCCGCCGAGATCGATCGCACGGGCGAGTACCCGTGGGACGTCCGCAAGGCGCTGGGCGAGGCGGACATCCTCGCGCTGCCGTTCGAGGAGGAGTACGGCGGCACCGGCACCGGAACGCTGATGCTCCAGATGGCGGTCGAGGAGATCGCCAAGGCGTCGGCGGCGTGCGCGCTGATCCTGATGGTGGAGGAGCTCGGGACGCTGCCGATCCGCATGTTCGGCACCGACGAGCAGAAGCAGCGCTTCCTGCCCCGCTGCGCGACCGGCGAGTGGTCGCCCGCGTTCGCGCTCTCCGAGCCCGAGGCCGGGTCGGACCCCGCGTCGATGCGCACCACCGCGGTCCGCGACGGCGACGAGTGGGTGATCAACGGGCAGAAGAACTGGATCACCAACGCGACGATCGCCGACTTCTACGTCGTGTTCGCGAAGACCGACCGCGAGGCGAAGCGGATCTCGGCGTTCATCGTCGAGGCCGACCGGCCGGGCTTCGACCCCGGGCAGCTCGAGCACAAGCTCGGCATCAAGGGGTCGCCCACCGGGTCGCCGACGTTCACCGACGTGCGCGTGCCGGCCGAGAACCTGATCGGCGAGGTCGACCGCGGCCTGGCCGTGGCGCTGGGCGTGCTCGAGCACACCAGGCTGGGCGCCGCGGCGCAGGCGGTCGGGATCGCTCAGGGCGCCACCGACTACGCCAACGAGTACGCGAAGGAGCGCATCGCGTTCGGGGCCCCGATCAACCGGCTCCAGGGGATCCAGTTCAAGCTCGCCGACATGCAGACCAAGACCGCCGCTGCCCGCGAGCTGCTCTACAAGGCGTGCGCGATGGCCGACCGCGGGGAGCCCGGCCTGGGCCAATGGACCTCGATGGCCAAGCTGTTCGCCTCCGACACCGCGATGGAGGTGACCGTGGAAGCGGTTCAGGTGCTGGGCGGCTACGGGTACGTGAACGACTACCCGGTGGAGCGAATGATGCGCGACGCGAAGATCACCCAGATCTACGAGGGCACGAACGAGATCCAGCGTGTCGTGATCGCGCGCGCCATGTCCAGGTGAGCGACGACGACGCCACGATCACGCCGTACCGCAACGGCCCCTACATCGTGCGGGGCCGCTTCACGGTGATGGACCAGGACGGGAACGCGATCGAGACCCCGCGCAGGACGATCGCGCTGTGCCGCTGCGGCAAGTCGCAGATCCGCCCGTTCTGCGACGGCACGCACAAGCTGATCGGCTTCCAGGCCGCCGGCCGGGACGAGCGCCTGCCGGACGCCGACCCGCCCTACTAGGCCCACCAGTCGCGTTGGCCCTCGACGTCTTCGCGTGGAGCCTCGCCGAGATTGGGCGCGCCGATGACGAAGATCTCGAGGCCCTCCGGCCCGGCCTCGTAGCCTCGCCACGTACCGGGCGGGACGCGCACCGCGTCCCACTCCTTGAGCTCGACGATGTCGTCGTCGAGCTTCATCCGCCCACTCCCGCGCAGGACCACGTACACCTCCTCCTGCGTCTTGTGCGTGTGGCCGTACGGAAAGCGATAGCCGGGCGGGACGCGCTGGTAGCTCAGGCCGGATTGCTCGAGCTCGAGGGCCCGGGTGGCCAAGCGGAACTCCAGGTCCGGCGGGCCGTCGAAATTGGACCCGACGTCCTCCAGGTCCTCCTTGAGGTTCCTGAGCGTGAACGGCACGGTCGCAATCCTAGGCCTCCTGAACCCGCGATCGGGCTCAGGCCACGGCCGCGGCGACCGGCGCGCGCAGCGACGACTCCCCCGCCCTGAACGCCTCGTACAGGCGCTTGCCGACGATCTCGTCGAGCGCCAGCATCGCCTGCGCGCCGAACAGGATGTCGGGGACCAGGTCGGGCTCGTCGACCGCGAGCGCGCCGGCCATGTCGTGCGCCGCCAGCGCCTCGTGGACCGCGTCGGCCTCCACGTGCTCGTCGTAGAAGTCGGTGGCCTCGGCACCGAACCCGAGCCGCCGCAGGGCGTTGCCGTAGCGGCGGTTGGGCTGGGTCGAGTCCATCTCGAGCAACGCCAGGTGGCCGACGATCGCGCCGCGCAGGCGCCGATGCAGGCCGAACATCGACATCAGGTTGACCGTGGCCAGCGTCGTCCCCGGTATCGCGTCGAGGTAGGCACCGTAGCGTCGAGTCCAGGCCGAGCGCCTCCATCGTCGTCGCATACAGCCGGGCGTGCTGGCGCTCGGGGCGCCCGCCTCCGTACTCGTCCGACTGGATCTCGACGAGCGCGACCTTGGCCCGGCCCGTCAGCCGGGCGATCGCCCACGAGTGCGGGTCGGCCTCCTTGAGCTGGTAGGCCGACCGGTGCACGACGAACTCGCGGAACTGCTCGAGCGTGGCCTGCATCTCCAGGTAACGGCCGAGCGGCGGGCCCTTGTACTCCTCGAGGAGCTCGGCCAGCTTGGCCGGAAGGTCGGGAGTCGCGGCGTCGACCGGTCCCGCGGCGGCGCGGACGGCCTGCTCGAACGCCGCCTCCAGGCGCCCGCGGACGGCGATCAGCTCCGGCGCCCACTCCCAGCGGGGGTCGACGCCCGCGAAGCCGCGGTAGTGCAGCTCGTAGAGCACGTAGAGCGAGAGCTGGAAGTCCTCGTCGGTGAGCGGGTCGATCGGCGCGATCGCAGGCGGCTCGCCGGCCACGCCCAGCGGCCCCCGCAGGCGGTCGGCCAGCCAGGCGCTCAACGCTCCCCGCGGAGCGGGAAGCTCAGGAGCTGTCGTGGTGTTCCCCATCGTCGCGCGACCCCATGCCCGGTGAGGGGGCCCTAATAACTTCGGATCAACCACTCGACCGCGGCTTTGGCATCCCCGCGCGCATGGGCGCGCTGGCGATCCGCGCCGTTCGACTCGGCCAGCGCGCGGGCGAAGCCGATCTCGCGCCGGCAGCCGAGCTCGGCCGCGGAGGGCTCGAGCGCGTCGATGAGCGTGGCCAGCCGGCGGCGCGCCGGCGCCACCGCGCCGGTCTCGAGGTCGGCCAGCTCGCCGTCGAGGCCGCGCGACAGCGCCCGCCAGCGGTTCTCCTCGATCCGCCACGTGGCCGGGGCGGGCAGGCGCTCGCCGGCGTCGTGACGCGCGGCCAGCCAGTGGGCCAGGCAGTGGACCACGGCGATCACGCCGGCGGCGTCCTCGACCGTGGCCTGCGCGTCGGGCACGCGCACCTCGAGCGTGCCGTAGCCCGGGTGCGGGCGCAGCTCCCACCACCAGACGCGCGGCTCGGGCACCGTGCCGAGCGCCGCGCCCCAGCGCAGCGCGTCGGCCCACTCCCCCCAGCTCGGGATCACAGGCGGCACGCCCTGGCGGGGCAGCAGCTCGTTGACCTTGGGCCGAACGGTGGCCAGCCCGCTGTCCTCGCCGCCGTAGAACGGAGCGTTGGCGGCCAGCGCCAGGAGGTCGGGCAGATATCCGCGCATCGCGTTGTAGACGGCCAGCGCCCGGTCGGCGCCGCGCACGGCGACGTGCACCTGGAGCCCGAAGACGAGCTGACGGCGCGCGATCCGGCCGTACTCGTCGATCGTGCGCTGGTAGCGCGCGCCGCTGTTCAGGACGCCCTCGGGACCGGCGAACGGGTGGACGCCCGCGCAGCCCAGCCGGACGAGGCCCTCGGCCGCCTCCTTCAGGTCGCTGCGGGCGGCCGCCAGGAACTCGGCCGCGGCGTGGGCCGAGGTCAGCGGCGGCGACATGATCTCGAGCTGCGCGGCCGGCAGTTCGAGCTTGTAGCGCGGGTCGCCGTCCACGCGCTCGAGCAGCTCGGGAGCCAGCGGCGCCAGGTCCAGGCTCGCGGGGTCGATCAGCATCAGCTCCTCCTCGATGCCGATCGTCAGCGGCCCGGGCGCGTCGAAAGCGGCCCGGATTGCTTCCTGGGCGGAGTCCCTATCTTGCGCGCTCATATGAGGCTGATCAGGCTGCCCGGCGTCTTCCGGCCGCCCACCGACACCTGGATGCTCGCGGGCGTCCTGCGCTCCGAGATAGACGGCTCCTCGGCGTCCGTGCTCGACGTTTGCACGGGTACGGGCGCGCTCGCGCTGGTCGCTGCTCGGGAGGGCGCGGAGGCCACCGCGATCGACATCTCCCGCCGCGCGGTGCTGAACGTGCGGCTGAACGCGCTGCTCAATCGCCAGCGCGTCCGGCCCCTGCGCGGTGACCTGTTCGCCCCGGTTGCCGGGCGCCGGTTCGACGTCATCGTCACCAATCCACCATACGTACCGGCACCGGACGAACGACTTCCCGAGCGAGGCATCGATCGGGCGTGGCAGGCGGGGCTGGACGGGCGCGTGCTGATCGACCGGATCTGTGCGGAGGTCGCTCGCCACCTGGCTCCGGGCGGCGCCGTGCTGATCGTGCAGTCCACGATCAACGGCGAGGAGCGGACCTGCGAGCTGCTGGAGGACGCCGGCCTGTCCGCGGACGTCCCCTACCGCGAGCGCGGCGCGTTCGGGCCGCTGATGACCCGGATGGCGCCCGAGCTCGAGTCCCGCGGCCTGATCGCGGTCGGCGAGCGCGAGGAGGAAGTCGTGGTCGTGCGCGGCCGCAAGCCGGCGGGGGCGAGCTAGCCGATCCCCGGCCCCGTCAGGCGCCGGTCGCCCTCCGGGGTGCGCTGGAATACCTGCCAGCACCACAGCGTCACGTAGCCGCGCTCGGTGGCCCGGATGCGGCGCGACAGCCGCAGCACCGCGTCGACGTACAGCCCGGAGTGGTTGTAGGCGAACAGGGCCCGGCGCAGGTTCGACCGCCCGCCGCTCGCCCGCAGGTAGTTGGCGGCGCCGTCGATCGCGTCGCGGGGGTCGTGGATGTCTCCGCCCAGCCCGTAGGCCCGCCACGTCGACGGCAGGAACTGCATCGGCCCCCGAGCGCCGGCCGTGCTCACGCTGCGGTTGCGGTTGAAGTTGGTCTCCACCAGGTTGACCGCGGCCAGGACGTGCCACGGGATCCCGAAGCGGCGCTCGGCGGCTACGTAGAGCCCGCGCAGCGTCGCGGGCGACAGCGCCGGCCCCAGTGTGAGCTTGCGGCGGCGCGCAGGCGGCGGGCCGTTCAGGCGGAACAGGTCGCGCAGCGCCCGGGCCGAGTCGCGCACACCGGCCCGCAACCGGGAGGGCAGAGCGGCCTTCACCCGGGCCTCGACCCGCGGCTGCCGCGCCAGCGTGCGGGCGACCCGCTGCTGGTAGAGCGCGCCGAGCACCACCTCCTCGGGTGGGTCCCCGGACGCATCGGAGGATCCGAGCCAGGCGTCGGCGGCGGCATTCGTCTCCTCGGTCACGACGGCGTAGCGCGCCGCCAGGGCAGCGGGATCGCGCGGCAGCGGCTCGTCGGGCGCCGGCGCGGCGGCGGCGGGGGTGGCGATCGCGCTGAGAATCAGCGTCAGGCAGGTGGTCGCAAGGCGCACCCGCGCGAGGCTAACCCAGGAGACGTCGCCCGATGGGACCTGCAAAAACGTGCACGCGTCGCCGCCACAGCATCGCGTGCACGAAAACGCGCGCTATAGGCCGCAGGAACGTGCACGCGTCGTCATCACGCGACCGCGTGCACGAAAACGCGCGTTGCCGCGCGGGACCTACGCGCCCAGCCCCACCGGGCACGACACGCCGGTCCCGCCCAGGCCGCAGTACCCGTTCGGCACCTTGGCCAGGTACTGCTGGTGGTAGTCCTCGGCGTAGTAGAAGTCGCCCGCCTGCGCGATCTCGGTCGTGATGTCGCCGTAGCCGGCGCCGCGGAGCCGCTCACCGAACGCGGCGGCCGACGCCTCGGCCGCCTCGCGCTGCGCCTCGTCGAACCAGTAGATCGCAGAGCGGTACTGGGTCCCGACGTCGTTGCCCTGGCGCATGCCCTGCGTCGGGTCGTGGCCCTCCCAGAACAGCCGCAGCATCTCCTCGTACGAGGTCTTCTCGGGGTCGAACACCGCCAGCACGGCCTCGGTGTGGCCGGTCCGCGCGGTGCAGACCTCCTCGTAGGTCGGGTTGCGCGTGTAGCCGCCCGCGTAGCCGACCGCGGTCGTGTAGACGCCCGGCGCCTGCCAGAACACCCGCTCGGCGCCCCAGAAGCAGCCCATCCCCACGACGATCTGCTGCATGCCCTCGGGGAACGGCGGCTTGATCGGGGTGCCCAGCACCTCGTGGTTCAGGGGCATCGGCAGGGCCTCGACGTCGTGGCCGGGCAGGGCCTCGGTCGGGCTCGATGAGGTTGGTCTTCTGGCGGTGGAAGAGCATGCTTCCAGCCTACCTGCGGCTACTCCGTGGTGGCAGGGGCCGGTTCGGGCGATAACTGCGGGTGCGCGTCCTCGCTGTGACGCTCGCGCAGCGCACCGCCCCCGCCCTCCGCCGTCGACGGCCACCAGACCTTGTCGCCGAGCAGCTCGACGGCCGCGGGAACCATGATCGTGCGGACGACGAACGTGTCGAGCAGGATGCCCACCGCGACCATGAAGCCGATGTTGAACAGGAACACCAGCGGCAGCGCCATCAGCACCGAGAACGTGCCGGCCAGGATGATGCCGGCGCTCGTGATCACCGGCCCGGTGGCCGTCAGCGCGCGCAGCACTCCCTCGCGCGTGCCGTGGACCGCGGCCTCCTCGCGCACGCGGCTCATCAGGAAGATCGTGTAGTCGACCCCGAGCGCGACCAGGAAGATGAACGCGAACGTCGGCAGCGACGAGTCGATGCCCTCGTCGCCCACGACGTAGCGGAAGAACAGGATCGACAGGCCGAGCGTCCCGAAGAACGAGATGATCACGCTCGCGATCAGCACGAGCGGGGCCACCACCGCGCGCAGGAGCACGCCGAGGATGATCGCGATCACGATCAGCGCGAGCGGGACGATCTTCTGCTGGTCCGAGCCGTTGGCCTTGTCGAAGTCGTACTGGGTGGCCGTGCCGCCGCCGACCAGCACTTCCGCGCCCGGCGGCGGAGGGTCCTCGACCGACTCGCGCAGGCTCGGTATTCGCGCGAGCGCCGTGTCGGTGTACGGGTCCTCCTCGAACACGACGTTCAGCGTCTTGATCTGGCCGTCGGTCGACGTCTCGCCCGGCGTCACGGACGCAACCCCCGGCTCGGACCTCAGGCGATCCTGGACCTGGGCTGACCGCCGCGGGCGGCGGCGCGCCCGCCCTCGCCCCTGATCATCACCGTGGTCGGGTCGACGTTCCCGGCCGGGACCTGGGCCTCGAGGCGCTTGAAGCCGCTCGACCGACTCCACCTCCGTCTTGAAGTAGGACGTCGTCGAGTAGTTCTCCTCGTAAGCCAAGCAGGCCGAGCGAGCAGACGCCGAAGAAGAGGAGCGTGAGCCCCAGCGCCGCGCCGGGGCGCTTCAGCACGCGGTCGCCGAAGCGCCGCCAGACGCCGCGCGGCTCCGCGTACTCGTGGTCGGGGTCGTAGGCGACCAGCCGCTTGCGGGGCCAGAACGCGCGCGCGCCCGAAGATCGTCAGGATCGCCGGCAGGAGCGTCACGCCCGCCAGCAGGACCATGAGAACGCCGATCGCCGACGACGGGCCGAGCGCCTTGACGCCGCCGACCTCGGCCAGCAGCAGGCACCAGCATCGACAGGATCACCGTGGCGCCGCTGGCGATGATCGCGGGCCCGGAGCGCAGCAGCGCGTTCTCCATCGCGTCGTGCTTGTCCTCGTAGCGGTGCAGCTCCTCGCGATATCGCGACACGAGCAACAGGCAGTAGTCGGTCCCCACCCCGAACATCAGGATCGGCAGGATCCCGGTGACGTTGCCGGTGACGGTCTCCCCGGACTCGGCGTATAGGTAGACGAACCCGAGCGCGATCGAGTAGGAGACGCCGACGACGAAGATCGGGATCAGCGGCATCACGACCGACCGGTAGATGACCAGCAGCAGCGTGATCACCAGCACGACCGTCGCCAGCAGCAGCTTCGTGTCCAGGTCGCCGAAGGCCTCCGTGAAGTCCGCGAACAGGCCGAGGTTGCCGGTCACGTAGACGTTCAGGCCCTCGGGCGGCGGGCTGCGCTTGACCGCGTCGCGGACGTCCACGCCCCAGTCGGCCGCCTTCTGGAAGTCGTTCGGCACGGTCAGGACCGTGTAGGCCGAGCTCGCCGCTCGGCGAGACCAGTGCCTCGCCGCCCCCTCGCCGCTGTCCTGGAAGGGCACCGCAGCGGCCTTGAGGTCCTTGCCGAGCGCCTTCTTGGCCGCGGCGGCGTCGCTGCGCGATCCGCGCCTTGTCGGCCGCGTTCAGGCCGCCCTCGCGCTCGTAGACGATCAGGCCGGTCGTCGTCTGGCCGCTGGCGAAGCGCTCCTTCTGGAGCTTGAACACCTCGGTCGACTGCGCGCTCGGCGGGAGCTGCGAGTCGATCGAGTCGTCGGTGACGTCCGCGACCTTGCCGCCCAGCGGGCGCCATCGCCGATCAGCGACGATGATCCAGAGTCCGAGGACGACGGAACTTGGTACGGCGTCCGGTTACGAAGCGAGCGAGTCGAGCCATACCAGGCAAGGTACCTGGCGCTTCAAACCATTGGCCGTGCGACTACTCGACGGCGGCGATCGCCTCCGCGAGCTCGTCCTTGGTCATCTTCGACCGGCCCTCGATCTCCAGCTCCTTGGCCCGGTCGAGCAGCTCCTCCTTGGTCTGCCGCTTGCGCCCGTCGGTCCCCGGCTTGGGCTTGTCCGTGCCCTTCGCCTTGGCCAGCGTCGCCTCGAGCGCGGCCATCAGGTCCGGCACCTCGCTCGGCGCCTCGCCGTCGTCGATCGGCTCGACCTCGACGCCCTCGCCCTTCTTCTCGATGACCTCCATCAGGCGCTTGCGGTGGCGGTCCTCGTACCGCTCGGGCTTCCACTCGGTCGACATCGCCTCGATCAGCTCGACCGCGGCGTCGACCTCCTTCTTGGGTGCCTTGGCCGAGCCCGACCATCTCCTCGACCGCGTCGGTCGGGCGGATCTCGTCGGCGAAGTTCATCGTCGTCAGCGTCAGCCGGCCGCCGCGCGGGCGGATCGCCGCCAGGTACTCCTTGTTGCGCAGCACGAAGCGGCCGAGCGCGACGCGGCCCTCGCGCTCCATCACCTGGAGCAGCAGCTCGTAGGCGCGCGACGCGCCCTCGCCGCCCGTCGGCACCAGGTAGTAGGGGTGGTCGTAGTAGACGGGGTCGACGTCCTCGAGCTCGACGAACTCCTCGATGTCGATCGTCTTCGTCTTCTCCGGCTGGGCGGCCTCGAGCTCCTCGTCCGTGAGCATCACGTACTCGCCCTTCTCGATCTCGTAGCCGGCGACGACCTCGTCGTAGGAGATCTCGACGTCCTCCTCCGAGCAGAAGCGGTGGACCTCGATCGGCGTGTTGTCCTCCGAGTCGAGCTGGTGGAAGCGGATCTGGCGGTCACGGGTGGCGGACTGCATCTGAACGGGCACGTTGACCAGCCCGAACGACAGCGACCCGCTCCAGATCGAGCGCGGAGGCGGCATCAGCTCTTGCTCCCGGACAGGCTCGCCTCGAGCGCGGCCATCAGGTCGTCGGTCTCCTCTTCCTGCTTGCGCTCCGGCAGCTCGATGGTCTCGCCCTTGGACTTCTTCTCGACCAGCTGGAGCACGGCCTCGCGGTAGGTGTCCTCGTACTTGTCGGGCTTGAAGTCGCCGGCCAGCGACTCGACGAGCTTGGCCGCCATGTTCACCTCGCGGTCGCCCGGCGCCTTCTTGGGCTCCTCGTAGGAGACCTTGTCCGGCGGGACGAGCTCGTCCGCGAAGTTCATCGTGGACAGCGTCAGGATCCCATCGCGCGGGCGGAGCGCGACCAGCGACTCCTTCGACCGCAGCACGAACCGGCCGATGCCGACCTTGCCTGACTTCGCGAGCGCCTTCTCGACCACCGCGTAGGCGTGCTCGCCGCCCTCCTGCGGGCCGATCCAGTAGGGCTTGTCGTAGAAGACCGGGTCGATCTCCTCGTCGGCCACGAACTCCTCGATGTCGATGACCTTGGCGCGCGATCCCTCGGCCGCCTGCGCGTCCTCCTTGGTCAGGACGACCCACTTGTCGGGCTTGACCTCGTACCCGCGGACGATCCGCTCGTACGGCACCTCGTCGCCCGTGCGCGGGTTGATCCGCTTCTGCTTGATCCGCGCGCCGTCCTTGCCGTGGAGCTGGTTGAAGTGGATCGACTTGTCCTGCACCGCCGAGAACAGCTTCACCGGCACGTTGACGGTGCCCCAGGAGAGCCATCCGTTCCAGATGCTGCGGGGTTTGGGCGATGCGGCCACGGTCTGAATTCTAGGTTCACAGCCACACCGCCCCTTCCTGCCCCTGGGAGCGTTCGGTCAATTCCGCACCGGGCGGGGAGGTGCTAAGACCCGCCCGATGCTCCGCGCCGCCCTCCTCCTGTCGTCCGCGGCGCTCCTCGTCGCGTGCGGTGACGCCCCCGAGGGCGCCGTGCGAGTGCCCAACACCGTGCCGATCGGCCGCGACGCCGAGCACCGGCGGCCCGCGCTCTCCCCGCGCGTCCGCCGCGCACGCCCGGTCGGCCGGCTGCGCTGCTCGCGCAGGGAGCCGGCGCGCTACGGCGTGCACGTCGAGGTCTTCGTCCGGCGGCAGACCGCGATCGTCCCGGCCGGGATCGGGATGGCGCCGCCCTGGCGCGGCCGCCGGCCCTACGTGCGCGCGGCGCGGTGCTCGTATCCGGTGCGCACGCGCGAACCCACCGGGGTCGTCGAGGTCGCGGTGGGGACGCGGGTCACGCTGGGCGACCTGTTCGACCTGTGGGGCCGGCGGCTCGGGCGGCCCCACGTCTGGGTCGGGGGACGCCGCCACCGCGGCGACCCGCGCACGATCCCGATGACGCGACACGCGCAGATCGTCGTCTCGGACGACGCGCGTGTGCCCGTGCACGCCTCCTACGTGTTCCCGCCCGGGCTCTGAACCTCGCCGCCGCCCTGGCCTCCGGCCCGGACGCGCAGCACGATGAGCCCGGCGGCGAGCGCCACGAGCGCGAGGACGACCAGAACGACGGTGAGCGCCCCTCCCCCGCTGTCGGCCTTCGGCTTGGCGAACTCCTCGCGGATCGGGCGCCCGCTGGCGCGCGCGAGCTCCTGCACGGCCCAGCCCGCGGCCTCCGCGAGCTCGTCCGGGTCGGCGTCGGCGGGCAACTCCGTGCCGCGCAGCATCCGGGCCACCTTGTCGGGGACGTTCTTGGTGCCGAAGCCGGCGGGCATCACCACCAGCAGCTCCTCCTGGTGCCCGCGCGCCCCGGGCTCGACCGGGTTCCGCAGCTCGGTCGAGAGCAGGTTGGCGTACTCCTGGGGGTGGCCGTAGAGGTTCGCCACCGCGCCCAGGTCCTGCGGCGACCCGATCAGCGCGACGCGCACGGGCTGACCGGCGGACTTCGCGGCGGCGACCGTGCGGCGCAGCTTCGCCACCACCTCATCGGACGGCGGCTTGTACGGCAGGTAGACCGTGTCCGAGATCAGCACGTCGCTGGCCGGATCGCCGTCGGCGAGAGCCGGGGCGGCCGGGCACGCCAGGGCCAGTACGGCGAGGCACAGGATGTGGCGGGCGCGTCGCATCGGGCACATCCTGCCGGTTCGACCGGCGCTACCGGTCCGCCGGCGAAAAAAGCCCTGCAGTGGTGTACGCCTCAGCTGAGCGGGTAGAACGCCCGATGCGGGCGGGGACACACTCGAAGGGGGAGCTGAGTGATGTCGCCACAGGGAACAGGCGCGGCACGAAAGTCGGGATCCGGGTCCACGAAGCGCAAATCCGCTTCAGGGACCTCCAGATCGAAATCTGCCAACGGCAAGCCGGCGAGCACGAAGTCCTCGAGCTCCCGGTCCACCAACGGCAAGGCGTCAGGCACGAAGGCCTCGAGCTCTCGGTCGCGGTCGGCCAACGGCAAGGCGGCGAGCTCAAAGTCGTCGAGCCCCAACTCGTCGAACGCCAAGTCATCGAGCGCCAAGTCATCGAGCGCCAAGTCTTCGAGCACGAAGGCCTCGAGCGCGAAGACCTCGAGCCCGAAGTCCTCCGGCACGAAGCGGAGCGGCAGCTCGAGCGCGCGCTCAAAGTCGCGCCCGAGCGCGGCGCGTAGCTCGTCGTCCGCGCGGCGCAGCCAGTCGCGGTCGAGCGGCCAGAACGGCAGCCGGCGTGAGCGGCCGGAGCGAGCCACTTCATCGGCCGACAGGTCCCGCGAGGGATCCGGGTCGGGCAACGGCGCCGTCAAGTCGGTCGTCGTCCCCATGGCCACGGCGGCGTTCGCCGCGGCGGCGGGAGTCGTCGGCGGGGTCGTCCTCGACCGCACGAAGCTGACCCGCAAGCGCAAGGTCCTCGGCGTGAAGGTGCCGGGCACCGGCCGCGGGATCGACGGCTTCGCCCGGCAGGTCGGCGAGGCAGGCAGGCAGTTCGGCAAGCTGGCCACCGAGGTCCGTGAGGCCCGGGAGAAGGCCGAGCAGGTCGGCAAGGCGCTCAACTGATCGGCGCGGCCGATGGCTCAGACAGCGACAAAAAAGCCAGCCGCCAGCGGCAAGGCGAGCTCTAACGGCAAGGCCAAGTCCAACGGCAAGGCCAAGTCCAACGGCAAGGCCAAGTCCAACGGCACGGGCAGCAAGAAGAGCGTGAAGAAGGCCGCCGGCGGCGCCGCGGCCAAGACCGCTCTGACGACGCGGCCCGGTGGGCCGGTGCGGGCCAAGGCGGCCGGCGCGGCCCTCAAGGCCGTCGCCAAGCGCGCGAAGGAGAGCCTGCCCGTCCTGGCCGACGGATCCCGAGGAGCGCTCGACAAGCTCCGTGACGCGGATTGGGAGCGGTTGACCGAGAAGGTCCGCACGGTCCCGGTGCAGTGCTCACTCGACGTAGCCGTCCCCCTCGAGGCCGCGTGGGACGAGTGGATGCGGTTCGACTGGATGCCGGACGGAGCGCACCAGGTCATCGACGTGGAGCGCGACGGCGACTTCCTGGACGGAGAGCTGTCCGGCCGCGCGTCCGGGGACTGGGAGGCCGAGATCGTCGACGAGCGCGAGGACGAGAGCTTCGCGTGGCAGACGCTCCAGGGATCGGACACCTCAGGCCTCGTGACCTTCCACCGGCTGTCCGACCGGCTGACCCGCCTCGAGCTCCAGCTCGACGTCGTCCCGGAGCGACCGGGGCAGGCGCTCTCGCTCGTGCTGCGCCGAGCGGACCGCCGCGCCGAGAACGTCATGCGCAGCTTCAAGGCACAGGTCGAGGCACTCGACCCGGACGAGTACCCGCCGTTGGCGGAAGTTGACAACGACGACGACGACAAGGACGAGTGACGCGCACCATGGCAATCCAGACGGCACAGGCCCCCAGCAGCTACCTCTCCCGATCGCCGAACCCGAGCGGCCTCGCGGACGTGCTGAACATCATCCTGGACAAGGGCCTGGTGATCGACGCCTATGTGCGCGTCTCGCTGGTCGGCATCGAGCTGCTGACGATCGACGCGCGGATCGTTATCGCGAGCGTCGACACCTACCTGCGGTTCGCCGAGGCGGTCAACCGGCTCGACCTGACGCAGACCGGCCAGCAGCAGACGTTGCCGGGCCTGATCGAGGAGCTGCAGGAGAGCGGCGCGTCGAAGAAGACGAAGGGCATGCTCGAGGGCGCCAAGGAGAAGATCTTCGGCGACGACGACGATGACGACGACAGCAGCGGCGACGGCCGTAAGACCCGGCAGCGGTCGCGGTCCTCCTCCTCCTCGAGTTCGCGGTCCGGCGGGTCCAAGCGCTCGTCGAGCAAGTCCTGATGAGCGGACTGTACGTCTACGGCGTGATGCGCGCGGGCGACGGAGCACCCGCGCGCAGCGGGGTCGGCGACACACTCGTGCAGACGCTCGAGCGCGGGCCGGTTCAGGCGCTTGTGAGCGAGGTGCCCGGGGAGTCGGTGCCCGGCCGCGCGAAGAACCTGACCGCGCACACCGAGGTGCTGCGCGCGGCGATGGACTCCGGCACGGTCCTCCCCATGCGCTTCGGCGTGCTGATGCCCGACGAGGACGCCGTCGCGCACGACCTGCTCGAGACGCGCAGGGACTGGCTGACCCGCATGCTCGACGCGCTCGACGGGCGGGTGGAGATGACGGTCAGCGCGATGTACCGCGAGGACGTCCTGCTGCGCGACGTCGTGCGCGGGAACCGGGAGATCGCCACGCTGCGCGAGCACGTGCGCGACCGTCCCCCGGCGGCCACGCACTTCGAGCGGATCCGCCTGGGCGAGCTCGTCGCGAACGCGGTCGAGGACCGGCGCGGCGCCGACACGGCCGCGATCCTGAACGCGCTCCGGCCGCTGGCCGACGCGTTCGTCCCGGGTGACCCGCTGCACGAGCGGATGGTCGTGAACGCGGCCTTCCTGGTGCGGCGCGATCGCCTCGAGGAGTTCGACGCCGCGGTCGAGCGGGTCAGCTCCGAGCGGGCCGAGCACATGCACTTCAAGCTCACCGGGCCGCTTCCGCCGTTCTCGTTCGTGGCCACGGAGGAGCCGGTATGGGTCTGATCACCGGGCTCCTGACCCTGCCTCTCGCCCCCGTGCGCGGGGTTGCGTGGGTGGCCGAGCAGGTCGCCGACCAGGCCGAGCAGGAGATGTACGACGAGGGAAAGATCATGCGCGAGCTCGCGGCAGTCGAGCTGGCCCACGACGCGGGCGAGATCAGCGAGGACGAGCTCGCCACGCGCGTGGACGCGCTGCTCGAGCGGCTGGAGGAAGGCCGCCGTATCCGCGAGTGGAGGGCGATGCAGAATGGCTGACTCGAAGAAGAACGGAGCCAAGCGACCGCTCGAGATAGCCCGCGAGGCACGCAAGCAGCTCGCCGAGCTGATCGGGCGCCCACCCGAGGGCGTCCTCGGGGTCGAGCGCGACGACAGTGACGACGGGGACGGCGGCTGGCGCGTGACCCTCGAGGTGCTCGAGCTCGAGCGCGTGCCGAACTCCACGGACCTGCTCGGGCTGCTACGTCGCCCGGATGGACGACCAGGGTGACCTCGTGGAGTACCAGCGGATCCGCCGGTACCAGCGCGGCCAGCCCGACGAGGACTACCGATGAGCGGCGCCGGCGGCGACCTGTTCGCGTCGACCTCGAACCGCGCGGCGCTCGACGCGCGACCCGCGGCCTACGCATCGCCCAGCCAGGGGCCGGCCAACCTGGCCGACATCCTCGAGCGGGTGCTCGACAAGGGCATCGTCATCGCGGGGGACATCCAGATCAACCTGCTCGACATCGAGCTGCTGACGATCAAGCTGCGGCTGCTCGTCGCCTCCGTGGACAAGGCCAAGGAGATGGGGATCAACTGGTGGGAGGGCGACGCGGCGCTGAGCAGCGGCGCGAGCGAGCTGGAGCAGGAGAACAAGGACCTCCGCGAGCGGCTCGAGCGGCTCGAGGAGGCGGCCGGCATCGAGCAGGAGACGTCGGGTGAGCGAAAGAAGAAGTGACATCTCGCTCGAGCGGCTGCGCCGAGCGCTGCGCGACGTGGCCGACGAGGACCTGCCTCAGGTGATCGAAGCGGCGCGCGCGGGCGCCCGCGCGCGGGCGACGGAGATCCTCGAGCAGGCGCTGGTGGAGGCAATCGTCGACGCCGCCGCCGACCGCGAGCCGGGCTCCCGGCGTTCCGCCCCCTCCCCTCCCTCGCCCTCCCCTCCGTCTTCCGACGGCTCGGGCTGGTGGGTCTACGGCGTGGTGGCCGCAGGCGACGCGGCGGACGTGCCGCACGGGATCGAGGGCGTCGAGCCGTCGACCGCGATAGAGGTCATCGAGCACGGCGACCTCGCGGCGCTCGTCAGCCCCGTCCCCCTGGACGAGTACGGCGACGAGCGGCTGCGCGAGCACCTGAACGACCTCGACTGGGTCGAGCGCACAGCCCGGGCGCACGAGGCCGTGCTGGACGCCGCCCTCGCGCAGGCGACGGTCGTCCCGCTGCGGCTCTGCACGATCTACCGCGACCGGGAGCGCGTGGAGCAGATGCTCGCCGACGACCACGACCAGCTGGCCGAGGCCGTCGACCGGCTCCGGGGCCGGTCCGAGTGGGGAGTCAAGGTCTTCGCGGCCCGCGACCGCATCGCCGCGGTGGCGCGCGGCGAGCAGAGCGGCGTCGGCGCCCCGGGGTCCGACGCCGCGCAGTACCTGCAGCGCAAGCGCGACGAGCGCGAGCTGGCCGACCGGGTCGACCGGCTGGCCACGGCCTGCGCGCGGGAGTGCCACAGCAGGCTGAGCACCGTCGCGGCGTCGGCGCGCGTGAACCCGCCGCAGCGGCGCGAGGCCCACGGCCGCGAGGGCGAGATGATCCTGAACGGCGTGTACCTGGTCGCCGACGACGAGCGGCCGGCGCTGCACTCGGCGGTCGAGGAGCTGCGCGAGGAGTTCGAGGCGATCGGCTTCGAGATCGAGCCGACCGGCCCCTGGCCGCCCTACAACTTCGTCGCCGGCGCGGAGGCGGCCGAGCGATGAGCAGCGACGTCGTCGGACAGCAGCGCGATGTCGCGCTCGTCGAACTGGTCGACCGGCTGCTCGACAAGGGCGTCGTGCTGAGCGGCGACATCACCCTGTCGGTCGCGAACGTCGACCTGGTCTACGTGGGCCTCCGCGCGCTCGTGTCGTCCGTGGCCACCGCGGAGCGCGAGGGCATCCCGCTGCCGGGGAACGTGTCGTGATCTACCTCTACGCGATCACGGACCGGCCCGGTGCCGGGTTGCCCGACCCCTCGCTGCGCGAGGTCGCCGCGCACGGCGTCGCGGCCGTCTTCACCGAGGCCGACCTGCCCGTCGACCCCACGCCCGACGCCCTCTGGGCCCACGAGGACGTGGTCGAGCGGCTCATGCGCGAGCGTGCCGTCCTGCCGATGCGCTTCGGCACGCGTCTCGCGGACATCGACAGCCTCCGCGCGCTACTCGAGGAGCGCGCACCGTCGTTCTGCCGGACGCTCGACGGCGTCCGCGGACGCGTGGAGCTGAGCGTCCGGGTGGCCGGCGGCGCGGCCGACGAGGGCCCCGGCGCCGCAGCCAGCGGCACGGACTACATGCGGGCGCGGCTCGAGGCGCGCCGCACGGCGGAGAGCGTCGCCCGCGCGGTCCACGAGCCGCTGGCCCAGCTGGCCGAGCGGAGCACGGCGGACCCCAGGCCGCGGGCCGGGGGCGTGTTGGCGGGCAGTTATCTGGTCCCCGGCGGCCAGGTCGACCGCTTCACCGAGCAGGTCCGCGCGCTCCAGGACGAGCACCCCGCTCTGGCCGTCACCTGCACCGGGCCGTGGCCGCCCTACTCGTTCGTAGAGGAGGCGGCTGCATGAGCGATGGCAAGGAGGGCAAGGTCCTGGCGGGGCCGGCGTCCGCGCTCCCGAGCGTGTCCGACGCGTTCTCGCGGCGCATCGACGCCGATCCGGAGAACGTCGAGCGCGGGCTGGCCCAGCTCGTGCTGACGATCATCGACCTGCTGCGCGAGCTGATGGAGCGCCAGGCGCTCCGCCGGATCGACGGCGGGACGCTCGACGACGACGAGGTCGAGCGGCTCGGCCGCACGTTCATGTTGCTCCAGGAGCGGATGGACGAGCTGGTCGAGGAGTTCGGCCTGACCCGCGAAGACCTGAACCTCAACCTCGGCCCGCTGGGCGACCTGATGTAGGGAGGGAACGTAGATGTCGGAAGCAAACGACCGGTACGTCGAATACATCCTGAGCCGCATCGACGCGGACGAGTACCCGAGCCACGAGCTGATGGACCGGGTCGAGCTGGCGCTGGCGAGCCAGGAGCACGTGGCCGCCTACCTCGAGGTGCTGTTCGACAAGGTCGACAGCTGCCACTACCCCAGCCGGTTCATCCTCGACCGGATCGCCCGCTTCGCGCCGCTGGTGTAGGCGCCGCGCGACAGCTGATCGCGCCTGATCGGTTACGCCATTTTCAGTGGTCGCCCATGCGGCGTCCATGCGACGAGGTAACGTCCGGTACATGGCCGTGGCAAGGGTCCTTACGATCGAGGACGACGAGGACTCGAGGCTGCTTCTGCGCCGCGTCCTCGAGCGCGCCGGGATGCAGGTGATCGAGGCCGAGACCGGCACCCAGGGCCTGCGCGAGCTCTACGGCAGTCACCCGGACGTCGTCCTGCTCGACATCGGCCTGCCCGAGATCGACGGCTGGCGCACGCTCGAGCGGATCCGCCAGCTCACGGACGTGCCGGTCATGATGGTCACCGGCAAGGCGTCCGAGCTCGAGAAGGTGCGCGCTCTGCGCTCCGGTGCCGACGACTACGTGACGAAGCCGTTCGGCCTCCAGGAGATCGTCGCCCGGGTCGAGGCGCTGCTACGCCGCCGGGCGCCGAGCAAGAAGCCCCCGCGCACATACGCCGACGGCCTGGTCGAGATCGACTTCCAGGGCGCGGAGGCCAGGGCCGACGGGCGCCCGCTGGCGCTGACCCCGCTCGAGTACCGGCTGCTGTCTGCGTTCGTGCAGCACCCGAACCAGGTGCTGTCCGCGGACCAGCTCCTCGAGCTCGCGTGGGGCGAGTCCGGCTTCGGCCGGGAGCGCGTGAAGATCTACGTCGGCTACCTGCGCGCGAAGTTCCGCGACGCCGGCGTCGAGGCGCCGATCGAGACGATTCGCGGGTTCGGCTATCGCTACCGCCCGCCGACCGAGACCGACGACCGCGAGACCGGCTGACACCCTCCGTCGGCCCCTTCGGTTCCCCGTCTGTCTGAAGTCGGTATGAGGGGCCCATACCGGCTCAACAAGTAGCCCGCCGGTGCGAATCAAGGACTGACGGCAGGGAGCCGTCAAGGGCCGACATGGAGTCGGCCCGGGACAATTCAAGGAGAGAGCATGTCCCTTCGTATCCAGAACAACGTTGAGGCGTTCAACGCTCAGCGTCAGCTCGTCGGCAACTCCGACAAGCTCAGCAAGGCGATGGAGAAGCTGTCGTCGGGCTACCGGATCAACCGTGCCGGCGACGACGCCGCGGGCCTCGCGATCAGCGAGAAGCTGCGCGGCCAGATCGGCGGCCTGGCTCAGGCCTCGCGGAACGCGTCCGACGCCATCTCGATGGTCCAGACCGCCGAGGGCGCCCTGAACGCTGTGCACTCGATGCTGCAGCGCGTGCGTGAGCTCGCCGTGCAGTACAAGAACGGCACCCTGAGCACCACCGACCAGCAGGCGATTCAGTCTGAGGTCGACCAGCTCAAGGCCGAGATCTACCGGATCGGCACCGACACCGAGTTCAACGGCATCGACCTGCTGAACTCGGCTTCGACCACGATCTCGTTCCAGGTCGGCACGTCCGACCAGCAGCAGATCACGGTCGCCACGGTCTCGGTCCAGGCCCAGGTCGCGAGCACGGTGTTCGCTCTGTCGTCGGCTTCGACGCAGACGGACATCCAGCAGATCGACGATGCGATCAACAACATCTCGGCTGCTCGCGCGACGTTCGGCTCGGTTCAGAACCGGCTCGAGCACTCCGTTGCGAACATCGCGAGCTACCAGGAGAACCTGACCGCCTCCGAGAGCCGTATCCGCGACGCGGACATGGCCAGCGAGATGGTCCAGTTCACCAAGCTCCAGATCCTGCAGCAGGCCGGCACGAGCATGCTCGCGCAGGCCAACCAGGCGCCGCAGAACGTCCTGTCCCTGCTGCGCTAAGACAGCGCGACGACGTAGTCACGCGTGTGAGCGGGCGCCCTCCGGGGCGCCCGCTTCGTCTCTGGGCCCGGGCATAACAAATGTCCAGTCGCCTCAAGAACATGCTCTTTATCCCGACAAACCAGCCTGACGACACTTAGTCGTCGACGGCCGACATGGAGTCGGCCGGGGACAATTCAAGGAGAGAGCATGTCCCTTCGTATCCAGAACAACGTTGAGGCGTTCAACGCTCAGCGTCAGCTCATCGGTAACTCCGACAAGCTGGGCAAGGCCATGGAGAAGCTTTCCAGCGGCTACCGGATCAACCGTGCCGGCGACGACGCCGCGGGCCTCGCGATCAGCGAGAAGCTCCGTGGCCAGATCGGCGGTCTGTCCCAGGCTTCCCGCAACGCGTCTGACGCCATCTCGATGGTCCAGACCGCTGAGGGCGCCCTGAACGAGGTTCACAGCATGCTTCAGCGTGTGCGTGAGCTCGCCGTGCAGTACAAGAACGGCACCCTGAGCACCACCGACCAGCAGGCCATCCAGTCTGAGGTCGACCAGCTCAAGGCCGAGATCTACCGGATCGGCACCGACACCGAGTTCAACGGCATCGACCTGCTGAGCTCGGCGACCTCGACGATCTCGTTCCAGGTCGGGTCGGGCGACAACCAGCAGATCACCGTCGCCACGATCTCGGTCCAGGGCCAGGTCGCGAGCACGGTGTTCGCTCTGTCGTCGGCTTCGACGCAGACGGACATCCAGCAGATCGACGATGCGATCAACAACGTCTCGGCTGCCCGTGCCACGTTCGGCGCGGTCCAGAACCGCCTGGAGCACACCATCGCGAACATCGCGAGCTACCAGGAGAACCTGACCGCCTCCGAGAGCCGTATCCGCGACGCGGACATGGCCTCTGAGATGGTGAAGTTCACCAAGCTGCAGATCCTGCAGCAGGCCGGCACGAGCATGCTCGCGCAGGCCAACCAGGCGCCGCAGAACGTCCTGTCGCTGCTCCGCTAGTAAAGGGCCGCAGCAAGTCGTAACGAATCGGGGCGGCCCTTCGGGGCCGCCCTTCTTCGTTCAGCGTGGGCGCGCGCCCGCCAGCGCCCGGTCGATCGCGGCGCCGAAGCTGCCCAGGTCGAGCGGCTTGGTCATGAACGCGGTCGCCCCCGCGGCGTTCAGCCGCTGCGCGTGGCCCTGGCTGACGTCGGCGGTCACGACGATCACCGGGACGTCCGCCGTGGCGGTGTCCGAGCGGAGCTGGGCCAGCACGGCGTCGCCGGTCGTGTCCGGCAGGTGCAGGTCCAGCACGATCAGGTCCGGGCGCAGCCGCCGGGCGAGCTCGATGCCCGCGTCGCCCCGGGCGGCGGCATACATCTCGAGGCCCGGGCGGCGGTCGGCCAGGCGCTCGACCAACTCGACGTTCGACGGGTTGTCCTCGATGTAGAGCATGACCTGCGACCGGTCGTCGCCGTCCACGCCGGCCGCGCCGTCGTCCGGCCCGTTGATCCGCGGCTCGCCCGCGGGCCCGCCGGTGGCCAGCGGCAGGTCGACCGTGAAGGTGCTGCCGCCGGGGCCGCTCGCGGCGGTCAGCTCGCCGCCCATGGCCTGCACGAGGTTGCGCGAGAGCGGGAGCCCCAGGCCGGTGCCCTCGACCTCCCGCTGCGCGCCGAGCCGCTCGAACGGCACGAACGCCCGCTCGAGCCGGTCGGCCGGGATCCCGGGCCCCGTGTCACTCACCTCGATCAGCGCCCGCATGTCGCCCGCGCGCCGCACCGCGACGGTCACCTCCGTCGACGGCGAGCTGTACTTGACCGCGTTGGCGACCAGGTTCAGCAGCACCTGCTTGAGCCGCTGGCCGTTCGACTCGACCGCGATGTCGATCGACGGGAGGTCGCAGGTCAGGCGGACCGAGCGCTCGTCGGCGATCGGGCGCATCATCTCGACGGCCTCGCCGACGACCGCGGCGGTGCTGACCGATTCGGTCGGGATCGGCAGCCGCCCCGACTCGATGGCGCTGATGTCGAGCACGTCGTTGACCAGGTCCAGCAGGTGGTAGCCGCCGCGCAGGATGCGGCCGACGCTCTCGCGCTGGGACTCGGAGATGTCGTCGGCGTCGAGGAGCTGCGCGAACCCCAGCACCGCGTTGAGCGGTGTGCGCAGCTCGTGGCTCATGCGCGACAGGAACTCGCTCTTGGCCCGGTCCGCGCTCTCCGCCTCCTCGCGGGCTCGGAGCAGGTCCTCGGCGTTGCGGCGCCGCTCGCTCACGTCCTCGATGTTCGAGAGGAAGCTGGCCGGGGCGTCCGGCGTGCCGCGCATGACCGACGTGGTGATCCGGGCCCAGACCGAGTGACCGTCCTTGTGGATCAGGCGCCGCTCGATCGTGAACGTCCGCCGCCCGCCGGCGAGGATCTCGCGCAGGCCCTCCCTCTCGCCGCCGCGGTCGTCCGGGTGCACCAGCTCGAGCGGGTTGATCGAGCCGACCAGCTCCTCCTCGGAGTAGCCCAGCAGGTGACACATGGCGTCGTTCACGCGATCGAAGCGACCGCGGGGGTCGACGATCCCCATGCCGATCGGGGCCTCGTCGAAGGCCCGGCGGAAGTGCTCGCGCGCGGCCTCGAGGGCTTCGACCGCGCGCCTGGTCTCCGTTATGTCACGGGTGGTCGACTGGAGGCCCACGGGCCTCGAGTGCTCGTCGCGCACCACCCGCGCGATCGTCTCCACCCACACCCAGTCCCCGTCCTTGCGCCGGAGCCGGACCGTCACCCGCTGCGGGTCGCCGTTGTCGAGCAGTCCCGCGTGGGCCGCGCGCAGGCGCTCGACGTCGGCCGGGTGGACCATGTCGTAGGCGGATACGCCGATCAGCTCGTGGGCCTGGAACCCGGTCAGCGCCTGCCCGCCGCTCGACACGTAGGTGGTGATGGCGTCCAGGTCGTGGCCGGCGATCATGTCGGTCGCGTTCTCGGCCAGCAGGCGATAGCGAGCCTCCGACTCCCGCAGCGCGGTCTCCTGGCGCTTGCGGTCGGTGATGTCCTTGCCGGCGCTGTAGATGCGGCCCTCGTGCTGCACCGCCTCGGAGTTCCACAGCAGCCAGCGGTGGCCGCCGTCCTTGCCGCGGTAACGACACTCGAAGCCGCCGGGGTCGCCGGCGCCGGCGCGGAGCGTCGCCAGACGCTCGCGAGTGGCGGGCAGGTCGTCGGGGTGGACGAAGTCGGTGACCGGCCGGCCGATCATGTCCGCCGGCGTCCAGCCCAGCACGGCCTCGAACCCTCCCGATACGCGCAGGTAGCGGCCCTCGAAGTCCAGCACGGCGGTCAGGTTCGCGGCCATCGCGTCGGCGCGGCGGCGCTCCAGATGGGGCATGAGGACCCGGGCTGCCTCGGAGAGCGCGTCGATGAGGTCCTCGCTCGCGGCGTGCGGCTCGCGATCGAGCAGCGCGAGCGCGCCGATGACCAGGCCGCCGGCCGTCAGCGGGACGCCGGCATAGAAGCGGATCCCGGGGTCGCCCGCCACCCACGGATACGAGGCGGCCAGCGGATCCGAGAGCGCGTCCTCGATGACCAGCGGCGCGCCGCGGGCCACCAGGCGGCCGCCGAACGACACCGCGCGCGGCACGTCCGTGAGGTCGATCCCGAGCGCTGCCTTCACCCACTCGCGGCCGCCGTCGACGAAGGTGACTGCCGCTCCCTCGGTGGCGCCGATCCGCCTTATGAGCGCCGAGGTGGCGTCGAACTCCGGCTCGGGGCCCGTGTCGAGGACGCGGAAGCCGGCAAGCGATCGCAGGCGCTCGCGCTCTCCGGTCGCCACGCCGTCCCTGCTTCTCTGCTTGACCAGCGTGCCCCCGCCGAAGCGGTGGCCGCGCCCGGCCAGATCCCCTGCCATTGCTCAGCAGGTACCCAGCACTGGCGCGCCGCCAACATGCGCGGCGGGCCCGCGAGCGCTCAGGCGAAGAGCGTGAGGTCCGGCTCGCGCTCGCCGCGGAGCACTTCGAGGTCGACCTCAGCCCAGCCGATGCCCCGTGACTCGCACAGCACGCGGGCCTGGGGCTTGACGGTCTGAGCCACGAGGACGCCGCGGCAGGCGGCCCGGCTCGGGTCCTCGCGGATCCGGTCCAGATAGCGGGTGAGCTGCTCGACCGCCTCGATCGTGCCGATCCTCTTGATCTCGACCGCGACCCAGCAGTCCTCCTCGTCGCGGCACATCAGGTCGACGGGGCCGATGTCGGTGGGCCACTCGCGCCGGACCAGGCGCAAGCCCTCGCCACACCACTCGGGGTACTCGGCCAGCAGCTCCTGGAGGTGGCGCTCGACGCCGTCCTTCTGGAGCGCGGCGGCCTCCCCCATGTCGTGCGTGACGTCGGAGACCACCTCGGCGATGCGGATGTCGAGCCGGTCGTCGCCCTTCAGCTTGCGCACGACGATCTCGTCGTCGGACTCCTCGATGACGGTCGGAGGGGTCATCCAGTTCTCGGGCTTGTAGCCGCCGGCGTCCGAGTGCACCATCACCGACCCGTCGCTCTTGATCATGAGCAGGCGGAGCGCCTCCGGCAGCACGGCGGACAGGCGGCCGGAGTAGCGGACCTCGCAGCGGGCGACGATCAGGCGCACGGGCGGGAACCTAGCCCGGCGAGCGGACGTTGGGGGGCCGCGCGGGTTGCCCCGCCCCTACTTGCTGGCGATGACGTCGACCCGCTCGATCGACGGAGGCTCCGCGAACATGTCCGCGTTCTCGGCCAGGCCCTTCGCGACGGCCCCGTTCAGGTGGGCCTGCCGGCCGTCGTCGCCCTCGAACGCGTCGAAGATGCCGAAGGTCGAGGGCCCGTACCGCACCGCGTACCAGACAAGCGTGTCGGGCTCCTCCTCGACGAGCGCCTGGCCGCCGCGTAGGAAGTCCGCGACGTCGTCACCTCGTCCCTCGGCTGCCTCCAGCCGGACGTAGAGACCTACGTTGAGCTTGTCGACCATGGTCCTTCCCCTCTGTCGGTTCTACCTGACGTATACGTAGCGCGTGGCGCGCCGTCGTCGACCGCCGGCGCCATCTGCGCCAGCACCTCCTCGCGGCTGTAATGCCCGACTGCGTCGAACCAGCGCTTCGCGTGCAGTCCGTCGCGCAGGTCGCAGTCGTGGACGAGCATGCCCTCCTCGCCGTACAGCGGGCCGGCGACCACGTTGCCCTGCGTCGGCTCGACGATCACCGCGCCGCCGTTGCCGTAGACCTCGCGCTCGGGCAGGTCGACCGGGAAGTCGTCGGGGAACGCCGCACGCGGGATGTACTGGGGCACGGAGACGACCCAGGCGCCCGACTCGATCGCGATCGCGCGCATGTGGGCGACCCAGCCGTCGGAGTCGTCCGCCGTTGGCGCCACCCAGATCTGCGGTCCCTGCCGGTAGACCGCGTAGCGGGCCAGCGGCATCCGGTTCTCCCAGCAGATCAGCCCGCCGACTCGGCCGACCGGCGTATCGGCCACGCGCAGGTCGTCCCCGGCGCCGATGCCGTGGAAGAGGCGCTCGTGCTGGGTCGGCATCAGCTTGCGGTGCTTGGCCAGCAGGCCCTCGGGCCCGAGCGTGACCATCGTGTTGTAGAGCGTCCCCGGGCGCTCGGACTCGCGCTCGTTGACGCCGATCACCGCGTGGATGCCCCGCGATCGGCACACCGCGGCAAGCTCGTCGATCAGCGGCCCGGGCACGTCGACCGAGCTCATCCACATCCGCTCCCACAGCTCGTCGGACCCGCCGAACGACGCGGACGCCTTCGCCCAGGAGTTCGACGGGTACACCGAGACGAAGCACTCCGGCAGCACCGCCAGCTCGGCCCCCGCATCGGCCGCCTCGCCGAGCAGGCGGGCCGCCTTGGCCACGCTGCCCTCGCCGTCGAGGATCTCTGGCGTCGCCTGGATCGCGGCGACTCGGACGCTCCGCATGACAGTCATAACGGCGACCCTAAGCCGGGCGGTGCGGCACCGCTACCTCCGCGGGCATCGGGCCGACGCGCAGCGCGGTCGCCACCGCCGGGCCGACCAGCAGCGCGAACAGCAGCGACCCGGCGCCGACGGTCCCGCCCAGCACGAAGCCGGCCGCGACCGCGGTCGACTCGATGCCGGTGCGCACCGCCCAGATCGGCCAGCCCGTCCGCGCGTGGATGCCGGTCATCAGCCCGTCGCGCGGCCCGGGACCGAGGTCCGCGGTCAGGTACAGCCCGCTGCCGATGCCCACCAGCGCGATCCCGCCGAACACCGCTCCCCAGCGGACGCCGAGCGCCTCGAGCGCTGGCAACGCCCACAGCGTGACGTCGATCATCACCGCGATGATCACGGCGTTCAGGAGCGTGCCCAGGCCCAGGCGGCGCTCCCCGAGGGGGATCCAGCAGAGCAGGACCACCGCGCTCGTGGCGAACGTGGCGGCGCCGATCGACAGCGGCGTCTGAACCTCCAGCCCCTCGGCGAACACGCTCCAGGGCGAGTTGCCCAGCTCGCTGGCGACGACGAGCCCCTCGCCGATGCCGAACACCGTCAGCCCGAGCACGACCTGGACGAGGCGCGCCGGCGACGGCCGCCAGTACCGAGTCACGCCGCCGGCGTGAAAGCGAGCGGCAGCTCGTCCAGCCCGTAGATGCCGTTGACGCTGCCGAACACCGGCTCTCCGTCCAGGCGCAGGTCGCGCATGTGCTGCGAGAAGAAGGTCAGGGCCTCGATCATCTCCAGGCGGGCCAGGTTCGCTCCCAGGCAGTAGTGGATGCCCGCGCCGAACGTGTGCGGCTTGCCCGAGCGCTCGGCGGCGATGTCGAACTCGTCCGGCGCGTCCCAGTGGCTGTCGTCGCGGTTCGCGTCGAACGACGACACCATCACGATCGTCCCCTCGGGGAACGTCACCCCGCGGTACTCGATGTCCTCGAGCGCGATGCGGGCGGTGAACGGGGTGATCGGCTCGTACCGGATGACCTCCCAGACCGCGCGCTCCGCATACGTCTCGGGATCGCTCCGCCAGGAGCTGCCACTGGTCGGGATGCGCGGCGAACAGCCGCATCGCGTGGGCGAGCTGCGACTGGGTCGTGTCGACGCCTCCGACCAGGATGTTCAGGACCAGGTTGACCAGCTCGTCGTCGGACAGCCGGTCGCCGTCCTCCTCGGCCGCGATCAGAAGCGAGATCAGGTCGTCGCCGGGATCGGCGCGGCGGGCATCCAGCAGCCCGTGCGCATAGTCGTAGAACTCGAGTACGGCCTGCTCGATCTGCGGCCGCTCGGACAGGACGTCCTGGGCGAACTGCTTCTGGATCCAGTTCGACCAGTCGTACAGGCGCTCGGCGTCCGTCAGCGGCGCGCCCATCACCGTCGCGATCGTCATTGCGGGGTACGGCTTGGCGAAGTCCGCGATGAACTCGCAGCGGCCGGTCGCGGCCATCGGCTCGTAGAGCTGCTCGACGAAGCCCCTGATGGCAGGGCGATAGCGCTCGACGGAGCGCGCGGTCAGCGACGGGTTGACCAGCGAGCGCAGCCGCCGGTGATCCGCTCCGTCGATGCAGAGGATGTTCTTGATGACCTCCTCGTGCAGCGGGCCTTCGGTGACGCCGAACAGCTCGGCCACCAGCGCGCCAGGGAACTTGAGCTGCTTCGACTTGAGGAAGAAGTCGACGCCCTCGCGATCGAGCACGAAGCACCCGAGCGGCGACTTCGCGAGCCAGCCCTGGGCGCGCAGATCCCGCATGCGCGCGTGGAACGCCTCGCCCCGCAGGGTCGGGTCGAGGTAGTCGAACTCGGGAAGCTCGAGCTCCGTGACGAGGGCCATCGCGAGTCGACGCTACCAGGGTTTCGCACCCCCGCCACCCGGCAACCCAACTAGAAGACCACGAACTTGATTCCGGAGGAAACATGGCTCTCAACTCGCTACTCGGCAGGACCTTCGACACCGTGCGAGGCGGCCTCGGACAGGCCACCAAGCTGGGCCGCAACACGCTGAACCAGGGCGTCGGCCTGGGCAAGCGGCTCGCGAACAGCCGTTCCGGCCCCAAGGACCTGGACGACGTCACGCTCGCCCGCAAGGTCGAGACCGAGATCTTCCGCCCGGCGGGCGCGCCCAAGGGCAAGGTCGACGTGAACGCGGTCGACGGAGTCGTCTGGCTGCGCGGCGAGGTGAAGAACCAGAAGCAGTCCGCGGAGCTCGAGGCCAAGGTCCGCGCGATCCCCGAGGTCAAGGGCGTCGAGAACCTGCTCCACCTGCCCAAGAGCCCGGCGCCGAGCCGGACCCGCGGCGGCGCCAAGAAGACCACCACCCGCAAGGCGCCGGCGGCGAAGTCGTCCACCACCAAGCGCTTCGATCGCGCGAAGACCGCAGGAGAAGCCGGAGACCACCGCGTCTCAGGCCGAGCCGCGCCCGACCGAGGCGGCGACCGCGGGCACGGGCCGCCCGGCCGCCCCGCTCGGGACCACCGACCCCGCAGCGCCTGCCAAGACCACCAGCGATTCCGTCACCGGCGGCACCACGCCGACCCCGGCGAGCGGCAGCAACGGCGGTAACGGCAACGGCGGGAGCACCTCGTAGACAGCTAGGCGTCCCCGGCGCGGCGGCGGCGTTCGGCGGCCTCCGCGTCGGCGGCCGCGGCCGCCTCGCGCGCGGCGCCGGCCGCCTTCTCCGCCGCCGCCAGATCCTCGCGGGCGGACTGGAGCTCGTCCCGCGCGCGCTCCCAGCTCGCCTCCGCGCTCTCCAGAGTGCGGTTGGCGCGCTCGACCGCGCGGTCGGCCGCGGCGCGCATGCGGTCCGCCGCCCTGGCCTCGGCCTCGGCGGCACGGACCGCCTGACGGGCGGCGTCGCTTGCACGCTTGCGCGCCGCGGGCGCGGCGCGTTCCTGCTCGGCCTCGGACGTCCCGGATGCGGCGGGCGCCTCGCCCGCCGCGGCCGCCTCGGGTGCCGGCGCCGATCGCCCGCGCCGCATCGCCCGGCGGGTCGCTCCGGCGGGCGCCGCGGCCGACCCGGGCGCCGGGCCCAGCCCGACGGCGGCCAGGTCGCGCGCCAGTCGCCCGCGCTCGACGTCCTCCCGGACGGCCGGGTCGGCGGCCGCGGCGTGAAGGGTCTCCCCGATCCGCTCGAGCACGTCGCCGCGGGGCGCCCGCCCGCCGGCGGCCAGGATGTCGGCCCCGGCGTGCACGAGCCGCCCGACGGCGCTCCGCTCGGCCTCGACGGCGGCGCGCAGGTCGGCGGGATCGGCCTCGCCGCGCAGGAGCCACTCCTGCACCCGCCGCAGCTCCGCCCCCGCCTCCAGCAGCGCACTCACGTCGTCGGGCCGGACCCGCGCGAGCCGGTTGACCACCCAGGCCGGCGCGGTGGGCTTGGGCATCCGCTTGACCGCGTCGGCCGCGTCCTTCTGTCCCGCGGTGCGCAGCTCGCGCGCCAGCTCGTCGCGCCGGGGCACGAACTCGTCGAGCGGCAGCCCGTAGAGCTCGTCGGCGGCGCGATCGACGACGTGCGCGGTCATCGCGCGACCTTCACATGAGGGGTCATGAACGCCAGCGGGAGCCCGATCCCGGCGGACTCGCGGACGGTCGCGATCATCCGCCCGGGTTGCACGGCCTCGCGCAGCCCGCCCGAGTGCGTCGCCGGCTATCCGCGCCGCGTGCTCGATGTCGGCGACCACGACGACCAGGCCCCAGAAGCGCGCCGGGGCGGACGCGTCGGCGGCGGGCGTCTCGACCAGCTCGAGGATCGTGTCGCCGACCCAGACGAAGCCCTGCCGCAGCCCGCGGCCGGCGTCGCGGGTCCGCCGTAGTTCCAGCCCGGCGTCGTCGAGCGCCGCGACCGTCCGGTCGAGCGATGGCGTCTGCACCACGACGTGGTCGATCCGCTCCGCCCCGTTCGGGTGATCGAGCGGGGCCGGCGGCGGGTCGACCGGACCGGGCACCACCCGGGTGGCCAGGCCGTCCAGCGGGACGTCCTCGACCCCGGCAAGCGTCCACTCCTCGATCCCGGAGCCGCCACCCGTCGGACGGATGCGGGTTGCGCCGAGGTCGACGGTCCCGTCGCGGAGCGCGAACCCCACGCGCTCCCATGCGGCGGGCGGGCTTCCGATCGTCAGCTCGACGAGGCGGCTCGTGGTGCCTGCTGCAGCCACGAGCCGCACGCTACCGCCCGCGAGCGATCAGCCGGTCGCCGCGCCCTGCGGTACGAGCTGATCGGCGGTGCGAGCGCCGTCGCGCATCACCGGCATGTCGTGACGCGTGTCGCCGCGGTAACGCGACGGCGAGCGGCCGTGCTGGCGGCGGAACGTCTTGCAGAACTGCGGCGGCTTGCGGTAGCCGACGCGCTCGGCGATCTCGCGCACGGACATGTCCGTGTCCCGGAGCAGCTCACGGGCGCGGCGCATCCGCACCTCGAGCGCGTACGCGCGGAAAGTCGTGTGGCCGATCTCGGCGAACGCACGCTGCAGCTGACGCCGCGACGTCGCAAGCGACCGCGCCACCGTGTCGAGATCGAGTGAGCTCGACGGCTCACGCTCGATCATCTCGACGGCCTCGTCGAATAGAGCGCGTCTCCTGTCTACCGTTGCTTCTCGCACTTCACCCTCCCGAACTGCCTTATGCAGATGAGGCACCGTCGGGGGCCGGCGCACGCGTCCTGCGGGGATTATTTCGTTGTCGGGGAGGGCGAGGGGTCGCGAGCCGGGGGTACGGTGCGAACCTCGTTCGGCACCAAATGCTACGCCCTGGAGGGCGCGAGCGGGATATTTTTTTTGCGCCCGTGACGGAACGAGAATTCCGAGTCTTGCAGCGAATTCGTGCGACCCCGCCCGGATTCGTACGAACGTACGGCGACGTGTCGCCGGGCGCGCCGCGCTTCGCCGGGACCGTGCTGGCGACCACGGCGGAGGATGTGCCGTGGTGGAGGGTGGTGAGGGCGGACGGGAGCCTGGCGAAGGGGAAGCGGCAGCGGGAGCTGCTTGATCGGGAGGGGGTTCCCTTTGTGCGCGACCGCGTCGATCTCCGCGCTGCGAGGCTGCCTGACTAGCTCGCCGCGAGCCGCCAGCTACAAGAACCCCGGCAACCCGTCCTTCAGCGTCTCAATGACGTACTCCGCCCCCGCCTCCGCCAGCTGCTCCTCGCTGTGCTTATGCGACGCCACCCCGACCGGCACGGCACCCGCGCCCAGGGCGGCCTTCACGTCGCGCGGCGTGTCGCCTACCACGAGGACGTCGGCGGCGTCGAGTGGCTCGCCCACCAGGCAGCCACCGCGCTCGATCGCCTTCTTCGTCAGCTCGACGCGGTCGGCCGAGTCCGACCCGTAGCCGCCGAAGGCGAAGTACTTGTTGAGCTGCGCGCGGCCCAGCTTCACGTGCGCCGCCCCCTCGGTGCCGCCGGTCGTCAGGCCCAGCAGCACGCCCTTGGCCTGTAGCTCGGGCAGCAGCTCGTAGACGCCGTCGAGCACCTTGTAGCCCTCGGACGCCTGGACGTTGTCGGGGATGATCGCCAGGTAGGCGGCGATCAGCGCGGCCATCTCCTGCCGCGTCGGCTCGCGGTTCATCACCTGCTTGAACGTGCCGCGGGCGACCTCGGGGTCGGTCCAGCCGGCGTCCGTGTACTGGCCGATGTCGGCCGGGATCCCGACCACCTGCTCGAACGCCCACTTCCACGACTTCGCGCCGGCGCCGCCCGTCGAGATCAGCGTGCCGTCGATGTCGAACAACACCGCGACCGGCGGGGGATTGGCGAGCGTCTTAGGCACCGGCCCGCACCTGCGTGGCGGCGGAGATCGGCAGGCCTGGCCCGCCCTCGGACCCGATCACGTGGAACAGCGCGTTGACGAGCGCGAGGTGCGTGAACGCATGCGGGAAGTTTCCCAGGTGGCGGCCGGTGTCCGGGTCGAGGTGCTCGGCGTAGAGCCCGAGCTGGCTGGTGTAGGACAACATCCGCTCGCACAGCTCGCGGGCACCGTCCTTCTCGCCGATCTCGTCGAGCGCGGCGACCAGCCAGAACGAGCACACCGCAAACGCCTCGCCCTCGACGGCGAAGTCCGGGTCGTCCGGACGGTGGCGCAGCACGAGACCGCCCTCGACCAGCTCGTCCTGGATGGCGAGCACGGTCTTGCGGACCCGGTGGTCGGTCGGGGGCAGGAACGCGACGAGCGGTATCAGCAGCGCGGACGCGTCGAGCGCGGTCGACCCGTATGCCTGCGTGAAGACGCCGCGCTCGTCGAGGCCGTTGGCCACCACGTCGTCGCGGATCTCCTCGGCGACTCCGCGCCAGCGCTCGGCCAGGTCGTTCTCGTCGCGGATCTCGGCCAGCTGAGCGCCCCGGTCGAGCGCCACCCAGCACATGACCTTCGACGACACGTAGTGCTGCGGTTCGCCGCGGAGAGCCCAGATGCCGCGGTCGGGCTTGGCCCAGCGCTCCTCGGCCAGCTCGACCTGCTTCTTCACCAGCGGCCAGACCCGCTCCGGCAGCTTGTCGCGGGTCTTGGCGTGGATGTAGACCGCGTCCACGATCTCGCCCCAGACGTCGTGCTGCTCGATCTTCGCGGCGTCGTTGCCGATCCGCACCGGCCGCGCGCCCAGGTAGCCCGACAGGTGGTCGAGCGTCTCCTCGGGCAGCTCGGTCTCGCCGGAGACCGAGTAGATGTTCTGGAGCTCGCCGCCGGACTTCGCGCCCAGGTCGGTCAGGAAGTAGAGGAAGTCGTCGGCCTCCCAGTCGAAGCCCAGCGAGTAGGCGCTGCGCAGCACGAACGACGAGTCGCGCACGAACGAGTAGCGGTAGTCCCAGTTGCGCCGCCCGCCCGGCTCGCGCGGAAGCGACGTGGTCGGCGAGGCGACGAAGCCGCCCGTCGGCGCGTACTGGAGACCCTTGAGCGTCAGCGCGCTCCGCTCCAGGTGCGAGCGCCACGGGTGGTCGGGGAAGTCGCCGTGCGAGAGCCACTCGCGCCAGTACTCCGAGGTCGCGTTCACGCGCTCGAACGCCTCGTGGAACGTCTTCGGCCCCGGATGCTCCGACCACCCGAGCGCGACGAACGCGGCCTCGCCCTCGCGCAGGGTCGTGCGGCCGGTCAGGCGCGGCCCCTCGAAGCCCACGTTCAGGTCGGTGGCGAAGCTCAGGTCGAGCGGCGCCCCCTCCCCCGTGGCGCGCGCCTCGTGGTAGCCGACGCCGCTGTACTCCCAGCGCGCGGGCGTCTTGCCGTAGTCGAAGCGCGGCTCGCAGTCGAGCTGCAGCTCGACCATGCCCTGCGCGCAGCGGGCGGTGCGCACGAGCGTGTGGTCGGCCTCCCAGTCGTTCGGCGCGCGGCGCTGGCGGTGCGCTCGCTCGGTGGTGTGGTGCCAGGGGCCGACGGTCAGCGCGTCGCGCACGACGAGCCACCCCGTGCGCACCTTCCACGTCGTCTCCACGACCATCGATCCGGGCAGGTAGCGGCGGGCGGTCGGCACCTGGGCGTCCGCCGGGCCGAAGCGGAACCGGCCGGCGCCGCGGTCGAGCATCGACGAGAAGACGCTCGGCGAGTCGAACTGCGGCAGCGACAGCCATTCGACGTTGCCGCTGGGCGCGACGAGCGCCGCGACCTCGCAATCGGACAGCAGCGCGTAGTCCGCGATCGGGGGGAAAGCTGTGCGCTCGGGGATGGTCAGGGACCGCATCGGGAGGCGTCAGGCTAATGCGAGCGGGCCCCCGGACGCGCACATGCAATCCGCCGTGCGGCTCGGGTGACTGAACTGGCCGGCCAGCCAGCCTCTGTTTAGGGAGCGTTAAGGCTGGGGATATGGCGCGAAGACCCTCAAGCGGGAGGAGTGCAGGGGTGCACCTCAAGACCGTGCGCGCATGGGCGGGGACCACGTGCGCGCTCCTGGCCATATCCATCGCGGCTGCTCCGGCGTCCGCGGCCGAGCAGCGTGCCTACGCGGCCGCCATGAACTACGCCACTCCGGCCGTGACCGTCGGCCAGGGCGACACGCTGATCTTCTCCAACCTCGACTCGCTCGCGCAGCACGACCTGGTCGGCCACGACGGGTCGTTCGGGTCGCCGCTGATCGGCGGCGGCCAGGAGGCCAAGGTCGAGGGCGTCGAGAAGCTCGGGGCGGGCACCTACCAGTTCCACTGCACCCTGCACTCGTGGATGCGCGGCGCGCTCACCGTCGGCCCGGCCGGCGGGGCGCCCACCCCCTCGCCCGGCGGCGACGTCGGCGGCGGCGCGGGCGGCAACAACAACCCCGACCCCGCCGACATCTACCGCCCGGCGTCGAAGGGCTTCGACAAGGGCACCTGGCCCTTCTACGGGCGTGACCTGGCCAACACCCGGGACGGCGCGGAGAACGGCCCGTCCGTCGACCAGGTCGACGACCTGGGCATCGCCTGGAGCAGGTTCAGCGCGGACGGAGACTTCACCGGCACCCCCGCGGTCGTCGCGCAACACGGTGGTCGCCGGCACCAACAAGGGCAAGGTCATCGCCGCTCGACGCGACCACGGGCAAGCAGAAGTGGGCGCACAGCGTGGGCAAGACCATCAACGGCACGGTCGCCATCAACGGCTACCGCGTGTTCGTCCCGATCGCCGAGCCGCACAGGCCGCGGATCCTCGCGCTCGACCTGCGCACCGGACGCCCCATGTGGGAGACCGTCATCGACACGCAGAAGAACGCCGACGTGTACGGGTCGCCGGTCGTGTGGAACGGCAACGTCTACATGGGCGTCTCCGCCGAGTACGGCGAGCTGAACGACCCCGAGGTGAACGTGCGCGGCTCGGTGGTCGCGCTCAACGCCAAGACCGGCAAGCAGCGCTGGAAGACGTTCATGGTCCCCGAGGGCTTCACCGGCGGGTCCGTGTGGACCACGCCCGCTGTCGACGGCGTGACCGGCCGGCTGTTCGTCGGGACCGGCAACGCCTACCAGGCGCCCGCGCACGAGAACACGGACTCGGTGATCGCGCTGGACGCCCGGAGCGGCAACATCATCGACCACTTCCAGGCCACCGCCGGCGACGTCTGGAACGGCACCAGCAACGTCGCCGAGGGCCCGGACCACGACTTCGGCGCCTCGCCGAACCTGATCCAGGGGCCGGACGGGCAGCAGCTCATCGGCATCGGCCAGAAGTCGGGCACCTACTGGGCGCTCGACCGCGACACGCTCGACCCGGTGTGGAACACGGTCACCGGGCCGCCCGCGCAGGTCGGCGGCATCGTCGGATCCACGGCCTACGACGGCAGTCAGATATACGGCCCGGACACGCCCGCCGGCGAGAGCTGGGCGCTCGGCCGCGACGGCTCGCACAAGTGGGTCTCGAGCGACGGCGGGCCGCTCCACTTCAACCCGACGTCCGTCGCCAACGGCGTCGTGTACACGGCCGACATGAGCGGCTTCCTGACCGCCCGCGAGTCGCGCACCGGCCTCGTGCTGAACAAGATCCCGCTGGGCGCGCCCTCGTGGGGCGGCGTGGCGGTCGCCGGCGGAACGGTCTTCGTCGCCATCGGGACGCAGAGCTCGACGGGCTACATCGCGGCCTACCGGGTGCGCACGGGCAACGAGCCGAACGAGCCCGCCGACCACTGGGACGACGAGCAGCCGCCGGACCCGAACGCCGAGAGCGTCGAGCCGCACAAGCACAAGAAGTGCAAGAAGCCCAAGGGCAAGAAGCGCACCAAGCGGGCGATGAAGAAGTACCGCAAGTGCAAGAAGAAGCTGAAGAAGCACGAGCAGAAGCACCCCGGGAGGGCACCGACCACGAGCACGGGAAGGCGACGAGGAGGGCCACGAGGACGGCCACACCCACTCGCACGACTCCGGCCCCGGCGGCGGCCCGCTGAAGCCGATCAAGGCGAAGTCGGACCGCTACCAGTCGAAGCCCCCGGGCACGACGGAGCGGCTGTCGTTCGTCTACGGCCCGTACGTGGTCCCACCGGGCCACGACATGAACCGGATCGATCTGGACCTGCCGCCCAACGATGGGTTCATGCAGTCGGTCGAGCCGGGCATGCGCCGCGTGACCGACTCGACCGAGCCGAGCCACCAGGAGGCGCACATCCACCACGCCCACTGGTTCGCGCTCCGGCCCTTGACCGGTAGCAAGGAGGACAACTACTTCAAGGGCAACGCCGAGTGGATATTCGGCAACGGCGACGAGGAGACCCGCGGCGACTTCCGCCAGCGCTCGGCCGCAGATCCGCAGGGGCCCGAGTACGGCGCGTACATCAAGCGCGGGGACCCGCAGGCGATGATCTACATGCTGCACAACAAGACGGCGGCGCCGCTCAACGTCTACATCGAGCTGCAGGTCGTCTGGAAGCACGGCACTCCCGAGGAGCTCGAGAAGATCGACCACCGCGAGCACCGCGATGTCACCGGCGTCCTGTTCGGCGACACCTACGACGTGCCGCGCAACCCGAACGGGGACGGCACCCACCAGTACGCCCGCGACATGCCGAAGCCGCTCGAGTGGACCGCCACCACGGACGGCACATTCATAGGCATGGGCGGCCACGTGCACCCGGGCGGCAAGCAGGTGATCGTCGAGAACTTCGGGCCCGAGAACAACCCGTGCCCGAACGACGGGCGCGGCTACGGCGGCACTCTGCTGCTCAAGTCCGACGTGATCGACCACAACGTGCCGCTCTCCGAGGACTACCAGACCGAGGTCACGCACCCGGCGTGGCGCGCGCCGGTCCACAAGGGCGACCGGATCCGGATCTCAGGCACCTACGAGAACAAGGACCACGCCTGGTACTCGGCGATGACGCACGTGGGCTCCTACATCGACGAGAAGGCGCCGCCCAAGGGCCGCTGCAAGCCGTACATCATCGGCAAGGCGAAGAAGAAGTGGAAGAACCCGACCGAGGGCGTCCCGAACCGCGCCTGGGGCAAGCACACCGACCCGTGGTGCGGTGAGCAGTACGGCAAGGAGCCGTGCGACCGCCCCGAGCCGGCCGAGCCGCCGGCGGAGGTCCGCACCAGCCTGGTGAAGATCGCGAACTTCACCTACCTGCCGGGCGACCGCGGGGCCGGCGGCGTGCTGTCGTCGATCCCCGTCATCAAGCAGGGCGAGCGCCTTACGTTCATAAACGACGACCAGGCGGCCAACATCCGCCACTCGGTCACGACCTGTCCGTGGCCGTGCAACGGCACCTACACGGGCAACTACCCCCTGCCCGACGGGGCCTGGGACTCGGGCACGCTCGGCTACGACGTGATCGACGGCGGCAGCCCGAACCCGGTGGCCCAGACGCCGCCGAGCCTGCCGGCCGGGCGGTACTCGTACTTCTGCCGGGTGCACCCGTTCATGCGAGGGGCGTTCAAGGTCGAGTAGCGGCGACGACCTCGTCCTCGAACGGGTCCCAGCGCCAGGCCGGGCGGTGCCCGGTCAGGTGCACCCCGCCGATCCAGCGGTCGATCCCGTTGAGCTCCGCGTGGTCCGCGCGGGCGGCGAGCACGTCGTGCCCGACGTCGGTGACCTCGTAGACCTGCGAGGCGAACTCGCCCGGTCAGCTCCGGCACGGGCGCGACGGGCGCGACCACCAGCGGGTGCTCGCCCGTCCCCAGGCGGTGCAGCGCGAGCCACGCCCAGTAGTCGCCCATGAACGGCCGCTCCTCCGCGGCCTGAAGCGCGCGGAACATCTCGATCGGGTTGTCCGCGCCGTCGGCCACGGCCGCGAGCGCCGTTCGCTCCGTGCGCGACAGGCCGTCGCGGGTCCAGGGCAGCTCCTGCGCCAGCCTGCGAAGCGCCGGGCCGACGTCGGGCAGCTCGGGCGGGTCGATCGACACCCACTTGCGCGGGTCGGACGAGCGGAACGCGGCCCAGGCCGCGCGGGCGGCGCGCCGGGTCGCGTCGTCGACCGTGCGCTCGCCGGTCACCTCGCGCTCGGCGCCGCGCGAGACCTCGAGCAGCTTCTGGGTCGACTCGGCGGCAGGTGCCGGCCCAGGATGTCGAGGATCTGGATCAGCTGGAGCTGGTCGTACAGGTCGTCCTCGAACCACAGCCACGACTCGCGCTCCTGCGCGCCGCGCACGAGCTTCGCGTCGCGGCGCTCGAACAGCTCGAGCAGCGTCACCCCGTCGCCCCAGCCCGCGCGGGACAGGAACGCGGCGCGCTCGCTCCGCAGCAGCGCGTCGTCGATGCCGCCGGGAACGGGGCCCTCGTGCAGGATGTCGCGCCAGGGCAGGACCGGGTCGTCGGGCGCGACGGCCTCGATCTCGGGGACGATCGCGTCCCCGTTGGTCACGTGTAGCTTCGACGCCATGAAAGTTGCCTACGTCTTCTCCACCTCGGGGCACACCGCCAGCTACAAGCTCGGCAAGATGATCCTGCCGCAGCTCGAGGATGGCACCCACGGTGTCGAGGTCGTCGGGATGTTCTTCTTCGACGACAACACGTTCGTGCTCCGCGAGGGCGATCCGCTGGGCGAGCGCCTCGGCAAGGTCGCCCGCGACAACGGCATGCTGCTGATGCTGTGCGACCAGTGCGCGATCGAGCGCGGCCTGGCCGAGGGCGAGCCGCTGAACGCCAGGCCGACCAACACCGTCGAGGGCGTGCAGGTCGGCTGCTTCCCGGACCTGTACGGCGCGCTGGCCGGCAACCCGCCCGACCAGGTGATCACGCTCTACCGGCCGCTAGGGCTGCAGCTTCGGCTCCTCGCCGAAGCCGACGATCGCGACCGTCGTCTCGCCGTCCAGCGGCTGGGGCGACTTCGCGAGCGGGCTGTCGCCGGTCTCGTCGAGGAAGTACCAGCTCTTGCCGCCGCCGTTCGCCTTCGGCGCGACCATCACCCAGTTGGTGTCGGCGTCGTTCGTGCCCGTGCGGTCGACCGCGACGCAGTCGCCGGGCGCGACGGTCACGTCGGTGCTCTGGTGGCGACCGCCGACGCGTCGTAGAACGTCGCCGGTCGCGGTGAAGCCCTCGCCCTTGTAGGTGCCGAGATAGACGTCCTTCGGCTCATCGCCGCGGTGGGACAGCGAGGCCTGCGCGCGCACGTCCTTGCTCGCCGGCGTTCCAGGAGGCGAGGCAGGCCGATCCGCCCTGGGCCGACTGCTGTTCGTGGCTGCTTCTGCTGCGTCGTGCCGCCGCCCTTGCCCGTCGCCGAGTCGTCGTCGCCGCCGCAGCCGAGCAGGGCGACAGACGCCACCAGTGCCATGAGAGTTGTGTGCTTCACGCGCCACAGGCTACCTTCGCGGCATGCGCGTGTTCGTAGCCGGGGCGACGGGAGCGATCGGGCGGCCGCTCGTGCGGCAGCTCGTGGCCGCCGGGCACGAGGTGGTCGGGACGACCCGCTGGCAGGCCCGCGCCGAGACGATCCGCGCCGACGGCGGCAGCCCGGTGATCGTCGACGCGCTCCAGCGCGACGCGATCGTCGCGGCGGTCGGCGACGCCCAGCCCGACGCGGTCGTCCACCAGCTCACGCAGATCCCGGGCGACCTCAACCCGCGCCGGTTCGCTCACCAGTTCGAGGTCACCGACCGCCTGCGGACCGAGGGCACGCGCAACCTGGTCGACGCGGCGCAGCGCGCGGGCGCCGAGCGCCTGGTGGCCCAGTCGATCGCCTTCGCCTACCGCTTGGACGGCCCGGCCGGCGACGCTCAAGACCGAGGACGACGCGCTGATCGGCGCGCGACGCGCCCGGGACTTCCGCCGCATCGGCGGAGCGCCGTCGCCGACCTCGAGGCGGGCCGTCCTCGGCGCGGACGGGATCGTCCTGCGCTACGGCTACTTCTACGGGCCGGGCATCGTCCTACGCGGAGTCGGACGGCGCGATCGCCGCCCGCGTGCGCCGCCGCGGGTTCCCGATCGTCGGCGACGGCGGCGGCGTCTTCCCGTTCATCCACGTCGACGACGCGGCGGCCGCCACCGTCGCGGCGATCGAGCGCGGCAAGCCGGGCGTCTACAACGTCGTCGACGACGACCCGGCGCCGCTGCGGGACTGGCTGCCGGTCTACGCGCGAGGCGATCGGCGCGAAGCCGCCGCGGCGGGTGCCCGACGCTCGCTGGCGCGCATCGCCGCGGGCAAGTGGCGGCCGCGGCGCCACGAAGATGCGCGGCGCGTCGAACGTGAAGGCCAGGCGCGAGCTCGGCTGGGAGCCGCGCTACCCGAGCTGGCGCGCAGGGCTTCTTCGAGGCTCCGCGGCCAGGCGAGCGCGCCGATCAGCTCGGCCAGCTCGGCCGCGTGGTCCTCCTGCGGGAAGTGCTTCGCGCCCGGGAGCAGGTGCAGCGGCGTCTCGGGACCGAGCGCGCGCACGACGTAGTCGGCCAGCGGATCCGCCGGGAGCGCGGTGTCCCGCGCCCCCCAGATGACCTGGGCCGGCCCGCCGAAGGCATTCAGCGCGCCGACGTAGAGCTCGCGCTTCTCAGGGGTGCGCTCGAAGCCCGCGCATGATCCGCAGGAACGCCCTCCCACCGTCGTCGCGCTTCAGCAGGTCCAGGTGAGCCGTCCACTCCTCGTAGGACGCCCGGCCGCCCACCATCCGGTTGAGCACCGCCCAGGCGGGCCGGGTGGCCCCGGCCAGCCACAGCTCGCCGATGCCCCGGCGGGCGAACAGCTCCATCATCCAGGGGCGCTGGAAGACGTCGACCTCGAGCATCGTGTCGAGGACGGTCAGCGACCGCACCCGCTCGCCGCCGACCGCGGCCAGCAGCTCGAAGCCCACCGGCCCGCCGATGTCGTGCACGACCAGGTGGAAGTCGCGCAGGTCGAGAGCGTCGACCGCGGCGAGCGCGAACCGCCCCAGTCCCGTCCACGAGTAGTCGTAGTCGCGCGGGCGGTCGGCGAGTCCCAGGCCGGGTAGGTCGAAGGCGACGCCGCGGCGCCCGCGAGCGGCCAGCTCGGGCAGCACCTTGCGCCACAGGAACGACGACGTCGGGACGCCGTGGATCAGCACGCACCGGCTCGGCGCTCGGCCCGCGCGGGGACTCGCGCACGAACGAACGAACGCCGGCCGCCTCGAAGAAGCGGCCGGCGCTCAGATGCCGATTTATGTGGTCGGCGCTACTACGCAGCTTCGCGCAGCGTATCCAGCTCGCCCGAGCGGGCCAGCGTGGCCAGCGCCTGCTCCTCGAGCTGACGCACCCGCTCGGCCGAGAGGCCCAGGCGGCGGCCCGTCTCGCGCAGCGGAGTCGGCGCCTCGCCGTTGATGCCGAAGCGAAGCTCGACCACGTTGCGCTCGCGCTCGGGAAGCTGCGAGACGGCCCGCTGGACCGCCTGCATGCTCGCCGACTCGGCGACCTCGTCGGCCGGCTCCGAGCGGTCGTCCGTGAGCAGATCGCCGAGGGCGGTCTCGCCGTCCTCGCCGACCGGCTGGTCGAGGCTCGACACCGGGCGCGCGGCGCGCCGGATCTCGATGACCTCCTCGACCGGGAGGTCGACGATCTGGGCGATCTCCTCCTCGGTGGGCTCACGACCGAGCTGCACGGCGAGCTCGCGCTCGACGCGGTTGATCTTGCGGTGACGCTGGCCGATGTGCACGGGCAGGCGAATCGTGCGGGCGGAGTTCTCCAGCCCGCGCTGGATCGACTGCCGGATCCACAGGGTCGCGTAGGTCGAGAACTTGAAGCCCTTCCGCCAGTCGAACTTCTCGGAGGCGCGAATCAGGCCCAGCATGCCCTCCTGGATCAGGTCACCCAGGGTGAGGCCCTGGCCCTGGTACTTGCGCGCTACCGAGATCACCAGCCGAAGGTTGGAGTTGATCATCCGGTCCTTGGCCACCATGTCGCCGCGCTCGATGCGCTTGGCCAGCTGGATCTCCTCGGCGGCGGTGAGCAGCGGGTACTTGCGCGCCTCGTTGAAGAACAGCTGGAGGCTGTCGGTGGTCGGATCTGGGGTCTCGTGGTCCTTGACCGCCTTGGCGGCCTTGGCAGCAGTGCGGGAAGCGCTCAGGGTCTTCGTTTTGGAGCTCCCTCTCTTGGTCTTTGGCTTTGTTGCAGTCGCAGTAGTCATAGTTCGATCTCTGTCGAAATTATACCCAATGTGGGTTCTTTTACGCAACCCACTTACCGTCGATAAGTTTCGGACCGTGCGAAGCCCACCGGGGCACCGCAGCGGGCCTGCCGACCATCCGCCTCAGGCTGCTGCGGGCCGGGTCGGCTCGTGTGCCGGGGGGACAGAGTCGAGGCGGCGCCGCTGGCGCTGCTCCTGCTCCGCCGCCCTCAGGGACACCGGTCGCGTCGTAGGTACTACGCGCGTGCTGGTCATCCCTGCCTCACAAAGGCCCTCGGAGTGGCGCCTGGGTGAGCTTGGACGTGAAAAACGAGCCGCCGAGCCGGCTACGCACACGAAGACGTGCGGCGTAAGCCACTTGGCGGCCTCGCATCGTACCGGATCGGAGGGGGTTTGGGCAAGTTCTGTGAGGCGTATCTCAGATAGGTGGGGATCGGGGTCGAGCGAGACGGCTCCAGCCGCCTCCTGAGGCATTGTCGGCAGGCGCCCTGAACCGGGCCTAAAAGCCGATCGCGACTGATCTACCCGGAGGCAGGACGGAGAACCGCGAACCCGCCGGACACCTGACTGGCGCGCCGACGCTCGGCGCTTGGAACAATTTCATTTCGTATTGCCCTAGCAGGGGTCCCGTCTTCCTCGGGAGGGAAGCAAGATCGTGTCTCGCCGATTCGCACTCGCGGCCGCAGCCGCGCTTGTCATTGTCCTGTCGTCGCTGATCGCGTCGACCGCCATCGCATCGCCGGTCGCCACCAGCGAGGACGAGTACCAAGCCCTCGGGCGGGTGTTCCCCGATCCGCTGGCCGGCTGCCAGAACGCGGGCAGCTCGCCCTGCTCGCCGAACGCCCAGGGCAACGTGCCGGCGAACCAGTTCATCCAGTTCCCGGAGTTCCTGAGCGCGCTGAAGTACATGAACCAGAAGCCGGACTGGCAGCGCTACATGGAGGTCTGGGCGCTCGACGGCAAGGACGGCGACGGATCGGGCACCGGCCTGGGCGGGGACGCCTTCCCCGGCAACAACCTCGGCAAGCTCGAGTTCACGCCCAACGCGCGCTTCCAGTCGGCCGGCCTGGCCACCACCGACGGCGGCCGCGAGCACAACGACATGATGGTCGTGCGGGTGACCGACGAGACCGTGCCCGACGATGGCAAGAAGCGCTACGCGCTGTCGCTGTCGATCCACGGGATCGAGCGCGCGGGCGTCGAGGGCGGCACGCGGGCGATGGAGGACGCGGTCTCCGCGTACACGACCAAGCTGCAGAACGGCGAGACCCGTGCCAACACGCCGGTCATCCCCCGGGAGATCGACCCGAACGCGCCCACGTTCGGCGAGATGATGAAGAAGACGATCATCTACTTCACGTATCCGAACCCCGACGGCTGGCTGCGGGGATCGGTGTCGACCGGCCGCGTGTTCTTCCAGCGCTACAACGGCAACGGGGTCGACTTGAACCGCGACTGGCCGGACATCGGGTTCTCCTTCCGCCCCTACAGCGGACTGTCCGAGCCCGAGAGCCGCGCGCTCGCCTCCTTCTTCGACGACGTGCGCGTGAAGGGCGGCCGCTTCGCGGCGGGTGACGACCTGCACGGGCAGCCGTTCGCGGACGCGCTGTCGTACACGCTCCTCCCCCACGGCCGCCATCCGTTCGACAAGGACATCCGGATCCGCGAGACGGCCAAGACGATCCACAACAACTCCGAGCAGGCGCTCTCCTGGTCGCCGATCATCCAGCCGAACGACGCGCCGCAGGGCGGCGGTGTCGGGTGCGCGCCGGACACGCCGGTCGGCACGCCGTGCTCGAAGATCTACGGCCAGACCTGGGGATCGGTCTACGACACGATCAACTACACGACGACGGGCGCGCTCGGCGACTACTTCGACTCGTCGGTGGGTCTCGGGGCGGACGGCATCGACAACGAGATGTCGTTCTCGCACCTCGACAAGAACATCAACTTCGACCCGCACACCGAGCAGCTCCACGTCGACGGCAACAAGGCGCTGATCTACGCGCACCTGGCCGAGCTCGACCACCCGGCGACGGGCAAGTTCGACGCGCCCGGGCGCAAGGGCTACGTCCCGGGCACGCGCGTGAAGCGCGGGGCGACCGAGTTCCCGGGCGCGCCTCCGGGGACCAAGCCGCACGACCCGATCGACCGCGGGCCGACCGACACGAGCCCGGACCCGGACGGCATCGTCATCCCGATCACGAACGACGACACGAAGTCGATCGGCGGGCCCGGGATCTTCAACGGGGGCATGCGCGTCGACGTGCGCGCGACCAACGCACAGGGCGTCGGCACCGGCACGGTGACGCTGGCGGTGCAGTGCAAGGGCTGCGACGCGCACCGCTCGGTCGAGCCCGGCGCGGAGAACGAGTGGATCACCGTCGCCGAGGACTACAACCAGTCCCCCGCGTACGCCCAGGCGGGCATCACCGCGTCGGTGAACCTGCCCCAGGCGGAGGCGGGCCCCGGCAAGAACGTCGAGTGGCGCGCGCTGGTCTCGCCGCAGGCGGGGCTGACCAACACCCACATCGAGTTCACGCAGGGGCCGGCCACGACCGACGGCAACACGGGCGGTGACAACCCGCCGACGCAGAAGGCCTACGACGTGGCGAACACGGACTTCTTCCGCGAGCTCGACGAACAGGTCGCCAAGCCGTCCGAGGACTTCGACACGGTCGACCCGAAGGCCGTGCTGAGCGGTAGCCAGAAGCTCTCCGACTTCGAGTCCGTGGTGTTGGCGGACGATCCGCTGCCCGGCTACAAGGGCCCGTACGGCGGGCGCCAGCTCCCGACCGGCGGCCCGACGGCGGACTTCGAGTTCGACGGCACGGCGTCGCCGCCGGCCGCGGACGCCGGCCCCGGAGTCGTGCCCGGGTCGACGTACGAGAAGGACTTCACGATCGACCCGAACAGCGGGAACGGGTCCGCGAAGATCCGCATCGACTGGGGAAACCAGCAGAACGACTTCGACATGTACGTCTACCGCGAGGAGGACGGGAAGCGGACGCTGGCCGGCAAGTCGGCCAGCACGCAGGGCACGACCAACTACGAGGAGGTCAACCTGCCGCAGCCGCCGCCCGGCAAGTACATCGTCCAGGTGTTCAACTACGCCTCGGCGGAGCCGACCTTCCACGGCAAGGTCTCGTTCACGCCGCTGCCGCCGGCGGCGTCGGACACCGGCGCGTTCAGCGTGGCCGAGAAGGACCGGTGGGCGGCCAAGCTGAGGGAGTACGCCGAGGGCGGGGGCAACCTGGTCCTGACCGACGGCGCTCTCCAGCTCCTGCCCGAGCTGACCGGCATCAAGGGCAACGCCGTCGCCAAGCAGACGGTCTACGCGGGCCAGACGACGTTCGCGACCGCCAGCGGCAAGAACACCAACGACGACCGCCTGGCTCGCTTCGTCGCGCAGCCCGGCGCCCGCTTCAACTCGGGCAACCGGCGTCAGATGTTCGAGCCCACCCCGCTCGGGTTCGCGATCCAGAACGCGTCGGGCTCCGACGAGTCGAACGCTCGGCAGTACGACGTCGACAAGGCGGAGTGGGAGAAGGCCGGCGGCCGCACGGCGGGCACGTCGGCTGACTCCGGCACGCGCGACGCCGCGCCGGTCTACAGCCGGGTGACGCTCGGCGAGCTGAAGAAGGGCAAGGGCCAGATCCGGATCGCCGGGGCGCTCCTGCCCCAGCCCACCGAGGAGTTCGACCACCCGTACGGCCTCGAGCCGTACGCGGTGACCTACACGGGCTACATCGTCATGCGCAACCTGCTCGACACGACCGCGAGCGGCCTGCGGGGCCTGCCGGGGGCGCGCGACAGCGGGACCGGGCGCAACTTCGTCATCTCCCGTCGGGCGGTGAAGCTGAAGAAGCGCGTGGCAGCGGTGCGCGTGTCGTGCCGGTCGCCCAAGGGCTGCAAGGGCACGCTCGTGCTGAAGATGCGCAAGGTCGTGCGCGTGCGCGGCAAGCGCAAGGCCAGGAACGTGACGCTCGGGAAGAAGAAGTTCTCCTACCCGGCGAAGAAGCGCAACGCGCTCGTGAGGGTGAAGCTGTCCCGCAAGAGCGCGGCGGCGGCCAGCCGGAAGCGGCGCACGAAGGTCACGGCTGTGGCGAGCGTCCGCTTCGGCGACGGCACGCGCGACAAGCCCAGCAGGAAGTTCCTGCTGTACCGGCCGAGCGGCAAGAAGAAGCGGTAGCCGCTCGGCCCGTGCGCGCGGTCTAGACTGCGCGCCACCATGGCGAAGCAGCGACAGATGAAGATGCAGCAGCAGGTCGGGACGCTGGCTGCGATGCAGCAGCTCGAGTCCCGGACCGACGAGCAGCTTCAGAGCGAGTCGAAGCACCGCGCCGCCGCTCGCGCGCTGCTGGGCGCCCGCGCCGCCGAGCGCTACGACGCCGACACCGCGCGCAAGTACTTCAACGAGGCGCTCGCGGGAGCGCACCCGCAGGAGCGGCCGTACCTGCGCCAGGTGATGAAGGCCGCGCTCGCGCAGGCCGAGCGGCGCCCGGACGAGCTGAAGGAGGCGATGGAGAAGCTCGGCCAGGAGGCGCCGTCGTCACGGCAGCTGTTCGCCCTGCGCTTCATGGGCCTCCTCTCCCCTCCGCCCAACGCGAGCGCGCTCGTGCGCGCGCGCGGCTACGCCCTGGTCGTCCTGCTGGTGCTCGTGCTGATGGCGATCGGCTTCGGCCTGGCCCAGCTCGTCGCGCTGCCGTTCGGCGGCGTCGGCACCATCGTGGGGATGCTGCTGGGCATCGTGATCATCGTCGTGGTGCTCGCCCTGCTCGCCCTGTTCGGGCGGCGACGGCAGGCGAAGGCGCAGGCCAACGCCCGCGAGAAAGCGCAGCAGCTCAGGCGCTAGCGCGGCAGGGTGCCGACGAAGTCCTTGAGCTTCGCGGCGGCGCCGGTGATCACGGGCCCGTGGCCGAAGGCCGCGACGGTCGGCTCGAGCGCGGCCAGCCTGCGCTCGGACTCGCGGTTGAGCGCCGGGTCGGGCGTGAACGGCCCCGGAGGCTGGCGCAGGCCCGGGATCGTCGTGAAGAGGTGCATGTTGAAGAAGACGTCGCCGCAGATCAGCACCCCGTCCTCCTCGCGCCAGTAGGAGACGTGGCCGGGCGAGTGCCCGGGAGTGTCGAGCACGGTGAACCCGGCGGCGATCTCGTCGCCCTCGCGCAGCTCGCGCGCCACCGGCACGGCCGGGAAGTCGCCCAGCACCCCGGCGATGACGCTGATGCCCGGCTTGTTGAACGGGTCCTTCTTGACCGCCTTGCCCGCCTCGGTCGCCTCGCGGTCCGCCGCGCCCACCCAGACCGGCAGGCCCAGCTTCTTCGCCGACCCGGCGTGGTCGCCGTGCGCGTGGGTCAGCGCGACCGCCTTCACGCCTTTCTCGTCGACGACCTTGCGCAGCTTGCCCGCGGAGGTCGACAGGCCTGTGTCGACCAGGACGTCGCCGATCAGGTAGGCGTTGACCCCGTTGCGCGGGGTGAGCGGGATGTGGAAGACGTCAGGAGCGATCTGGATCGGGCATCAGTACATGGCAGCAGCCATGCGCCTGCGATGCGTTCTGGCCAGGTCGCTGTCCGCCCCGAGCTCGGTGAAGATCCCGACCATCGCCCGGCGCAGGTCGTCCTTCTGGTCGCCCTCGGCGGTGGCGAACGCGGTCTGGAGCGACTCGAGCGCGGCCTCGTGGTCGCCGGCGTCCCAGGCCTCCCAGGCCTCGTCCAGGTCGTCGCGGTCGCGCGACAGGCGCGCGCGGGAGGCGAGACCGGTGGCCGCGAAGTCCTGCGGGAACGGGTCGAGCACCTTCGCGGCGCCGTCGTGGTCGCCGCGGGCGATGAGCAGCCGGGCGAGCGCGATCGCCGCGCCGGCGTGGCGCGGGTCGAGCGACAGCGCGCGGCGCAGGGAGTCCTCGTCGCCCGACTCCTGGGCCACGATCCGGTCGGCCTCGGACGGGACGAGCGTGTCGAAGAACTGCTCGACCTGCGCAGGCGGGATCGCGCCGGTGAACTCGTTCACGACCTTGCCGTCCTTGAACGCCTTGACCGCGGGGATGCCCTGCACGCGGAAAGCCGCGGAGAGCTGCTGGTTCGCGTCGACGTCGACCTTGGCGAGCTCGACCTGGCCGTCGCGGGCCTTGGTCGCCTTCTCGAGCGCGGGCGTCAGCTGGCGGCAGGGACCGCACCAGGCGGCCCAGAAGTCGACCACGACGGGGACTTCCTTGGACCGCTCGACGACGGCCTGCGCGAAAGTTGCTTCGTCTACGTCCTTGACCGTTGCCATGGCAACGAGTCTAGGGCGGGCTGTCAGCCCTCTTCGACGGTGACGGTCTTGATGACGACCGGCTGGGTGGGCTGCTCGTCGGGGCCGCCGAGCTGCCCGATCCGGTCGACCACGGCCTGGCCGTCGGAGACCTTGCCGACGATCGCGTAGTCGGGCGGCAGGCCCGCGTCGTCGCCGGTCACGACGTAGAACTGGCTGCCCGCCGTGCCGGGCGCCTCGTCGCCCGCCTTGGCCATCGCCACGACGCCCTTCGTGTAGGCCGCGTCGGCCGGCGGCTTGTCGCGCGTCGAGTAGCCCGGTCCGCCCGTCCCGGTACCGGTCGGGTCGCCGCCCTGGATCACGAAGTCGGGAACGATCCGGTGGAAGGACGTGCCGTCGAAGAACTTCGCCTTTGCCAGCGAGACGAGTGACGCGGTCGCGTTGGGCGACTCCTTCTGGTCGAGCTCGATCGTGAACGCGCCGCAGCTCGTGTCGACCTTGAGCTTGTAGGTGGTCGACGCGTCGAGCTTCTCCTTCGGCTTCTTCTCGCTGCCGTCGGGCTTGGCCTCCGGCTCCGCGACGGTCTGGCAGCCGTTGCTGGCCTGAGGCGTCGTGTTCGGCCCGACCGGAGCGGCGTCGGCCGGGTCGTCGCCCCCGCCGGAGTCGCGGGAGTCCTTCTTGTCGTCGCCGCAGCCGGCGGCGGCGAGGACAAGGGCGGCGATCAGCAGGGCGATGAGCTTGCGCACGGCGGCGTAGGCTAGCGGCCCCCCGATGCCGCTTTCCCGCCTCGTCTCCTCCTATGAGCAGTTCGTCGTCGACCTGGACGGCACGGTCTACGTCGGTGACGAGCTGACGCCCGGCGCGGTCGACGCGATCGAGCAGCTGCGCGGCGCGGGCAAGGGCGTCGCGTTCGTCACCAACAACCCGCGGCTGTCGGGCGAGGACTACGTGCGCAAGCTGTGGAAGCTCGGGCTGCGGGCGTCGCTGGCCGACGTCGTCACGGTCGGGGGAGCCACGCAGCACCTGCTGGCCGAGACCCGCCAGGGCCGCACCGCGTTCGTCATCGGGTCGCCGGCCATCCACCAGCACGTGACCGACGCCGGACTGAGGGTGCTGAACGGCACCGACCTGGCCTCGCGCGCCGAGGTCGTGCTGGTGGCGGGCACCGACCGGGTCGACTACGACGACCTGCGCACGGCCACGCTCGCCGTGCGCCGGGGCGCCGACTTCCTGGCCACCTCGCGCGACCCGACCTATCCGATGCCCGACGGCATGTGGCCCGGGACCGGCGCGCTCCTGGCCGCGGTCGAGACCGCCTCCGAGCGGGTGGCGGCGACGATCGGCAAGCCCGAGCCGCAGCTCATCGTCACCGCGACGGATCGCCTGGGCGAGGGCCGCGCTCTCGTGATCGGCGACCGCATCGACACCGACGGCGCGGCGGCCTCCCGGGCCCACCTGGACTTCGCGCTGGTCCTGACCGGCGGAGCCACCCGCGACGAGGCCGCGGCCGAGGAAGCCCAAGCCGGTCGCCGTGGCCGACACGCTCGCGGAGCTGGTCGGCGTCAAGGGCTGACCGGTGGCCCGCAAGACGCACCACAAGCACTCGTCGTCGAAGGGCTACCGCAAGCTGCTGGACGGGCTGGCCGAGATCGACGGGGTGCACCGCGTCGCCACCGGGAAGGTCAAGCCGCGCATGGGATCCGGCCGCCCGGTCGCTCCGATCTCGAAGGTCCGCAAGGTCGACACCGGCCTGTCGATCACGATCAACACCGAGGGCGCGATCGTCGACGCCTACGTGATCACCGATCGTCCGGACGAGGTGGCGGCTGCGATCGCCGAGCGCGGCTGGTCGGCTACCTGAAGGACGTGGACACATTTTCCGGGCGCCGCTCAACGACCGCTGCGCGGTGCCGATACAGCGGGCATGGAATTGCAGCCACCTCCTCCCCCGATCATGGCCCCGGCAAGTTGGTACCCCGACCCGGCCGGCTACGCGCCAGCGCTACTGGGCACGGCCGCCAGTGGAGCGGCCACGTTGCCCCAATGGCGTACTCCCCGGCGCTCCAGCCGGGCCAGGCGCCGGCCGGGGACTGGATCGGCGGGGTCCTGATCTCGCTGCTCATGCCGCTGGTCGGCGTCATCGTGGGCATCGTCTACACCGCCAAGGGCGGGCCCAAGCGCGACGTCGGGATCCTGTGCCTCGTCCTCTCCGTCGCGGCCTTCCTCTTCTGGATGGCCGTGATGGCGAGCAGCCCGAGCAGCGGCAGCGGTTACTGAGCCGAGCCGCCGGTTCACGAACCACCGCGCGGTGCCGATAGACCCGCCTATGGAACTACAGACACCTCCTCCCCCGCACACGTCCCCGGCCGAGCATGTCGCTCCGATGGCCCCCGCTCCGGCACCCCTGCCGAAGCAGAAGGCCCCGGTCGGGGATTGGATCGGCGGGGTGCTGATCTCGCTGCTCCTGCCGTTCATCGGCGTCATCGTGGGCATCGTCTACATCGTCAAGGGTGGCCCGAAGCGCGACGTCGGGATCGTGACCCTCGTCCTCTCGCTCGGCATGATCCTGGCCTTCGTCGCCCTCACGGCGGCCGGCTAGAGCGGACCGGCGGCTAGCGAGCCGCCGCCCTGTCGAGCCCCAGCAAGTCCGCGGTCGCGTCGGTCGGGCGTAGCCCGGCCGACTCCGCCGCCCGCAGCGAGTCGGCCGGATCGATCCCGCGCTCGTCGCGCAGATGCGCCGCCCCCACCGCGGCCACGAAGTCGGTCAGCCGGTTGCCGTGCACGGCGACCGCGCCGCGCCGGCGGCCGAGCTTGCGGAGCAGCCGGAGCACCTCGGCCAGCGCTTCCGCGCCGTCGGCGCAGTCGGCCACCGGCACGTGGTGCCACTCCAGCCCGGCGTCCTCGTAGGCGCCGAGGTTGTGTTTGGTGGTCATCGTCGAGATGACCGTGTGGACCCCTCGGTCGAGGAGATAGTCGATGTCGGCGGCGCGGCGCTCGGGTCGGTGGCTGCGGCCGCCGCCGCCGGGCCGCTCGAGCAGGCAGAGCTTGCCCTCGCGGGCCCACCAGATGCGTCGTGGTTCGTTCATACCTGCATAAGGGATGGGCGGCGTAGCTTTCGCCCCCCGGGATGCGGAATACTTCGCCGACCATGTGCCGCATGCTGGGTTCCGTCTCGCAGGACCGGGTCTCTCTGCGACACGAGCTGCTCGACGCCGAGCGCGCCCTGCTCCACGACGGCGACCCCGACGACTCGGGCTGGGGCATGGCGGTCTACCCGCACGGCGACGGCGAGGAGCCGCGCTGCACACACTGCCCCGACGGCGCCGCGACGATCGGCAACGCCGCCGACCAGCGCGGCCGCATCCTGCTGGCGCACGTGCGCCGGGCGACCCACGGCGACCTGACCCCGGAGAACACGCACCCGTTCTGCCTGGGCGAGTACGCCTTCTGCCACAGCGGCACGCTCTCCAGCCACGAGAGCCTCATGGGGCTGGCCGAGGGCGCCGGCCCGCGCGGGGAGACCGACTCCGAGCGGCTCTTCCACCGCCTCCTGCGCGAGGTCGACCCGGCCCCCGACAAGGTCGTCGACGGCCTGCGCCGCGCCGTCGCCGCCGCCGCTCGCTGCGGCCCGCTGTCGGCGCTCAACTTCCTGTTCGCGGACGGCGAGCACCTGTACGCGTACCGGCTCGGCGCCTACGAGCTGCACTGGCTCGCGCGCGAGGGACAGGTCCTGGTCGCCTCCGAGCGGGTGACGAACGAGACCTGGCACGACGTCAAGCAGGACGTCCTGCTCGTGCTCTCGCCCGGCGACGACGAGCCGCACGCCGAGCGGCTGCTGGGCGACGAGGCCGTGGCGACCGTCGAGTTCATCGAGCCGCACTCCGAGGCCGCCGCGGCGGCCGCCGAGTGACCCGGCCGGTCCTGCTGCTGGTCAATCCGGCGGCGTCAGGCGGGCGAGCCCGCGAGGTCGCCGCCGCGGCGCGGGCCGAGCTCCAGCTCATGAGCGCCGACCACCGCGTCGTCGAGTCGCGCAACCTCGAACACGCGGCGCGAGGAGGCCGCGGCCGCGGCGCGCGAGGGGCACCTGGTGGCCGCTTGCGGCGGCGACGGGTTCATCGGCACGGTCGCGGGCGCGGTGCGCGACACCGACGGCGCGCTCGCGGTGGTCCCCGGCGGCCGCGGCAACGACTTCGCCCGCGTGCTGGGCATCCCCACCGAGCCGCGCGCGGCCGTGCGCCTGATCGCGGCGGGCCGCGAGAAGATGCTCGACGTCGCCACCTGCAACGGCAAGCCGTTCGTCTGCATCGCCTCGTTCGGGTTCGACTCCGACGCCAACCGGATCGCGAACGAGACCAAGGCCGTGAAGGGCAACCTCGTCTACCTGTACGCGGCGATGAAGGCGCTGTGGGAGTGGAAGCACGCGACGTTCGCCGTCACGGTTGACGGGGAGCGCCACGAGTTCAACGGCTACAGCGTGGCCGTCGGCAACTCCAAGGCGTTCGGCGGCGGCATGTACGCGCTCCCGCAGGCAGAGCTCGACGACGGCGAGCTCGACCTGATGCTGGTCTCCCAGACGTCCAAGCTCCGGTATGCCGTGTTGCTCCCCACGGTCTTCAAGGGCGCGCATGGCAAGTTCGACGTGGTCTCGTTCCTCCGCGGCAAGCGCATCGAGGCGAGCGCCGACCGCCCGTTCAAGATCTTCGCCGACGGCGACCCGATCGCCGACCTGCCCTGCACGATCGCCGTCGAGCCGCGCTGCTTGCGGGTCGTCGTACCGTCCGGGACCTAGATGTTCGGCCTGAAGACAGCGCTCGCCCGGCTCGTCCGGGCCGTCACCCGTCGCCTGGGCAAGGGCGGCACCACCGCGCCCGGCCGCGTGCTGCTGCGGCTCGACCCCGGCGCCATGGGGCGCCTCGGAAAGCGCCTCGAGGGCGGCGCGCTGCTGATATCGGCCACCAACGGCAAGACGACGACGGCCGCGCTCCTGAACGGGATCCTGGAACGCGCCGGGCGCCCCGTGGTCCGCAACCGGGCCGGGTCGAACATGCACTGGGGCGTGGCGACCGCGCTGCTCGACGCCGGCCGCGACCGCGACGAGCTCGGCCTGCTCGAGGTCGACGAGGCCTGGCTGCCCCGCGTGTCGCGGGAGCTCGAGCCGCGTGCGTTCCTGCTCGGCAACCTGTTCCGCGACCAGCTCGACCGGTACGGCGAGCTCGAGCTGATCGCCGACCGCTGGGCCGAGGTCGTCGCCGAGCGCGCGGGCCGCTCCGCGTTCGTGCTGAACGCCGACGACCCGCTCGTCGCCGACCTGGGCCGCGAGCGCGACCGGGTCACGTACTTCGGCGTCGAGGACGACACGCTCGCCCTGCCCGAGCTCCAGCACGCAGCCGACTCCAAGCACTGCCGGCGCTGCGGCCACGCGTACGAGTACGAGGCCGTCTACCTGGCCCACATGGGCCGCTACCGCTGCCCGAACTGCGGACGCGAGCGCCCGGCTCCGAGCGTGGCGGCGGAGAAGGTGACGCTGCGGGGCATGGACGGCACCGACGTCGTCATGCGCCTGCCGGACGGCGAGCGGATCGAGCTGTCGTTCCCGCTGCCCGGCCTCTACAACGTCTACAACGCGCTCGGCGCCGCAGCCGCCGCGGTCGCGCTCGGGGTCGGGGCCGACCACATCCGCGCGGCGCTGTCGAGCGCCGCTGCCGTCTTCGGCCGGGTCGAGCGCCTGACCGTGTCAGGGCGCGACGTGGCGATCCTGCTGGTCAAGAACCCCGCCGGCGCCAACGAGGTGCTGCGCACGCTGACCCTGGAGGACGACCAGGTGGACCTGTGGCTCGCGCTGAACGACCGCATCGCCGACGGCCGCGACGTCTCCTGGATCTGGGACGCGGACTTCGAGCTGCTCGCGGGCCGCGTGCGCCGAGCGATGTGCAGCGGCACCCGCGCCGAGGAGATGGCGCTGCGCCTGAAGTACGCAGGCATCGACGCGCAGGTCGTCGGCGTCGACCGCGACCTCGGCGGGTCGCTGGACGCCGCGATCGCCGACCGCGACGGCGGCCGCCCGCTCTACGCACTGCCCACCTACACCGCGCTGCTCGAGCTGCGCGACCTGCTGTCCGACCGCGGCGTCGCCGGGCGGTGGTCGGACTGACCCCGTCCACGTTCGACGAGAGCGTGATCTGGCACGACGTCGAGTGCGGGTCGTACGCGGCCGACATGCCGCTCTGGCGCGACCTGGCCAAGGCGGCGCACGGGCCTGTGCTCGACCTGGGCTCGGGCACCGGGCGGATCGCGCTCGACCTGGCCGCCCGCGGCCACGAGGTCACCGCGGTCGACTCGGACGCCGCGCTCGTCGACGCGCTGGCCGAGCGGGCCCGCGAGCAGGACTTACGCGTCCAGTCGGTCGCCGCCGACGCCCGGTCCCTGGAGCTGCCGGGAGCGCGCTTCGCGCTGGCGATCGCGCCGATGCAGGTCGTCCAGCTCTTCGGGAGCGCGGCCGGGCGCGCGTCCGCTCTCGACCGTGTGCGCGCGCACCTGGCCCCGGGCGGCGTGTTCGCGGCGGCGATCGCCGACCCGTTCGACGGCGAGCCGCCCGAGGTGGTCGGCCCGCCGCTGCCCGACATCCGCGAGCAGGCCGGCTGGATCTTCCAGTCCCAGCCCGTCTTCCTCCGCCAGGTTCCCGGCGGCACCGAGATCGACCGGGTACGCCAGGCCGTGTCGCCGTCCGGCGAGCTGACCGAGTCGTACAACACGATCCGGCTCGACGACCTGTCACCGGAGGAGCTCGAGATCGACGGCCGAGCCGCCGGCTTCCGGGTGCAGCCGCGCCGCGAGGTGCCGCCCACCCGCGACTACGTCGGATCCACCGTCGTCATGCTGGGGGCGCCGTGAAGCTGCGCGTCCTGTCGCTCTACCCCGAGCTGATGAACATCTACGCCGACCGCGGCAACATCGCGGTGCTGCGCGCGCGCTGCGAGTGGCGGGGGATCGGCTTCGAGCACACCGGCGTCACGGTCGGCGACGCACTCGACCCCGACTCCGCCGACCTGTTCTACATGGGCGGCGGCCAGGACCGCGACCAGGCCGCGGTGGCAGTCGACATGGCCGAGACCAAGCGCGCCGCGCTGCACGCCGCGGCCGACCGGGGCGCGGTCGTGCTGGGCGTGTGCGGCGGCTACCAGCTGCTCGGCGAGTCCTACGAGATGGACGACGAGACGCTGCCGGGCGTCGGCCTCGTCGACCTGAAGACCGTCCGCGAGCCGGGCGAGCGCCTGATCGGCAACTGCGCGATCGAGGCCGACCTGGGCAGCGGCCCGAGGACGATCGCGGGCTTCGAGAACCACGGCGGCCGCACCTACCTCGGCCCGTCGGCGGAGCCGCTCGGCCGGGTGCTCAGCGGCCACGGCAACAACGGCAAAGACGGGCAGGAGGGCGTCCGGAAGGGCAACGTGATCGGCACGTACCTCCACGGCCCGCTGCTGCCGAAGAACGTGTGGCTGGCCGACCGCCTGATCGAGCTGGCCCTCGACACCGAGCTGCAGCCGCTGCCCGGTGACGCCATGGAGGACGCCGCCCACGCCAGCGCTCGGCGCGCGGCGGGCGTCTAGCCCCGGCGAGAAGGCGCGTGCGCGGTATCCACCGGTGTCATCCTGAGGAGTGTGGACGACCCGAAAGTGAGCTGGCGAGGGGAGCCACTCCCGCGCGGGCGGCACAAGCTGAGCCCCGAGACCGTGCGCGAGTCGCAGCGCGCGCGGATCCTGCGGGCCATGGTGGAGCTGGTGGCCGAGCACGGCTACGCGGACACGACGGTGCCGAACGTCGTGGCCGCCGCCCGGGTCTCGCGGAACGCGTTCTACGAGCACTTCACCGACAAGACCGACTGCTTCATCGCGGTCTGCGACGACGTCAACAGCGAGCTGCTGAGCGGCATGTACGCGTTCGCGTCGGAGACAGTTCTGGGTCGACGCGGTCGAGAAGGGCATGGACTTCTACATCAGCTACTGGCGCGACCGGCCGGCGTTCAGCCGCGCGTACCTGACCGAGCTGCCGTCAGCGGGCGACCGCGCCACCGCCCAGCGTGAACGCGCGTACGTGCTCTGGCGGGCGCTGTTCGAGGCCCTCGGCGCGCGCGCCCGTGACGAGCAGCCGGAACTGCCCCCGCTGTCCCCTCTCGCGCCGCGGGTGATCGTCGTGGCGATGGTCGAGCTGCTGGCCGAGGAGGTCCGCGCGGGCCGGCTCGACCGGCTGGGCGACCTGCGCGACGAGCTGCTGCGGTTCGTGCTCCGGCTGCTGGCGAACGACGCCGTCGCCGACGCGCACGTGCCGCCGCGGGTCGCCGGCCGGCGGTCCTAGCGACGCCGGCCGGGCGCGTGCGGATCGGCGAGCCAGAGGCACGGGGGCTGCTCGTGCGGGGCCAGCGGCTGGACGACCCTGGGCGCTCCGAGCCGGCCGCCGTCGCCGACGCTGTCCGCGCCGTGGTCGGCATCCAGGCGCAGGACTCGGGCGCGGCGTCGCTCGGGGTGCGCGCGCGGCTGGCGGGGTCGACAGGCGCCGCGGTCGGGCGTGCGCTCCACGAGGAGCGGTCGGTCGCCCGGATCTGGTGCATGCGGGGCACGCTCCACCTGGTGGCGGCCGAGGACCTCCGCTGGCTCGTCAGCCTGCTCGGGCCGGTCGGGCTGCGGCGCAACCGCAAGCGGATGGCCGCGATGGGCGTGGACAACGACGATGCGCTCCGGGCCGTGCGCGCCACCCTGGCGGACCAGGGCCCGCTGACCCGCCAGGAGCTGGCCGACCACGTGCGGCTGAGCGGCGTGAGGCTGGCCGACGACCCGCAGGCGCCCGCCCACCTGGTCGGGAGGGCCGCGTTCGCGGGCGTCATCTGCGAGGCGGCGCCCCGCCGCGGGCGGCCCGCGTACGTGCTGACCGACGACTGGCTCGCCGCGGCGCCGGACGGCGCCCCCGCCGACCGCGACGCGGCGCTGGCGGAGCTGGCCCGCCGCTACGTGGCCGCCCACCCGCCGGCGGCGCCGCACGACCTGGCCGCCTGGTCCGGCCTGCCGATGCCCGACGCGCGCGCCGCGTTCGCCGCGATCGAGCACGAGCTGCGACCCGTCGCCGTCCTCGGCCGCGAGGCGTGGATCGCCCGCGACGCCGAGCCCGCTCCCGCGCGGGCGGTACGCCTGCTGCCGGCGTGGGACAACTTCCTGCTGGCCCACCGCGACCGCGCCCTGACCCTGCGGCCCGAGAACGCGCGCGCGGCCGTGCCCGGCGGCGGCATCCTGCGCCCGACCCTGATGGTCGACGGCCGGATCGAGGGGACCTGGCGCCTGGACAAGGGAGAGCCCGCGATCGCGCCCTTCGCGCCGCTCGGCCGGCGCCTCGCCGCGGCCGTCGAGGCCGAGGCGGCCGACGTCGTGCGCCACCGGTCGAGCTGACCGAGCCCTGCTCCCGCACAGGGCCGGTGCGCCATACGGAGATGTGCCCGACGTGCCTGATCCGTCCGAACCTGGCGCGTCGGATGGCGGTCAGCGGCTGTTCGAACCCACTCCTTCAGTGGCACGTTGCCGCTCGACCCCGCGCACCATCCGGTCGTACTCCGCCACCCGCGCGTTGACGTTGCGCAGGCGGAAGTACGCCGACTGCTCACCCCCAGTACCTATCGCCCTCCGGTAGTCGTCGCTGCGCCGGGCCTGTTCGGCCAGCACCGCGTCGAGCCGTCGCCGGTCTCCGCTCTCCCCCACTGCAAGGTCCTCCTACGTCGAGTCGGCGGGGAAACTACGCCTATAGACCCGCGGTTTCCACTGTTTTGGTCAACTGGTGCTGACCGTGCAGGATGTTGGCGCGCCGGGCACACTGCCGGCCACGGAATTCAGCGTCCGCTCGACCCGAACCCGCCGGCGCCGCGGACCGTGGCGTCCAGGTCCTCCGCCTCGACCACCGGGGGCGCGACATAGGGCGTGATCAGGAGCTGCGCGATGCGGTCCCCCACCTGGACCTCGAACGCGTCGCCGCGGTCGGTGTTCAGGAGCAGGACGCGGACCTCGCCGCGATAGCCCGAGTCGATCAGCCCCGGAGCGTTGACGACCGAGATGCCGTGGCGCGCGGCCAGCCCCGACCGGGGCAGGACCAGGCCCGCGTGGCCCTCGGGGATCGCGACCGCGATCGCGGTGCCCACGCTGGCCCGCTCCCCCGGCTCGAGCCGCGCGGCCTCGGCCGCGTAAAGGTCGAGTCCCGCGTCGCCGTCGTGGGCGCGGGTCGGCAGGCGCGCGGCGTCGGACAGCCGCCGGCAGAGCAGCGTCACGCGTCGCCGTCGGGCCCGGCGCCGTTGCCGCCGCCCTGGCCCGGTTGGCCGTCCTGCACCTCGAAGCGCTCGAAGCGCGACGCGACCCCCGCCGGCACGCGCGCCTTGATGAGCGCGCCGCTGGCTGTGTCCTCACGGTCGAGCTCACCGGCCAGCTCGTGAAGCTCGGACAGGCTGCCGCCCTCCGCGTAGGGCACGAGCAGCTCCATCGGCCGGAGGCTGTCGAGGAACCGCGCCTCGATCGCGTCGTTCAGCGCGCCGAGACCGTCGCCGGACGTGGCCGACACCTGCACCGCGCGGGGGTAGCGGAAGCTCAGCTCGCGGCGGCCCTCGTCGTCGACCAGGTCCACCTTGTTCAGCACGAGCAGCCGCGGGCGCTCGGCGGCGCCGATCTCCGCCAGCACCTCGTCGACGGCGGCGATCCGCTCGACCAGCTCGTCCTCGGCCTGCGAGGCGTCGGCCACGTGCACGATCAGGTCCGCGGTCAGCGCCTCCTCGAGCGTGGCGGCGAACGCGTCGACCAGCTCGTGCGGCAGCTTGCGGATGAAGCCGACGGTGTCGGTCAGCAGGTAGGCGCGCCCGCCGATCTCGAACGACCGGGTGGTGGGGTCGAGCGTGTGGAAGAGCCGGTCGCGGACGCCGACCTCCGACCCCGTCATCGCGTTCAGCAGCGTGGACTTGCCCGCGTTGGTGTAGCCCGCCAGCGCCACCGTCGGCAGATGGGCGCGCTCGCGCTCGCTGCGCATGACGCTGCGGGTGGCCTTCGTGCGGTCCAGCCGGCGCTTGAGCGCGGCGATGCGGTCGCGGGCCAGGCGGCGGTCGGTCTCGATCTGCGACTCGCCCGGGCCGCGGGTGCCGATCCCGGCGCCGAGGCGCTCGAGGTGGGTCCACAGCCCCCGCATGCGCGCGAGGTTGTACTGGAGCTGCGCGAGCTCGACCTGAAGGTTGCCCTCGGCGGTGGCGGCGTGGTCGGCGAAGATGTCCAGGATCACCGCGGTGCGGTCGATCACCGGCACGCCCAGCTCCTGCTCGAGGTTGCGCTCCTGGCGCGGGACCAGCTCGTCGTCGGAGACGACGACGTTGGCGTCGGCCTCCTTGACCGCGCGCTTCAGCTCGGCCAGCTTGCCCTTGCCCAGGTAACGATCGGGATCGGGGCGCGGGCGGCGCTGCTGCATCTCCCCCACCACGGCGACGCCCGCCGTGCGCAGCAGCTCGACCATCTCCGACAGGTCGACCTCGGCGGGGCCGGCGGCGATCACGAAGGCACGCTGACGTGCCCGTGCCGTCCGGGCTGCCTCGCCGGGACGAGTGGTCTCGCCCTTGCGTCCGTTGCGGCCGCGATCCATCGCCTCAAGTCTAGGAGCGCGCTCGGCGAACGGGGAGAGACCCGAGGCAGCCTTGCGGCGGGCAGGGGTACGTGCGCTCAGCGTGTCCCCGGGTCTCTCGGTCCTTCTTGACCTCCCCGTCGGGGGTAGAAACGGAAGAGCCCGCCGGAGGTTGGCTAGATGGATATCTCGACGTCGGCGACGTCCGGCTCGGCGAAGCGGGCCAACCGTTCGCCCTCCTCGCGAAGCTCCTTCTGGACGCCCTTCGTCAGCTTCCCGAACGGCTCGAGCGCGAGCGTCGCCTTCTTCTTCGTCGCCTTGATCGACCACATGCCGGCGGCGAATCCGTCGACCAGGAAGGTCGGGTGGATCCGCAGGTTCTTGGTGACCACCCGCGGCCGGTGCTCGTCGTCGATGATGCGCGTGCGGTCCTTGTGGGCCAGCAGCATGTTGTCGAACGCGGGCAGGAACCGGACGGGCGCGGGCGTGTCGCCGTCCGGACGCGGAGCGCCGGGCAGGTCGTACAGCCCGTCGTCGATCACCTCGAGCTCGTCCTCGATCGCCGCGAACACCTCCTTGAGGCCCTTCAGCCCGGACCAGACCTGCATGTCGGCGGGCGACGCGGGGCCGAAGGCGGACAGGTAGCGGCGCACCAGCTCCTCGGTCGCCGCCTGCTTGTCGACCTTCGCGACCGTCCGGAACTGCGAGTCGCGCGGGAACCCCCACGGGTCGTCGGTCGGGACCATCGCCAGCGGCAGCCCGGTCCGGGTGACGTAGCCGAGCGCGCGGTGGTCGACGTCCGGGAACTGCTCGCTGAGCGCGTCGCGGATCTCGTCGAAGGTCAGCTTCCTCCCGCGCGCGAGCAGCTTGCGCGCCGCGGCCAGCGTGTCGTCCACCACCACGCCCTCCCCGCGCGCCTTCAGGATGCCGCCCATCGCGCTGTCGAGCGCGGGCTGCAGAGCGGTGCGCAGCGCCGCGGTAGTCCGCGGCGCTCCAGAGGTGGAGCGTCGCGCGCATGAGCGTGGCCCGGACGACGTCCCCGGCCAGCAGCTCCTCGCGGAGGTCGCCCGCGTCGAAGCCCTCGATCCGCGTCCACAGCCCGACGAACGGCGGCTTCGGCTCCTGGGCCTGGAGCCCCAGCAGCTGCTCGACCATCGCGACCGGCTTGACGTCGGCGCGCTCGAGCAGCCCCTGGCGGGCCAGCGTCGCGCGGTTCAGCTCGCGGAGGTTCAAGCCTCGGGCAGGACGACCCGCTCGACCGGCGGCAGCACGCCCTGCCCGCTGAACGTCTCGGGCAGCCGCGAGCCCGGCAGGACGATCACGCCCTCGCGCGGGTCGCCGACCCAGCACGCGTGGCCGACCGCGTAGCGGTGCGCGCACAACGCCGCCGCGGCCGCCTCGATCTCCTCGATGCGGCGGTGCCAGAGGTCGCCGCCGTCGTCGACGACGTGGTTCTGCTCGAGCTCCTCGATGCGGCGCTGGATGCCGATCGGGTGGCGCTTGGCGGGCATGCGCCGGCCCTGGAGCGCGCAGAACACGCCGTCGGCGTTCGTCTCGAACACCGGCATCGTCTCGTAGGCGCCCGTCGGGCGCCTCGCCCTCGGTGACCCCCTCGGGCGCGTCGGGTGAGAACAGCCCCCGGGCCGCGAGCGCCTGGAACATGCGCCGCCCCTCCGCGGCGTACGGGACCGGCAGCACGCCGCGCATGCGGAGCGCGGCGTCGGCCGCGCGCGCCTCGCCGCCGTTGCGGGCGCCGCCCACCGGCGCCGCCACACCGACCACCGCGTGCTCGAACGCCTGGATCTCGGCCGCGACCTGCTCAGGCGTGGCCGGCTCGTAGAACAGCGCCTCGAGCCGGATCGGCGGCTCATCCACGCGCACCTCCTCGAGCGCGCACAGGTGCACGTACGAGCCGCCGGCGACGATGCCGCAGTAGCGCACGGCCGGGACCCTATCCCCCGAGCGAGGAGCGCAGCCGCTCGACAGCCTCGGTCAGCCGGTCGTCCGAGACCGTCAGCGAGATGCGGAAGAAGCCCTCGCCGCTCTGGCCGAACGCACCGCCCGGCGACACCACGACCGCGGACTCCTCCAGCACCAGCTCGGCGTAGGAGGCCGACGAGTGGCCCTCGGGCACCGGCGCCCACACGTAGATCGACCCCTTGGGCGGGGTCACGTCGACGCCGATCTCGCGCAGCGCGTCGACCACCAGGTCGCGGCGGCGCTGGTAGATCGCGCTCATGTCGCGCGCTACCTGGTCGCCGTCGTCGAGCGCCTTGGCCATCGCCAGCTGCACGGCCTCGAACATGCCCGAGTCGATGTTCGACTTGAGCCGCCAGTAGTGGTTGACGGCGTCGGCGTTGCCCACGATCGCGGCGGTCCGCCAGCCGGTCATGTTGTAGCCCTTGGACAGCGAGAAGACCTCCACCCCGACCTCCTTGGCGCCCGGCGTGGCCAGGAAGCTCGGGGCGACGTAGCCGTCGAACGTCGTCTCCGTGTAGGACGCGTCGTGGACCACGAGGATGTCGTGGGCCCGGGCGAACTCGACGGCCTGCTCGAACAGCCCGTCGGGCACGATCGCCCCCGTGGGGTTGTTCGGGTAGTTCAGGTACATGATCCGGGCGCGCTCGCGGTCGGCCTCGGAGATCGCCTCCAGGTCCGGCGCGAACCCGCGCTCGGGCAGCAGCGGCATGAGGACCGGCTCGGCCCCGACGAGCAGCGGCCCGCCCGTGTAGACGGGGTAGCCGGGGTCGGCGGCCAGCGCGGCGTCGCCCGGGTCGAGGAACGCCAGGTTCAGGTTGAAGACGCACTCCTTGGCGCCGAGCGCGGGCACGACCTCGGTCGCGGGGTCGAGCGCCACGCCGAAGCGGCGGTCGTAGAAGCGGGCGACGGACTCCCGCAGCTCGTCGCGGCCCCGGTTGGAGGGGTACTGGTGGGTCCCCGGGTCGCGCGCGGCGTCCGCCAGCGCGTCGATCACCAGGTCGGGGGTCGGCGTGTCCGGGTCGCCGATGCCCAGGGAGATCACGTCGATCCCCTCCGCCTTCTTCTCACGGATCTTCTGCTCGAGCTGGGCGAACAGGTAGGGCGGGATCTTCTCCAGCCGGCTACTGGGCTTCATCGGACAGCTCCTTGACGAATTCGGGGGCCAGGCGGCCGCTGTACACGGGCACGGCCCAGCCGGTCAGGTTCACGTGCAGGTCCTCCCCCACCTCGACCTCCAGGTCGCCGCCGTCCAGGTGGACGGTGACCGGCGAGTCGCCGCCGCGCAGCACGAACGCGACCGCGGCGCCGCTCGCGCCGGTGCCCGACGACAGGGTCTCGCCCACGCCGCGCTCGTAGATGCGCGCGGTTATCTCGCTGTCGGAGTCGCGGCGCCAGAACGACACGTTCGTGCGGTTCGGGAAGAGGTCGGTGTTCGACTCGATCGGCGCCCCGAACTCGCGCAGCTCGAAGGAGGCCAGGTCCTCGCCGGCGGGCAGCTCGATCGAGCACTGCGGGTTGCCGATCGACAAGTCCTGAAACTGGAACTCCCGGCCGTTCGAGCTGAGCGTGCCTGCCCCCCGGTCCTTTGCCCGGCCCATGTCGACCGTGCAGGTCGTCGGCCCGGTGATGCGCGGCCGGATCTCGCCCGCGGCGGTCTCGATCGAGAACTCGTCGCTGTCGGTCCAGCCGCGGTGGCGCAGGTACATGATCGCCTCGCGCGCGCCGTTGCCGGACAGCTCGGCCTCGGACCCGTCGGGGTTGAAGATGCGCAGCTTCGCCACGAACCCGCGCTGCTCGGGCTCCGACAGCAGCAGGATGCCGTCCGACCCGATTCCCGAGTGGAGCGCGCACAGGGCGCGGATCCGCGCGGGCGTCAGCTCCCAGGGCAGGTTCCTCTGCTCGACGATCGACGTAGTCGTTGCCGAGCGCGTTCCACTTCTCGAAGTCCATGGCGGCGCGTGACCTTAGCCAACGGGTCGCGGACGGAAGCGAGACGGGCGGGCGACGGGGAGGGGACGGCCGCAGGCGACGGTGGGCGCATCCCACCTCGCAAGGAGCCCCCATGCGCCTGATCTCCGCGTTGCCCGCCGCGCTTCTCGTGGCCATCGCCGTGCCCGCCGCCGCCCACGGCGCGACCGTGTCGCCGCATGGCCTCGACAGCGCCGAGCTGCGCTACGAGGCCGCGCCCGGCGAGGTCAACACGGTCCTGGCCACCGGCGACGACAACCAGGTCGTCACCATCACCGACAGCGTGCCGATCGCCGTCGGCAGCAGCGCGCGGTCGAAGTGCGTGTCGCTGAGCGCGACCGAGGTCCGCTGCACAAACCGAAGCGCCTGGGGGCGCCTGACCGTCATCGCGGGCGACGGCGCCGACACGTTCACCGACCGCTACGCGGGCGGGACGACGTTCCTGGGCGGCGACGGCGACGACCGGCTCGTCGCCGGCTCCGCTCCGGTCGCGACCGGCGGCTGGTTCGACGGCGGCGCCGGGACCGACGAGGCGTCCTGGGCCGAGAGCGATCTCCCGGTGGTCGTCAGCACCGGCGCCAACACCGGGCGCGACGGCAGGCCCGGAGCCCGCGACTTCCACCAGATCGGCCCGAGCGTCGAGATCGTCACCGGCAGCCGCCTGGCCGACACGCTCACCGGATCGGCGGCGGCCGAGACGTTCCGGCCGGGCCACGGCGACGACACGGTGTTCGGCGTCGGCGGCGCGGACCGCTACGAGATGCTCGCCGTCCCGGACGGCGCGGACCGCATCTTCGGCGGCGGTCGCCGCGACGTCGTCTCCTACGCCGCGCGCACGGAGCCGGTCCAGGTGTCGCTCGGACGGTCGGGCCCGGTCAGCGGCGGCCCCGGCGAGGGCGACGCGCTGAGCCGGGTCGGCGGTGTCAAGGGTGGCCAGGCGGCCGACATCTTGGAGGGCAGCCGGTTCGCCGACGTCCTCGACGGGGGCCCGGGGCGCGACCAGCTGTCCGCTCGTTCGGGGAAGGACCGGGTGCTGGCGCGCGACGGTGAGGCCGACGCCGTCGACTGCGGCGCCGGCAACCGGGATGTCGTCCGGCTCGACGCGGGCGTCGACAACGAGCCGGCGGGGTGCGAGCTGCAGCTGCGGCCGCGCTAGAGGCTGAGGAGTCTCAGCGCGATCGCCTCGGCGACTTCCTCGGCGTCGCGGCCGGTCAAGTCGACGATCTCGACGTCCGCCAGCTTGCGCATCCAGGTCAGCTGGCGCCGCGCGTACTGCCGGGTGCGGCGCTTCATCGCGTCGACGTCGCCGTCGAGCAGCTCCCTGAACCCGAGCGCGGCGCGCGCCGTGCGCGAGGCGCCGGCGGCGTCGGCCGCTCGCACCTCGTCGGCGGCTCCGGCGGCGACCATCGACTCGACGCGCATGTCGATCCGGGCGTACAGGTCCTCGCGCTCGCGGACCAGGCCGAAGAGCCGGGTCGGCACGCGCGTCTCGCTCGTCCAGAGCTGGTCGCCGTAGGAGTCCAGCGCGCCCATCTCGTGCAGCTCGAGCGCGCGCACGACCCGGCTGCGGTCGGTCGCCTCGATCTTCGCGGCCCGCTCCGGGGCCAGCGCGGCCAGCTCGGCGTGCATGGCTGCCACGCCGCGCTCGTCGACGCGCTCCTCGATCCGCTCGCGCAGGCCGGGCGGCGGTGGCGGCTTCAGCCTCAGCTCGGTCAGCGCGGCGCGCAGGTAGAGGCCGGTGCCGCCGACCACGATCGGGCGCCGGCCGCTGTGCCAGCGCGGCGTCGATCTCCGCGTGTGCGCGCTCGGCGAACTCGCCGGCGCTGAACGTCTCGGTCACCGGCACGATCGACTGGAGGCGGTGCTGCAGCGCGCCGCCGTGCTCCCCGGCTCCGGTAAGGGTCTCGAGGCCGCGGTAGACCTGGAGCGCGTCGGCAGAGATGGCCACCGGGTCCTCCCCGCGGTCGCGCAGCCGTGCCGCGAGCGCGACCGCCACGCCGGTCTTCCCCACGCCGGTCGGCCCGAACAGGGCGATCGCCTCCATGTCGTGAAGGATCGCGCTACGCGAGGGCGCGGGCGGCGAGCTTCTCCTCGCCGGCCAGCGTCGTGCTCGTCGCCGAGTGGATCTCGACGTGCGCCAGCTCACCCGGTTGGGCGAGCCCCTCGAAGTTGACGGTCTTGTTGTGACGGGTGCGGCCGCGCAGCTTCGACGGGTCGGTGCGGGACGGCCCCTCGACCAGCACGTCCATCGTCCGGCCCACGAAGCGCTGCGCGCGCTCCTGCGCGCAGCGCTGCACCGCCTCGACCAGCCGCTCCATCCGATCGCGCTTGACCGCGTGCGGGAGCTGGCCGTCGAGCCCCGCCGCCTCCGTGCCGCGCCGCGGCGAGAAGATGAACGTGAACGCCGAGTCGTAGCGCACCTGCTCGACGACCTCGAGCGTCTCCTCGAACTCCGCCTCGGTCTCGCCGGGGAAGCCGACGATGATGTCGGTGGTCAGCGACACGTCGGGCACGTGCTCGCGGATCATCGCGACGCGGTCCAGGTAGCGCTCCCGGTTGTAGGTGCGGCGCATCGCCTTGAGAATGCGGCTCGACCCGGCCTGGAGCGGCAGGTGGATGTGCTCGCACAGCGCCGGCAGCTCGGCGTGCGCGCGGATCACGTCCTCCTTCATGTCCTTGGGGTGCGGGCTCGTGTAGCGGATGCGGTCGATCCCGTCGATCGCGTCGATCGCGGTCAGCAGCTCGGCGAACGTCGTCTTCGCGTCCTTCGGCAGGTCGCGGCCGTACGAGTTGACGTTCTGCCCGAGCAGCGTCACCTCGCGCACCCCGTCGGCGGCCAGGCGCTCCGCCTCGGCGATCAGCTCGGCGGCGGGCCGGCTGACCTCACGCCCGCGCGTGGAGGGCACGATGCAGTACGAGCACCGGCAGTTGCAGCCCACCGAGATCTGCATCCAGGCCTGGAAGTCGCGCTCGCGCTTCATCGGCAGGTGGCCCGTGAAGCCCTCGAACTCGAAGAAGCCCTGCGCCGACAGCGACTCGCTGGTCAGGAACTCGGCCAGCTTCGGCACCTGTCCGGGGCCGAACGCGACGTCCACGAACGGAAAGCGCTCGAAGATCTCGTCCTTGACCGACTGGGCCCAGCAGCCGCCGACGCCGACGACCCGGTCCGGGTTCTCGGTCTTCAGGCGCTTGGCCTCGCCCAGGTGGCCGATCAGCCGGTTGTCGGCCGACTCCCGGATCGAGCACGTGTTGAACAGGATCAGGTCGGCCTCGTCGCGCTCGCCGACCTCGCTGTAGCCGAGCGACTCGAGCATGCCCTTCATGCGCTCGGAGTCGTGCTCGTTCATCTGGCAGCCGAACGTGGTGACGTGGTAGCGCTTCACGGAGCCGAAGGTTAGCCCCGACGGTGGCTACGGGGACAAGGCAGGTGATGTCGCCACCCGGCTGGTATCCGGACCCGTGGGCGCAGGGCGCGCTGCGCTGGTGGAGCGGGCGTGACTGGACCGCGTACACGGCGCCCGGACCGGCTCACTACGCGACCCCCACGCGGCCCACCGACGGATTCGCCATCGCGTCGCTCGTCACCTCGGTGATCGGTCTGTCGCCGGTCGGCATCGTTCTCGGCTTCGTGTCCAGGCGCCGGATCCGCCGGTCCGGCGGTCGCCTGGGCGGGCAGGGCCTCGCCACCGCCGGCATAGCGGTCGGGTGCGTCCTGTTGGTCATGACCGGCGTCGTCGCGACGCTCGCCGTGAACGGCGTGTTCGACCAGGTCAACCGGGACGACTACGCCGGCGACGAGGCGCAGGTGGCAGAGGTGATCGACCGCTTCGAGGTGGCCTACGAGGACGCCGACGGGGCGCGGATCTGCCGCGACCTCTTCACGCCGGAACTCGCCCGCACGTACGGGTCGGACGGGGCCTGCGAGGCGGACTGGGATGCCGGCACGGCGGGACTCGCCGAGATCGACATCCAGTCGCTCTACCTGGCCGGCGACGGCGCGACCGTGCTGGCCGATGAGGAGGGCACCCGTAACCACTGGACGTTCTACCTCGACCGCTATCCCGGGCAGGGCTGGCGGATCTCGGGGCTTGAATGAGCGACCGGGCCCCCGGCTGGTATCCGGATCCGGACAAGCCCGGCCAGATGCGCTGGTGGGACGGATCGCAGTGGCGTGGCCAGGGGGCCGCGGTCGGACCGCCGTCGGAGACGACCCCCGACTCGTTTGCGATCGCGTCACTCGTCACTGCGCTGCTCGTCATACCGGTGGTGCCGATCTGGTTCGGGCTCCGCGCCCGCACGCGCATCCGCGAGTCGGGCGGGACGCGAGACGGGTCCGGCATCGCTCTGATCGGCGTCGCTGTGGGTGTTATCGAGCTCGCCGCGATCGCCGTCGGCGTGCTCGTCCTGATCTGACTACTTCGCGTAGTCGACCGCGCGCGACTCGCGTATGACCGTCACCTTGATCTGGCCCGCGTACTCCAGCTCCTTCTCGACGTCGCGGGCGATCCGGTGCGACAGCAACGCCGCGGAGTCGTCGTCGACGTCCTCGGGGCGGACGATCACGCGGATCTCACGGCCGGCCTGCATCGCGTAGACCTTCTCTACGCCGGTGTGGCGCTGGGCGATCTGCTCGAGCTCGCGCAGCCGCTTGGTGTACGACTCGAGCGACTCGCCGCGAGCGCCGGGCCGAGCGCCCGAGAGCGCGTCGACGATCTGCACGATCACCGCTTCGATCGTCTGCGGCTCGACCTCGTTGTGATGCGCCTCCATCGCGTGGGCGACGGCCTCGCTCTCGCCGTACTTGCGCGCCAGGTCGCCGCCGACGAGCGCGTGCGGCCCCTCGATCTCGTGGGTCACGGCCTTGCCGATGTCGTGCAGCAGCGCCGCGCGGCGGGCGGTCTTGGCCCCCGCGCCGAGCTCGTCGGCCACCATCGACGCGAGCTGTGCGCACTCCACGGAGTGGGCCAGCACGTTCTGCCCGTAGCTCGTCCGGTAGTGCAGGCGCCCCATGAGCTTGGTCAGCTCCGGGTGGAGCGTCCCGATGTTCGCCTCGAGCACCGCCTGCTCGCCGACCTCGAGGATGTGGTCCTCGATCTCCGAGCGGGCCTGGTAGTACGCCTCCTCGATCCGGGCCGGGTGGATGCGGCCGTCCTGGAGCAGCTTCTCGAGCGTCAGGCGGGCGATCTCGCGCCGCACCCCGTCGAAGCCGGACAGAACCACCGCGCCGGGCGTGTCGTCGATGATGAAGTCGATGCCGGTGAGCATCTCGAGGGCGCGGATGTTGCGGCCCTCGCGGCCGATGATGCGCCCCTTCAGGTCGTCGGACTGGAGCGCGACGACCGAAACCGTGGTCTCCGCGGCGTGCCCGCCGGCCAGCCGCTGCATGCAGGACGACAGGATGCTGCGCGCGCGGCGGTCGGCGTCGCGCCGGGTCTCCTCCTCGACCTGGCGGACGAGCTTGGCGCTGTCGTGCCGGAGCTCCGACTCCAGCTCGCGCAGCATGAGCTGGCGGGCCTGGCCGGACGACAGGTTGGCGACCCGCTCGAGCTCGCGGAGCTGCTCCTGCTTGGACTGCTTGAGGCGCTCGGCCTCGTGCTCGAGGTTGCGGGCGCGGTCCTCCAGCGAGCGCTCGCGGCGGGTCAGCTCGTTCACCCGAGCGTCGATCGACTCCTCCTTGGCCAGCAGGCGCTCCTCGATCCGCGCGATCTCCGAGCGGCGCTCGCGCAGCTCGGCCTCGAGCTTGTCGCGCCCCGGCTCGTCGCTCGTGGCGGGAGCGGCGGTGCTCGACCTACTCGCCGCCGGGGACGCCTGGGTACGGGTCGCCGTCGAGCCGTCCCCGGACGGGGGCAGCGCTGCCGAGCCGGTCGCGTGGGCGACGCCGCTCCGGCTCGAGCGGGAGACCAGCCCCGCCACGACGCCGGCGACGAGGGCCGAGGCCCCGATCGCTCCCGCGAACGTCCCGGCGTTTGCCAGAACTGCCGCAGCCACGAAATCCATCTCTGGTGTCTCCCTCCCGGAACGCCTGCACCGGGCCTCTAGTTCTGTGTGAAGCGGTCACGGCTGGTCGCCGCAAGACACCAGATTGCGCTTCGTTCGATCGGCGCGCCCTGGGGGCGCGGCCGGGGATCCCGCTATGGACGCGCTTTCAGCTCCCTTCCTGCTCGTCCACAGCTGCAGAAGTTCCAGCGGCGCCGTCCGGATGCGCCGTTCCCAGAGGTGATCCTTGTATCGAAAAGAGCCAATTTGCTGGTAAATCGTCTTAGCGACGGCCATCCGGCCGTTGACTGAAGATTAGACGTGCTCGGCGGGTGCCGCAAGCAGCGGGAAGCCTCGTGCGTTACGGCGTGAAGTACATCGGGTTCGGCACCTTGTACCGCTTCACCGCGTAGCCCCCGTCCAGGTCGCTGTCCTGGTCGCCGATGTTCACGAGGATCTTGAACTTCTTCTTCTGGATGGCCTTGCGCGCGGCCGCCTTGTAGGGCTGCGAGGGCTTGCCGAACTCGCTGTTCGGGCGCATCACCAGCGTGTACTTGCCGGTCAGGCCGTCCTCCTTGAGCTGCTCGCGGGTGCCCGGCTCGATGCCCTGCGGCCGGCCGGTGATGACGAAGATCGCGACCTTCCTCTTCTGCGCGTACTTCAGGAGCGTCCACATCCGCGGGATCGGGTCCTGATCGCCCTGAGCCGTGCACACGTTGATCGCGCTCCGCTCGAAGTTGCCCTTCTTCGCGCACCGGTAGGTCGACTCGAGCGTGTCGTCGATGTCGAACACGATCGCCGGCTTCCTCGGCTCCTTCTTGAGCTGGGCCTTGAGCGACTTCGTCGCCGCGTCGGTCTTCTTCCTCAGGTCCGCGGCGTACTCGCCCGACTCGTAGTACTGCGTGATCTGCTCCGGCGTGGCGGGCTGGTCCGGCTCGGCCGCGCCTGCGCCCGCGGCGAGCGGGACGGCGCCGAGTGCGACGGCCAGCAGGCCGAGGGGGATACGCGCGTTCAAGGGAGCCTCCGGTGCGAGTCGGCGGGGATGAGGCCATCAGACCAGTGGCTCGCCCGGGATGTCAAGCATGGCGGGACGATCGCGCTTACATTGGGGACCCCCCGCCGGCACGGACCGCCGGCTCCCCCACCTCTGAGGAAGCGAGCAACGGAATGTCCGCAACGACCTATGGCCTGTCCTTCGAGCAGGCGCTGGTTGAGCTGCAGGCGGCCCTCGGCCGTCCGGTCAACGTGGTCGTTCGCCCGCGCGACCCGAACGAGCAGCCCCAGGTCATCGCCCACATGTCCGGCCGCCTGATGCGAGCGGAGTCGAAGTACTCGAGCGGACGCGAGTCGACCCCTGCCGCGCAGGGCGAGAGCCTGTTCTTCTCCGTGGTCCCGCTCGGGCTCGAGGAGCTGGCCGGCCTGGACGGCTTCTACGTCACCGAGAAGCAGTTCGACGGCGGGCTGAGCGTGGAAGGCGAGCGCGCGTCCCGGCTCCAGCTGCGGGTGGGCCGCTTCGAGCTGCTGATCGCGATCGCGCACGGCGACGAGGGCGACGCCGAGGCGGAGTAGCGGGCCGCGGTCAGACCGGAACGCCGGCGGGCGCGCCCGTGACCTCACGGGCCCGCTCCTCTGCCAGCGCGTCGAGCTCGCGCGCCCGCGCGTCGTCTCCCGGTGCGTGTCGGGCGCGGAGCGCATCCGCGAGAGTTCCGGCCGCGCGGCCCTCGAACGGCCGCGCGCCCATCTCGGCGCAGCGCACGAGCGCGTCCTCCAGGTGCGGGATCGCCGCGTCGGGATCGCCCATCGCCAGCGCCATCGCGCCGGCGTAGAGCGCGACCGGGCCCGAGCAGAAGATCACCTCGCCCGTCACCGCGTTGCGGTGGCTGAACGGCTCGAGCATGTCGTAGAGGACGCGGGCGTCGCGCTCGTCTCCGAGGCCGGCTGCGACCAGGTCGGAGGCCACCGTGGTCGTCACGGACCAGATCGCGTCGCGCGGGATGTTGCCGAAACGGCTCTCCCTGAACTCGCGAAAGATCTCGGTCGCCTCCTCGACCTCGCCCTGCTCCAGCAGGAGGTGAGCGAGCGCCGCGCGCCACGCGGGCACGCGCGGGTAGTTGGCGGCGAAGCCTCGCACTGCCTCCTCGAGCGGGGACAGCGTCCCACGCAGGTAGTTGAGGAGCCACATCTGGGTGCCGAAGTGCATCGTGGCGGTCCGCGGCTCGACCGGCTGGCCAAGAGCAAACGCATGCTGGGAAAGCCCCTCGACTTCGCCCAGCCGCCCCTCGAGCAGCGCGCGCATCGCGCGAAGGCGCGCGTGGTACCAGCGGTGGTGCGGCAGCCGCGATTCCTCGGCCAGCCGGCCGTACGCCTCGAGCTCGCGGTACGCGTCGCCCATGTCGCCCGCCTCGATCAGGTCGGCGATCAGGAAGCAGCGGCCGAGCAGCGCGCGGTCGCGGTCGCCGCACTCCTCGGCCAGGTCGATGATGCGGCGGGCGGTCGCAATCCGCTCCTCCAGGTTCTCGGGCCGGGTGAGGGCGAAGTGGCGGCCCTCCAGGGCCACCAGCAGCGCGGGCCGCTGCTCGAGCCGTTCCGCCATCGCCAGCGCCTGTGTGGTCAGCAACTCCCGGCGGGGGGCGTCGCGCTCGTCGTCCTCCGAGTAGTAGAGCGCCTTGGCGAGCCGCGCCAACAACTCCACGCGCAGCGCGCTGTCGTCGTCGGCAAGGCCCGCTATGGCCTCCTCGAGCAGCGCCACGAGCGTCTCGTCTACGAACGCCGACTCGAAGAAGCCGCCGCCGTAGCCCAGCACGGCACGCGCGAGCAGCTCGGGATCGGCCAGGGCACGAGCGGCGTCGATAGCGTGGCCGTACGTGGCACGAGCGTCGGTGCCGCGCCCCGAGCAACGCTGCGCGCGGCCGAGGTCGAGGAGCATGTGGGTCCGCTTCGGCGATTCGCCCGCGCGGTGCTCCGCGAGCAGGGCGACCACGCGCTCGAGATGATCCGCGGCGTCCTCGTACGCGAGCAGGTCCGTCGCCTCCGTCGCCGCGCGGGTCGAGTAGTCGATCGCGGCGTCCACGTCGATGCGCGGCAGCGCCGCGACCATGTGCGCCGCGACCTCCGCCATCGCCACCGGGCGCCCCTCCTCGACGAGCCCCTCGAGCGTGCGGGCGATCCGCTCGTGTGTGCGAACCCGCCGCGCGGGGCGCAGCTCGCCGTAGAGCGCGGTGCGGGTCAGCGCGTGCGCGAACGAGTAGCGGTCGGGCCGGCCCGGCACCGGAGCGACCACGCGCGCGTCGACCGCCTCGTCGATGGCGTCGATGAGTGCGTCCCCGCTGAGATCGCAGACCTGGGCGAGGAGATCCAGGTCGAACTCGCGGCCGAGCGCTGCTCCCGTGCGAAGAGCCGCCTGGGTCGACGAGTCGAGCTTGCCCAGGCGGCGCAGGACGACGTCGCGCACGCTCTCCGGGAGCGCCTCGCGATCCTCGCGGTCCGGCGCCTCTGTCAGGTGGCGGGCCAGCTCGAGCACGAAGAACGGGTTGCCGTCCGTGTCGCCGTGGATCGAGCGGATCAAGCCGTCGTCGGGTTCGCCGCCGGTGGCCTCTCGCGCCAGTGCGGCGACGTCGGCGGGCCCCAGGCCGCGAAGGTGCACGCGGTCGACCGGGACGTCGCGCTGAAGGTCGGCGAGTGCGTCGAGCACGGCTCGCGCGCGGTGCAGTTCCGCATCGCGGTACGTGCCGACGACGAGCAGGCAGCGCTGGTCCGGAGCGCGGAGTATGTGCTTCATCAGGAGAAGCGTCGGCTCGTCGGCCCAGTGCAGGTCGTCCAGCAGCAGCACGATGGGCCGCTCGGCCGCCGCGTCCACCAGCAGGGCGGACATCGCGTCGAACAGGCGGTAGCGCGCCAGCGCGGCGTCCGGCGTCGCCGGCACCTCCGAGTCGGCCGCGCTGCTCACGAGGCCGGGCAGCAGGACCCGCAGCTCGCTTCCTCCGAGCTCGGCTGCGCGCCGCACCGCCGCGGCGGGTGTATGGGCGACGTGGTGGCGGAGCGCCTCGACGAAGGGCCCGTACGGGATCAGGCCGTCCTCGTCCGCCCGTCCGTAGAGGACCTCGGCACCGCGCTCGTGGGCTACCCGGCCGAACTGCATGAGGACTCGCGTCTTGCCGATCCCGGGCTCGCCGGCGACGAGCGCGAGCTGGCGGGGGACGTCGCTCCCGCGGTCGAGGGCGAGCAGCAGCCGGTCGAGGTCGCGGCGACGGCCCACGAAGCTCGCCCTCTGCGGCGCCTCGACGAGCGTCGGGAGCGGTACCGCCGTGGCCGCCCGTGTGGCGGGCTGTTCGTCGTGGTCGCCGTCGACATGTGGCCGGGTCGGCTGTCCCGCGCTCGCCTCGAGCAGCCGCATGTGAATCTCCTGCGCGCTCGCGCCCGGGGCCGCGCCGAGCTCGTCTCGCAGCCGCTCGCGCAGGTCGCCGTAGACGCGCAGTCCCTCGGCGGCGTTGTCGCGGGCTGCGTGAATCTCCATCAGGGCGACGTGACCGCTCTCGCGCATGGGCGCGACCTCGATCAGGCGCCGCGCGGCGCGCTCGGCCTCCGCCAGCTCAGACCCGCCCAGCCGCACGCCCAGCGTCGCCAGACACTCCAGCGCTTCCACCATCAGCTCGTCCAGATCGCGCCGGCGGACATCGATCCACGGTGCGTCGTGGCCCGGCAGGAGGCCGCGCTCGGCGATCGATAGCGCCACGTGAGCGGGCGACCACGCCGCTTGCCACTCCTCGCGAGCCAGGGCGGCCTCGGCGCGTCCGATCGCCTCGCCGGCCGCCTCGATGTCGATCCAGGCGTCGGGTGGCAGGGCGAGCTGCAGCGCGGAGCGCCCGATCAGCCGGTCCGGGCCGAGCGCCCGCCGGACGTGTGACAGAAGCGTGCTGAGCGCCGCGCCTGCTTGCGCCGGAGGGTCGATCGGCCAGATGGCGTCCACCAGCTCGTCACGCGACACGACGCGCGTCCGGTTCGCGACCAGGTACGCGAAGAGCTGGCGCCCTTGCCGCCCGCGCAGCTGCTCGTCGACGCGCTCGCCCGCCAGCTCGATGGACAGATCGCCGCAGAGCTGAATCCGGGGCCGTGCGCTGCTGTTGACGTCCGCGTCCCCCACCATCCCCCGAACGGTTAGCGAAATTTCACCCTAAGGGCGATTCCGGGGCCTGTAAAGGTTTCGCCAACCTTTCACCGAGGGTCACCGTCCAGCCTGGGCCCCATCGGATTCCGATGGTCACGGGGAGGCAGGCAGACATGAGGCGCAAGGCGATGGTGGGCACGCTCGCGGCGGCACTCGCCGCCGTTATGGCCGCTGCCTCGACGGCCGCGGCAAGCAGCATCGTCTACCAGAAGGACGGCAACATCTGGCTGGCGAATCCGGACGGGACCGGCCAGTACCAGGTCACGCTCGATGGGACGGCGGCGAGCCCGTACGAGTCGCCCTCACAGGCCGACGACGGCACGATCATGGCCGCGCGCGGCGATGGTGGGAACCGGCGGCTCTACCGGATGCGGCAGAACGGCCAGCTGCTCAACGAGCCCATTGCCGCGGTTACGCCGCCACTCGACCCGCGCCTGTCGCCCGACGGTTCGAAGGCTGCCTACTGGTTCCTCACGGCGACGACCTACTTCGGCTGTGACTACTGCATCGGCACCTACGGCCAGACGATCTACACCTACCCGGACCGGCTGACCCGCTACGAGGAGGTCAACGAGCCCTACTGCTGTTACAACCCCTCTTGGATCGGCAACGAGGCCGTCCTGATGGACGCCTCGAACGGGATCATCTGGTTCCACAAATACGGATCGTCGGAGAGCGCGAAGCAGTGGTTCGCCGATTCCGCGTTCGCGAGTCCTCCGGAGGAGCTGACCGATCCGGAGCTGACGACGGCTCGTGACAGGCTCGCGCTGGTGCGCGGCGACAGCCGAGAGACGCTCCAGCTCTACTCCGTAACAGGCGGGCCACCCGCGGGAACGGCGCTGCCGACTCCCGGCTGCCGGTACGAGAACCCGACCGGGGTCTACGAGAGTCCGAGCTGGGCGCCCGACGGGTCCGCGCTGGTCTGGCAGGAGGGCGACGGTATCTGGCACTCACCCGTGCCGAGTACGAGCGACTGCGCGGCGATCAACGCCGCAGGCGGAGCGACCCTGGTGATTCCAGGGGCCGCACGGCCCGACTGGGGGCCTGCGAACGTCAATCCTGGCCCGCGTCCGACCGTAGGCGGGGGCGGTGGAACCGGCGGCGGCGGTGGAACCGGCGGCGGCGCGACCGGTAGCGGAGGGGGCTCGGCCGGCGGAGGGGGCACGGCCGGCGCCGGCGACACGACGGCGCCGAAGTTCACTGCCGCGGTGGCCCGGCCGCCGCGGCTCGGCAAGGCGCTCAGCCGCGGCTTCGACGTGACGGTCACGACCGACGAAGCTGGCGCCGCGACCGCAACGGCCCGCGTATCGGGCAAGGACGCCCGCGGCCTCAAGATCGCCGCGGTCAAGGTGGCGGCCAAGGGCAGCGCGCGATTCGGCTCCCGCGGCACCTACAAGGTCAAGGTCCGCTTCACCAGAAAGGCGAAGAAGAAGTTCCGGCGCGCCCGGAAGCTGAAGTTGAGCGTCCAGATGACGATCACGGACAGCGCCGGCAATGCCGCAGAGGCAGGTCGGCGGATCACGCTCAAGCGATGACGGCCTGCGGCGGGCGCTGCGGTGCGGCGAGAGCTGTCGAGCGGTCCTGCGGCCTCGGTGGTCCTTGTAAAGGTCACGCCAAGGTTCTGCCGAGGCTCGTATCGCACGCTCCGGCCATGGCGTGGACGTACACGTGCGGGTGTGGGCAGACCCTGACGGCTACGGGGGCGGACCACCTCGTGCTGTCCGTCGCGAAGCACGTGCGCGAGGAACATCCGGCGGTCGGGATCACCCCGCCGGCGCAGGACGTTCTGTCGATGGCGGAGGAGGCGGACGATGCGCAGGATTAGCCAGCTGGTGTGCGTGCTGACGATCGTCGTGGCATGCGGGGTTCTGGCAGGGCCGGCGCCGGCGGGGCCCGGTGCTGCGCCTCCGGGGCACTCGTTCGCGCCGGCACCCGGCTCTCCGATCGGACCGTTTCTCTCGAACGTCGACGCAATCGCGGTGGACGACTTCGACCGCAACGGCACCGCCGATCTGACCGCCGTCAGCAGATCGTGCAGCGGCACATGCTCGTCGTCCCAGACGCTGCTCTCGCTGGCCGGCACCGGCTCCGGAAGCTTCCCATCGGCCCGACCCTTCGCCACGGACACTTCGACGACGTCCGCGATGAGCACGGGGTACCTCGACAGCGACGCTTACCTCGACGTGGCAACCCTCTCTGTTGACAGCGGCATGCCCAATGGCGAGCTCGTCGTGGCGACCGGCGATGGCGACGGGAACTTTGCGCCCACCTCGCAGGTGACAAACCCGTTGACCGGCACCCTCGCCGACATTGCGGTCGACGACTTCAACGGCGACGGTCGCATGGACGTAGTCGCGCTCTCGTCCACCCAGCTTCGGGTTTTCCTGAAGACGCCCGGATCGACGCCCCCATTCTTCGTCACGCCGGGCGGACCGGCTCCGGTTAGCGATGGCGGCACCGCCATAGCGACGAGCGACTTCAACGACGACGGCAAGCGTGACGTCGTGATCGCCGAGGGCTCGACCTCGACGGTGCGACTCGGCAACGGCACCGGCGGGTTCGGCGCACCGGCGACTGTGGTCGGCGGCCGCGACGTGGTCGTGGAGGACATGAACCGCGACGGCTGGGACGACCTGGTGTTCGCCGACCCGGTGCAGAACGGTGCACGGGTGGCCCTGTGGGACCCCCAGGCGGGCGAGTTTCTGCCGAGCACGGCTTACGTGTCAGGCGGAGGGTCGTATTCGGTGGCGACCGCGGACTTCAACGGCGACGGCTCGCCGGACGTCGCGATGGCCGACAACGCCGGCGACACCGTCAGCGTCCTGTACGGCACGGGCGGCGGCGGGCTGTCCGCCGCGGCTCGGTTCGCAGTCGTCGATGGTTCGTCCGGCACCACTCCGCCGGCGTGCGCCCATCCGTCGGCGTCCGGCACTGTCGGCTGCGGACCGCGCTCGGTCCAGGCGGCCGACTTCAACGGCGACGGCAAGAGCGACCTGGCCGTCGGCAACTGGAACGCCTGGTCGATCTCGGTGCTGCTCAACACGAGTGTCCCCCTGGTGAGCGCCCCGGCTCCTCTGAGCTTTGCCAACGCGGCAGTCGGGACGGTCGGCGGCAGCCAGGCCTTCACGGTCCAGAACACCGGCGGAGCCGCGGTCCGGGTGCGCTCGGTGAGGCTCGCCGGGACCCACCGGACGGACTTCTTCATCCAGAGCGAGACCTGCGCCGGGGAGACGCTCGCCGGAACAGTCGACTGCGAGGTCCGGGTGCGTTTCGCTCCGACCTCGACCGGCACCCGCCAGGCCACCGTCCAACTCGCAACGGACACGCCGGGGCAGACGGTGACGGTCAACGTCAGCGGTACGGGGGACCCTGCGCCGACCGGCGGCGGGGGCACTGGACCACAGGGTCCGGTAGGTCCCGCCGGGCCACAGGGACCTGCCGGAACGGGCAGCCCGGGTCCTGTCGGTCCTGCCGGTCCCACCGGCTCCGACGGCGCGCCGGGGGCTCCCGGGGCTGCCGGTCCCACCGGGCCCGCCGGGCCAGCCGGTCCTGCGGGACCTGCCGGGCCACAAGGCCCCGCCGGCCGCGACGCAAAGGTGACGTGCACCCCGAGCAAGCCGAAGCGCGGCCAGGTGCGCGTTGTCTGCACGGTGCGCCTCGTGAGGTCGGCGCGCAGCGTGCGCGCACGGCTGACCCGCGGCGGGAAGACCTACGCCCGCGGGCAGACCAGGGGCAAGCGCCCGCTCCGCCTGCGCGCCGTGCGCCGGCTCGGGCGGGGCACCTACCGCCTGACGACTGTCACGACCGACCGCCGCGGCAAGCAGACGGTCGACCGGCAGACCGTGATGATCGGGACCTGAGCGCAGGGGTGCTGCTAGGCGGCGTGCTGCGCGAACGTCCGGCGGTAGGCCGTCGGGGTCGTCGCCAGCACCCTGCGGAAATGGATCCTCAGGTTCGCCGCCGTCCCGAAGCCGCAGCCGGCCGCAACCTGATCGATGCTCTCCGACGTCGTCTCCAGCCGGTCGCAGGCGAACAGCACGCGCTGGTACAGCAGCCACTGGAGCGGCGTCGTGCCGGTCTCGGCGACGAAGCGGCGCGCGAACGTCCGCTCGGACACGCAGGCGTGCTTCGCCATGTCGGCAACCGTGAGCGGCTCGCCGAGGAGCTCGAGCGTCCAGGCGCGAGTCGGCTCGAGTGAGTCGTCGGCCACGTTCGGCACCGGCCGCTCGATGAACTGCGCCTGACCGCCGTCGCGGTGAGCGGGCACGACGATTCGGCGCGCGACCTTGTTGGCCAGCTCGGCGCCGTGGTCCTGGCGGATGAGGTGTAGGCAGAGGTCGACGCCCGCGACCACGCCCGCCGACGTCAGGACGTTGCCCTCGTCGACGTAGAGGACGTCGGGGTCGACGGTGATCGCCGGGTAGCACTCGGCCAGCTCGGCGGCGTGCCACCAGTGCGTGGTGGCGCGGCGGCCGTCGAGAACGCCGGCCGCCGCCAGTGCGAACGCACCTGTGCAGATGGATACGACGCGCTGCCCGCGTTCCGCCGCGGCGGCCAGCGCCTCGAGCGCGGCTTCAGGCGGCCGGCGTGCGTGCGAGTCGAAGCCGGGGACGACGATCGTGTCCGCCTGCTCCAGCGCCTCGAGCCCGTGCGTGGCGACCACGTCGAAGCCGGTGGTGGTGCGGACCGGCCCCCGCTCGGTGGCGCAGAGCAGCGCGCGGTACGGAGATCCGTCGCGGCCGTCGAACACCTGCGCCGGTATCGCCAGGTCGATCGGCACGACCGACTCGAGCGCGAGGATCGCCACCTGGTGCATTGGCGGGATCCTATCGAACATGGGCATATCCGCCACTCGCGCATGAAAGTCGCCCGCGCGAGCATGGGAGGCATGGAAACCGAGATCCTTCTCTACGACGGCTTCGACGAGCTCGACGCGTTCGGGCCGTACGAGGTGCTGGCCAACGGCGGCTTCGAGCCGCGCTTCGTGACCCTCGACGGCGTCGAGTCGGTGACCGCGTCGCACGGCGCGCGAGTGCTGGTCGACGGCGCGCTCGGAGAGGCCCCCGGCCTGCTGGTGGTGCCGGGCGGCGGCTGGGGCGACCGCGCGGAGCACGGCGCATGGGCGGAGGCGAAGCGGGGCGACGTGCCCGAGGCGATCGCAGCGCGCCACCGCGGCGGGGCGACCGTCGCCTCGGTCTGCACGGGAGCGATGCTGCTGGCGTCGGCGGGGCTGCTCGACGGCCGCCCGGCGGTGACCCACCACGTCGCCCTGGACGACCTCGAGGCCGCCGGCGCGGACGTCAGGCGCGAGGCCCGGGTGGTCGACGACGGCGACATCCTGACGGCCGGCGGCGTCACCTCCGGCATCGACCTGGCGCTCTGGATCGTGGAACGAGAGCGCGGAGCCGAGGCGGCCGACATGGTCGCCCGCGAGATCGAACACACGCGCCGCGAAGTGCTACGCGCAGCGGCCGCCTAGGCTCGACACTCAGGCCGCTGCGAGGGGCTCGGGCGCGGGACCATGTCCCCTTGCGGCACGGACTGCGTCTGCCTGGGTCCTGGCCGTGGCCCCCGGCTTGGCCGCGGCCTGGGAGCCGGCCGCTGTGCCGCGCACCGTCCGCGGACTTCCGCTTGGGGACAGGTCCCGCACCCGAGCCTGACTGCGGGGCCTGGCCTGCCACTGGCGAGCGCCTGCGTCGAGCCAGCGCAATACTCAAACAGGCCGGCGGGGCGGCGGCAGCGCGAGGGACTTGGGGCCTGAAAACCGTGTCTATGGCGGAGAAAAGGTCCCAGAAACAACGCGGTGGCCGAAACAGCCGCGGTGGGTCGCCTCAACCGCGTATGTGGCGCTAAAGGCCCACGTCGCGCGAGGCGCCAGTCACCGCCGCGCGTCGCGACCTGTCCGCCACACCCGCCCCGCGGTCAGGCGCGGGTGCGGGACCTGTCCCCAGCGGAAGTCCGCAGACGGGGCGCGTAACAGCGGCCCAGCCCCAACAATGGCCGAGCCGGGAAACCCGGCCAAGACCCTGGCGCAGGCAGTCTGTGCCGCAAGGGACACGGTCCCGCACCCACGCCCACGGAGCGGCCCGAGTCTCGCCGCCCTAGCCCCAAGGCTCAGGCGCCGCACCGCCGCGCTCGCGACCTGTCCGCCACACCCGCCCCGCGGTCAGGCGCGGGTGCGGGACCTGTCCCCAGCGGAAGTCCGCAGACGGGGCGCGTAACAGCGGCCCAGCCCCGAACCAGGGCCGAGCCGGGAAACCCGGCCAAGACCCTGGCGCAGGCAGTCTGTGCCGCAAGGGACACGGTCCCGCACCCGCGCCCCCCGCAGCGGCCGGAGTCAACGAACAGCACGCACGCAAACCGGCCGGCGGGGGCGCCGGCCGGTTCACTTCGATTCGCTTGCAAGTGCCCGGCTCATCGCCGGGCGGTCGGGAAGACTGACTACGCCGCTGCCGGCTCCGGCTCCGAGCCGTTCGCGGCGCCCGTGGCCGTCACCTCGGGCTCGACCTCCGGCGGCCCGCCGGCCACCGAGTCGGCCGCCGGCGTGTCCGGCTGCCCGTTCGTGGCGAACCCGACGGCCTCGTAGACCTTCAACTCGATCTCGCGAGCCATCTCCGGGTTCTCGCGCAGGAAGCCCTTCGCGTTGCCGCGGCCCTGGCCGAGCCGGGTGTCCCCGTACGAGAAGAACGAGCCGGACTTGGAGACGATGTTGTGCTCCAGGCCGAGGTCCAGGATGCAGCCCTCGGACGAGATGCCCAGGCCGTACTCGATGTCGAACTCGGCCTGGCGGAACGGCGCCGCCACCTTGTTCTTCACGACCTTGACGCGGACCCGGTTGCCGACCGCCTCGACGCCCTCCTTGAGCGTCTCGATCCGGCGGATGTCGAGCCGCTGCGACGCGTAGAACTTCAGCGCGCGACCGCCCGGCTGCGTCTCCGGGGAGCCGAACATCACGCCGACCTTCTCGCGGATCTGGTTGGTGAACACGCACAGCGTGTTGGCCCGGTTCAGGTTGCCGGCCAGCTTGCGCATGGCCTGCGACATCATCCGCGCCTGGAGGCCGACCGTCTGGTCGCCCATCGCGCCCTCGAGCTCGGCCTTCGGCGTCAGCGCCGCGACGGAGTCGACCGCGACCACGTCCACCGCTCCCGAGCGGATCAGCAGGTCGGCGATCTCGAGCGCCTGCTCGCCGTGGTCGGGCTGCGACACGAGCAGCTCGTCGACGTCGACGCCGATGCGCTTGGCGTAGACCGGGTCCATCGCGTGCTCCGCATCGATGAACGCGCAGATGCCGCCCGTGGCCTGCGCCTGCGCGAGCACGTGGTAGAGCAGCGTGGTCTTACCGGAGGACTCGGGGCCGAAGATCTCGACGATCCGGCCGCGCGGGAGCCCGCCGATGCCGAGCGCCAGATCCAGCGAGAGCGCGCCGGTCGGGACGGCAGCGACCTTCACCTGGAACTCGTCGTCGCCCATCTTCATGATCGAGCCCTTGCCGAAGTTGCGCTCGATCTGCGCGAGCGCTCCGCTCAGCGCTTGCTCGCGGGCCTTCGCAGCCTTCTCCTGTTCCTTGTCCATGCCCGTTCCTCTCGAAGTCGTAAGACAGTCAAGGTAGGAAGGGAGGCGGACGGAAAAACTCGCCCCCCGGGCCCCGGATCAGCCTGCTGCGACCGGGAGAATCAGGTCGGCGAGTCCATCAGGATGTACAGCAGCGCGACGGTGAACGCCGTGTACGCCAGGACGACCAGCGCGTAGGCCACGACGGGCGGGACGACCGGCCGCTGCCAGGGATGGCGCGTATCCACCTCGAAGCCGTTCACGCCGCCACCCCGATCCGCTCCTGCATGGTGTGGACGACGGCCTGGGACAGCTCGTCCTTGCCGGTCGAGCACACGAGCCGCGCGCCGTCCCCGTCCGCCTCGATCACCACCGTCGTGATGCCGGCGTCCGCCTCTGCCGTGACCCTCATCTGCGCACGCTCCCAGATGGCCAGCTCGTCCTGGGCCTTGACGTCCCCGTCGGTGAGGGTGCATGCGAACGCGTGCACGCGCGTGGGCGTCACGGCGAGCAGGAACCGGCTCGGCAGCCCGCCCGCGCGCCGCCTGCCGATGCCCCGCGAGACGAGGGCCGCGAGCCCCGAGAACGGCCCCATCACCGTCGCTCGGCCACCGACCCGGTAGAAGACGCCGCCGGCGAGCACGGGCTCGTCGACCATCGGCTGAAGCGCGTCGCGGTACTTGCGCTCCCACTCCGCGCGCTTCTTCGGATCCACGTGTACTACCTCCTGCAGCGAGTCTCGGCCAGTGGGAAGAGACTCGCCCGGCGCCCGGGGAAAGTCAGTACCGAGTGGATGTCAGGTGAGTCTCAGGCGGCCGAGCGGCTCGTAGTCGGCGCCGCCGCGGCCGAGCCGCGACCGGTACAGCACGACCTCCGAGGCGGTGAACGCGCACGCAGGTGGATCGACTGCAAGGCGCGGTGGTCGCTCGCGCGCGCGCAGGCGCGCGACCGTGAGGTGGGGCCAGAACCGGCGCTTCTCCGGCTCGTACCAGCCGCCTTCCGCGAGCGGCTCCGCCACCGCGGCCTGCACGGCCGCCGACCGCTCGTCCGGGTCGTCCAGGTCGATCGCCCACAGGCGCGGCCGGCGCGGCGGCACGCCTCTGAAGCCAGAGCAGGAGAGCGCCGGCGCCGCCAGGCCGGCGAGCCGCGAGAACGCGGCCGCCTGGATCGCCTCGACGGCCTCCGGCGGGTGGTGGCCGAGGAACACGAGCGTGACGTGCAGCGAGGCCGGGCGCACCAGCCGTACCGAGCGCCCGTACGCGCCGAGCGCCTCGCCCTGCCACTGCACGATCTGCGCGCGCGCGTCCTCGGGCAGCTCGAGCGCGACGAACAGCCGGACGCTAGACGGGGCTTTCTTCTCCACGGAGCGCTCGTCGCAGCAGGTGCATGGCGACCGCGGTCGCGCGGTCGCGCACCTCGTTCCGATCGCCCGGCAGCTGAGTGTCGCGCGCGAGCGTCGTCCCGTCCGACAGCTTCACCGACCAGCACACGTAGCCGACCGGCTTCGCCTCGGTCCCGCCGCCGGGCCCGGCCACCCCGGTGATGGCCACAGCGGTGTCGGCCTCGAATCGCTCGAGCGCGCCGTCCGCCATGGCGTCGGCCACCTCGGGCGACACCGCCCCGAACCGCTCGATCAGCCCGGGGTCGACGTCGAGGAACGCCGCCTTCGACTCGTTGGAGTACGAGACGACACCGCCCGCGAAGTAGTCCGACGAGCCTGCCCGCCGCGTCAGCCGCGCGGCCAGCAGCCCGCCCGTGCACGACTCCGCCACCGCGGCCCAGCGCCCCTGGAGCAGACGCGGCGACCTGGTCGTCCACGCTCGAGCCGTCCAGCGAGAACAGTGTGTTCGCGTGGCGCGACTCGATCAGCGACCGCAGCGCCCCCCACGCCTCGGCCGACCGCGGCTCGTGGCGGACCACGACCTCGACCTCGCCGCCGCGCAGGCAGGTCGTGATCTCCAGCTCGCTCATCCCCGGGATGTCGCGCTCGCCCACGCGCAGCGTCTCGGCGATCTCGGACTCCGGGATGCCGAACAGCCGCAGCATGTCCTGCGTGAAGTCGCTGGCCTCCCCCACGGCCGCGCGGAACTCGTCGGTCTCGACCGCCGCCCGCCACATGGACTGAAGCTCGCGCGGAGGGCCCGGCAGCACCACCACGGTCGGGCCGGCGCCGTCGGCCGGCGGCACCACCACGCCGGGCGCGGTCCCGGCGGGCTCGATCACCGCCGCGCCCTCGGGCACGTGCGCCTGCTTCCGGGTGCCGAACGCCAGCGCGTCCCGGTCGACGTTGCGCCAGCGCCGCGTGAGCGGCTCGACGATCGCCGCGATCCGCTCCTCCAGCGCCGTGTCCAGCATCATCGACCGGCCCTGGAAGCCGGCGACCACCTCGGTCGTCAGGTCGTCCGCGGTCGGGCCGAGGCCGCCGCTCGTCACGATCAGGTCGACACCCTCGCCCGCCAGGAAGCGCAGCTGCGCCTCCATGTCCTGCGGCCGGTCGCCGCAGATCATGGTGTGCGCCAGTTCGACCCCGAGCTCGAGCAGCCGGTCGGCCAGCCACGGGCCGTTGCGGTCCTGCACCCGGCCCGTCAGGACCTCCGTGCCCGTGACGACGATGCCCGCGCGCGGCATCAGCAGTTCGGGCGCTGCCCGAGCGGCAGCTCCTTGGGCTTGCGTCCCGCGCGCAGGTCGTACCCCACCGGGTCGGAGCTGGCCGGGATCCGCAGCGCCTTCTTGTTGACGGTCACGCGAACCGTCGTGCGGCCCAGGTTGATGCGGATGCGCTTGGCCCGGAAACTCTGGGCCTCGCTGAGCGTGCCGCCGAAGAGCTGCTTGCCGGAGCCGTCGACCACGCACGCGTAGACCGGCTCCTCGGGCGCGAGCCGCAGCCGGACGACGCTCGCCTCCTGCCGCCTGCGCTTGCGCTCGCGGGCGCGCTTGGCGCGGCGGCGCTCCCGGGCCCGCTCCTGGGCGCGGCTCTCGTCGCGCGCCTGCTGGGCGGTGGTGTCGGGCTTGTCGCCTCCGCCCTCGTCGTTCTCGCCGGTGAACCCCAGGACCAGGATCACGGCCAGCAGCAGGACGACGACGCCGGCGAACACCGCCGCCGGCCCGGGGGGCCCGACCGGCGCGCGGCCGCCACCCCCGCGCCGCGGGCCGCTACGCCCCCCTCCGCGCCCGCCGCGAGCCCCGCGGGGAGCGCCGATGGGATGGACCTCCTCGCCCCGCGGCTCGTGCTGGACGCGGTACTCCTCGACCAGCAGCTGCGCGTCCAGGCCCAGGTAATCCGCGTAGGTGCGCAGGAAGGTCTTGGTGAACGTGGGCCCGGGCAGCAGCCCGAACTCCTCGTTCTCGAGCGCCCTCAGGTACTTGGCACGGATCTTCGTCGCCGCCTCGACATCGGCGATGTCGACCTTCTGGCGCATCCGCGCCTCGCGAAGCCTGTCCCCGATTGCCTGCACAGCCGCTGCATTCTGGCAACCGCGGTGCGCCGGGGCGGTGCCCGTGACGAACCTGCCGTGTCGCGGGCGGTGTCGCTACTCGTCGACCGGAGCGCCCGCCGCCACCGGCTGGCCCTCCTCCATCGCCGCGAGCACCCGCGGCAGGTCGCCCTCGGTGATCAGCACCTCGCGCGCCTTGGAGCCCTGGTAGCCGGAGATGACACCGCGGCGCTCCATCATGTCGATCAGCCGGCCCGCTCGCGTGTAGCCGACGCGCAGGCGGCGCTGGAGCATCGACGTCGACGCCGTGCCCATCTGCACGACCGTGGCGATCGCCTCGGCCAGCATGTCGTCCGCGTCCGGGTCGAAGTCGCCCTTGTCGCCCTCGTCCTTCTCGGGCTCGACGGCCTCGAGCAGCTCCTCGTGGATCTCGGGCTCGCCCTGGCGCTTCCAGTGGCCGACCAGCTTCTCGATCTCGGACTCGTCGATGAACGCGCCCTGGATGCGGGCCGGGCGGGATTCCGACGCGGGCCGGAAGAGCATGTCGCCCTGACCGAGCAGCGACTCGGCGCCGTTCTGGTCGAGTATCACCCGCGAGTCCGTGCCCGACGACACGGCGAACGCGATCCGCGCGGGGACGTTGGTCTTGATCATGCCGGTGATGATGTCCACGCTCGGGCGCTGGGTGGCCAGCACCAGGTGGATGCCCACCGCGCGCGACTTCTGGGCCAGGCGGATGATCGAGTCCTCGACCTCGCCGGGCGCGACCATCATCAGGTCGGCCAGCTCGTCGATGACGCAGAGGATGTAGGGCAGCGGCCGCTCGCCGTCGGCGACCCGCAGGCGGTTCATCTCGATGATGTTGCGGGTGCGGGAGCGCGACATCAGCGTGTAGCGCTCCTCCATCTCCTTGATCAGGTTCTGGAGGACGTTGGCCGCCAGGCGCGGGCTGGTGACGACCGGGGTCAGCAGGTGCGGGATCGACTCGTACAGGTTCAGCTCGACCTGCTTGGGATCGATCAGCACCATGCGGACGTCGTTCGGCGTCGCGCGCAGGAGGATCGACGAGAGCATCGCGTTCACGCAGCCCGACTTGCCCGAGCCGGTCGTGCCGGCCACGAGGATGTGCGGCTGCTTGGCCAGGTCGGTGCCGATCGCCTTGCCGGCGATGTCCTTGCCCAGCCAGACCGTGAGCGGCGACCAGCCCTTCGGGGCCTCCTGGTAGACGTCGCCCAGGTGGACCATCTTGCGGTCGTCGTTGGGGACCTCGACGCCGACCGCCTGCTTGCCGGGGATCGGGGCCAGGATGCGCACGTCGGTCGCGGCCAGCGCGTAGGCCAGGTCGTCCTTCAGGGCCGAGACCTTCGACATCTTGATGCCCGGCGCCAGGCGGACCTCGTAGCGGGTGATGTGCGGCCCGGAGATCGTCCCCACGACCTTCGACTCGACGCCGAAGTGGCCGAGCGCCTCGACGAGCTGGCGGCCGATCCGCTCCTCGGCGCCGCGGTCGACCTTCGCCGGGCCGTGCGATCGCTTGAGGACGCCCGCCGACGGCGCCGTGTAGTGGAAGTCGTCGGCTTCCGTGACGTTCGAGCGCAGCTTGCCCTGCGGGGTCAGGTCGTCCTCGGTCAGCTCGCGCTGGACGGGCTCGGGCGCATCCTCCTCGAGGGCCACGCCCTCCTCGAGGTCGTGCGACAGCTCGGACTCGTCGGCTCCGGCGGGGACCGCCGGCTCGGGCGGCAGCGTGTCGTCGTCCTCGTCGTCCCAGCGCAGCGCCGGCGCCTCGACATGAGTCGCGCGCACGACCGGCTCGACGTCCGGCGGCAGCTCGGCTCGGCCTCGTCGTCGTAGGCGTCCCACGGGTCGGCCTCGTCCTGAGCCGCTGCCCGCTGCCCGCTGCCGCTGCCTGCCCGCTGCCCGCTGCCTGCCGCCCACGACGAGCGCAGCGAACTCCGACGTCGACCGCTTCACGCGCGCAGTGGTCTGCGCGACGCTCTCGTGCGTCGCCTTCACGACCCCCGCGATCGACGCGCCCGTGAGCAGCAGCACGCCGGCCGTCAGCAGCAGAAGGAACAGGATGTTGGTCCCGAACTGCGCGAACAGGGTCTTGGTGATCGAGTACAGGCCCTCGCCGAATCGCGCCGCCGTGGTCGCGCAGGTGAGCCGCGTCGAAGTTGCCCGCGGCGTGCAGCCGGTCGGGCCCCAGGCCGAACGACCCGGCCGCGAAGCCCAGCACCATCGCCGCGAAGAAGCAGACCGCCCCGGCCTTGAACGGCTGGACCGTGGGCAGCATCGGGCGCAGGACCAGCACGGTCCCGATCCCGAACAGCGCGAGCGGCGCCAGGTAGCCGACCTTGCCGAACAGCAGCGTGAAGCCCTGCTGGAGGCCGTAGCCGACCTGGCCGCCGTCCCAGCCCAGGTAGAAGACGAACGCGAAGAAGCAGGCGAGCGCGACCAGGCCCAGGCCGATCAGGTCCATGTGGCGCTGCTCGAGCTGCGGCATGGTCGGCCACGCGAACGAGGAGCGCTTCGCGCGGACCGGCGGGCGCTTGCGCGCGGCGGGCTTGCGGGATCGTGCTGGCATCGGTGGCGCCCGGTGCTTTCGACATCCGCGGCCGATATCCTCGCGGGCCGCCGCGCCGACGGGGTCCGTGGGCCGCGGCAACGAATCCCCGGCTCCGAGCCGACGACCCGCCATGTCGCCCACCGGAACCCGCAAGCCCCCACGCTCACGCGCGCTCACCGCGGCGCTGCCCCTGCTCGCGGTCGCGGTCCTGGTGCTGGCCGGCGTGGTCGGTCAGCATCTCCCGCGGGGGCGGCGACGAGCCGCCGGCCGGCGGCGCCGAGGCCGGCCAGCAGGGCGAGAAGGTCGTCGACCCGACCTACGCGACTGGCCCACGACCTGGCCATCCAGCTCGCCAAGCCCTGGCCGAGGGCGCAGAAGGACGAGGGCCGGTTCCGGTCGGCCGTCGGCGGCGGCACGCGCTACGGCGACGCGCTCCTGTCCTACGCGCTCCTCCAGCACGGCCTCCAGGAGGACAACGAGGAGCTGGTGCGCTCGGCCCTCAAGGGCCTCACGTTCGCCGTGCCGCGCCTGGGCACGCACTCGCGGGCCGAGCATCTTCGAGGCGCTCGGCATCACCGGGTCCTACAAGCTGCTGCTCGAAAAGCGACCCGACGACCCGACCTTCAAGCGGCTGCGCCCGAAGATGGAGGAGTTCCTCAAGGGCTTCGAGCTGGTCCGGCTGCCGGCGACCACCTACTACGGCAACCACTGGCTGATCGAGGCCGTGCTCGTGCAGGAGCTGCAGTCGACCGGCCTGCGCTCGCCCGACCGGCACGCGGTCCTGGGCGGCGAGCGCCGCCGCGCCGCGCGCCTGTCCGAGGAGCTCATCAACCGGCGCATCCCGGAGATGGCCCGCGAGCGCGGCGTGCGCGTCGGCGGCGAGGAGACCTTCGTGCTCTCCGACCCGCCCGACGACCCGCTGGCCTACCAGGGGCTCTCGCTCGGCTTCTACGCGCGCGGCGTCGACCTGCTCGGCAAGCGCGCGTCCCCCGCGGCGCGCCGCACGCTCATGCAGATCGCCAACGCGTCGCTGTGGCTGATGGCGCCCGACGGCGACCTGGCCTACTTCGGCCGCAACCAGGAGCAGGTCTGGGCGCTCGGCGCCACCGCCTACGGCGCCGAGGTGGCCGCCGGCCTGGACGAGTCGTCCCCGCGCGCGGAGGGCCGCTACCGAGCGCTCGCCGCCCGCGCGCTCGAGCGGATCCGCGACGTGCACGGCATCCACGCCCGCTGGGGCGTGAACATCGCGCCCGAGCGTCAAGGTCGGGCGGCACGCCGCCCAGAAGGGCCTGGACGGCGGCGCGGGCGGCCCGTCGTTCGGCGGGCTCACCCAGCTGTTCGTCGACTGGTCCCTGCCCGAGATCGCGGACGCCGAGCACGAGCCCACCCGGATCCGCTCCGACCGCCCCGGCCGGGCGCTGCTGTCGCGAGGCGAGAGCCGCTTCGCGGTCGTGCGCACCCGCAACGTCTGGTTCGCGGTGCGCGCCACGCGCGGCGGCAAGCACCCGGAGGAGCTGCGCGAGGACTTCGGCCTGATGGCGCTCAAGCTGCGCGGCCGGAACGGCGAGTGGCGCGACGTGGTGCGGCTCCGGCCGCTGACCCGCGGCGAGGGCAACCCCACCGACTCCGCCGGCCCGGTCCTCGCAGCGCGACGGCTCCCTGCGCGCGTTCCCGTTCACGGAGAAGGCGCGCGTGAGCCGCGGCGGGACGGTGACGCTCGACGGCGGCCTGCGCGGGTCGCCGAACCCGTTCAAGCGAGTGGTCGCGACGCTCGACAACGGGACGATCGTCCGCGCGCTCGACTTCACCCCCGGCACGCTGATCCGCGACGACATGACCTACCGGTTCACGCCGACGAAGTGCGGCGTGACCTACGAGTTCCCGGCCCGCGCGGGCGACACGATCGAGTACTCGATCTTCCTGCGCCGGGCGGACCGCGCACCCCGGGTGAGCGCCCGCGGGGTGTCCGACGCCGACGCGCGCTGGACGCTTCAACCGCCCGGCCAAGGTGAAGCTGGAGCGCGGTTACGCGTCCGGACTCGACCCGAGGCTCGTGCGCGCGCGGGCCACGTTCGCGAACCTTCCGGCCGGTCCCGTGCGGATCTCGGTCTGCGGCGAGCGATAAAAGCCCTCTAAATCATCCGGACGGGGTCCCGATCCCCGCCTAACATGAACCCTGATGAGCGACAGGGCACGAGTGCTGGTCGTCGAGGACGACCCCGACATCGGCGACGTCGTGCGCCGGTCCCTGCGCCGCGAGGGCTACGACGTGCGCCTGGCCGCCGACGGCAGCGCCGCGCTCGACGAGGCCGCGCTGTTCGAGCCCGACGCCGTCGTGCTCGACCTGGGCCTGCCCAAGGTCGACGGCATCGAGGTCTCGCGGCGACTGCGCGCCGACGGCGACGTGCCGATCCTGATGCTGACCGCGCGCGACTCGGTCGACTCGCGCGTCGAGGGCCTCGACTCGGGCGCCGACGACTACCTGGTCAAGCCGTTCGACCTGCAGGAGCTGCTGGCCCGGCTGCGCGCGCTTCTGCGCCGCCGCCCGCCGCGGGGCAGCGCGTCGCTCCTGGTCGGCGACCTGCGCCTGAACCCGGCCACGCACGAGGCCGCCCGCGGCGACCGGCGCGCTCGAGCTGACCGCGCGCGAGTTCGAGCTGCTCGAGTTCATGATGCGCAACGAGCGGCTGGTCGTCTCGCGCGACAAGCTGCTCGAGGAGGTCTGGGGCTACGCCCCGTTCAGCGAGACCAACACCGTCGACGTCTTCGTCTCGAACCTGCGCCGCAAGCTCGAGGCCGACGGTGAGCCGCGCGTGCTCCACACCGTGCGCGGGGCGGGCTACGTGATGCGGGCGCCATGAGCGGCCCCGCGAGGGACGGGGCGCCGGGCCCGTGATCCGGCGCCTGATCGCGGACGTGCGCCGCGCGCTTCCGATCCGCTGGAAGCTCGCGATCACCTCGGCCGCGCTCACGTTCGCGATCCTCACGCTGTTCGCCACGGTGATCGGCTTGTTCGCCGGCCGCCAGGTCCGCGCCGGCTTCGACGACGACCTGAAGACCGCGGCCGTCGACCTCCAGGACCGGGTCGAGATCCAGACCACCTCGATCGACTCGGTCCAGCTCGGCGGGCTCACCCAGGACCTGCTGCTGGCGGCCGCCGCGGGCGACGCCCGCATCCGCGTGGTGCGCACGAACGGCAGCGCGCTGTTCCCCTACGGCCAGACGCCCGACCTGGGCCCGCCCGCGGAGTTCGTCGGCGATGTCGGCCCCTACCGGGTCGTGTCCCGCGCGCTGCGCGCCCAGGGGCTCGGCAACCGGGCGGTCGCCTACCTCCAGTACGCCAAGCCGCGCACGAACCCCGAGCACACGGTCAAGGACATCCGCCTGTTCCTGACCGGCGGCGTGCTGGCGGGGACGCTGCTCGCGCTGGTCGCCGGCCTGGCCATCGCCCGGCGCGCCATGCGGCCGATCGCGGAGCTGACCGGAGTGGCGAAGGAGGTCACCCGCACCCGCGACCCGGGCGTCCGCGAGCTCCCGAAGCCGGACGCAGACGACGAGGTCGCCGACCTGGCCCGCACGCTCGAGGAGATGCTGATGGCGCTCGACGCCTCGCGCTCGGAGACCGAGGCGGCGCTCGCCCGCCAGCGCGAGTTCGTCGCCGACGCGTCGCACGAGCTCCGCACGCCGCTGACCAGCGTCCTCTCGAACCTGGAGCTGCTCCAGTCGTCGCTCGAGGGCGAGGACGCCGAGATCGCCGCGTCCGCGCTGCGCTCGTCGCGCCGGATGCGCCGCCTGGTGGCCGACCTGCTGCTGCTGGCCCGCGCCGATGCGGGGCGCATGGCCGCCCGGCAGCCCGTCGACCTGCGCAACGTCGTCGGCGACGCTGTCGGCGAGGCGCTCCCGCTGTCGGACGGCCAGACCCTGAACGTCTCGCTGCCCGAGGAGGGCGGGCCGGCGCCCGTCGTCCACGGCGCGCCGGACGACCTGCACCGCCTGGTGCTGAACCTGGTCGAGAACGCGTTCCGGCACACCCCCGACGGCACGTCGGTCGACGTGAGCCTGCGGACCGAGGGCGACAGCGCGGTGCTCCGGGTGGCCGACGACGGGCCGGGCATCCCGGAGGAGATGCGCGCCCGGATCTTCGACCGCTTCGTGCGCGGGGCCGGCGACACGTACGGAGGGGCGCGCCGCGGCAGCAGCGGGCTGGGGCTCGCGATCGTCAAGGCGGTGGCGGAGTCCCACGAGGGGACGGTCGAGCTGACCGCCGACGGGGACCGGCCGGGCACCTGCTTCGCGGTGCGCCTCCCGCTCGACGCGCCGGCCGCCGAGCGGCAGAGCTCCTCGGCCCAGCCGCAGCCGGAGTCCGCGCCCGCCGGCTGACTTAACGCGGGCGCTACAGCGCCGAGGCGCTCGCGGTGATTGCATTACCTGCCATGGACTCGATCAGCCGCCGACAACTGCTGGGCACCGGAGCGCTCGCCGCGGGCGCGCTGGCGTTCGGGCCCGGGTTCTGGCGCACGGCTATGGCCGCGCCCGCGACGGCGGGGCGCGGCCCCTACGGGCCGCCCGGCCGGCCCGGCGAGCTCGGGATCGGCGTGCCCTCGGGCTTCCGGGTCCGCCAGATCGCCCGAGCAGGCGAGCCGGTCGCCGGGACCGCCTACCCGTGGCACATCTTCCCCGACGGCCAGTCCACCTACGCGCTGAGCGACGGCGGCTGGGTGCTCGTCTCGAACTCGGAGTCGGTCGCCGCGACCGGCGCCGGGTCGTCCGCGATCCGCTTCGACTCGGGCGGCAGGATCGTCGACGCGTACCGCATCCTCGCGGGCACCAACATCAACTGCGCGGGCGGCCGGACGCCGTGGGGCACGTGGATGTCGTGCGAGGAGCACGACGGCGGCCAGGTGTGGGAGTGCGATCCGCTCGGCCGGCGACCGGCGCTGAACCGCCCGGCGATGGGCCTCTTCAAGCACGAGGCCGCCGCGGTCGACCCGATCGGCCAGCGCCTGTACCTGACCGAGGACCAGCCCGACGGCTGCCTCTACCGCTTCACCCCCACCGTGTTCGGCGACCTCTCCAGCGGCACGCTGGAGGTGATGGTCGGCTCGCCCGGCCTGGCGGTCACCTGGGTGCCGGTCCCCGACCCGAGCGGGATCAGCGGGGCCACCCGCGGCCAGGTCGGCGCGGCGGCGCACTTCAACGGCGGCGAGGGCGTCTGGTACGACAGCGGGATCGTCTACTTCTCGACCAAGGGCGACAGCCGGATCTGGTCGTACAACACGCAAGACGCACGTGCTCGACGTGCTCTACGACGGGCTGGCCACGCCCGCAGCGGGGCTCACCGGCCTGGACAACATCACCGTCACGCGCTCGGGCGACCTGTTCGGGTGCGAGGACAACGGCGACGAGGAGTTCTCGGTCGGGATCATCACCCGCGAGCGCGTGGCCGCCCGCTTCCTGACCGTGAGCGGGTCGATCCACCGCGGCTCCGAGCTATCCGGCGTGATCTTCGACCCGTCGGGCACGCGCATGTACTTCGCGTCCCAGCGGGCGTCGGGCACCGGCGCGGTGTACGAGGTGAGCGGCCCGTTCCGCACGGACCCGCCCGCCGGCGCGTCCACCGGCACGGGCGACGCGGCGCCGCTCGATCCCGATGCCGCGGGCAGCGCGGGCGGCCCGGACCAGAGCCCGGGCCTCAAGATCAGCACCGCGAAGCGGATCACGATGTCGACGCTGCTGCGCCGCGGGGTCGCGGTCAACGTTTCGATCCGCCAGCCGGGGAGGGTCACGCTGGCGCTGCGCACCACCGACCTCGAGAGCGAGACGCGCCCCAGCGGTACCGAGGAGCCGAAGACCGTCACGATCGCCACGGCCACGCGCGACTTCAAGCGCGCGGGTCGCTACCGGGTCGTGCTCAAGCCGCGCGGCACGATCCGCAACCGCCTGAAGGGGCAGCGCTCGCTCACCGCCCGCCACACCGTGCAGGCCCGGGCGCCCAGCGGCTTCATCCAGGTCGTGAACCGGCGCGTGCGCGTGGCCGGCTCGGCGCGCGCGCTAGACCTCGACCACCACCGGCAGCACCATCGGGCGCCGCCGCAGGCGGTCGTACACGAACTGCGCGATGTCGTCGTGCAGGTGGTTCTGGAGGAGGTCGATCTCGCGGATCTCCTCCTTCGCGGACTTCGCGAGCGACTCGTCCACCGCGCCTCTCAGCTCGTCCAGCAGCTCGGGGTCGCCCTCGATGAACGGCACGCCGCGGAAGATCAGCTCGGGCGGCGCGACCGAGCGGCCGTCCTGCTCGGCGACGGTGGCCACCACGATGAAGATGCCGTCGGCCGACAGCATGCGCCGGTCGCGGAGCGCGATGTCCTCGGGGTCGCCGAGGTCGACGCCGTCGACGAAGATCACGCCGGCCTGCTCGGGCTCGCCGAACCGCGCGCCGTCGGCGTCGATCTCCAGCGGCAGCCCGTTGCGGCCCCGGAAGATGTCCTCGGGGTGGACGCCGACCGCCTCGGCCAGCTGGCCGTGCAGCTGGAGCCGGCGGAAGTCGCCGTGCATCGGCATCACGTAGCGCGGCTGGGTGAGGTTGAGCATCAGCTTCATCTCCTCCTCGTAGCCGTGGCCCGACGCGTGGATCGGCGCGTCGCGCGGGGTCAGCACGTCGCAGCCGAGCTGGTAGATGCGGTCGATGGTCTCGTTGACCGCGCGCTCGTTCCCCGGGATCGGCGTGGCGGAGAAGATGACGGTGTCGCCCCGGCGCAGCTCGACGTTCGGGTGGTCGCCGTGAGCCATGCGCCGCAGCGCCGACAGCGGCTCGCCCTGCGACCCGGTCGAGATCACGACCATCTTGTGGTCCGGGAAGTCCTCGATCTCCTTGACCCCGACCAGCATCCCGTCCGGGATCTCGATGTGGCCCAGGCTGCGGCCGATGTTGACGTTCTTGCGCATCGACCGGCCGACCAGCGCGACCTTGCGGCCCAGCGTCTCGGCCGCGTCGACGACCTGCTGCACGCGGTGGATGTTCGACGCGAAGCAGGTGACGATCACCCGCCCCGTGCAGCGCGCGAACGCCTCCTCGAGGCGCGGGCCGACACTCGACTCCGACAGCGACCAGCCCTTGCGGTCGCCGTTCGTGGAGTCGCCGCACAGGAGCAGCACGCCCTCGCGCCCGAGCTCGGCCAGCCGGGCGATGTCGGCGGGCTCGCCGTCGACCGGGGTCTGGTCGAACTTGTAGTCGCCGGTGAACAGCGTCGTGCCCACTTCGCAGGTGATCGCCGCGGCGAACATGTCGGGGATCGAGTGCGACATCTTCACCGGCTCGATCTCGAACGGGCCGGCGGCGACCTTGTCGCCCGGCTGCACGTCCTCGAGCTTCACGTCCTTGATCCGGTGCTCGTCGAGCTTCGAGCGCACCATCGCGATCGTCAGCGGGCCGCCGTAGATCGTCGGGTCGGCCGCGTCGCCCAGCTCGCGCAGCACGTACGGCAGCGCGCCGACATGGTCCTCGTGGCCGTGGGTCAGGAAGATCGCGTCGATGTCGCCGGCCCGCTCGCGCAGGTAGCCGAAGTCCGGCAGCACGAGGTCGATGCCGAGCTGGTCGGGCGTCGGGAACATCAGCCCGGTGTCGACCACGACGATCCGGCCGTTGAACTCGACGACCGTCATGTTCTTGCCGATCTCGCCCAGCCCGCCGAGCGGGAGGACGCGGAGCTTGCCCTTCGCCACCGCGGTCAGACCGCCGCTTGCAGCAGGCCGTGGCGCTCGAGCATCGAGCGGACCTCGCGCTCTTCGTCGGGCGAGGCGGGAACCATCGGCAGCCTGAAGTTCCCGGGAATCAGGTCGAGCAGCGCCAGCGCGGTCTTCACCGGGATCGGGTTGACCGTCACGCTCAGCGCCTGGTAGGCGTCGCGCAGCTCGGCGTCGATCTCCGCGCGGGCGTCCGGCTCCTCCACGATCCGCTTCATCTCGTTGCCGAACAGGTGCGAGGCGACCAGGATGCCGCCGGTCCCGCCCAGGTCCATCACCCGGGCGAGCATGTCGTCGTTGCCGGCCAGCAGGTCCATGCCGTCGATCGGCTCGATGTCCTCGAAGCGGGCCTGCTTGACCGCGGAGACGTTCGGGATCTCGGCCAGCTCCTGCAGCAGGTCGTTGGGGATGTCGACGACGCAGCGCGACGGGATGTTGTAGACGACGATCGGCTTGTCGGTGACCCGCGCCGCGGCCTCGAAGTGCGCCTTGATCCCCCGCGCGTTCGGCTTGTTGTAGTACGGGCGTGACGACCAGCATCGCGTCCATGCCGAGCGCGCTCGCCTGCTCGGTCAGGTGGACGGTGTGGGCGGTGTCGTTCGACCCGGTGCCCGCGATCAGCACCGCGTCCGGGCACTCCTGCTTGGCGAGCTCCCAGAGCCGCAGCTTCTCCTGGTCGTCGAGGGTCGAGCCCTCCCCCGTGGTCCCGGCCAGCACGAGCCCGTCCGACCCGTTGTCGAGCAGGTGCTTCATCAACCGCACCGCTGCGGCCTCGTCGAGGCGGCCGTCCGAATCGAACGGCGTGACCATCGCGGTCAGGACTCCACTAATCGCCATGAGGCGGTGGATTATCTCAGGGGCGCCGACTTCTGCGGCCCGGCGCCCCTGGATCCGGCCTGGGAGCGGCTACTCGATCGGCTTGAACGGGTCGGGCGCCGCGTTGACGTCCTGCCGCTGCTCCGGCGGCTGCTGCTGCTCGGGCGGGGCCGGAGTCTCGCCGGCCGGGGCCGTCCCCGACTGCGGGGCCGCGGGGGTCGGCGGGGCGGACTGCTCGGCGCCCGGCATCGGCGGAGCGGGAGCCGCGGGCGCGGCCGGGGCGGGCTGCTCGGCGCCCGGCATCGGCGGAGCGGGAGCTGCGGCCGGCGGGGGCGCCTGGCCCGCGGGCGGTGCCTGCTGCTGGATCGGCTGGCCGTGCTGGTCGTACTGGACCTGGGGCGCCACCCGCCTGACCCGCCTGACCTGCGCGCTGCTGCTGCTGCTCGTTGAACTTCTTCTGCTGCTCCTCGATCTTCTGCTGAGCCTGTTGCGCGGCCTGCTTTGCCTTGTCCAGGAAACCCATTCGTTTCTCTCCTCCTCGGGTGCTGTCGCAACCTGCAGCGTACCGACGTAACCCGGTGGTCCGTCATTGGCTTGTAAGGGTGGACGCAGCAGGCATAATTCCGACCGTTCCGATGGCCACCGAGGTCGACTACAGCCACCGCACGGCCGTCCAGAAGCTGGGCATCAAGCCCGACCTGCGAGTCGAGGTGGCGGGCGACGTGGGCCCGGGCCTGCGCCGCGACCTGAAGGAGGCTCTGGGCCGCGGGCTGGTCAAGTCCGGCGAGCTCGACGTGGCGATCGTCTCCGTCGACTCGCTCGACGACGCGGAGCGCGTGCTCGACGCCTACAGGCCCCGCCTGCGCGACACGGGCGCCCTGTGGATCGTGACCCGCAAGCGCGGTCACGAGAGCTACATCAACCAGATGCTGCTCGTCCCGCCGGCCAAGGAGCGCGGCCTGATCGACAACAAGACCTGCTCGATCGACGACGAGCGCTCGGGCATCCGCTTCGTGGTGCCGCGGTCGCTGCGCAAGAGCGCTCAGCCGGCCGAGTAAGGCGCTTCGCACACAGGGTCCGTGACCCTCGCCACAGTCGGGACGCGGGTGCGCGCCGAGACTGGGTGCACCCCTCATGTACGCCCGCCTCGAAGACGACACCCTCCTCTACCTCCGCGTGATCCGCCCTGACGACAAGGAGCGGCTGCTCGCGAGCATGGAGTGCCTGTCCGAGCAGAGCCGCCAGCGGCGCTTCCTCGGCCCGAAGCACACGCTTTCGCCGCGCGAGCTCCGCTACCTGACCGAGGTCGACGGCCACGACCACTACGCGATCGTCGCCGTCCCCGACGACGACGAGGACCGGATCGTCGCCGTGGCCCGGTTCGTGCGGGCGGTCGACGACCCCGCCGCGGCGGAGGCCGCGATCACGGTCTGCGACGCGCTCCAGGGCAAGGGGCTGGGCAGCCTGCTGGCGCGCCGGCTCACCGACGCCGCACGCGACCGCGGAGTCGAGCGCCTGACCGCGTCGATCTCCTCCGAGAACCGGCCCGCGCTGAAGCTGATGCGGAAGATCGACCAGCGCCTGCAGGGCACGACCGGGTCGTCGGTCACCGACGTCGTCGCCCGCCTGCCGATGCGCTCCGCCGACGAGCTCGGCGAGGAAGCGGCGTCCGCTGCGGACACGCCGCCGGCCGCAGCGTCCGCCGCCTAGTCACCGCCGCGGGCGGCGATCAGTCCAGCAGCTTCTCGAGCCCGACCGTCGGCGAGTCGGGCAGATCGCCCACCCGGCGCACGGCCAGCAGCACGCCGGGCATGAAGCTCTCGCGGGCGATCGAGTCGTGGCGGATCGAGAGCGTCTGGCCCTCGCCGCCGAAGATGACCTCCTGGTGGGCGACCAGCCCGGGCAGGCGCACGGAGTGGATCGGCTCGTGCACGTTGCCGCCCGCCTCGGTGATCAGGTCGGCGGTGCGGATCGCGGTGCCGGACGGCGCGTCGACCTTGCGGTCGTGGTGCAGCTCGATGATCTCGCACTCCGGCATGTGCCTGGCGATCTGCTGCGAGACCTGCATCAGCAGCACCGCGCCGATCGCGAAGTTCGGGGCGAAGAACAGGTTGGCGGTGCCGACGCCGGCCAGCTCGGAGTAGTCCGCGCCGGTCGTGCCCGGTGACGCAGTGGACGCCGGCCTCGAGGCAGGCGCGCGCGTTGGCCAGCGCGGTCTCCGGCGTCGAGAAGTCGACGACCACGTCGGCGTCGGGCAGGACGTCCTGCAGGCCGGTCTCGAGCTGCGGGTCGGCGCGGCCGACCAGCGCCATGTCGTCGGCGCCCTCGACGGCGGCGACCACCGCCTGGCCCCCATCCGCCCGGCGGCGCCGGACACCGCGACGTTGATCAGGCTCACGCCGCGACGGCCAGCGAGTCGCTGACGGGTTCGAGCGCGCGCCGGAAGATCTCCTCGTCGCCCCCGACGCCGGCGGCGGACAGCCGCGCGGGGTCGAGCAGCTCGGCGGCCAGCGCGGCGATGTCGTCGGCGGTGACCGCCTCGATCGCCGCGACGATCTCGTCCAGCGACAGCACCGGCACGCCGGTCAGCACCGCCGACCCGAGCCGGTTCATCCGCGTCAGCGTCGACTCGAACGACAGCGCGGTGCGGCCCTTCACGTTCTCCTTCGCCCGCTCGAGCTCGTCGGCGGGCACGGGCTCGGCCACGATCCGGCGCAGCTCGGTGGCGATCACGTCGAGCGCCTCGGCCGCGCGGTCGGGGCGCGTGCCGACGTAGATCCCCATCTGGCCCGTGTCGACGTACTGCGACGTGTACGAGTAGACCGCGTAGGCCAGGCCGCGCTTCTCGCGCACCTCCTGGAACAGCCGCGACGAGCTCGACCCGCCGAGCACCGTGTCCAGGACGCGCAGCGCGAAGCGGCGGTCGTCGCCGCGGCTGATGCCGGGCGCCGCCCAGGCACAGGTGGTACTGCTCGGTCGTCTTCTGGTGGAAGCAGGCGCGCGGCTGGCACGCGATCCGGGCGGGTCGGCGCCAGCGCTCGGCCTGACCGCGGCCGAGCAGACCCGCAGGCGCCGCTCGACCAGTCGCGACGATGTGGTCGTGGTCGATGTTGCCGGCGGCCGCGACCACCATGTTGGTCCCGACGTAGCGGGCGTCGTGGTACTCGGCGATCTGCGGGACGGGCACCGACCCGACGACCTCGGCGGTGCCGATGATCGGGCGCCCGAGCGGGTGGTCGCCGAAGACGGCGTCGGCCAGCACGTCGTGCACCTTGTCCGACGGCTCGTCCTCGTACATCGCGATCTCCTCGATCACGACCTGGCGCTCGGAGTCGACGTCGGCGTACGCGGGGCGCAGCACCATGTCGCTCATCACGTCCCAGGCGCGCTCGAGGTGCTGGTCGAGGAACCGCGAGTAGACGTTGGTCGACTCCTTGCCGGTCCCGGCGTTGACCTCCGCCCCCATGCCGTCGAAGAGCTGGTCGATCTCCAGCGACGAGTAGCGGTCGGTCCCCTTGAACAGCAGGTGCTCGAGGAAGTGCGAGACGCCGGCCTGCTCGACCCGCTCGTGGCGGGATCCGGTCCCGATCCAGAAGCCGAGCGCCACGGATCGGACCGAGGGCAATCGCCTCGGTCACGACCCGTAGGCCGGAGTCCAGTTCGGTGAGCTTGTGGCCGGCGTCCGCGCTCAACTCGCGTCTCTACCGCTCGTCGCGCGCGTGCGGACTGCCGCCGCCGCGTCCACCACGGTCGCCGCCGCGCCCGCCGCGATCGCCGCCGCGTCCACCGCGGTCACGGTCACGGTCACGGCCGCCGCCGTTGCGGCCGCCACGGCCGCCGCGGTCGCCGCCCCGGCCACCGCCGCCACCGCCGCCGCCGGTGCCGACCGCGGCCAGCTCCTCGGCGGTCTTGCCGGCGATCTCCGGGTCGTCGGCCAGGCGCAGCCCGATGCGGCCGCGCTCCTTGTCGACCTCGACGACGCGGACCTTCACGTCGTCGCCGCGGTTGAGCACGTCCTCGACGGTGTCGACCCGCTGACCGGGCGACGCGTTCGAGATGTGCAGCAGCCCGTCGGTGCCCTTGGACAGCTCGATGAAGGCGCCGAACGTCGTGGTCTTGACGACCTTGCCGTCGTACTCGTCGCCGACCTCGACCTCCTTGGTCATCGACGCGGATCCGGTCGACGAGCGCGTCGCCCTGGGCGCCGGTCGCCGCGTAGATGCGGATCGTGCCGTCGTCCTGGACGTCGATCTGGGCCTCGAACTCCTCGGACAGGCCGCGAATCGTCTCGCCGCCCTTGCCGATGACCTTGCCGATCTGGTCGACGTCGATCTGGATCGAGGAGATCCGCGGCGCGAACTCGGACAGCTCGGCGGCCGGCTCGTCGATGACCTCGGCCATCTTGCCCAGGATGAACGTGCGTCCCTCCTTGGCCTGCGAGAGCGCGTCGCGCAGGATGTCGAACGTCACGCCCGTGATCTTGATGTCCATCTGGAGGGCGGTGATGCCCTGCTCCGTGCCGGCGACCTTGAAGTCCATGTCGCCGAGGTGGTCCTCGACGCCGGCGATGTCGGAGAGCACGATGTAGTCGTCGCCCTCCTTGATCAGGCCCATCGCGATGCCGGCGACCGGGCGCGCGATCGGCACGCCCGCCTGCATCAGCGACAGCGACGACCCGCAGACCGACGCCATCGACGACGAGCCGTTCGACTCGAAGATGTCGGAGACGACGCGGATCGTGTAGGGGAAGTCCTCCACCGACGGCACGACCGGGACGAGCGCCCGCTCCGCGAGCGCGCCGTGGCCGATGTCACGCCGCTTGGGACCGCCGAGGCGGCCGGCCTCCCCGACCGAGAACGGCGGGAAGTTGTAGTGGTGGAAGTAGAACTTCTGCGTCTGCAGCCCGAGCGTGTCGAGCCGCATCTCCTCGCGCGTCGTGCCGAGGGCGGCCACCGACAGCGCCTGCGTCTGGCCGCGCTGGAAGAGCGCCGAGCCGTGCGTGCGCGGGGCGATGCCCGACCTCGATCATGATGTCGCGGATCTGGTCTGCCGAACGGCCGTCGGGCCGCTTCTTGTCGACCGCGATGCGCTGGCGGATCGTCTCCTTCTCCAGCTTGTCGAACGCCATCTGAACGGCGGCGCGACGCTCGGCGTGCTCCGGCGTCGGGCCCTCCGGCGCCGGCGGGGCGAGGGTCTCGAGGACCTCCTCCTCGACGCGCTTGGTGGCGTCCTGGCGCTCGAGCTTGTCCTCGACCTGGGTGGCCTGGTTCAGCGCGTCGCCGAACTTGTCCTTGACCTCCTGCGAGGAGCCCCTCGTCGACCTTCGGAACGTCGACCGCGGCCTTCTCCTTGCCGGCCTGCTGGCGGAGGTCGGCCTGGGCGGCACACAGCTTCTTGATCGCGCCGTGGGCGATGTCGAGCGCGTCGAGGATCTCCGCCTCCGAGACCTCCTGGGCGCCCGCCTCGACCATCAGGATCGCTTCCTCGGTGCCGGCGACGACCAGGTCGAGCTTCGGGTTGAGAAGCGTCTCCTCCTCCGGGTTCAGCACGAACCCGCCGTCCTCGTCCATGCCGACGCGCACGGCGCCGACGGGGACCTCGACGGGGATGTCGGAGAGCTGGATGGCGGCGCTCGCGCCGTTCATCGCAAGGATGTCGTAGGGGTTGACGTGGTCGATCGACATGGGGATCGCGACCAGCTGCGTCTCACGACGCCAGCCCTTCGGGAAGAGCGGGCGGATCGGTCGGTCGATCATGCGGGCAGTGAGCGTGCCCTTCTCCCCCGCGCGGCCCTCGCGCTTGAAGAACGAGCCGGGGATCTTGCCCGCGGCGTACATGCGCTCCTCGACGTCAACGGTCAGGGGGAGGAAGTCCACGTCGCGGATGTTTCCGGCCGTGGCGGTGGCGAGCACCATCGTGTCGCCGGCGCGAACGACTACCGCGCCTCCTGCTTGCTTGGCGAGCTTGCCCGTCTCGAACGTGATCTCGGTTCCACCGATATCGACGGAGACGCGGCGTACTTCGTCAGCCATATGTTCCTTTCGGCCGCCTCCGGTTGGCGGCAATTCGTCCATCAATCTTCGCTATCTGCGAGTCCGCGAAAGGCTAGCAGTGGAGCCGTTTTCGGCTCGTCGCGCGGGAGGACGCGCTCAGACCGCGTTCTTGGCCCGGTACATCGCCTCGTCGGCGCGCCGGATGAGGTCGTCGGCGTCGGCGTCCTGGCTGCCCTCTGCCAGCGCCAGCCCGACGCTCGCGTAGACCCGGAGCGGCCCGGCGTCGGTGGTCACCGGCTCGGCGATCGCGACCTCGACCCGCGAGGCGATCGCGTGCGCCTCCTCCAGGCCCGCGAGCTCCTCGCAGACGGCCACGAACTCGTCGCCGCCCAGGCGGGCGACCACGTCGGCCGGGCGCAGCACCGCGCGCAGCCGGGCGGCGATCGCCTTGAGGAGCTGATCGCCGACGTGGTGGCCGTGCCGGTCGTTGATCGCCTTGAAGCCGTCGAGGTCGAGGAACAGCACCCCGGTCAGCGACCCGTGGCGGCCCGCGCGGGCCAGCGCAACGCGCAGGCGGTCGTCGAGCAATGTGCGGTTGGCGACGCCGGTCAGCGGGTCCTGGAGCGCGAGCCGGGTCAGGTCCGCCTGGAGGCGCTTCGACTCGGTGATCTCCTGGACCAGGCCGAGCAGGTGGACGGGCTCGCCCTTCGTCGTCGCGGATGACCGTGACGCTCGCGACGGTCCAGATGACCTGGCCGCCGGCGCTGTATGAAGCGCTTCTCGACCCGGTAGGAGCCGGCTCCATCGGCGATCGCGGCGCGGCGGTCGGGCCGGTCGGGCGACTCGTCGTCGGGATGGGTGACGTCGCGCAGCGTCATACCCCCGACCAGGATCTCGTGCGGGTACCCGATCAGCTCGCAGAAGGCGTCGTTGACCCGCAGGATCCGGCCGTCCAGGTCGGTGAGCACCATGCCGGCCGGAGTCGCCTCGAAGGCGAACGCCAGGCTGCGCTCGATGGCGGCCGGGTCGTCTGCGGGCGCGCGAAGCGGCTCGGTGTCGTGGCGGCGTCTCATGATGCGGCGGTCTCCCGCAGACCGCGCGCTTCCATGCGCCGTCCGCGACGGTCCAGCGTAGCCCCGGCATACGACTACGTCGAACCTGTTTTTGGTGCTATTTGCGGGCTTTTTTCGCTATGGCGCGAAGGCGGTCGAGCGGTCAGCGCATCCGGTCGACGGTCGACACGCTGCCGTCCGCGTGCCGGAAGACAAGCTTCACGAGCCCCTTGCCCGGGGCGAACCACGAGGTCCGGGTGCCGCTGCCATACCGGAAGCCGGGCTGGCGTAGCCGCGACCGAACGGCCAGGGCGCGGAACCTCCCGGCGGGCGTGCTCACCCGCTGAACCCCCAGCACCTCCGAGGTGCCGGTGACGCCGAAGACCTTGAAGTCGCGGCTGCCCCGGCTCGACTTCCAGGAGTCGCCCTGACGGGGATACGCGGGCAGGACCGGGTTGAAGCCGTAGGTCATCAGGTCGTAGGCGGTGAAGAAGTGCCGGCGGCGGCCCTTCGGCAGCGAGCGAGGCCCGAGCTCCGGGAAGCGGACAGCCGACGCCGCCTTGGTCGAGGTAGCGGTGTTCCTGACCCCGTCGAGCCGCGTGGCGAACACGTACGCCCCTGCCGCCCTGATCGGCCCCGACCCGGCCTTGACCTCGACGCGCGCGCTGTTGTTCGCCACGTCGGCGACCTTGAAGCGCTGCGTGGAGCCCTGCTTGAGGTGGCGCGAGTTGCGGTACCGGTAGACCGCGCTGCGGCCCTCCTCGAACGGCAGGTAGTCGGCGTCGGACGGCGCCTCGCGGGTCTCCAGGTTCGTGCCGACCAGCTCCGCCTGGCTCGTCTCCCCGCCCCCGTGGCGGAAGACCATGCGGACCGGCCCGACGCCGCGTACCCACCAGACCGTGCGGGTGCCGGTCCCGTACGGGTCGCCGAGCGCGCCGGCCTGCGTGACCTCGGACTCCACCCGCGCGGCGCTCACGCCGCCCGGGAACGCGGGGACGTCGATGTGCTCGGTGCCGGCGTAGCGGCTGTCGCTCGACACGTCGTTGCTCGCGCCGCCAAGGCTGCTCCAGGCGTCGCCCGTCAGGAGCGGCTCCTGGAGAACCGGCCCGCGCGTGCCCCAGACCGCCAGGAACAGCGAGCTCGACAGCGAGTTGCCGCACCCGCTGGCGGTGCCGCACAGGACCGGGAACTGGGGCGGCGGCGGCGTGCTGTTCCAGCCGGTGTTGACCAGCCCCGACTCGGTCCGATCGAAGCCGATCACGCCGGCGCTCTGGACGGTGCCTTCGCCGTTGCCCAGGTCGTCGGTCGTCCAGCGCAGCGAGAACTCGGATCCCCTGCGCTCGGACAGCGTGTACTGCTCGAGCGTCGGGGTCGGGGCGTACTGGTCGTTCGACCAGCGGTAGGTCCAGGTCGCGCCGTCGGAGCTCGGCAGCCACTGGTCCGCGGGGTCGGTCAGCGCGTTCGCGGCCGGAGCGGCGGCAGGCGCGAGCGCCAGCAGCAGAACGGCGGCCAGCGCCGCGCGAGCGATACGCCGGGCGGCGCTCATCGGCCACTCCCGGCGACGATCGAGAGCTTCGCGGCGCGCGTCGCGGACTGCCCGAAGGCGTCGTCCGCGCGGGCGGTGGCGACGATGCGCACGCGGCGCTTGCCGACCAGCGCGCGGCGTGCCCTCGTCCCCAGCTTCACGCGAACGGTCCGGCGCTTGCCGCCCTTGACGCTGAACGCGGCGCTGCCGAGCGCGCGCCGGGGCCGCGACGCCATGGTCAGCGAGAGCGTCCCCTTGCACGTGCGCGCCGCGACCGGGCACGACACGACGACGGGGACCGCGCCCTTCACGATCCGGACGCTTCGGCGGCTGACCCGCGCGCCGCCGAACCGCGGTGGTGCGACCGACACGGTGGCTGAGGCGGAGTTGTCCTGCCAGTCGGGGTCCCCGGTGGTGCTCGCCGCGCTGGCCGTCGCGTCCAGGTCGCCGGCGTCGGGGGCGCGCACGACCACGGTGTAGTCCCGCGTCGTCGCCCCGTTCGCCAGGGTCCCGACGGTGCAGGCGATCGTGGCGAAGCCCGTGCAGCCGGGGCTCCGCGACACGACCGGCGCACCCGCCGGGGGCTCCAACCGGAGGACCACCTGCTGGGCGGGTAGCGGGCCGTCGTTGGCTGCGCGCACGGTGTAGGTGATTCGCTCGCCGAGCCGCAGCCGGGACGGGGTCGCCGTGAGCGCGATCCGCAGGTCCGCGTCGCACGTCGTGGCGAACACCTTCCCGTCGGCGGGACAGCGGTCCTGGGTCTCGTCCCCGTAGCCGTCGCCGTCGGCGTCGGCCTCGATGTCCGCGGTGACGTCCAGGATCGACGGGTTGAGGAACAGGCTCGTCGCCTGGAAGAAGCTGCCCACGGCGGGGTCGCCGTCGCCCGCGCGGATCAGGTTGCCCGACGGGCCGGCGCCGCGGCAGCCGTCGCCGGTCGTCGTGTAGAGGCCGAGCAGCTCGCCACCGTTCACCCGGATCCGCGTGGAGAAGTCGTTGCGCTGGTTGGGGGCGCCGGTCTCGGCCGCGCTCTCACCGCCGACGAAGTACGCGCCCGAGGTGCCGGTCGGGCGCATGATCTTCAGCTTGCGAACGCCGGGGTTGGCGCTTCCGTTGAAACCCCAGCGGGTGATGATGCCGCCGCCCTGGGGCACGGTGTAGGACGGTGCGTCGGCGCTCGAGATGTCCTGCACCACGGTGACGTCGGAGCCGCACGACTGGTCGGCCGCGGTCGACGACCCGATCCGGGTGGCCGCACCCGCCGGGGCGGCGGCGGCCAGCACGCATCCGGCCAGTAGCGCCGGCGGGACGACGAGTCTTGCGAGCCGGGCCGCCATCAGTCGAGGGAGCGCTCGAGGCGCCCGAGCTCGCGGTGGACGGCTATCTGGGCGGTGCCGATCGCGCGGTAGCGCTTGCGATACGCGTCCAGGGCGCCCGACGCGCGGCGCTCCTGGCTCGCGGAGCCGGTGTCGAGGCGACGGAACCGGGCGAGCAGCTTGGCGACCCGCTTGGCGTCGTGGGCGCCGATCGCGTCCTCCAGGCTGAGCGCCAGCGACCGCGCGCGCCCGAGCTGTCCGACGAGCGCGTCGTGCTGGCTCTCCAGGAGCGGCGGCGGGTCGAGCGGACGTAGCTTGGCCAGCACCGCCTGGTTCGAGTCCGCGTAGCGGTCGAGCGCGCGCTGCTGACCCTCGGGGCCGGCGGACTCGCTGAGCCCGCTCTGGAGGCGCCGCGATGCCGCCGGCAGCGGCTCGAGGGCCGCCTGCGATGCCGGCAGATAGCGGCCGAGCTGGGCCGTCTCGTGGGCCAGGCCCGCAGTCATGTCGTAGACGCGGAGCAGGCGGCGCTGGAGCTCGTTCGCCTCCTGGGGCGGCTTCAGGTCGGCGATCTGGGCGCGCGTCGTGCGCAGCGAACGCTCCGCCGAGTCGAGCCGGCCCTGTACCTGCGGCGGCGCGGTCGAGTCGCGCGAGAACGCGACGTAGGCCTCCTGCGCCTGTTTGAATGCCGGCGCCGACCGGTGCTGGATCGCGTTCACGTCCTTGACGTAGGCGTCGACGCTCTGGCGCTCGTCGTCACCGCATGCGGCGAGCGCTGTCGCGACGGCGATCAGTGCGAGGAGGGACGGCAGGCGCATGCGGTCAGCGGAGGCGCTCCACCCGCGAGACGCTGCCGTCCCGGTGGTGGAAGTCCAGCCGGACAAGGCCCTTGCTGGGAGCGAACCAGCTGAGTCGCTTGCCGCTTCCGAACGGGAAGCCCTTCTGTGCGAGCCGGCTCTCGACCAGCAGCGCGCGGAACTTGCCGGCGGGCGTCCGGATCGTCTGGAAGCCGCGCACCTTCGACCAGCCCGTGACCCCGTAGATCGTGAAGTCGCGGCTGCCGCGGTCGGTCTTCCAGTAGTCGCCGGGCTTCGGGTAGGCGGGCAGCACCGGGTTGAAGCCGTAGTTCATGAGGTCGTAGGGCGTGTTGAAGTGGCGACGCCGGCTCTTCGGCTGGCTGCGCGGCCCGAGCGGCGGGAACTTGGCCTTGGTCGCGACCTTCGTCGACGAGGCCAGGCTCGTGAAGCCGCTCAGGCGGTTCGCGTACAGGTACGACCCGGCGACCTTGATCGGCCCCGACCGGCTGGCCACGTCGATGCGGGCCGACCCGCGGTCGACCGCGGCGGCCGTGAAGCGCTGCACCGACGGCTTCTTCAGGTGCTTGTCGTTGGTCCAGCGGAAGACCGCCGTGCTGCCGCTCTTGACAGGCAGGTAGTTGGTGGCGTCGGGCGCCGGCCGCGGCGCCAGGTTGGTGGAGATCAACTCGGACTGCGTCGTCTCGCCGCGCGTGTGGCGGAACAGGACGCGCACCGGCCCGACCCCGTGGACCCACCAGACCGTCCGGACGCCGCTGCCGTACGGGTCGCCGAGCGCGCCGGCCTGGGTGACGTCGGACTCGACCTTGATCGCCGGGACGCCGTCCGGGAACGCGGGCACCTTCACGACCTCGGTCCCGAGCAGGCGGTTCTGGCTCGAGACATCGCTGTCGGCGCCGCCGGTCGTGGCCCAGTCGGTGCCGCGCAGGACGGGCTCCTGGAGCACGGGCGACCGGGTGCCCCAGATGACCAGGAACCAGGTCCCGGCCATGCTGTTGCCGCAGCGGGCGGCCTGGGCGCACAGCACGGGGAACTGCGACGGCGGCGGGGTGCTGGCCCAGGACGTGTTGACGAGGCCGGAGTCCGTACGGTTGAAGTCCATCTCCCCCGCGGCGGCGACCGAGCCGTCCTGGTTGCCCTGGTCCTCGGTGGTCCAGGTCAGCTTGAACGCGGTGCCGGTGCGGCTGTCGAGCTTGTACTGCTCGCGGGTCAACGTCGGCGCGTAGGCGTCGTCGGACCACTGGTAGGTCCAGGTGGCGCCGTCGCTGCTGGGCAGCCACTGGTTGTCGTTGTCGGTGAGCGGCGCCGCAGCCGCATATGCGGGCAGCGCGAGCAGGATGAGGAGGGCGGCGACGAGGCCGCGGGCCGGGCGGGTCACCCGGTCAAGCTAGCAACACATTTTGGGTACGCCCAGGCGCACGGGGCAAACTTAATCCGCCCCATAACCGCGGCTCAGCGGCCCCGCGCCCCGTGACGGCCCTTGGCGCCCTCCGACTTCTTCGCCTTCTTCCTGGCCTTGGCCTTGTGCTTCTTGTGCTTCTTGCTTGCGGCCCGCTTGCCAGACTTGCCCGCGCCCTTGCCGGGCTTGCTCGGAGCCGGCGCGGGGGCGGGAGCAGGAGCGGGGGCCGGGCTCGGAGCGGGTGCGGGTGCCGGGGCCGGAGCGGGTGCGGGTGCCGGGGCTGGAGCGGGCGCCGGAGCGGGTGCAGGCGCCGGGGCCGGGGCGGCCGTGCCGCTCGAAGGCAGCACCGGCTCGGCCATCACGGCATACCGGCCGGCGTCGGCGTGGGTCAGCCCCAGCACGTGCCCCTGCTCGTGCAGGACCACGGCGAGCGCGTCGATCTGGCCGGCCAGGCCGGCGCCGCCCGCCACCGTTCCGTCGACCCACCAGCCGTAGCCGGCGGCGTCACGGTCTATGTAGACCGTCGATCCCACGGTGTACCCCACCTGGCCGGCCGCCAGGTCGGCGATCACGTAGGTCACGCCGTCGAGCCGGGAGAGCAGCGCCGGGTCGCCCTGCCACTGGGACGCCCACAGCTGCTGGGCGAGCTGCGCCAGGCGGGCCAGCGTCGCGTCGTCCATCAGCGCGGTCGCGCCAGCCGGCGCGGGCGCCGTCGACGTGACGGTCGCGGCCTGGGCGGACGAGGTGAACGCCCGGTCGTTGGTGCGGATCTGGAAGTTGTCGAACGACGCGCCGCCGCCGCGGGCCAGCAGGCCGAACCGGCCGTCCACGACCGGCGCGTTGAAGAAGCGGCTCGTGACCATGAGCCCGTCGACCAGGACCGCGACCGACGTGCCCTTGAGGCTGATCTGGAGGCGGTAGTCCTGGCCGGCGACCAGCGTGCGCGCGACGCTCGCGTCGATCGTCCAGCCGCCGCGCGCCGATACGTGCCCGATCGACACGCGGCCGCCCGCGACGTCCAGGAGCACGAACTTGAAGTCGTCGTCGGCGTAGCGGTCGAACACGATCCCGGCGGCCGTCGAGGTCCTGAGCGTCACGGTCAGCTCGAGCCACGAGCCCACGTCGAGCCCGCGGCGCAGGCCCAGGTCGACGGTGTCCCAGGCCGCCGCGGTGCCGGCCGGAGTGCCGGTGTAGCGGCCGGTGGCGACCGTCCACGTCCCGGCCTGGGCGCCGGTCAGCGTGTTGGCGACGCCGTCCTCGAAGTCCTCGGTGGTGTTGAGCGTCACCTGCGGCGGCAGCACCTGGACGGCGAAGTTGTCCCACACGCCGCGCGCGTTGCTGGAGCCCGCGCCGACGAGGCCCTTGTTGAGGCCGTACGAGACCCCGTCGATGACCCGCGGCGCGAACACGTACTGGAACGCCTGCTTGCCATCGACCGCGACGGTGACCGCCGTGCCGTTCACGACGACGAGCAGCTGGTAGTAGACGTCGGGCTTGACCTGGACCGGCTTGGAGACGTCGACGACCCAGCCCGCGGCGGTCCGGTGACCCATCTCGAACTTGTTGGTCGAGACGTTGATGCCCGCGAACTTGAAGTCGGTCGGCGAGAAGTAGTCGAAGATGATGTAGGCGTTGGCGTTCCAGCCGGCGGTCGGCTTCTGGGCCTTCACCTGGGCGGCGATCTCGAAGTACACCGGCAGGTACTCGTCGTGGTAGAAGACCGCCGCCGCGTCGCCCGTCGGCCCGGCCGCCGAGACGTAGAGCGCGCCGCTGGTCACGGTCCAGCTCCCGCTGTCGGCGGCAAAGCCCGTGGCCGTCCCGACGTTGAAGTCCGCGGCGCGGAGCACGTCGCGCTTGCCGCCGCCGACGTTGCCGGCCTGGCCATCGATCGGGCCGCCCGTCTGCTCCCGCCACGCCGCGTCCTTCTGGATCACCAGGCCGGCCTCGCCCTCCGGCTCGCCGTTGCGGGCCGGGTCGGCGCCGGTGTCGGCCGAGCGCGTCGGGTCGGCGCCCTGGCTGCGCGAGAGCTTGTAGAGGAACTCGATCAGACCGGGCGCGAGCTGGCGGCTGGTCGTGCCCAGGCCGAACGGGGCGAACGGCACGAGGTAGGAGTCGAATTCGCCGACCCAGTCGATCAGCCGGTCGCCGCCGGTGTTGCCGATCAGGACGTCCAGGCCGGCGCCGCCGACCGCGCGGTCCTCGTAGGCGGGGCTCGACTCGGGCTGGTCGTTGAGGCCGCCGTGCGTCTCGAGCACGTCGTCGGCGTTCAGCAGGTCGTTGCCCCAGCCGCCCCACAGCGTGTCGCGGCCGGTGCCGCCGACCAGCCAGTCGTTGCCCAGGTCGCCGAACAGGACGTCGTTGCCGTCGGACGCGATCGTGGTGCCCGGGAAGCTCGGGCCGCTGCCGGTGACGAAGTTCAGGAACCAGTCGAGCCCGGAGCCGGTCTTCGACGCCTGTCCGCTCGAGAGCAGCAGAATCTTGCGCAGCGGGTCGTACTCGTCGTAGAGCGCGAACTCGCCCGCGCGGGTGTGGTCGCCGAAGCGGAGCATGTTGCCCAGGTTGAACGGACGGTTGAAGTCGCTGCGTACGACGCCGATGAGTGTCCCGCCCGACCAGACCTGCGTGTAGGCCACGGCCAGCGCCTCGGCGCCGGACATCGCGTCGTCCCCTGCGCCGCCGTGCAGCGAGTCGTCGCCCAACCCGCCGTAGATCACGTCGTCAGCCTGCTGCGGATCGAACAGCTCGTTCTGGTCGGCTGTGTTCGGGTCGACGTTGAACGGCGTCAGGTCGGCCGTGTAGGCGAGCTTGCCGGTGACGTTGATGACCGCCACCTGCGCGCGGCCGGGGCTCGAGATCTCGACGTCCAGGCCGCCGGCGGGCACCGCGGCGATGCCGAACAGCGGCTCCGCGGTGCCGTTGCGGCTGACCGCGAGCCGGCCGTCGTCGCCGAGCACGCCGTCGTCGCCGGTGCCGCCGGAGATCCAGTCGTTGCCCCAGCCGCCGACGATGACGTCGTCCTGGCCGTCGCCGAACAGGACGTCGCCGCCCTTGGTGCCGTAGATCGTGTCGTCGCCGGACTCGCCGTGGATCTCGTCGGCGGCACCGATGTCGCTCGCGGAGGCGGCCGGCTGGAAGTCCGGCCCGCCGGGCGTGTAGTCGATCAGGCGCGCCGCCCGCACGACGATCCGCTGGGTGCCCGCGTAGTTGTCGTAGTTGAAGCGGCGCAGGGCGCTCGTGGCCGCGTCGACGATCCGGTAGATCGCGCCGTTGTCGCCCAGGATCGTGTCCGCGTCGCGGGCGTGGCCGCCGGTGGCGGTGTTGCCTGCGTCGTTCAGGCCGACCGCGGTGCCGGAGCCGCCGAAGATCAGGTCCGAGCCGTCGGGCCGCTGGGGCCGGTCGGTCAGGCCGTAGAGGTCGGAGCTGCCGCCGAGGATGTCGTCCTGGCCCTGGTTGCCGAAGACCACGTCGCCTCCGCCGCCGCCCTCGATGTAGTCGTCGCCGTCGGTGCTCGCGTCGGCCGACGGGAAGACCACGAGGTCGCCCGCGACGTTGCGTGTCGCGCTGACCGTCAGGTCGATCGAGCCGTCGCCCTGGATCGTGTCGGCGCCGAGCTGGCCGAAGATCATGTCGTCGTCGGCACCGCCCGCGAGGTAGTCGATCCCGAACGCGTTGCTCCCGGGCGTGCTCTCGGTGGCGAAGTCGTGGTCGAGCAGCTTGACCCGGAAGTCGGCCCACGACGGTGAGCCCGCGGGGTTCGCGAACCAGGTGCCGCCGACCAGGACGTCCGACGCCGTCGCCGACGTGCCGCTCGCCGTGCCGTAGAGCGTGCTCGTGACCGACCGGAAGCGCGGGTCGCGGTAGTCGCCGGGCACGACGCGCTCGAGCCGCGCGTTGTCGCCCAGGATCAGGTCGTCGTCGGTGCCGCCGTCGGCCGCGTCGCCGCCGGCGCCGCCGATCAGGACGTCCTGGCCGCCCTGGCCGTAGATCCGGTCGCTGCCGCCGATCGTGCGGTCGACGCTGATCGCCAGGTTGGCCGCGCGCTCGACGCCGTCGGTCTTGTCGCCGGGGCCGCCGTGGCCCAGGACGGTGCCCGCGAGGGCCTCGAGGGCCGCCAGCGCCGTCGCGTCGCTGCCGTAGCCGGGGATCAGCGCCTGGCCCGACGCCAGGTACAGGACGCGCCCACGGTCGCCGAAGATCAGGTCGCCGCCGCTGCCGCCGCGGATCGTGTCGGAGCCCTGGCCGCCGAAGACGATCAACGGGAGCGTCGACAGGGTCGCGTCGACGGTGTCGTCGTCGAGCAGCGTCAGGTGGCTGTTGTAGGCGCCCTGGGTGTTGAGCACGAAGAACTCGTCCTCGCCGGTGTCCAGGTCGACGTTCACGACGTCGTTGCCGAGGCCGGTGTTGAGCGTGCTGATCGTGCGGACGCCGGTGCGGACGTGCGTGCCGTCGATCGCGATCCGGTCGGCGCCGTAGCCGCTCCAGACCGTGATGCCGTCGGCGAAGTTGCCGGTGCTCGCGGCCTGGTAGGTGATGGCGCCCGGCGCCAGGCCCGTGATCTCGATCTCGGCGTTCGGAAGCGCCGTCGCCGTGACCGGGCGGTCGGTGATCTTGACGTCCGAGTCGCCGGTGACCGTCGCCTCATCGCTGATGAACAGCAGGTGGCGGCCCGTGCCCGCGTGCAGGTTGAGGTTGCCGCGCACGTCGTCGAGGTCGCCCTCGAGGTAGTCGGTCGTAAGCGACGAGGTGAGGTTCTCGTTCGCGATCGAGGAGATGTAGACGCGCTCGTCGCCCTCGTGGCCGAACAGGTTCGTGACGGCGGTCGTGCCGCGCACGTTGAACACGTCGCCGGCCGAGCCGAGGTCGATGTTGAGGACGTCGACGCCGTGGTAGTCGATGCCGGCGGTGCGGCCCGTGGCCACCAGTGGGTTGTCGAGCATCCGATCGTCGACGGTCAGGGCGCCGGGCAGGCCGCCGATCCGCAGGCGGCGGCTCTGGGGCCCGAGCGCGCCCGCGCCCTGGGTGACCGTGACGACCGTCGCCAGCAGCACGCTGAGTGCGGCCGCGATGTCGGCGGCTGTCGCGTTCCAGGCCAGCGCGTAGCTGCGCAGGCCGCCGACGGCCAGCGTGAACGTCCCGCCCACCGCGTTCAGGTCGACGTCGACCGTCCCGGCAGCGACCGGGCTGACGGCGGTTGTAGGCGCGACGCTCAGGGTGAAGCGGCTGCCGATCACGCCGCGCAGCAGGCCCTGGTAGTGGACCAGGTAGGTGCCGCCCAGAAGGTCGACGAGGACGTCCTCGCTGCCGACCGCCGGGATCGCCGGGTCGGCCACTGCGTTGATCGCGCCGATCAGCGCGTCGCGGAAGGCGTCGGCGCTCGCCCCGGCGGTGAACGTGAAGCTCGTGAGGCCGCTGCCGACGACCACCGTGTACGTGCCCGTCGCCGCGTGCACCGCGACGGTCTGCGTGACGTTCTGGACCCACGGCGCGACGGCAACGTCCGGGCTCGCGCCACTACCGTCGCCCGTCAGGCCGGAGGCGTCGCCGGTCAGCGGCAGCGGGGACGCGCTCATCGACTCGACGCCCAGGAACGAGAGCGTGATCACGTCGCCGGCGCGGTTGACGGCGACGTCGGTGACGCCCGCCGGCAGGATCGCCATCAGCGCGGCCCTGATCTCGGCCGCGCCCGCGTGGTAGGCCAGCGCCGCGCTGACCGGACCGTCGCCGAACCGCAGCCTGAACGTCCCGCCGGCGGCGTTCAACAGCGTGACGGTCTGCGTCGGCGCGGCCAGCAGGTCGAGCCCGGTCAGGGTGGTGCCGGTGAGGATGCCGACGTCCGCGGTCGGGTCGCCCGAGTCGTCGACGTTGACGGTGTCGAGGCCGGCCCCGCCGTCGATCCGCAGCAGCGCGCGGATGCGGTCGAGCACGCCCCCGGGCGCGGCGTTCACGTGGTCGATCGTCTGGCCGAACCAGGCGCCGGTGAAGTTGAGGCCGACGCTGACGATGTCGTCGCCCGCCTCACCGTTGATCACAGTCGCCCCGACGATGGTGCGGACGTGCACCTGGTCGGCGCCCGGGCCCGCGTTGACGATCGTCATGCCGCCGTGCGTCGAGTCGATCAGGAGCCGGTCGACGGCTAGGCCGAGGTCGATGCGGAGCGTCTCGAAGTTGGCGTACGTGATCCCGCCGGAGTGGAGGCCCAGGCCGGTGATCGTGTCCGACGTGAGCCGGCCGCTGTTGGCGGTCGGGTCGCCGGAGTCGTCGACGTTCAGGCGGTCGATGCCGGACTGGCCGAGGCCCTCGATCGTCAGCGGGCCGTCGATCTCGTCGAGCGTGCCGCCGGAGTTCTGGCCGCCGATGCCGGCGCGGGTCCCGACGTTGACCACGTCGTCCCCGGCACCGGTGTCGCGGGCCCGGCTCATGCCCGTTCCGTAGTAGATCGTCTGGACGAACCCGTCGCCGGCGACCCAGCTGGGCCCGTCGATCGTGCGGACGTCGATCACGTCGTCGCCACCGCGGCCCTCGGCGTAGGTCGCGCCGGTGTGGGTCGACTCGATCGTGAAGTGGTCGTCGCCGGTGCCGAGCGCGGCGGCGAACGCCTCGAACTCGGAGTAGTCGATCCAGCCGCCCATGTCCAGGCCGGTGAGGCGGGTGGCGGTCAGCGTGCCGCTGTTCGCGTTCGTGTCGCCAGTGTCGTCGACGTCGACCATGTCGCCCGCGCCGCCGCCGATCAGCGTCAGCACCGCGCCGATGCCGTCGACGGTGCCGTTGACGTTCAGCCAGTGCGGGTCGTTCGGGCCGTAGCTCCAGACGCCGGCGAGACTGCCGACGCTGACGCGATCGGCGCCGCCACCGGTGTCCACGGTCGTGGCCCCCGCGATCGTGCGGACGGCGACTCGGTCGTCGCCGGACCCGGTGGTCAGCTTGGTCGTGCCGGCGTGCGTGTCGAGGATCGTGAACGTGTTGTCGCCGTTGTCGAGCTTGATCTCGAGCTCGTAGGGCGTCGAGCCGTTGGCGGCGATCGGGCCGACGGTGCCGGGCGTCGCCGATGCCTGCGGGTAGAGCGCGTTCGTGAAGACGATGTCCCCCGCCCCGCTGTTCCAGGTGATCCGGTGGACCGGGCGCGTCTCCTGTCGGGCGTCGGCGCTCGTGTAGTAGACGCGCTCGCCGCCGAACCAGATCGCGGCCTCGCTGCCGGTGTACAGCTTCGGCACGAGCTGCGTCAGGTCCGCCGCGGTGAACTTGTCCTCGACCCAGTCGTCGCCGACCAGGCGGAACTTCGGCTCGCCGCGCTTGTGGAAGATCGTGTTGTTGCGGTCGTCGCGGACGGTCAGGGCCGTGTAGAGCACGACGTTGCCGTCGTCGTCGCGCAGCAGCTCGAACGAGCCGCCGGAGCCGATGACGACCGGCTCGCCGGCCTGGACGGCCTCGGTGCCGACCCAGGTCTTGACGTCGCCGACGTGGTGGAAGGCGACGAGCGCGAGGGTCACCTCGAGCGTGGTCGCGCCATTGATGGACCCGAGCGCCGCCGGGTCGAGCGTCACGACGCCGGTGTTGCGGTTGAACGAGAAGCCCTGGCCCTCGTACAGCGCAAACGTGCGGGTGGCCGTGTGGACGATCACCGCGACGATGCGGTCGGACGCGATGCCGGTCCGCTCGAACGACAGCGTCCAGCCCGTGATGTCCGCGTTGGGGTTGGCCTGGAGGCCCGCGGCGGTCAGGTGCAGCTGGAGGGTGGCCGGGTCGTAGGCGAAGACCTGGGAGCTCGGCGTGTAGACGACGTCGCCGCGGTTGACCAGGACGACCTGGCCGGCCTGGTGCAGCAGGAACGACCCATCGGGGTTGACGACCGGGCGCCCGAGCTCGTCGATCACGGGCTCGTTGCCCAGGTAGCGGCGCAGTTCGCCCGCGTAGTGCAGCGCCGGGTCGCCGGCGAACTGCACGAGCGGGTCGCCGGCGCGGTGCTGGAGCTGGATCCCGAACGGGTCGCGCAGCGGGTTGCCGGCCGTGTCGTAGACCGGGTCGCCGTTCACGTGCTCGACCGGGGTCAGGACGATCCGGCCGTCAACGTCCTGGTCGGCGCGGAAGACCTGCTCGCCGCCGAAGTAGAAGCGCTGGGCGGCCGGCTGGAACACCAGGATGTCGCGCGACGGGCCCGAGCCCACGGTCAGCGTCGCGCCGGCCAGCGTGAAGTCGGTGATCGACTCGAAAGTCGTGACGTCGACGGCGCCGGCGACCAGGTCGTCGCGCAGCTGGAGCGTCCTGCTCTCGCCGGCCGAGCGCTGGAGCACCTCGGTGCGCTTGCCGCCGCCCGCGATCGCGTAGGTGACGATCAGCGACGTGGGCCGCGTGAACGCGGACGTGAGCGTCACGGTGTTGAGCGTGGTGTCGACCGAGAAGTCGCTGCTCGTCAGCTTCCGCCGCGCGATCACGGTGACCAGGTCGCGCACGAGAGGGGCCTGCCCGAGTGTCACGCTCGTCGTGGTCGCGCCGATCGTGAAGGTCTGGCTGAGCGTGCCGTCGTGCATGTCGATCGCGCCGTTCGCGTCGACCTTGTCGAGCGGCGTCTGGGTCGACCCGAGCGATCCGGTCAGGCCGTTGTCCACCGACCCGTCGACGATCAGGCTGTCGGTGCCGCCGGGCTTCGAGACGTGCACGTCGCGGGTCTGCGTGAACTCGAGGGCCTGGGACCGGTTGACCCGGATCAGCGCCGGCAGGTCGAGCCCGCTGGAGCCCAGCGTCAGCGACGTGCCGTTGAGCGTGGCGAACAGCGTGTTGGGGGCGCCGACCGCGCCCGCGAACTGCGAGGAGGCCACGGTCGACCGCGCGGCGACGACCACGGTCGGGAACGCGGTGTCCGGCGTCGAGTTCTCCGGCCCGCCGTGGCCGGCTACGACGCCGACGGCGTCCAGGTCGAAGGGCTGGCCGCTCGCGGTCCGCAGCCGGATCAGGTGGTAGCGGCCGCCGCTGCCGTTGATCTCGTAGGTGCGGATGAAGCTGGCGGCGTGGCCCTCGTCGCCGGGGATGCGGCGGGTCGTGACCGCCGTGGTCGCGGTCCAGGTGACCACGCCGCCTGCCCCGATCGAGCCGACCTCGACGATCAGGACGCCGAAGTTCGGGCTGCCCACCGGGCGCTGGTAGACGTTGATGTCGCCGGCGTCGGGGAAGGCGGCGTTGTCGTCGATGACCAGGATCGACGGCGCCACGTCGGTGCGTGTGCCGCGCGTGTCGACGTACAGGTCCACCCCCGTCGCGAAGTTCGTGACGAACGACTTGCGGTTGGGGAAGCCGCCGTCGCGGTCGGCGAACGTCTTCTTGCCCTGCGCGTCCAGGTAGACGAGCTGGCCGGTCGGGTCGGTCACGATCGACGGACGCAGGCCGGCGGCGGGCGTGGCGCCGATGTCGACGAGCACGCGCAGGCCCGCGGCGTTGATGTAGACGTACTTGATCGGGTCGGCGGCAGGGCCGGCGCTCGGGGTGACGATCACCGGGGTGCCGGTGTTCGTGGTCGTGACGCTCAGGTCCTCGGCCAGCCACAGCAGGTTGCCCTGGCCGTCGCGCTTCTGGCGGCCGCGCTCGATCGACCCGCGCTCCTGCACGCCCTGCTCGCGCACGAGGTCGGTGACGATCGTGCCGTCGTCGGCCAGGACGATCGCGTTGACCCACAGCTTCTTCGTGCCGTCGTTCTCGATCGTCTGGAAGACGATCGGCTGGAGCACCGCGTCGGCGTAGCGGATCGTGTTGCCGCGCGCGTCGACGAACGAGTAGGGCGTGGTGCTCGTGCCGGTGAACACGCCCGGCAGCGCCAGGTCGTTCGGCAGGCCGATGTCGGAGAGCTGCGCGAGCTGGCCCGTGACCTCGTCGATGTGCGCGGTCCCGTCGAAGCGCAGCTCGCCGCCGATGTTCGCCACGCTGTGCTGGTCGGCGACCGTCACCGCGTCGCTGCCCGCCCCGCCGAGGATCGTCGTCGGGCCGGTGGTCTGCTTGACCACGACGCGGTCGTCGCCGTCGCCCAGCACCAGCCGCAGGGCGATCGCCTCGCGCTGCGCGGCCGGCACGAGGTCGAGCAGGACGTCGCCGCGCCCGGCCGACCCGCGCTGCTCGAGCAGCGCGACCGTGAAGTTGTCGCTGCGGGAGATCGGGGAGGCGGCCGGGTTCGGCTGCTCGTCGGCCAGGCGGATGTCGATGTTGTCGACGCCGCTCAGGTAGACGCCGAACGTCGTGACCCCGTCGGGGCCCGCGTGGCCCTCCAGCGGGATGCCGAGCCCGATGCCCTCGAGCGAGACGAAGCGATCGACAATCGGGGTGCCGAACTCGTCGGTCTGCTGGCCGTAGATCGCGTCGCCGTTCTGGTCCTGGCCGATCTGCGTGTAGCGCGGGACCAGGCGCGTGATCAGCAGGCCGCTCTGCGCCAGGCCGGCGCTGTTGTGGACGAGCAGGGTGTCGCCGGCGGACTCGTTCGCCTGGCCGCCGTCGATGATCACGCGGCCGCGGATGTTCTCGACGGTCTGGGTCGCGTCGACCTTGAACGCGAACGGCGGCGGGTCGACCGTGACCGGCGCCGGCGTGATCCGGGTCGACTGCTCGACCAGCTCGCCGCGCTGGTAGGTGACGACCAGGTTGCTGACCCGCACCAGGATGTGGCGGTCGAAGACGCCGCCGGCGGTGTACGCCTGAATGCCGTCGTAGGTCATCGCCGGGTTCGTGAAGTTCGGGATGTCCCGGGTCCAGCTCGCGTACCAGCTCTGGATGGTCTGCTGGACCGCCAGCACCGCGCGCTCCTGGAACCCGGAGACGCCGAACCAGGAGAAGAGGGAGTCCCAGAAGCCGAGGCGGAAGCTGAACCAGCGGTCGCCGAAGTCGATGCGCTCGTCGACCATCCGGAGCGCCGGGGGCAGCTCGACCTGGAGCGGCGGCTGCTGGTACGAGAACGGCGGCGGGTCGAAGACCAGCGGCGGGTGGTCGCCGCCCAGGTGGATCACGTCGTCGCCCGAGCCGCCGACGATCCGCGTGACGAAGTCGGCGCTCGTGGAGAGGATCCAGAAGACGTCGTTGCCGCCGGCGCCGTTGATCTCGATGGCCTCGATGCCGCGGAACGAGACGACGCGGCCGGCACCGGCGATCACCGTGCTGGTGACGACGAACGTGTCGCCGATCGGCGTGCCGATGATGACCAGCGTGTCGGTGCCGGGGCCGCCGTTGATCTCGACCGGGCCGTTCTCCAGGTAGTCGTAGCGGTTGGAGCCCTCGCCGCCGAAGACCCGCGAGAGGTTGGTGATCTCGTCGGGGTTGTTCGCGTCGGCCTTCAGGACCAGGAAGGTCTTCAGCAGGAACCGGTCGTCGCCCTTGCCGCCGTGCAGGTACAGCTGGGCGCGGTTGAAGTTGACCTCGAACTCGTCGTTGTGCTCGTCGCCCATGACGAACAGCAGATCGGAGTTGCCGTTGGTCAGGTTGTCGGTGTCGACGACCGGCACGCCGTCGGGGAACTCGATCGTCCGGTTGCCGGTGTCCGGCTTGAGCGGGACCGTGCCGACGATCAGCTGGTCGTCGCCCGTGCCCAGCGAGATCAGCGTGATCGCCGCGGTGTCGTTGGAGAGCACGCGGTCGTTGCCGCCGAAGGTGTTGATCGAGACGAAGTCGACGCCCTGGAAGGTGATGATCCGCCGCGCCGGGTCGTTCAGCTCGCCGAACGTGACGGCGCCGGTGCGGGCCGATCCGCTGCCGACGGCGTCGAGGGTGACCGTGTCGGGCGCGCTCGTGCCGTTGATGACCAGCTCGTCGGAGCCGAGCCCCTCGCCGCTGTCGCGGATCGCGACCCGCGCGCCGTCCGAGCCGCGCAGGTTGATGACGTAGAGCTCGCTCAGGAAGCCGAGATCGCCGATCACCGCGTTGGTGCGGTTGTCGAGCGTCACGCGCCCGGTCCAGCCCTGGACGCCGTACTGGGTCGATCCGACCGTGATGACCCCGTCGGAGTCCCCGACGACCATGATGTTGCGGCCCTCGCCGCCGGCCAGCGACGCGACCTCGAAGATCCCGGCCAGGCTCTCGACGATCGCGCCCGCGGCGTAGCGGTCGGCGTTGTCGGGCAGCCGGTTGGCCGGATCGTCCTCCTTGAAGCTCTGGCCGAGCTCGTCCGCGCTCGGCGAGTTGCCGATCGTGCCGCCGGGCAGCAGGCCGCTGGAGTCGGCGCGGAGCTGCGGCATCGCGATCGGCCGGCCGAGGTCGTCGAAGAACGTGACGTTCCAGGAGTACGGCGTCGTGCTGACCGCGGTGACCGACACGGTGCCGACCGCCTGCAGGCTCTCGAGCAGCGCCTTGACCTGGGCGGCGGTCGCGTTCCACGGGATCGTGACGCGATCCGTGGCGGGCGCGCCGTCGACCCAGAGGACGAACGACCCGCCGGCGCCGCTGTGCTGGATCCGCTGGATGTCGGAGATCGCCGCGGTCGCCAGGACGGCGTCCTTGATCGTCGACACGCGCACCTCGGTGTCGCCGACCAGGTCGATGTTGACGCCCTCGATGATCGGGACGTCCCTGGGCTGGCCGCCCGAGCCGAGAGCGTTCACGAACGTGACGCTCCAGGTGATGATGCCGCCGGGCGCCGTCGTGCGGACGACGGTGACGTCGTCGATGTTCGAGAGCAACTCGAGCGCGGACTCGACCGCGGTGGCGCTGGCGTTCCAGGCCAGCGCGTTCGAGAGCTGCCCGTTGAAGCGCAGCCGGAAGCTGCCGCCGGTCGCCTGGAGCTGGATCGCCTGCATCTCGTGGCGTGCGCTGACGCCGTCGGTGATCGTGACGATCTGGACCTTGCCGTCGCCGACGATCTGGCCGACGACGAAGCGGTCGTCGGTCAGCGTCATGTCGCGGTCGAAGGCCTCGACCAGCGTGTCGATGTCCTGCGGGTCGGTGCTCGTGTCGATGAAGACGTCGAAGCCGTCGCCGCCGGTGACGGTGTCGCTGCCCGTGCCGCTCGAGAGCACGTCCTCGAACGGCGTGCCGATCAGGCGGTCGTTGCCGTCGCCGCCGATCAGCGTCACAGCGATCTGGTCGGTGGCGGCGGCGCCCAGCTCCTCGGCGCCGACCCCGAGCCCGGAGGCGTCGAGGACGTCGTTCTCGTCCCGGGCGTCGACGGTCAGCGAGTCGCCCTCGCCGCGCACGCTCTGCGTGATCGAGATCGAGTAGAGCGAGGTCGAGGCGCCGCCCGCGCCGATCTGCGAGCGGTCGACCGTGAGCCCGGAGTAGCGGCCGGTCTCGCCGTCGATCCCGTCGGCGGTCAGGACGAAGCGGTCCTTGATCCCGGAGCCGTAGATCGTCACCTTGTCGGCCAGGCCGTCGTCGAACTCGACGATGTTCGGCACCTGGCGGGTGAACGTGCGGTTGCCGACGGTCTCGGTGATCGTGCGCGTGCCGTTGACCGTGAAGCGGCGGCCGAGGTTGAGCGACACCGCCTGGATCCCGGAGTTCTGGAGGTCCTCGATCGTGATCGTGTCGGCGCCCGCGCGAGCGTCGATCTCGATCCGCTCGAAGCCGTCGTTCTGGCGCTCGCCGACGCCGCTCAGGACAAGGGCGATGTCGTTCGTGCCGCTGGCGGGCTTGCGGACCTCGATCGTGTCGTTGCCGGGCGTGAGCGCCAGCAGCAGCCGGTCCTCCCCGCCCCCGCCGACCAGCGTGGCCGGGAACGCCTTCGTGACGTCGATGCGGATCGTGTCGTCGCCGGTGCGGCTGGTGCCCTGTGTGTCGGTCGGCGAGTTCGCGCCGTCGCCGTGGATGGCCGCGGCCGGGCCGGTGATGTCGTCGTTGCCGTCGCCGCCGTAGATGACGTCGAGCAGCGAGCCGCCCAGGATCGCGTCGTCGCCGGCGCCGCCGTAGATCGTCGCCGCGCCTGCGCCCGAGTGGGTGATGAAGTCGCCGGCGCGGTCGGGCGCGTCGACGGCCTTGCCGGCGTTCGACTCGTCGCCGCCGACGATCGTCACGGTGCCCGGCCCGGTGGCCTCGATGTAGTCGGACCCGGCGCCGCCGTCGAGCACGCTGCCGTCGGCGGTTCCCGCGTAGAGGATCGCGTCGTCGCCGTTGCCGCCGTAGAGGAAGACCGGGATCTTGACGCTGCCGAGGATGTTGACGGTGTCGTTGCCCTCGCCGAAGTAGCCGTAGATCCGGTCGACCTTGGAGAACGTCTGGCTGCGGCCGCCGGCCGTGACCTTGATGATCGCGCCGTCGGCGTCGCTGCCGATCTGCTCGATCAGGTAGCCCTCGGACCCGTCGGTGGTCGAGTCGCTGTCGCCCTCGTACCCGCCGAGGTTGCGGTACTGGCCGCGCGTGCCGACGTTCAGGTACAGGTCGCCGCCGGTGTTGTTGTCCCACTCGAGCGCGCCGTTCGGGGTCTGCGTCGTGATGTCGCGCCCGGCCAGGTAGACGGGGTTCGGCAGCTGGAGGTAGCCGAGCGTGAAGCCCGCGGTCTTGCTGACCGTGAACAGCCCGAAGTCGATCGAGACGGTGATCGACAGCCGGATCTCGGTGCTCCCGTAGCCCTCGGCGCCGAACGAGAAGTCGACGCCGATGCCGCCGAACGTCAGGCCGAAGGCGCGCAGCTCGACGCTCGCGCCGCCCGCGAGGCGGAAGACGTACCACGGGTTCGGGTCGAGCTTGTTCGGATTCGGGTTGAGGGGGTCGCCGGGCGCGAACGTGCGCGCGGTGAGCTGGAAGTAGAACGAGCCGACGATCCCGAACGAGCGCGACCCGATGACCATCTCGCCGCTGAGGCGGATGTCGAAGTCGCCCGCCGAGTTCAGGAAGATCGATCCGCTGAGCGTGGCCAGGCCGAAGAAGTCCATCGACGCGTTGGCGTTCAGCTCCCACCTGCCGCTCGTGACCGTCACGCGCAGGCCGGCGTCGAACTTGATCACCTTGAGGATCTCGACCTTGCCGTGGATGTCGAGGAAGAAGGTGTTGCCCGCGATGCCGAGCAGCGACGCGGAGCTGGTGTTGACCATCAGCGTGCCGCCGGCGTCGATCGAGAACGCGACCGTGTCGGCCAGGGCCCGGATGTTCAGCCGCAGCGCGAAGCCGGGGTTGGGCCCGGCGGCGACGGCGGCTCCGCCGTTGGCCTGGAAGACCAGCCCGCCGAGGTTGAACGAGAGCGCGAACTCGAGCTGGAACAGGTTGTCGCGGATCGTGACGTCGAGCGTCCCCTGCCCGCCCGTGCCGAGGATGCGGATCGTGCCGTCGATGTGCAGACGGAAGCCGGTGCCCACCGTGGTCGATCCGATCGTCGCGGCCTGGCCGGTCGTGTTGATCTCGATGACGGCGTTGGCGGTGAAGCTCAGGCCGACGCCGCCGCCGAAGCCGCCCGTAATGCTCACGTTGAGGCGCGCGACCAGGCCACGGGAGTTGATCAGCAGGCCGCTGTCCGTGATGTTCAGGCTTCCGATCGGGCTGAGCGACATCGTGCCGTTCACGACGAGCTCGAACGCGTAGCCGGACTCGACTGGCGGCCGCGGCTGGCCGGGGGCCCCGCAGTTGCCCTGGCCCAGCCGCACGCAGATCTCGCCGTCGATCTGGACGAGCCCGCCGACGACGAGGTGGCCGCCCATGACGATCTTGAAGCCCTGCTGGATCGACAGCGTCTGCTCGACGACCTTCAGGCTGTTGTCCGCGTTGCGCTCGAAGCCGTCGAAGACGGTGAGCGTCGGGATGTTGTCGTTGGGGTCGGCGAAGAGCTCGCGCGTCTTCGTCTGGAACGTGAAGACCGACTTCGGGCCGGCGAAGGAGTTCAGCTCGAGCAGGAACGTGCCGGTCAGCGCGACGTTCGGGATGTTGCTGTTGCTCAGGGCCAGGAAGACGCGCCCGACGACGCCCGACTTCGCGGGCTTGCTCGAGACGAAGACGTTGAGGTTGAGCTGGCCGGTGAGCGACCCGATCAGCGGGTGCCGGCCGCTGACCGCGCCGGTCACGATCAGGCGGGCGACCACGTCGCCGTCCGCGTCGGCCGGCAGCAGCTCGGCGTCGATCTTGATGAAGCCCGACAGCGTGAGGACGCCGCCGAAGTTGAGCTCCGCCTGGATCGTGACCGACAGGTAGACCGCGCCCGGCGCGTTCGGGTCGATCGTGCCGTCGAGGCGCGGGGCCGACTTGGCGATCGTGATCTTCGTGGGCGAGCCCGGCGACATCAGCGGCTGGAAGTCGACCGGGATGTCGAACGACCAGTCGGTCATCGTCGTGTTGAAGGTGATCGAGGTGCTGCCCTCGATGCGGAGCAGCTCGCCGACGTCGGGGATGCCGACACCCTTGCTCTTGGCGACCGTGAGCTGGCCGGCGATGCCCGGGATGCCGCCTTCGGACCCGAGGCCGGTCGACAGGATCAGCAGGCCGGTGGCCTCGGGGTACTTGATCTGCGCATCGCCGATCCCGTACGAGAACTCGGCGTGGACGAACAGCGTCAGGCCGTTCTGGTCGATGCCGAGGTAGAAGGCGCCGGTGAGCCGCACCAGGTCGGTGGTCTCACCGGGGACGCGCAGGCGCGCCGAGCCGAGCAGCTCGAGCGAGAAGGAGTAGGGCCGCAGGACGAACTCGCGGGTCAGGTCCGTGCCGTTCTCGCCCAGGCCCTTGAGCGTCAGCGTCTCGGTCTTCTCGAACTCCGTGGTGTTGATCTGGAGCGTGCCCTTGGCGGTCAGGTACAGGCCGTACTGCTCGAGGCCCGAGAAGTTCGTCTCGATCGTCGCGACGCCCCAGAACTGAGCGGTGTCGCTCAGCGTGTTGCTGGTGTCGAGGATGAAGCGGCCCGCGGTCGCGCCGACGGTGCCGAGCTTGATCAGCTTGAGCTGGCCGTTGAAGTCGAGCGTGAAGACCTTGGCGACGGTGTCGATCTCGAGCGTGACCTCGGCCTTCAGCTCGAGCAGCGGCTCGGGCAGGCCCGGCAGCGTCAGGATCACGCCGCCGGAGAGCTCGATGAAGAACGACTGCGCCTGGGTGATGACGCCGAACTGCGACTGGCCGGCCTGGCCCAGGTTGCCCTGCTCGTCGGCCCAGGAGCCGGCGACGAAGGCGACCGTGACCTTGCCGGTGTCGAAGTTACCGCGCAGCAGGTAGCGGAACTTCGTGTCGCTGATCTGCGATACGCCGGCGACGATCATGTTCGCGGTGCCGGCGCCGGTGAGCGCGATCTCGTTGCCGTCGACGGTGTCCGTGTCGACCTTCGACCCGGCGGCCGGCGTGAGGATCACGTCGATGTAGGTGCGGCCGAGCAGGCTCGACAGCGACTCGTGCGTGGCGGGGCTCGTGTCGGTCTCGCCGACCTGCACCCCGGCGGCGTCGGTCCAGCCGCCCTGCTGGAGGACGTGCTCGTCGCCGTTCGCGTTCAGCACCGGCTGGCCCTGCCCGTTGCGCTCGACCTTGCGGACGATGAACGTCAGCGTCAGGTTGCCGCTGCGATAGCCGCGGAAGAAGTAGCGGTAGGTCGTGCCGCTGACCAGCACGGGCGCGCCGTCGACCACGATCGCGTCGCCGCTCGAGCTGGTCAGCGTGAACTCCGCACCGGCGTCGAGGATGCTGGCGGGGTTGATCCCGGTGTTGTGGAGCTGGCTGAAGGTGACGTCGACCCAGCCGCGGCTGTTGAGCGTCTCGCGGTCGTGGATCTCGAGCGGGGCCGGGTCGCCGAGGGTCGCGCTGGCGACGTCGACCAGGAACTCCTCGGCCTCCCCGCGGTTGACGATGCCCGCCGAGTCGGCGAACGAGCCGGCGACGAAGGTCACCGTGTAGCGGCCGCGGGCCAGCGGGGCGGTCAGCGTGTAGCGGTAGGTGTCGCTCGTGCCTACGCGGATGGGCGCGGCGCCGAGGGCGATCAGGTTGCCGGCGGCGTCGCGGAGCTCGAGCTCGCCGCCGCCGATCGTGCTGTGGTCGAGGGCGTTGCCGCTGCTCGGCCGGAAGGTCACCTCGAGGTAGCCGAGCGAATTGATGCGGTCGACGCCGATGCTGCCGCCGCCGAGCGCCACCTGGCTGGCCGGCGCGCCGTTCTGGCCGGGCTTCTCGTACACCAGGTCCGCGGTCGAGCCGACGACGGAGAAGGACTGCGTGAACGCGAGGTTGTAGCCGGGAGGACCGCGCGCGGGGTTCTCGTCCCAGGTGTTCGCGGCGAAGGAGACGACCACGTCACCGGGCACGAACGAGCCGATCAGCATGAAGCGCCAGACGTTGCCGCCCAGGTGGACGGCCTTCAGGTCTGGGCTGAACTGGAAGCCGGACCCGGCGCCGAAGCCCGCGAGCGCGAACTCGTTGCCGTCGATCGAGGCCGGGTCGAGCTGGTGCCCGGCCGTCGCTGCGAACGCGACGTCGATGAACGTGCGGTCGTTGGTCGCGCGGATCGCCGTCTTGTCGACCTCCGCGCCGCCGCGGGTGCCGCCCGTCGTCGTGCCGTTGTAGGCGACGCCGGTGCCGGGCGCGGTCGCCGACGGCGTGGCCAGGACGGGCGAGACCGTGACGTCGCCGGTCCCGACGACGGTCCGCTGTCCGGTGACGGAGTCGAGGTCCAGGACGATGAAGATCGGGACCAGGAACTGGTTCGCGCCGACCTGGAGGACCGACCGCGACTCGTCGAGCGTGATCGTCCAGCGGCTGCTCTGGATCTGGATGCCGTTCGACGCCACGCCGTCCGAGTCGGCGAACTCCGGTGCTGCGTCGGTGACCGACGCCGGGTCGAGGGCGAAGCCGGTGGCGCTGTCGTTCGGGATCGTGACCAGGATCGTCGTGGCCGACGACTGCGAGGTGGTCAGCGTGATCGGGGCGATCGCGGGCTGCGTCCCGGTCAGCCGGAACGACCAGGAGCCGGCGATGTAGGTGATCTTCACGGTGCCCGCCGGCGCGAAGCGGCCGGTCAGCCAGTAGCGGAAGCCGACGGTGCCGGCCGGGGCGCCCTGCGGGAGCATCGACGCCGGGAGCAGCGTCGGTGCCTGGCCACTGTCGAGCGCGATCGAGCCGAGGCCGCTGCCGCCGAGCGTGAACTCGGGCGTCAGGTCGGTGATCGAGCCGATGTCGATCGCGATGCCGCTCGGCGTCGTCGGCGGCTCGAAGAACACGTCGACCCAGTTGCGGTCGTTGGCGACGTTGACGTCGATCGTGCCGCTCGCACCCGGGTTCGCCACCTGGGCGGTGGCACCGTGGACCGTGAACTTCACCTGGCCGCCGGGCACGTTGTAGACGCCCTCGACCACGTTCCCGTCGGCGAGCGTCGTGTCGGCGTTCTTGAACGCGTTGGACGCGAACGTCAGCGTGATCTCCTCGAGGCGGAACGCCGCCGTGCCGATCTTGTAGCGGTAGCGCGTCGAGCCGGCCGCCCGCATCGCCGCGGCGATCACGTAGTTGTCGAGCGTGGTTCCGGTGGCGCTCTTCTGCGCGTCGGGCAGGTCGTTCTGGGTGGCCAGGACGACCTTGGTCTGGCCGGCCATGTAGTAGGCCTGCCGCACCGAGTCCTTCGTCTCGAGCAGGACCGGCACCACGGTGACCCCGCCGTCGGCGGTGACACTGACCATCGCCTGCGCCGCGCCGATCGTGAACGTGTGCGTCCCGTCGGATGAGGTCAGGGTGAACTCGTCGGCCGCGTCGAGGATCGACCCGTGGTCGATCGTCGCCCCGGTCGGTGCGGAGTACGTGACGTCGATGTAGTGCTGGCCGCCGTCGAGCTGGCCGTTGGCGACGTTCACGTCGACGGTGCCGCCGCCCGGCGCCGGGGCCACGACGGACCCGGTCGGGCTGGTGGTGACGGGGCCGTTCGCGGGCGGGTCGACGACGTCGAACGTGACCTCCTCGCCGGCGGCGTTGCGGAAGCCCATCTTGAGCTTGCCGTACACGGTGAGGACCCGGACCTGGTCGGGGACGTCGGCCAGGAACAGCACCGTGGCGGAGCCGGAGGCGATCTTCGAGAGGTCCGCGTACAGGCGGCCGCTGATCGAGAGGGCGCCGTCGCCGAAGTTGAGCTTGCCGACGATCAGGAACTTGCCGTCGGTGGAGATCTTGACGATGACCTCGCCGTTGAACACCTGCTGTGAGGTGTAGATCGTGAACACCTTCGCGCCGCCGGTGATCGTCATCGGGGCGGTGAACGCCGCCGCGAAGCCGCTCTGCGCCGGGGTTCTGGCTGATCGACCTGGCCTGGAGCGCGACCTGCTGCTGGAGCTGGTTGAGCCACTGGTCGGCGGTCAGCGCGGTCGGCAGCTGGAACTGCGATCCGCGAAGGGCGAACGGGTCGTCGATCGACGGCAGCGTCTTGAAGAACTCGACGCCGGCCGACAGGTCGTTGATCGCCAGGCCGGAGTTGGGCTCGAGGACGATGCCGCCCGGCACCTCGATGTTGATGAAGGCCGACAGCGGGCCGAGCTCGCTCAGGCCCACGCGGATCGTGAAGCCCGCCAGACCGGCGATCTTGAATCCGCCCTGGAGGCCCAGGTAGAAGACGCGCTGGGCCACCGGCGTGGTCGAGTCGAAGACGCCGATCGGGTTGAAGCCCGAGTCGAGCTTCAGGATGCCGCCGACCAGGCACGGCGTCGATCTCGCCGCCGAACAGGTTGCCCTTGACGCTGACGCCGAGCGCGTCGATGCCGATGATCGGGAACTTGCCCTCGAGCAGCAGCGACGGCTTGATCTTCATGCCCTGGATCGAGCCGGTGAACTGGAGGCCGTCGACGCCCTTCAGCCCGGTGACGCTGGCCGACAGGGTCAGGACGAAGTCCTCGGGCGCGTCCTCGATGTCGTCCCACTGGATGCCGAGCGCGTCGATCCGGATCGGCAGGAAGCTCGGCCACTTGAAGGAGTCGCCGGTGGCGGAGCCGACCGACAGGAAGACGCCGAAGCCCTGCTTGGTCCGGAACGACCCGTCGCCCATGAACGCGAAGTTCCGAGCCTCGCCGCCGATCTCGAGCGACCCGATCTTGACCTTCGCGCCGATCGCCTGGAACGAGACCATCTCCTCGTCGTCCTCGGCGCCCGTGTCGAGGAAGAAGTCGCGGGCGGTCAGCGTCACGAAGTTGCCGAGCTGGATCGACATCGTGTCGATGCGGAACTGGAACGAGTCGACCTTGCCGTCGGTGAACGAGAGCTGGAGGCGGATCGCCTCGTCGTTCGGCGACCCGTCGCTGTTGCGGTCATCTGCGGTGGCGCGGTCGGTGATCGCGGCCGAGAACGGCCGGCCCGGCATGAAGCGCGCGCCGCCCGAGGCGACGTAGATCGAGCCGTTGAAGTCGAGCGCGTTGGCGGCGTCGAAGTTGACCGTGAAGTTCTGGACGCCGACACGCAGGTCGTCGAACTCGACGATGCCGCCGAACGAGATCTTCGACTGGCCGGTGGTCGAGGTCAGCGGCGCGCGGTTCGGGTCGTCGATGCCGAAGGCCAGCTCGGCGACGCCGATCGAGAAGCCGTTCGGGCGGACGACCAGGCCGGGGATCAGCCCGCTGCTCGTGCTCGCCGGATCGACGTTGCGGCCCGTGTTCGGGTCGAACGGGCGGATCGTGCCGCGGACGCCGAAGGACGGCAGGAGGATCGTCGCGCTGTTGACCTTCACCAGCTCCTGAGTGCGGTCGCCGGCCGGGTCGTACTTGATCTCGACGCCCTCGGCGGTGATGTCGACCACGTCCGGCACGTGCGCCTCGAGCGACGCGACCCGCAGCGAGAACTTGCCCGGCGCGTTGACCCGGAAGTTGCCGCTCAGACAGGCCGAAGGCGTCGACCTCGAGGTCGAAGGTGCCGAGCAGGCCGATCAGGTCGACGCTGATGCCGCTGCTGGTCTGCGTCTGGAGGTGGCCGGGGCACCGCCGGGGGCGGTCGCGGGCCGGTTGCCGAACGCCAGGCTCGCGCGGCTGACGCCGATCGCGATCGTCAGCACCAGCATGCCGTCCGCGAAGCCGACGTCGGCGATGCCGATCGTCGGGCCCTGGAGCGTGAGCGGGCCGAGCGCGAGCGGCTTGGTCGGACGCGACGGCCCCGGGGGCGGCGGCGTCGAGCGTGAAGGTCTGGCTCACGCCGGCGATGTTCCGCTTGACTGGGATCGCCGCCGGGGTCGCGTTCGGATCGCCGAGCGTCTGGAAGCCGTAGCCGAGCTGGAGGTTGCCAGGAACTCGACCGTGACCGTCGCCCGGCTGGAACAGGTCGATCGCGTTCTTCGTGTCCTTGTCCTTGAGGAAGAAGCGGAACGTCACCGACGTCGCCTTCGGGTCGGTGCCCGAGACGCGCAGCGGCGCGCCGACCAGGATCGGGCGCGCCCGTGACCGCGTCGATCGCGAGGTCGGCGATGCCCGTGCCGGTGAGCTTGAACTCGGCAGCGCGTCGGTGATCGAGGTCTGGTCGATCGGCGTCCCGTCGAGCGCTGGAAGGTGATGTCGATGTAGCGGCGCGCGTTCAGGTCCAGCGCGGTGATCGCCTCGCCGTTGCCCGGGCTGGCCAGCATCGCGATCGGGGCCGGCTTCTCGCCCTCGTTCTGGACGAGGAAGAACTGCTCGACCTCGGCGAAGTTCGTCACGCCGGTGCCGCCCGGGCCGCTTGCGTCCGCGAAGGTGCCGGCCAGGAAGCGGACCGTCACGACGCCGGTGCTTGCGGCGGTGTTGGGCAGCTCCGGTGAACGTGTAGCGGCAGGTGTTGGGCTTGCCCGCGACCTTGGTGGCGGCGCCGTGGATCGTCACGCCCGTGACCGGCGTGCCGTTGACCAGCAGCTCGAACTCGCCCGACGGGTCGAGGATCGACGCCTCCTTGAGCCCGGCGCCGCTGCGGTCGTTGAAGACGACGTCGATGTGGCCGAGCGCGTTCAGCGCGGTGATCGTGAGGTCTTCCCGTTCAGCGGGTCCGCCAGGTCGGCGGTCGGCGGCAGCGTCGGCGCCGGCCCGGCGTCGCCGCGGCGGCGGCCTGGCCGGCGGCGCCCGGGATGCTGAAGCCGTCGCGCCGAACAGCGAGAAGCCGTTGACCTGGAAGGTCTGCAGCCGGAAACCGGTGGCCGGCGAGATCGTGAAGCTGGCGTCGCCGCTGATCGACACGATCTCGGTGCCGGAAACGGTGACCTTGACGGTGGCGCCGGCGATGCCGATGTCGAGCGTGCCGTTGGGCTGGCGGGTGATCGCGACCGTGCCGCCGATGTCGAGCACGCCGGCGACGCCGAAGTGGACGTTCTGACCGACGAACGAGAACGTGCCCGCGGGGATGTTGACGGTGCCGCCGGCCGGGTCCGGGTTCGGCAGGTTGTGGGTGGCGGTCGTGTTTGACCATGAACGTCGCGCGGCCCGAGACGGCCAGGCCGTCGAGGCCGATGAGCGCCACGTCGCCGGTGGCGTAGAGGGCGTAGAGCCCGTTGCCCGGGTAGCGCTCGAAGCGGATCGACGCGTTGCGCAGCAGCACGCCGATCGCGGCGGGGTTGACGCTGCCGTCGGCCAGGAGCGACGGGCCCTAGCCGACGAAGATCTCGAGGTCGTCCCCGCTGAACGTGTCGCCGGTCAGCCGGAAGTCGCCGCGGATCTCGAGCAGGTCCCGGAAGTTGAAGTCGAGGTCCTGGACGAGCAGCGCGAAGTTCTCGCCCGCGGAGAGCTTGATCGGGATCTGCACGCCGTCGACCGTGATCGTCTCGTTCACGTCGCGGCCGGTGGTGTTGATGCCCAGGCCGAGGCTCGCGCCGACGGCGAACCCGGCGCCGCCGCGTTCGCGGTGCCGAGCAGGACGCCGGCGATGCCGTTGCCGGTGCCGGGTGCCCCCTTGGGCAGGACGATCAGCGCGCCGCGGGCGTCCTGCACGGGCCCGAAGTCCAGGTTGGCGACGCCGATCTTGATGATCTGCACGGGCGGCGAGCCCTTGTCGGGCCGGGCTTCGTGGCCTGCTCGAAGAAGAAGTCGGCGGTGATCTGCGTGCCGTTCGGGCCGCCGATCGTGACGGTCAGGTTATTGGCGAACACGCGCATGAACGGGCCCGCGGGCAGCGACAGGGTCTTCGTGCCGTCGTCTCGCCGTCCCGGAACACGAACGTCTCGCTGACCGCGGTCGTCAGCTTGTTGAACTGGACGGTCAGCGCCGCGCTGATCGGGAAGTCGGGCAGCGTCACCGTCGGCATGCCGGTGATCTCGCCGGCGATGCCCTGCGGCGTGATCAGGAGCGAGCCGGACCCGTTCGAGATGCGCAGGCCGACGTCGCCCGAGTCCGGGCCGGGACCCGCGCCGTCGTCGCCGACGAACAGGCCGACCTTGTCGAACCCGACGCGGACGACCTTCGTGCCGTTCGCGGTCGTGAGCTGCTCGAACAGGAACGTCCCGCTGAGCGACTGGCCTAGCACCGTCAGGCTGACCGGCGCGCTCGGCGTGCCGGCCTGGACGCGGACGAACGGGCCCTTGCCCAGGTCGAGCACGACGTTGTCGTCCCCGTCGATGTCCCCGTCGTCGTCCACGTCGACGTTGCCGAAGTTGAACGTGTGCTGGACCGCGGCCTTGGTGTTGTTGATCTCGAGCGTCACCTCGCCCGTGAACTGGAAGTCCTGGGCCAGGCTCGGGCCGAGCGTGATCGACGCGGTGATCGAGGCGGCGATGCCGGTGTTCGTGATCAGGATCGCGCCGTTCGAGACGTTCACGGTGACGAGCGGCGTGGTGCCGTTGCCGAGCACCAGCGTCGCGTTCTTCACGCCGACGCCGATGTCGCCGGTGATCGCGTCCTTCTCGAACGTGAAGTTGCCGGTCAGCTTCTGGCCGAACACGCCGAGCTCGACGCCGGTGCCGGTGACCTTGACGCCCGGCTTGACGACGACGTTGCCGGCCAGGGTCCGGTCCACGTTCAGCGTGTTGATCTGGAGCCGGAAGGTGCCGGCAAGCGTGACGCCCGGGATGTCGACCGACACCGTCGCCGCCAGGGTGCCGGCGACGCCGCCGGGGGTGTTGCCGCTCGCCCCGACGATCTCGAAGCTGCCGTTCCCGTTCGTGACCGTGACGAAGTCGCGCTCGGCGGTACCGATCCGCAGGCCGACGTTGGCCAGCGTGATCCGCTTGATCGTGGTGTCGGCCGCGCCGCCGTTGCCGCCGAAGGCGCCGTCGGTCCCGAGCAGCGTGACCTGCTCGAAGGTGAAGTCGCCGGTCAGGCGCTGGCCCTGGATCTCCAGCGTCAGGCCCTTGACCTCGACGCGGAGGTACGGCCCCGCCGGGAGCACGAGCGTCTCGGTGACGCCGCCGAAGACGAACTGCTCGTTGACGGCGACCGGCTTCACCTGGCCGCCGACGGTGCGCTTCATGTTGTTGAGCGCGAGCGTCACCTGCGCCGAGGCGTGGATGTCGTCGTTCAGGCGGATGCCGGCGGTGGCCGTGACCTGGCCGGCGAAGCCGTCAGGCGTGATCAGGAACTTGGCGCTGCCGCCGCTGATCAGGACGCCGACGTCGTCGCACACCGTGCCCTGCGCGGCGGTGCCGTCGTAGCAGCTGGGGTCGTCGACGGTCCCGTTCGACTCGCCGAGGAACAGGCGGACGCCACGCGCGCCGATCCGGATGACCTTGCGGTCGTCGGAGGTGTTCAGGACGCCGTCGGCGCCCGCGCTCTTGACCTGCTCGAACACGAACACACCGGTCAGGGTCTGCCCGAACGCGGTGATCGACAGCGGGTTGGCGTCGGTTCCGAGCTGGACGCGGAGGAACGGGCCGGCGGGCAGCGTCAGCCGCGGCGCGGGCGTGAGGTCGCCGGCCTTGAACACCTGGTCGATGGCCGCGCCGGTGTTGTTGAACTCGATGCTGAAGGCGACGGCGCCGAGCTGGAAGTCCTGCGAGTTGACGCCGCGCAGCGTGACCGTCGCCGACAGGCGGCCGGCCAGGCCGCCGTTCGTGACCAGGAACAGCGCGTCCTGGCCGGTCGTCTGCGTGAGCAGCAGGCCGAGGTCGTCGCAGACCGTGCCCTGCGGCGCGTTGCCCGTGTCACACGCGGCGTCGTCGACGGCCGCGCCCGCGTCGCCCACGAACAGCGTGATGTTGCGGGCGGCGACCTTGACGATCCGGCCGTCGTCGGTGTTGCCTAGCGTGCCGTCAGGGCCGGGGGTCCGGGTCTGCTCGAAGAAGAAGTCGCCCCGCAGCGTCTGCCCGAGGATGGTCAGCGCGGCGTTCTCGGCGCCGATCCGCAGGAACTTGCCGGCGTCGACGTCGATGTCCAGGTCCTGCCCGCCGACCTCGATCGTCCGGTCGACGGGGTCGGTCGTGGTGTTCAGCTCGAGCGAGAGCGTGCCGGTGAACTCGACGCCCGGGATGTGGAGCGCGACCGTGCCGCTCAGCTTGCCCGCCAGGCCCGCCGGCGTGACGACGAAGCCGCCCTGGCCGTTCGTCAGCGTCACGAAGTCGGTGGTGCCGTTGCCCAGGTGCAGCGACACGTCGGTGGCCGCCAGCACCGTGACGACCTTGTCCGCGGCGGGGGTGCCCGCGGCGCCGCCGACGACGCCGTCGGAGCCCAGGTCGGTGTACTGCTCGAAGGCGAAGTTGCCGGTCAGCGTCTGGCCGAGCACCGAGAGCGTCACGCCGGTGCCGTAGACCCGGACGTACGGGCCCGGGTCCAGGTCGAGCTCGAGCGTCTGGCCGCCGACCTCGATCGACTCCTGGACGGCCTGGCCCGTGCGGTTGATCGCGAGGCCGAAGGTCCCGTTGAAGCGGGCGACCGCCGGGTCGACCAGACCGCTCAGGTCCACGGTGCCGCTCAGCTCACCCGCGATCCCGCCGGGCAGCAGCGCGAAGATGCCCTGAGCGCCGGTCAGGAGCGCCGGCCCGCCGTCGGTCAGCTTGACCTCGATGCCGCTGGCGGCAAGCAGCAGGCGGCTCTGGCCGAGCTGGTTGGTGCTCTTCTCGACCACGAAGCTGCCGGTCAGGCGCGCGTCGCCGACCTGGAGCGTCAGGCCGGAGCCCTCGATGCGCAGGTAGGGGCCGCCGGGCAGCCGCGTCGTGCCGTCCCTCAGGACGACCGGGGCGGCGCCGGTGTTGACCTGGAGCTTGAGCCCGCCGCTCAGCGAGACCGTGCTGCTCAGCGCGACCGAGGCGCCCAGCGACAGGGTGCCCGCGACCGCGCCGCCGCTGATCTCGAAGCTGCCGTTGATCCCGGTCAGCTCAGCCAGGCCGTCGCCGAGCGCGAGCTTGGCGTTCGTGACCGTGATCGTGACGACGCGGCGGCCGTCGGCGAGCGTCTCCTGAGCGAACGAGAAGCCGCCCTCGAGCGTCTGCCCGGCGACGGTCAGCTTGATCCCGGTACCGGCGACCTTCAGGGAGCCGGTGGCCGTGTTGATCTGAAGCGACAGCGTGCCGACGAAGTCGACGCCGGGCACGTTGAGGCCGACGGTCGCGGCGATGTTGCCCGACAGGCCGCTCGTGTCGAACGTCAGCATGCCGGTGCCGCCCGCCAGGGTCAGGAAGCTGTTGGTGCCGTCGCCGAAGGCGGCGCCGACGCCAGTCATCCTCAGCTTGGTCACGCCGTTCGCGCGCTCGAACGCGAACGAGCCGGTCAGGCGCTGGCCGAGGAGGCTGAGCTGGACGTTGGTCGCCTCGATCCGGACGTACGGGCCCGCGGGCAGGGTCAGGGCGACGGTCTGGCCGCCGACCACCAGGCTCTCGCTCACCGGGGCGCTCGTGTTGTTGATCGCGATGCCGAAGTCGCCGGTGAAGGTCAGGGGCGCGCCGGGCAGGCGAAGGTCGACGCTGCCGTTCAGCCGGGCGGCGGCGCCCGCGGCCGTCAGGACCAGGAACCCGCTGGCGTCGTCGATCCAGACGCCGGCGTCATTCGCCCGCGGATCCTGCGTGGTGCCGGTCCCGCGGACGCCGAGGAACAGCGACACGCCGCGCGCGGCGATGCGCACGGTCCTGGGCGGCGCGGCCGGGGGCGGAGCGCCCGCGCCCTGCGGCTGCGCACCGACGGCCCCGACGCTCTGCTCGAAGACGAAGATGCCCTCGAGGGTCTGGTCCATGATCGTGAGCGACGCGGGAGCGGACGCGGTTCCCGCCTCGAAGCGGGCGTACGGCCCGCCGGGCAGGTTGATCGTCACCGGCTGGTTGTTCTCGGTCAGGACGACGGTCGCCGCGTTCGGCGTGGTGTTGACCTGCACCGCGACCGGCAGGTTGGCGGTCACTCCTGGCACGGCGAGCGCGAGGCTGCCGTTGCCGGCGCCGTAGATCCCGGTCGGCGTGAGGAAGAACTTCGCGCTGCTGATCGTCACGTTGACCGGCGCCGGGCTGCCGTCGCCCATCGCGAGCGTGACGCCGGTCAGGCCGACCTCGATGGTCCGGTTGCCCTTGTCGTCGAACGAGAAGCCGCCCGACAGCGACAGGCCGGAGAACGCCACGCTGAGCGTGCCCTTGACCTCCCGCGCGTCCTTCGCGACGGCGGTGTCGACCTTTGGAGCGTCCGGCGCGGTGGTCGTCGGGACCTTGACGGTGGTCGCCGCGCCGGTGTTGTTGAACTGGACGGTGACCGTGCCCGAGACCGTCACGCCGGGGACGCCGATCAGGCTGACCGTGCCGGTGGCCCAGACCGCGTAGGTGAACGTGGTGGTGCCAACCCGCTTGACGCCGAACCGGGCGTTGGTGATCAGGACACCGGTGGCGTTGGGGTTCGGCGAGCCGTCGGCCAGCTTCGACGGGCCCTGGCCGACGAAGATCGTGCCGCTGCCGCTGGCCTCGCCGCCCACGAACGAGACCGTGGCCTCGATCTCGATGAAGTCGGAGATCCGCAGGTTCCCCGACGCCGAGAACTCGACGTAGGGCTTGCCGTTCTTCGCCACCTGGTCGGGCGCGTCGAACTTGATCGTGATGACCGAGCCGCCGACCTCGATCTTCTCGTCGACCGGCCCGATCGTCGTGTTGATCCGGACCGCGATGCTGGCATCGCCGCTGAAGCCGCCGGCCTCGGCGGACACCTTGCCGGAGAAGACGCCGGCGACGCCGCCGCTCAAGATCACGAACGCGCCTTCACCGTCGACGATCGAGACGCCGGGCGGCGGCGGGTCGCCCGGGTTCGCCGGGGTCGCTCCCAGGGTCACCGTCACGTCCGAGAACCCGATGCGGGTGATCGTCTGCTTCGGCGTGTTGGGCGGGCTGTTCGGCGGCAGCGGCTTGGTGACCTGGTCGAGGTAGAAGTCGCCGTGCAGCGGGTTGGGCAGGCCGGGCAGCGTCAGGTCGACGTCGTCGACCTTCACCGCGAGGAAGAACCCGGCGGGCAGGTCGAGGTCGATCTCGCGGGTCGTGCCCCCGACCTTGACCTCGAAGGTCCTCTCCACCGGCATCGCGCCGGTGTTGATGTCCAGGCTGAAGGCACCGCTCGTCAGGCTGATGCCGCCCGGCAGGTGGAAGATGCCCGGCGTGCCGGTGCCCTCGAAGTGGGCGGCGATGCCGGCGCTCGTCAGGAGCACCGCGCCGGTGACGTGGTTGCCGGTGGTGATGTCGACGAACGGCGACCCGCTGGGGCCGAGCTTCAGCGTCAGGTCGACGATCGCGATCGCGACGACGAACTCGTTGTCGGCCTTGAGGTTCAGGTCGCCGTCGGGACCGGGCTGCTCGGCCCGCTCGATCGTGAAGCCGGCGGCGCCGATCTGCTGGCCGGCGATCTCCAGCGTGACGCCGGTCGTGCTGCTCAGGCGGAAGAGGTCCGCGGGCAGCGTCGTGTCGACCTCGACCTTGAAGCCGCCGTTCAGCTTGATCCCGGGCAGGTCGACGATGACGCCCGCGGTGAAGTCGCCCTTGATCCCGGTGCTGAGGATCTGGAAGTCGCCTTCGGCCTCGACCACTCGGACGAAGTCCGTGGTGCCGTCGCCGATCGCCAGCTCGACGTTCTCGAAGGTGACCTCGACGATCGGGTGCAGCGGGTCGGTGGTGTCGCGCTTGAAGGTGAAGTCGCCGCTCAGCCGCTGGCCGGCGATGGTCAGGGACACGCCGGTGCCGGTCACCCGGATGAAGGTGTCGTCCTCGAGCTGAAGGGCGACCGGGAAGCCGCCGACCACGAACTGCTCGTCGATCTCGTCGCCCGTGGTGTTGATCTCGAGGCCGAAGGTGCCGGCCAGCGAGACGCCCGGGACGTTCTGGAGTGCGACGGTGCCGCTCAGGCGGCCGGCGATGCCGTTGCCGCTCGTGGAGCTGACGATCAGCAGCGCGCCCTGGCCGTCGGTCAGCGACAGGAAGTTGCGGGTCCCGTCACCGAGCAGCAGCGTGACCTGGGACAGGCCCACGCGGACGACCTTGACGTCGTCCGCGGTACCCGCGATCCCGTCGTCGCCCAGCGTCGCGACCTGCTCGAACGTGACGTTGGCCGACAGCGTCTGGCCCAGGACGTTGAGCGAGACTCCGGTCGCCTCGACGCGGACGTAGGGCCCGGCCGGCAGGTCCAGCGCCAGCGTCGCGCCGCCGACCGCGAGCCGCTCCGACACGGCGGATCCGGTGGTGTTCAGCGAGAGCGAGAAGGCGCCGCTCAGCGAGAAGTCGGAGCCCGGCGTCGAGCGCGACCTTCACGCTCAGCGTGCCGGCGACGCCGGCGGGCGTGATGACGAACAGCCCCGTCCCCTCGGATGCCGTCACCAGCCCGCCGGCGAGCTCGAGCTCGACCCCGCTGACCCCGACCCGCACGATCTTCTGGCCCACCGAGTTCGTCGTCTGCTCGAAGGCGAACGAGCCCGTGAGGACCTGGCCGGCGACGCTGAGCGTCACGTCGTCGCCGCCGACGCGCAGGTACGGGCCGGCGGGCACGCTGCCGACCGCGACCGCGGTCGTGTTCAGGGCCAGCGTGAAGTCGCCGTCGACCGAGAAGCCCGTGCCGTTGAGGGCGACGTCGACCGTGAGCTCGCCCGCCACCCCCGCGGGCGTGATGCGGAAGAACCCGTTGCCGATCTGCGTCGCGGTCAGGAGCGGCGCGGCGCTCGTGCCGCCGAGCTCCAGCACGACGTGGGTGAGCTCGATGTCGAGGTTCGGGCGGCCGAGCGCGTCGGTCGTGCGGGTGATGACGAAGTCGCCGCGCAGCGTCTGGCCGAGGACGTTCAGGTCGACCCCGGTGCCCGCGACCTGCACGTACGGACCGAGCGGCAGGTTCAGGTCGACCGGGCTACCGCCGATCACGATCGTCTCGTCGATCTTCGCGCCGGTCGTGTTGAACCGCACCCGCAGGCCCGCGGAGAGCGTGACGCCGGGGACGTTCAGGGCGACCGAGCCGCCGAGGTCGCCGGCGACGCCGGCGGCGGTCAGCAGCAGCGCGCCGCTGCCGTTCGTCAGCGTGAGCAGTCCGCCGCCGAGGTTGAGCGTGACGCCGGTCGCCGCGATCCGGATGATGTCGCTGTCGGCGTTCGCGCCGGTCACGCCGGGGGCGTCGACCAGGCCGTTCGCGCCCAGCGAGTGGACGCGCTCGAAGGCGAAGTTGCCGGTCAGCGTCTGGCCCAGGATGCTCAGCTCGACGCCGGTGCCCTCGACGCGCAGGTAGGGCCCGGCGACCAGGTCGAGCGTGATCGACTCGCCGCCGACCTGGAAGCTGGTGCTGACCGCGGCGTTCGTGTTGTTGACGGCGAGCGCGAAGTCGCCGGTGAACGACACGCCCGCGGGCAGGGTCAGCGCGACGGTGCCGCTCAGCTCGCCCGCGATCCCGGCGCTCGTGACCAGGAACGCCCCGGTGCCGTGCGTCAGCTTGACGCCGTAGCTGCCCGATCCGAGCGTGAACGTGACGTTGCGCGCGGCGATCGCCGTGACGGGCAGGCCGTCGGCGCCGGTGACGCGCTCGAACGAGAAGTCGCCGCCGAGCGTCTGGCCGAGGATCGTGAGCGTGACGCCGGTGCCCTCGACGCGCACGTAGGGGCCGGCGGGCAGAGACAGGACGACCTCGTCCTCGCCGACCGTGAGCACGCGCTCGACGGCCGCGGCGCGGGTGTTGATCGCGACCGTGAACGTGCCCCCGAACGTGACGCTCGGGACGTTCAGCGCGACCGTGCCGCCGATCCGCCCGGCCAGGCCGCCGCCGCCGAGAACGAGCGCGCCGCTGCCGTCGGTGATCGCGACCGCCCCGCCCGCGAGCGAGAGGCCGACGCCGGTGGCGGCGATCGTGACCTCGCCGGTCGCGTTGCGATCGAACGAGAAGTTGCCGGTCAGGGTCTGCCCGAGGACGCTGAGCTGGGCGCCGGTCGCCTCGAAGCGCGTGACCGGGTCGCCGGTGTCGAACTTGACGCGGACGCCGGGGCCGGTGCTGCCGGCGATCGTCAGCGTCTGATCGACGGCGCCGCCGAGGGTGTTGACGAGCACCGTGGCCAGCCCGGTGACCGTGACGCCGTCGATGCCGACCAGCGACACCGTCCCCTGGGCGAAGAGCGCGTAGCCGGCGGCGGTCTTGATCAGGCCGATCCGGCCGTTCGTGAGCATGACGCCGCTTGCGAGCGGGTTGATCGCACCGCTCGCGAGCCGCGCCGGGCCCTGGCCGAGGAAGATCGTGAGGCCCTCGCCCGCGAACGTCTCGGCGGGCGTGGCGGTCCCGCCGACGTTCACCGTGCCGTTGGTGAAGGCGACGTCGCCCTCGATCGTGACGAAGTCGCCGATCGAGATCGTCAGGTCGGAGAGCGAGACCTCGAAGACGTCGGGCTCGGAGGCGGCGAACTTGATCTCCACCGTGCGGCCGCCGAGCTGGACCGACTCGTCGACCGCGCCGCCGGTCTTGTTGACGCGCAGGAGGATCTGGGCGCCGGCCTCGACGGCCCCGCCGCCGACGCTGATCTGCGCCTTGCCGGACAGGAATCCCGCGATGCCGTCCGGCAGCACCACGAACCCGCCCTCGCCGTCGGTGAGCGTGGCCTCGTCGTCGCCGATCTTGACCGCGACCTCGACGCCCGCCGCAGCGACGCGGGTGACCCGGTCGGCGCCGGTGCCGGTCTGGTCGAAGCCGAAGTCGCCGGCCAGCACGAAGCCGCCGTCGGCGATCGTCAGCTCGCCGCCGATCACACGCACGCTGACGTACGGGCCGGCGGGCAGCGACAGCGTGGTCGCGGTGCCGTTCAGCTGGAAGGTCTCGGTCACCGCGGTCGGGATCGTGTTGACCTCGATCGCGATCGAGCCGCCCGTCGCCAGGTCGAAGTCGATGCCCGGCAGGTCGACGGCGAAGCTGTCGACGACCAGGCGGCCGGCGACCCCGCGGCTCGTGACCACGAGCTGGCCGGTCGCGTCCTCGATGTCGAGGAAGGTCGCGCCGCCGTCGGCCAGCTTCAGGAGCGACGAGCCGTTGCCGGCGGCGTTCTCGACCGCGATCTTGACGACGCGCTCGCCGGTCAGGCTCGTGCCCTGCTCCAGGGTGAAGTCGCCCTCGAGAACCTGGCCGGCGATCTCGAGCTGCAGGCCGTCGGCCTCGACGCGCAGGTGCCGGCCGGCCCCGGGGCGGGTGTCGACGTCGACGGTCAGCAGGTCGGCGCCGAACGAGACGCCGGGGACGGCGAAGGCGACCGTGCCCGCGAACGTACCGTGGACCCCGGTGGCCTCGAAGGTCAGGTCGCCGGACGCGCCCGAGACCGTGACCAGGCCGCCGCCTAGCGACAGCGACGCGTCGGCCACGGTGAGCGTGAGCACGTAGGGGTCGGCGGTGGTGCCGGCGCCGGTCCGCTCGATCGTGAAGTCTCCGGTCAGGGTCTGGCCGAGGACGTCGAGCGCCACGTCCTGGGCGGCGAAGCGGACGAACGGGCCCGCCGGAAGCGCCAGCAGCGTGTCGGCGCCGCCGACGGTGATGACCTCGTTGACCGCGACGCCCGTCGTGTTGACCTGGAGCGTGAGCGTCGCGCCGAGCGTCACGCCCGGGACGTCCAGGGCCAGCGTGCCGCTCAGCTCCGCGGCCATCCCATCCGGCGTCAGCAGGAACGAGCCGTGGCCCGCGGTCAGCGAGACGACGGTGCGCCCGCCGGCGGTCAGCGCCAGGGTCACGTCGCTGGCCGCGACGCGCACGACCGTGGCCCCGTCCTGGTCGAGCGCGCGCTCGAACGCGAAGTTGCCGGTCAGCGTCTGGCCGAGGACGTCGAGCTCGACGTGGTTCGCCTGGAGCCGGACGAACGGGCCGGCGGGCAGGCCGAGCGCCGCCGCGGCGGTCGTGTTGACGGCGATGTCGATGCCGCCGGAGAGGTCGAAGTCGTCGATGCCGGAGACGTCGATCTGAGCGCTGAGCACGCCGGCGATCCCGGCGCTGGAGATGACGAGGGCGCCCGCGCCGTCCTTGAGCGTCAGGTAGTCCTGCGTGTCGTCGCCGAGCGCCAGAGCGACGCCCGTGGCGGTGATCCGCGTGACGGTCGCGCCGTTCTCGGTCGCGCGCTCGAAGGTGAAGTTCCCGGAGAGGGTCTGCCCGAGGATCTCGAGCTCGGCGTTCGTGCCCGTGATGCGGACGAAGGGGCCGGCGGGGATGGTGTCCGTGTAGGTCCGGACGGAGGCGGGGCCGGTGGGGCCGTCGGGATCGTCGAGCGTGAAGTCCCGGGTGACCGGCTGGCTCGTCGTGTTGACGAGGACGTCGAAGGTGCCGCTGAGCGAGACGCCCGGGAGGGTGAGCCGCACGGATCCGCCGAAGGCGCCCACCACGCCGGCGCTCGAGAGGGAGAGCTCGCCGGCACCGTTGGTCAGCTCCAGGAACGGGGGCCCGCGCGCGCTGTCGCCGCCCGCGTCGTCGCGCAAGGCGACGGTGACGTTGGATGCCGTGATGCCCACGGTGCCTGCGCTGTGGGTGAAGACGAAGTCGCCGGCGATCGCCTGCCCGAGCATCTGGAGGTCGAGGCCCGTGCCGCCGACCGAGGAGAACGGGCCGCCGGTGGTGGCGAACTCGCCGGGCGCGAACTTCAGCGTCAGCTCGGTCGCGGTGCCGGGGATCACGAGGGCCTCGTCGAAGCCGTCCTGCTGGGTCGTGAAGCCGCTCTGGAACGAGTTGACCCGGACCCGGACCTGACCGCCCAGCGTCACGCCGGTCAAGCCGACGAGCTGGACGGTGCCGCGGGCGTCGAGCGCGTACTGGTCGACGCCGTTCACGGTCGCGGTGATCAGCGCGATCGTGGCGTTCGTGATCAGCAGTCCGCGAGCGAGCGGGTTGGGCGACCCGTCGGCGAGTGTCGCCGGGCCGTCGCCGAAGAAGATCGTGAGGCCGCTGCCGGCGAACGAGTCGACCTTGATCGTCGTCCCGGCCAGCGTGTACTGCGACACCCCGACGTCGCCCTCGATCGTGACGACGTTCGCGATGTTCAGCGAGCCGTCGGTGACCGAGAGCTCGAAGAGACCGCCCTCGCGCTCCCCGAAGACGACCGAGAACTCACGCCCGTCGAAGGTGAACGTCTCGTCGACCGCGCCGGCGGTGGTGTTCACCCGCAGCAGGACGGTGCCGCCGAACTGGAACCCGGTGGCGGCGAGCGCCGCCTTGCCGGACACGTACCCGGCCACGCCGTCGGCCTTGATGACGAAGACTCCCTCGCCGTCGGTCAGGACGGGGTCCGTCTGGCCGTCGACGGTCGCCTCCACGTCGGCGAACGCCACGACCGTGACCTTCTCCGGCGTGCCGGCGTCGCTCGTGCGCGCGATCTGCTGGAAGTAGAACGAGCCGGTCAGCGTGCCGAGGTCCCCGACTTCGAGCGGGTCGCTGGTGCTGGTGTCCGTGACGACCAGCGCCACGCGCACGAACGAGCCGGCGGGCAGCTCCACGTCCACGCCGCCGATCGTCTCGTCGACCGCGACCGGCCGGGTGTTGATCTCGAGCGTCGCGTCGATCCCCGTGGCCGTGAGCAGGTCGGCGACGTCGAAGTCGACCGACGCGCTGATCCGAGCGGCCAGGCCGTCGGCTGCCACGACCAGGGCGCCCTCGGCGTCGGCGATCTCGACGAAGTCGCCGAACGCGAGGGCGACGTCGGTGGCGGCGATCTTGACCAGGCCGTTACCGCGCTCGAACGTGAAGATGCCGCTCAGCGTCTGGCCCGCGACGTCCAGGTGCGCGAGGTCGCCGTCGGCGCCGACGGTCACCTCGAGCGTGTCGTTGTCGGTGGCGTCGTCGGTGTAGGCGATCGCCAGTGCCACCGGCCCGCTGAAGCCGATGCCCGGCGCGCTGATCGCGATCGTGGCGCCGGTCAGGTCGCCGGTGACGCCGGCGGCCGTGATCTCGAAGTCGCCGTCGATGCCCTCGGCGGTGACGATGCCTCCGCCCAGGGCGAACGCGGCCGAGCTGACCGTGACGGTGAGCTTGCCGGTCTCCGAGAGGACACTGAAGTCGCCGCTCAGCTGCTGGCCGAGGACCGAGAGGGTCAGGCCGGTGCCGCCGAAGCGTGTGATGCCTCCGCCGACCTCGAGCGTGCGCGTGACGCCACCGACCGCGATCTGCCGCGAGACGTCGCCCGTGCCGGTGTTGCGCTCGAAGCCGAACGTCCCGGTCAGGACCAGGCCGTCGACCCCGTTCACGCTCGCCGTGCCCGCGGCCTGGACCGCGTACGTGTTGTCGCTCGCGACGAGCAGCAGGAACTCGCCGCCGCTGACCGTGACGTTGACGCCGTTCGCGTCGCCGACGCGGACGCCGACGCCGGAGGCGCCCAGCAGAAGCTCGGTGGTGTCGTCGGCCGTGCTGTCGGTGCCGCCGCCGTTGGTCGCGCGCTCGACGACGAACGATCCGGTCAGCTCGACGCCGTCGACGGTCAGCTTCACGGCGTCGCCCGCGAGCCTGCGGGCGCCGGCCAGCACGACCTCGTCGTCGGCGACCTCGACGTCCTCGCCGGTGGTGTTGACCTCGGCGGTGAAGTCACCCACGAAGCCGACGTCGGCGACGTTGACGAGCGCGGCCCCGCCCGTGGCCCGGAACGCGTACTTGCCGTTCGGCTTGACGACCAGCGCCACACCGGCGCCGGACAGCTCGATGCCCTGGTCGGGGCCGCCACCGTGGCGGTCGCCGAGGAACAGCTTCATGCCGGTGCCCGTGGCCCGCAGCTCGTTGGTGGCGAGGTTGCGGAGGAACTCGAAGTTCCCGTCGACGTCGCCCAGCGGGGTGACGAGCGTTATCGGCCCGGAGGCCTTGACGATCCGCTCCTCCCCCGTGCCGAACTCGATGGCGACGAGCGTCCCGCCGACGGTGACGCCGTCGGTGAGTGTGTGGCCGGTGGTGTTGACCTCGAGCGTGACCTGACCGGTCAGGCTGAGGCCGGGTGCCGCGGTCAGGTCGACGGCGACCGTGCCGGCGGCGGCGAACGTCCCGTCGCCGAACAGGATCGCGGCTGCCTCGATGTCGGTGCCCGCGACCCCCAGCTCGATCCGGCGGGTGGCGCCCGCGCCGGTGGCCGCGATCGTGAAGTCGCCGGTCAGGTCCAGGAAGTTGGCGATCGCCAGCGACGCGTTGCCTGTCAGCGTCAGCGACGGCGTGGCGGTGTCGAAGTCGAGCGCGAGCGTCGCGCTCATGCTCAGGCCCGGGACGCCCTCGACGGTGACGACGCCGCTGGCGGTGCCCGACGAGCCGGCGTCCGAGATCGAGAACGTGCCGGTGCCGCCGGCGAGCCGCACGGCGGCGGTGCCCGCCCCCAGGCGCAGCGACACGTTCGTCGCGGTGACGTCGAGCTCGTCGTTGGCCGTGTCGTGCTCGACCGAGAACGTGCCCTGGAGCTGGCCGAGGTCGCCGAGGCCCAGGGTCGCGGTGCCGGAGAGCGCCTGCCCGTCCTGCTTGAAGTCGAGGACGACCGGCGCGCCGCCTGTTGCGACCGTGATCGGCGCCGCAGACAGGTCGCCGAGGTCGTTGGACGACGCGCGCCAGTTCTGGCCGGTCAGCGTCACGCCGCCCGCGTCGCTGATCGCGACCGAGCCGGTCACGAGCACGCCGAGCGACGGGTCGGTCGCCCCGTCGGTGTGGCGCGAGACCAGGCCCAGGCGGCCGTCGCTCACGGTGATCGTGGGCGCGTCGCCGCCAGCGAGCGTCGCGTGCACGCCGGTGGCGCCGATGCGGACCTCGGTGACCGTCCCGCGGTACTCGGAGGTCAGCGTCACCGAGTCGGCGCCGGCGGTCAGGAACTCGCCGAGCGTGAGGGTCAGGTCCTCGAGCGACAGCGTCAGCGTGCCCCGGTCGCCGGCCTGGCCGGTCAGCGAGTACGTGCCGGTGATGTTGGTGAACGACGCGTTGAACGGGTCGGCGTCGATCCCCGCGCTCGCGGCCGTGATCGTGATCGTCCCGGTGAACGTGGTGTTCACGCCCGTGCCGGTGAACTGGATGTCCTCGAACACCAGGGTCGGGGCGATGATCGTCAGGACGCCGCCGACGTCGACGTCACCGAGCGTCTGGGTGTGCGTGCCCGAGATGACGCCGTTGACGTAGTTCTGGAGGATCGGCTGGATCAGCTCGAGCAGCCCGCCGACCGTGGAGCCGGCGACGAACTCCGAGAAGTGCGGCAGGGCCGCGCTGATCGTGTGCGCCTCGCGATCGACGGTGGAGGGCAGCGCCACCGGGCCGAGCACGGGATCCAGGTAGAAGATGTTGGTCGGAGCGGGGCCCGCCGGGTCGTACGCGATGGTCAGGACCGGGGCGCTCTCGAAGAGATGGATGTCGGCGCCGGACGTGAGGTCCGTGGCGCTGAGGTCGAACACCGGCGATGCCGCAAGGAGGCCGGTGCCGGCCGGCGGCGGGGTGGTCGCGACGGTGACCTGGTAGTCGGTCGGGACGCTGCCCGGGCCGAACGCGACGGTGGCTGTGCCGTCGGCGCTCGTGGCCGAGCCGCCGGAGCTTGCTGTAACCAGGCCCGCGATCGGGGGACCGCGCGCGGATCCCTCCTCGGACGGGTCGGGCGGTGGCTGGGTGAAGGAGGTGGCGACGCCGCTCTGGGCCGACGAGGGGTCGGCCACGACGGCTTCGGCCGCGGCATCCCCGGAATGGTCGGTCGTGCCGGTCCCGCCTCCGGCGACGAGCGCGCCGGGGGTGGCGGTCGCGGCCGGGATCTGCGGGGCGTCGGAGTCGTCGGCGAGCTCGTCGGTGGTGATCGCCGCGAAGCCCGGCGCGGCACCGGCACCCGCGAGGGCCGACCCGGTGTCATCCGCTGTCGCGCTCGTGTCCGAGGCGGTCGCGGAGGCGGACGGCGCGATCAGGCTCGTCGTGGCGATCTCGACCGGGATGTCGCTCGAAGCGTCGGCCAGGGTGTCGGCCGCGACGTCGAGCAGCGCGTCCGAGATCGGCGGCGGGGGCGGCGGCGCGTACGCGGCCACGGGGACCGGCGCGACGGTCGACGCGCTGACGGTCGCGGGCGCGACGGCGGCCGTGCTGGAGGACGACACGGTTCCGGCGGCCGGGGCCGTGGTGGTCGGCGCGCTGGTCGCGGCGGGAGCCGTCGTGGCCACGGGGGCGGCCTGGGCCGGGGCGGCGGCGCCGTTGCCGGTGGTGCCGGACGGGGCCGGGGCGCTCGCGGTGGCCGGAGGCGGCGACGAGGGCTGCTGGGTCGCGCCGGCGGGTGCCGCGTTGCCGTCCGCGGGCGCAGGGTCGTCGGCCGGCGCGCTCGGGGCCGGGGCCGGCTCGCTCGAGATCGTGTCGTCACTGGGCGCAGCCAGCGCGGCGGGGGCGGACTCGCCCTCGACCGCGGCGACGCGCTCGGTGCCGGAGTCGTCGGCTGCGGCCGGCTCGGCCGCGACGGTGGCGTCCTGGGCGGCCGGCTCTGTGGCGGGCGGGGCCGGCTCGGTAGCGACCGGGGCCGCCTCGGTGGCGGGCAGCTCTGCCGGCAGCGCGGGGACGGGAGCCGGCGGCTCGTAGTCGATGACCTCGCGCAGGACGCGGTCGGCGGCCGACTCTCCCTTGCCCTTGTTCTTGCCCTTGCCCTTCGCCTTGCCGGGCTTCGCCTTGTCGCGGCCGGGGTTCGACGCCTTGGCCGCGTCGTCGCCGGCGGAGTCGCCGGCACCGGACTCGTCGTCCTGGGCGGCGCCCTCGTGCTCCGGGTCCTGGCCGGGCGCGAGCGCGGCCAGCGGCCCGGCGGCACCGGCGCCGCCGTCGAGCACTGCCGGCGGCAGCGCGCCGATCACGTCGTCGGTCACGGGCGCGTCAGCGAAGGGGTCGGGCGCGTCGGGGGCGTCCGGCAGCGCCTCGGTGGCGTAGGAGTTGTCGACGACCTCGGGGGCGGGCTGGGCCGGAGTCGCGCCACCGGCCTGCGGCGCGCGGGCCTGGTCGCCGCCCTGGCCGGCCGGGGCGGAGCCGCCGCCACCGGGGGGCGTTGCGGGCGCGCCTCCCTGGGTGGCGCCGGGCGCCGCCGGGGAAGCGCCGGGCGCCGAGTCGCCGGTGCCGCTCGCATCGCCGGTGCCGTTCGCATCGCCACCGGCGTCGGCGGTGGCCGGGCTGCCCCCGCCTGAGGCGTCGTCGCCCTTGGGCGCTCCGGGCTCCGAGCCGGAGCCGCTACCGCTCGCGGAGTCGTCGAACGAGGGGAACGCGAAGTTCGGGAGGTCCGGCGAGGTCAGCTGATGCTCGGGCGTCGAGGCCATCGCCGTCGCGAACGGGGTGACCACGTAGCCGCCCCCGATCGCCATGAGGCCGATCGCCACGAGCACCTTGCCGGACCGGCCGCGGCGCAGCCACATGAGGCCGTTCGCGCTCGGGCGCGAGGGGGCCAGGTCCGGTCTTGGGGGGCGTGATCGGGACATTGACGGCGTTTCCGGCACCCGAAAATCGCGACAGGACAGCGCACACGAGAACCTGCCAGCGCGCCTGCCGCCGAATCCTTCAGGGCCAGGACTCCACAACTACCCCGGGTGTGCCTGAAGCGCAAGGGTCGGTTTGTAAACAAATCGCGTATGGGTGAACATCCGTCCCCTTTTGCGGGGACTCCACACTCGACCTCAGATCGAGATCGAAGCTCGGACGAGCGCCGTCACGCCAACCGCGCGAGCAGCTCCGCGCCGGGCACGCCGGAGAAGGCCTCCCCGTCCACCCACAGCGTGGGCGTGGTCGTCACCCCCGCGCGGATGCCCGAGCGGAAGTCGCGCCGGACCCGCTCCGCGACCTCGTCGGACCGGCGGTCGGCCTCGAACGCGTCGAGGTCGATGCCCAGGTCGCGGCAGCGCTGCCACAGATGCGGGGGGTCCAGATGCCCCTGGTCGGCGAACAGCGAGTCGTGCATCTGCCAGAACCGGCCCTGCCGGGCCGCGGCCTCGACCGCGCAGGCCAGGACCTGAGCCCGGGGGTGCTTCGAAACGACCGGGAAGTGCCGGAACACACGAGTGATCGGCAGCTCGGCCAGCATCAGGTCGGTCTGGGCGCAGTACGGGCACTCGTAGTCGCCGTACTCGATCACGACGAGGTCGCCGTCGCCGCGGACGTGGTCCGCGGGGCCCGGCGGCGGCAGATCCGCGCTGCCGAGCGAGTCGCCCACCAGCGGACGGTCAGGCCCGGGTGACGTGCTGCTCGAGCGCGTCGAAGATCAGGTTCGCGCCCGGGATCTCGAGCGGCGTCGGCGCGGCGTGGGACCACAGCACCTTGCCGTCCGGCCCGATCATCACGAGCGACCGGTTGTTGTGCCCCCGCTCCTCGATGAACGCGCCGTACTTCCGGGACACCTCACCCTTGGGATGGAAGTCGGAGAGCAGCGGGATCGTGATGCCCAGGTGGTCCTGGAACGCCTTGTGGCTCCAGGCGGAGTCGACCGAGACCCCGTACAGCCTGGCGCCCTTCTCCTCCAGCTCGCCCAGTACCTCCTGGTACACGTTGAGCTGGTCGGTGCAGACCGGGCTCCAGTCGTTCGGGTAGAAGACGAGCACGATCGTCTGGCCCTTCAGGTCGGCCAGCGAGACGGTCTTCCCGTCCTGGTCGAACAGCGAGAAGTCGGGAGCCTCGGCGCCCGGCTCGATCATCGGCGCAGGCCGAGTTCCTGGATGAGCGCGCGGTACCGGTCCAGGTCCTTCTTCTGGAGGTACTTGAGCAGGCGCCGGCGCTGGCCCACCAGCATGAGGAGTCCGCGGCGCGAGTGGTGGTCCTTCTTGTGCTCGCGCAGGTGCTCGGTCAGGTGGTTGATGCGCGCGGTCAGCAGGGCCACCTGGACCTCGGTGGATCCGGTGTCGTTGTCGCCCTTGCCGTGGCGGGCGACGATCTCCTGCTTCTGCTCTACGGTCAGCGTCATCCGGCGGGCAAAGGTAGCAGAGGACTACCGCGTCGTCGCACAGATCTCGCGGGCCTGATCGACGTCTCGCCGCATCTGCTCGACCAGCTCGTCGACCGACTCGAAGCGCTTCTCGCCGCGGAGCCGCTCGAGGAACGCGATGCGGAACATCTGCCCGTAAAGGTCGCCCTCGAAGTCGATCAGGTAGGTCTCGATCAGCAGGCCCCGCCCGGTCTGGAACGTGGGCCGGACCCCCACGCTGATCGCCGCCGGGTGGCCGTGGGCCCAGCCCGCGTACACGCCGTGCCCGGGCACGGCGATCTTGTCGTCGGGCACCAGGTTGGCGGTCGGGAGCCCCAGCGTGCGGCCGCGCTTGTCGCCGTGGCGGACCTCGCCCTCCAGCAGGAACGGGCCGCCGAGGAACTCGGCGGCGGCCTTGACGTCGCCGGCGGCGACCAGGCCGCGGATGTGGCTGGACGACACGGTCTCCCCCGCCACCTCGACCAGCGGGACGACGCGGGTCTCGAACTCCGGCCGCGACTTCAGGAACTCGGCGTCGCCCTTCGCGCCCTTGCCGAAGCGGAAGTTCTCGCCGACGGCCACGTGGCTTGCGCCGAGCCGCTGGATCAGCACCTCCTCGACGAACTCCTCGGCGGAGTGCTCGGCGAACGACCGGTCGAACGGGATCACGACCAGCTCGTCCACGCCCAGGCCCTCGATCAGGTCGCGCTTGAGCGGGAACGTCTGGAGCAGCTTGGGCAGCGCGTGCGGGGCGATCACCGCCAGCGGGTGCGGGTCGAACGTGAGCACGGTGTCCATGCCGCGGATCACCTCGCGGTGGCCCAGGTGCACGCCGTCGAAAGTGCCGATGGCGACCTTGCGCGGCCGGTCGTCGCGGGGCTGGGCGTCGGGCAGGCTGACGACTTTCACTGTGGGATCACGATGGTTGGCTTCAGAGTGTGGCCTTGTTGCTCTGCTATCGCTATCAGCTTGCCAGCGTGTGTCAGTGCGCAGTGGGCAGCGGGCGGCGGGCAGGTCGTGGGCAGCTGGCGGTGGGCAGGCATTCCGTGGCTCACCTTTCGTGCCTCCTCGGCATCGAGCTCCACGCTCGGGCATGAAGCTCAGGGCGTCCTCCAGCGGGACTATCCGCTCGGGGTCGGCGTCGTCCAGCTTGAAGTCGCCTATCGCCGTCCGTTCCAGCTCCTCGCAGTAGGCGTCGCCCAGGTCGGCGATGAGCTGGCGTACGTAGGTGCCGGCGCAGCACTCGATCTCGAGGCCGGCGCGGTCGCCGTCCCGCCACAGCTGCTCGAAGCGGTAGACCGTCACCGGGCGGGGCTCGCCCTCCACGGCCTCTCCCCTGCGCGCCTTCTTGTACAGGCGCTCGCCCCCGACCTTCACGGCGCTGTAGGCGGGCGGCCGCTGCATCAGCTCGCCCGTGGGCAGCACCAGTTCCGCGGGCACCCGCCCGGTCTCGGTCAGCGTGCCGTCCCGGTCGCCGGTGTCCGAGGTCCAGCCCAGGTGGGCCACCGCCCGGTAGGTCTTCGGGAGCGCCATCAGGAAGCGCTGCATGCGGGTGGCCGCGCCGACGAGCACCAGGAGCAGCCCGGTCGCGAACGGGTCGAGCGTCCCCGCGTGGCCGACTCGCTGCTTCTCCCCCGTCTGCTCGCGCAGCCCCCGGCGGACGGTCGCGACCACGTCGTGGGAGGTCATGCCGGCCGGCTTCGGGTAGAGCACCACCCCGGCTGCCACGGGCTGCGTCAGGCCGGGTCGCCGAGCTGCGCGCTGACCTCGCTGCGCACGCGCTCGGCCAGCTCGGGCAGCGGAAGCTGGGTGGAGAACCCCGCCGCCTGGCGGTGACCGCCGCCGCCCAGCTCGCGCGCGATCCGCGAGACGTCCACGCGGCCGTCGGTCGCCCGCAGCGACACCTTGCGCCAGCCGGCCCGGTCGGCCGACAGCAGGTCGCGGACCAGCACCGCCACGGCGGTGTTCTCGACCGAGCGCAGGTGGTCGACGATGCCCTCGGAGTCCGTCTCCAGGGCGTTCGCCTCGGTGAAGTCGTCGCGGGTCAGGTGGGTCATCGTGATCGCGCCGTCGTCGAACCGCTGCACGCGGGCCAGCGCCCGGGCCAGCAGCTGCACGCGCGCGTAGGGCAACCCCTCGTACAGGCGGCGATGGATCTCCGCCGGCGACACGCCCGCCTCGATCAGCTCGGCCGCCATGTGATGGGCCTCGGGCGTCGTGTTGTCGAACATGAACTTGCCCGTGTCGGTGACGAGCCCGATGTACAGCGACTCCGCGATCGACTTGGTGATGTCGGCCCCCAGCTCCTTGGCCAGGTCGAAGACCATCTCGGCCGTGCACGACATCGTCCCGCACACCATGTTGACGGTCCCGAAGCGGGTGTTGTCGTGGTGGTGGTCGATGTTCAGGACGTGCAGGCTGTCGTCCTGGAGGAAGTCGACGGGCATGCGATCGATGTTGCCGCAGTCGAGGAACACGACGGTCCGCTCGGTCAGGTCCGGCGGCGGCTCGTGGATGACGGCCGCGAGGTCCATGTGGCGGTACTCGTAGGGCAGCGGGAACTCGGCGCTCGACATGAACATCAGCGAGTCCTTGCCGAGCTGGGTGAGCACCTGGTGCATCCCGAGCAGCGACCCGAGCGCGTCGCCATCGGGGTTCTCGTGGGTCGTGAGCAGAAGCTTGTCGGCCTGGCGCAGCTCGGCCACGATCTGGTCGCGCTCGGTGTAGGTGCTCATGCGTCGGGTGCCTCGGCGTCGTCCTGGGGAACCACGTCCGCTATGAGCCGCTCGATGCGCATGCCGCGCTCGGGCGTGTCGTCGTGGACGAAGGTCAGGGTCGGGGTGCGCTTCATACGCAGCTCGGCGGCCACGTGCGCCTGGAGCAGGCCCTTCGACGACTGCAGTCCGGCCAGCGCGTCCTTCTGCTGGGTCGGGTCGCCGAGCACGCTGACGAACACGCGTGCGGCGCTCAGGTCTGGGGCTGTTTCCACAGAGGTGACTGTCACGAATCCGATCCGCGGGTCCTTGAGATCTCCTGCGATGTGCGAAGAGAGGACCTCCCTCATGGCCTCGTTCACCCTTCGCATTCTGGGGGGCGCCATCCTAGAAGACTCCTGACGGGTCCGTCACCGGGCGAGCAGCTCTTCGCCGGAAAGCATCCCGCGTTCACACCGCGAGGTCTCCGGATACTGCGACCAGACGTAGCGCTCGAGCTTCGTCGCCGCCTCGGCCACTACGCCGGCGTCGCGTCCCACGAGAGCCGCGGACAAGGTCGCCCGCTGCCACAGGTCATGGTGATCAGTCTCCGATACCGCGGCGCCGAAACGCTGGTGCAGGTGCGCTTTCAGGGAGGAGACGTCCTTCCGCTTCCCCTTGAGGCGAGTGGTTGTCGGGGAAGTGGAGGTGGATCTCGATGAGGCACACGAAGGACACCATTGGGAGCTTAGGAGGGCAGAGGGCAGTGGGCAGATGGCAGAGGTGGCGGGTGGCAGAGGGCAGGAAACTGGCGCGGCACTGCCCTCTGCCCACTGCCCGCCATCTGCCCACTGCCCACTGCCCACCCGGGCAGCACCCACGCTAGAGCTCGCGCTCCACCTGCCGGTCTCGAAGACCTCGAAGACGTCGCCTTCCTTGACGTCCTGGTAGCCCTCGATCGTGATGCCGCACTCGTAGCCCTCGTTGACCTCGCGCACGTCGTCCTGGAAGCGGCGCAGGGACCCGATGCGGCCCGTGTAGACGACGCGGCCCTCGCGCACGATGCGGACGGGTGCGCCGCGGCGGATCGTGCCGTCGGTGACGTAGGAGCCGGCGATCGTGCCGATGCGCGAGGCGCGGAAGGTCTGGCGGACCTCGGCGCTGCCGACGGTCTCCTCGACCTCCTCGGGCGCGAGCAGGCCCTGCATCGCGTCGCGCAGCTCCTCGACGATCTTGTAGATGACCGAGTAGGTGCGGATCTCGACGCCCTCGCGGTCGGCCACCTGGCGGGCCTCGCCGACGGGGCGCACGTTGAAGCCGATGACGACCGCGTCGGAGGCGGAGGCGAGCATGACGTCGTCCTCGGTGATGCCGCCGACGCCCTCGCGGACGAGCGACACCTTGACCTCTTCCTGCGGCAGGCGCGCGACCTCGTCGGCCAGCGCCTCGAGCGAGCCGGCGACGTCGGCCTTGATCACCAGTGCGAGCTCGGCCAGGTCGCCCTGCTGGGCGCGGGCGAAGACGTCCTCGAGCGAAAGCTTGACGCCCTGGCGGCGGGCGAGCGCCTCGGTCTTCAGGCGGTGGGCACGGTCGCCCGCGAGCGAGCGCGCCTCGCGCTCGTTGCCGACGACGCGGATGTGCTCGCCGGCCTCCGGCACGCCGTCGAAGCCGAGCAGCTCGACCGGCTGGCCGGGCGTGGCCTGCTTGATGCGATCGCCGCGGTAGTCGTTCATCGCGCGGACGCGGCCCCAGTGGGCCCCGGCGACCAGCGCGTCGCCGACCTTGAGCGTCCCGCGCATGACAAGCATCGTCACGACGGGGCCGCGGCCCGGGTCGAGCTTCGACTCGATCACCGTGCCCGACGCCTCCGTGTCGGGATTGGCCTTCAGCTCCTGGAGCTCGGACAGCGTGACGAGGTTCTCGAGCAGGTCCGGGAGCCCCTGGCGCGTCTTGGCCGAGACGTCGACGAACTCGGTGTCGCCACCCCAGTCGGCGGGCGTCAGGCCGATCTGGGCCAGCTCGCCGCGGACGCGGTTGGGGTCCGCGCCCTCCTTGTCGATCTTGTTGACCGCCACGAGGATCGGCACCTCGGCGGCCTTGGCGTGGTCGATCGCCTCGCGCGTCTGCGGCATCACGCCGTCGTCCGCCGCGACGACGATGACCGCGATGTCGGTGACCTTCGCGCCGCGGGCGCGCATGGCGGTGAACGCCTGGTGGCCGGGCGTGTCGAGGAATGTGATCGTGTGGTCGTCGTGATGGACCTGGTAGGCGCCGATGTGCTGGGTGATGCCACCGGCCTCGCCGGCAGCGACCTCGGTCTCGCGCACGGCGTCGAGCAGCGACGTCTTGCCGTGGTCGACATGGCCCATGACGGTGATGACCGGCGGGCGATCCTCGAGCGCGTCGTCCGGGTCGTCGAAGGTCTCCTCGTCCTCCTCGACGTCCTCGGCGGCGCTGACGATCGTCACCTTCTTGTCGAACGCGTCGGCCAGCACCTCGATGGCCTCGTCGGAGAGCGTCTGGGTGAGCGTGGCCATCTCGCCGAGCTCCATCAGCTTCTTGATGACCTCGGGGGCGCTCAGGCCGAGCGACTCCCCGACCTCCTTGACGGTGGCGCCGGAGTTGACCTTGGTCGGCAGCTCCTCCTTGACCTCCTCGGGCTGCGCGGTCAGGTCGGGCTCGACCCAGGGGGTGCGGCGCCGTCGGCCGCGGCCGCGCCGCGGGGGCTGCTGCTGCTGGGGCGGCCCGCCCGGGGGACGGCGGGCGGCCTGGGAGTCGATGATGACGCGCCGGCGGCCGCTCGAGCCGCTGCGGCCCGGGGCGGCGCGCGTCGGGCGCTGAGCGCGCTGGGCGTCGCCGGCCGGCGTGCCTCCGGCGCCGGGCGCCGAGTCACCGTCGCGGCCCTGACCCTGACGCTGTCCGCCGTCGCCCTGGCCGCTCGGCCGCTGCTGCGCCCTGGCCCGCCTGCCCCTGGGGCGACTGGCCGTCGGGCCGCTGCGCCTGCGTGGTCGGCCGCGGGCGCGGCGGGGCCCCGCCCTGCGGGATCGCGGCGAACCCCTGGCCGCCGGTGGTCTGCGGCTGGCGCTGCTGAGGCTTGGGCTTGGGCTCGGCCGGCGCGGCGCCGCCGTTGAAGGCGCGGGCGACGTCGTTCTCGTCGACGCTCGATGCGGCTGCCTTCACGTCCAGGCCCGCCTTCTGCAGGGTGGCGATGACCTCCTTCGAGGACATCCCACGTTCGCGGGCTATTTCGTGGACGCGCTTTTTCGCCATGAGTCGATCAAGTCTACGGTCTCGGGTCCAATCGTCACGGGACCCCGGAAGGAACGCTGGAATCCGCGCCGGGCCATCGCGCGGTCAGCGCATTCCGCACGCGGGTGGAGGTAGGCGCCGCGGCCTTCGAGGCGCCGATCCGGGTCGGGCACGACGCCGTCGCCGGCACGCACGAAGCGGACCAGCTCGGACTGCGGACGCGACTGCCCGCAGCCCACGCAGCGTCGTTCAGGAGGACCGCCTACGCGGTCTCCTCGGGCGCCGGCTCGCCCGCCCCCGCGCCCTGCGGCTCGCCCTCGCGGTCGGCCACGCCCAGGTCCTCGGCGATCTCGGCGTCCTCGGGGTGCGGGTCGGTTCCGGGGGCCTCGCTCTGCGAGGTGATCGACTCGCCGTCGTGCGGCGTCAGCGAGTCGGCGGCGCCGGACGGCGTCGGAGGCTCGTCCTGTTCGTCCGCGGCGGCCTCGGGCTCCGGCACGCCGCCCTCGGAGGCGGCGTCCTGCTCGGTCGGGTCGTGCTCGAGGTCCTCGGTCGCCTCGGCCTCGGCCGCGACGTCGGCGCCCTCGTTCTCGTCGCCCGGCTGCGGCTCCTCCTGGATCACCTGATGCTCGCCGTCGACGACCACGTCCTCCTCGAGGACCGGGGCGTCGCCGCCCAGCGCGGCGACCTCGTCGCCCTCGACGTCGGACAGCGCCTGGTGCGCGGGCAGGCCGCAGTAACGCGATCCCGGGTCCGCGCTGTTCGGGCAGCGCTTGCCGTTCGAGAGGATCGCCGCGCAGCGCCCGGACATCTCCTCCTCGTCGTAGTCCATCTCCGCCTCTTCCTTGGCGAACTCGGTCTCGGAGCGGATGTCGACCCGCCAGCCGGTGAGCCGCGCGGCCAGGCGGGCGTTCTGCCCCTCCTTGCCGATCGCGAGCGACAGCTGGTCGTCGGGGACGATCACCGTCGCCTGCTTGGCGTCGTCGTCGACGAGCACCTCGCGCACGCGCGCGGGCGAGAGAGCCTTGGCCACGAAGCGGGCGGGCTCCTCGTTGAACGGGATGATGTCGATCTTCTCGCCGCGCAGCTCGGACACGACCATGCGCACGCGCGATCCGCGCGGGCCGACGCAGGCGCCCACGGGGTCGACGCCGCTGGCGTGCGAGACCACCGCGATCTTCGACCGGTAGCCGGGCTCGCGCGCGACGTTCTGGATCTCGACCAGCGAGTCGGCGATCTCCGGGACCTCGAGTTCGAACAGCTTCCGGATCAGCTCGGGCGAGCGCCGCGAGACGATGATGCTCGGGCCCTTCGCCTGGTTCGACACGTCGGTGATGACGGCCTTGATGCGCGCCCCGTGCTCGTAGCGCTCGTTGTCGACCTGCTCGGACTTCGGCAGCAGCGCCTCGACGCGCTCGCGCAGCTGCACGAGCGTGTAGCGCGAGTCCGACTGCTGGACGATGCCGGTGATCAGCTCGCCGACGCGGTCCTGGTACTCGTCGAACATCATGTCGCGCTCGGCCTCGCGGATCCGCTGGAGGATCACCTGCTTGGCCGTCTGCGCGGCGATGCGGCCGAAGTCGGCCGGGGTCACGTCGCGCTCGCCGATCTGCTCGGAGTACTCGGCCAGCAGCTCCTGATCGATCTCCGGGTCCTCGGGCTCGCGCATCTCGCCGGTCTCCGGATCCACGGTCGGCTCCTCGACCTCGACCTCGGCCAGCAGCTGCTCCTCCAGGTCCGGCGGGATCAGCAGCTCGAACACCTTGAAGTCGGCGTTCTCGCGATCCATGTCGACGCGCGCGTACTTGGCCGCGCCCGGCTGCTTCTTGTAGGCCGAGAGGAGAGCGTCCTCCAGCGCGAGCATCAGCCGCTCGGAGGAGATGCCCTTCTCACGTTCGAGGACGTGGACTGCCTCGACGATCTCTTTGGACATCTCTCTATCCCTCCAGCAGGTTGCTTCGCTTGATGTCGGCGTAGGGGATCGAGACGACGCCGTTCTCCGCGGCGACCGTCACGGCGTCCTCGGACGCGCCTACCAGCTCCCCCGTGAAGCTCTTGTGACCACCGTGTTCCTCGCGCGTGCGCACGCGCGCGCGCCGGCCGACGTACCGGCGGAAGTGGTCGGGCTTCGTCAGCGGCCGCTCCGGGCCGGGCGACGAGACCTCGAGCGAGTACTCGGTCAGCAGGTCGCCCAGGTGCTTGGTGATGCGCTCGCAGACCCCCAGGTCGACACCGCCTTCGCGGTCGACGAAGACGCGCACGGTGGTCGCGCCCACGCGTTCGGCCAGCAGCACTTCCACGTCCGGCTCCGCGGACGCGAGGCGCTGCTCGATCTGGGTCTGGAGGTCCTGCATCACTTCTCCCCTTGAAACGAAAAAAGGTGGGCTGCGAAGCCCACCTCCAGGTGCGACACGTCGGCCGCAGATGAAAGTCCTAGCGGCTCCGGAGTATAGACGGGAACCTCAGTTCTCGACCACGAGCGTGACCGGCCCGTCGTTGACCAACTCGACGTCCATGTGTGCGCCGAAGCGGCCACCCTGCGCGCCGAGCGCGGCGCGCACGCGCTCGTACAGCGGCTCCGCGTCCTCGGGCGGCGCAGCCTCCACGAAGCTCGGCCGGTTCCCCTTGCGCGCGTCGCCGTAGAGCGTGAACTGGCTGACGCACAGCACCTCTCCTCCCACGTCCCCGACGCTCAGGTTCATGCGGCCCTCGTCGTCCTCGAAGATCCGCAGGGCCAGCAGCTTGCGCGCCAGGCGGTCCGCCTGCTCCGCGGTGTCGCCCCGCTTGACGCCCAGCAGGACCAGCAGTCCCCGGCCGATCTGCCCCGTCGTCTCGCCGTCCGCGGTCACGCGCGCGCTCGACACGCGCTGGACGACGGCGCGCACCGGCGCTAGAGGCCCGTCGCCGCGCGGTCGGGATCCGCCGCGCCGCTCCGCTCGGCCGCGCGCTCGACCGCCCGGGCGACACGCCGGTGGACCTGCTTGTCGAAGACGTTCGGCACGAGCTCCGACTCCTCGGCCAGCTCGGCGATCGCCTCGGCCGCCGCGACCTTCATCTCCGTGTTGATCGTCGTCGCCCCGGACAGGAGCGCTCCGCGGAAGATGCCCGGGTACCCGAGCACGTTGTTGACCGCGGACCCGTCGGCCGCGAACGCGGCGCCCGCCTCCATCGCCACGATCGGGTCGATCTCGGGCTCCGGGTTGCTGAGCGCGAGGATGATCTGGTCCTGCCTGACGTCGCCGGGATCGATCAGGTTCGGCTTGCCGGTCGTGGCGACGACGACGTCGGCCTCCTTCATCAGCTCCTCGTAGCTCGCGATCTCGATCCCGTCCTCGCGCGCGCGCGCGTGAGATGCCTCGTTGGGATCGGCGGCCAGCACCCGCTCGGCCCCGCCCGCCCGCATCAGCGACGCGATCCCGAAGCCGGCCGCCCCCAGGCCGATCTGGCCGACGGTCGTCTTCTCGAAGTCCTTGTCCGCGCGCCGGCAGCCGACGAGCGCGGCGGCCAGCGTGACCACCGCCGTGCCGTGGACGTCGTCGTGCATCACCGGCAGGTCGAGCGACTCGATCAGCCGCTCCTCGATCTCGAAGCAGGCCGGCGAGTCGATGTCCTCCAGGTGGATACCGCCGAAGGTCAGCGCGATCCGCTCCACGGTCGCGATGAACTCCTCCGTGTCGTGGGTGTCGATCAGGATCGGCATCGCGCTGATCCCCGCGAACTGGCGGTAGAAGACCGCCTTGCCCTCCATCACCGGCATCGCCGCGAGCGGACCGATGTCGCCCAGCCCCAGCACGCGGGTGCCGTTCGTGCAGATCGCCACCGTGCGGCCGATCATCGTGTAGTCCGTGGCCTTGCGCGGGTCCTCGGCGATCGCGCGACAGGCCTGGGCGACGCCCGGCGTGTACACGTCGCGCATCTCCTGGAGGGTCTGGATCTCGCGGACCGGGTCGATCACGAGCTTGCCGCCCTCGTGCTTCATCAGCGCGCGGTCGCGGCACCAGAGCAGCGTGACCCCGTCGGTATCGGAGAGCTGTGCGGCGATCGCGTCGGCGTGCTCGCGGTCGCGGCACTCCACGGTGATCTCGCGGATCGACTGGCGGCGGGTCAGGTTGACGGTGTTGATGTCGCCGATCAGCCCGTCGGCCTCCGCGATCGCCTCGGCTATCCGCGCGATCTGCCCCCGCCGGTGAGCGGACCGCACCCGGTACGTGAAATCGATCGCCACCCCGCCGGGAACCGTATCTTCTCTGCGTGGCCGCGGCGGTGGACATAGTCGACGCCTATCTGGATGCCCTGCCGGGCGGGACCCGGCGGCTCGGGCACGCCGAGTGGGGCGTGACGCTCCCCGCCGAGCAGGCCGCGGGCTGGCCGCTCGACCTGGGGCTGCGGATCGACGAGGGCATCCTCCGCGCCCAGGCGTTCGCGCTGGCCGCCGACGAGTCGGTCAACCCCTGGAACTTCCTCCACTGGAACCGCGGCACGCGCTACATCCGGTTCGCCTGCACGCAGGCCGGCGACATCTGGGTGCACGCGGACCTGCCGGTGGCGGCGATCGACGAGCGCGAGGTCGACCGCTTCCTCGGGCTCGTCGTCGAGGGCGCGGTGGCCGCCCGGCACGCCGTGGCCGACCGCAAGGCCCCGCGGCCCGAGGGCAGCGGCGAGGGCTGGGGAGCGCTGCGCGGCCGGGCCGACGGCTAGGCCGGGCCGGCGAACTCGATCCGCTCGCCCTCGCGCTGGAAGCGCACGGCCCGGTCGCGCCCTGCGTCCTTGGCGGCGTAGAGCGCGGTGTCGGCCGCGCGCATCAGGGCTGCGCCCGTCGCGGCGTCGACCGGATGCTCGGCCACCCCGAAGGAGATCGTCAGCGGACGGCCGTCCCCGTCGGTGAGGCCACTTATCGCCGCACGCAGGCGGTTGGCGGTCGCCAGCGCGGCGGCCCCGTCGGTGCCGGGCAGCACGACACCGAACTCCTCGCCGCCGATCCGCGCGGGCGTGTCGATCGCGCGGCACTGGCTCATCAGCGCGCGGCCGATCGCGGCCAGGGCCTCGTCGCCCGCTGCATGCCCGAAGCGGTCGTTCAGCGTCTTGAAGCGATCGATGTCGCCGATCAGGAGCGCGAACCCCTCGCCGGTGCGGGCCGCACGGACGATCTCGAGCTGCAGGTGCTCGTCGAACGCGCGGCGGTTGGGCATCCCGGTCAGCTTGTCGGTACGGGCCGTCTCCTCGAGCCTGTGCACCAACCCGTCCACGTGCGCGCGGATCATGTGCGCCGCCACCGTCAGGCCCGCTACCACCACCGTGGTCAGCAGCCAGCGGATCTGCGTGTTGCCGGACAGGTTCATCGAGGCGAGCGCGATCGCGTAGCCCGCGCCGGTCACCGCGATGAACACCGGCACCATCGAGCGCCGGAAGAAGTAGCCCACGTATACGGCCGGCCAGGCGTAGAAGAACTCCGTCATCGTCGGCGCGTCGCCGCTGCTCTCACCGTTGCAGGTGACCGAGATGCTCACGACGGCGACAGCGCCGAACACCACGATCCCCGGGATCAGGCGCTGCCAGCGCTTGGGCATGAGCAGCAGCACCGCGCCCGTGAGCACCTCGGCCAGCGCGAGCATCTTGAGACGGTCGACGTCGCCGTGCGGCCCGTGCGGCATCCACGTCGACAGCACGGTGAATATCGCACCGGCAAAAAACATCGACGCGCCTATGCGCGCGGAGAGCTGCGCCCGTTGCCGTCCTTTGGAAGGCATTCCCCCGAGTGGTCCGAATCCTTTGTAGACTCGGAGATTCTAGGCGACGCGGACCAGGCCCGACCGGTACGCGATAGTGCGGTTGCGCCCGCTTTCCTTGGCTTCGTAGAGCGCCAGGTCGGCGCAGCGCATGAGCGCGGACCACCCCGCGCCGTGCGCAGGGTGCTCGACGACGCCGAACGAGATCGTCAGCGGCTCGCCGGTGGGCCCCCTGAGGGTGGCCACGGCCTCCCGCAGGCGCTCGGCCGCCTCGTAGCCCTCGTCCGAGCCCGTGCCGGGCAGGAGCAGCGCGAACTCCTCGCCCCCGATGCGGGCCGCGGTGTCGATCGAGCGGCATCCGCCGCGGAGCGCCTCGCCGACCGCGGCGAGCGCCTCGTCGCCCGGGATGTGGCCGTGGGCGTCGTTCAGCGCCTTGAAGTGGTCGATGTCGCCGAGCAGCAGCGCGAACGGCTCGGAGGTGCGGGCCGCGCGCTCGACCTCGAGCTCGAAGACCTCGCTGAAGCCGCGGCGGTTGAGCATTCCGGTGAGCGGATCGGTCCGGGCGGTCGAGTGGAGCGCGCCGACCAGGCCGTCGACGTGCAGGCGCAGCGCGTGCAGGGCGCCCGCGGCGCCGGCCACGACCGACATCGTCACCACCCAGCGCGTGAAGCCGAGCGCGGGGTCCAGGCCGATGGCCGCGATCGTGCCGGCGTAGGCCGCGGCGCAGAGCCCGAGCAGGGCGGCGATCGCGGAACGGGAGAAGAAGTAGCCCGCGTAGAGCGCCGGCCACACGTAGTAGAACTCGCTCAGCGTGGCCGGGCCGCCGGCCTTCTCCCCGTTGAAGTACAGCGTCGCGCTGACCACGACGATCCCGCCGATCACGAACAGCGGCGGGCCGATCCGCCGCGCGGCGTCCCCGCGCAGCGCCAGCGCCCCCAGCCCGATCAGCAGCTCGGCCAGCCCGAGCCAGTAGAAGCCGACCTCGTTGGCCGCGTCCGAGTGCGGCGCGAGCATGGTCCCCACGCTCAGGGCCGCGCCGGCGATGAACAGCGACGCGCCGATCCGCACGGACACATCCGGGCGGGCGAGCAGCTTGGGCGTCCCTGAGGGTGCGTCCATCAAGATTGACTCGACCCCGCGGCAGCATCCTTTAGTGCCAACTCCCGCCGTTCAGGCGGGAAACGGCGGTCTAAGCGGCCTTGCGGCGGATCCGGTCGCGGTACACGCGGTAGTCCGCCCGGTCCGGCCTGAGGTTCGCGGCGAGCGTCAGGTGCTTGCGGGCCCCGCGGCGGTCGCCGGTCAGCTCGCAGGCGCGGCCCAGGCAGAACAGGGCGAAGTCGTTGGTGGGATAGCGCTCGACGACCGCGGCGAACTCCTCGCGGGCCTTGGCGTAGCGGCCCGAGCGGAAGTAGGCCCGGCCGAGCGCCTCGCGGATCGATCCCTTGTCGGGCTCCAGGCGGCTGGCCCGCTCGAGCGGCACGGCGGCCGCGTTGAAGTCGCCGGCCTCGAGCAGCTCGGTGCCGCGCGTGAAGAGGTCGTAGACCTCGTACTCCTCGCGGTGGTCGCTCATCGTCCGCTCCCCTTCTCGCCCTGCGGCGGCGCGAATTCCTTGCCTCCCGGAGTGTGATGCCCTGCCCGGAGGTCCTCTATGACATCGACGATAGCCGCCGCGACCTCGGCTTTGGCCGCCTTCGGGACCGGGCGCTCCTCCTGGGCCAGGACGATCGTCACCTCGTTCTCGGGCGTGTCGAAGCCGATGCCCTGCTGGGAGATGTCGTTGACCACGACGGCATCAAGGCCCTTGCGCTCCAGCTTCCCGCGTGCGTTGGGGACGGCGGCGTCGCCGTGCTCGGCCGCGAAGCCGATCAGCACCTGCCCCGAGCGGCGCTGCTTGGACAGCGCGGATAGCACGTCGTTCGTCGGCTCGAGCTCGAGCGACATGCTGTCCCGGCCGTCCTTCTTGATCTTGTCGTCCACGGAGCTCGCGGGCCGGAAGTCGGCCACGGCGGCGGCCATCAGCAGCACGTCGGCATCGGCGAAGGCGGCCTGGCAGGCCTCGTCGAGCTCGGCGGCGGTCTGCACGTCGACGTACTCGATCCCCTCGGTCCGGGGCAGCGACACGTTGGCGGCCACCACGGTCACGCTCGCCCCGCGGCGGGCGCACTCGTCGGCCAGCGCGAAGCCCATGCGGCCGGAGGAGCGGTTGCCCACGAAGCGCACGGAGTCGATCGGCTCGCGCGTGCCGCCGGCGGTGACCAGCACGTTCAGGCCGTCGAGCGAGTGCGGGACGAAGCCGTCGTCGCCCAGGAGCTGCTCGATCGCGGCGAGGATGTGGGCCGGGTCGGCCAGCCGGCCGGAGCCCCACTCCCCCTTGGAGGCGAGCGACCCGACCTCCGGGGGGACGACGGCGACGCCGCGGTCGCGAAGAAGCTGGAGGTTGGCCTGGGTGGCCGGGTGGTTCCACATCCGGTCGTTCATCGCCGGGGCGACCAGCAGCGGCGCCGGCGAGGCGAGCGCGGCGCTCGTCAGCAGGTTGTCGGCCATGCCGGCCGCGAGCTTGGCCAGCGTGTTGGCAGACGCGGGCGCGATCGCGTAGACGTCCGCGCGGCGGACGAGCTCCAGGTGGGAGATCGCGGAGTGGCTCGGCTCGGGATCGCCCGGGTAGGCGCCGCGGGCCGGGTCACGCTCCCACTCGGTCAACAGGACCGGGGCGCCGGTGATCGCCTCGAACGTCGCCTTGCCGACGAACTCCAGCGACGCAGGGGTCTGCACGACGCGGACGGAGTGGCCGGCCTTGGTGGCCAGCCGGACGAGCTCCGCTGCCTTGTAGGCGGCTATGCCGCCGGTGACCCCGAGCAGCAGCCGCATCGCGTGCTCCTGCTACGCGCGGTAGCGGTAGTTGATCTTGCCCGCCGCGATCTCCTCGAGGGAGATCTTCAGGTAGTTCTTCGAGTCGGTGTCCACCATCGGCGGCGGGTACTCGTCGAACGTCCCCTCGCCGAGGTTGTGGTAGTACGAGTTGATCTGGCGGGCTCGCTTGGCGGCCACCAGAACGCACGCGTAGTGGGAGTCGACACGCTCGAGGAGGGTGTCGAGGCGGGGCTTGATCACGTCAGGTTGCTCCTTCGAAGTTGCAGCCCCATACCTTAGCGGCGAGCTCCTCGAGTTCTTGCACGGCTCGATTCAGGTCGTCGTTGACGATCTGATGTGGGAAGTGCTCGGCCGCGGCCTTGGCCTCGTCGAGCTCTTCTCTCGCGCGCGCGAGCCGGCGCTCGATCACCTCTGGCTTGTCGGTCCCGCGCTGCTCCAGGCGCTCGCGCAGCGTGTCGAGGTCCGGCGGCAGGATGAACACCTGAAGGGCTCCCGGCAGCGTCTGCTTGATCTGCAGGGCGCCCTGGATCTCGATCTCCAGGACCAGCGCCTTCAGCGGGCGGTCGAGCTCGGACCGCGGCGTGCCGTAGCGGTTGCCGGCGTACTCGGCATGCTCGAGGAACTCGCCGCGCTGGACGCGCTCCTCGAACTGCTCGGGCGTCATGAAGTAGTAGTCGCGGCCGTGCTCCTCGCCCTCGCGAGGGTCACGCGTGGTGGCCGACACCGACAGGCCGAACTCGGGGTGACGCTCGCGCAGCTCGCGGATCAGCGTGCCCTTGCCGACGCCGGAGGGCCCGGTGACCACGAGGACTTTGGGCGTGGCGCTAACGACGGAGGTACGAGACGAGCTCGTTGCGCTGGCGCTCGGACAGGCCGCCGATGGTCTTGCTGGGCGAGATCCGGCACTGGGTGAGGATCCGGTTCACCTTCACGCGCCCGTACTTCGGGACCGCGAGGAGGAGATCGAACACCTTGGCGGTGGCGAGCCACTCAGGAGGGTCGAGCAGGAGGCCATGGATCTGGGTGCGGCCAGCTTTGAGGTCGCGCTTGAGCCGGGCACGTTGCGTACGAATCTCGTTCGCGCGCTTCAGAGCGTCCATTCTCTGGGTCAGAGAACGCTCCGGAGCCGTGCCCAGCGGCGACTTCGCTGGCGTCTGGGCGGCGGGCGGCATGGCGGGCGATTCTACACACGGTTCACGGCTGTTCTAGGCACGACGCGCCTTTTTTGCGGCAATTCATCTGGACCTCAACTTGAGGTGGAGCCGGGTTGCGGCTACTTGACCCCTTTCGGTGTGCTTTGCAGGGCTTTTGTGCTATCTGCCGCGAGCGCTATTGCGCCGGGGCAGGCAAAAAGTCCCGCTCACGCCCAGAAACTGCGCGTAGTTCGGCGCCTATGCGACTTCCGGCACCCGGGTCGCGGAAGCTCGCGGTCCCGACCGCGACGGCGGCCGCGCCCACGCGCAGGAAATCCGCGGCGTCGCGACCGGACTCGATGCCGCCCATGCCGACGATCGGGACATCGACCGCCTGAGCCACGCTCGCGACCTGCTGGAGGGCGATCGCGCGGACCGCCGGACCGGACACTCCGCCCGTCCCGGCGCCGAGCCACGGCCGGCCGGAGCCGCGCGGGTCGAGGGCCATGCCCTTCAGGGTGTTGATCAGCGACAGCGCGTCGGCGCCCGCCTCCTGCGCCGCGACCGCCACCGCGGCGGGGTCCGTGGCGTTGGGGGTCAGCTTCACGATCAGCGGCTTCTCGGTCAGGGGCCGGAGGCGCTCCACCGACCGGGCGGTCTCCCCCGGGTCGGCGCCCATGATCAGGCCGGTCTCCACGTTGGGGCAGGAGAAGTTGAGCTCGATAAGGGCGACCTCGTCGCGCTCGGACACCGCGTTCACGAGCGTGGCCAGCTCGTCGCGGCTGAAGCCCATCACTGAGACACACAGCGGGACGGGCAGCTCGGACAGCTGCGGGAGGTCGGTCCCCAGGAACCCGTCGAGGCCCTTGTTGGGCAGGCCGATCGAGTTGATCAGGCCGCCCGGGGTCTCGTACAGGCGGGGCGGCGGGTTGCCCTGGCGCGGGGCGAGCGTGATGGTCTTGCTCACGAAGCAGTCGAAGGGGAAGTGCTCGAGCAGCTCGTCGCCGAACGCCCGGCGGGCGGCTATTGCGTCGAAGGTGCCGCTGCCGTTGAGGATGGGGCCGCCCAGTGGGACGCCGCAGAGGTCATCGCGGGCATTGCAGTGGCAGTGGCCTGCTCCCGCGGTAATTGCCGTCTCCAGGTCGCTTGCCTTCGAGCACTGGGCCGTCCACGCAGAGGCGGATGTAGCCCGTTTTGGTCGGGACCACGCAGCCGAAGCAGGCTCCGAAGCCGCAGGCCATTCCGGATTCCAGGGCGAGCTGGGCGGGGACGTCGCGCTCGGCGCAGATCGCGCGGACCGCCTCCAGCATCGGGGGTGGGCCGCAGGCGTAGACCTCGGCGTTCTCCAGGCGATCGCTGAGCAGCTCGGTGACCAGGCCGCTGTGGCCCACGGACCCGTCGTCGGTGGCGATCAGCGGTTTCCCGGCGAACAGGCGGGCCGCCTCGGCGTGCGCGGCGGAGCGGAACCCGAGCAGCACGGGCGCGTCCGGCGTCATCTGCTCGTGCAGGCACAGCAGCGGGGCGGTGCCGATGCCGCCGCCGACGAGCAGCGGGCGGCGCCCGTCGCCCGGCGGCGTGAAGCCGATGCCGAGCGGGCCGAGCAGCCATAGCCCGTCGCCCGGCCGCAGCTCGGCCAGCCGCTGTGTGCCGGGGCCGACCGCCTCCAGCAGGAAGTCGAGCGTGCCGTCCTCGTGCGCGCGCGCGTAGGAGAACGCCCGCGGCAGGTACGGCCGCTCGCCGGCTCCTCCGCCCCACCGCTCGGCTGCCGCCAGCATGTAGAACTGGCCGGGCTCGGGGTTTCGCCGCTCGTCGCGCGCCGACAGCAGCACGTAGGCACCGAGCCTCTCGTTGGCGGTGATCTCCGCCAGCCGTCTCATGCCGGCGAGCGGGTCCGGCCGTGCAGCTCCTGGAGCGATCGCACCGGCGCCTCGCCCTTGCGCCGCGCCAGCACCGCGCGCTGGGCAGCGCTCGCACCGGTCATCGTGGTGATGCAGGGGATGCCGCGGCGCACGGCGGCGCGGCGGATCTCCCACCCGTCGGCGCGGGCGCCCGACCCCGTCGGGGTGTTGATGACCAGGTCGACGTCGCCGGACTCGATCCGGTCGACGACGTTCGGCGAGCCTTCGGAGATCTTGAAGATGCGCTCGACCGGCACGCCCATCCGCCGGATCGCGGTCGCCGTCCCGCCCGTGGCCGTGATCTGGAAGCCCAGGTCGTGCAGCGCGGCCGCCAGCTGGGTGGCCGCCGCCTTGTCGCTGTCGGTGACCGAGATGAACGCGGTCCCCGAGTCGGGCAGCTCCGCCCCGGCCGCCGCCTGAGCCTTGCCGAACGCGGCTGGGAAGTCGAAGGCGACGCCCATCACCTCGCCGGTCGACTTCATCTCCGGGCCGAGCACGGAGTCCGCCGACGGGAACCGGCCGAACGGCAGCACCGCCTCCTTGACCGACACGTGCTCCAGCTCGCCATCGCGCTCGAGCTCGCCGGCCATGTCCGCCAGCTTTTCGCCGAGCATGACGCGGGTCGCGAGCTTGGCCAGCGGCATGCCCACCGCCTTCGAGACGAACGGCACCGTGCGGGACGCGCGCGGGTTGGCCTCGATCACGTGCAGGTCGTCGCCCGCGACCGCGAACTGGATGTTGATCAGGCCGACGACGCCGAGGCCGAGCGCGAGGCGCCGCGTCGCCTCCTCGACCTGGTCGAGCATGTCGTTGCCGAGCGACATCGCGGGGATCACGCAGGCGGAGTCGCCGGAGTGGACGCCGGCCTCCTCGACGTGCTGCATGACCGCGCCGATGTGCACGGTCTCGCCGTCGGCCAGCGCGTCGACGTCGATCTCGATCGCGTTCTCCAGGAAGCGGTCGAGGTAGATCTCGGAGCCGGGGCGGGCGCCCGTGCGCACCAGGTAGTCGCGCAGGCAGTCGGCGTCGTAGCAGATCTCCATGGCCCGGCCGCCGAGCACGTACGACGGGCGGACGAGCAGCGGGAAGCCGACATCGCCCGCGACCTCGAGCGCCTGGTCCGGCCCCTGCGCGGTGGCGAACGGCGGGGCGGCCAGCCCGAGCTCGCCGAGCAGGCCCTGGAAGCGGGAGCGGTCCTCGGCCAGGTCGATCGAGTCGACCGGCGTACCGAGGAGCGGCACCCCCGCCTCGGCCAGGCCGTGGGCCAGGCGCAGCGGCGTCTGGCCGCCGAAGGAGACGATCACTCCCTCCGGGCGCTCGATCTCGATGACGCCGAGGACGTCCTCGAGCGTCAGCGGCTCGAAGTACAGGCGGTCGGAGGTGTCGTAGTCGGTCGACACCGTCTCCGGGTTGCAGTTGACCATCACCGCGTCGCGGCCCGTCTCGCGCACGGTCATCGCGGCGTGCACGCAGCAGTAGTCGAACTCGATGCCCTGGCCGATGCGGTTCGGGCCCGCGCCCAGGATCACCACGCTCGGGCGGTCGCCGCGGTCGACCTCGTGGCGCGGCCCGTCCGGACCGGGGCGCTCCCAGCCCGAGTAGAAGTACGGCGTCTCGGCCTCGAACTCGGCGGCGCAGGTGTCGACCGACTTGAACGTGCGGACCAGGCCCGCCTCCGGGTCCTCGCCGTGCGCGAGCGCCTCGAGCTCGGCCAGGTACCAGTGGTCGATGCCCGTGCGCTCGTGGATCTCCTGCTTCGAGACGCCCCGCTCGAACGCGGCGAACAGCAGCTCGAAGCGGTCGTGCGACGGCACCTCGAGGCCGGCCAGCAGCTCGTCGGTGTCCTCGGGTGGGTCGACCTGGACGTCGAGCTCGCGGGAGCGCATCGCCTTGACGAACGCCTGCTTGAACGTGCGGCCGATCGCCATCGCCTCGCCGACCGACTGCATGAAGGTGGACAGCTTGCCGTCCGCGCCCGGGAACTTCTCGAACGCGAACCGCGGCCACTTGACGACCACGTAGTCGATCGTCGGCTCGAAGCTGGCCGGGGTCCGCTCGGTGATGTCGTTGTCGATCTCCTCGAGCGCGTAGCCGACGGCCAGGCGGGCGGCGATCTTGGCGATCGGGAACCCGGTGGCCTTCGATGCCAGCGCGGACGACCGCGACACGCGCGGGTTCATCTCGATCACGACGATCTCGTCGGTGTGCGGGTTGACCGCGAACTGGATGTTCGACCCGCCGGTCTCGACGCCGACCGCGCGGATGACCTTGATCGCCTGATCGCGCAGCGCCTGGTACTGCTTGTCGGTCAGCGTCTGCTGCGGGGCGACCGTCACCGAGTCGCCGGTGTGCACGCCCATCGGGTCGATGTTCTCGATCGAGCAGACGACCACGACGTTGTCGTTGCGGTCGCGCATCAGCTCGAGCTCGAACTCACCCCACCCGATCACCGACTCGTCGATCAGCACCTGGCCGATCGGGGACGCGGCCAGGCCCTCGGCCACCCGCTCGCGGTACTCGGACTCGGTGCGGGCGATGCCGCCGCCCTCGCCGCCCATCGTGAAGCCCGGGCGGATGATCGCGGGCAGGCCGATGTCGGGCAGGACGCGCTCGGCGTCCGCCATCGAGTTCGCGATCGACGACTTCGGCACGCGCAGGCCGGCCTCGGCCATCGTCTGGTTGAACAGCTCGCGATCCTCGGCGCGCCGGATCGACTCGTAGTTCGCGCCGATCAGCTCGACGTCGTAGCGCTCGAGCGTCCCGTCCTCGTACAGGGCGCGGGCCAGGTTGAGCGCGGTCCCGCCGCCCAGCGTCGGCAGCAGCACATCGGGCCGCTCCTTCTCGATCACCCGCGCGACCGACGGCGGGGTCAGCGGCTCGATGTAGGTCGAGGTCGCGAACTCCGGGTCGGTCATGATCGTCGCCGGGTTCGAGTTGATCAGAACGACCTCGTAACCCTCCTCGAGCAGCACCTTGCAGGCCTGAGCGCCGGAGTAGTCGAACTCGGCGGCTTGGCCGATGATGATTGGGCCCGAGCCCAGAACCAGGATTTTGTGGATGTCGTTGCGTCTAGGCATGGCTGGGGTTGGATTGGCAGTCGCAGTTGCGGGAGTTGCAGTTGCAGTTGCAGTGGCACGGCTCGATCGCAACTGCAACTGCCAATCTGCAACTGCAACCGCGCTCTGCGAATCAACTCCAAATACCGGTCAAACAGATACGTCGCATCGTGCGGCCCCGGCCCCGCCTCGGGGTGATACTGCGCCGTGGCGCCCGGGACGTCGCTTCAGCACCAGCCCCTCCACCGTCCGGTCGTACAGGTTCACGTGCGAGAGCTCGGCGGCGCCGAAATCCGTCTCCCAGCGCATCGGCTCGTCGCCGTCCATCCGGCTCTCGCCGTTCGGGCCCTGCACCGCGAAGCCGTGGTTCTGGGACGTGATGTCGATCTGCCCGGTGGCCAGGTCCTTGACGGGATGGTTGGCGCCGCGGTGGCCGAAGCGCAGCTTGAAGGTGTCCAGACCGACCGCCCGGCACAGGAGCTGGTGGCCCATGCAGATGCCGAACACCGGGACCTTGCCCACGCAGCCGCGCACCGCGTCGACGACGTAGTCCATGGCGCCGGGGTCGCCGGGGCCGTTGGCCAGGAAGATCGCGTCGGGGTCGCGCGCCATGAGCTCGTCGGATGACGACCCGCACGGGTGGAGCTCGAGCCGCACGCCGCGCTCGCGCAGGTTGCGCACGATCGACCCCTTGATGCCGGTATCGATCGCCACCACCCGGGGCCCCGGGTTGTCCGGGTCGAGGATCACCGGCTCTCTCGGCGTGACCTCGCAGGCCAGGTCCCGGCCGACCATCGAAGGCTCGGCGTCGACCCGCTCGCGCGCCTCGGACTCCGGCGTGCCGTCCTGGAAGATCCCGCCGCGCATCGAGCCCTGGTCGCGGATGTGGCGGACGAGCGCGCGTGTGTCGATCCCCGAGATGCCCGGGACCCCGCAGTCGGCCAGCCAGGTGAGCCAGCCCGCCTCGGCCCCCGGCGCGTCCTCGCGGTCGACGCCCTCGCGCATGACCACCCCGCGCGCGTGCACCCCGTCCGACTCCATCGCGTCGCCGGAGACGCCGTAGTTGCCGATGTGCGGGTAGGTGAAGACGATGATCTGCCCGCGGTAGCTCGGGTCGGTGACCGACTCCTGGTAGCCGCTCATGCCGGTGTTGAAGACCACCTCGCCGGTGATCTCCGCGCTCGCGCCGGCCGGGTCGCCGTCGAAGCGCGTGCCGTCTTCCAGCAGGAGGTAGGTCAAGCGACCGCCCCGATCGCGAACGACCGCTCGCGGTAGACGACGCCGCCGGCCGCGACGGTCATCCGCACCCGGGACTGGAGCGTCTCGCCGTCCCAGGCGGAGTTGGCGGAGCGGCTCTCGTAGCCCGACTCGCCGACCTGCCACTCGGCGTCGAGCTCGACCAGCGTGATGTTGGCGGCGGCGCCCGGGGCGAGCGCGGGCTGGTCGATGCCGAACACCGGCGCGCCCGAGGACATCTTCTCCACGATCAGCTCGAGCGGCAGGACGCCGGGCTTGACCAGCCGCGTGTAGAGCACCGCGAAAGCGGTCTCCAGGCCGGTGATCCCGAACGGCGCGGTCTCGAAGGGCTGCTCCTTCTCCTCGCGCGAGTGCGGCGCGTGGTCGGTGGCGATGAAGTCCATCGTCCCGCCGCGGAGCGCGTCGATCAGCGCCTGGCGATCGTCCTCGGCCCGCAGCGGCGGGTTCATCTTGAAGTTCGCGTCGAGCTCGCGCACCGCGTCGTCGGTCAGCGTCAGGTGGTGCGGCGACACCTCGGCGGTGATCTGAACCCCGGCCGCCTTGGCCTGCTCGATCGCGGCGACCGACTCCCTGGCGCTGACGTGCTGGATGTGGATGCGGCCGTCCTCATAGCCGGCGATCGCCGCGTCGCGGGCGATCATCGTCGACTCCGATATCGAGGGGATCCCGCCGATGCCGAGCAGCGCGGACACCGCGCCCTCGTGCATCGCACCGCCCGCCGACAGCGTCGGGTCCTCCTCGTGGAGGGCGATCGGCAGCCCGGCCAGCCGCTGGTACTGGAGTGCCTGGCGCAGGACGCCCGCGCTCGTGACCGGCAGGCCGTCGTCGGTGAAGCCGAACGCCCCCGCGGCGGCGAGGTCCGCCATCTCGGTCAGCCCCTCCCCCTTCTGGCCGCGGGTGATCGCCGCCATGAAGCCGGTCGGGATGCGGGCCTCGGAGCGGGCCCGCTCGCGCAGCGACTCGATGATCGAGGCCGAGTCCACCACCGGGTCGGTGTTGGGCTGGGCGATGATCGCGCAGTAGCCGCCGGCCGCCGCGGCGCGGGTGCCGGAGTCGATGTCCTCCTCGTCCTCGCGCCCGGGCGTGCGCAGGTGCACGTGCGGGTCGACGAAGGCCGGGAACGCATGCAGTCCCTCCGCGCGGACGACCTCGGTCCCGTCGGGGCGCTCGAGGTCCTCCCCGATCTCCGCGATCTTCCCGCCGCGGACGAGGACGTCCGCCTGGGTGTCGACGCCGGAGGCCGGGTCGAGCAGCCGGGCGCCGCGGATCAGCAGGTCGGCGCCGGGCCGGTGCTCGGCGTTGTGGTCGAGGCGCGGGCTCATGCGGGCTGCGGCGTGGTGTGGGTGGGCCGGTCCTCGCGGTTGCGCCGGCCGCCGGGCCCGCCGTCGGCGCCGCCGCCGGTCAGGAGCTCGTAGAGCACCGCCATCCGCACGACGACCCCGGACTCGACCTGCTGGACGATCAGGGCTTGCGGATGGTCCACCACCTCGCCGGAGAGCTCGACCCCGCGGTTGACCGGCCCGGGGTGCATCAGCAGCTGGTGCGGGGCCAGCCGGCGTCCGTTGATCTGGTACTGGGCGATGTACTCGCGCAGCGAGGGCACGAACGATCCGGTCATCCGCTCGTTCTGCATGCGCAGGGCGTAGATGACGTCGGCCTCGCCGATGCCGTCGAGCGACCAGCGGACCTCGCAGCCGAGCGACTCCACCTCGCGCGGGATCAGCGTCGGCGGGCCGCAGACGGTGACCTTCACGCCCATGCTGGTCAGGCCGATGATGTTCGAGCGCGCGACGCGCGAGTGCAGGACGTCGCCGACGATCCACACCTTGCGGCCTTCGAGGTCACCCAGCCGCCGCCGCAGCGTGTAGAGGTCGAGCAGCGCCTGGGTGGGGTGCTCGTGCTTGCCATCGCCCGCGTTGACGACGCTGGCGGCGGTCCAGCGCGCCACCAGGCCGGCCGCGCCCGCGTGCGGGTGGCGGATGACGATCGCCGCGGGGTCGTAGGCCGACAGCGTGTGGATGGTGTCCTTCAGGGACTCGCCCTTGTCGACCGCGGAGCCGGCCGACTTGATGTTCACGAGGTCGGCGCTCAGGCGCTTGGCGGCCAGCTCGAAGCTGGAGCTGGTGCGAGTCGAGGACTCGTAGAAGAGGTTGATCACCGTGCGGCCGCGCAGGGTCGGCACCTTCTTGATCTCCCGGCCCGAGACCTCGGCGAACGACTCGGCGCGGCGGAGGATCCGCTCGATGTCGTCGCGCGTGAGGTCCGCGATCGAGAGCAGGTCGCGCTTCACGGGGACACCTCGACTTCCTGGTGGGCGATGGTCACTGCGTCGATGCCGTCGAGCTCCTCGACGCGCACGTTCACCCGCTCGTCGCGGGCGGTGGGAAGGTTCTTGCCGACGTAGTCGGGGCGGATCGGCAGCTCGCGGTGGCCGCGGTCCACGATCACTGCGAGCTGGACGCGGCCGGGGCGCCCGTAGTCGAACAGCGCGTCGATCGCGGCCCGCACTGTCCGGCCGGTGTAGAGCACGTCGTCGACCAGGACCGTCGTGTGCTCCTCGACCGGGAAGTCGAGGTGGCTCGAGTGCACGACGGGCTGAGAGTCCGGGCGGCGCAGGTTCACGTCGTCCCGGTAGAAGGAGATGTCGACGTCGCCGAGCGGGACGTCCGCGTCGACCAGGTCGTCGACGAGCTCGTGGAGGCGGGCGGCGAGAACGGCTCCGCGGCGGTGGATACCGACGATGGCGACGTCGTGGCCGCCGGTGCGCTCGACTATCTCGTGCGAGATGCGGACGAGCGTGCGCCGCATGTCCTCCTGGTCGAGGACGGTCTTCTCCTGCATCGCATCCTTCCTGGCCTCACAGGACCTGGTTAAAGGAGTTGGCGAACGGGAACCTAGCAGGGCCGACGGCTGGAACACCGTGCCCCCAACCTTCCTAACCTTTCGTACGTGACCGACCCCCGATCACTGCCGCGCGGACGCCATCGCCTGAGCCGCGAGACGGTCGAGCAGTCTCAGCGCGACCGCATCCTCGACGCCATCTGCGAGCTGGTCGCGGAACACGGCTACGCCGGCACCACCGTCGGTGGCATCGCCGCGACGGCGGGCGTGTCGCGCACGACCTTCTACGAGCTGTTCGAGTCCAAGGAGGAGTGCTTCCAGGCGGCCTACGACCGGGTGGCCGGGCACATCGTCGAGGCGATCGCGAACTCGGCGGGCGGCATCGAGGACAAGCGCGAGCAGCTCGCCGTCGGCATCGACGCGTACCTGCGCTACTTCGCGGAGAACACGGCTGCCGCCGCGACGTTCATCGTCGAGGTCCACACGGCGGGGCCCGAAGCCCTCGAGCAGCGCTCCCAGGTGCTGAGGCGTTTCTGCGAGGTGATCGACCAGCACGCCCCGGAAGCCGAGCCGGCCGCGTCGATGGCCACGGTCGTCGCGATCGACGCGATGGCTCACGACCTGATCCGGCGCGGCAAGGCAAGCGAGCTCCCGAGGCTCTCGGCCGACGCTCACTACGTCGCCGAGAAGCTGCTCACCTAGCCCGCACTCCGCTCGGCGCGCGTCAACCCGAGGGCGCGAGCACGCCGCTCGGATCGCTGCCCGCGCGCACGTGGACCGGTTCGCCGCGCTCCGGGAACGGGATCTCGACGCGGTCGAAGTCCCGCGGGACGATCGTGTTGGAGAACACCTCGCGGGCCTCGTCGCGGAGCTCGCCGCCGCCGTAGCGCAGCGACACGTGGTTCAGCGCGAGCATCTCGACCGCGGACTCCTCGGCGATCTCCGCCGCCTGGCGAGCGGTGCTGTGCCCGGTCTCGTACGCCCGCTCGCGCTCGTCGGAGGCGAACGTGGCCTCGTGGACGAGCAGGTCCGCCCGGTGGGCGACCGCGCGGGTCATGTCGCACGGCGCGGTGTCGCCGGAGAGGACGACCTTGCGGCCCCGGCGGGCCTCCCCCACCACCTGCTCCGGCCGCACCTCGCCGCCCTCCCCATGACCGGCTCGCCGCGCTGGAGGCGGCCGAAGTCGGGGCCGGGGGTGACCCCCAGCTCGCGCGCCCGCGCGTCATCGAACCGGCCCGGGCGGGCGGCCTCGATCAGCGCGTAGCCGAAGCCCGGCGAGCGGTGGCGGACCTCGAACGCCGCGATCAGGTAGCCGTCGCGCTCGACCTCGTCGTTCGGGGCCAGCTCCTCGAGGTGGATCGGATACGTGTTCCTGCCGATCACCGGTTTCAGGACCTGGAAGAGCTGCTTGAGGCCAGGCGGGCCGTAGATCGTGAGCGGCGCATCGCGGCCGCGCAGGCTGAACGACTTGATCATCCCGGGCAGGCCGAGGAAGTGGTCGACGTGGAAGTGGGTCAGGAAGACCTCCTCCAGGTCGACGAGCCCGATCGAGGTCAGGAGCTGGCGCTGCGTGCCCTCGCCGCAGTCGAAGAGCAGCTTGTCGCCGCCGCGCCGGATCAGCGTGGCGGGGAGGCCGCGGCGGGCGGAGGGCGCCGATCCGGCGGTCCCGAGGAATACGACGTCGAGGTCCACTTGTCAGTCCAGGTCGTGCAGCGTGAACGTGACTTCGCCGTTCTCCGCCCGAGCCATTCCCATCGTGTGGCGCGGCTGCCGGCGGCGGTCGGTGGGCGACCCCGGGTTGAAGATCTGGAAGCCGTCGCGCTCGTCGGTCTCGTGCAGCGGGATGTGCGAGTGGCCGAAGACGACGGCGTCCGCGTCGGGGAAGCGCTTTCGCATCCGGGTGAGCCGGCCGGTCGCGGCCCCGGCGTCGTGTACCACCGCGATCCGGACGCCGTCGGCGTTGACCACGCGCGTCTCCGGGAGCACGTTGTGGAGCTGCGCGCTGTCGACGTTGCCGTGCACCGCCGCCACCGGCTTTGCCGCGGCGTCGGCGATCTGGTCGAGGACCTCGCGCGTGGCGATGTCGCCCGCGTGGATGACGAGGTCGGACTCGCGCATCCGCTCGACGCAGGCGTCCGGGATCCGGCGGGCGCCCCGCGGCAGGTGCGTGTCGCTGATGACGGCGATGACCATCGGTTGCAGGGTAAGCCCCTACATCTATGCTGGGCGTGCCCGCGCCCGTAGCTCAGTGGATAGAGCGCTGCCCTCCGGAGGCAGAAGTCGCTGGTTCGAATCCAGCCGGGCGCGTCTCCGAAAGCCCCGCTCCGGCGGGGTTTCTTCGTTCTCGGGCGCGGTGTCCATCGTGGCGATCAGGATCACCACGAGGGCCGCGTGGCATTGTGGCCCAATCGGGCCCTCAGGGTCCGTACTTCCGGAGCAACTCGTCGTACTGGTCTTCGCCCCGGAGCTGCTCGCGAACGGTGGGACCGCTGCGCTCCTGGCCGCTGTCCCAAGGCCACACGGTGCACTGTTCGCGGCCGTCGCGCAGACAGTTGCTCCGGTGCTGCTCCCCGGCGACCCATGCGAGCGACGGCGGGCCTCCGCGGGCGCACGGCGGTTTCGTCTCCGCCACCCTCGATCGTGCGGTCGGCGTTGGCGACGACCTCGTGTACCTCCGTCTTGGAGTTCGCGCCTTCCGGCTCCCCGAGGGTCTGGTCACTGCGCTCGCGGCTCCTCGGCGCGGACGTCTCGACGGCCGGTCTGGTCCTTCGTGTCCGTAGCCAGCGGCGGCCGGCGCCTGCGTACCCGCGGGGCACGTTCTCCTTCAGCTCCGTCGTCGCGCCCTCGGGGTCTTTCGATGGAAGCCCGGCGATGACTGCATGCTGCGCGCTCCTCTTCGATCGGGCCCGTGGTTGCGCACGGCGACTTCGCGACGGCTCCGCCTGCTGTCGCCCTCGCTTCGCTACGGCCGGTCCGGCGCGGGCTCGGCTGCCCGCCGCGGTTTGCTGGGGCGCTAGCGCCGCGCTGGGGCGTCCTGGTTGACACCGTCGGGGCGGCCCCGGTCCGCTCAGACGCGCCATTAGCCCGAGAGCCGAGCACTCTCGCACCGCTTCGCGCTGGGCCCCCCGAGTCGCCGACGGAGTGCTGCCGCCGCCAGACTGTGTCGCGTCTTCGAAGCCGGACATGTCGGTGCGGTCGTCGGCGAGCAGGAAGATCTCGACCGACACATCGGTCTCGAGATGCGTTTCGCTCATGAAGGCGCGCACCTTGCGTCCGTGGCCTGTTCCACCAGCGCCGTGAACTCCTCCGCCATCTGTTGCTGGAAGCGCCGCCGGATCTGCTGAATGGCATCGATCTCGCCCCGGTCGACGAGCGTGCGCTCGGCAACGGTGAAGGTCTCCTCGAGCACGACCACCACCAGATCGTCCTGGATGTAGGTCTTCGCCTTGTCGGCCCGCGCCCGTAGTACTCCCGGTGGAGCCGCGTCATCTCGCTGATATCTGCGACGGCCTTGCCGAGCGTCGCATCATCCATACATCGGATCTACGCCGGGAGGACGATCGACTAGGCGGTCTGACGCCGACCCTGCGCAGCCGTGTGGCCGCCCACCGTAGTCCGCGGAGCGCGCCTGCGTCTTGGGTATTCAGTTCGCTCAGCGCTGGGCACGCTCGGGGCGCGGGGACTTCGCGGACCACTCGGCGGCGTCGGACCGCGCCCACCTTCACGGTGGTGCGGCGGTGCGGCCACAGTCTTTGCTGGTGTCGTTCACTCTCGCTCCTTTTGGACGAATAGCGACAGTGCCCCGCTTAGACAGCAGCCACATCATCGCCACCGCGACTGCCGGGTCGATTGGAGCGAAGGCTGCGAGCGCAAGGGCCGCGACGCCAGTCGCGAAGAGGGCTATGCCGGGCAGGTAGTGGAGTCGCATCGTGACCCCGATCATGTACTGCAGCCCCGACTCGAATGGGCACAAGCCGCAGTTCTGTGCCCAAAACCCGGGAATCGTGCCCAATCGCTGCGCTCAGCGCGCGTGGGTTTCCGCTCTACCGTGCGGGTTCCCGCTTGCTAGAGCGGTCCTCCGGCTGCCCTCCGGAGGCAGAAGTCGCTGGTTCGAATCCAGCCGGGCGCGTTGCCTGCCTTGGCGCGCCGTCGCCAGCCCGCTGAAAACCTGCACCACGTCGGCGATCCGCGGGGGTTGTGCAGCTTCTGCCCGCTATGCGGGCACTATCTGCACCACGTCCCGATTCGCGGGGGGTTGTGCAGGTTTTGCATCCCGGTCGTAGCCGCCTCGGCCAACTTTGCCCGGCGCGCCTGGCCAAACAGGACAACCCCGCAAATTGCACCAATTGCGCCGAGGGTCTTGACTTGGGGCATACGATGCATTTGTCACGAATCCCGTCCCCAGGTCAGGGAGGACCGGATTCGACGGGTGGAGAGCGAGCGGAGCGCAGCAGGTCCGAAGGGGCTGGGCCGCGACTCGCGCGCAGTACAGAAATCTCGGGGGTTTCACCGATGCCGTACCTGTCGTGCCCGAGCTGTCGGCTGACCCATTACGAGGCCGCGACAGCGATCGTCACCAAGCGGGCGTGCCCGCGGTGTCAACGCAAGCTAGGGATCGAGTCGATCCTGTTCGAGAGTCCCACGCTTCCCGACGCGCGCGCGGCGCTGGCGCGTAACGCGGCGATCGACGGCGTGATGAACGCCGGCCACGCGAGCGGCGGTCAGGCCGCGGCAGCGGGCTGACCCGGGCTCACCCTAGCTCGGACCGATACCAGCCGAACGTCTCGGCCAGACCGCGGTCGAGGTCCCACCGCGGCCGCCAGCCGAGCTCGTCCCGCAGCGCCGAGGCGTCCACCGACTGACGGTCGAGCTCGCCGGGCGGCGTGCCGCTGCCCTCGATGCGCGGCTCGAGGTCGCTGCCCGCCACCGCGATCAGCCGGTTGACGACGTCGAGGACGGCCACCGGCTCCCCCGCCCCCGCGTTCCAGGCGCGCCCGGCCGCGGCGTCGTCGTCCAGCGACTCGGCCACGGCCAGGTAGGCGTCGACCGCGTCCTCGACGTAGAGGAAGTCGCGCTGCGGGGTCCCGTCGGAGCGGAGCACCGGGCGCTCGCCGCGAACGAGCGCCCGCGCCGTCTCCGGGACGAGCCGCGTGAAGTTGAAGTCGCCGCCGCCGTAGACGTTCGCCAGCCTGAGCACGCCAACCGGCAGCCCGTAGGCGTGCGCGTACGAGCGGCTGATCACGTCGGCGCAGGCCTTGGAGACCTCGTACGGATAGGCGGCTCGCAGCTCGGTGTCGGGGCTCGCCGGCCCGTTCGACGTCCCGCCGTAGGTCAGGTACGACGACGCGACCACGACCCGCTCGACCGGGGCCGACGCCCGGCGCGCCGCGTCCAGCAGGCTGTAGGTGCCGCGGATGTTGACCTCGAAGGTCGCGAGCGGCTCGCGCCGGGCGACCTCCACCGTCGACTGCGCGGCCAGGTGGAAGATCGCGCCGATCTCGTGCTCGTCGAGCAGCCGCCGCATCGCCTCCGAGTCGAGGATGTCGGCCTCCGAGACCGTCGCCCGCGGGTCGACCGGCCGGCCGTCGCGCTCGGGCACGACGACCCGCGCCCCCGCGTCCAGCAGGCGGCCCGCGAGCCATGAACCGATGAAGCCCTGCGCGCCGGTCACCAGCACCGGCGTGCCGGCGTAGCGACCTTGGGCACTCACCCGCGCCAGACTACCCGCCCATGCTCGCGAAGAGCCTTGCCCGGATAGAGGCCGATCTGGCCGATGACGCGCTCGTCCTCGACGTCGGCGGCTGGGGCCGGCCGCTGGCCCGCGCCGACTGGGTCGTCGACCTGATGCCGTACGAGACCCGCGGCCTCTACGGCCGCGACGGGGACGGCCCCGAGCGCTTCGACGCCGACTCGTGGGTCCAGATCGACGCCTGCGCCCACGACGCCTGGCCGTTCGCCGACGACCAGTTCGACTTCGCGGTCTGCTCGCACACGCTCGAGGACGTCCGCGACCCCGTGCGGATGTGCTCCGAGCTCGCACGCGTCGCGCGCGCGGGCTACATCGAGGTCCCGTCGCGCCTCGAGGAGCAGAGCCCGATGGACACCCGCCCGGGAGTCGGGTGGACCCACCACCGCTGGCTGATCGACGTCGACCAGGCGGTCCCCGCGGATCGACTTCGTCTTCAAGCACGGCGTCGTCTACCTGGACGACGCCGCGCGCTTCCCGCGCGGCTTCCACGCGACGCTCTCCGACGAGGAGCGCGTGTCGATCCTGTGGTGGGACGACAGCTTCGAGGCGCGCGAGCGGGTGATGGTGTCGGGCGACGAGCTGAACCCGTACCTGAGCGACTTCGTCGACGCCGAGCTGCGCCGCCGGGGGATGCGCCGCCCGGGCCGCGCCCGGCGGGTCGCTCAGCGCACGCAGCGCGCCCTGGCGTCCTTGCGGCAGCCCTCGTAGGCGCGCGCGCTCTTCCTGTACGACACGAGCGACGGCTTCGACGACACCTTCTGGCCGTCGAAGACGTTGATGCCGGAGAAGTCGAACGCGCCGCCGCTCTGCCTGTAGGAAGAGGCCCACGTGTACCAGTAGACGCGCTGGATCTTCAGCTTGTTGCGGTACCTGATGAGCAGCCTGTAGGCCTTGGTGACCCCGTGCGCCATGCCCTCGTCGGTCGTCTGGAAGTGCTCGTTGCCGGGCGACTTGACCTTCCCCTTGCTGGCCGACGCCCCCGTCTCGGTCCACCAGATCGGGATCCGCCGGTCACCGTGGCGGTCGATCGTCGCGCGGAACCGCTTCGACACCTCCAGGAACTGGGACGTGATCCGCGCGTAGTAGTGGACCGCGGCGATGTCGAAGTAGCCCTTGATCCCGCCCTGGTCGTAGAGCGCGTCGATCTCCTCCCAGGACGCGTTGGCCAGGCCCGCGAGCACGACCTTCGCGCCCGGGTCGGCCTGCTTGACCGTGCCGTAGGCCAGCTTGAGCAGCTCGCCGTACTTCCTGGGCCAGTCGGTCTGAGGCGACCACTGGTACTGGATGCCGGGCTCGTTCCAGATCTGCCAGTAGCGGATCGGGCGGAAGGGGACGTCCGGCTTCTCCTTCCAGAACGACCCGTCCGGTCCGTAGCGCGCGATCAGGATCTTCAGGTAGTCGGCGTAGGCCTGGTAGTCGGACGGGGCCGAGCCCAGCTCGTCGGGTTCGACGCGCGCCCACCGCGGCGCGTAGGTGACGACGGGAAGGGGCTCGATCCCGTGCCGGGCGGAGAACTCGACCATCGGGTCCGTGTACTTGAACGTCGTCTGGCCCTGCTGACCCTGGGCGAGGTTCCAGGAGAAGATCACGCGCACCGCCTCGACCCCGTTGACCGCCATCCTGGCGAACTGCTGGTCGTAGACCTCGGGCGACGCGTCCGCGATCTCCTTGTCCCACATCGTCCCGTAGAACTTCGGCGGGACCTTGCGCTTTGCGGCGTCGGCGGCGGCCGGGGCCACCAGGAGCGCGCCGATCAGCGCGAGCAGGACCACCAGCCTGGTTCGCATGCGGCGCGTCACGCTAGCGAGGCGTAGAGGTCGAGGTAGCGGTCTGTGCAGCGCGCTGCGGAGAAGTCCTCGGCCCGGGCGCGACAGGCGGCCGCGGTTCCGTTGTCGCCGGCCAGGTCGAGCGCGCCGAGCAGCGCCGCCGCCAGTGCCCGCGGGTCGTCGCCGTCGAACAGCGAGCCGACCTGCGGCGAGCTGACGACCTCCCGCATCCCGCCCTCGTTGGTGGCCACCACCGGGGTGCCGCACGCCATCGCCTCGACCAGCACCAGGCCGAACGCCTCCCCGGTGCTCGGCAGCGCGGAGACCCACGCCTCGCGGTAGGCCGCGGCCAGCGCGTCGCGGTCGTCGAGCGGGCGCAGCTCGACGCCGTCCGCCGGGGACCCGGCGCGCGCGTCGAGCACCAGCCGGGCGTCGGGTCGGTCCCGCCGCACCCAGGCGAACGCCTCGCGCAGCAGCGCCACGCGCTTGCGCGGCTCGTGCGGGTCGGCGGCGCAGACGATCGTCGGCCGGTCCGCCCGCGCGGCGGGATCCGGCGTGAACGCGGCGACGTCGACCGGCGGCGGGATCACCTCGGCGTCGACCCCGAGCCAGCGATGGAAGGCGTCGCGAGCAGCAGCGCTCAGCGCGACGGTCGCCGAGCAGCGCCGGGTGGCGGCGAGCGTCGCCTCCAGTCGCTTGCGGCGCGCCATCAGCCCGGAGTGGTCGGGAATCCCCATGTAGGAGAAAACCGTGGGGCGGCCGATCGACTCGCCCCAGCGGGCGGCGGCGATCGCGTCCCAGGTGTGCACGGCCTGGGCGACGTCGTCGTCGCCGCGGCGGAGCGCCAGGTAGGACAGCGGCGCGTGGGTCGGGTAGTCCTCGAACCGCCGCCGGGCCAGGCGCCCCGCCGGCGGGCGCGGCAGCCGGAGGATCGGCAGGCCGTCCTCGGTCGTGCTGCTCAGGCCGCCCGGGTGGCTGGTGATCAGCCGCGGATCGTGGCCGCGGGCGATCAGGCCGTCGGCCAGCTCGCGCACGAAGCGCTCGCCGCCCCGCCTGACCTCGGGCCAGAAGCACGGTGAGAGGAGGGCGACCCTCACAGGAAGAAGGTGCGGTGCTTGATCGCCCCGCGGGCGCAGACCGCCATCTCGGCGGCGTCGATCAGCGCGCGCAGCGGCAGCTCGGACGCGGCCCGCAGCCGGCCGCGCGGGTTGCCCTCGCCGTAGGCGGGCGCCGTGTGCGCGGCCCAGGGCAGCGCGAGCGCGAGGAAGGCCGGGTGGCGGCGCGACAGCGCGGCGCCCGCGACGGCGACCGGCAGCCAGACGTGGGTGCGCTTCCAGAAGCCCCACATCGGGAAGTCGGCCCGGACGTCGGGATGCAGCTTGATCAGCCCCGCGACGTCGGCCCAGCGCGGGAGCGACCGGAAGCCGCGGGCCAGCGACAGGTCCTCGACCGCGTGCCAGGTCAGCACCTCGCGCGCGCCCACGTAGTCCGCGCCGGCCTTGCGCCCGCGCAGCGCCAGCTCGGTGTCCTCCCCCATCGACAGCGGCGGGTCCTCCAGGAAGCCGCCGATCCGCTCGAGCAGGTCGCGCGGGTAGACGATGTTGCAGGTCTGGGCCCAGGGCACGGGCGGCACGATCCGCTGTGTGTGCGGCCACGCGCCGTGGCTGTTCGGCTCCTCCTCGGGGTCGGGCATCGTCATCCCCTGGACGATCGCCCCCGGGTGGGCCTCCCCCGCGGCCGCCGCGTTCGCGAGCCAGTCGGCGGGCGCGCGGCAGTCGTCGTCGGTGAACACGACGAGCGGCGCGGTCGCGGCGCGCCAGCCCGCGTTGCGCAGCCGCGGCGCGGTCGGGGTCCCCGGGTCGGGGTCGAACCGCAGCGCCCGCGGGCGCACCGGGTGGTCGCGGAGCAGCCGCTCGGTGTCGCCGCCGTCGTCGGAGTCGTAGGCGACGATCACCTCCCACTCGTCGCGGGGCAGCGTCTGCTCCTCCAGCGAGTTGAGCAGCCAGCGCAGCCGCAGCGCGCGGTTGTGCGACGGGACGACGACGGCGATGCGCGGGGCGGGGCTCATGAGCGCGGCATCATCGCACCGCGTACAGCGTCAGCCGGTCCGTCGAGGCGATGCGACGGAAGCCGGCGGCGCGCGCCCACGCGTCGTCGTCGGACTCGCTCCCGGGGACGGGGCACGCACTGGAGTAGCCGCCGCGGCCCACGAGCAGGAGGTCGAATCCGCCCCGCTCCACCGCCCGCGTCCAGTCCTGACGGTCGGCGTACTCGCGCAGCTGGCCGTCGATTGTGGGCCCGACGAACTCGACGTCGTTACCCAGGCGAGGACCGAACGCCGGCCAGACCGGAGCCGTGCCGTTGACGCTCGGCACGCCGGCGATCGCGACCCGGTGGCCCTCGGTGGCGCGATTGGCCAGGTAGGCGACCACTGGGTCGCCCTGGCGGGTGTAGCGGTCGGAGTAGAAGTCGCGCTGGCGCGCGTACCCCAGCGCGACGGCCGCCAGCACGGCCAGGCCGGCCGCGCCCACGGTGACGAGCCGGCCGCGGGTGCCCGCGCGACGGCGCAGGAGCAGCACGCCGTAGACCGCAGCCGCGGCCAGCCCGACGACCAGCACCGCCGCGGCCACCGTCGCGGGCCGGCAGGTCGGCGCCGCGATTCATGCCGGTCACGACCGCGGCCAGGGCCACGGCCTCGACCACCACGCGCCGCCTTCCCGATCCGGCCGGCCGCCCACGCGAGCAGCGCGGCCCCGAGCAGCAGCGCGGGCACGAGCCAGCGCGTGTTGGCTCCGATCAGGAGCGGCTCGTCCTCGGGGGCCGAGCGCCGTGTAGGGGGTTATCGCGTAGGCCACGACCAGCGCCCCGACGGCCACGACCAGCGTCGCGGCCGCATCCGCGCCGGGCACGGGCCGGCGCCGCAGGAGCGCGAGCGTGGCCGCGATCGCCGCGCCGGCCACGCCGAGGACGATGAGCGCGCCGGGCAATGCGTAGTTGTCGCGGTAGGCCGGCCAGGCGTAGTCCTTCAGGATCCCCGGAGTCGGTCAGGTAGTCGGCGATCGAGTAGCCCGCGCACTCGCGGATGAAGTCGCGCGGCGTCGTCCCAGAACGGCGGGATCGAGACGGGGTTGAGCGGGCTGCCCGACTCGATCGCGTTGCGGACCAGCCAGATGCCGCCGGCTGCCGCGACCAGCCCGGTGAGCGCCGCGACGCCGCCGCGCGGCCGCGGGCAGCACCGCGCCGCGCGGGCCAGGGCCGCCCCGCCCCACACCGCCACCATCAGCGCCGCCGGCCGGGACTCCGTACCACTTGGTGCCGAACGCGAGCCCGAAGCCCGACCCCCGCCAGCACCAGGTCGGAGGTCTCCCCCATCCGCAGGCTGCGCAGCGCGAACAGCGATCCCGCGCCGAAGGCGGCCCACATCATCGGGTCGGTCTTCGCCCCGTCATAGGCCGCGAACGTGACGACCGGGAGCGCGCGAACAACGCGCCGCACAGCACCGCGGTGGCGCGCGGCGCGGCCAGCTCGCGGGCGATCGCGTAGACGGCGAGGCCCGCGAGGAACGACGAACGGGGCGTTCAGCACCCGCACGAACGCGTCGGACTCGAACGGCGCGACGACCGACGCGAACACCAGGTCGCCGTTGTGCGGGTAGTTGCCGTTCGCCAGCAGCGGCGTGAACTGGTCGACCTGCCAGATCGAGCCGGTCTCGAGCCAGCGCCCGACGTCCGGCAGGTGGAAGGTGAGCGTGTCGATGTCGACCGACGCCTCGCGGCTGGCCGCCCACATCTTCGCGACGGTCCAGCACCCCACGGCCGCCACCGCCAGCGCGGCAATCGCCCAGGAGACCGGGCCGCTCTCGGGCGCGCCCGCCGGCATGTCGTCCTGCGGCGCGCCCGCCAGCCGCGGCAGGAAGCGCCAGACCGCGGCCAGCATCGCCAGCCCGGCCGCAAGCGCCGTCCAGCGCGAGAGGATGCCGAGCGCGCCCGGCACCAGATACGCCGCGACCAGCGCCGCCAGCCCGAGCGTGGCGTAGGCCAGGACGCGCGGCGCCCCCGTCAGCCGCGGCAGCCGCCGCACGACCGCGATCCAGGCCGCGGCCGGCGAGCCCCAGGTTCCGGCCAGGATCAGCAGGCCGAGGAAGTACGAGCCGAGCCCATGGCCGAGCCCGTACTCGGCCGAGCTCCGGTCAGTCGCTCGGTCAGACGCGGCGATCGCGCTGGAGTCAGTCAGCCGCCGGCGACGGCGGGCAGGATGGTGACCTCGTCGCCGTCCTCGACGGACGTGTCGAGCCCGTCGAGGAAGCGGATGTCCTCGCCGCCCACGTAGACGTTCACGAAGCGGCGCAGGTCGCCGTCGACCGCGATCCGCTCGCGCAGGCCGTCGAAGCGGTCGTAGAGGCCGTCCAGGACCTCGCCGACCGTCGTCGCCTCGTCGACCTGGGCTTCGGACTCGCCGCCCGTGACGCTCCTGAGCTGCGTCGGGATCTTCACCGTGACCGCCATCGCCGCGATATTACGAGACCGCGGCGACGGCAGACTTCTCGACGGTCTCGACGAAGTCGTCGAACGACGGCGCGATCTCGTGTGTCTCGAACGTGCCACGCACCGCGTCGAGCGTCTTCAGGCCCTCGCCGGTGATCACGATCACGACCCGCTCGTCGCCGCCGATGTCGCCGCGGTCGGCGAGCTTCTTCAGCGTCGCCGTCGTGACGCCGCCGGCCGTCTCCGTGAAGATGCCGGTCGTCTCGGCCAGCAGGCGGATGCCCTCGCGGATCTCGTCGTCGGACACGTGGTCGATACCGCCGCCGGAGCGCCGCGCCAGGTCGAGCGCGTACGGCCCGTCGGCGGGGTTGCCGATCGCGAGCGACTTGGCGATCGTCTCCGGGCGCACCGGCTTGCAGACCTCGTGGCCGGCCTCGAAGGCCTGGGCGACCGGCGAGCAGCCGCTGGCCTGGGCGCCGTTGAACTTCGGCAGCTCGCCTTCGAGCAGGCCGACCTCGAGCCACTCCTCGAAGCCGCGGGCGATCTTCGTGAACAGCGAGCCCGAGGCGACCGGCGCGACGAGCGCGGTCGGGCAGCTCGAACCCGAGCTGCTCGGCGATCTCGAACGCCAGCGTCTTCGATCCCTCGGCGTAGTAGGGCCGCAGGTTGACGTTGACGAACGCCCAGTCGCGCTCGCCGGACAGCTCCGTGCAGAGGCGGTTGACGTCGTCGTAGTTGCCCCGGACCGCGACCAGGTTGGTGCCGTAGACGCCGGTGGCCAGGACCTTCTGCTCCTCGAGGTCCGACGGGATGAAGACGTACGACTCGAGCCCGGCGGCCGCGGCGTGGGCGGCGACCGAGTTGGCCAGGTTGCCGGTCGACGCGCAGGCGACGACCTGGTAGCCGAGCTCGCGCGCCTTGGCCAGCGCGACCGTGACGACGCGGTCCTTGAACGAGTGCGTCGGGTTGGCGGCGTCGTTCTTGACCCAGACCTCGCGCAGTCCGAGCCGCGCGGCGAGGCGGTCGGCCTTGACGAGCGGCGTCACGCCGGCCGCGAGCGCGGTCTGCGGCCGCTGCTCGAACGGCAGGAAGTCCGCGTAGCGCCAGATGTCCTGGGGGCCGCCCTGGATGCGGCGCTTGACCTCGCTGGCGTCAAGGCCGGAGAAGTCGTAGGCGACCTCGAGCGGGCCGAAGCAGATGTCGCAGACATAGCGTGCATCGAGCGGGTACTTCTCTCCGCACTCCTTGCACTTCAGGGATTCCAACGAACTCATGCGCTCCTACTTTCCGGGGTCTCCGCCGTCTTGTCTCGCTGTGACGGAGGCGCCTTCGGAGCGCTCTGCCACATCTCCCGGGCCCGTACTTCCAAGGAACCCGATGGAATTGGCACCTTTCGCCTGCCGCTAGGCGAGGCGATGGTTGCCGGAGCTTCGTAGGGCCATGTCCCTCCACTCCTCTAGATGCGAACGGCTATTTGCCTATGTCGTCGGTAGGTTAGCGAATACCTGTAGACGGATCGAGGGTTCGTGCGCCCGGGTCTAGAATCAAGGGATGGAGCCGTTCCCCGATGATCGACGACCCGCTCAGACGCGATGCCGAACCTTCCGAAGCCCAGGCTGCGGCGGTCGTCGCGCGCGCGGGACGGCGCGCCCCAGACTCCCGCAGCCGCTGAGCCCCGCGTAGAGCAGATCAGCGCGGCCGGGCTGCGCTGGATCAACATCGAGCGCCCGGGCCAGAACGAGCACGCCTGGCTCGAGGAGCACTTCGACTTCCACCCGCTGGCCTACGAGGACGTCCAGTCCCGCAACCAGCGCCCGAAGATCGACGAGTACGACGACTACCTGTTCATCGTCCTGCACTTCCCGGTGTTCGACAAGAAGGTCGGGCGGCTCAACGCGGGCGAGCTCGACATCTTCGTCGGGCCGGACTACCTGATCACGCTGCCGAACACGGAGCTCAAGTTCGTCGAGTACCTGTTCGAGCGGCTGCGCGCCAACGACGACATGCGCGAGCAGGTCATGGCCCAGGGCGCCGGCTACCTGCTCTACCGGATCGTCGACAACGGGTTCGACTACTGCTTCCCGATGCTGTCGAAGATGGGCAACAAGCTCGACCGGCTGGAGACCGACATCTTCGAGGGCCGGTCCGAGGAGGTCGTCCGCGACATCTCCAACGTGAAGCTGGAGATCCTGAACTTCCGCAAGATCATCCGGCCGCAGCGCACGGTGCTGCGCGACCTGGAGCGCACCAAGCACCGCTACATCGCCGACGACCTGGAGATCTACTTCGACGACATCGTCGACGCGTCCGAGCGCATCTGGGACATGCTCGAGAACTTCAAGGAGGTCGTCGAGGCGCTCGAGGACACGAACGAGTCGGTTCTCTCGCACCGGGTCAACAACGTGCTGCGGGTGCTGACCTCGTTCTGCGTCGTGATCCTGCCGCTGACGCTGCTCGCGAGCATCTGGGGCATGAACGTCGGCGTCCCCGGCGAGGGGACGACCCACGCGTTCTGGGTGATCATCGTGTCGATGGTCGCGATCCTGGCAGGGATGCTGAGCTTCTTCCGCTGGCGCGGCTGGCTCTAGGGGGCTCGCGGCTGGCGGCTGGCGGCTGGCGGAGGCTGGCGGCTGGCGGAGGTTGGCGGCTGGCGGCTGGCGGGGCCAGCGGCACCTTGAGTGCTCGCGCCAATTCGCGGCGCGCTTGTCCGCGCCCCGGCGGCCGCCGCCAGCCATTCGACGCCGGCCTCGCGCAGGCGCCGCGCCGCGGGCGCGTCGCGCGGCGCGGGCCCGCAGCGCGGTGCGCGCCGACTCGAGCGCGCGGCGGGCCACGCCGTCGTCCTCCGCGTAGCGGACCCGCAGGCCGCGCCGCGATCGCGCGATCGAGCCGCGCCGGGCGGCGCACCGCCTCCACCCGCGTCGCGCCCGTGCGGCACGTGCGCCGGGGCGTCGGCGTCCGGGAACGAGTCGGCGACGAGCGCGACGCCGCCGCGCGGCTCGGCGCCGCGGTAGGGCGCCGCGTTGGAGAACAGCCAGCCGGCGCCCTCGGCGACCACCACGACGCCGTCGAGCGCCTTGAACGCCGCGCGCTCCCAGCGGCCGAGCACGGTCCAGGCCACGGCCCCCGCGCCCGCCCGCGCCAGCCGGCGCGTCACCCGCGGCCGGGGTGACGACCCCGGGCGGTGGCGCTCCATCCAGGCGATCGCCGCCGAGTAGCGGGCCGCCTGGCGGGCGAGCGCGACCACCCGGTCGCGATGGGCGTGCTCGACCGCGGCGGCCTCGCGGTAGGCGACCGTCCAGCCCGCGTCCTGGAGCCGCCAGCAGACGTCGGCGTCCCCGCCGGACCGGAGTCCCTCCTGGAAGCCGCCGAGCTCCTCGAGCGCCGCCCGGCGGACCAGCAGGTTGGCGGTGATGCCGTAGGGCAGGTGGGCGTCGCGCATGTGGGCGGCCTGGCTCAGGTGGCCGCGCGAGCGGGCGTAGCGGGCCACGAGCGAGTCCTGCCCCTCGAGCGCCATCACCCGGCCGGCCACGGCCCCGCAGCCCGGGTCGATCCGCTCGGCGAAGTAGTCGTCGATCAGCGTCGGCCGCGGGCGGCAGTCGGCGTCCAGGAACAGCAGCCACTCGCCCCACGGCACGGTCGGCACCGGCGTTGCGGGCGAAGTACGACGACTGCTGGGACCGGGCGTGGATCGCTCCCGGGACCACGGGCTCCGCGCCGTTGTCGACGACGATCAGCTCGTCGCCCGGGCGCCGCTCCAGCGCGGCGAGCGCGGCGACCAGCGCCTCGGCGTCGGCGCGCGGGCCCAGGAACGGCACGACCACCGACACGGGCGGCCGGTCGACCGGCGGCGGAAGAACGCGGCCGTAGCCGCGGAGCGCCGGGTCGTCGGGCAGCGGCGGGGCCGCGTGGCCGCGCGCGTAGGCCGCCAGGTGGGCCGCGCGCCAGGCGCCCGGCACCCGCAGCGCGACCGGCGCCAGCGCGCGCGCCGCGGCCAGGCGGGCGCGGCCCTTCGCCGGGCCGGGCAGCGGCCGCCGGTGGTCGTGCAGGCGCTCGAGCAGGTTCGCTCCCCTGCCGACCGCCTCCATCCGCTCGAGCGACGACTCCGGCGTGTACTCGTGCGCGTGGTGGACCAGCAGCTCGCGGCGCTGCTCGAGCCGCAGCCCGTGGTCGGCCAGGCGCAGCGCCAGGTCGGCGTCCTCCCACCCGTAGCCCGAGAAGCGCTCGTCGAACCCGCCGACGGCCAGCAGCGCGTCGCGGCCGACCGAGACGTTGCCGGTGTAGAACGACCGCCAGTCGCCGGTGAAGCCGGACTCGTCGATGAGCTTGCCGCTGCGGGCGAGCCAGCGCATGAAGCGCCCGTCGGCCACGGCCGGGTCGGGCGTGATCCCGCCGACCACGGCCAGCCAGGGATCCCCGGCGGCGTGCGCGCGCACGTGGCCGGCCAGGAATCCGGGGCGCGCGGGCCGGCAGTCGTCGCCCAGGAACAGGATCAGCGGGGCGCCCGCGGCGGCGATGCCGGCGTTGCGGGCGGCCGCCGCGCCGGCCCGCGGCTCCTCCACGAGGCGGGCGCCGGGCAGATCGCGTGCGCTCGGCGCGCCATTGTTGACGACCACGATCTCGGCCTCGAAATCGCCGAGTTCCTGCATCTGAAGCGCTTCGAGCGTCCCCAGCAGGACGTCCCAGCGGTCCCGCGTGGGGATTACGACCGTGAGATCCACGGGGGAACCTCTACACCACCCGCCCCTGGTCGAGTACTTTTCCGCGCGAAATGGCTGGGGAGGCGTCTTCGCACGTCGTCAGCGTCGTCCTTAACTGGAACGGCCGCGATGACACGCTGGCGTGCCTGAGATCGCTCAGGGCGATCGACTGGCCGCGCCACGAAACGATCGTCGTCGACAACGGGTCGACGGACGGGTCGGTCGCCGCCGTCCAGGCCGACCACCCCGAGGTCACGACGATCCCCACCGGCACCAACCTGGGCTTCGCCGAGGGCAACAACGTCGGGCCTCCGCGCGGCGCTCGACCGAGGCGCGGACTACGTCCTGCTCCTGAACAACGACACGATCGTCGCGCCCGACATGGTCACCCGGCTGGTCGAGGAGGCGGAGCGCCGGCCCGACGCCGCGGCGCTGTGCCCGCTGATCTACTACTTCGACCCGCCGGACCGGATCTGGTACGCCGGCGCGCGGTTCGACGCCCGCCGCGGGCACAACGGCCGCCACACGGGCTACGGCGAGCGCGACTACGGGCAGTACGACGGGGTCCGCGAGATCGGCCGGGCGACCGGGGCGGCGATGCTCGTGCGGCGCGCGGCGATCGAGGAGGTCGGCCTGCTGGACGGCGACCTGTTCCTCCAGGTCGAGGACGTGGAGTGGTCCCTGCGCATGCGCCGGGCGGGCTGGCGGATCTTCTTCGTCCCGGAGGGGAAGGTCTGGCACCGCGTGTCGGTGGCGACCGGCGGCGAGCACGCCCCGTGCACGGCCTACTACGAGATCCGCAACACGCTGGCGGTGTGCGACCGCTACGCGCCCGCGCGCGGCCTGCGCGCGGCGCGCCGGCGCCTGGCGATCCTGGCCGTGCACTTGCTCCACGCCCGCCGCGGCCGCCGGCCGAGTGAGAACATCCGCGCCGTGATCGAGGGTTGGCGCGACTACCGCGACGGCCGCCTGGGCCAGCGCGCCCGTCCTCGCCCCGCCGACGGCCAGGGCCGCGAGGACCAGACCGCGCCCGCACACGCGGTGCCCGCCGCCTGACCGGCGGCGGCGTGTGCTCGACCGGGTACTGATCGCGGCTCGCGGCGACGCCGGGACCGTCCGGCGCCGGGTGGACGCCCTTGCCGACTGGTATGGCGTGCACGCCGACGTCGCGACTGGTCGCGGGCGGCAGCGTGACCGTGGCGGCGCTCGGCGCACCTCTGCGCGGCGCGGCGTTCGGCGAGGCCCCGCCCGCAACGCTCGACCTGCTCGACGCCGACGACCGCGCCCTCCGCCGCTACGAGGGCGGTGGGATAGCCCTGGCGGCCGGCGCGGACCGCGCACGGCTCGTCGCGGGCGCCGGTGCGCCCGCGGTCGTCTACGCCGCCGGCGGGCCGGAAGGCGGGGCCGTTACCTGGTCGACCCACGCCGTCGCCGCCGCGTACGTGGCGACGGGCACGGCGTCGGTCGACCCGCGCGCGCTCGCCGAGCAGCTCGCGGCCGAGTTCGTGGGCGGCAGCCGCGCGCTCGTGGCCGGCGTGCGGGCCCTGCCGCCCGCCACCCGGGTCGACCTGTCCTCCACCGGGGCCGAGGAGGCCTGCTACTGGCCGGCCCGCGATCGGTGGCGGCTCGTCCCGCCGGAGGACGCCTACGCCTACACGGAGCACCAGCTGCTTCGTTCGCTGGACGCCCGGCTCGCGGGCGTCGATCGACCGCACCTGGGCCTCACCGCGGGCTACGACTCGCACGTGGCAGCGCTGGCTCTCCGCGAGCTCGGGCGCCCGTTCGAGGGCTACGCGTGGGGCCCGGAGGACGACGACGACGTGCGCGGTGGCAGCAAGGCGGCGCAGACCCTCGGGATGCCGCACCGGCACCTCGCGTTCGAGCACTGGGACGCCGCCACCGCCCTGCACCGGACCCGCGCGAATGCGCGCTGGACCGAGGGGGCCATCCACGTCGGCTTCGCCGACATCGCGTGGCCGGATGACATGGCCGCCTCCGTCACCGGCGCAGGCGGGGAGTCGGGGCGCTGCTTCTACTACGCCGATCGCGCCCTCCCCCGCGAACCAGGCGATCTGGCGCGCATGCTGTCGGACTCCCTGGCGGGCGGGATCGCCGGAGCGCGGCCCGACGCCGTCGAGTCCCTGCACGCCCGCGTCCGTGAGTGGGTCGTGGACGCCGAGCGCGCCGGGCTGACCGGGTGGCGGGTCCTGGACGTCGTGTACGCCGAGCAGCGGGTGCGGCGCTGGCTGCGGGGCATGCTGCCGCGCCTACCTGTCGCGATGATCGGCGCGTTCGCGACCCCGGAGGTACAACGGGGGCTGGTCTCGCTGGCGATGGAGCAGAGGGCGGGCAGCGGCTTCCACCGCCGGTTCATCGCCGAGCGGGTGCCGGATCTCCTGCCCGCGGAGCCCGAGCGCACCGCCCGAAATCGGCGGCTCGCACGCCTGGGACGGCGCCTGAGGCGCGGGTCGCTCGACGGCGAGTGGAGTGCGCGGCCGGAGTTTCGCGACTGGATCGCCGACGGCGTGCTGGGCAGCGCCCTTGCGAGCGAGGGGCTCGGCGACCGCTGGTGCGCGAGGACCCGATCGCGCTTCTACGCCGGCGACGCGTTCGCGATGGAGCGGGCGCTGTGGCTGGGCGGCCCGGTCGCACTGTCCGAGGCGCTCGGCGATCTGCCGGGCGCGTAGAGTCGCCGGGCTCATGGACCTCCGCTCGATCGCCCGCCGGCGAACCAGCCCCGACCAGCGACGCCGGCTGCGCCGCCTGGTCCAGTGGCCGCCCGTCGGCGGGGTGCGACTCGGCTCCCTCGGACGCACGCGGCCGATCTCGCGCAACTACGGCTGGGAGCGCGGCACGCCGGTCGACCGCTTCTACATCGACGCGTTCCTGCGAAAGCACGCGCGGCACATCCGCGGCCGGGTGCTCGAGGTCGGAGACGACGAGTACACGCGGCGCCACGGCGGCACCGCGGTCGCGCGCACCGACATCCTCCACGCGGGCCCCGGCAACCCGCGGGCGACGATCGTCGCCGACCTGGCCGACGCGCCGGAGATCCCCGCGGGGAGCTTCGACTGTGTGATCTGCACCCAGACGCTGCTGCTGATCTACGACCTCCGGGCCGCGGTCGACACCCTGCACCGCATCCTGGCCCCCGGCGGCACGGCGCTGGTCACGGTGCCCGGCGTGTCGCGGATCTGCCGCGAGGAGGCCGACGAGTGGGGCGACTACTGGCGGTTCACGTCCGACTCCGCGAGCCGGCTGTTCGCGGACGCGTTCGGGCGGGAGAACGTGGCGACCGAGGCCTACGGCAACGTGCTCGCGGCGACCGGGATGCTGCACGGCCTGGCCGCGGAGGAGATCGGCTCCGCGCGCCTGAACGACCGGGACCGCGACTTCGAGGTGCTCATCGGCGTCAGCGCCCGACGACCGGAGTAGCCGCCCAGAGCGCGTCCTCGACCTGCTCTGCGCTGTCGCCGTCGACGAAGAGCCGGCACCAGATCTCCGCCGTCCAGAGCAACAGCGCGGGCTGCCCGGCAGCCGCGGCCACGCCCGCCCGCCACTCGTCACGCGATGCGATCCCGAGCACCTCGCGCAGCCGTCCGCCGGCGAGGAACTCGGGCTGCACGGCTCCGTCGCCCAGGTAGCGATCGACGTCGAACCCGAAGCCGACCTTGGGGCGGCCGGCCACGCCGTCCGGCAGCAGCCGCCGCGCCATCGCGCGGAGCGGCGCCTTTCGCTCGGGTTCGATGCGCCGCTCGAGCGGCATGCTCAGCGCCAGCGCGACCACCGCCGGGTCGAGGAACGGCACCCGCGTCTCGATCCCGCACTGCATCGTCGACTTGTCCTGGCGATTGAGCAGATGGGGCAGGTAGGTGGCCAGGTCCCAGGCCAGGCCGGCCTCCAGGCGGCGGCGGGGGCCGCGGTCGCCCTCGTAGGCGGATCGGGCGCGGGCCAGCGCGTCGCGCTCCCATTCCCACGCCCGGTCCGACGGTCCGCGCAGCGGCTCGCGCAGGGCCTGCCGCCCCACCCCGAGCCGCCGCTGGGCGAACCGGTAGGCGGCGCGCGCCAGCGACTCCCCGCGCCGTGCCCGTGCAGCGAAGTCGGCGGCGTCCTCGACGTGCAGCCACGAGTACCCGCCGAACAGCTCGTCGGCGCCCTCGCCGGACAGCAGCACCTTGACCCCGTGTGACCGAGCCAGAGCGGCGATCTGCATCATCGGGACGGAGCTCTCGTGGGTCAGCGGGTACTCGATGTGCTGGACGACCCCGACCAGGTCGGAGCGCCACGAGGCCGCGCTCAGCTCGACCGTGTGCAGCTGAACGCCGAGGTGGTCCGCCACCCTGCGGGCCCAGCCGCCCTCGTCGTACTCGGGCTGGTCGACCACGGCGGCGTTGTAGGCGTGCACGGGCACGTCCGCCGCCTCCGTCGCCCACGCGGTGATCAGGCTGGAGTCGAGGCCGCCGGAGCACATCGTGCCGAGCGGCACGTCGGACATCAGGCGGCGGGCGACCGACGCGCGCAGCGCGTCCTCGAGGGCGCCCGCGTCCGGCGCCGCGCCGGCGTCGATCGCGTCGAGCGGGTCGTACCACCGCCGCTCGGCGAAGTCGCCCGACTCGAGGTCGATGCACAGGTGGGTCCCGGGCATCACGCGCGTCACGCCGGCGACCGGCGTCCAGGGCCCGTTCGACCAGCCGCGCGCGAGCGCCTGTCCCAGGACGTCGCGGTCCGGCTCGCGGGGGATGCCGGCGGCCAGCAGCGCGCCGATCTCGCTGGCGAACCAGACCGTCCCCGCGTGCCGCGCCACGTACAGCGGCTTGATCCCGAAGCGGTCGCGCACCAGCCACAGCCTCTGCTCGCCGGTGTCGAGCGCGGCGAAGGCGAACAGCCCGTTCAGCTTCGGAACCGCGCGGTGGACGCCGTCGCGCTCCAGCAGCCGAAGCACGGTCTCCGTGTCGGAGTCGCCGCGCCATGCCGTCCCCTGGCCGAACTCCTCGCGCAGCTCCCGGTGGTTGAACGCCTCGCCGTTGTAGGCCAGCCACCAGCCGCCCGGCCCGCGCATCGGCTGGCGACCCGCCGGCGACGGGTCGACGATCGCCAGCCGCGTGTGCACCAGCCCGACGTTGTCCTGCACGATCACGCCGGAGTCGTCCGGGCCGCGGTGCGCCAGCGCGGCGGCCATCCGCCTCAGCACGGCCTCGTCGGGGCTGCTGCCTCCGGCCACGACGCAGCCTGCGATCCCGCACACGGGTCAGGCCTCGGTCGCGGTGAGCCGCCCGGTGCCGGCCAGCACGGCCGCCGCGGCCTGGTCGCCCAGCCGCACGGAGTAGTTCGTCCCCCGGTCCTCGGGGTAGATCTGGGTGGTGTTGGCCAGCACCAGGCCCGGCACCCCGGTGTCGAGCGGCGGGATCCGCTCGTGGTAGCCGACGGTGACGACGGGCTGAGCGGCGGGCTCGCGGAACAGCCAGCGGGCACGGACCCAGTCGTGCGAGAAGTCGGGGTTGATGCGCTGCAGGCCGTCCATGTAGGCGTCGATCAGCTCGTCGGGGTCCAGCTCGAGCAGCTCGTCCTGCGGGTCCAGGTAGTTCGCCACGTACAGGAACCGGCGGCCGCCGTAGCGCTCGGGCTCGACGAAGTTGGTCTGCTCGATCAGCCCGATGAACGGGATGCCGGGGTCCGCGACGTTGGTCCAGTAGTAGGGCGAGAACTGCCGGTCGACCTCGAGCAGCAGGCAGAGGGCGGTCTGGTACTCGACGGAGTGCAGCATGCCCAGGTAGCCGGGAGTGAGCGAGGCGAGCAGCTCGCGGTCGAGCAGCAGCTCGAACACGTCGTTCGGCACGGTGGCGACCACCGCGTCGAAGCGCTCGGGCTCGATCGCGTCGACCGGGAACTCGCGCGGGTCGAGACCGGTGCGGAACGATCCCGGCGCCCCCGGCCAGACCCAGAACCCGCCGGGCTCGCGGAGCGCGATCCGCTGCGCGGGGCGGTCGATGTGAACCATGCCCCCATGCGCCTCGATCTCGTCGGCCAGCGCCGAGTAGAGGCCCTCGAACGACCCGCGCGGGTAGCCCAGCAGCTCCTGCTTGCGCTCCTCGCCCGACACCTGCCGGCGCAGCGACAGCTTGCCCCAGAGCCAGGCCGCCGAGATGTCGTCGGCCCGGTTGCCGAACTTGCCGCCCAGGAGCGGCCCCCAGACCTTGTCCCAGGCCGGGCGCCCCATCGCGTCGATCACCCAGTCGCGCGCGGTCCGCCCCTCGAACGGCGCGACGTCGGTCTCCTTCTTCTGCACCCGCAGCACGGCGCGGCCCATCCGGATCCGCGACCGCAGCGACATCGGCTTGAAGCGCAGCAGGTCGACCGGGGAGACGAACGGCCAGAGCTTCCCGTCGACCCACATGCCGACGCTGGAGGGCCGCCACTCGATGTCGGCCCCGATCCCGAGCTCGTCGTACAGGTCGCGCATGTGGCGGTCGCTCGTGAACCAGTGGTGGTAGTAGCGCTCGAGCAGCACCCCGCCCCCGACGTCGATCGTGGCGCCCTGGCCGCCCAGGCCCGGCCAGCGCTCGAAGACCTCGACCCGGTGCCCCTGCCCGGCCAGCCGGTACGCGGCGACGAGGCCGGTGACCCCGGCGCCGACGACCGCGACCCGCAAGCTCACGTGCGCGAGGCCGGGCTCGGCGCCCGCTCGGCGGGCGGGCTCGGCGGATCGGCGACCTCGATGTTCCGCCGCGACTCGACCACATACAGGGGCCTGCCCTTGACCTCGTCGTAGATGCGCCCGACGTACTCGCCGATCAGCCCGACGGTGATGAGCTGGATGCCCCCGATCAGCAGCACGACGAACAGCACCGAGGAGACGCCCGGCACGTAGATGTCCGCGAACCGGGCCACGATCACCAGTGGCAGCCCGATGAACGCCAGCGCCGAGAAGAAGAAGCCGAGCGCGGTCGCGGCCTGGAGCGGCAGCCACGAGAACGACGTGATCGCGTCGAACGCGAAGCGCAGCATTCGGGCAGGCGTGAACTTCGTCTCGCCGGCGTAGCGGGCGTCGCGCTCGTAGGGGATCGCGGTCTGGGTGAAGCCGATCCACACGGTCATCCCGCGCAGGAAGCGGTTGCGCTCGCGCATCGACAGCAGCGCGTCGAGCGCGCGCCGGTCGAGCAGCCGGAAGTCGCCCGAGTTCTCCTCGAGCTTCACCTGCCCGACGCGCGCGAACAGCTTGTAGAACCAGCGCGCCGAGGTCAGCTTCATGCGCGTCTCGCCGTCGCGCTGCGACCGCACCGCGTACACGATGTCGGAGCCCTCGCGCCAGCGCGCGACCATGTCCCCGATCAGCTCCGGCGGATCCTGGAGGTCGCCGTCGATCATCGCGACGACGTTGCCGTGCGCGTGCTCGAGCCCGGCGGTCAGCGCGGCCTGGTGGCCGAACGAGCGCGACAGGTGGATGATCGCCACGCGCGGGTCGGTCTCGGCCAGCCGGTCGAGCGCCGCGCCGGTCCCGTCGGTCGAGCCGTCGTCGACGATCACGAGCTGCCAGGGCCCGACTTCCTGCAGCGCGGTGCGGACGCGCTCGTAGAACGCGTCGACCGTGTCCTCCTCGTTGTGCATCGGCGCGACGACGCTGAGCAGCTCGAGCGAGCGCATACACGCTGACTGTACGCAAATACAGTCATCGATCCTGCAAGCTCCGGACGACAACCGCTGCGCCGCCTGCGCATCGCCCGGCCTGGTTCCGCACCTGCGCGTGGCGGGCGACATGGGCCCCCAGGGCCTGATCCCGACCACCGACCGCTACGGCAGCGCGCTGGCCGACATCGTCCGCTGCCCCGCCTGCGGCCACATGCAGCTCGAGCGGATGCCGACCGCGGTCGAGCTGGGCGAGGCGTACGGCGAAGCCGAGTCGGAGGACTACGTCGAGGAAGATGCCGGCCAGCGCGAGACCGCGCGCCGCGCGCTCGCGCGCATCGAGCGCCACACCGGCGGCCCGGGCGCGATGGTCGACCTGGGCTGCTGGGTCGGCTTCCTGCTGGCCGAGGCGCGTGAGCGCGGCTGGCGAGACGCTCGGGGTGGAGCCGAGCGCGTTCGCGTCCGAGTACGCCCGGCGGGAGCTCGGCCTGGACGTGATCACCGGCGACCTGCTGAGCGCGCCGGTGCCCGAGGGCGAGTGGGACGCGGTCGTCCTGGGCGACGTGATCGAGCACCTGCCCGACCCCGGCCGGGCGCTCGACCGGATCGCGCGGATCCTGCGGCCCGGCGGCGTCGTCTACATGGCGCTGCCCGACGCCGGCAGCCGGGTGGCGCGCCTGATGGGGGCGCGCTGGTGGTCGGTCCTGCCCACCCACGTCCAGTACTTCACCCGTGACTCGATGGCCACGCTGCTGCGGCGGCAGGGCTGGCAGCCGCTGGTGGTGAGCACGGCCCCCAAGGCGTTCTCGGTCCGCTACTACCTGGACCGGATCGGCGGCTACTCGCGCCCGCTGGCCGGCGGGCTGGTGAGCGCGGCGGCCGCGGCGGGAGTCGCGGATCGGATGTGGGCCCCCGACTTCCGCGACCGCATGGCCGTGATCGCCCGGGCGCCCGCCGCCTGACCGTCAGCGCCGCTTCGAGCGCGCCGTGTAGCTCTTGCCCGCGCGCACGGTGACGTTCCTGCGCTTGCCGAAGTCCGTGACTGTGACCACGCCGCTCTTCACCGTGGTGGTCGTGGCGGTGCACGTGTCCTTCGTCAGCCACTCCGTCCCGCGCACGGTCGCCGAGGAATGACGCCCGCGGGTGCGGAAGCGGCCCTTGCCGCTGCCCCACAGTCGTCGTGAGCGCTTCGCCGCCGCGACGACCTTGCCGCGCTTCTTGCTCGACTGGCACTTCATGGCCTCGTTCAGGACCATCTCGGTGATTGGGCGGCCGTTCGGGCCGGTCTGGCGAACCTGGAAGTTGCCCTGGTAGAACTGGCCGCTCTGGGTCTGGCCCGGCTTGGTGACTCCGACGGCCGCCTGCACCTCCACGCGTCCGCGGGTGGTGTCGAGCGTCGACCCGAGCGGGATCTGCGTAGCCTGCGTCAGCGGGACGAAACCCTTCGCCTGGGCCGGTCCGAGCCGGTACTTACCTGGATTCGCGCCCGGCGGAAGCTTGATCAGGACGGTGCCGGAAACCGGCTCGACGTTGGCGGTCTTCTTCACGGCCGGCGGCGCGAGCCATTCGACGCCCTGCGTCGCCTCGGCCTCGCCGGCGTCGCGCGTGCCGTTGCCGTTCAGGTCGGTGAAGACGGTCAGCGTGTCGCGGCCTGACTTCGCGCCGTTCCAGGTGATGACGGCCTTGCCGTCGCCGCCGGTGGTCGCCTGACCCGACGCCGGGTTCGGCCCCTCGACCCGCCAGACGAGCTGCGTCCCGGCCAGCGGCGTCCCGCGTGCCGCGAGCGCCGTCGCGCTGTGCGATCCGCCGGTCAGCTCGGTGGCCGCACCGTCCAGCGTCAGCGTCGCATCGGGCGTCGGCGGCGGGGGCGGCGGAGGCTGCTCAGCGTTGCGGATCGCCCCACCTCGGATCTCGCCGTCGCCGAACAAGGTCTCCGGGGCGCCGTTCTGGTCCCGCTCCGCCACCCGAAGCGCGCTGTCGGCGGGCGGCTCCTGGAAGGAGTTGTGGGTCGCGCAGCAGTTGATGTCGTCGGTGGTCGGGTCGTTCGGATCGTCGATGAAACCGAGCGCACGCCCCTCATCGGTCAGCGCAAACGGTGCCGCGACCTGCGCGCCGCCCAGCGGGAGTGGGACCGCACCGTAATAGGTGTCGGGGAGGTCCGGGTCGCCGTCACCGCGAGAAGCCCCCGAGGCGAAGAACAGCCCGCCGCCGCGGTTGAAGAAGTCGGCGATCTCGCCGGCGCGCGCGTTGATGGCTTCAGAGTCCGGAGCGCCGTCGAAGCTGTTCAGGTCACACCCGCCGCAGCCCTCATCGGACGCCACGAGGATCGCGCTCCAGTTGTCGGTCGACAACGGAGTCAGGGCGAACTGCGATGACCGCGGGTCG
>CAVRTK010000005.1:0-462691 GCA_963724205.1 uncultured Actinomycetes bacterium | reverse complement strand
GCGGTGATCGCCCTGCTCAGCGCGAGTTTCGAGGGCTACCGCGAGTTCGCAGAGCCGGACTGGGAACCGCCGGTTCCCGGACCCGAGGAGGAGCTCGCGCTCGAGCGGTTCCTGGGCGACGAGCGGACCTGGTGGATCGTCGCGGAGGACGATGACGGCCACGCGGCCCACTGCTCGTGCACCCCGGCGCACACGCGACGCCAGATGATGGGCGACCCCATTCCGGGGATGGCCCACCTGCTCCAGTTGTTCGTCCGGCCCGACCATTGGGGCACCGGGCTGGCCGCCGACCTGCACGAGCGCGCGGTGGTCGAGATGCGAACGCGTGGTTACACACGCGCGCGCCTGCTCACGCCCGCGGGGCAGGCGCGGGCGCGCGCGTTCTACGAGCGGCGCGGCTGGCGCGAGAGCCCGAGCTCCGTCGAGGACCCCGTGGACCTGAACGGCATGCCGACCGTCGAGTACCGGCTCGAGCTCTGAGTCAGCGCCGAGCGCGGATCGTCGCCGTCGCCCGGCGGTAGCCCGGACGGGTGAGCGTCGCGCGGTGCGTGCCGCTCGTCAGCTTCAGCCGGCGGACGACCCGCCCGCGACGGTCCACGCGGTACTCCCGCCCGCCTAGCCACACCGAGGCGCCGCGCAGGGGCTTGCGGCCCGCCCGCGCGGTGAACGTCAACCGCGTCCGCCTCCCGGCGCGCACGCGGCGCGGGGTGACGGTCAGCGCCGCCCGTCGCTTGCCGGCGTCCTGCGCGCAGCCCACGCGGTCGCGGTCGCGCGGGAAGGTCAGGTCCGCCACCACCGTGGTCTCCAGGTAGTCGTTCTCGAGCGGGTCACCGGATCCGGGGGCCAGCTTCTCCCCCACCGCGCGCAGGTCGGCGCGCGGCCCATCGCCGCGCACCCACGGGGCGATGGCCAGGAATTCGCGCTTGGGGCCCGCCTCGTCCTTCAGGTCGGGCCGGTCCTCACCCTCGATCCAGGTCGCGTTGCCGATGTAGTGGCAGGCCGGGCCGCGCAGCGCGCGCTGGGTGATCGCCGTCTGACCGTCGAAGGCCAGGTCGGCCAGGTTGCCGACCATGTGCGGGGTGACGTTGTAGTCGAACGACACGCTCGAGTCGGCGGCCGCCCGCCAGGTCGAGGTCATCCACGACAGCGGCTGCCACTTCTCGATCCCGTCGCCGTCCTCGCCCGTCCAGCGGCCGGGGTTGGCCTCGTCCTGCATGACCAGGTTGGCGCCGAGCTTGTCCAGGCAGCGCATGTAGTACTGCGCGGTGTCGGAGCACGGATCCGTGCCGGCTGGCGGGTCGCCGTAGACGAACGCCGGCAGGGACGTGGCGAACGCGATCCTGGCCTTCGTGCCCGGTATCGCGTAGGGGTTGACGTTGTCGGCGGCGGCCGGGCCGGTCGATGGGCCGGGCGTGAGCTGGAGCGTCTGCTCGATCGGCGTCAGCGGCACCTTCTTGTTGCGGGCCACGACGTTGCGCAGCACGGGCGCGGCAGCCGGGTTCACGTCGTCCGGGCCCCACATGAAGACCTCGTTGTAGACGTTGGGCGAGATCGCCACCGACACCGACTCCGGCCGGGGCAGGTCGGGATCGGCGAACGCGTCGATGTCCGCCGGGTCGCGGGACTCCCGGAACTCCGCCTGGTTGTTCGATCCGAGGATGTAGATGTCGTAGCGCCTGGCGATGTCGCTGAACGTCTGCATCCAGCCGCGCGCGAACGTGTCGGTGGCTGCGACGAACACGCCGCTGACCGGGCTCAGGTCCGGGAAGCGCGCTGCGGTAGGCGGCCAGCTCCTTGGAGTAGCCCGCGTTCAGGGCGCCCAGCGTGGCGATCGTCGCGCAGGGGAACGCCTGGCCCTCGCACCCGGGCGCTCCTCCCGGGTTGGCGATGACCTGCCGGGCCTCGGCGCCGCGCGATCCGGTGCCCGCGGTCATCAGCCCGATGTCCTCGTTGAACGCGACGACGTTGACCATCCCCCGCCCGCGCGCGAGCCGCGGCTTCACGTACTCGCGCACCATGCACTCGATCTTGACCCGGAAGGCCTCGTAGGTCTCGATGTGGCGGACCTCCTGCTTGAACTGCATGGCGAAGACGCGGACCGCGCGCGGCTTGCGGTCGTAGGTCACGACCGGCGGCGCCGTGCGCTTCGCGCGCACCTTCGCGCAGGTCGCGGCGTCGGGTGGGGCGGGCTGCGCGTCCGCGGGAGCTGCCGCTGCGATCGCAAGCGCCGCCGAGGCGACTCCGAGGGCCAGGGATCGCATGGACGGATGATCCTAAATCGATTCCTGGCCGATGGACGGATTGACACTCCGCGGGGGCGCATTTCTAATGGTCGCGTGGGGGCGATGACCGGGAGCATCGCGGCCGTCAGGCCGCGCGCAGGACGGGGCCGGGTGGCGCTGACCGCCGGCGCGTCCGTGCTCGCGACCGGCGGAGTCGTCGCGCTCGTCGCCTCGAACGCCCAGGACGTCGGCGACGCCCTGGCGCTCGCGACCTTCGAGCAGGTCGCGGCGCTGGTCCTGCTTCACCTCCTGGCCCTGGTGCTCCGCGCCGAGGCCTGGGGCCTCTGCCTGAGCGACGCCGGCGCCCCGGTGGAGCGGCGGCGCCTGCACGCGACCAGCTCGCTGCGCTTCCTCGCCGACACGACGGTCCCGACCTACGTCGGCGCGTGGGTGCGGATCGCGATCCTTCGCAAGCTCGACAGGGAGAAGGCGCCGACGATCGGCCAGATGATCACCGCCGACGGCACCCTGCTCCTGGTCGAGGCGCTCATCACGGTCGGCCTGCTGATCGCCTGCGCCGTGCTGGCGGGCCTCTCGTGGTACTGGCCGGTGCTGTTCGCGGGCCTGACCGTCGCCGCCTTGCTGGGCGTCGTCGTCCTGCGCCGGCGGTTCGAGGGGCGGGCCTGGGTACGGGCGTTCGACGTGCTGTCGCACTCGCGGCACCGCGCCGCCCTGACGCTCCTGCTGGCCGTCGTCCTGACGGTCCAGCCGATCCGCTTCTGGATAGCGCTCCACGCTGTCGGGCTCGACGCGAACGCGCTCGAGTCGCTGGTCACCTTCGTGTGGACGAGCGTCCTCAACGCGCTGCCGGTCGGGCCCGGGCCGGCGTCGGTCGGCGCGACCGTGTCGGTCTTCGGGCGCGAGGGCGTGGGCGCGGCGACCGCGTCCGGCCTCGTGCTGGCCGCGAGCGCGTTCATCGCCGCCGGCGCCTACTCGATCTGGGGCGCGATGGCGCTCGCGCGCGAGCGGCGTGACATCGTCGCCGCCCCCGCGCAGGCTTAGAAGACCTGGGACTCGCGCCCGACGGCCAGCCGCGACACGCCGTCGATCCCCTCCGGTACTTCGCGCCCGAGCCATTCCAGCGTGGTCGCGAACACGTCCGCCGTGCGCAGCGGCCCGTCCACCACCGGCGCGCTGATCGCCAAGGGCGTGCGCATGTGCATCGCGTCGAGCGACCCGTGCGCGGACAGGTGCTCCGGGCGCTCGTAGCGCTCGCGCAGGTCGTAGCCCGCATTGGCCGACACCGTGATGTCGCCCGCGCGCGAGGATCGGTAGAGCTGGGCGATCTGCACCAGCCCGTCCGGGTGCCGCGTGTCGACCGTGGCGGCCAGCGCCTCCTCCTGGGTCAGGCGCTTCGGCAGGCCGGACGGCAGGCCCAGCGGGTCGGTGCCCGGCTCGGGCTCGTACTGGATGTCGCCGCCGCCGTCCTCCCGCAGGCGCGCGCGACCATCGCGCGACTCGACGATGAGCCAGCCGTCGCCCTCGGGCGCGCGCGTGATGACGACGTCGACGGCAGGCTCGGCCAGCAGCATCTGCACGAGGCCCGGGTGGAGTGCCGCGATCTCGTCCCTTGCCGGTTCGTGCGCCCAGCCGTTGGCCTTCACGTAGACCTGGCACATGCCGTTGCCGGACACGCAGGCCACGGCCTGCGGATCGCGCCGCAGGACCGGCCACGAGTGGTAGGCCACCCGCAGCCCCCCGTCGTCCTCGAGGCGCACCGGCAGGTCGTAGTGCTCGTACACCGGCGAGTGCCCGTGGTCTGAGCAGACGACCAGCAGCGTGTCGTCGTAGGCGCCCTGCCGCGTGAGCCCATCGGCCACCCGGCCGACCGTGCGGTCGACCAGCCGGTACGACCGCATCGCGCCGTCGCCCTCGGCGTCCACGTAGTGGCTCTGCCAGTCGATCCCGGGGAACACCACGAACGCGTACTCGGCCCGGCGCTCGACCGCGGCGATCGTCGCGCGCGCGGCGAGCTTGTCGGCGCTCGAGTAGTCGTGCCCGTAGTGGGCCCACAGCCAGACCGGGCTCTTCACGCGCGCGAACAGGCTGTTGTCCTTCTGGACCCCCTTGGTGACGACGCCGAACACGTTGATCGAGTCGGGCACGAGCTCGTAGATCGTCCGGATCCGCGGGTCCAGGTCCCCCTCGTACATGAAGGCCTCCGGGCCGTTGTACGAGCGCATGCACCAGGGGCCGGCGGGCAGGCCGGGCCGGTAGGCCGCGCGGTCGAACCAGCGATAGCCGGGCACGTTGGCGGTGCCCGGGAAGCAGCCGGTCAGGAACGGCAGGTGAGCGGGCCCGGTCGTGCTCGTGAAGGTGGACGACGCGCGGCGGTAGGCGCCGCGGTCGATCACGTGCTTCTGGATGTTCGGAAGCTCGCCGGCGGCCAGCAGCCGCTCGAACAGGTCCGCTCGCGCGCCGTCGGCCAGGATCGTGAGGCAGCGGCGGGCGACGGGGTCAGGCAGGGTCCCGCTCCACCTCGAGCTTCATGCCCGCGGCTCGCAGGCGGTCGATGAGCGCGCCGTCCATGGCGGTCGCCGGGGTCAGGACGCCGGCGCGATCCGGCAGCTTGTCGCGGTCGAGCGCCAGGCACAGCGCGCTCTCCCCCATCATCACCGCGGTCGCCTTGTAGCCCGGGTCACCCTGGGCTTCCACGCGCGCGGTGTAGTCGGCGCCGCTCGAGGTCTTCGCGTGGACCTTGATCTTGAAGAAGCCCTTCTCGCGCGCCTCCTCGCTCGGCCCATCTCCCGGGTCGGGCAGGACGTGGTCGAGGACCTTGCGCGTGGGAGGCATCGCCAGGCCGCCCGCCAGTGCGCCCAGGCCGCCCGCGAGCGCGGCACCCTTGACCGGGGCGAGCGGCCCGCCGCCCAGGCCGGTCACCTCGCTGTAGCGGAAGTCCTTGCCGTACGCGTGGTCGAGCAGCGCGTTGCTGCGGCGGACGATGCGCGTGTTGTAGGTCGCCATGACGAACGGGCCGACCCACTGGCCCAGGCGCTCGTCGCGGCCGACGCCGCGGCGGTCGCCCTCGTCCTTGCCGTCCGGCTCGGCCGAGCGGTCCTGGCAGAGGGCGTACGGATCGCCCAGGGTCCGGCGCGCCTGCTTGTCGGTCTTCGCCTCGTCGATCATCCCCTTCATCGACGCGATCGTGCCGCCGCTGGCGCCGCCCTTCAGCGCCCCGACGACGAGCGTGGTCTCGGTCAGATCGCCGGCCCCGTCCTCCTTCGCCTTCTCGTGGACCAGGTAGACGCCGAGGTCGGACGGGATCGAGTCGAAGCCGACGCTGTGGACGATCTTCGCCCCGGACTGCTGCGCCTGGTCGTGAAGCTCCTTCGTCGCGGCGACGAACAGCGTCTCGCCGGTCAGGTCGCAGTAGTCGGTGCCCTCGGCGATGCAGGCCTCCACGAGCTTCATGCCGTACTTGCGGTAGGGCCCCACCGTGGTGGCGACGACCCTGGCGTCACGGGCCATCGCCGTCAGCGAGTCGGCGTCGTCCGAGTCGGCGGTGACGAGCGGCCAGTCGTGCGCCTGCTTCGGAAGCCCGCCGCGCACCTTCTCGAGCTTCTCCTTCGACCGCCCGGCAAGCGCGATCCTTGTGCCGGTCGGCGCGTGCTTCGCCAGGTACTCGGCCAGCAGCTCGCCGACGAAGCCGGTGGCGCCGAAGACGACGATGTCATGGGAGCGCGGCTGGGACTCGCTCATGCCGAGGCGATCATATGACCCAGCCCACTTCCGCGAGCGCGGCGCGTCAGCGCCGGAAGGCGACCTTGGCGCGCTGGGTGTCGACGCCGGCCGCCGCCAGCGTGGCGTCGGTACGGAACGAGCGCCCGCGGCGCAGCAACGCCTTGCCCGTCTTGGTGAAGCGCAGCGCGAACTTGACGGTCTGGCCCGTCTTCGCCTTCACCGATCCGCGGGCCACGGTCTTCTTACCGCGCGCGAGGGTGACCGTGCACTTGCCGTTCGCCGCCGGGCGGCAGCGGGCGCGGACTCCGTGCCGGCGCACGGTGGAGATCTTCAGGGAGCGGGCCATCGTGACCTTGCCGGTCGGCGCGGAGCCGGAGCCACCGCCGCCGGCCGCGCCGCCGGAGCCGCCCAGCCCGGCCACGGCCGCCTGGGCGTTCACCACGCCGACGCCGTACATCGGGTCCGGGCCCGCGGGGCCGGCGTCCTGCGCGGTCGCCTTGATGCGGTCGATCGCGGCGGGGCCGCGCACGCCGACGGACACGAGCAGCGCCGCCACGCCCGACACGTGCGGGGTCGCCTGCGAGGTGCCGGCGATCTGCTCGTACTTGGACGGCGGGACCGTGGAGAGGATGTCCTCGTCGCCACCGGCCGCCGACCCGCCGGGCGCCATCACCGACTCGGTGTCGCCGCTGGAGAAGAACGAGCGCATGCCGCGCTTGTCGACGGCGCCGACGCAGAGGATCTTGCCCTGGACGCCGGGCTGCTCGCACAGCGGCAGTGAGTCGTTGCCGGCCGCGGATACGACGACGATGCCCGCGTTGACGGCCCGCTGGACCGCCTCCTGGAACGCGCCGCCGCCCACCAGCGCGTCGATCGGGAGGCCGCCGAGCGACAGGTTGATCACGTCGGCCTTCTGAGCGACCGCGTAGTCGATGCCCTTGGCCACGTCCTCGTCGCTGCCGGAGCCGTCGTCGCCCAGCACGCGTATCGGCAGGACCTTCGCTCCGGGGGCGACGCTGTCGACGCCGATGCCGTTGTCGGCGCTCGCCGCCACGACCCCGCTGACGTGGGTGCCGTGACCGTCGCCGTCCTGGGGCGTGTCGTCGTTGTCGACGAAGTCCTTGCCGGGAAGGAGCCTGCCCTGCAGGTCCTCGTGGGAGGCCTCGACCCCGGTGTCGATCACGGCCACCACGGCGCCGTCCCCGCGGGTGACCGCATGGGCCTCGTCGGCCTTGATCGTGTCGAGCCCCCACTGCTGCGCTCGCAGCGGATCGCCGGCCGCATGGGCCGTCGGAGCGCTCAGCATCAGCGCGCACAGCATCGCCAGGGTCAGGCGCCTCACCCCAGCCTTGTTTCGCGAAACCGGCCCCTCACAAACCTTGTCAAAGGTTTGTCAAGGTTCGCTATCCTCGCCTGCAATGGCGCGCGACTTCCTCCAAGAGATCCAGAACAACGTTGTCGTCTTCGACGGCTCGATGGGAGCGACCCTCGAGCAGATCGACCTGACCCAGGAGGACTACGGCGGCCTGCCGGGCAAGTGCCACGAGGCGCTCGTCCTGCACCGGCCGGACGTGATCCTGGACACCCACAAGTCGTTCATCGAGGCCGGCGCCACGGTCGTCGAGACCGACACCTTCCAGGCCAGCCGCCTGAAGCTCGACGAGTGGGGCCTGGCCGACAAGACGCTCGAGATCAACCGCAAGGCCGCCGAGATCGCCCGCGAGGCGGTCGGCGAGGACAAGTTCGTCGCGGGCTCGATCGGGCCGACCGGCATGCTGCCCGCGAGCGACGACCCGACGCTCGGCAACATCTCGTTCCGCAAGCTGGTCGACATCTTCGCCGAGCAGGCCGAGGGCCTGATCGAGGGCGGGTCCGACCTGCTGATCATCGAGACCGCGCAGGACATCCTCGAGGTCAAGGCCGCGATCTTCGGCGCCCGCGAGGCGTTCGAGAAGACCGGCAAGAAGCTTCCGATCCAGACCAGCGTCTCGCTGCTGCCGAACGGCGGCAAGATGCTGCTCGGCACCGACATCCAGGCCGTCCTCACGACGCTGCTGTCGCTCGACGTCGACGTCCTCGGGCTCAACTGCTCGACCGGCCCCGACGACATGCGCGACGCGATCCGCTTCCTGGGCGAGAACTCGCCGCTGCCGATCCACTGCATCCCCAACGCCGGCATCCCCCACCAGGGCCCGAACGGCGAGACGATCTTCCCCGAGGAGCCCGAGCCGCTGGCCGACGTCCTCCAGGAGTTCGTCGAGCGCTACGGCGTCGGCATCGTCGGCGGCTGCTGCGGCACGACGCCCGACCACATCGCCGCGATCGTCGAGCGCGTCGGCGGCCGCGACGCCCAGCCGCGCCCGTCGAAGGACGTCTGGCCCCCGCACGTCTCCAGCATGATCACCGCCACGCCGCTCCAGCAGGAGCCGGCTCCCGCGATGGTCGGCGAGCGCGTCAACTCGCAGGGCTCGCGCAAGGCCAAGGAGCTGCTGCTGGCCGACGACTACGACGGACTCGTCACCGTCGCCGAGGACCAGGTCGAGGGCGGCGCCCACGTGCTCGACCTCTGCGTCGCGCTGACCGAGCGCCAGGACGAGGACGAGCAGATGCGGCAGGTCGTCAAGCGCGTGTCGCTGTCCCAGCCGACGCCGCTGCAGATCGACTCGACCGAGCCCGACGTCATCCAGACGGCACTCGAGCAGCTGCCGGGTCGCGGGATCGTCAACTCGATCAACCTCGAGGCCGGCCGCGACAAGGCCGACAAGGTCATCCCGATCGTCAAGCAGCACGGCGCCGCGCTGATCGCTCTGACGATCGACGAGGTCGGCATGGCCAAGACCGCCGACCGCAAGGTCGAGATCGCCCAGCGCATCACCGAGATCGCCTGCGACGAGCACGGCCTGGACCGCGAGCTCCTGATCTTCGACGTCCTGACGTTCACGCTCACGACCGGTGACGAGGAGTGGCGGCCGTCGGCCGTCGAGACGATCGAGGGCATCCGCAAGGTCAAGGAGGCGCTGCCCGGCGTCAAGACCTCGCTCGGCGTCTCGAACGTGTCGTTCGGCGTGTCTCCTGGCGCGCGCGCCGTCCTGAACTCCGTCTTCCTGCACCACGCCGTCGAGGCCGGCCTCGACCTGGCGATGGTCAACCCGAACCACATCACGCCCTACGGCGAGATCTCTGAGAACGAGCGCGAGCTGGCCAACAACCTGGTCTGGAACAAGAGCGACGACGCGCTCGAGAAGTTCATCGAGCACTTCGAGTCGAAGGGCGAGGAGGCCGAGGAGGAGAAGGCCGACCCGACCGCCGACATGGAGCCCGAGGACGCGCTCCACTGGCACATCCTGCGCCGCAAGAAGGACGGCGTCGAGGACCAGATCGACAAGGCCGTCGACAAGCTCGGCGCGGTCCCCGTGCTGAACGACGTGCTGCTGCCGGCCATGAAGGAGGTCGGCGACAAGTTCGGCGCCGGCGAGCTGATCCTGCCGTTCGTCCTCCAGTCCGCCGAGGTCATGAAGCGCGCGGTCGCCCAGCTCGAGAAGTACCTGGACAAGATCGAGGGCTACACGAAGGGCACGGTCGTGATCGCGACCGTGTTCGGCGACGTGCACGACATCGGCAAGTCGCTGGTCAACACGATCCTGACCAACAACGGCTACACGGTGGTCGACCTGGGCAAGCAGGTCCCGGTCGGCACGATCGTCGACGCGGCCAAGGAGCACGACGCCACGGCCATCGGCCTGTCGGCGCTGCTCGTGTCGACCTCCAAGCAGATGCCGGCCGCGATCCAGGAGCTGCACTCGCAGGGCCTGGAGTTCCCCGTGCTGATCGGCGGCGCCGCGATCAACCGCAACTTCGGCCGCCGCGTGCTCTACCCGAACGGCCAGGAGAGCGACGAGATCTACGAGCCCGGCGTCTTCTACTGCAAGGACGCGTTCGAGGGGCTCGGCGTCGTCGACCAGCTGGTCGACGGCGACGCCCGCGAGCGGCTGGTCGAGAAGATCCGCGACGAGGCGAAGACGTTCCGCGAGAAGGGCCCCGAGCCCGAGGAGCTGCCGACCGACGACGACTCGGTCCGCTCGGCCGCGCGCACCGACGTGCCCGTGCCCACCCCGCCGTTCTGGGGCGTGCGCGAGATCCCGGTCGACCTGGACGACGTCTTCCCGCACCTGGACCTGCACGTGCTGTTCAAGCTCCACTGGGGCGGCAAGGGCGTGAAGGGCGAGGCCTGGGAGAAGCTGCTCGAACGAGGAGTTCCGCCCGCGCCTCAAGCGCATGTGGAAGGAGAAGGACGAGTACATCCACGCGCAGCGCCGTGCTCGGCTACTTCCCCTGCAACTCGGACGGCAACGAGCTCGTGATCTTCGACCCCGAGGACCACGACAAGGAGATCGAGCGCCTGGTCTTCCCGCGCCAGCCCAAGCACGACCGGATCTGCCTGTCCGACTTCTACCGGCCGCTGGACTCGGGCGAGCGCGACGTCGTCGCCCTCCAGGCCGTCACCGCCGGTGACGAGGTCACCGAGCTGATGGCCAAGCTCGAGAAGGACGGCGAGTTCGCTCAGCAGCTGTTCGTGCACGGCCTGGGCGTGCAGATCGCCGAGGGCACCGCGGAGTGGCTGCACTCCGAGGTCCGCAGCGACTACGGCATCGACGCCGTCCAGGGCCGCCGCTACTCGTGGGGCTACCCGGCCTGTCCGGACCAGTCCGAGCACGAGAAGGTGTTCGAGCTGCTGAACGCCGGCCAGATCGGCCTGGCGCTCTCCGACGGCTACGCGGTCGACCCCGAGCAGTCGACCGTCGCGATCGTCGCGCACCACCCGCAGGCCACCTACTTCGGCATGAAGTCCGGCCGGCTGGCCAAGGAGATCTCACCCGACCAGGTGATCGCCGATCCGCGCAAGCGCACCGGCCACCGCGTCGGCGAGGACGGCACGGTCTGGTTCGACGACGACGCGGACGCCTACGACGAGTCGCGCGAAGAGGCGGTCGAGAGCGCCTAGCGCGTCATAGGACGCACACCGCGTCCGTCCTATTACCCGTCCGCGCTGTTTGGCGCACAACGGTCGGAATGCGCTGCTTCGCTGAACCCATAGGAGGTTCGGTGAATGAACGACCCAATTGCAGTGCTGAGGGTTCGCGTACAGCGGGCAAAGCGCCTCTACGAGGACCGTCAGCGACGTCACAGGCAAGGCGACCCGCGGGTGTCGAAGGAGATGGTCCTGGCCGCCCGCGACAAGTTCCGGCGCCTGCGGGCACAGCTTCAGCGTGAGCGCAAGGCGTTCCAGCCCTGGATGCTGAACGGCCACCCCGGCAACATCAGCGAGGAGTGCAAGCGCGCGATCGTGCGCGGAGTGCGCGCCGGCCTGGTCGTGACCGCGACCACCGATGGCAACCACTCGGCGACGTCGCTGCACTACCCGCGTAACACGGCGTCCGGCCTCGGCGAGGCCGTCGACTTCGGGCTGCCCCCGAACGAGCTCGGGTCGCCGCAGGCGGTCGCGAAGCGCGAGCGCTTCCAGCGCAGCGAGTTCGCCCGAGGCGCCGGCCACTACCGCGAGTTGTTCGGCCCGAGCAACACGCACAACGCCAAGAACGGCGCGCCGTTCACCCTGGCCGAGGGGACCGACCTCGAGCAGGCCCACGACAACCACGTACACGAAAGCCCCATGCGATGAGCCTGAATCCCTCCACCCTCCAGCGTGCGATGCCCGGCCTGTCGATCGGGCTCGCGGAGGCATACACGCCGCTCCTGCGCAAGGCGATGCTCGAGCGCCAGATCAACACGCCGCGACGCGCCGCGATGTTCCTCGCCCAGCTCGGTCACGAGAGCCTCAGCCTGAGGTTCTTCGAGGAGATCTGGGGCCCCACCGCCGCCCAGCGCGGCTACGAGGGACGCCTGGACCTGGGCAACACCCAGCCCGGCGACGGCAAGCGTTTCAAGGGCCGCGGCCCAATCCAGCTCACCGGCCGCAGCAACTACCGCAGGTACGGCAAGCTGCTCGGGCTGCCGCTCGAGGACCAGCCGGAGATGGCCGCTAAGCCCGGCGTCGGGTTCCGGACCGCCGCGATGTTCTGGCAGCAGATCGGCGGCAACCAGATGGCCGACGCCGGCAACTTCCGCGAGATCACCCGAAGGATCAACGGCGGGTTCAACGGCATGCAGGACCGCGACGCGCGACTGGCCACGATCAACGCGCTGGGGGCGAAGGCGATCGTGCCGGAGATGACCCGCGCGGAGAAGTGGCGTGACGAGCTGCGCAAGCGGCGCGCGCAACTGCAGACCGCGACCGAGCCGGGCACGCGGTCGTTCCTGATGCGGCGCATCGACGCGCTCAAGCGCGCGCTCCGGCGTGAGCGGCGCAAGCGCCAGGCCGGGCACGCCCACCCCGTGGGCTGACCCTTGCCCCGAACCGCGGCGCAGGTCAAACTGCGTCGCGGATCCGGAGAAGGAGTCGTCATGGCGCAGAAGACCGCTACCGCACCGTCAGTCGACAAGGAGTGGGTGGGCGAGTTCGCCCAGCGCTGGCTGGAGGGGTGGAACTCCCACGACCCCGACCGCCTGCTCGCGCTGATGACCGACGACATCGTCTACGACGACTCGGCCTGGCCGACGCAGATGCGCGGGCAGGCCGACGTGCGCGAGTTCCTGGCGCACACGTGGACGGCGCTGCCCGACATGCGCTTCGAGGTGGTCGACGGGCCGTACCTGATGCCTGGCGAGCCGAAGGCGGCGTTCTACTGGCGGGGCACCGCCACCCACACCGGGCCGATCGACCCGCCCGGCCTGGCGCCCACCGGCAAGTCGATCGAGTTCTACGGGCTCGACACCCACGAGTACCGCGACGGCAAGGTCGCTCGGCTGCGGATCGTGTTCGACATGTCCGACGTGATGCGCCAGCTCGGCGTGCTGCCGCCCCCCGGCGGGCGCGAGGAGAAGGTGCTCGCCAAGGTCACGAACCTGCGCGGCAAGCTGCCGGGAAGCTGAGGCGCCGAGCGCGCGGTCAGCGCCGGCGGGACAGCACGCGGTAGGACGCGACCGCGCGCTCGTAGCCGGGCGCCGTCACTACCACCTTGCGGCGCCCGGTCACGGTCACGCGCGCCTGCATCTCGCCGTTGCCGTCCGAGCCGGTGCTGGTGCGCTTGCGGCCGAGGGCGATACGGGCGCCACCCACCGCCCGCCCGTCGGGGCCGGTCACGTGGAAGCCGAAGCGCGCGAGCCCGGCCCGCACACGCCGCGGGCTGACCGTCACCTTCAGCTTGCCGCCGGGGCCGAACGGCTTGACGCCCTCCTCCCCCGCCTCCACGGCCAGCACCGCCCAGCGCTCTGGGTCGCGGTTGAACAGACTCTGGTTGGTGACAAGCGCGCGCGTGCCCAGGAACGCGACGCTGGCCGGTTTGTCGAACGGGACATCCTGCTGGGAGTTCTCCACCATCGACTGCGGGATCCGCGCTATTTCGTGCCCGGACGGATCGATCACGCCGACCTGGTCGGGGCCTGCCAGCGCGACCCAGATGTTCCCCGACTTCGCCAGCGCGATGCCGTCGGGCACGTCGAAGGGCTTGCCCTCCCACACCAGCTTCAGGTCGCCCTCGCCCGACAGCGGCAGGCGGTAGATGCGACCGGGTGCCGTCTCGGGCGTCGGCCCGGGCGGGAAGTTCGACTGGGCAAAGGTCATCGTCTTGCCGTCCGGGTCGACGACGATCCCGTTGGGCCCAGCCACCGGCGCCTCGAGCTTGGGGTCGCTGCGCACGACCGCAGGGTCGCCGCCGCCCCGGGGCGGATCCGCCAGATCGCCGCCTGCGCCCCGTCGGTGACGTACAGCGAGTTGTCCGGGCCCCACGCCAGCCCGTTCGGGAACGGCACCTGGTCGCCGGTCGTCCGCGAGCAGGGCGTGTCGCCCGAGGAGGGCGCGCACGGCTTCAGGTCCGGGAACCGGGCGTAGTCGGACTGCACACCGCTGGCCGGGTCGAGCTTGACGATCCGCGGTGGCACCCGGTCCGCGAAGTAGACGTTGCCGCCCGCGTCCGTCGCCAGGCCGTAGACGCCGTAGAGGTTGTTGCTCGTGTCCTGACCGGTGACGGTGTATTCCCGCGTCAGCGTGCCCATCGAGTCGTAGGCGAAGATCTTCGACGGGTGCGGGGGCATGCGGGTCCCGTCCCCGGCGTTGTTGGTGCCCACGTACACCGGCCCGTCGGGGGCGACGGCGATCCCCTCGGGCTGGCCGGGGTCCGCGACGCGGGTGAACACGGAGACCGCGTACTGCTGCTGCGCGGCCGCGGGCGCCGCCGCCGCCAGTGCGGCCAGCAGAGCGCCGAGTGCGATCGCCCGCCGTGTCATCGCGGGCGCTCAGGCGGCGCGGTGCGCGTCGCGCTCGCGCTGTGCCTCGCGCTCGCGCCGCGCGTTGCGCTCGCGCTTCGGGCCGTGCGTGAACCGCTTGGGCAGAGGCACCGGCGACAGCGAGTCGGCGGCCGCGCCCGCGAACATCCGCGGCTCCATCTTCACGACGAGCTGGGCCAGCTCGTCGCGCTCGGCCTCGGACAGGTTGCCCTTGCGGCCGCGGCTGGCCTGCACCAGCTGGAGCAGCCGGCGCCGTTCCACAGGTGTCAGCCGGCCGATGTGGGTCCTGGCCAGCATCGCGATCTCGGCGATGGCCAGCAGCTTGAAGATCGGGATGCGCTTCAGGCCCGGGATACGCATGATGCCGTGCGCCAGCAGTCGGTTGCGATTGAACATGTTGGTCCGTGATACCCGCGATCGCCGCGACAAACGCGCGGTCAGGCCGCCGCGCGGCGCTCGGCCTCGGCCGCCGCCTTGCCCGCGACGGTGCGGAGCACGTAGCGCATGAACGCGCGCATCGGCGCGTCGAGCACCCGCCAGCGGCCGTCGAAGCGCGACTCCCAGTGGATGTTGGTGGCACCGAGGCCCGCGTCGGTGAGGGTGACGACCGAGTGGTAGTCGCGGACCGGCAGCCCCGACAGGAGCTCGTAGCCGAACCGCGAGGGTGGCTCGACCAGCTCGACGCGCTCGCGCATCGTCAGCGGCCGCTGGACGAGCCGCCGCAGCGTGCCGACGCCGTAGGGCGGCGGGTCGCCCTCGCGCTCCACCTCGGTGATCTGCCAGTCGCCCCAGTCCTGCCAGGAGCGCAGGTCGGCGAGCACCTCCCAGACGCGTTTGACGCGGAGCGTCTGCGCGGCGGGTGGCCTCGGCGACGCAGCGCGGCACGGCCGCGGGCGCTAGGCCTCGGACTCGGCCGTCGAGTCGCCGCGCTTGCGGCTGCCGACGCCAAGGTCGACCGGCGACGTGTGCATGGCCCGGAGCTTCAGGTCCTTCCAGGTCATGCCCTCACGCACGAGCGCGGGCATGCCCATCGCCAGCGCGGTCGCGATCTCGACCGCCTGCAGGATGATCCCGTAGGCCAGGCCGTCGGTGTGGTTGACCCCGTAGGCCGACAGCACCGCGACGCAGGCCGCCTGGAACACGCCGATGTTGGACGGCGTGGCCGGCAGCGCGGCGGTGACGTTGACCGCGAACAGCACGGCGGCCGCGGCGCCCATGCCCGCCAGGTGGTCGAGCCCGAGCGCGACGAGCAGCGCGTAGCAGGCGATCCACTGGAGGGTCCAGGCGAACAGCTGCGTGACGACGGCCCAGGTGCCGAGCTTGGGGTTGCGGAAGACGACCAGGCCGCGGCGGGCCTCCACCATCGCGGCGCGCACGGCGGTCAGGGCCTGCTGGACGCGCTTGAAGCGCGACGGCTTGCCCTTGCGCAGCAGCGCGGGCGCCGCCAGGAGCAGCGCGATCACGACCACCGGGGCGATCGTCGCGAACATGAGGGCCTTCTCGCGACCCTGGAACACGCCGACAGTGGCGAACATGATCGTGCCCAGGACGGCCAGCGCGAGCAGGTTGAGCAGCGTCTGCGAGATCAGCGTGCCGAGCACGACGGGCAATCGCTCGCGCACCCGGCCCAGCCGGCGGGCGACGATCAGCGCACGCGAGGGCTCGCCGAGGCGGGCCGGCAGCGTGGCGGACATCATCACTCCGATCATCACCCCGCGGGCGGCGTCGCGGCGGCGCACCGGGGCGTCGGGCAGCGCGGCGCGCAGGATCGCGGTCCAGGCCTCGGCGCGAACGAGCATCGACAGGCACATCAGCGCGAGCGCGACCAGCACCCACACGGGCGTCGCGGCCACCAGCGAGTCGACGATCCTCTGGGTGCCGCCAACGCGCTCGACGGCCATCCAGCTCAGCCACAGGCCGCCTATCGCACCGGCGGCGACCGCGGCCTTGCGCGCGACCCGCACGACCGGGCGCGGGGGCTTGTCCTCCTCGAGCGGCGGCGGCTCGATCGACTCGAGCTTCTGCGGGGACACTGGGGGCAGGCCGTCGGCAGGCACCAGGCCGGCGCGCAGCTTGAGCCGCTCGCGGGCGCTCTCGGGCGCGGGCACCGAGGCGCGCTGGATCGCGTCCTCGTATGCCTCCATCACCTCGGCGGCGACGTGAGGCCAGTCGAAGCGCTCGGCGCTGCGGCGGGCGGCGGCGCCCATGCGCTCGCGGCGCTCGCGGTCGGTAGAAAGGTCGTGCAGGGCCTGGCCGACGGCGGCGGGGTCGCCCGCGCGGACCAGCAGGCCGTCGACGCCGTGCTTGACCACGTCGCGGTAGCCCGCGATGTCGGAGGCGACGACCGGCGTGCCGGAGGCGAACGCCTCGGTCAGCACCATGCCGAAGCTCTCGCCGCCGAGCGAGGGCGCGACGAGCACGTCGGACTCGTGCATCAGCCGCCACTTCTCGTCGTCGGAGACGCGGCCGGCGACGGTGATCGCGGCGTCGTCCTCGAGCAGGTAGGGCTCGACCTCGTCGGCGGTCGATCCGGCCACGGTCAGGCGCACGTCGATGCCGGTGGCCCGCAGGGCCTCGAACGCGCGCAGCGCGACGGGCAGGCCCTTGCGCTCCTCGGCGCGTCCGAAGAACAGCAGGCGGACGTGGTCGGCCTCGGGCTTGGGGCCCTGAACGGCCGAGGCGACGTCGACGCCGTTGGGGATGATCCGGTAGCGGCCGCCGTAGAAGCGCTCCTGCGTCCAGCGCGACGCCTCGGAGACGGCGATCTTGACGTGGGCCTTGTTGTAGAGCCGGCGGGCGCCCAGGACGGTCGCGGCCAGGTGGCTCGAGAGCTTGTTGTCCGTGTACGTGTGGAGCGTGGCGACCATCGGGCCGTCCCACGCCTCCGCGGCCAGCCACGAGATGACCGGCGCGTTGATCTCGTGCACGTGGACGACGTCGTAGCCGCCGTGGCGGAGCTCCTGGGACAGCATTCCGGCGCCGTTCGGCGACAGCGACAGCCGCGACTGCGACCCGTTCATCGGCAGCGCGACGGTCCGCCCCAGCGGCACGTAGTAATCGGGCAGGGGCCGAGAATCCGGCCGTCCGCGGTGGATCAGCCGGGCAAAGCGGTCATCCGGGTCGTGGGGCGCGAGTACGCGCACGTCGTGCCCCTCGGCCAGAAACTGCTCGGCGAGTGCCTCGACGTGCCGTCCCACTCCCCCCGGATACGCTGCGGAGTAGGGGGAGACCAGTGCTACGCGCACCCGCGTAGGGTAACGATCATCGCGGACGCGTGCAGGCCAATTTACGTGCGTTATCGCACAATGCACGGCCGCTCTCTTCCGGCCCGTGGTGTCCGGGGATCACGTAGGGCAAACTTGATGTCGTGCCTCCCGCGGAGCAGCAGCGCAACTACGTGAAGTTCACGTTCCTGAAGCTCGACCCGGCCTGGCGCCGGCTCGACGCCGAGGAACGGGCCCAGCACAAGCGCGAGTTCGCCGCCGCCTGCGCCGATTTCGCGGAGACCCACTTCCTGCGCTCCTACTCGCTGGTGGGCACGCGCGGCGACACCGACCTGATGCTGCGCATGGTCTGCCAGACGATCGAGCCGATCCACGAGTTCCACGTGGTCCTCAACCAGAGCGGGCTGATGCGCTGGGCGCAGATCTCGCACTCGTACCTGGCGATGACCAAGGAGTCGGTCTACTCCGACGAGGCGATGCCGCTGGCCCCGCGCGAGGGGTCGGAGCGCAAGTACCTGATCGTCTACCCCATGTGGAAGAAGCGCGAGTGGTACGGCCTGCCGGGCGACGAGCGCATGCGGATCATGCGCGGCCACATCGAGACCGGCCGCCGCTACGGGACGATCGAGATCAACACCGCGTACTCGTTCGGGCTCGACGACCAGGAGTTCGTCGTGTCGTTCAACACCGACGACCCGTCGGACTTCCTCGACCTCGTGCAGGAGCTGCGCGCGACCGAGTCGAGCGCCTACACGGAGTCGGAGACGCCGATCTTCACCTGCATCTCCTCGTCGGTGGAGCGCGCGCTGAACGCGCTCGACGGCGAGGCGGTGGCCGCGCCGCTGGCCCTCTGATCCGGCGCCTGGCGGTCAGGCACGCGCGCTAGGTCCGGCAGCGCTCGAGCGCCCGCGCGTAGAAGCGCAGGTAGGACGCGACGTTCGCCTGGAAGTACGCGCCGCCGTGGCCGCCGGGACGCAGGTGAAACTCGACGTCGCGGTCGCGCCGCTTCAGCCGGCGCGCGACCTCCGTGTTCACGGACCGGAACGAGTCGGCCCGGCCCACGTCCAGCCACAGGTTCTCCCCCGCGTACGCACGCGGGTTCCTGCGGACGTAGCCGTACACGTCGTGCGCCTTGAAGTCGCGAGCGTCGTCGAAGGCGCCCGGCGGCGTCTCGCCCGACCGGCGCCACAGCGCGGCCGAGTGCCCGCCTACCGCGCAGAAGCGGCCCTTGTCGCGGCGGGCCAGGTCGAGGGCCCCGAACCCGCCCATCGACGTCCCGCCGATCGCCACCCGCCGGGGGTCGAGCTCGTAGCGGCGGATCGCCTCGGGGATGACCTCGCGGAGGACGTACGAGCCCCAGCGGCCGTCGTCGCGGTCGTGGTAGTACGAGTGGTCGCCGCCGTTGGCCTCGACCACCACCGGAGCGCGCGGGCCGAGCCGGTCGAGCTCGCGCCAGAACGGGTCCGAGAACGCGTCGCCGGGCTGCGACCCGCGGCCGTGCAGCAACACGAGCAGCGGACGGCCCTCGCTGCCGCCGGTCGGCACCGCGGCCCTCTGCTCGAGCGTGCGCCCCACCAGGCGGCTCTTGACGTCGAAAGCCTCCTCGTCGGCGCCCCGCCGGTCGGCGCCGCGATGGGTCGCGGCCAGCACGCCCGCCACCGCCACGGCCGCGACGAGGACGAGCGCCAGGGCGGCGGCGCGCCGTCCGCCGCGGTGGCGGCGCCGGGCGGGCGGGCCCAGGAAGTAGCCGCCCGGCCTCACGGCGCCACCGGGCCGCGCCGGCTCACCGCAGCTCTCCCGGCAGCAGCGACAGCATCGACAGGTCGCAGCGGCGCCCGCGCTCGCGCGTGTACGAGCGCAGCACGCCCTCGGTCTTGAACCCCGCGTGTTCGGCGATCCGCAGCATCCCGATGTTGTCGGGGAACGTCGTCAGCTCGATCCGGGCCAGGCCGAGCTCCTCGAACCCGTAGGCGCAGAGCAGCCGGATCGCGGCGGCGCCGAGGCCCTTGCTCGCGCTCCTCGGAGCGGACCCAGATGCCCAGGGCGGCGCGCTGGTGCTGCCACTCGAACGAGTGCAGCAGGGCCTCGCCGAGGAACGCGTCGTCCTCGGGGTCGGCGATCGCGAACGCCACCGAGCGCCCGCCGCGCAGCTTGCTCTTCTCCGATCGCAGCCGCTCCTGGAAGTACTCGGGCGTCGGGTCGTTGTCGAAGCCGAGCAGCCAGCCCAGCTCGGGGTCGTCGTGGAAGGCGCTCACGAACGGCTCGAGGTCGGACTTGCGGAGCGCGCGCAGGACGCAGCCGTCGCCGTCGATGCGCTCCGGGCGATGGATCGAGCGCGGTTCGGCCGTCAGCCGCTCCGCTCCCCCATCGTCGTCCGCAGCCGGCCGAGCGTCGGCGACTCGACGACGATCTCGTCTCCCGGGTCGAGCCATACCCGCGGCTTGCGCACGCTGCCGACCCCCGCGGGGGTGCCGGTCGAGATCAGATCGCCGGGCTCGAGGGTCATGAGCATCGACAGGTAGGCGATCAGCGCGGGAATCGGGTGGATGAGGTCGGCGGTGGTGGCGTGCTGCATCGTGGTGCCGTTCAGGTCCAGGCGGATCTCGATGCGCGTCGTGCGGGCCGGCTTCGTCCGGCGTCACCAGGGCGGGGCCGCAGGGCGCCGACCCGTCGAACACCTTGCCGGGCTGCCACTGCGGCGTCTTGAACTGGAAGTCCCGCGCCGACAGGTCGTTGAGCAGCGTGTACCCGGCCACGGCGTCGAGGGCCTCGTCCTCCGGGACGTCCTTGCAGCGGCGGCCGATCACGAACGCGACCTCGGCCTCGTAGTCCACCTTCTTGGAGTAGGCGGGAAGCGGCACCTCGGTGTCCGCCGGGGCCAGGGAGTTCGGCCACTTGGCGAAGAAGGTGGGCGTCTCGGGCGCCTCCAGGCCGGCCTCCTCCGCGTGCGAGCGGTAGTTCAGGCCCAGGCAGACGATCTTCCCGGGGGTCAGGACCGGCGCCAGCAGCTCGACGTCGCCCACGGGCACGCCGTCCCCATCGGCGACGTGGCCGTCCAGCGCGGCGATCCCCGGCCCGCGCAGGAGCTCGGCCAGATCGCCCTCGAAGCCTCCGAAAACCCGCTCGTTGCGAAGGATTCCGGCGCGCGGCCCCCCTCCGGCGTCGTACGTCACCAGTCGCATCGGTGGGCGAAGCTTAAGCTGACGGGGCGCCGCATCGCCCAGCGGGCGAATCGTTCGATCGAAATCTTCGACACCTGTACAAGGTGGGGAGGGCCCTGGGAGCCTAGGGTTCGAGCGTCGCATTGGAACTCCCCTGCCCGCAGACGAGAAGGAGACAATTCCGCAGATGGCCACCACCGCCCAGCAGAGAAACCTGCTCGCCGCCAAGTGGAGCCCCAACGGGCACACCCTCGGCGCGAACGACCTGACCCTCGCCGGCAGTGAGCTGTACGGCGCCAACGTCTTCAGCGTCGCCGTGCAGCGCCAGCAGCTGCCCAAGTCCGTCTTCCAGCAGCTCCAGCGCACGCTCGAGCGCGGAGAGACCCTCGACCCCGCCCTGGCCGACGCCGTCGCGTCCGCGATGCGCAAGTGGGCACTCGAGAGGGGCGCCAGTCCACTACACCCACTGGTTCCAGCCGCTCACCGGCTCGACCGCCGAGAAGCACGACTCGTTCTTCGGCCCGGCCGGCGACGGCACCGCGATCACCGAGTTCTCGGGCAAGGACCTCGTCCGCGGCGAGCCGGACGCCTCGTCGTTCCCGACCGGCGGCATCCGCTCCACCTTCGAGGCGCGCGGCTACACCGCCTGGGACCCGACGAGCCCCGCGTTCATCCTCGAGAACCCGAACGGCGCGGTGCTCTGCATCCCGACGGCGTTCACGTCGTGGACGGGCGAGGCGCTCGACTACAAGATCCCGCTGCTGCGCTCGATGGACGCGCTGTCGCGGGCCGCGGTCCGCGCGATGCGCCTGTTCGGGGACGAGTCGGCCCAGCGGGTGTTCACCACGATCGGCTGTGAGCAGGAGTACTTCCTGATCGACGAGGCGTACTACTACTCGCGCCCCGACCTGGTCACGACCGGCCGCACGCTGTTCGGCGCCCAGCCGCCGAAGGGCCACGAGCTGGACGACCACTACTTCGGGTCGATCCCGCCGCGGATCCTGGCCTACATGCTCGACGTGGAGGCCGAGCTCCAGAAGCTCGGGCGTCCCGGTCAAGACCCGCCACAACGAGGTCGCCCCGGGCCAGTACGAGATCGCGCCGATCTTCGAGAACTCGAACCTCGGCGTCGATCACCAGCAGCTGACCATGCAGACGATGCAGAACGTGGCCCGCGACTACGGGCTCGTCTGCCTGCTGCACGAGAAGCCGTTCGCCGGCGTCAACGGGTCGGGCAAGCACAACAACTGGTCGATGGGCACGGACACGGGCGACAACCTGCTCGATCCGGACGATCGGAGACCTTCCTGTTCTTCTGCACCGCGGTGGTCGAGGCGGTCAACAAGCACCAGGGCCTGCTGCGCGCGTCGATCGCCGGGGCCGGCCAGGACCACCGGCTCGGGGCCAACGAGGCGCCGCCGGCGATCATCTCGATCTTCATGGGCGACCGGCTCCAGCGGGTCTACCAGGAGCTCGAGCACGGCAAGTCGGTGCGCGACTCCGTCGTGCTGACGATGGAGCTCGGCACCGACCAGCTCCCGGAGCTGCCGCGCGACGAGGGCGACCGCAACCGCACCAGCCCGTTCGCGTTCACCGGCAACAAGTTCGAGTTCCGCGCACTCGGCTCGAGCCAGTCGCCGAGCCTCCCGAACACCGTGCTCAACACGATCGTCGCCGAGGCGATCGACCGGCTGGCGACCGAGGTCGACAGCCGCGGCATCGAGAACCTGCCGGACATCCTCAAGGAGAGCTGGAACAACAACAAGCAGGTCGTCTTCGACGGCGACAACTACGCCGAGGAGTGGCACGCCGAGGCCGAGCAGCGCGGTCTGCTCAACCTGCGCACCACGCCGGACGCGCTGCCCGAGCTGCTGAGCGACCAGACCAAGCAGGTGTTCGACGCGGCTTCGGCGTGATGAACGCCCGCGAGCTGGAGGCCCGTTACGAGGTCTTCCTCGAGCAGTACACGGTCAAGACGAACATCGAGGCGGAGACCGCCGCGACGATCGCCCGGACCCAGCTGCTGCCCGCGGCCGTCAAGCACCTGGGCGCCCTGCGCGCCGCCGGCGAGAGCCGCGGCATGGACGCGCTCACCGGCGAGCTGACGGAGATCATCGACGAGTTCGTGTTCGCGATCCAGAAGCTCGAGTCCGCGAACGACCACCCAGCCGAGCTGGAGGGGATGCGACACGCCGAGTACATGCGCGATCAGGTCATCCCGGCGATGGACGGGGTGCGCGAGATCGCCGACCGGCTGGAGCGGATCGTGGACAGCGAGCTGTGGCCGCTGCCGCGCTACTCGGAGATCCTCTTCATCAAGTAGGGGATCGGGGTTTCACAAGGCTCCGCTGTAAAAGCGGGGAGTTCCGCGACGGCCCGGTGCTATGCGCCGGGCCGTCGTCGTTTCCGTGGCCAGGGGCCGGGGTACCACCGGGCCGTGTCCGGCACCCCCACCGCTCCCCCGCCCACCGATCCGCTGATCGACGCCGTCGAGGGGGCGGAGGTTCTCGACGCCCCGGCACAGGCGATCGGCAAGCAGGTCCGCGACATCTTCGGCCCGGGCACCCTGCGCGATGCACTGTCGGGCACCTGGCTGGGCCACGCGCTCCATCCGATCCTCACCGACGTCGTGGTCGGCAGCTGGACCAGCGCGACGATCCTCGACCTGATCGGCGGCGACGACGACGGAGCCGCCGCCTCGCGCCTGATCGGCGTCGGCATCGCGGCCTACGGGCCGACCGCGGTCACCGGCACCGTGGACTGGGCCGACAGCGAGGCCGTCGACGAGCGGGTGCGGCGCGCCGGGCTCGTCCACGCGGCGGCCAACCTGACCGCGCTCGGCCTCTACGCGGCGTCGCTGGCCGCCAGGCGCAAGGGCGACCACGGCCGCGGCAAGCTGCTCAGCCTCGCCGGCGCCGGCGTGCTGAGCGCCGGCGGCTTCCTCGGCGGCCACCTGTCGTTTGCGCGCGGCGTCGGCGTCAACCAGACCGCGTTCGACGAGGGCGGCGTCCCCGAGGAGTGGGAGGACGCCATGGCCGCGTCGGACCTGACGGCCGGCGAGCCGAAGTCGGTCGTCGTCGGGAAGACCCCGGTGATGCTGATCCGCCACGACGACGGGCTCCACGCAGTGCACGACCGCTGCTCCCACCGGGGCTGCTCGCTCGGCGACACCGGTGAGCTCGAGGGCGAGATCGTCACCTGCGGCTGCCACGGGTCGCAGTTCGACGTGCGGGACGGATCGGTCCAGCGCGGGCCCGCCGCGACGCCGCAGCCCGTGTACGAGGCGCGCGAGTCCGACGGCCGGATCCAGGTCCGGCTGGCTTCCTAGGCATCATCCCCGCCCGTGCAGCGCACGGCGGTGATCGACATGGGGTCGAACTCGTTCCGGCTGGTCGTGTACGGGTGGGAGCCCGGCCGCCACTGGGACCATGTCGACGAGATCCGTGAGGCCGTCCGCGTGTCGGCCGGCATGGGCGAGTCGGGAGGGATAAAGAAGTCGCGCTTCAAGCGCGCCGTGCAGACCGCGGTCGTGTTCTCGTCGTTCTGCGAGCACTCGGGCATCGACGACGTGCGCCCGGTGGCCACCAGCGCGATCAGGGACGCGACCAACCGCGACGAACTGCTCGCGGAGATGAAGGATCACGCGGGCCTCGACGTTCAGGTCCTGTCCACCGAGGAGGAGACCCGCTACGGCTATCTGGCGATCGCGAACACGACGACCGTCGGCAGCGGCTGGGGCATCGACATGGGCGGCGGCAGCGTCCAGCTCATGCGCATCGAGGACCGGCGTCTGGGCGAGAGCGGCTCGTGGCCGCTCGGCACGGTGCGCGTGTCCGAGGAGTTCCTGCCCGACGACAAGCCGTCGAGCAAGCAGGTCAAGGCGCTGCGCAAGCACGTCGCGAAGACCGTTGACGGGTGCGACTGGCTGCCCGACGGCGACGGCGGCGCGCTGGCGGGGATCGGCGGGACCGTGCGCAACCTCGCGGCGGCCGCGCAGAAGCGCGCCGACCACCCCGACACCGGCGGCGTGCAGGGATTCCGCCTGACGCGCGACGCGCTCGAGGACGTGACCGACGAGCTCTGCGGCCTGGCGCCGGACAAGCGGGGCGGCGTACCGGGGATCAAGCCCGACCGGGGCGACGTGATCCTGGGCGGCGCGATCGTCCTCGGCGCGCTGATGGACCGCGGCGGGTTCGAGGAGATCGAGGTCACGGACGCCGGGCTTCGCGAGGGCGTCTTCCTCGAGCGCTTCCTGGACGATCGCGAGCCGCCGCTCGTCGACGACGTCCGGCGCGCGGCGGTGAACAACCTCGCCAACCGCTACCAGGCCGACCTCGAGCACCCCCGCCACGTGGCCGAGCTGTCGTTGCAGCTCTTCGACGGGCTGCGCGTGGCCGGACTCGCGGACGTGCTGGGCTCCGACGAGCGCGAGCTGCTCTGGGCCGCGTGCATGCTCCACGACATCGGCACGGCGGTCGACTACGACGACCACCACAAGCACTCGCGCTACCTGATCCTGAACGGGGGCCTGCCCGGCTACACCCCGCGCGAGCTCGAGCTGATCGCCCTGGTCGCCCGCTACCACCGCAAGGGCGAGCCGGACGCCTCCGAGATGGGCCCGCTCGCGCGCAAGAAGGACGACGCGCGGCTGGAGCTCATGTCGGCGATCATCCGCCTGGCCGAGCAGTTCGAGCGCTCACGCGACCAGGCGATCGCGTCGGTGCGCGTGGAGGCCAACGGCGACGGCGCGGTGACGCTCGCCACCGAGGCCCAGGGCGAGGGCGCGCCCGTCGCGATCTGGTCGGCCCGCCGCAACGCCGACCTCCTGGCCCGGGTCATCGGACGGGAGGTCGAGGTCGCCGGGCCCGAGTAGTCAGCGGCCCCCCACGCTCTTCACGATCTGCAGGTGGTCGCCCACACGGGTCAGCGTGAACACTCGCCTGGCCAGCCCCTCGGGCGGCACCACGCGCAGCTCCTTGGAGAGGGCCCGGGCCCGCTCGTTGGCGCGCAGCACGGTCCCCAGCCCGGCCATGTCCATGAAGGACACCGCGCGCAGGTCGAATACGACGCAGTCCAGGCGCGACTGCAGGACCACGTCGACCGCGTTCTCGACCGGACCCACCGCCGACAGGTCGAAGGGGCCGCCGATGGTGATGACCACCGCGTCGTCGCGCGCTTCGGTGGAGAGGCTGAATTCCGGTTCGGGGTCGATCACGTGTCGGCGAGGGGTCGGCGGCGCACGCTGAGCAGCGCGCCGCGGTGGGCCCGTATGCCCAGCATGGCCCCGGCGCCGCCAACGCGCGATAGGCCGATCGGATGAGTTTCAGGTGGGCAGCCGGATCTCGATGCGCGTGCCCCGCCCGTCCGACCCGGGGCATACCCGCGCCATACCGCCGAGCGCCTCGACGCGCTCGCGGGTGGTGGCCAGGCCGATGTTGCCGCGCGCCAGGGCGGAACGGAGGGCGTCGTCGTCCATCCCCCGCCCGTCGTCGGCGACGGTGAGCTGCACCGTTCCGGCGTCGGTCCCCACCTCGATCAGGGCGCGCTTCGCGCCGGCGTGCTTCACGACGTTGTTCAGCAGCTCGCGGGCCAGGCTCACGAGCAGGCGGTCGTGGATGCCCTCGGCTTCGGAAGAGACCCGCACCTCCGTCTTCAGCCCGGCCCGCGCCTGCTGTTCCAGGGCGAGGCTCTCGAGCGCGGCCGTCAGGCCGGCGTGGGCCAGCGTGACCGGATGCAGCCCGGCGACGACCCTGCGCAGCAGGCTCGTCGCGTCGTCGACCGACTTCCGGGCCCGGGCGAGCGCCTCGTCGTCACCGCCTGCCTCCGCCAGCTCCTGGCGGGCGAACAGCAGATGCTGGAGGACGTCGTCGTGCAGCACGTCGGCGACCTGGCGCTGCTCGCGCTCGCCGGCTTCGAGCGCCTGCGCCACCAGTCGCCCGCGCTGGCCGCTCAGCCGCGCGAGCGTCGTCGCCTGCTCGTCGCGCGTGACCGCGGTGCCGAGCACGTTGGCGACCGCGCCGACGAAGCCGGCGTCGTCCTCGTCGAAGTGGTTGCGCTCACGGGAGAACACGCCGAGCACGCCGAACTCCTGGGCGCCGCCCGGGATCGGCGTGCTGATCACGCTTACGGCGCCCTGGCTCCGCATCCCCACGGAGATCTCGAAGCGCGTCTCGGCCGAGACGTCGCCGGACAGCACCGGCCGTCCCTGCATCAGCGTGTAGCCGGCCTGCGACCGCGTGCCCAGCGGCGCCGTCACCCGGCCCACCGACCCGTCGGGGAAGCCCGACCCGGCGCACATCAGAAGCGAGGAACGATCCTCGACGAACTTCAGGACGCCTGCCTGGTCTGCGTCGAGCTCGCGACGGAGCGTGTCGCAGGCGGCGTCGAACAGCTGCTGCACTGCCTCGCCGGCCAGCGCGCGCCGGCCGAGCTCGGCGACGGCCGCATGCTGGCCCACTCGGCGCTGGGTCGTCTCCAGCGCGCGCTCACGCTCGGTGACGTCGACCAATACGACGCCCACGGCCCGCTCGCCGTCCAGCTCCAGCGGCAGGTAGCTGACCTGCCACGAGCGGTCCGGCTCGCCGATCGTGCTGCCCTTCATCTGGACGTCCGGCCGGGCCTCGCCGGTCGCGAGGACCTCGCCGTGCAGGCGTTCCACCGGGTCGCTCAGGTGCGGGACCACCTCCCGGAAGGAGCGGCCGATGTGGTCGTCCACGGAGACACCGTTGATCTCGGCCAGCCGGCGGTTGACGTACCGGTAGCGGCCCTCGGCGTCCAGCACCGCCACGCCGACCGCCGCTCGCTCGAGCAGCGGTCCGAACAGGCCGTCCGTGAAGGGGAAGCTCACTCGAGCAGACCGACGCGCATGGCTCGCGCCACGGCTGCCGCGCGGTCCGACACGCCGAGCTTCTCGTACAGGCTCTGCAGGTGGGTCTTCACGGTGGCGGGGCTCACGTGCAGGCGGGCGGCGGCGTCAGGAGCCGACAGGCCCTCCGCGATCAGCACGAGGACCTCGCGCTCGCGCGGCGACAGCACCGGGCGCTCGTCGATCGACCTCATCTGGATCTGGCGCACGAGCTCGGCCTGCACCTCGGGGGTCAGGCGGGTCTCGCCACGTGCCACGGCGGCCACCGTGTCGCAGATCTCGTCGCGGCTCGCCTCCTTCGACAGGTAGGCGGCGGCTCCGAGCGCGATCGCCCGGTAGATCAGGTCGCTGGGCGCGTGTGCGGAGAGCAGCACCACGCGGGTCGCGAGGTTGTCGCGCTTGATCGCGTGCGTGATCTGCGTGCCGTCCAGGCTCGGCATCTTCACGTCGAGCAGCGCGACATCGGGCGTCAACTCGCGGATCGCTTCGAGCGCCTCGCGCCCGTCACCGGCCTCGCCGACGATCTCGAGCTCCTGGCGGCTGCGAACTGCGCGCACCAGGCCCTCGCGATAGACAGGGTGGTCATCGGCTACGAATACGGTGGCGCGAGCGCGTGACACTTTCCAAGCATCGCACCCTGCCTGGTTTCCAGGATCCCCCGATCGGCCCATCGGAGGGGTGAGTTCCCGTTACGCCGGGGGCTCGTAGCGGTAGCCGAACCCGCGCGCCGTGACGATCGGCGCCTCGGCGCCCTGCTCGCGGAACTTGGCCCGGAGGTAGCCGACGTAGATCTTCACCCGGTCGCGGCCCTCGGTCTCCTCGCCCCAGACCCGTTCGAGCAGGTGCTCGGGGCTCAGCGTCTGCCGCGGGTGGAGCACGAACTCCCACAGCAGCCGCAGCTCCAGCGGCGTCAGCCGCAGCGTCCGGCCGTCGACCCGCGCCTCGGCGGCCCGTAGGTCGACATCCACGGCGCCGTCGGCGTAGCGGTGCGCCTCGTGCTGGTCGTCGCCGGCTCCTCCGCGCCGCAGAAGGGCCTCGATGCGGGCGATCAGCTCCGCCGCGCCGAAGGGGGCCGACAGGACGTCGTCGGCGCCTGCGCGCAGCGCCCGCACCACGGCCAGCTCGTCGTAGGCGTCGTGGAGCATGACCACGGGCACGTCGCACAGCTCCCGCATGCGCTCGAGTACGACCCACCCGCTCAGGTCCTCGAGGCCGGCGTCCAGCGTGACGATCGACGGCCGTGCGTCGAACAGCAAGCGCAGGCCGTCGGCGCCGGTGCCCGCATCGACGACCGCCATGTCGCTGAGCTCACAGGCGCGCACCAGCCGCCGCCGCACGCCGGGATCGCCATGCACGATGAGCACGGTCGGCGACGCGGACGATCGGTGAAGGTGCGGCCGGCGTGCGGCGGCTCGGATCGGGGAACCGGTCATCTCCTCACATCGTCGGGCCGCGACGCCGGTCGCGACATCGTCCGAACGGTTGGATGAGCGGTTGAGATCGGCCCCACCGATGACGGGAGCCCACCCCTCCCGGATGCAGCGCGTATCGTCGCCGCCGATGCCCGACGTCCTCCGCCCGCTGTTCGAACAGGTCGTGATCAAGGAGCTCGAGCCCGACCGGATGCGCAAGTCCGGCCTGCTCGTCCCCGAGGGGACGCACGACGTGCCGCCCAACGAGGGAATCGTCCTCGCCGTCGGCGACGGGCCGCCCGACCTGCCCGACTTCAAGATGCCGATCGCACCCGGCGACCACGTCGTCTTCCCGCGGTCGGCCGGCGTCTGGGTCGAGGTCGAGGACGAGCGGCTGCTGGTGTGCCGGGTGAGGGAGATCCTGGGCGTGATCGAGGAAGGGCCGAAGCCGGCGGACGGCTAGGCCGGTCGCTTCACGAACGCGCATGCTCGCATGCAATCGGTGGCGCCGGCCGGGTACGACCGGCATTCTTGACGGCATGCGCCTCGCCGCCCCAGCGTCGTTGCTGCTCGTGGTGGCGGTGCTCGCCCTCCCGAGCGCCGCCACCGCCAAGCCGAAGCTTCCCCACGGCACGGTCATCGCCGGCGTCGTGGTCGGCGACCTGGGGCCGCGCGGTGCGCAGGCCAAGCTGAAGGAGGACCTCGAGCCCGTCTACGGCCGGCGCATCAGCGTGCGCGCCGGCGGGGGGCGCACGAGCGTGCGGCCCGCGGACGCCGGGCAGTTCATCCGCTACAAGGCGATGGTCGACCGGGCCTACGAGCTGATGGCGCAGGGCCAGGTCGTGATCAAGGTGCCGCTCATGCGGACGATCCGCAGCGGGGCGCTGACCGCATCCGTCAACCGGGTCGCGGGCAAGTGGTACCGCGCGCCGCGCAACGCGTCGTACCGCTACGGGATCACCCGCGTGTCGATCCGCGGCGCCAAATACGGCCGCGGTGTCAACAAGCGCCGCCTGAGAAAGGCTCTGGTCGCCGAGATCCGCCGTCCCCACGATGACCGGATCGTCAAGGCGCGCTTCGTCCGCGTGCGGCCCGCCGTCACCGTCAAGGTGCTCAGGCGCCGGGCGGGCACGTTCGTGTCCGTCGACCGCGGGTCGAAGATCGTGCGGCTGTTCAAGCGGCTCCGCGTCGTGCGGAGCTATCGCGTCGCGGTCGGCGCGGCGGGCTACGACACGCCGCGCGGGATGCACCGCGTGCAGTCCAAGGAGCGCAACCCCACCTGGCACGTGCCGAACCGTGCGTGGGCCGGCAACCTGGCCGGGCAGACGATCCCGCCCGGCGACCCGCGCAACCCGCTGAAGGCGGCGTTCATCGCGATCGGCGGCGGCGTCGGCTTCCACGGAACGGCGAACCTCGCGTCGATCGGCCAGGCCGCGTCGCACGGCTGCATCCGCATGCGCGTCCCGGACGTGCTGTCGCTGTACCGGAACGTCCCGGTCGGAACGCCGGTCCTGGTCCGTTGAGGGAATTCGGCCTCCGCTGAGGGCGTTCGGCCTGCGCTGATCGCGGCCCGGTCCGCCCTCCGTACCCTTTCCATCGTGGCCAAGGACAAGGACAGCGACGCGATCCCGACCGGCCGCGTCCGCCGTGCCGCGAAGGTCGCCGGGGTGGCGGTCGGGCAGGGCGCCCGCAACTACGCCACGAAGACGGCCAACCTGACCCGCGACGCCGACGGCCGGCGCGCCGCGGCCGAGAAGCGCCAGATCGACGCGGCGGAGCAGATCGTCGACGTGCTCGGGCAGATGAAGGGCGCGGCCATGAAGGTCGGACAGGTCATGTCGTTCATGGACACGGGCGCCCTCCCGCCGGACGTGCAGGAGCGCTTCCAGGTGAAGCTCGCGGCGCTGCGCGACTCCGCCCCGAAGGTGTCGTTCACCGACATGCGCAAGGTCATCGAGGCCGACCTGGAGGAGCCCCTCGAGGACGTCTTCGAGGAGTTCGAGGAGGAGGCGATCGCCGCCGCCTCGATCGGCCAGGTCTACCGCGCGCGGCTGCCCGGCGGGCGCCGCGTGGCGGTGAAGGTCCAGTACCCGACCGTGGCGCAGGCGGTGCGCGCCGACATGCAGAACCTGGGGCTCATCCTGCGCGCCGCGAAGACGATGGCGCCGGGGATCGACTCGAAGGCTATGGCCGCCGAGATCCGCGAGCGCATCTACGAGGAGCTCGACTACGAGCACGAGGCGCAGGCCCAGCGGCAGATGGCCCGCCTCTGGCGCGGGCACCCGTTCGTCTTCATCCCCGATGTCGTGACGTCGCTGTCGCGCGAGCGCGTGCTCGTGACCGAGTGGGTCGACGGGAAGCGCTTCGACGACGTCAAGGAGCTCCCGCAGGCCGATCGCAACCGCTTTGGCGAGATCGCGCTGCGCTTCTTCGTCGGCGGGCTCTACCGCACCGGCTTCATCTCGGGTGACCCGCATCCGGGCAACTTCCTGCTCCAGGACGACGGCCGGGTCGCGTTCCTGGACTTCGGCATGACCCGCCACGTGCCGCGCGGGCACGTCGAGGACAAGATCGCGCTGTTCCGCGCGGGCCTCGACCGCGACGCCCAGCTCTACCACGACGTGGCGGTGCGGATCGGCTTCTTCCCCGACGCCGAGGTCAAGCCCGAGCAGGCGCTCGAGCACTTCTGCGCCGTGACCGAGTGGTGGCGCGAGGACCGCGACTTCACGATCGACCAGAGCTACATCCGCCGCGTGATGATCGACCTCGGCGACCCGCGTTCCGAGCACTGGGGGATCATGCGCAAGTCGACGATCCCGGCCGAGGCGCTGCTCGCCGGCCGGACGGAGACGCTGACGCTCGGCGTGCTCGGGCAGCTCGAGGCGACAGCGAACTGGCACCGGATCATGGCCGAGTACCTGCTGGACGGGCCGCCCTCGACGCCGCTCGGAGACGACGACGCCGAGTTCTGGGACGGCCGCCCGGCGCGGCGAGCGGCGTGAGCGAGGTCCTCGAGGTCTCGGACGAGGCGCTGGCGCACCTCGGCCGCGCGGACGACGTGATGGCGCGGCTGATCGAGGAGCACGGCCCGCTCGACCTGGAGGAACGGCGCAGCGGGCGACCTGCGGACGCCTACGGAGCGCTGCTGCGGTCGATCGTCGGACAGCAGCTGTCGGTGAAGGCGGCCCGGTCGATCTACACGCGGCTGACGGACCTGTTCGGCGGCACGACGCCCACGCCGGAGGAGCTGCTGGCCGCCGATCCGGAGACTGTGCGCGGCGTGGGGCTGTCGCGGCCCAAGGTCTCCTACATCCGCTCGCTGGCCGAGCACGTGCGCGACGGCGAGCTGCACCTCGACTCGCTCGACGACATGAGCGACGGCGAGGTGATCGCCGAGCTGACCGCGGTCAAGGGCCTGGGCGAGTGGACCGCGCACATGTTCCTGATGTTCCACCTGCGCCGGCCCGACGTCCTGGCCGTGGGCGACCTGGGCGTGCGCCGTGCGGTCGAGCGCCAGTACGGGCTCGAGGCGCTGCCGGATGCCGAGACGCTCGAGCGGCTGGGCGACCGGTGGGCGCCGTACCGGACGCTGGCCTGCCTGTACCTGTGGCACTCGCTGGACAACGCGCCGGTCTGAGACGATCCCGGCGATGGCTACCCGGTTCGTGCACACCTGCGTCCGCGTCCGCGACCCGGAGGCGTCGGTGCGCTTCTACCGCGCGCTCGGCTTCGAGGAGCGCGGGCGGCTGAACTTCGACTCGGCCTACAACGTCTACCTGGGCCTGCCCGGCGACGGCGACACGCTGGAGCTGACCGTCAACGTCGGCCGCGAGGAGCCCTACGACCTGGGCGAGGGCTACAACCACGTCGCGGTCTCGGTCGACGACATCGACTCCGTGCTGGCATCGCTGTCCGAGATCGGCGTGGAGCCCGAGAAGCCGCCCTATCGCCCCGGCGGCCGCGACGACCTGCCGCGTATCGCGTTCGTCGCCGACCCGGACGGCTACCGGGTCGAGCTGATCGACGGCGGCAGCTTCGACACACCGCAGGACGGGCCGCACCCGTCGACGACGGCCTGACGCGGGCGGCGTCCCGCGGTCCTACTCGAGCGAAGCGGCTAGGCCGTAGCGGGGGCGCCGCAGGACGGATCTTCATCCGCCACGCGGAACGAAGATCCGCACCCGCACGCCGCTACGACGTTCGGGTTGTTCACCTGGAAGCCCGATCCCATCAGGCTCTCGGTGTAGTCGACCACCGAGCCGTCCACGTAGCGGAGGCTCTGCGGGTCGACGAAGATGCGAATGCCCTCGAAGTCGAAGACCTGGTCGGTGTCGCGGGCCTCGTCCAGCGCGAGCTGGTACTGGAAACCGCTGCAACCGCCGCCCTTGACGGCCACTCGAAGGCCTGCCTCGGGCTGCTCCTGGGTCGAGAGGAACTCGCCCACCTTCTTCGCTGCGATGTCGGTGAGAGTGACCATCTGAGTACCGATTCTAGCCTCTCATCGGCCGCTATCCTCGAAACCCTTATGCCCAGCGCCGAAGAGCTCAAGCAGCGCATCGAATCTGCGTTGCCGGGCGCCCGTGCGGAGGTCGAGGACCTGACCGGCGGCGGCGACCATTTCCGGGCCGAAGTGGTCTCGGACCAGTTCGCGGGACTGTCGCGGATCGAGCAGCACCAGCTCGTCTACGGCGTGTTCGGCGACGAGGTGGGCGGCCCCATCCACGCTCTGTCGATCAAGACGTCCACGCCGGAGGCGGCAAAATGACGAACGACGAGATCCGCGATTTCCTTCAGCAGGCGATCGACGAGAACACGGTCATGCTCTTCATGAAGGGCACTCCCGAGGCGCCCGCGTGCGGCTTCTCGGCGCGCACGTCCGCGGTGCTCAACACGATGAACGTGCGCTACGCGGCGCTCGACATCCTGCCCGACCCGCGCATCCGCCAGGAGCTGTCCGGCCTGTCGAGCTGGCCGACGATCCCGCAGCTGTTCATCGAGGGCAAGCTGGTCGGCGGCCACGACATCGTCATGGAGATGTACGAGGACGGCTCGCTGGCCGAGGCCCTCGGGGTCGAGCAGCCCGAGGAGGAGCCGGAGCCGCCGGCCGCCGAGTCGCCGCAGTCGGCCCCGCTCGGCCTCGAGAACCGGCTGAGCTGACGCGCGCTACTTGAACTTCCGCGACAGCGCGAGGACCTGGTTCACGTACCAGTTCGCGTGGTTGTAGGCGAAGATCGCCTTGCGGTAGTTGCCCGGCGCGCCTGAGGCGCGGAGGTAGCGGGCGGTCGAGAAGATCGCGTCCGTGGAGTTGTAGGGGTCGGCCTTGCCGTCGCCCGACGCGTCCATGCCCCAGATCTTCCAGGTGGCGGGCATGAACTGGGTCCAGCCGATCGCCCCGGCCGACGACGGCCCCATGTTGCAGCCGAAGCCGGACTCGATCTGGGTGATCGCCGCGATGATCTGCCACTTGATCTTGAACGCCTTGCCGGCCGCCTTCCAGGTGGCCTTCAGCGGCGAGGCGCCGGAGCAGCGCTTGATCGTCGGCAGGCCGGTCTTGACCTTCGGCGGGCGGCCGAGGCGGGAGTTCGACGAGAACGCGAGCCGCTCGAGCGACGGGATGTTCGTGGTGCCGGACGGGCTGCTGCCCTTGAAGGCCAGGACCTGGACCCACTTCGGCGGACGCCCCTTCCTCGCGGCGGAGTGATTCCACGACAGGTGCAGGTGGTTCCCCCGCCCGTGGTTGGCGTCGCCGTTGTAGCCCACCCAGCGGAACGGGGCCCGCGGGCGGTTCTGGCTCGGCTCGGCCCACTTGGCCAGCTTGTCGATGTCGTTCCAGCTCCCGCCGGCGCCGGGCACGATGTCCAGGGCGACGCCGATCGGGTGCTCGCCGCCCTCGGCGTGGCCGGTGAGCGCATATCCGTCGGTGACGCGGATCTTGTACTTGCGCTTCATCCAGGCGATGTCCTTGAGCAGGCGACGGTCGACGCGCTCGCCCGGGAAGCCGGGGATCGCAACGAACTTGCCGCCGCCCACGACCTTCTTGACGCCGACCGGGTTGCCCTTCGACCCTGACCCGCTGCCCGTGTCCGTGGGCGGCGGCGACGGCGTCGCCGGGGTGGGCAGCGTGCGCTTCTCGCAGCTCTTCGGCTTCGTGTCCTTCTTGTCGAGGCGGCCGACGTCCTTGCTGCCCTTGCCGCAGTTGACGCTGTCGCGCGTGTTGTCGCGCGCCTCGACGACGTCGTTGCCGTCGCCTGCGTCGAACTTGTCCTTGCCGGTGCCGCCGTCGATCGTGTCGTTGCCGGCCATGCCGATCAGCACGTCGTCGCCCGCGCCACCGCCGATCGCGTCCTTGCCGTCGCCGCCGTTCAGGCGGTTCGGGTCGTCGTTGCCGGCGATCGTGTCGTCGCGCGGTCCCGCCGCGCACGCCCTCGACGTCCTCGGAAACCTTGTCGTCCTCGCCGTCCTGGCCGTCGTCGCTCTGCCCGTTGAGCGACACCCTGACCGGATCGGTACGGCGCGAGTAGTCGGCGGTGTCGGATCCACCGCCGCCCGTCAGCGTGTCCGCGCCGGTCGTGCCGTCGAGCAGGTCGTCGCCGTCGCCGCCGTCGAGCGAGTTGCGCCCGCCCGATCCGATCAGCCAGTCGCCGCCCGTGCCGCCGCGGACGTTCTCCACGTCGCCGTCGACCGCGTCGTTCTCGCCGGCCTCGCCGTCGTTCGTCTCGCCGTCGAGTACCACGACGACGCCGTTCGCGCGCTCGGTGTAGTCCGCCCAGTCGCTGCCGCTGCCGCCGCTCAGCCGGTCGGCGCCCGCGCCGCCCTGGAGCGTGTCGTCGCTCGATCCGCCCTCGAGGAGGTCGTTGCCCGGTCCGCCGGCGACGTTGTCCTTGCCGCCGCCCCCGCTCAGCACGTTGTCGGCGGCGTCGCCGGCGAGCTTGTCGTCGGCCGACCCGCCCGTGATGCGCTCGACGTCGCCGACGACGTCGTCGCCCTCGCCGTTCTCGCCGTCGCCGGCGATGCCGTCGAGCGCCACCTGGACGCCGCGGCTGCGGTCGGAGTAGTCCGCCACGTCGGAGTCGGGGCCGCCGGCAAGGCGGTCACCGCCGCTGTCGCCGCGCAGCGTGTCGGTGCCGGTGCCGCCGTCGAGCCAGTCGTTGCCGGAGTCGCCGTCGAGGGTGTCGTCGCCGTCGCCGCCGCCGATGCCGTCGCTGCCGCCTCCGCCGCGCAGGGCGTCCTCGCCCGGTCCGCCGTCCACCTGGTCGTCGCCGCTCCCGCCGTCGATCGTGTCGTTGCCGTCGGGGCCGCCCCAGAGGCGGTTGGCGTCGCCGTCGCCGGTCAGCTTGTCGTTGCCGTGGCCGCCCAGCACGTCCTCGACGTCGGACTTGACGTTGTCGCGCTCGCCGGACTCGCCGTCGTCGGCGCCGTTGTCGGGATCGACGGTGACGGCGCCGCCGCGGCCGCCGTAGTCGGCCAGGTCGGTGCCCTCGCCGCCGGTGATCGTGTCGCCGCCGGTCCCGCCGTCGAGGCGGTCGGCGCCGCTGCCGCCGTCCAGGCTGTCCGTGCCCGACCCGCCCGCGAGCGCGTCGTCGCCGCTCGAGCCGGTGACGGTGTCGTTGCCGCTGCCGCCGTCGAGCGAGTCGTTCCCGCCGCCGCCGTTCAGCGTGTTGGCGATCGTGCCGCCGACGATGCGGTCGTCGGCCGCGCCGCCGGTCAGCTTCTCGACGTCGTCGACGATGTTGTCGCCCTCGCCGGGCTCGCCGTCGTTCCAGGCGCCGTCGACGTAGAGCTCGACGGCGCCGCCGCGGCCCGAGTAGTCGGCGGTGTCGGTGCCGCTGCCGCCCGCGACCCTGTCCGCCCCGCTGCTGCCGTCGAGCGAGTCGTCGCCCGAGTCGCCGCCCAGGTCGTCGTTGCCCTCGCCGCCGACGAGCGTGTCCGAGTTGTCGCCGCCGCGGAGGACGTCGTCGCCCCCGCCGCCGCGGATCGTGTTGTAGTAGGTCGTCCCGGTCAGGCGGTCGGGGCCGTCGCCGCCGGTGAGGTTGTCGATCGTGGAGCCGACGTTGTCGCGTTCGTTCGCGCCGGTCGTGCCGTCGTCGGCCACGCCGTCGGCGTCGACCGTCACGCCGGCCGGGTGATCGGAGTAGTCGACGGTGTCGTCGCCGCCGTCGCCCGTGAACGTGTCGGCGCCCAGGCCGCCTCGGAGGGTGTCCGCGCCGTCGTTGCCGTCGATGTCGTTGTCGGCGTCCGAGCCGTGGATCGTGTCGCCCGCCGAGCCGCCGGACACGCGCTCGACGTCGGAGCGCACGTCGTCGCCCTCGCCCGCCTCGCCGTCGCCGGGCTGGTCGTCGAGCGTGATCGTCAGCGCCCGTGTGCGCGACGAGTAGTCGGCCAGGTCGCGGCCCGACCCGCCGATCAGGGTGTCCGCGCCGGTGGTCGCGCGCAGCGTGTCGTCGCCGCCCGCCCCGTTCAGCTCCTCGTTCCCCGTGGTGCCGGTAAGCGTGTCCGAGCCGGATCCGCCGAGCACGCGCTCGACGTCGGTGCGCACGTCGTCGCCCTCGGCCGCGCCGTCGTTGGCGACGTTGTCGATCGAGACCGTCACCGCCGCGCTCCGCGTCGTGTAGCTGGCGACGTCCGTGCCGGCCTCGCCGCGGATCGAGTCGGCGCCCGTGCCACCGTCGATCGTGTCGTCGCCGTTGCCGGCGTAGATCGTGTCGGTGCCCGCTCCGCCGCCCATCACGTCGTTGCCGTCGCCGCCGTTCAGCGAGTCGTTTCCGCCGCCGCCCGTGAGCGAGTCGTCACCGGAGCCGCCGAACAGGGTCGCTCGGACCGCCGGGGAGATCACGATCGAGTCGTTCAGGTCCCCCGTGTCGACCACGATGTTCGTGATCCCGGTGGTCGGGAACGTCGCGCTCCCGGTGACGGTTCCGCCCCCGGCCAGGTTGATGGTCCGGCCCGGGTCGCTGATCACGTAGTTGGACCCCGACTGGGTGATCGTGACGGTGTTGACCTCGCCGGTCCCCGCGACGTAGGAAAGCGTCCCGCTCGCGACCGTCGCGCTGGCGCCCCATGCGCTCTGCGCAGGGGCCAGCAGCGCGCAGCAGGCGCACAGCGACAGCAGCAGGAATCGAATGCGGGGAGTCAGGGGGATGGCGGCTCGCCTCCTTGCGAGACCGAAGCGGGAGGGACTGCAGCCGGGCCGGCGGCGGCCCGTGCTCACCCATTGCATCGGCGCTTCCGCGCCGTTCCTTAGCCCTGTCCCCGCGGTGGGTTACGACTGGTAAGCGACTCCTGGGAGCCGGCTGAGAGCCCCCTGGGAGGCTCTAGGCCCGGCGGCGCCGCGGCCTGCCGCCGCGCTTGCCGCTCGGCCGCCCGCGGCGGTCCGCGTAGGCGTCGCCCGCCTTTCGGGCGTACTCCCGCGCCGTCTTCAGGTAGCGCTCGCGCTGCTCCGGCGTGAGCTCCTGCCAGCGCCGGTAGAGCTCCATCGCGATCGGGATCCCGCGCTTGGCGAGCCGTGCGGCCTCTGCGTAGCGGGAGCGCCCGGGCTGCGACGGCATCAGCTCTCCTCCTGCCCGATCCACTCGACGTACTCCAGGATCCGGTGCGAGTCGCAGATGACTTCCTCGCCGTGCACGAACACCGGCACCCAGCGCTGGTCCGAGAGCGCCTCGACCTCGGGCCGGTCGCGCTTTCGCATCGGCACGCGGACCTCGTCGAACTCGAAGCCCGCCTTGCGCAGGCGGCGGGCCACCGTGCCGCAGCGGCAGAGGACGTTGGTGGGGGTCTTGCAGCGGTAGAGCGTCGCCACTGGCCCGAGGTTACCCGGCGCTGTCGCCCGGAATCTTGCCCTTCACCCGGCCGGTCGCCGGCTTCTCGTGGTGAAGGGCCCGCTCGGTGTCGCGGTAGCCCTGCCAGAGCAGTTTGCGCGACTTGCCGGGATAGGCGTTGAGCATCCCCAGCGGGTCGAACATGCCGGTCTCCGGCTCGGGCTCGAGGACGGTGACGTCGATGCCGTGGTACTTGCCGTTGTCCAGGTGCTTCTCGAGGTAGGACGAGTTGCCGAACGTCCGCCAGAACACGTCGTACATGCGCAGCGCCACCTGGGGCACGAAGCGCAGCGAGTCGGCCCGCGGCAGCCGCGACGGAACCACCGACAGGATGTAGACGTCGGTCGCCCCCCACTCCTCCGCGTACTCGAACGGCACGTTCCACAGGAAGCCGCCGTCGCCGTACATGTCGCCGTCGAGCTCGATCAGCGGATGCAGGATCGGGATCGTGTAGCCGATCCGCGTGACGGTCCGGAACCGCTCGACGTCCGACTCGGTCCGGTTGCCGCGCAGCTCCTCGTGGCCGGCGGACAGGTTGGCGACGATGAAGGTCAGCTCGATCTCCGACTCGAAGCACGCGTCGAAGTCGACCTCCGACTCGACGAAGCGCTGCAGCCGTCCCATCGAGAAGAGCGAGTTGCCGAACAGCGGATTCTTGCGGATCGAGAGGTCGAGCACCTGCGGGAGCGACACCGCGCGCGACCAGAACGCCCACACGGCCTCGGCCCCGCCGGTGGCGTAGACGAGTGAGTTGCAGACGCCGATCGACGAGCCGATGATCAGGTCCGGCTTGATGCCCTCCTCCTCGAGGCGCTTGAGGCAGCCGGCCTGGTAGGCGCCGCGGGAGGCCCCGCCGGCGAGGATGAAGGCTGTCTTCTTCTCAGGCACGCGGCAAGAGCCTACGCATCGCGTTCACCGGCCCCGACGCCGCGCCGAGCCCCGCGGCCAGCACCTTCCACTGCATGGGCTGCGTCCGGCGGGACCGCGCCAGCCGGTCCGACTCGCGCTCGAGGTACCAGTCGACGGTCGCCTCGATCGTGTCCTCGTGCGGCGACGGCTGGAAGCCCAGCTCGCGCTTGGCCTTCGTGTTGCGGTAGGTCCACCAGCAGGTCGTCAGCTTGATCTCCTCCGAGGAGATCGGCGCCCGGCCCCGGGGCACGACGCCCTCGACGACCTGCCCGAGGCGGAGCGCCACGGTCGGGTCGACCTTCACCGGCGGGTACTCGACACCGGACAGGCGGGCCAGGTCGGCGAACAGGCGGTCGGTCGTGTAGTTGCGGTTGCCGAGGATGTAGCGCTCGCCGGTCAGGCCGCGCTCGTCGGCCAGCAGGTGGCCGCGGGCCACGTCGCCCACGTCGACGACGTTCAGCGCGCCGTTGGTGTAGACGGGGAACCGGCCCAGCAGGAAGCGGCGGACCATCGAGGTGGCCCGGGCGTAGATGTCGCCGCGGCCGAACACGTTGCACGGGTTGACGACCACCACGGGCAGTCCGCGCGCGGCCAGGCGCATCGCCTCGACCTCGGCCTCGTGCTTGGAGTTGACGTAGGGGATGCCCAGGTGGCCGGCGGTGAAGAGCTGGCGCTCGTCCGCGGTCTCGCCCTCCGGCGCGGGGCCCACGGCGGCCGCGCTCGACGTGTAGACGACCCGTTCGACGCCCGCTCGCAGGCACTCCTCGAGCACGTTCCGGGTGCCCTCGACGTTGACCTGGAAGAGTCGCTCGCTGTCCGAGGGTCGGGTCGACTGGAGCCCGGCGACGTGGAACACGCGGTCGACGCCCCGGAGCGCTCGCCGGATCGCGTGCCGGTCGAGGATGTCGGCGTCGAAGCGCTCGTAGTCGATCCCCTCCAGGTTCTCGAGCCGCGAGCGCGGTCGCATGGTCAGCCGCAGGTCGTCGCCCCGCTGCGCGAGCAGCCGAACAACGTGCGATCCGATGAAACCGGATCCGCCGGTGACCAGAGTCCTCCCCATCCCTGAGCGGGAGTCTAGGGCGCGCTGGCCGGCTCGCCCGCGAGATCGAGGGCCAGGCCCAGGTACTCGTCGGCCCGCGCGGTCAGCCGCACCAGCCCGTACGCCGTCAGCACGGCGCGCTTCAGGCCCATGTCGTCGCTCACGCCCTGGGCGGCGCGCAGTCGCCGCATCAGCTCCGCGATCTCGTCGAGCGGGACCTCGATCAGCTCGCGTGGCCCGAGCTCGCGCACCCGCACCTCGGGGTGGTCGGGCATGCGCGCGACGTCGTCGCCCTGCCAGGGCACGTCGGCCTCGCGCACGACCGTGACCTTGCCCTCGCGGGCCAGCCAGTACAGGGCCGAGGAGAGTGGAGCCCGCGCCGCGGTGGTCAGCTTGCGCCCGCCTGAGGCCTTGTTGTAGAGCGAGTACGCGCGCGTCGCCGTCATCGGGCCCTCGGCAGCGACGATCTGCTCGATCGCCTCCATGATCCGCGGGCGGGGCGTCGTACGCGGGTCGCCGAGCGCGGTCTCGCCCTCCCAGGCCGTGTACGGGTCGAGGACGACCTCCTGGCGCTGCTCGATCGCTTCGACCGCGTGCGCGTCCGGGGTCGGCTCGAGCCACTCGTCGACCGGCCAGCGCGCCGCGGCCGCGTGCAGCGACTCGCCGTCGCGCGCGGCCTCCGGCAGCGTCACGACGGGGACGCCGGCCAGGTCCGCCAGCGCGCGGCGCTCCTCGAGCACGACCCGCCCGGGGTCGTCGCTCCATCCGGTGAGCACGACGCCCGCGACGTGCAGCGCACCACCGCGTGCCGCCGCGATCGTGGTCAGCGCCTCGTTCACGAGCCCGGGTCGTGCGTAGGTGACGACGACGAGCGGGGCGCCCAGGTCGCGGGCCAGGTCGCGCACGGAGTAGCGCGGGGTGAGCGGCGCCAGCAGGCCGCCCGCGAGCGCGGTGACCAGGACGTCGCCCGCCGCGGCCGCGCGCAGGCGGTCGAGCAGCACGGCCGGGTCCAGAGCGGCCCCGCCGATCAGCGCGGCCACATAGGGGGCGGCGGACGCCTCCAGCCGGTGCGGGGCGATCGCCTCCGCCGCGCCGCCTGTCGCCTCGGCGATCAGCTCCAGCCCGCGCTCGGCGTCAGGGCCGAGCGCCACCGGGGCGAACGCGCTGGGCGTGCGGCCGCTCGCCCCGATCGCGAAGCACGCAGCGGCGGCCGCCGCCAGTTCGCGCGAATCGTTTCCGCTGGCCGCCACGGTCAGGCCCTGCATGAGCGCGCAAGCTACACCGAGGTGGCGCGAGAACGCACCCCGCTTTGCATAATCCCGGTCGACTCAGGCAGGGGGACGCCATGACCGTAGAGCCACATACGAGCGCCGCGGAGCCGCTCCCGCTGCCGGTCAGGGCGTGGAGCCGGATGGGCGGCGCGCTCCCGGAGGGCATGCGCCACCGCGTCGGCCACCGGATCGCCCAGCGCCTGCTGCGCGACGACGCGACCTACCGGGGCCCGCACGGGCTCGCCCTGCGGATCGACCCCGCCGACATGTTCCAGCGGGCGATGCTGCTCGACTTCTTCGACCCGATCCTGCCCGCGATCATCGAGCGGCACGTTCCGCGCGGCGGCCAGGTGCTGGACTGCGGATCGTTCATCGGCTACATCGCGCTGCGCTTCGCCCGCGCCGTCGGACCCGGCGGCGGCGTGCACTGCTTCGAGCCCGACCCGCGCGTCGCGGCGCGGCTGCGCGAGCACGTCGAGGCCAACGAGATGAGCCAGGTCACGGTCACCCAGGCCGCGGTGTCCGAGCGCTCGGGCGACGAGCTCGAGCTCGCGCTGACCGACCAGCTCGGCTGGGCGAGCATCGGCGTCGACCTGTGGCAGGCGCCGGAGACCACGAAGGTCACGACGATCGCCGTCGACGACTACGTGCGCGACGCGGGGATCGACCCGTCGTTCATCAAGCTCGACGTCGAGGGCGCGGAGGGCTCCGCGTTGCGAGGCATGGCCCGCACGCTCGCGTCGGCCTCCGCCCCGCTGCTGATCGAGTGGATCCCGTGGCGCCTGGAGGCGAACGGCGACGACCCCGACGCGGTCCTGGCGATGCTCGCCGACTGCGGCTACCGCCCGCACGCGCCTTCGCTGCGCGGCGGCAAGCTGGAGCTCCGGGCGGGCACGGAGCTCGACGAGGGTGAGGACCTGCTCTTCCTGAAGGCCTGAGCGCCGGCCGGGCCTACGCGTCCGGGCCGGGCGCGCTCCGCGGGCCGCCGGTGGTCCCGTGCGAGGCCTCGAACCGCCGCTGGTCCTCGACGCACCGGATCGCCTCGGGCTGGGCCTTCAGCCGCTCGGCCGGGATCTCCTTGCCGCAGTCGACGCACGTGCCGTAGCTGCCGTCCCCGAGCCGCGCCAGCGCCTGCTGCACCGCGTTTCGCTCGTCGGCCAGGATCGTGCGCTTGGCCTCGTCCATCTCCTGCTCGAGGGTCTCGCTGCCCTGGTCGCCGGGATGCTGGTCGTAGTCGGCCAGCTCGGAGTTACCGTCCTCGTCGCCGACGGTGACGGTGCCCAGCACGCGGTCGATCTCCTGGAGGCGGCCCTCGAGCCTGCCCTGGATCTCGTTGCGGTCGTAGTCAGTCAAGTGAAGTCCTTGCAAGTTGGTTGCGGTCCGGGACCGGGCGCGACTTGTATGTAGGCTGCCGCCCCGTGCCGCGCGTCGCGATCGTCACAGACAGTACGGCCTACCTGCCCCGGGAGGTCGTCGAGGCAAACCAGATCACGCTGGTCTCCCTCTACATCAACTGGGGCGGCGAGCGCACCGAGCGCGAGGCCGACATCACCGACACCAAGGCGTTCATGGAGGAGCTGCGCTCGGGCGAGCAGCTGCCCACCACCTCACAGCCGTCGGTCGGTGACTTCATCACCGCCTACGAGCCGCTGCTGGCCGACGGCGGCGAGGTCGTGTCGATCCACATCTCCGGTGGCATCTCCGGGACGGTCCAGGCCGCGCACCAGGCCGCCGAGGCGCTCGAGCGTGACGGCAAGGGCGGCGAGCGCGTCCACGTCATGGACTCGGCGACGGCGGCCGGCGGGCTCGGCATCGTGGCGGTGGCCGCGGCGCGGAGCGCGGCTGCGGGGAACGACTACAACCAGGTGTTGGCCGACGCCCAGGCCGCCCGCGACGCGCTGAAGATGTGGTTCGCGATCGACACGCTCGAGTTCCTCAAGCGCGGAGGACGGATCGGCGGCGCGGCGGCGTTCATCGGCACCACGCTGCGCATCAAGCCGATCCTGACGCTCGAGGCCGAGATCACGCCCGTCGAGCGCGTGCGGACCAGCAAGCGGGCGTTCGAGCGGCTGGTCGACTACGCGCGCCAGCGCAAGGAGTCGGGCGCCGACGGCTGGGTGGTGCAGCACATCCAGGCAGCCGAGGAGGCCGAGCGACTGATCGAGGCCTGCCGCGAGGTGTTCGGCTGCGAGCCGGCCTTCGTGTCGGAGGTCGGCCCGGTGCTGGCGGCCCACACCGGGCCGGGCCTGCTGGGCGTGGGCGGAGTGCCCCGCTCGATGCTTGCGGACGACTGACCGCTAGCGCTTGAAGAGACCGACGATGCCGGCGATACCGCCGCCGAGCACGAAGCCGGCCCCGGCGGCGCCGATCAGCGCCTCCTGCCGGTGCTCGGAGAGCTGCTTCTTCCAGTCGGTCAGCTCGGCGATCTTGCCCTTCAGGTCGCCCAGAGAGAACTCCAGCTCGCGCCGGGTCTCCTGGACCGAGAGGCGGACTTCCTGCGGCGTGCGGCCCATCAGTGCCTGGCCTCCTCGAGCACGGCCCTGGTGGCCTTGGCTTCCTCGATCGCCATCTCCGGCGCCGGCGGCGATCCCTTCTTGATCAGCCGCAGCCCGACGACCACGAGCGCGATCGTCATCAGCAGGAACAGCAGCGCGACGATGCCGTAGCCGGCCCAGACGTTGCTCTCCCAGTTGAAGAGGTCGTTGAGCAGCTCGGCCAGCGCGATGAAGATGAACATCGTGAAGAAGAACAGCGTGATCAGCGCGGCGCTGGCCATGCCGATCCCGGTGCCGAGCTTCTTGGCCTTGGTCGAGACCTCGAGCTTCGCGAGCTCGATCTCCTCGCGGATCAGCAGCTGGAGCTTCTGGGTGACGTCGGCGACGATCTCGCCGAGCGACTTCTCGCCCGATCCGGGCGGGCGGGGGTCCACGCCGTTGGCCATCAGTCGTCGTCTCCCCCGAGCCGCTTCAGTATCTGCGCGAACACGAGCCCGCCGAAGAACGCCCCGGCCACGTACAGGTGCGGCTTCTCGGCGAACGCGTCGCGGTTCTGCTCGGCGCGCCGCTGCGCCGCCATCGGGCTCTGGCCGCCGCCGGCGCTGCCCGTGTCGGACGGCCCGCGCACGTCGTCGCGGCCCTCGGGGCCGGTCGCGCCCAGGCCGTAGCCGCCGCGTACCTCGCCGCCGGGACCGGTGCCCTCGGGCTGGTCGCCGCTGTCGGGGACCGTGTTGCTGACGGACGTCGCATGCGGGAGCGCCGGATTCGCCCTCGGCGGCCCGCTGAGCCTCGGCCGGGCTCTGCTCACCCTCGGGCGAGCTGGTGGCCGGCGCACCGACTGCCGGACTCTCCGAGGTGTCCCCCTGGTCGACGACCTGGTTGGTGACCTTGGTCTCCTGGCTGTCGTCGCGCTCTTCGTCTGCCATTCGGCTCAATACTCCGGTGGGTCTTCGTCGAAGACCTTGATCCAGATGAAGGTGGCGATGCGGTTCGCGACGATCGTCGTCAGCGCGCCGACTCCCGCGAGCAGGCCGCTCCACATCAAACGCTTGGCGAGGTCGTTGCTCATAAGGGGCGGAATCTAACCAGACACTGTCGCGGGAGCCGCCTCGAGACCCCCGCAGATGGTCTCGACAACGAGTGCCTTGGCGCGCTCGAACTCCTCCTCGGTCTCGGGCAGGATCCCGAAGATCCACCCGGACAGGAGCTGCTCGATCGCGCCGTAGAAGCACATCGCGGCGAACTCGGAGGAGATGTCGGACTTGAACGAGCCGTCCTGGCGGGCCTGCTCGACGATGTCGCCGATCAGCCCGTACGCCTGGCGGATCGTCTCCAGGTGCTGGCGCCCGAACGAGTTCGCCGCCCGCGTCACCTCGACGATGATCACCTTCATCAGGTCGGGCTCGTGGCGGTACGAGTCGATGATGAACGAGGCCACCATGTAGAGCTTCTCGCGGGCGGTCGCGTCGCTCGTCTTGTCGATTCCCACGATCGCGTCGAGCATGAGCTGCCAGCGCTCGCGGAAGAGCGTGTTGAGGATCTCCTCCTTGGAATCGAAGTAGTGGTAGACGAGGCCGTAGGCGACGCCCGCCTCGTCCGCCACGTCCGAGACCCGGCAGGCGTGGAAGCCACGCCGTGCGAACACGCGGATCGCCGCGTCCAGGATCAGCCGGCGCTTGTCGACGCCGCCGTTGCCAGCGCGCCCGGCCATCAGACCGGTGCCTCCTGGGGCCACGCGTACGCCGACGCGACGCGGTTGGCGAGGCTGGGCAGCTTGCCCCGCACGTCGTCCTGGGCGGCCAGGTCGAGGTCGGCGATCACGTATCCCTCCTTGCGCTCGGCGAGCCGGTCGAGCACCGTGCCCCACGGGTCGACGATCATCGAGTTGCCGTAGGTGTCGCCCATGTCGTGAGGGTGCTCGCCGAACTGGGCGGCGGCGATGACGAACGCCTGGTTCTCGATCGCGCGGGCGCGCAGCAGGACTTCCCAGTGCGCCTCGCCGGTCACGCGCGTGAAGTTGGCGGGCACGGTGACGATGCGCGCGCCCCGGATCGCCTGGATCCGGTACAGCTCGGGGAAGCGCAGGTCGTAGCAGATGGTCAGTCCGATCCGGGTGCCGTCGGCCAGCTCGGAGACGACGATCTCGTCGCCGGGCTCCTGGGTGTCGGACTCGAGGTACTGGCGCTCGGCGACCTCGACGTCGAACAGGTGGATCTTGCGGTAGACGGCCTTCAGCTCGCCGTCGGGGCCGATGTGCGCGGACGTGTTCGCGTGCTTGTCGCGGCCCTCGCGGCGCTCGACGAACGAGCCGGGGATCAGGTCGATGCGCAGCTCCGCGGCCAGGCGCCGCGCCCACTCGACGGTGGGGTGCGACTCGACGGGCGCCGCGGCGCGCGCGTAGTCGTCGTTGTCGCCGCGCACGTCCGCGCGCTCGGGCAGCAGCACGAGGCCGGCGCCGTCGGCGGCGGCGGCGCGGACCAGCTCCTCGGCGCGGCCCAGGTTCCGGTCGATGTGTTCGCTCGAGTCGAGCTGTACGGCTGCGACGCGCACCGTCCTCCTCCCCATGCGCGGTTGACTGACTGGTCAATCCAGTCTACTGAGCGACCCGGTTAGGCTCGCCGCCATGAAAGGTCTACCGGTGCGCGGGGACGGAGTCGCGGCGCTCGACCTGGCGCTGCCTCCCGGCCGCATGCCGCTGCTGCGCCGCGGGCGGCCGCTCAAGCGCTGGCGCTACGTCGGCGTGTACGGGCCGGACCTGATGCTGTGCGCCGGGCGGGCCCGCGTCGGGGTGATCCCGAGGTCTTGGTGGGCGGTCGTCGTCCGCGGGCAGCCGGTCCGCGAGGGCGACCGGGGAATCCGCTTCGACGGCTCGCGGCTCCTGGTCGACCATGCGGACGTCCGGGCCGACCTGATGCTCGACGAGGGCGACGGCGTCGAGTCGGTCAACGAGCACGACGGCGACGGCTACGTATGGACGCGCAAGCAGGCCGGGGTGCCGGTCCGCGGGACCGTGTCGATCGACGGCCGCGACGTCGAGGTCGACGGGCTGGGCGTGGTCGACGAGACCGCCGGCTACCACGCGCGCCACACGAGCTGGCTGTGGAGCGCGGGCGTGGGCCGCGGCGCCGCCGGCGAGCGCGTCGGCTGGAACCTCGTGACCGGCGTCAACGACGGGCCGAACTCGTCCGAGCGGACCGTCTGGGTCGACGGCGAACCGGTCGAGGTGCCGCCGTCGGACTTCGCTGACGACCTATCCCGCGTCGACGGCCTGGAGTTCCACGAATGGCCGGACTCAGCCCGGGTCGACGACACGAACCTGCTGATCTTCAGCTCGCGCTACCGCCAGCCGTTCGGCGAGTTCTCGGGCACGCTGCCGAACGGCCTGGCGCTGGCCGAGGGCTACGGCGTCATGGAGTCGCACGACGTGACGTGGTGACCGGCGCCTACAGCGCCTAGGCCGTCTCCGCGACCCGCAGTCCCATCTCCTCGATCGCCCGGTCGCGCAGCTTGTACTTCTGGATCTTGCCGGTGACGGTCATCGGGAACTCCTCGACGGCCTCCACGTAGCGCGGCACCTTGAAGTGGGCGATCTTCCCGCGGCAGAACTCGCGCACCTCCTCCGAGTCGATCTGGCAATCGGGACGCGGGATCACGAAGGCCATGATCTCCTCGCCGTAGCGGTCGTCCGGCACTCCCACGACGGCGACGTCCTGCACGTCGGGGTGTGAGTAGAGGAACTCCTCGATCTCGCGCGGGTACACGTTCTCGCCGCCGCGGATGACCATGTCCTTGCTGCGCCCGACGATCTTCAGGTAGCTCTCGTCGTCCATCGTGGCCAGGTCGCCCGTGTGCATCCATCCCGCCGCGTCGAGCGCCTCGTCCGTGCGCTCGGCGTCGTTCCAGTAGCCGCGCATCACCGAGTAGCCGCGCGTGCACAGCTCGCCGGGCTCGCCCCGCGGCAGCGTGCGCCCGGTCTCCGGCTCGACGACCTTCACCTCGACGTGCGGGTGCACGCGCCCGACGGTCCCCACCCGGCGCTCGATCGAGTCGTCCGCGCGCGTCTGCGTGGACACCGGCGAGGTCTCGGTCATGCCGTAGCAGATGGTCACCTCGGCCATGTTCATGCGGTCGATCACCTGCTTCATCACCTCGACCGGGCACGGCGATCCGGCCATGATCCCCGTGCGCAGCGAGCTCAGGTCGAACGAGTCGAACTCCGGGTGCTCGAGCTCGGCGATGAACATCGTGGGCACGCCGTAGAGGCTCGTGCAGCGCTCGGCCTCGACCGCCTGGAGGACCGAGAGCGGCTCGAACGCCGCCTCGGGCAGCACCATGCAAGCGCCGTGCGACGAGCAGCCCAGGTTGCCCATCACCATGCCGAAGCAGTGGTAGAAGGGCACCGGGATGCAGACCCGGTCGGCCTCGGTGTGCCGGCACAGCTCGCTCACGAAGAAGCCGTTGTTCAGGATGTTGTGGTGGGTGAGCGTCGCGCCCTTGGGCGCCCCGGTGGTGCCGCTCGTGTACTGGATGTTGATCGGGTCGTCGGGGTCGAGCTCGCCCATCCGCTCGCGCAGCGCGTCGGGTGAGGCGCCGTCGCCGGCGGCCAGCAGCTCGTCCCACTCCGGCGACTCGAACAGCACGACGTGCTCGAGCGTGTCGACCCCGGGCCGGACCTCGCCGATCATCGCCTCGTAGTCCGATGTCTTGAACGACTTCGCGGCGACGAGCCAGCGGCAGCCGGACTGCCTGAGCGCGTACTCGAGCTCGGTGGTCCGGTAGGCCGGGTTCAGGTTCACGAGGATCACGCCGGCCTTGGCGGTCGCGAACTGGATCAGGACCCACTCGACCCGGTTGGGGCTCCAGATGCCGAGCCGGTCGCCGCGCTCCAGGCCCATCGCCATGAGCCCGCGCGCGACGCGGTCGATCTGCTCGTTCAGCTCACGCCAGCTCAGCCGCACGTTCTGATGGCGCGCGACGAGCGCGTCGTCGTCGGGGAAGCGCGCGACGGTGTCCTCGAGGTTGGCCCCGATGGTCTGGCCGATCAGCGGCGCATCGGATGCGCCACTCGCGTACGACGGCTGCATAGCTCTCCCCCAGATCGCTTGCCCGGCAGCGTACCGCTTGACCTCGCGCGCCAATACAAAACGAAACGGTTGCGTTTCGTAGTGCCAAGGCCTACTGTGGCACCAGTCATGAAACGAAACCGTTTCGTATCTACCGCGCACCAGGAGGCCCACATGTCAGCGGACGCAGAAACCGTCTACAGGCGCCGGTGGTGGACCCTCGGCGTCCTCTCGCTCGCGCTGCTCGTCATCTCGATCGACAACACGATCCTGAACGTCGCGCTGCCGTCGATCTCCGACGACCTGGGAGCCAGCTCGAGCCAGCTCCAGTGGATCGTCGACTCCTACACGCTGGTCTTCGCCGGCCTGCTGCTGATCGCCGGCTCGCTGGGCGACCGCTTCGGCCGCCGCCGCGCGCTTCAGATCGGCCTCGGCGTGTTCCTCGCCGGCTCCGTCGCGGCCGCCGTCGCGGACTCTCCCAACATGCTGATCGCCAGCCGGGCCCTGATGGGCGTCGGCGGCGCGTTCATCATGCCCTCGACGCTGTCGGTCCTGACCAACGTCTTCCCCGCCGACGAGCGGCCGAAGGCGATCGGGATCTGGGCCGCCGTGTCGGGACTCGGAATCGCGTTCGGGCCGATCACCGGAGGGTTCCTGATCGAGAGCTTCTCCTGGAACTCGGTCTTCCTGATCAACATCCCCGTGGCGATCATCGCGCTGGCCCTGTGCCGGCCGCTCGTCCCGGAGTCGAAGGACCCCGCCGCACCCAAGCTCGACCCGTTCGGCGCGACCCTGTCGTTCGCCGGGCTGACCACGCTGCTGTGGGCCATCATCGAGGCCGGCGGCGACCGCGGCTTCACCGACACCACAGTGCTGACCTCGTTCGGCCTGGCCGTCGCCCTGCTCGAGCGCCTTCTACGTCTGGGAGCTGCACGCGCCCTCGCCGATGATCGACGTCCGCCTGTTCCGGGACCGCCGCTTCTCGGCCTCGGCCGCATCGATCACGATGGTGTTCTTCGCGCTGTTCGGGACGATCTTCTTCCTGACTCAGTACCTGCAGGACGTGCTCGGATACGGCCCGATCACGGCCGGCGCCGCGTTCATCCCCGTCAGCCTCGGCCTGATCGGCGCCTCCCAGGTGTCCGCGAAGATGGTCGTGCGCTTCGGCCCGCGCCCGCTGGTCGCCGGGGGCCTGGCCCTCGTCGCCGCCGGGCTCGCGGGGCTCTCGCTGGCCCAGGTCGACTCCGGCTACGGCTTGATCGCAGCGGTGCTGACCACGATGGGCTTCGGCATGGGCATGGCGATGACGCCGGCCACCGAGGCGCTGATGTCCGCGCTCCCCAGGGAGCACGCGGGCGTCGGCTCGGCGATGAACGACGCCGCCCGCCAGGTCGGCGGGGCGCTGGGAGTCGCGGTGCTCGGATCGCTCCTGTCCTCGATGTACCGTGGCGACATGGATGCCGCGGTCAGCGGGCTGCCGGCCGACGCCGGGAACGCCGCCAACGAGGGCGTCGGCGGGGCCATGGCCGTCGCCGACAAGATCGGCGGCCAGGCGGGCGACTCGCTCGCAACCGCGGCCCAGCACGCGTTCGTCAACGGGATGACCACCACGGTGCTGGTGGCCTCCGCCGCCGCGCTGGTCGGGTCGCTGCTCGCCGCGGTGCTGCTGCCCCGCAAGGAGCGCGAGCCGGAGCAGGCCGAGCAGGTCGCCGGCACCGCTCGTCCCGGAGCCGTGTCGCCGCATGAGCGACCAGGCAGCGATGCAGGACACTGCGCGGCCGCCCGGGCGGCCGCGCAGTGCTGCGTCACACCAGGCGATCCTCCAGGCCACGCTCGAGCTGCTGGCCGAGAAGGGCTTCCAGGCCATGTCGATGGACTCCGTCGCCGCCCGCGCGGGCGTCTCGAAGGCGACGATCTACCGGCGCTGGAAGTCGAAGCACGAGCTCGTCGAGGAGCTGCTCGACCACCTCGTCGGGATGATTCAGCCGATCGAAGCCGGCGACCCTCGTGAGGACCTGCTGGCCACGGGCCGCGTGATCGCCGCGACCACCCCGCCCGGCATGAGGCTCCTGCTCGGGCTGGCCGGCGAGGCGGTCATCAACCCGGAGTTCGGCGCCGTCTTCCGGGCGAAGCTCGTGGAGCCCCGGCGGGCGCAGATCCGCGCGTTCCTCGAGCGCGCGGTGGCCGCGGGGGAGCTCCGCGAGGACGCCGACCTCGAGTTCTACGCGGATGTCCTGGTGGGCACGATCGTGTGGCGCAGTCAGATCAGCGGCGCCACCTTCGACCACCTGGTCGAGGACCAGGCGCGCCTGTGGGACATGGTCGTCGAGTCGGCCGGCACCCCGAAGGGCAAGCGGGCGCTAGCCCGACGCCGCAGCGAGTCGGGCTGACTTCGCCCGCTTCGCGGCGGTGGCGCGCTCGCCCGCGGCGAGCACGACCTTGCGCAGCCGCACGGCGTCGGGCGTCACCTCGACGCACTCGTCGGTGCGGATGAACTCGAGCGCCTGGTCGAGCGAGATCTGCCGGTGCGGTGCCAGGCGAACCAGCTCCGCCGAGCGCGCCTCGCGCATGTTGGTGAGCTGCTTGTCCTTGACCGCGTTGACGTCCAGGTCCTCGGTGCGCGAGTTCTCGCCGACGATCATGCCCTCGTAGACCTCCTCGCCGGGCCCCACGAACAGCTGCCCGCGGTCCTGGAGCTTCATCAGCGCGAACTGCGAGGTGTCGCCGCGGCGGTCGGCCACCAGCGACCCCGTCGGGCGAGTCTTGATCTCGCCGAACCAGGGCTCGTAGCCGTCGAACACCGAGTGCAGAACGCCGGTGCCGCGGGTCTCGGTCAGGAACTCGGTACGAAAGCCGATCAGCCCGCGAGCCGGGACGCGGTACTCCAGGCGCACCCAGCCCGTGCCGTGGTTGACCATCTGCTCCATCCGCCCCTTGCGCAGCGCCAGCAGCTGCGTGATCACGCCCATGAAGTCCTCGGGCGCGTCGATCGCCAGGCGCTCGACGGGCTCGTGGGTCTTGCCGTCGATCTCGCGGGTGACGACCTGCGGCTTGCCGACGGTCAGCTCGAAGCCCTCGCGGCGCAGCGTCTCGACGAGGACGGCCAGCTGGAGCTCCCCCCGGCCCTGGACCTCCCAGGTGTCGCCGCGCTCGGTCTCCAGGACCTTGATCGACACGTTGCCGACCAGCTCCGCGTCCAGGCGGTTCTTGAGCAGGCGCGCGGTCAGCTTGTTGCCGGACTGACCCGCGAGCGGGGAGTTGTTGACGCCGACGGTCATGCCCAGCGCCGGCTCGTCGACGTGGATCGGCTCCAGCGGCTCGGGGCTCTCGGCGTCGGCGATCGTCTCCCCGATCGTGACCTCCGGCAGCCCGGCCAGGGAGATGATCTCGCCGGGACCGGCGTCGTCGGCCGCGACGCGGGCCATGCCCTCCGCGACGTAGAGCTCGGCGACCTTGACGCGCTCGATCGACCCGTCGCGCCGGCACCAGGAGACGTTCTCGCCGCGCTTGATGTGGCCGTTGTGCACGCGGCAGAGCGCCAGGCGGCCGACGTACGGGTCCGCGTCGAGGTTCGTCACGAGCGCCTGCAGCGAGTGGCCCGGGTCGTGTTCGGGCGGCGGCATGTGGTTCACGAGCAGGTCGAACAGCGGCCGCAGGTCGGTCCCCTCGACGCCCTCCTCGGTCGCCGCCCAGCCGGCCTTCGCGTTCGTGTAGACGATCGGGAACTCGATCTGCTCCTCGTCGGCGTCGAGGTCCAGGAACAGGTCGTAGACCTCCTCGACGACGTCGGCGATCCGGGCGTCGGGCCGGTCGACCTTGTTGACGACCAGCACGATCGGCAGCCGCCCCTCGAGCGCCTTGCGCAGCACGAAGCGGGTCTGGGGCAGCGGGCCCTCGCTGGCGTCGACCAGCAGCACCGCGCCGTCGACCATCGTCAGCGCGCGCTCGACCTCGCCGCCGAAGTCCGCGTGTCCGGGCGTGTCGACGATGTTGACCTTGACGTCGCCGAAGCGGACCGCCGCGTTCTTGGCCAGGATCGTGATGCCGCGCTCGCGCTCCTGGTCCATCGAGTCCATGACCCGGTCGGTCAGGTGCTCGTGCGCGGAGAAGACGCCGGACTGGCGCAGCATCGCGTCGACCAGCGTCGTCTTGCCGTGGTCGACGTGGGCGATGATCGCGACGTTGCGGAGGTCTTCTCGGGCAGCCATGGGCGAGTCCGAGGGTAGAAGGCGCCGGGGATCCGGACCGGTGCGGCGCCTCAGAGCTTCAGCCGCTTGCGTACGGCGCGGCCGGGCACGCCGTCCGCGCCGAGCGGCACCACCGTCACCGTCACCGTGCCGCGCCGCCTGACGGTCAGGCGCGGCCGGCTGGTCGACGCCGTCACGACCTCGCCATCGGCGTAGAGCACGGATACCGCGTACGTCGGCGCGCTGCCCCGCCACGCCACCCGGCCGCGGGCTGCGCGCCGCAGGGCGGAGACCTTTCCGGCCACGGCGGGCCGCGCCGTGACGCGCGCCGCGACGACCCGCCTTCTGGGCACCCCGTTCTGTACGACGAGTGCCTCGATCGTCCGCTTGCGGTCGATCGACGATGCCGGACGGAACCTGACGCTGCCGCGCGACCGCGTGGTGGTGAGGATCGTGCGCGCCGTATGGGCGCCGCGCTCGGCGAACGTGACGCGCTGCCCGCGCTGAGCGGTCAGCTTCCACGTCAGGCGGCCGCGCGCGACCCGCGCGCGCACCTTCACCGCCGGCCGCGCCCGAGCGGTGCGTAGCCCGGCGATGCCATCGCCGCTGACCGTCCAGCGCCCGGGGCGCGGCTTCTCCACCAGCACGTAGGTCACGCGGCCGGCGGGATCCTCGGCGAGCAGCACTCCGCGGCGGCGCAGCGGCGATGCCAGCTCGCCTCCGCCGGGCGGCCGCAGCGTCACGTGGGGCGCCGCGTCCGCACCCCGGACCTCGATCGCGAGGATCGGCGTGCCGCGGGCGACGTCGACGGTGCGATCGCCGCCCGCCCCCGCCGCCGCGGGCGCCGCCGCCGCGAACGGACCGAGGTCGCACGCGCTGCCGAACACCTGGAACGGCGAAGCGGGGTCGGTCCAGCGCTTCCCGAAGCCCACGCGCGCGGAGCTGCCGAGCTGTATGCAGGCGGCAATACCGGTCGACGACTGGACGACCTCACCGTCCGCCTCCCCCAGCAGCGGCAGCCGGACGCGCCCGGTCCCGCGCGCGTTGTAGGTCAGCGTCCCGGGATCGAAGAAACCGTCCGTGATCCCGTAGTCGACGCCGAACCCGCCGATGTCGATGCCCTGGCGCGCGGTGAACGAGACCCGGGGTGTCGTCTCCAGCTTCACGGTCGCGCTCGAGACCGGGAGGTCGACGAGCTTGCCGTCGCCCGTGGCCTCGAACGTGACGGGCGCGGTCGACGCGTCGTCCGTCGGGACGGTCAGCGTGCCCTTCCCGTCCATGGCCATCAGCTCGCCCTCGAAGATGTTGTCGAACTGGAGCTTGGGGCCGAACGAGAGGCCGACGTTGCCGGCGACCGTGATCGCCGGCTTCCCGGTCGCGTCCTTGCCGGTGCCGAGCTCGGCGCCGAAGCGCTGGAGGTAGAAGCCCTCGCCGATGTGCTTCTCGAAGCTCCCGACCTGCGCGGAGAGCCTGCGCAGCGCTCCGAGCGGCGTGCGCGCGCTGTCCACCAGGTCCGCGGGCGCGAGCGTCACCCCGAAGGTCACGGCCGCGTCCTTGCTGATCGCCTTCGGCGCCAGGCGGCCCGCCTGGGCCAGCTCGAGCGTGACGGTGCCGTCGAAGGTGTTGGTCGCGGTGTCGCCGCCCAGGCTGAGGTCCTTGACCTTCACGCGGCCGAACAGCCACGCCTCGGCCAGCGTGATGCGCCCGCCGAAGGTGACCCCCTTGTCGTTCGACGTCGTCAGCGCGACGTCGACCTTGAAGCCGGTCTGCGACTCCGGCGTGCCCGGCGGCGGCCGGCCCGGCACGGTCTTGAACGCCTTCGGCAGGGCGACCTTGAGGGCCAGCTTCGCCTGGCCGCCGTTGTCGGCCGACAGTTCGACCGACGGGGACGCCGTCAGCGGCATCCCGCCGATCTCCTGCTGCACGACGTCGAACAGCTTCGGGACCTGGGCGACCTGGCTGGCGACCAGCCCGTTCCACTCCAGCGGACCGTTGACGGGCCACCGGACCGCGCCGACGGAGAGCGTGGCCGGGCCTGTGATCCGCAGCGACCCGCCCGTGAACTGGGGGGCGACGATGATCCGCGTCCCCGGCGCCGGGTCGATCCGGATCCCGTTGGCGGAGACCGCGCCGGTCGATACCTGAGCCGGCCGGCCCTCGACGGTGTCGGGCTGCCAGCAGGCGGCCTCCTCCCGCGCGATCGCGGTGAGCACCCCGGCGGTCGCCGTCGGCGTCGCGCACTGGAGGGTGGCGGGCGCCTGCTCCCCCGCAACCTCCCAGGTCACCTCGGCCGCCGCGGGCGACTCGACGTTGCCCGCTCGGTCGACGGCGGCGATCGCGAAGCGGTGCTGCCCGGGGCTCAAGCCCGTCAGGCGGTGCGGCGACGCGCACGTGAACGCCGGGCCGCCGTCGAGCTGGCACTGGAAGCGCTCGACGTCGGTGTCGGCGGACTCCCAGGCGATCTCCGCATCAGGGCCGTTGCCGGTGCCGGATGGCCCGGAGACGAGCTTCGTGACCGGCGCCGTGCCGTCGACGTCCCAGCCCGCGGACACTGGCGGGTCGGGGGGCCCGCTCGACGGCGCGAACCGCACCTCGAAGAGGTGCGACCCGTCGGCGAGCCCGGTGATCTCCTTGGGCGACGTGCAGGGCGTGAAGCCCGCCGCAGCGCCGTCGAGCCTGCACTCGAGCGCCCCGGCGCGGGGGTCATCAGGGCGCTCGAAGGTGAAAGACGCCGTGCGGTCGCGGGTCAGGCCGGAGGGCCCGCCGGTGATCCGAGTGGTCGCGCCGGGCGCCCAGGCCAGGACCCCGACAGCGCCCTCGATCTCGATCACCGGGCGCGACGCGCCCCCGCTGACCGGAATGGCCCGCACCGCGTTGGTCCCGGACTGGCTTCCGGCGTCCAGGTAGGCAAGCTCGTCGCCCTCCGGCGCCACCTTGAACGTCGATCCGCCGAGCGTGAGCGTCGTGATCGTGGTTGCCGCGCCGCCGTTCGCCGACACGCGCGAGATGGCCGGAGGATGGACGAAGATCCCTTCGCGGACGTTGCGGAGGAAGACGATCTGCGACCCGTCCGGCGTGTAGTCGGGAGCCGAGTCGTTCACGCACGGGTCGAACGAGTTGGGCCCGGACGTGAGCGGAGTGACGTCCCCCAGCTTCGACCCGGACGACTGGTCGAATCGCTCGATCGACGCCACGCAGTCCCGCGCCCCGCTGTTGTTGGTCGGGTCGTTCGGGAAGCTGACCTTGCGGATGGTTGCGGCGGCGAACTCGCCGCCGGCCGGTGAGAAGCTCTGGCCGAGCGCGAACGCGCGGTCGCCGCTCTGGCTGGAGTACGGGTAGAACTGGCGGACCGGCCCGCCGTCGACCGGCACGACGACCATGAGGCCCGAGAAGTCCGCCTTTCTCGCCGGCAGGGCCAGTAGCTCGCCGTCCCGGCTCCAGGCGGGCGGGGCGAGGTCGGCTTCGCCAAAGGGCGCGCGCACATCGCCCTGAGGCAGCAACGTGGTCCCGATCGGGTCGCCGATGTCGCGGACCACAAGCTCGGTGTTGGGAACGGAGCCTCGCACGAAGGCGATCCTGCGCCCGTCCGGCGACAGCGAGAACCGGGCTGGGAAGCCTGGCTCGTCCCGCAGGCCGGTGCCGTCGGGCAGCACCGACTTGACGCCGGGCGTGCCGTTCGTGTCCGTGCGCACGTAGATCCGGCCGTTCGACCCCGGGAACGCGGCCTCCGCCGCGGGAGCGGCGAGCAAGGTCGCCGCGAGGAGGCTCGAGATCGTGATTGCCAGCTGGCGCAACCTCGCAACGCTAGGCCGGGCCGAGACGCGCCGCCACCCTGAACTTTTGACCCCCTCAGGGGGCCCTACCCTGAATTTTGGCGCGAGAGGTCCCGCCGCCTGCGGCGTGAGGCGTCGCGCACGCGCAGGCGGCCCCGGCCCTCGGCGCTCTGCGCGGCTTCCCAGGCCATGAAGCTGGCGACCAGCACCCGGAGTGGAAGCTCGCAGTCGGTGGCGCCGAGCTTCGTGATCCCGCCGATCAGGCCCTCGTCGCGTCCTTCAGCCTCGACGGTCTTCTTCATCGGGAACCGGCGGCTGTCCGGCGAACTCGAGCACCCCGCCAGGCCCTCGGCGCTGAGCATGCCGCACGCTGCGCGCGTCGCCGGCCATGAGGGGTCAGCTCCCGGCGGCCGTGGCCGCGAGCGCCCGCTCGGCCGCATCCAGCCACTCGAGTTGCAGGTGGAGCAGCTTCTCGGCGTAGTCGTAGTTGACGGCCAGCAGCGGCGCCCGCTCGGGCAGCGTCTCGAGCAGCGATCGCCCCTCCTCGACGCCGGCCAGTGCGTCGTCGATCTCGGCCCGCATCGCCTCGAGCCCTTCCCGGACGCCGGCGGGGTCCACGAGGTCGCCGGCCATCAGGCGCACCACGGGCTCGTTCTGGGTCCGCGGTAGCGGCGTCGGGGTGCGGACCCACTCGGCCAGCGCCTCGCGGCCCTTGCCGGTGAGCGTGTAGTGGGTGCGCTCGCGCGTGCGGCCCGGCTCCTTGCGCGCCTCCAGGTAGCCCAGCTTCGCGAGGCGCTTGGGCTCGGCGTACCACTGGCTCGGCGCCGCGTCCCAGTAGATGCGGCCGCGCTCCGACATGCGACGCAGGTCGTGCGGACCTGCTCCGCCGCGGCCGACGAGCACGAGGATCACGAACGAGAAGGGGCTGAGGCGGTCGGCTGTTGACATAGCTCCGATTCGGAGTTATCTTGCAAACTCCGATACGGACCTTACAGGAGGGTCATCATGACCGTGCAGGCCCCCGTGCAGGACCTGAACTTCCTCGGAGTACGCGCCCGGATCCTCGCCGAGGGGCTCGTCGAGATGATCGACGCCCCCGCCGGCGACATGCCGCCGCTGCACGTGCACCACACCCACGACGAGGGTTTCTACGTGCTCGCCGGCGAGGTCACGCTGTACATGCCGGGCGAGCAGGTGACGCTTCGCCCCCACGAGTTCTTCCTCGCTCCGCGCGGCGTGCCGCACGTCTACCGCGTGTCCGACGACGGGCCGGCGTCCTGGCTGTGCACGTCGAACCCGGCGGGATTCGAGCGCTTCGTCGCGCAGGTGGCCGCCCTCGAGAGCCAGGACCCCGACAGCGTGACCGCGGTGGCCGCCGAGTACGACATCGAGATCCTCGGCCCTCCCGGCACCCTGCCGTAGCGCGAGCGGCGGAGCTCGGGCGTCAGCCGCGCGCCGCGCGCTGGCGCTCGAGCTCGGCGACCATCGCCTTCGAGTGCAGCGCGCGCATCAGGTCCTCGAGCGGCTCGGCGCCGTTCGAGATCAGCTCGGCCGCCGCCTCGGCGTCCATCTCGCCGGCCAGGCGGTCCATGAACACGTGGACCTCCTCCTTGACCAGCTCGTCGAGCGCGTGCTTGTAGCGCAGCGTGTCGTAGACCGTGAAGCCGATCCGCTCGTCGAGGCCGCCCGCGCGGAAGCGGGAGATCGCCTCGACGATGCGCTCGTCGAGAGCGCTGAAGCCGCGGGAGTTGGGGGTGACGACGCCCAGCTCGACGAGCTTGTCGAGCGCCTCGCGCGACATGTCGTGGCGGCGCCGGAGCTCGGCGGCCGACACGCGCTGCGCCCCCTCGGCGGCCAGCGCCCGCTCCAGCACGCGGTCCTCCAGCTCCACCAGGCGGCGCGCCCGCTCGGGGTCCTTGTCGAGCACGCCCTTGATCAGCTTGAGCGGCATGAACCGCTCCTCCTGGAGCTGCTTGATCAGCCTGATCCGGTCGACGAACTCGGGCGGGTAGTAGGCCATGTTGCGCGACGTGCGGACCGGCTCGGGCAGCAGGCCCTCGCGCAGGTAGTGCTTGATCGTGCCGGGCGACACGCCGCTGGCCGCCGCCAGCTCGCGCATCCTCAGGAGTCCGTTCCCGTTCGGCTCGGTCACGACATGAAGCTTCCCTCGGCGGCCGCGGGCGGGCCGGCGACGGCCCCCGACTCGGTCAGCGCGGCGATGTCCTCGTCCCCGTAGCCGAGGCCCTCGAGCACCTCGCGCGTGTGCTCGCCGAGCGCCGGGCCCGGGCTTCGTCGGCTCCGCCGGCGTGCGCGACAGCTTCACCGGCGCGCCCAGCAGCTTCACCGGCTCGCTCGCGCCCGGCTGGTCCACCTCGACGACCATCTCGCGTGCGCGCACGAGGTCGGAGTCGAGCGCCTCGTCCAGGCCCAGCACCGGCTCCAGGCAGCAGTCGTTGTGGGTGGCGAACTCCTGCCACTCCGCGCGTGTCCGCTCGAGGAAGATGCGCTCGACCTCCGCGTGGGTGTCGGTGCCCGGCGGCTCGAACTGCTTCTCGATCAGGTCATCGCGGCCGATCCCGCGGCACCAGGCCTGCCAGAACTTCGGCTCCAGCGCGCCAAGCGTCACGTAGCCGTCCGCGCACGCGTAGGGCCGGTAGCAGACCAGGCGGCCCGCCAGCTCGAGGTCGCCGCGCTGCGGCGGGACGCGCTCGGCGAAGTACTTCGCGGCGACCATCGCCAGCCAGGAGAGCGCGCCGTCGGCCATCGACACGTCGACGAGCTGCCCCTCGCCCGACTGCTCGCGCTCGCGCAGCGCGGCCATGATCCCGAAGGCGGCCATCAGCGCGCCGCCGCCCAGGTCGGCGATCTGGCCCGCCGCCTGCACCGGCGGCCCGTCGGCCTCGCCGGTCAGGCCCAGCAGGCCGACCAGGCCCAGGTAGTTCATGTCGTGGCCGCTGCGGTCGCGGTACGGGCCGTCCTGCCCGTAGCCCGTGATCGCGCAGTAGACGATCCGCGGGTTCTCCTGCCTCATCCGCTCGTAGCCCACGCCCAGCCGGTCGAGCACGCCGGGCCGGAACGACTCGAGCACGACGTCGTACTCCTTGACGAGCTTCAGCAGTACCTCGCGCCCCTCTTCGGACTTGAGGTTGATGCGGATCGACTTCTTGCCGCGGTTGAGCGCGAGGAAGTAGGCCGCACTCGCCGACTCCTCGGCGCCCTCGTACTTGGGGATCGCCCAGCGGACGTAGTCGCCCATCCCGGTGTCCTCGACCTTGAGGACCTCGGCGCCGAAGTCGGCCAGCAGCAGCGAGCAGAACCCGCCGGGCAGGAGCCGCGACAGGTCCAGGACCTTGACGTCGCGGAGCGCCCCCTGGTTCACGAGCTCGCCTCGATCGGGTGGGTCAGCATCTCGCGCCGCGACACCTCGTCGCGCTTCGGCGTGCCGAGCAGCTCGCGCGCCTCGGCCACCGTCGCCGGCCGCCGGCCGATGTCCTCGACCATCTTCCGCGCCTGCGCGATCAGGTCGCCGTTCGACCGGGCCATCTCGCCGTTCGGCAGGTAGAAGTTGTCCTCCAGCCCGACGCGCACGTTGCCGCCGAGCGTCAGCGACGCCGCGACGAGCTGCCACTGCTCGCGCGAGATCGCGATCACGCCCCAGTTGTTCCTGCCCTGCGGGCCGCCGGGAACCTGCTCGGCCATGTGCGCGAGGTTGCGCGCGTTCGGCCGGATCCCGCCGGTCACGCCCATGACGCACGAGATCTGGAGCGGCTCGCTCAACATCCCCATGTCGATCAGCGGGTCGAGGTTGGCGACGTGGCCCATGTCGAAGCACTCGTGCTCGGCCTTGATGCCGAGCTCGTTCATCGCCTCGACGAGCGTGATGATCGTGTCGAACGAGTTCTCGAAGACCGCCTTGAACACGAAGTCCTTGCGCCGCTTCGAGTACTTCGCGTAGTTCATCGAGCCCATGTTCAGGGCGGCCACGTCGGGCCGCAGCGCGCGCAGGTACTCGATGCGCTTCTCCAGCGGAACGCCTATTGCGCCGGTGGAGTAGTTGATGATCACGTCGTCCACCGCGTCGGTTGATCGCCTCCGTGATCGCCTGGAAGTCGCTCGACCTCGTAGCTCGGGACGCCGTCGGGGGTGCGGGCGTGGATGTGGATCATCGAGGCGCCCTCGTCGACCACGCGCTTCGCCTCTTGCCGCGTACTCCTCCGGCGTGTAGGGGATGGCGGGGCACTGCTCGCGGTTGGCGACCGCGCCGGAGATGGAGTTGGTGATGATTACGGGGTCTTCGAATTTGCTCATGGCGCGCCTCTCGGATTGCGGATTGCGGATTGGCAGTTGCGGCAGATGGCGGGCAGCGGGCAGTGGCAGGGGCGAGATTTCGGTGCCTGCTGTGCTTCTTCTGGTGTGGGCAAGCAACTTCAACGACCTCGCTGCGTACCGGCTCGCCGTGCGCTCGCGCGACGACGTGTACGCCGCTGTCGCGCGCTGGCCGGCGTTCGATCGCATCGACCGTCGGCGATGCAACTCGTCAGTTCGGCCGACGCGGTCGGCGCGAACATCGCGGAGGCGATCGGGCCGCTGGACAAAGGCGGACCGAGCGGCGCTTCCTGCTCATCGCGCGCGGCTCGCTGCTACGAGACCGAGCACTGGCTCGACACCGCGCGCGAGCGCGGGCTGATCAGACTCGGACCCGAGCGACCGAGTCGCCGAGATCGCGCGCGCGCTGAACGGCCTGATCAAGCAAGCCGGCGCCGAACTGAGACCTCCGCACTGCCGCACTGCCAACCACTGCGCAATCCGCAATGCCGCAATCTGCCAATCCGAGCCAGCTCATACCGGCATCACCCCATGCCTCTTCCACGGCCGCTCAACCCGCTTGGAAGCAGCCATCTCGAGCGCGCGGATCACCACCGGCCGCGTCTCGCGCGGATCGATGATGTCGTCGATCATCGCGTTCCCGGCCGCGATATACGGATCGATGATCTTCTGAAAATTGCCGACGAGCTCGGCGCGCTTCGCGTCCGGGTCGTCGGCCGCCTCGATCGCGCGGCGCATGATGATGTTGACCGCGCCCTCGGCACCCATCACCGAGATCTCGGCGGTCGGCCAGGCGACGATCAGGTCGGGCTCGTACGCCTTGCCGCACATCACGTAGTAGCCCGCGCCGTACGCCTTGCGGATGACGACGGTGATCTTCGGGACGGTCGCCCGCGAGACCGCGTACAGCATCTTCGCGCCGTGGCGGATGATGCCGGCCTGCTCGACCTTCGTGCCGACCATGAAGCCGGGCACGTCCTGAAGGAACAGCAGCGGGATGCCGAACGCGTCGCACAGGTTGATGAAGCGCGCGGACTTGTCGGCGGAGTCGTTCTCGAGGATGCCGCCGAGCTGCTTGGGCTGTGACGCGACGATGCCGATGGGGCGCCCGCCCATGCGCGCGAAGCAGGTGATGATCGTCTTCGCGAACTGCGGCTTCATGTCGAACCACTCGCCGTCGTCGACGATCCGGCGGATGATCTCGTACATGTCGTAGGGCTTCCGGTTCGACTCCGGCAGCACGTCGAGCAGGTCCTCGTCCATGCGGTCGACGGGGTCACTGACCGGCCGCACCGGCGGCGGCTGCTCGCAGTTCGTCGGGAAGAACGACAGGTAGGCCTTGATCCGCTCGATGCACTCCTCGTCGGACTTGACCTCCAGGTCGGCGACGCCGGACTTGCGGCAGTGCACCTTCGACCCGCCGAGCTCCTCGGCGGAGACCTCCTCGCCGGTGACGGCCTTGACGAGGTACGGCCCGGCGAGCGCCATCGACCCGCGCCCCTTGACCATCGGCACGAAGTCGGCGAGCCCGGGGATGTAGGCGGTGCCTGCCGCGCAGGGCCCCATCAGCGCCGCGACCTGCGGGATGACGCCGCTCATCACGACCTCCTCGCGGAACAGGTGGCCCGACCCCGCGAACAGCGAGCCGACCGCCTCCTGGATCCGCGCGCCCGCCGAGTCGAGCAGCCAGACGAACGGGATCCGCTTGGAGAGCGCGAGATCGCGCAGCCGCGAGACCTTGAGCTCGCCGGTCATGCCCATCGACCCGGCCATCACGGTGAAGTCGTACGCGCACACGGCGACCAGGCGGCCGTCGACCTTGCCGTAGCCCGTGACGACGCCGTCGGCCGGCGCCTCGACTCCGTCCATGGCCCGCTGCGAGAAGTGCGGCCGGCCGTGGACGCCGAGCTCGGTCCAGGTGCCCTCGTCGATCAGCAGCGCGAGCCGCTCGCGGGCGGTCAGCTTCTCGAGCGAGTGCTGCTTCTCGATCTTCTCGGAGCCCCCGCCCCGCTCGATCTGCGCGCGCCGCTCGTGCAGCTCCTCGACGAGCGGCCGGAGGATGGACGTCGGGGCGTCAGTTGCGGACATGGGCTCCTTCCTTGAGGGCGTCGAGCAGCGGCTCGACCACCCTCTTCACGGCGGTTGCTCCGAGCTTCCGCTCGAACTCGTCGATCGGCGCCTGGAAGTTCGTGACCTCGAAGCCGATGATCTCGCGGCCGTCTGCCACGCGGGCCAGGACCTGTCGCAGCTCGGCGATCTCCAGGCCGCCGGCGCTGGGGAACAGAACGGGCAGCTCGTCCTTCTCGAGGATGTCGAGGTCCAGGTGGACGAAGACGGGGTCGTCGCCCAGCGCCGCGGTCAGGCTTCCGTTCAGCACCTCACGGCCCTCGACGACCGCCATGCCGGAGGCGTCGATCAGCTTGCGCTCCGCGGCGTCGAACTCGCGGCCGCCGGCGAGCACGACCCGGCCGGGGTCCGCGAACCCGAGCTGCAGGTCGGGGTCCCACTCGCCGCACGCCCCGGACAGCGCCATCCCGCCGAGGTAGCTGCTCTGGGTGGTGTCCGGAGTGTTGTAGTCGCCGTGCGCGTCGAGCCACAGGAAGCGGGCGTCCGGCCGCATGCGAGCGACGGTCGGCAGCGTCGAGAGCGCCAGCGAGCACTCGCCGTGCAGGACCACGGGCTCCTCGTCGGAGGTCAGCGCCTCCTCGAGCTGCCGCGCGGCGCCGAGCAGCCCGTCGCGCGCCCCGTCGAGGTCGGTGGACCAGGGAGCGACCCGCGGCTCGGACGACGTGCCGACGGTGTGGGGCTCGGTGCCCACCGCCTCCGCGAGCAGCTCGGCGATGGTGGTCGCGCCCCGGCAGCCGTCCAGCAGCCGGTCGGATGTGCGGCAGGCCAGCGTGATCACACGCGTGCCGCTCATCGGCCGGTCCACTGCGGCTCGCGCTTCTCGAAGAACGCGGTGACGCCTTCGACGATGTCGTCGGTCGACTGCGCGATCGTCAGCTGCGAGCGCAGGTAGTCGAGCGCGTCGAGGAAGGCCATGTCCTGCTGGCGGAACATCGCGTCCTTTCCGAGCCGCATGATCAGCGGCGACTTGCCGGCGAGCTTGACCGCCCACTCGCGGACCGCGGCGTCGAAGTCCTCCGCCGCGACGACCTTGTTCGCCAGCCCGTACTCGACGGCCTCCTCGGCGGAGATCCGGTCGCCCAGCAGGAGCAGCTCGTTGGTCTTCTTGCGGGGCACGTTGCGGTAGATCAGCGCCATGATCATGAACGGGAAGGCGCCGACGTTGATCTCGGGCGTGCCGAACTCGACGCCCTCCTTGGCGATCACCAGGTCGTGGGCGAGCACGATGCCGAGCGAGCCGGCCAGCACGATGCCGTTCGCGGCGACGATCGACGGCTTGCCGAGCTGGCCGATCAGGCGGAACAGCTGGACGAAGCGGTCGGTCCCCAGGTGCTTGTGCACGAGCGGCACGTCGCCCGCGAAGCCCGACAGGTTGGCGCCCGAGGAGAAGACCCGGTCGTGGGACGAGGTCAGCACGACGCAGCGGGCGGCGTCGTCGTCGCGGACCGCCGCGTAGGCGTCGAGCAGCTCTCCGAGGAGCTCGTTGGACAGCGCGTTCCGCGTGTCGGGCTGGTTCAGCGTGATCGTCGCGACGCCGTCGTCGTCTACCTCGTAGAGGATGGTCTCGTAGGCCAAGCGGGTCTCCGTCGGAAGTGGGAAGTGCCACTCCCCACTCTGACGAAATCGCCACGGCACCGCAATCCGGTCGATGTTTGAGACCGGGCGCCCCTGGGAGGCGCCGATGTCCGACGGCCTTTGTATAGTCCCGCCTCGCTCAATGATCCGAGCTCCGGCTCGGATCTACGGGGGACCCAACGCCAGGCAACTGGTTGGGGCGAATGGAAGGCATCTCCGCCTTCCTAGCGTCGCTCTCTTTCGGCGCGAGCCCGTCAGCTCACCCCGTCGGCAAACCAAGAAAGAGAACCCGACCCGTGAGGAGTGGGACCATCCCATGACTCGTTCGCGCACGCTCGTGCTTGCAGCAGTGCTCTGTTGCGCCCTGCTCGTACCCGCATCCCAGGCCAGCGCCGATTCAGCGGCGCAGAAGATGCTCCGGAAGGTCAACGCTTACCGCCAGCACCGTGGGGTCCCACCCGTGCGGATGTCCGGCAGCCTCAACTCCTCGTCCCACCGGTACGCGCGCCACATGATGCGCTCCGGCTACTTCGGCCACTCGAGCCGCATCAAGGCATCGCGGCGCTTCAGGCGCCTCGGGGAGATCATCGAGATGCATCGAGGCCACCGGCTCAACATCAGCGGCGCGCTGCGCGCATGGGCCCGATCTCCGGGCCACAAGGCGATCCTGCTCGACGGCTCCTTCAAGTACGCCGGCGCCGGCCCCGCGAAGGGCCGCTTCCACGGCCGGCGCACGACGATGTGGGTCATGCACTTCGGGCGGAAGTAACCCGAGCCCGGGCGGCCGCGTTGCCCTTGCGCTCGTACAGCTCGAGCGCCTCGGCGGCGGCCGCCTCGGCCTCGGCCGGCGCGTGATCGCCGATCACGGTCGCCAGCGTCAGGAGCGCACGGGCGGAGAGGTTCAGATCGTCCGTGCCGTGAGCCAGCGTCACCGCCTGCCGGGCCAGGTCCTCCGCGGCCGCGTCGTCGCCGCGTGCCGCCAGGATGCGGGCGCGGGTCGCTCGCCATGCCGTCTGGGCCTCGATGTCGTCCGTGTCCGCGGCGCGCTGGCTGACCGTGCAGAAGAGCCAGGCGTCGTCGTCGCGCCCCTGTTCGTGCAGCGACTCCGCCAGAGCCGCTGCCACGCTCGCCAGGATCGCGGTCTCGCGCGCCCGGTCGAGCGTCTCGAACGCCCGCCGGAGCAGGCGCTCCGCTGACTCGGGATTGCCCCGCAGCAACTCGGTGTCCGCCCAGTTCAGCGCGCCCTCCGCGGCGGGCAGCGCACCGAGCTGCTCGCTCAGCGCGTAGCCGCGCCGGTGGAGATCGTCCGCACGGTCGTCGCGCCCGAGCATCGCGTTGAGTGCCCCGAGCACGCTCAGGATCGTGGCCTCGGCCACCGGGTAGCCCTCAACCTCCGCGGCCATCGGCTCGAGCGCCGCGATCGCGTCGGGCACCGTCGTCGGGCCGAAGTAGAGCGAGTAGGCGAGCGCGGACAGCGCCCGCAGCACCATCCCCTGGTCGCCTGCCCGGCGCGCGTGCGCCAGCTCGCGCCGGCGTGCGAGCTCGACCTCGGCCCACTGGCACAGGCTGACGTGCGCTATCGCGATCGACTGCCACGCGCGGGCCAGCCCGGCGTCGTCTCCGAGCTCCTCGAACGCGACGAGCGCCTCCTCCGCCACGCGGCGCAGCTCGTCGACCCCGTGGCCGCCCTCCTTGAAGCTTCGCGCGTACGCGCGAAGGACCAGCCCGTGATGCCGGGCACTGCGATCGCCTCGCTCGTCGGCCAGCTCGATCGACTCGGTCAGCACGCGCTCGGCGCGATCGAGATCCCCGCGCTCGCACAGCGCATCGCCGAGGATCGGCAGCAGGCGAAGCCGCAGCGGGGCCTCGTCGGTGAGGGCGAGCGCGCGGTCGATCAGGTCGATCGCGGCGGGGAGGTCGCCGCGCGCGTAGGCGCGCCTGCCCGCGCCGGCCAGGTGCGCGGCGCCGCGCTCGCCGAGCCGCCGGGTGTGGTCATCGGGACTGCCGAGCTCGATCAGGAGGCGGTGGGCCTGCTCCAGGTGGTAGCCGAGCAGCGTCGCCTCGGCCCCGTCCTCCCCGGTTCGCTCCTCGAGCCAGGCCGCCAGCCGCTCGTGAAGGTCGGCGCGCGACGCCTTCGGAACGCCTTCGTACGCCACGTCGCGCATCAGGATGTGCGCGAACTCGAACATCTCGCCGGCCGCCAGCGGACTCGGGCGCGGCCGGAGGAAGCCCTTGCGGACGAGCCCCTGCAGACGCGCGCCTACCGCGGCCCGGTCGGACTCGGCGCACATGTCCGCGACCGTGGCCCACCCGAACTGGCGGCCGATCACCGCGGCCCGCTGGAGCAGCCCGCGCTCCTCGACCCCCAGCCGGTCGAGACGAGCGGACAGCACCGCCTTGATCGTCGGCGGCACGGGGACCCGGTCGATCTCGCGGGTCGCCCGCCATTCGCCGTCCCGCTGCTCGAGCACCCCGTCGTCGATCAGCATCCGCTGCATCTCGGCCAGGAACAGCGGATTGCCCTCCGCCGCATGGGCGATCCGCTCCGCGACGCGATCGGGAAGCGACGCGCCGTCGGCGGTGCGCAGCAGGTCGTGCACGTCCGAGCCGTGCAGTGCGCCGAGCGAGATCGAGTCGGTCGCGTCCGCACCGCCGCCCCACTGAGGCCGGCTCTCGAAGAGGTCGGGACGGGCCAGGCAGACGATCAGCACGGGAGCGTCGCGCATGAACCCGACCAGGTACTCGACCAGGTCCAGGAATGTCGGCTCGCCCCACTGAATGTCGTCGAAGATCACTACCAGCGGGCGGGCCTGAGCTGCTCCCTCGAGCAGCCTGCGCAGCGCCCACGAGGTGTCGTCGGCGCTCGGCGCCATCGTGGGGCGGACCAGCTCGACGGCCTCGGCGATGCGAGCGGCCAGGGCCTCGCCGCCCGCGCCCTGGGCGCGGGCGGCGATCTGGCGTTGCACTACTTCCGGGCTCTCGCCGTCCTCGATGCCGCAGAGCTCGGTCACGACCTCCCGCACGGGCCAGTAGGTGATCGTCCCGTAGGGCAGGCAACGGCCCGTTGCCGTCGTGGCCTGGTCGCGCACGCGCGCGAGCAGCTCCTCCGCCAGGCGGGACTTCCCGATGCCGGCGGCCCCCACGACGGTGACCAAGCGGCAGCAGCGTTCGTCGCGGGCGCGGGCGAACGCGGCCTCGAGCGCCGCCAGGTCGCGATCACGGCCGACCAGCGGCGTGTCGGCGGGGCGCGCGACGCCCGGCGCGGAGGGGTCGACGTCGACCAGCCGCCAGGTCCTGAGCGGCGCGGACTTCCCCTTCACCTGAACGGGTTTCTCGGCGGCGAACTCGCACGCGTCGCGTGTCAGGCGGTAGGTGGCCTCGCCGACGAGCACCTCGCCCGCGCCCGCGGCCTGCTCCAGGCGCGCGGCCACGTTCACCGCGTCCCCTGCCACGAACCCGTGGCCCTGCTCGGGATCCCCCGCGACGACCTCGCCGGTGTTGACGCCCGTCCGCACGCCCAGGCGGACCCCCCAGCGCGCCTCGAAGTCGTCGTTCATGCGGTCGAGCGCCTCGCGGATCTCCACCGCGGCTCGCACGGCGCGGACAGCGTCGTCCTCGTGGACCGTGGGCACCCCGAACACCGCCATCACCGCGTCGCCGATGAACTTCTCGACGGTGCCGCCGTGACGCTCGACGATGCTGCGAGCGGCGGCGAAGTACCGGTTCATCAGGACGCGAAGCGCCTCGGGGTCCAACTGCTCGCCGAGATTCGTGGACCCGGCGATGTCCGAGAAGAGAACGGTGACCGTCTTGCGTGACTCGCCGGACGGGCGGTCCGCCGGCGGGGTTTCGGCCTGGATAGCGAGCGCGACTCCGCAGTGGGCGCAGAACCGCGCCCCTTCGGGGTTGGCGTTCCCGCAGTTCGTGCAGAACTTCACCTGGGCGCCGGCTAGCGGTTGCCGCGACGGAACGAGGGCACCCAGCGCGAACCGCGCTTGCCCCGGCCGCGACCAGATGTCCGCCGAACGCGAGCCACCAGGATCCTCATGCGCCTACCCACTCAATCAATGTAACGCGGTTCGGCGGGAATGCAGATTTCTGGCGCGCCGGACGCTCTCTGTGGGCAACTAGCGGTTGCCGCGGCGCTCGCGCTTCCAGCCGGAGCGGTTGCCGGCCTTGTCCTCGACCCGGACGAAGAACGGGCCCTTGGTCGGGTTGACGCGGACCTTCCTGGCGAACTTGCGCTTCTTGCCGGCCTTCTTCGGGTTGGTCGTGATCTGCATGAAGCGCACGCCGTTCTTGCGCCCCGGATCTCGCGCGCCGATCAGCAGCTGGCTGCGGCTCCGACTGCGCTTGGCGAGGTCGACGACGGGCCTCACCCGGTCGAGGACGATCGTGTCGAACTTCTCGCGGCCCTCCACGCCCGGCCCGACCAGGCGGACGAAGACGGTCAGCGAGACGTCGCGGCGGCTCGTCTCCAGCTTGAAGTCGTAGATCTGGTTCGCCGCCACGGGCTTGGTCTGGGCGTTGGCAAACCCGCCGTCATTCGAGATCCTCACCGCGGTGGTGCCCGGTGGGGTCACGATCCGGAGCTTCACGTTCGGGTCGTTCGTGAACGACGCGCCGTTGTTGATCGAGACGCTGAACGGCAACGCCTCCCCGTCGTTCGGGTCGCACATCGCGCCGAGCCCATCCCCGTCGCTGTCCCGCTGATCGGGATTCGAGAGCGTCGCGCAGTTGTCGCGGTTGTCGGGCGCGCCGTCGTTGTCGTCGTCGGCGTCGCAGGCGTTCCCCTCGCTGTCGCCGTCGATGTTGCCCTGATCGGCGTTGCTCGTGCGCGGGCAGTTGTCGCCGCCGTCGGCCGCACCGTCGTTGTCGTCGTCGGCGTCGCAGGCGTCGCCGGCGCCGTCGCCGTCGGTATCGGCCTGGTCGGGGTTCGCCGGGGTGAAGCAGTTGTCGTTGCGGTCGAGGACGCCGTCTCCGTCCTCGTCGGTGAGGATGGTCTCGCCGTAGACGCGTGCCACGGCGAAGTTGCCGCCACCGGGGGAGCCCTCGCCGCCGGCTCCGGCGACGATGATCTTGCCGTCGCCCGGCTGTATCAACACACCCGTGTGGTCAGTGCCAATCCGAAGCGACGCGCCGGTGGGGAGGAACGAGCGGCCCTCGGTGCCGAAGGTGGGATCCTCCGTTCCCGCGCTGTCGTAGCGCACGAGGCCGAAGCCGCTGTTGTTGCCGTTGTTGACCCTTCCGCCCACTACGACCTTGCCGTCGGGCTGAAGCGTCACGCCGCCGGCGAAGGCGGAGGTGCCCTCGGGGAACCCGGTTTGCCGGGGGTTGCCGCCGGCGAACGTGCTGTCGAGCCCGCCGGTCGCGAAGCGCATCACGACGAAGGTCGCGGGACTGCCTCCCGTGCCCGCCGCGACGATCTTCCCGTCCGCCTGTCGGGCGAGGGCGATGATCCGCATACCGCCGCAGCAGGGCGCAATCGACGGCCCGCCGACGGGCGCTCCGTCGGTGGTGTAGCGCGTGAGCACGCCTACTTCGGTCGCGATCGTTGCGAAGCCACCGACCGCGATGCCGGCGCCGTCCACCACCAGCGACATCGCGTATGCGTAGTTGCTGGCGCCCCCGTTGACGTCCGTGAACACCTTTCCCGCCGTGCCGAACGTCGTGTCGCCGGGGTTCTGGTCCGAGCCGCCGATGCCGTCGTCCAGCGATCCGTCCGGGTTCAGGCGCGCGAGGGCGAACTTGTCGTCCCCCCCTTGGTCGGCACAGCCTGCGACGACGATCTTCGACCCCTGGAGCGCGACACCGTAGGCCGCGGTGGCCCAGTAGCCCCCGCCGGGGAGGCACTGGGCGTCGCCCATCGTGAAGGCCACGACGCCGTCGTTGTTGCCGTCGCCGTTGAAGGCGGGGTCCGGGGTGCCATCCGCGTTGTAACGCGCAACCGCCCAGCCCGGAGCGCCCCCCACGAGAGCGCGCCCGGCCACGACCAGCTTGCCGTCCGCCGGCTGGCGAACGATCGCGAACGCCTTCATGTCCGTGATATTTGCGGGATACGGCGTATCCACGCGGCCGCTGCCCCCGCCGAAAGCGGGGTCGAGCGCGCCGCCCGTGGTGTAGCGCGCGAGCGCGAACCGTGTGCCGCCCGCCCCGTTGTCCCAGCCGGCGACCACAGTCTTCCCGTCCGGTTGCAGCACGGATGCGTAGCCCCGGCTCACACCCGTCCCAACCGAAGTGATCGACAGGCCATCGCCGTCCCAGGTGGGATCGAACGATCCCGAGGGGATGTCAGCCGCCGCCGGGCCAGCCGACAAACCGGCGAACAACGCGATCAGAACGGTCAGTCTCGCCAGGCGCACCCCCACGGCGCCACCCTAAGCACAGCGCCCGTCCCCCGCCCATTAATGGCGCGCAGGGCGCACGGCATGCAGAAAGTAGGAAGTGCCACTGTTTACTTTCGGAGCGACCGGCGGTACCTTGCCGCGCATGACCACCGCCGACGTCCTCAAGCCCGATCACGGCACAAAGCGCAAGCACTTCATCTTCAACGAGGAGCACGAGCAGCTCCGCGACTCGATCCGCAGGTTCGCCCAGACCGAGCTGGCCCCCCACGCCGAGGAGTGGGAGGAGACCACCTTCCCGGACTGGGTCTTCAAGCGGATGGGCGAGCTCGGCTTCCTCGGACTCTCCTACCCCGAGGAGTACGGCGGCCAAGGCGGCGACTACTACTCGAACCTGGTGCTGGCCGAGGAGATCGTCCACGCCAACTCCGGCGGCCTGACGATGGGCGTCGCGGTCCACACCGACATGGCGACCCCCCCGATCCACCTGTTCGGCACCGAGGAGCAGAAGCAGCGCTACCTGGTCCCCTCGATCAAGGGCGAGAAGATCTCCTGCCTCGGGATCACCGAGCCGGACGCGGGCTCCGACGTCTCCGCGATCCGCACGCGCGCCGTGCGCGACGGCGACGAGTTCGTGATCAACGGGTCGAAGACCTACATCACGAACGGCCACCGGGCCGACTTCATCGTGCTGGTCACGAAGACCGACCCGGACGCCGGCTACGACGGCTTCACGCTGTTCATCGTCGACACCGACACGCCCGGCTTCATCCGCGAGAAGAAGCTGGAGAAGCTCGGGATGCACGCGTCCGACACGGCGCTGCTCGCTTTCGACGACATGCGCGTGCCGGCGGACGCGATCCTCGGCCAGGAGGGCAAGGGCTTCTACCACATCATGTGGGAGCTCCAGGGCGAGCGCCTGATCGGCGCGGCGGGCTGCGTGGCCGGCGCGCAGAAGTGCTTCGAGAAGACGCTCGAGTACGCGCTCGAGCGCAAGGCGTTCGGCCGCTCGATCGGGCACTTCCAGGTGATCCGCCACAAGTTCGCGGAGATGGCGACGAAGATCGAGTCGGCGCGCCAGATGGTCTACACCACCGCGTGGCGCCACCAGAACGGCGAGTACCCCGTGCGCGAGATCTCGATGGCCAAGCTGCACGCGTCGCGGATCGCGGTCGAGGTCGCCGACGAGTGCATCCAGATCCACGGCGGCGCGGGCTACATGAAGGAGTACGGCGTCGAGCGCGTCTGGCGCGACATGCGCCTCAACCGGATCGGTGCGGGCACCGACGAGATCATGCTCGACGTGATCGGGCGGTCGTACGGGCTGTAGCCCGTGGAACAGCTCACCTACGTCGAGCAGGGCCGCCTCGAGCGCCTCGACGTAGCCGGTCCCGAGATCGAGGGCCCGGGCGAGGCGCTGGTGCGGCCGATCGCGGTGGCCACCTGCGACATCGACAACATGCTCGTGCGCGGGCTGTGGCCCGGGCCGGTTCCAATGGGGCACGAGGGCGTCGGCGACGTGACGGCGGTCGGCGATGACGTGGCGAGCGTCGCGGTCGGCGACCGCGTGGTGATCCCGTTCCAGATCTCGTGCGGCTCGTGCCCGGAGTGCCGGCGGGGGCTGAGCGCCTACTGCACCGCCCACCCGGAGTTGCGGGACCGCAGCGGCGTCGAGATGAAGTACGGGATGGGAAGCGGCGCGCGGAACTGGGGCGGCTTCCTGTCCGACAGCGTGCGGGTCCCCTACGCGGACGCGATGCTGGTGAAGCTGCCGGAGGGCGTCGACCCGGTCGCCGTCGCGAGCGCGTCCGACAACATCCCCGACGGCTACCGCACGGTCGCGGAGCCGCTCGCGGCTTCGCCGGGCGCGTCCGTGCTGGTGGTCGGCGGAAGCGGCGGCATAGCGCTCTACGCGGCGGGGATCGCGGTCGCGCTCGGCGCGTCGTCGGTGGACTACGTGGACCGCGACGCGACGCGCCTCTCGCGGGCGGAGAGGCTGGGCGCGCGCCCGATCGAGGGAATGCCCGAACGGCTGCCCGACTCCTACCCCGTGACCGTCGACGCCAGCGCCGACCCGGCCGGACTTCAGCTGGCGATCCGGTCCACGGCGATCGAGGGCGTCTGCACGAGCATCGGGATCTACTTCCAGCCCCAGGAGCTGCCGCTGCTGCGCATGTACACGAAGGGCATCACGTTCAGGACCGGGATGGCGCACGCGCGCCGGGACCTGCCGGAGGTGCTGGACCTGGTCGCCTCGGGGCGGCTTCACCCGGAGCTGGCGACGGGCGTCGTGGCGGACTGGGCCGACGCACCCGCGGCGCTGGCGGAGCTCGCGGACAAGACCGTGATCAGGCGATAGCGGCCTCGCGCACGGCGAGGGCGCCGGCGATCTCAGCGACTACCTCGTAGGGGGCGTCGAGCAGCCGGTCCCAGGTGACGTGCATGACGCTCCAGCCGGTCACGGTGACCTTGGCGCCGCGCCTGCGGTCGGGGCCAAAGGCCTGTTTGTGGCCGTGGGTGGCGAAGCCGTCGAACTCGACGACGAGCTTGACGTGGGGCCAGGCGAAGTCGGCGAAGTACTTTCCGATCCGGTAGTTGGTCGCGGGGATCGGGAGGCCGGCTTGCCGAAGAAGGCGGCGGAGGATCCGCTCGGCCTCGGAGAGGGTGAGCGCGACGCCTTCCTCGCGGAGCAGGCGCAGCCTGCGGGCGCCGGCGGTGCGGCCGGCGCGCGCGGCGAGCTCGTCGAGCTGCCGGTCGGTCACAGCCCGTGCCGCGAACGCGTCGCCGATCAGCGCCTCGAGCTGGATCAGCGTGTAGGTCTCGGCGCAGCCCAGGATCGAGCGGGCGGCGCTCGTCACCGGGATCGTCCACCGGACCGTCCGGTCCTGCGGCTCGAGCGTACGGGTGCGATGGACCCGGATCCGGTCCACCCGCCCTCGCCGCGATCCGGCGACGACGGTCACGTCCACCGGCAACTCCGGCGCCTTGGCGAAGCCGAGGACGTGGCACCCCCAGCCGTCGCTGACCAGCGCGTCGCCCTTGCAGGCCAGGTGAGCGCCCTTGGCCAGGGACAGCGGGCCGGGCGAAGCCGCCCCGACCAGGTAGACGCCCTGCCACAACCGGTGCAGCCGGCCGTGCCCGACCCGGTGGCGGATCTGCTTCTCCGACAGCCCGGCCGCCATCAGCTGCTGAGTGGTGAGCACCCGCAAGCGCCCCGCGGCCCACGCGAGCTCCGCGTCGGTCGGGCCGCTAAAGCTGCCCACGACGTCCCCGGACCCTCGTGGGCAGCCTTTCCGTCCGTATAGGGCAGGAAACGCTGCCCAAGACTCGCCGATCCCGAGGCGGGCAGCTTTTCCGTCCTTCGAATCGCTCCATACCGAGCTGAGCACCCAGGCACCCGAACTCGCCCCCTCCCCAGCAGCTGTAAGCGTCGGTAGGGTCGCCCGCAATGACTGTGAGCGAGCCCTACGGCGCATCCAACGTCCTGGCACGGCCCACCGTGGAGCCGGTCGCCAACCGCGTGTGGGTCGTCCGCGGCGGAATGGACTACTCCGCGATCGCGCTCCAGGCGCTCAGCGGGAAGCTGCCCAGGAGGACGATGAACGTCTACCTGATCAAGGAGCACGACGGGGTGACGATGTACGACGCCGGCGTGCGCGCGATGGCCGAGCCGCTCAAGGCGATCACCGAGCGGATGGGCGGGCTCAAGCGCATCGTCCTCGGCCACGCGCACGGCGACCACCGCGGCGCCGCGCCGTACATGGGCGTGCCGGTCTACTGCCACCCCGACGCAAAGCAGGAGGCGCAGACGCCGGGCCTGCCGCCCTATCAGGACATGAACCTGATCGAGAAGCGGATCCCGCGCATGGCGTTCCCAAAGCTCTCCGAGAAGTGGGACGGCGGCCCGGTGAAGATCGAGGGCACGGTCAGCGAGGGCGAGGACATCGCCGGCTTCGAGGTGCGGCTGTTCGACGGCCACGCCCCGGGCATGATCGGCCTCTGGCGCGAGCAGGACCGGCTGTGCCTGTGCAGCGACACGGTCTACACGCTCGACCCGCTGACCGGCGAATTCGGCGCGGCCCGGACCCCGCTCGAGTTCGCGAACATGGACACGCAGCAGGCCAAGGCGTCGATCCGCAAGCTGGCGGCGCTCGAGCCGCGCGAGGTGTGGCCGGGCCATGCCGACCCGGTCACGGGGCCCGACGTCGTCGGGGAGCTCGAGAGGGCGGCGCAGACCTGATGGGCGCCCTGCTCGACCACGTCCGCGGCTACTACGAGTCGCTGGGCAGCGGCGACGCCGACGCGGTCGCCGAGTTCTTCACCGACGACGCCGTCCACTACTACACGCGCATGGCCCCGCACCGCGGCCGCGAGATCGCCGAGCGCGCCGCCTGGGCCGTGAACAACATCGACGCGGAGTGGTCGATGTACAACGGCGTCGACGACGGCGAGCAGGTCGTCATCGAGTGGGCGATGAAGTGGCGCCACCCTGAAACCGGCGAGCTCAAGCTCGACCGCGGCACCGAGTGGTTCCGCTTCCGCGACGGGAAGATCTGCGAGGTGCGCGCGTACTACAACCGGTCGGGCGACCTCATCGAGTTCGACCATGCCGGTCGCGGACACACCGTGCTCTAACTTCTAGTAAGTGGAGCGCACCACTCCGGAAGCAGAACCCCTCGGCCGCGAGGTCTGGCTGGTCGCCAGCGTCGTGATCGTCGGCGTGATCATGTCGATCCTCGACACGACGATCGTCAACGTCGCGCTGGAGACCCTGTCGCGCGAGCTGCACGCGCCGCTGTCGACGATCCAGTGGGTGTCGACGGGGTACCTGCTGGCGCTGGCGCTCGTGATCCCCCTGACCGGCTGGCTGTCCGAGCGCTACGGCGCCAAGCGGATCTGGATGATCTCCGTCGCGCTGTTCGGCCTCGGGTCGGCGCTGTGCGGCGCGGCCTGGAGCGCCGAGTCGCTGATCGTGTTCCGCATCCTGCAGGGCCTGGGCGGCGGGATGATCATGCCCGTCGGCATGAGCGTGCTGGCCCAGACCGCAGGCCCGAACCGCGTCGGCCGCGTCATGTCGGTGATCGGCGTGCCGATGCTGCTCGGCCCGATCCTGGGCCCGGTGGTCGGCGGCCTGATCGTGGACAACACGTCATGGCGCTGGATCTTCTACGTGAACGTGCCGATCGTCGTGTTCGCGCTGCTGCTGGCCCAGCGGGTCCTGCACGAGGACGCGGGCCGTGCCGACGCCGGCCGCCTCGACACGATCGGCCTCGCGCTCGTGTCCCCCGGCCTGGCGAGCATCGTCTTCGGCCTGTCGCAGTCCGAGACGCACGGCGGCTTCGCCGACCCGATCGTCTGGGCGCCGATCGCGGCGGGGGTGATCCTGGTCGCGCTGTTCATCCGCCACGCGTGGTTCGCGGACCGCCCGCTGATCGACCTCAAGCTGTTCCGCAACCACGGCTTCAGCGCCGCCGCGAGCACGACGTTCCTGCTCGGCGGGGCGCTGTTCGGCACGCTGCTGATCCTGCCGCTCTACTACCAGGTGGCCCGCGGCGAGGACGCGCTGACCGCCGGCCTCCTGATGGCGCCCCAGGGCGTCGGGGCCGCGCTGGCGATGCCGCTCGCGGGCCGGCTGACCGACCGCGTCGGCGGCGGGAAGGTGGCGCTGGTCGGGATCGTCGTGATGACGATCGGCACGCTGCCGTACGCGTTCGTCACCGACACCACCCCGTACTGGCTGCTGGCCGGCCTGCTCGTGATCCGCGGCCTGGGGCTGGCGTCGACGATGATGCCGTCGATGGCCGCCGCCTACGCCGTGCTCGACAGGGCGGCCGTCCCCCGGGCGACGAGCGCGCTCAACGTGATGCGCCAGGTCGGCGGGTCGATCGGCACGGCGCTCCTGGCCGTCTACCTGCAGGGCCAGATCAAGGACGCGATCGACGCCGGCGGCGCGGCGAGCGGCGGGCTTCAGCAGATCCCCGAGCCGGTCCGGGCATCACACGCGGCCGCGCTGGCCGACGCGTTCGCCAACACGTTCGGTCTCGCCATCGCGATGTCGCTCGTCGCGATCGTCCCGATCGCCATCCTGGCCTGGACCACGCGCGACCGTCCGGCCGAATACGCTGACTCCCATGTCGCCCCCGAGCAGGCTCCAGCCCCCGTTCACGGAGGAACATGAGCAACTCCGCGAGGCGATCCGTCGCTTCGTGGAGACCGAGCTGGCGCCGCACGCGCGCGAGTGGGAGGACGCCCGCTGGTTCCCCAACGAGGTCTTCACGCGACTCGCCGAGCTGGGCTGGCTCGGGCTGAAGTACCCCGAGGAGTACGGCGGCGAGGGCGGCGACTACCTGCACGACGCCGTCTTCACCGAGGAGCTCTCCCGTTGCGGATCGGGCGGAGTCGCCGCCGGGATCGGCGCGCACATCGGGATCGCGACGCCGCCGATCTGGAAGTTCGGCACCGACGAGCAGAAGGAGCGCTTCCTGGCGCCCGCCATCCGCGGCGAGAAGATCGCGGCGCTCGGGATCACCGAGCCGGACGCGGGGTCGGACGTCGCGTCGATCCGCACGCAGGCGCGGCGCGAGAACGGCGGCTACGTCGTCAACGGCTCGAAGACGTTCATCACGAACGGCGTGCGCGCGGACTTCGTCGTGACCGCGGTCAAGACCACCGGCGAGGGCGGCCACCACGGCATCTCGTTCCTGGTGATCGAGAAGGGCATGGAGGGCTTCACGGTCTCGCGCAAGCTGGAGAAGATGGGCTGGCACGCGTCCGACACCGGCGAGCTCGCGTTCCAGGACGTCTACGTGCCCGACGAGAACCTGCTCGGCGAGGAGAACAAGGGCTTCTACCTGATCATGGCCAACTTCCAGTGGGAGCGGCTGCTGATGTCGCTCGGGTCGGTCGGGGCGATGCAGCGCCTGCTGGAGACGACGATCGAGTACGCGAAGGAGCGCCGCGCGTTCGGCAAGCCCCTGTCGGGTCACCAGACGATCCGCCACAAGATCACCGACATGGCGATCAAGCTCGAGCGCGGCCGCGCGGTCACCTACAACGCGCTGCGCATGTTCAGCGAGGGCCAGGACGCGATCAAGGAGGTGACCGCCGCGAAGCTGATCACCCAGCGCGACTGCTTCGAGGTCGCCGACGAGGCCGTGCAGATCCACGGCGGCGCGGGCTACATGAAGGAGTACGACGTGGAGCGCGCGGCGCGCGACGCCCGCCTGGGCCCGATCGGCGGCGGCACCGACGAGATCATGCGCGAGATCCTGGCCAAGCAGCTCGGGCTGTAGGCCCGGGCCGGGTCAGCGCACCCGGAACTTCACCCGCGCCGCCCGCCAGGCCCGCCCGGTCGCGCGCGCCAGGTATGTGCCCGGCTCGAACACGTTCTTCAGCGTCAGCGTGACCCTGCCGCGGCTGTCCGTGTAGCCGCGCACGCGCCCGCTGTTGACGCGCACGCCGCCGAGCGGCGCCCCGCCGTTCGAGCGCGCGAGCAACGTCACCTGCACCCGCGTGCCGCGGCGCTTGACCCGCAGCACGCGCAGCCGCAGCGCCGCAGCGCGACCGTTCGACCGGATGCCGCGCGGGATCGGCCTGGCCGCGTCGCCGACCGCGATCGGGTTCGACACGTTGTGGACGACACCCTCCCGCTCGACCTGGAGGCGGAACTCGCCGGGGCGGCCGGCCTCGAAGCGGCGCACGAACCGCGAGCCCGTGATCGGAACCGTGTCGATCGTCTCGCCGTCGCGGACGATCGACAGCGTCCAGCCGTCGCCCGTGGCGCCCGTGACGGTCGCCGTGAACGCGGCGTTCCGGCCCGGCAGCGCGTCGCCCATGATCGCCACGCGACCGCCGTTCGAGGCGGTCAGCCGCAGGTCCGGGCTGTCGGCGAAGTTCTTCACGTACGCGTGGCCGGCCTGGACCGCGCGCCGGACGCCGTCCTCGGACAGCTCGTCCGCGTAGACGACCGTGCGGCCGTTGCCGATCGGCGACTCCGTCGGGCCGTCCGGCGAGCCCGCGTCGTGCGAGTCGCTGACCGACACTCCCGTGATCGGGAAGCCGCGCTTGCGCAGCCCGTCCCACTCGGTGATCGCGGTGCCGGTGAACGGGTTGGGCGCGGTGCCGCCGAAGGCCGCCGGCCCGGTGTTGACCTCGAACGCGTTGACCTGCTTCCAGTCCGTCTCCGCGTCGGAGTAGTCCCACGGGCAACCGCGGCAGATGTTCGCGTTGCCCGGCGTCTCCGACGGGAAGATCGTCGGGTGGTTGACCTGCGTCCAGCCGCCGGCGTCCTGGACGTTGATGAAGATGTTGCGCGGCGGTGACGGCCTCGCGGACGCGTTGCAGCGACCCGTCTGCGGCGCGCTCGAAGATCGGCCCCGTGCGGTAGTCGACGTACCGGCCGCTCACCTGGTTGTTGGTGTGGCCGCGGTAGGTGATGACCTCGGACGAGCGGCCGATCAGGTGCCCGCGGTACTTCGGCTGGTAGCGGCCGACCTCGCCCCAGGCCGAGTCGGTCACGTAGTCGGTGAGCGTCACGAAGTCGAGCCGCGCGGGACCGAACGCGTAGTCGAACACCTCGGTCATCGTCGCGTCGCCGAGCGACGAGTGCTCGCCGTGGACGTGCAGGTCGCCGGCGTACCAGCCCGCCCCCTTCGCCGGCCGCTCGTCGTACTTCGCGGGCGGTAGGGCTGCGCGGCGAACGCCGGGTCGCTCGACCGCTCGATCTCGACCCGCCACGCGACCTTGCCGTCGGCGTCGCCGTCGGCCTGCGCCACGACGGCCGCGACGCCCAGCTCGGCGGCCCACTGGCCCGGCGGGATCGGCCCCGGGCGGAACCCGCGCGTCGTCCGGCCGGGCACGTGTCCCTTGGGCTTGGCCTGGTACTCGGCCTCGGACGAGAAGCCCTGCGGCGTGACCGTGACGTCGGGGTGCGAGGAGCCGCCCCAGCCGCGGAAGTTCTCCTCGCCGAACCCTCCGGCCGCCTCGTCGCTGCGCGTCTGGTAGAGGCCCAGGTCGAGCGTGTGCTTCAACAGGGAGTTCGTCGGCGCGAGGGGCTGGTCGTAGCAGTACTTCACCCGCACGGACGTGGTGCCCGCGGGCACGTCGAACGGGACGAGCACGTAGCTGCCCTGCAGCGAGGTGTCGAACTCGCCGGTGACGACCTGGTCGACCGCGATCGGGTCGCCCGGGCACGAGGAGGGGACGCCCTCGGCGCGCGCGGCGGCAGGGGTCGCGAGGATCGAGAGGGCGGCGAGGAGGATCAAGCGCAGACGCATTGGCGTGGCAGCCTAACGGCCCTCTGTTGCGTTCCTGTGAAACCGCCACACGACTGCACGCCGGAGTCGTAGGATCGCGCCCGTGAGACGCCGGGGGCTCCTGATAGCGCTGGTGCTGGGCCTCCTCACCGCCGGCGTCGCGATCGCCATCGGCCAGGCCGGCCAGGACGAGGGCCGTATCTCGCCCGCCAACCGGATCCAGCCGAGCGGGCGCAAGCTCAGCCCCTACGGCAAGCTCACCCAGCTCGGCAACCACCCCGGCGGCGGGGCGCTGACGAAGAACGGCCGCTTCCTCTGGTCGGTCGACGCCGGCCGCGGGCTGAACGACGTGAAGATCGTCGAGGTCGAGCCGGCGCTGCGCTGCCGCAGCGGCCGCCGCGGGGCGGGCTGTCGCAAGCGAGTCAAGCGCCGCACCGGCCGGGTGGTGCAGACGATCCCGCTCCCCGGGTCGAGCGGCGGCATCGCGATGTCCCCCGACGGCCGCACCGCGTACGTGTCGGGCACGCCCGAGTCCGAGCACAAGGACCAGCAGTCGCCCGCCGACACGCCCGGCAAGGAAGGCGACGTCGTGCACGTCTTCCGCTACTCCGGCCGGACCGGCAAGGCGACGCGCGACGGCGTGATCGAGCTTCCGCCGCCCGACGGCACGCTGCCGCCCCAGTCGTTCCCGCCGACCGAGACCGAGCCGCGCTCCTGGCCGCGCGACATCGGCGTGTCGCCCGACGGCAAGCGGCTGCTCGTGGCGCTGAACCTGGCCGACGCCGCGGCGATCGTGAACACCGAGGACCGCTCGGTCCGCTACGTGAAGACCGGCTCGTACCCGTACGGCGCCGCGATAACCCGCGACGGCAAGCGCGGCCTGGTCTCCAACGAGGCGGACGGCACGGTGTCGGTGATCGACATGGCCGAAGGGACGAAGGAGAAGGACATCCAGGTCGGCCCGCACCTGTCCCACCCCGAGTCGATCGCGGTCGACCCCAACGCGAGCCGGGCCTACGTCGCGGTCGCCCACCAGGACCTGATCTCGGTGATCGACACGGGCAAGCTCGAGGTCGAGCGGTCGCTGTCGGTCGAGCGACCGGAGGGCATCGGCACCGAGCCGACCCAGCTCACGGTCACGAACGACGGCTGCCGTCTGCTGAGCGCGAACTCCGGCGAGGACACGGTCGCGGTGTTCGCCCTGCGCCGGGGCTGCGACGTCGAAGGTGCCGAAGGCGCGCGGCAAGGCTGCCGAGCTGCTCCGCGAGGAGGCGGAGAAGGCGGCGCTGGACGAGGAGGAAGAGGACGAGCCCGAGGAGCGCGGCCGCGTGCCGCTCAAGCGCGCGGCGACCGCGTTCTCGCTGGTCGGCCGCGTGCCGGTCGGCTCCTACCCGGTCTTCGCGGGCGCGACCCCGAAGCGCTCCAAGCTCGTGTGGGTGGCCTCGAAGGGGCTGGGCGTCGGCCCGAACCCCACCGGCCCGAACCCGCTCGACCCGCGCAACAACGACGACAACATCAACTCGTTCACCTACCTGCCCTCGATCGTCAGGGGGATGTCGGGCATCGGGAGGTTCCCCACCGACGCCCAGCTCAGGAAGCTGACCCCGAGGGCCTCGCTCCAGGCGCGCCCGGTGAACGGCCAGGCGCCGCCGGACGGCACGCCGATCGACCCGGGCGCCGGGAAGATCAAGCACGTCTTCTACATCGTCCGCGAGAACCGCACCTACGACCAGATCCTCGGCGACGACGGCCGCGGCGACGGCGACCCGAAGCTCGCGATCTTCGCCGACGTGACCCCCAACGCCCACGCGCTGGCGAAGCGCTTCCCATTGCTCGACCACGTGTACGCGAACTCCGAGGCGTCGATCGACGGGCACTTCTGGACCGCCGCCGGCGCGGTGTCCGATTACGTGGTCAAGAACTGGCACCAGAACTACGCCGGGCGCAAGCGGCCCTACGACTTCGGCGTCTACACCGTCACGTGGCCCTCCCAGCGCTTCCTGTTCGACCAGGCGGAGAAGCAGGGGATCAGCTACTTCAACTACGGCGAGGCCGTCGCCGGCACGGTCCCGCTGTTCCCGGACAAGGACCGCCGGCCCGAGGACCAGGAGGCGATCGACAGGAAGTTCGGCAAGTCCGACCTCGGGCCGCCGCTGCCGAACTCGTGCTGGTCGAACGACGCTTCGGTCGGCACCAACGTGATCACCCAGCAGGAGATCTTCGACTCGTCCAAGCCGCTGACCGCGTCCCCGACCGCGGAGTCGCGGACCGACTGCTTCCGCCAGAAGTTCGCGGTGCAGGTCCAAACGGGCCAGGTCCCGCAGTTCAACTACATGACGTTGACCAACGACCACACGAACGGCACGCGGGCCGGAGCGCGGACGCCCCGCGCGATGGTCGCCGACAACGACCTGGCGCTCGGCCAGATCGTCGACACGATCTCCCACTCGCCGATCTGGGACGAGTCGCTGATCCTCGTGATCGAGGACGACTCCCAGGACGGCGCCGACCACGTCGACGCGCACCGCATCCCGGCCCTGGCGATATCGCCCTACGCAAAGCGCGGCGCGGTCGTGCACACCCGCTACGACTTCTCGTCGTTCATCCGGACGCTCGAGCTGGTGACCGGCATGAAGCCGCTCAACCTGTTCGACGCGGTGGCCGTGCCGCTGTACGACGCGTTCGACGCGACCGCATCGAACGGCGAGCCCTACGACGCGGTCAAGCCGGGCATCGACATCTTGGAGCGCAACCCCGCGACGGCGGCGAACGCGAAGCTGTCCAAGTCACTGCCGCTGAACTCGCCGGACCGCGTGCCCCAGCGGGTGCTCGACCGCCTGCTCTGGCAGTCGGTCCACGGCGCGGATTCCGAGCCGCCGCCGCCCGGCCCGAACGCGTCCGGCGCGGACGACGAGTCGTGGCGCGAGGCGAAGGCGCCGGGCCACGAGCACCTGGGCGAGGACGACGACGACGGCTAGCCGCGCTTGCGGCAGACCATGCCGAGCGGAGCGTCGGGCCCGATCAGCACGGTCGTCGCGAGCAGCGCGCGGCGCCCGGTCCGGGACCGGCGCAGCAGCTGCTGCGCGAACACCTTCGCCGACCCGAGCGCCGAGGAGTCGGCGGTCAGCCAGAGCGGCTCGCCGGTGAACGCCGGCGTGCGCGGCTCGACCAGCTGCGTGCGGAACCCGGCGCGCCGGGCCGCCAGCACGTACTCGTGCGCGAAGTAGACGTTCTCGTTGCCCTCGAACTGCCCGACCTCCTCGCCGTGGTCGGGCTTCAGGTTGGTCGGGTAGCGGAGCGGCTCGGAAAGCACGAACAGCACTCCGCCGGGCTTGAGAACGCGATGCAACTCGGCGAGCGCGCGCTTCAGCTCCGGGGGTTTGTTGTGGTGCAGGACCTCGGCACAGAAGACGTAGTCGATCGACTCGCTCGCGAGCGGCGGGTCGGTCATCGTGCCGAGCACGCGCTCGAAGTAGACGCCGGTCGCGTCGAACCACCAATCGGCCGTCCGGAGTCCCTGCATCTCGGTCGTCGCGATGTCGAGGGCGATCACGTCGAGGCCGCGCTCGGCGAAGATCCGGCTGGCCCAGCAGGTGTTCGAGCCGACGTCGAGGATCGTCGCGCCGGGCGCCGGCGGCGTGGTGTCCAGCAGGTGGTCGATCGCCTTGCGGTGGCCGCGCCAGTAGTCGGACGGCTCGTCCGGCAGCCGCAGCACGCGCTCGCGGTCCCAGCCGTCGGCGCGCATGAGGTCCGCGAACCGCTCGAGCCCGGCCGCCTCGCGGCGCACGACCTCGGGCGGATCGACGAGCGCGTCGACGATGCCGTGCTCGATCGCCGCCTCGTGCCCGCAGCCGCGGCAGCGCAGCGTCCCCGCGCGAATCTCGCGATCGTCGCGCTCACTCGCCGCGCCCAGCTCGAGCGACCGGTCGGCGTGACAGCGCGGACAGCGCATGAGTGTCGGGAGCGACTCGCGCATCGACGGGGTGGATAGCAGGCCGCGCGTGAGTGACGTGCGCGTCAGAATGCCGCGCGCATTCTTGATTCCGAGAAGGAGAGGCATCCGTGGGAGTACTTGACGGCAAGGCGGCGATCGTCACCGGTTCGGCGCGCGGCATCGGCCGCGCGACGGCCGAGCTGCTCGCCGAGCACGGCGCGCGCGTCCTGATCAACGACCTGGACGGCGACGTCGCCGAGCAGGCCGCGAGCGAGATCCAGGGCGACACCGCCGTGTTCGCCGGCGACCTGACCGCCGAGGGCGTCTGCGACCAGCTCGTGCAGAAGGCGGTCGACGAGTTCGGCCAGCTCGACATCGTCGTGAACAACGCGGGCTACACGTGGGACGGCCCGATCCACAAGATGGCCGACGACCAGTTCCAGGCGATGATCGACATCCACACGGTCGTGCCGTTCCGCGTGCTGCGCGCCGCCGCGCCGCACATGCGCGAGCCCGCCAAGAAGGAGCGCGAGGAGGGCGTCGAGAACTTCCGCAAGATCGTCAACATCTCGTCGGTCTCGGGGACGATGGGCAACGCCGGGCAGGCCAACTACTCCTCCGGCAAGGCGGCCGTGACCGGCCTGACGAAGACGCTGGCCAAGGAGTGGGGCCAGTTCAAGATCAACGTCAACGCGATCGCGTTCGGCTTCGTCGAGACACGCCTGACCGCGGCCAAGGAGGACTCGGAGACGATCGAGCGCGGCGGCCAGCAGGTCCAGCTCGGCATCCCGGCGCAGCTGCGCGAGATGGGCAAGATGCTGATCCCGCTGGGCCGCGCGGCCACGCCCGAGGAGGCCGCCGGCGGCGTGTTCTTCCTGTGCTCGCCGTGGTCGAACTTCGTCCACGGGCAGGTGCTGAACGTGACCGGTGGGCAGTTCTCCGGCATGTACACCTAGTCAGAGGGCAGACGGCAGTGGGCACTGCCGCAGTGTGCATGCCTGCCACGCCTTACCGGCGGCTGAACAGGCCGTGGGGGCCCGAGTCGTAGTAGTTGTCGCGCACGCGCCCTTCCGGGTCGTCGAGCGAGCCGCCGCGCGCCCTGCGGATCAGGAACACGATCAGCGCCGCGACGAGTACGGCGATCAGAACGAGGTACAGAATGCTCTCCATGGCCCCGGGCTACCCGGGGCCCCGGCCGCGCGAACCCTCGCTCACTGCTTCGGCCGCCGCTCCTCGGTCGGCGGCTTGCCGCCCTCGCCGGCCAGGCCGGGCGGCGGCCACGGCCCGAACCAGTTGTCGCGCGCGCCGTCGAGCGTGATCACCGTGCCCGAGTAGTAGTCGCCGGCGGGCGAGGCCAGGTAGGCGACGAGCCAGGCGTGCTCCTCGGGCCGGCCCATGCGCTGCAGCGGGATCGTGCGCGCGACGCTCTCGCGCACCGGCTGCGGGTACTTCTGGATCGCGTCGGTCTCGAAGTGCCCGGCGCCGAGCGCGGTCGTGCGGATGTTGTAGCGGGCCCACTCGATCGACAGCTCGCGCATCAGGTTCTCGACGCCCGCGCGCGCGGCCGACGAGTGCGCCATGCCCGGGCAGCCCGTTGTGCGGGCGACAGCGTCACGGAGATGATCTTGCCGCCGCGGCCGTCGGGGATCATCGACTTGGTCGCGACCGCGTGGGTCATCAGCCAGGTGCCCTCCAGGTTCAGCCGGACGACCGTCCGGAAGCCCTTGGGCGTGATGTCCTCGGCGGGGACGAAGTACTGGCCGCCCGCGTTGTTGACGAGCGTGTCGATCTGCCCGTGGCGCTCGAGCACGCGGTCGACGACCGCGTCGACCTGATCCTCCTCGCGGATGTCGCACTCGTGCGCCTCGGCCGGCCCGTCGGCGCACAGCGCGACGGTCTCCTCGAGCGGCTCCAGGCGCCGCCCGAGCACGACCACGCCGGGCGCCGAGCGCGGTCAGCTCGATCGCCGTGGCCCGGCCCAGGCCGCTGCCGCCGCCGGTGACCAGGATCGACCTGGCCGGCGAGCAGATCGGGGGCGAAGATGCGGGACGGCATGGCGGGCAGGCAGACTACAGCCGCATGCACGCCGAGCCCCAGCCTGCCTCGCTGCCCCTTCCGGGCGGCCGCGACGGCGCCACCGTCCGCCTCCACCCCCTGCTCGTGGCCACCGGCACGCGGACCGGACGCGTGGTTCCACCGCGAGGAGGGCCGCCTCGCCGGGCTGCGCGCGCTCGCGGGCGTGGGCAGCGACACGCGCGAGGTGCCCTACGTCGCCTTCCTCGTCGAGCACCCGGGCGCCGGGCGGATCCTGATCGACACGGGCTTCCACCCCTCGGTCGCCGTCGACCCGAAGGAGAACCTCGGCCGGGTGGGCGCGCGCGTGTTCGCGCCGCAGATGGAGGCCTCGGACGCGGTGCCCGCCCAGCTGCAGGTCCCGCGGCATCGAGCCCGCCGAGATCAAGACCGTCCTCATGACCCACCTGCACGGCGACCACGCGAGCGGGATCTCCGAGTTCCCCGGCGCGACGTTCCTGGTCTCGCAGCAGGAGTGGGACGAGGCGTCGACCGTGTCCCGGCCCGCGACTGCACGGCTACGTGCGGCGCCAGTTCGACCACGCGTTCGACTACCGCACGATCGACTTCGGCGGCGGCGGACGTCGACTCGTTCGCGACGCTTCGGCCGCGGCGTCGACGTGTTCGGCGACGGCAGCGTCCGGCTGGTGTTCACCCCGGGGCACACGCTCGGCCACATGTCGGTGATCCTGCGCCTCAAGGACGCGCGAGGTGCTGGTCGCCGGCGACGCGATCTACACGCGCCACACGCTCGAGACCGGCCACAAGCCGTACCGCATGGAGGACGAGCACCTGTTCGAGCGCTCGCTGCGCGAGATCCAGATCTACGCCAAGGAGACCCCGGACGCGCTGATCATCCCGGGCCACGACATGGCCGCCTGGCGGGAGCTCAAGCCCGTGTACGAGTGAACCGCCAGGTCCGCCCGACCTGCGCGAACCCGATCCGCTCGTACCAGCCCTTCATCCAGTCGTCCTCGTCCGCCTCGATGAAGACGAGCACCGGCGCCGTGTCGAGCGCGGCGGCGACGGCGGCCCGCACCACCGCGCCGGCCAGACCCTCGCCGCGACGCGCGCGCAGCGTCGACACCTCCTCCACCTGCGCGACGCCCCCGATCGCGTAGAGCGAGCAGAGCGCCCCGATCTCGCCCTCGGCGGGAGCGACGAACGCCCGTGCGTCGATCTCCTCGGCGATCCGCTCCTGGAGCCGCGCGATGTGCGGCGCGTACTCCGCGTTCTCCGGGCCCAGCTCCTCGGTGTTGATCGCCACCCGCAGCGGGTGCGCCTCGCCCTGGGTGGCCTCGCGCGCGCCCGAGCCGGTCGGGCGCGCCGCCCTGCCAGGCCAGGATCGCCAGCGGGGACGTCTCGAAGCCCGCGGCCTCCAGGTCCGCCGCGCAGCCGCTCGCCGGTCGGACCGTCGTCGACGAACAGCTTGTCGAACCACAGGTCGCCGCGGACGCGGTCGAGGTCCGCCAGCAGCTCGCCGGCGGTCAGCGTCGTCGCGGGGGCCGTCGACCCGGGCCAGGTTCGCGTCGAACACGCCCGGCAGGTCGGGCGACCGGAGCGCCACCCCCCACGGCAGCTCGATGCGCTCGCGGGCCACGGCGTCCTGCACGGCGGCCGCGAACCGCGATGCGGTGGCGAGCGCCTCGTCGGGGCTCACGCGCGGGTCAGGAGGTGGTCGGCCGGCGGGTGGTGACGCTCTCGGCGGCGCGGCGGGCGGCGCGCGCGGCCTTGACGGCGCGCTTGCGGCCGTCCTTCTGAAGGCCGTAGTAGACCTTCTCGATCCCCTCGAAGATGATCTCGGAGGCCGCCTGCGCCTGCTCGCGCGTGGGGTTCTCGACCTTCTCGAAGCGGATCGGGTCGCCGTACTGCACGGTGACCTTGGGGAACTGGAGCTTCTTCCAGTTGCGCACCTTCGCCGAGCCCACGATCGCCGACGGCACCACCGGCGCGCCGGTCTCGAGCGCGAGCTTGCCGATGCCCGGCTTCGGCTCGCCGAGCTTCTCGGTGCGCGAGCGGCCGCCCTCGGCGTACATCACGACCATGTTGCCGCGGCCGAGGACCGTGCGCGCGGTCTTCAGGCCCTCCTCGTCGCGGTGGCCGCGCCGGATCGGGAACACGCCGCCGTGCTCGTAGATGAACTGCATCGGGCCGCTTGAAGAGCTGCGACTTGGCCATGAACTGCACCTTCCGCCGCATGTAGACGGCGATGAAGAAGTGGTCCATGAACGAGAAGTGGTTCGGCGCGATGATCGCCGGGCCCTCGAGCGGCACCTTGTCGGAGTCGATGCAGCGCGCCCGGTAGAAGAGCAGCAGGTACGGGGTCAGGAACATGCGCACGAGCTGGTAGACGTAGTCGGGCCGCCCACGGCGCACGCGGTCGTGGAACCGGGTGAAGTACTCGGCGGGCCGGTCGTCCTTGTAGACCTGGGGCTTCAGCGACATCGCGTGAAAACGTACCCGTTTCTCGCCGAGGCGTTACCGCTGACCGCGCCAGTATCTTGCGCGCCTATGGCGAACGTCGAAGCGCACATCACAGGAACCGTCTGGAAGATCGAGTGCTCGGTCGGCCAGGAGATCGAGGAGGGCGACACGCTCGTGATCCTCGAGTCGATGAAGATGGAGATGCCCGTCGAGGCCGAGGACGAGGGCAAGGTGAAGGAGATCAAGTGCGAGGAGGGCCAGTCGGTCTCCGAGGGCGACACGCTGGTGGTCCTTGAGTAGCGCGGACCGCGCGCCGCGGGCAAGCTCGTCCTCGACGAGCCGGCCGACAACGTAGTCCGGATCAAGATCTCGAACCCCGACAAGCGCGGGGCGCTCGACCACGAGATCCTCGACGGGCTGGCCGAGCACGATGCGCGACGCTCGACGCCCGCTGCCTGATCATCACGGGCGACGGGCCGGTGTTCTCGGCGGGCTACGACCTCGGCAACCTCGAGGGCGACGAGTTCGAGAAGAACGCGGAGAGGCTGGTCGCCCACCCGTTCACCGCGGCGATCGAGGCCGTCGAGCGCTACCGCTTCCCCGTCGTCGCGGCCATCAACGGGCACGCGATCGGCGGCGGCCTGGAGCTGGCGCTCGCCTGCGACATCCGCATCGCAGCGCGCGACGTCAAGCTGGGCATGCCGCCGGCCAAGATCGGCCTCATCTACTCGCACACCGGCCTGAAGAAGTTCATCGAGACCTGCGGCGTCGGCAACACCAACGAGCTGTTCTACGTCGGGCCGCAACGTCGACTCGGACCGCGCGCTCCAGATGGGCCTCGTCAACCAGGTGGTCGAGCGCGGCGGCCTGGAGGAGAAGGCGCTCGCGATCGCACGCGAGATCGGGGCCAACGCGCCGCTGTCGCTGTCCGGCAACAAGACCGTCATCCGCGCGCTGCGCGAGCACCCGGGCAAGATGCCCGAGGGGCTCGAGTCGCGCCTGGTCGAGCTGCGCGAGAGCTGCTTCCGCACCGAGGACTTCCGCGAGGGCGTGCGCGCGTTCGGCGAGAAGCGCACGCCGAAGTGGCAGGGACGCTGAGCTCAGACCGCGGTGTCGGCGACCACCCGGAGCCGCTCCAGCGCGCGGCGCAGCAGCCGCGAGACGTGCATCTGCGACACGCCGATCCGCTCGGCGATCTCGGACTGGGTCAGCTCCTCGTCGAAGCGCAGGGACACGATCAACCGGTCGCGCTCCGGTAGCGCGTCGATGCCGCGCTGAAGCGCGCCGCGCCATTCGGCGCGGTCGTAGCCCTCCTCCTCCATGCCCAGCCGCTCGTGCCAGGCGGCGTCGCCCTCGTCCGAGTCGCCCGAGCGCCGAGGGGCGTCGAGCGACACCGCCTGGTGCGCGGTCGCGGCCTCGAGCGCCTCGATGACCGACTCGACGGGCTCGCCGAGCGAGTCCGCGACCTCGGCGTGGGTGGGCGAGCGCCCCAGCTTGCGCGTCAGCTCGTCGACCTCGCTCCGCGCCCGGAGCGTCAGCTCCTGGAGCGCGCGCGGGACGTGGACCGCCCAGCCGACGTCGCGGAAGTGGCGCTTCAGCTCGCCGAGGATCGTCGGCACGGCGAACGACGAGAACGCGTTACCGCGGCCGGGCTCGTAGCGGTCGACCGCCTTGACCAGGCCGAGCGAGGCGACCTGGAGCAGGTCGTCGAGCGGCTCGCGGCTGTTCGCGTAGCGGCGGGCGAGCTGCGCGGCGAGCGGCATGAAGCGGCGTACGAGCTCGTCACGCGCGGCGGAGTCGCCCGACGTGGCGTAGGCCTTGAAGAGGATGGCGTCCGGAACCGGCCCGGAGAGCGTGGTGGCGACCCCGGTGGTGCAGGTCGGATGATCGAGTACAGCCAAGGGAACTCCAGTCGCATCGTGCTGTGAACTAGGCACGAAGCGTGTCCTCCCGCTGCCACACGTGGTGCCACACGTGGCCTCAGGCCGACCTCGTTCCGCTCGTCTCGGGAGGCTCGCAGCGGATGCGCTTTCCGCGGTTCCCCCTTTTGTTTTCTTATACCCCAATCGCGTGCATCGAACCACGCGTGGCGGGGTCAGCCCATCTTCTCGCCGCTGAGGACGAAGAACTCGAAGCAGTAGTCCGGGTCGAAGACGATCTGGCTCATGTAGGTCGCCACGTGCTGGCCCGTCAGGCGCTGGACCGCGTCGATGAAGCTCTGCTCCATGACCTCCTGGAAACGGAGCCGGACCTTGCGCACCAGGTCGTCGTCGCCGGCGTCGAGCAGCGTGCGCTCGACGGTGGTCAGGCCTCCCTTGAGCACGACGACCAGCGATCTCGTCGTTCAGGAACGCCTTGGCCTCGGTCGGGCCCTTCCCGTAGTACTGGGCCTTGAGGCGGACCACCTCGTTGGCCACGGCGGCCAGCGACTCGCGCGAGATCTCGGACGCCGTCGGCATCGGCGGCCCAATCTACACCTGCGCGCGCGTAACACGCCACCCCTGGCCGAGCCGTCCGACCCTCCGCCTACCGTCGCTCGCACCGCCATCCCACAGGAGTGCCGGTGCCGCCGCTGATCAGCTACGACGAAGCCCTCGCCCTGGGCGAGATCGAAGACCACGCCGAGATCGAGGCGCTCGTCGAGCGCGCGTTCCAGGCCCGGCGGGACCGCTTCGGCGACTCCACGGACATGTGCTCGCTGGTCAACGCCAAGTCCGGCGGCTGCGCCGAGGACTGCGGGTTCTGCGCGCAGTCGCGGTTCGCCGAGGCGGACACGCCGATGCACGCGATGATGTCGCCGGAGCAGATCCTCGAGCACGCGAAGGCGGCCGAGGCCGCGGGCGCCCACCGGTTCTGCATGGTCACGCAGGGCCAGGGGCTGTCCAAGCGCGACTTCCAGAACATCCTCGAGGGCGCGAAGCTGGTCGCCGAGAACACCAACCTCAAGCGCTGCGCGTCCGTCGGCCACATGTCGGTCGCGCGCGCGAAGGCGCTGCGCGAGGCCGGCATCCAGCGCGTCCACCACAACGTCGAGACGGCCGAGTCCTACTACGACGAGGTCTCCACCGACCGTGCGCTACGAGGGCCGCCTGCGGACGATCGACGCGGTGCGCGAGGCCGGCCTCGAGACGTGCGTCGGCGGCATCCTCAACCTCGGCGAGTCGCGCGAGCAGCGGGTCGAGATGGCGTTCCAGCTCGCGAAGATCGACCCGACCAGCGTGCCGATCAACCTGCTCAACCCGCGGCCGGGCACGAAGTTCGGCGACCGCGACTACATGGACCCGTGGGAGGCGGTCAAGTGGATCGCGATCTTCCGCCTGATCCTGCCCGACGCGCTGTTCCGCCTCTGCGGCGGGCGGGTCGAGAACCTCGGTGAGCTCCAGCCGCTCGCGGTCAAGGCCGGGCTGAACGGCGTGATGATGGGCAACTTCCTCACCACGCTCGGCTCCGAGCCCGAGGACGACCGGGCGATGTTCGAGGAGCTCGGGCTGAACACCGGCGCGCTGGGACGACAACGGCGCCAACCCGCGCCCGGACAACCGCTCGGGCTGGCTCGACGGCGACACGCCGGAGACGCCGATCGACCGGCTGGTCAACCGGCGCGAGGAGGCCCCGTTCTGGGACCCGGCCACGCAGCTCCGGCACAAGAAGAAGTCCTCGGTCCCACCCCGGCCCGACGGCGCTCCGAACGCGTTCCCGGAGGTCGTGCAGGTCCCCGCCCGCTCCGAAGCCCCCGAAGCCGCGTAGCCATGACCGACATCGAAGATCGCCTCGAGGAACTGAAGGAGAGCGGTCTCTACCGCAAGCTCCGCGTGATCTCCGGGCCCCAGGGGCCGCGGGTGCTGCTCGACGGGCGGCCGGTCCTGCTGCTCTGCTCGAACAACTACCTCGGCCTGGCCGATCACCCGCGCGTGCGCGAGGCGGCGGCCGAGGGGGCGATGCGCTGGGGCGTCGGCGCCGGGTCGTCGCGGCTCGTCTCCGGCGGGATGACGATCCACCGGCGCCTCGAGGACCAGCTGGCCGCGTTCAAGCGCACCGACGCCTGCCTGCTGTTCGGCTCGGGCTACCTGGCCAACACCGGGATCGTGTCGGCGCTCGCGCGCGAGGGCGAGGTCGTCTTCTCGGACGCGCTCAACCACGCGTCGATCGTCGACGGCTGCCGGCTCGTCGAAGGCCGAGACCTTCGTCTACCGGCACAGCGACATGGAGCACCTCGAGTGGGGCCTCCGCGAGGCCGGCGGCCGCGGGTCGCTGATCGTCACCGACGGCGTCTTCTCGATGGACGGCGACATCGCGCTGCTCGAGGAGATCGTCGAGCTCGCGGCCCGCTACGACGCGCGGGTGATGGTCGACGACGCGCACGGCACTGGGCGCCGTCGGCCCGGGCGGCCGCGGGTCGGTGGCCGACGCCGGGCCTCGAGGACGAGGTCGACGTGGTCGTCGGCACGCTCGGCAAGGCGCTCGGCTCCTACGGCGCGTACGCGTGCTGCGACAAGCCGATGGCCAAGTACCTGATCAACTGCGCGCGCACGGTGATCTTCTCGACCGCGCTGCCGCCGCCCGCCGTCGCCGGCGCGCTCGCGGCGCTCGAGATCCTGCGCGACTGCCCGAGCCTGGTCGACAAGCTCCAGCGCAACGCCCGCGTGCTGCGCGAGGCCCTGGCGGCCGAGGGCGTCGACGTCCCCGACGAGTCCGAGACCCAGATCGTCCCGATCGTGGTCGGCGACGCGGCGGCGACGATGGCGGCCTGCGAGCGCGCGCTGGGCGACGGCGATCTTCGCCCAGGGCATCCGGCCGCCGACCGTGCCGGCCGGCACCTCGCGGCTGCGTCTGGCCGTCATGGCGTCGCACACGAAGTCGGAGCTGCGCAGCGCCGCGACCGTCCTGGCGCGCGCGGTCCGGACCGCGGCGCCCGTGCACAGCGGCGTGCCGACGCGCCGCCCGCTCGGGTTCGCGCGTGTACGACGGCATCGCCGAAGCCGCGTAGTCTCCCGCGCCATGGAGGCGGGAGGAGTGAGCCCGGTGGCGCGCCTGCGCGGCATCTTCGTCACCGGCACGGGCACCGGCGTGGGCAAGTCCGTGGTCGCCGCGGCGATCTGCGCCGCGCTGGCCGAGCGCGGCGAGAAGGTCGCGGCGTTCAAGCCGGTGATCACCGGGCTCGACGAGCGCGACGGCGACTGGCCGCTCGACGACGAGCTGCTCGCCCGGCACGCGAGCGCGGGGCAGTCGCGCGAGGAGGTCTCGCCGCACCGCTTCGGACCGCCGGTGTCGCCGCACCTGGCCGCCGAGATGGCCGACGAGCAGATCGAGCCGCTCGAGCTGGCCCGCGAGGCGCGCGAGCTCGCCGAGAAGGCCGACGCGCTCGTGTGCGAGGGCATCGGCGGGCCTGATGGTCCCGCTGGCGGGCGGCTTCGTGGTGCGCGACCTGGCCGTCGAGCTCGACCTGCCGCTGGTCATCGCCGCCAAGACGGGGCTCGGCACGATCAACCACACGCTGCTGACGATCGAGGCAGCACGCGCCGCCGGCCTGAACGTCACCGGGGTCGTGCTGACGCCGTGGCCCGACGAGCCGGACGACATCGAGAAGAACAACCGCGAGACGATCGAGCGGCTGGGCGAGGTACCGGTCTACGGCCTGCCGGAGACCAGCCCCGACGAGGTCGGCAAGGCGGGGGCGGACCTACCGGTCGACGAGTGGCTGGAGGTGGCCGAGAACACCCCGCACGACATCGCCGAGACCGACGAGGAGCACTAGTGGAGCTCACGGTCACTCCGCACGAGAGCCTGACGCTCCGGCAGAGCGATTCCGACCGGCTCGAGGTCGAGGTCAGCTACGGGCCTGGCGGCAGCGCGCCACCCGCCCACTTCCACCCTTCGCAGGACGAGCATTTCGAGGTGCACGCAGGCGAGCTGCACGCGCGGCTTGGCGGGCGACGAACGCGTGCTGGCGCCGGGAGACACGCTCGATATCCCGCGCGGCACGGTGCACCAGATGTGGAACCCGGGCGACGCAGGCGTGCGGGCCACCTGGGTCACCACCCCGGCCGGCCGGACGCTCGACTGGTTCCGGCGATCGACGCGCTGCACCGCGAGGGCCGAGTCGGCAAGAACGGCATGCCCGGGCCGCTGGCGTTCGGCGTGCTTCTGACCGAGTACGACGACGTGTTCCGCCTGGCCGCGCAGCCGCGACCGCTGATCCGGGTGGCGCTCGCCGGCGCTCGGAGCCGTCGGGCGACTGCGCGGCTACTCCTCCCAGCCGCCGCCGCCGAGCCCGTGTGAACCTGCGCACGTTCCTGCCCCCGCCGGCGACCGCCGTGGCGTCGCCGCCGGAGGTCGGGGCGGCGGCGCCCGCGCTGCCGCCCGGCGCGCCCGGCGAAGGGCCGCTGGTCGTCGCCTTCCTCCGCCATACGGGCTGCCCGTTCGCCGAGTGGACCGCGCGCGAGCTGCGCGAGGCCGCGGACCGCGAACCGGATGTCGCCTGGGTCGCGGTCTCGCACGCCTCGCCCGAGGCCACCGAGGCCTGGGCCGACGCGGTCGGCGGCCTCGGCGGCGTGACCCTCGTCGACCGATCCCGGGCGAACGAGCTACGGCGCCTGGGGACTCGGGCCGGTCCTCGCTCGGCCACTTCGCCGGGCGCCGATCGCTCGGGCAGGTCGCGAAGCTGGCCCGGCAGGGAGTCCGCAACCGCCATCCGGACGGCACCCGCTGGCAGCAGGCCGGCACGTTCGCAGTGGGCGCCGACGGCACGGTGCGGTGGCGCCATCTGCCCGCACATGCAGGGGATCTGCCCGACCTCCGCGCCGCCGCCCAGAAGCTCAAGTAACGGCCCCCGCGGCCGACCACGGAGGTTATGCACGGCCTGATCGCGTCGCTTCCGCGTGGGAAGACACTGCCCCCCGCCGTGTGGGCGCGTCGCCACCGGTTCATGGTCGGGCTGGTCTGGGCGCATGTGATCGCCCTCCCGCTCTTCGGCCTGACCCAGGGCTACGGGGTCCCGCACGTGCTGCTCGACGCGCTGCCGATGGCGGTCTTCGGCGCGGCAGCCATGGTGCGGACGCGCTCGCAGCGCTTCCGCGCCGCGATGGTCGCCCTCGGCCTGCTGTCCTCCTCGGCGATCCTCGTCCACCTCTGGGGCGGCCAGATCGAGGCGCACTTCCACTTCTTCGTGATGGTCACGATCCTCGCGACCTACGAGGAGTGGGTCCCGTACCTGATCGCCCTCGCCTACGTGGTCATCCACCACGGCACGGTGGGCGTGCTCGACTCGCACTCGGCCTACAGCCACACGGCCGCCGCCGAGCACCCCTGGCGCTGGGCCGGCATCCACGGCGCCTTCATCGTCGCCCTCTGCATCGCGAACGTGGTCGGCTGGCGGATGAACGAGGACCTCCGGCGTGACATGCGCAACAGCGAGGAGCGGTTTCGCAGCGCGTTCGACCAGGCGCCGATCGGCATGGCGATCCTCGACGCCGACGGCACCTTCGCGCGCGTCAACCGGTCGTTCTCGGACCTCACGGGCTACACGACCGACGAGCTGGTCGGCATGGAGATGGCCCGGCTCGTTCCCAAGGACGCGCAGCAGGAGTACCGCCAGACCTGGGCCGAGCGCGACAAGGGCGAGCTCGAGCGCCGCTTCCTGCGCGCGGACGGCTCGATCGGCTGGGGCCTGTGGCAGCGCACCACCAACACCGACGGCGGCTTCCTGCTCCAGTGCATCGACATCTCCGAGCGCAAGGAGGCCGAGTGGCGGCTCGAGCAGGCCGCCCGCGCCGACGCGCTCACCGGCCTGCCGAACCGGACCCGCTTCCTCGAGCTGCTCGAGGAGACGATCGCGATCTGGGTGCCGTCCGACCGCCAGGTCGCCACGCTGTTCCTCGACCTCGACGACTTCAAGGTCATCAACGACTCGCTCGGCCACGGCGCCGGCGACCGGCTGCTGACGGAGACCGCACGCCGCCTCGAGCGCGTCCTGCGCCCCGGCGACTCGCTCGCTCGCTTCGGCGGCGACGAGTTCACGGTCTGCCTGGGCGACCTGTCCGATTGTGAGCACGCGCTGCGCATCACCGAGCGGCTGCTGGGCGTCATGCGCGCGCCGTTCGTGCTCGACGGCGAGCGCCGCTACCTCACGGCCAGCATCGGCCTGACCCTGACCGGTGCGTCCGGCACCGACCCCGAGGCGCTCCTCCGCGACGCCGACGCCGCGATGTACCGGGCCAAGGACCGCGGCAAGGCGCGGGTCGAGGTCTTCGACGAGTCGATGCGCAAGCACGCGGTCGAGCGCCTGGAGCTGGAGACCAGCCTCCGAGGCGCGCTCGAACGCGAAGAGCTGCGGCTGCTCTACCAGCCCAAGGTCGAGCTGACCGGCGAGCGCATCGTCGGCGTCGAGGCCCTGCTGCGCTGGGAGCATCCCGGCCACGGCACGATCCCGCCGCTGAAGTTCATCCCGCTCGCCGAGCAGAGCGGCCTGATCGTGCCGATCGGCGCCTGGGTGATCCAGGAGGCCTGCCGCACGGCCGCGCGCTGGCAGCGCGAGTTCGGCCGCAAGGACCTGATCATCGCGGTCAACCTCTCCCCCCGGCAGCTCGGCTCGACCGAGCTGGTCGGCGTCGTCCGCCAGGCCCTGGAGGACACCGGGCTCCCGCCCGCGACGCTCTGCCTCGAGGTCACCGAGAGCGCCCTGATGTCCGACGTCAGCGCCGCTGCGGACACGCTCCACGAGCTCAAGCAGCTGGGCGTCCGCCTGGCCGTCGACGACTTCGGGGTCGGGCACGCGTCGCTCAAGCAGCTCAAGCAGCTCCTCCCGGTCGACGTGCTGAAGATCGACAAGTCGTTCGTGGACGGGCTGACAACCGACGTCGAGGACCGCGCGATCGTCGAGGCCGTGATCATCCTGGCCGGGTCGCTCGGCCTGGACACCGTCGCCGAGGGCGTCGAGCACGCCGATCAGGCGGACGCGCTGCGCGACCTGCGCTGCCAGCTCGCGCAGGGGTACCACTTCAGCCGCCCCGTGGCGCCCGACGCGATCGCGGCGCTGCTGGACGCCGAGGCGAGCCTGCCCGGCACCGACGCCCAGGTCGCCGCGCGCGCGACGAGCGACGTCACGCTGTAGCGCTCTCGCGCTTCTTCTTCTCGGCCTCCGCCTCGCGCAGCTCGATCCGGCGGATCTTGCCGGTCAGCGTCTTGGGCAGGTCGTCGACGAACTCGATCTCGCGCGGGTACGCGTACTTCGAGTGCCGGTCGCGCACGAACGACTTGATCGACTCGGCGGTCTCGTCGCTCGCGTCATGCCCTTCGCCGAGCACGATGAACGCCTTGACGATCGTGCCGCGCTTCTCGTCGGGTGAGGCGACCGCGGCCGCCTCCAGCACCGCGGGGTGCTCTACGCAGGCCGACTCCACCTCGAACGGCCCGATCCGGTAGCCCGCCGAGATGATCACGTCGTCGGCGCGGCCCGAGTACCAGAAGTAGCCGTCCTCGTCGGCCTCCGCGGCGTCCTTGGTGTGGAACCACTCGCCGCCGAACACCTCCTCGGTGTCCTCGGGCCGGTTCCAGTAACCGATCGGGTAGTGCGGGTTCGACCGGGCGCGCAGGCAGATCTCGCCGCGCTCGCCGGGCGGGAGCGGGTTCTCGTCCTCGTCGAGGATCTGCACGTCCCAGCCGGGCATCGGCAGCCCCATCGAGCCCTCGCGCACCGGGACGTCCGGGTAGTTCGCGCACAGCGGATAGGACTCGGTCAGCCCGTAGTAGTCCAGGACGGTGACGCCGAACTGGTCGCGGAACCAGCGGATGACCTCCGGGTTCAGCGGCTCGCCGGCGGAGCACACGATGCGGAACTTCTGCGGGTACTTGGTCCCCGCGTCGGCGACCGCCGTCATCGCGCGCAACGCGGTCGGGGTCGTGAACATGTTCGTGACCTCGTGCTTCGAGAGCGCCCTGAGCTGCTCGTCGGGGTCGAAGCCGGCCTTGCGCGCGTACACGAACTGCGTCGCTCCGTAGCGCCATGGGCCGAGCAGCGGGGCGATGCCCGCGGCCCACGCCCACTCGCCCGAGCCGTGGAATATCTCGCCGTCCTCGACCTGGTGGCAGTACTCGAACTCCTCGTGCGCGAGCAGGTAGCGGTGCGCGTGCAGGATGCCCTTGGCCTTGCCGGTCGTCCCCGACGAGTAGTAGAGCTGCGCGGGGTCGTCGGCCGCGGTGTCGGCCATCTCGTAGTCGGCGGACGCCTGCTCGAGCGCGGGCATCAGGTCGTCGTCGAGCACGAACACGGTCTCGGCCATGCCGTCGGGGATGCGATCCCGGTTGGCGCTGTCGGTGACCACGGCCGTGGCGCCCGAGTCGCTCAGCCGGTGGTGGATGCCGTCGTCGCCGTACAGGACCGAGAGGGACAGCAGGATCGCTCCGCGCTTGTAGGTGCCGAGGAAGACCGCGGCGGTCTCGGGCAGCGACGGGAGCAGGGTGGCCACGCGGTCGCCGCGCTCGATCCCGTTCGCCTCGAGGACGTTCGCGAACTTGTTGGACAGGTCCTGGAGCTCGCCCCACTCGACGCGCCGCTCGTTGCCCTGCCAGTCCTCCCAGATCATCGCGAGCTTGTCGCGTGGGTGCTTGTCGCAGACGTCCTGGGCGATGTTGTAGCGGTCAGGCACGCGCCACTCGTGCTCGGCACGCATCCGCTCATAGGCCTCGTTCACGCTCTCCCCCTCCTCCGGGTGCGGAACGGAAGTTACTCCTCTACTCGCCGCTGTTCGCGTAGTCCACGATCGACTTGTCGACCAGCCACTCGACCGGCGCCTTGTCGTCGGTGTAGACGTCGCCGCCGGGCAGCGGCGGGCCCAGGCGGCCGGCCAGATCGAGGGCCGGAGAGCGGAGGAGCGCCGGCATGCTCCGGGCCGCGGTGCGCAGGCGGCCCGCGGAGATCGGGGCATTGCTCGCGAGGAGCTGCGTGTTGGTCGGCTCCACGGGATCGCGCAGCACGTGTGGGAAGACGTCGCCCATCGTCGCCGCCAGCACCTCCTCGAGCTGGTCCTCGCCCTCCGGGTGGCCGACGTTGATCACGACCACACCGCCCGGGGCCAGCCGGTCGCGCACCTCCTCGAAGAACTCGCGCGTGGTCAGGTAGAACGGGATGTAGGGCTGGCGGTAGGCGTCGATCGAGACCGCATCGAAGCGGGCGCCGTCCTGCTGCCTGAGCCAGGGCCGCGCGTCGGCGGTGTGCACGTGCAGGGTCGGGCGCGGCGTCAGGCCGAAGTACTCGCGGCCGATCTCGGACAGCTCGCCGTCGATCTCGACGGCGTCGACCCGCGTGCGCGGGAACAGCGCGCCGTAGGCCCGCGCCGTCGTCCCGGCGGCGTTGCCCAGGATCGCCACCCGCCGCGGCGGGACCGCCCGGCCGGTGGCCCACGGCGCCGTCAGGTGGTCGTCCCAGTAGTCGCGGGTCAGGACCGTGTCGCGCCGCCAGATCGAGTGGTTGGCCTGGCCTTCGTTCAGCTCGAGCACCCGCGAGCCGTCGTCGCGCTCGATCACGCGCGCGTACTGGTACTCGGTCTCGGCCTCGTGGATGACGCGACCGTCCGCGTGCGCCTTCAGCGTGCCCACGGGCAGCGCGAGCAGGACGATGATCGCCGCGGGAGCGAGCGCGTACCGGCGCGCGGGCCAGAGGCCGAGCACGGCCACCACCGCGATCAGCAGCGCGAACAGCAGGAACGTCCGGCGGGTGCCCACCAGCGGGATCAGCACGAGCGCCGACAGCAGCGTCCCCACCAGGCTGCCGGCGGTGGAGAGCGCGTACAGGCGCCCCGCGATCGTGCCGGCGTTCTCCACGTCCTGCACCGCGAGGCGCAGCGCCCAGGGCGACACGGCGCCGAGCAGCAGGACCGGCACGGCGACCAGCACGAGCACCGCGAGTAGGGAGCCAATGAACGCCCCGGCGGACACCTCGTCGAGGGCGTCCACCGCCACGTCCAGCAGCGGCCGGGCGACGAACGGCACGAGCGCGAGCAGCGCCGCGGCCAGCAGAGCCACCCGGCACAACCCGCTGGTCGTGGGGTTGCGGTCGGCCCAGCGGCCGCCCAGCCAGTAGCCGGCCGAGAGCGCCACCAGGACGATGCCGATCGTGTTCGCCCAGATGACGGTGGAGGCGCCGAAGTACGGCGCCAGCAGGCGCACGGCGGCGATCTCGGCGCCGAGCGAGCCCATGCCTACGACGAACACGAGGACTGTGAGCGGGGGCTTGCGCAAGACCAGCGACTGTACGCACCGGTCCGTCCCCGCCGAGGGTTAGCTTCCAGGCATGACCCTCGCCGCCGACGATCGCACCTACCTCTGGCACCCGTTCACCCAGCAGCAGGGCTGGCAGGACGAGGAAGCCCCGATCATCGAGCGGGCTGACGGCGCCTGCCTGTGGGACGTCGAGGGACGGCGCTACATCGACGGCGTCTCGTCGTTGTGGTGCACGGTCCACGGCCACCGCCACCCGGCCATCGACATCGCGATCCGCGACCAGATGGACCGCGTCGCGCACTCGACGATGCTCGGCCTCTCACACGAGCCGGCGCATCGAGCTGGCGCGGCGGCTGATCGCGATCGCGCCGCCCGGGCTGCAGCGGGTCTTCTACTCGGACTCGGGGTCGACGGCCACCGAGATCGCGCTGAAGATGGCCTTCCAGTTCTGGCAGCAGCGCGGCGGCGACGGCGCGCGCCGGACCAAGTTCATAACGCTCCGCAACGCCTACCACGGCGACACCATCGGCTCGGTGTCGGTCGGCGGGATCGACCTCTTCCACGCCACCTACGGCCCGCTGCTGTTCCAGACGCTGTCAGCCGAGCCGGGCGACGCCGGCGACATGGAGGCGCTGCTGGCCGAGAACGAGGGCCAGGTCGCGGCCGTGATCGTCGAGCCGCTAGTCCAGGGAGCGGCGGGCATCCTCACCCACCCCGACGGCTACCTGCGCGCGGTGCGCGAGCTGTGCGACCGCCACGACACGCTGATGATCGTCGACGAGGTCGCCACCGGATTCGGCCGCACGGGGCGGATGTTCGCCTGCGAGCACGAGGACGTCGCCCCCGACCTCATGTGCCTGGCCAAGGGGATCACGGGCGGCTACCTGCCGCTGGCGGCCACGCTCACCACGGAACGGATCTACGAGGGCTTCCTCGGCGAGCACCAGGACTTCCGCACGTTCTTCCACGGCCACACGTACACGGGCAACCCGCTGGCCTGCGCGGCGGCGATCGCGAACCTGAAGGTGTTCGAGCAGGAGCAGACCCTGGAGAAGCTCGGCCCGAAGATCGAGCTGCTGGAGAAGCTCCTGCGCCAGGTGGCGATGATCCCCTCGGTCCTCGAGGTACGCCAGCGCGGCTTCATGGTGGGCATCGAGCTCGGCGACTTCCCGGTCGAGGCCCGCATGGGCCATCAGGTCACGCTCGAGGCGCGCCGGCGCGGGGCGATCGTGCGGCCGCTCGGCGACGTCGTGGTGCTGATGCCGCCGCTCGGGATCGCGACCACCGAGTTGCGGCGGCTCATCGACGTGGTCGCGCACTCGATCGAGGCGGCGACCGGCGCTAGTGAAGAGCTGGCGGAGGCGGCGTGATCAGCCCGCCGGGCGCGTGACTAGCCCTCGTAGGGCGTGAAGTCCTTCTTGCGCGCGCCGCACACGGGGCAGACCCAGTCGGACGGGATGTCCTCGAAGGCGGTGCCGGCGGGCACGCCCCCGTCCGGGTCCCCCTCCTCAGGGTCGTAGATGAAGCCGCAGGACTCGCAGATCCACTGTTGGGTGATGGTTGCTTCGCTCACTTTCGAACACCTTACCCACGCCGGGTAGGGTCCCGAACGTGGAAGTCGACCGCCCCGGACCAGGGGAGGAACTGAGCGAGGGACCGGTCGCCGACGCACGGCCCGCCGCGTCGGCGATCCTGCTGCGCGACTCGGACGCGGGACCCGAGGTCCTGCTGCTCCAGCGCAATCCCGAGTCCAGGTTCATGGGCGGCGCATGGGTGTTCCCCGGCGGATCCGTGCACGACGAGGACTCGGCGGACGGGATCCCCGGCCCGGTCGGGGCGGCGCTCCGCGAGACCGAGGAGGAGGCCGGCCTGCGCATCGCCGGCCCGGACGAGCTGCTGCCGTTCTCGCGCTGGATCACGCCGGCGCAGGTCAAGATCCGCTTCGACACCTGGTTCTTCGTGGCGCGCGCGCCCGAGGGCGCCGAGGTGCAGGTCGACGACGCCGAGGTCGTGGACGCGCGATGGCTGCGTCCGCAGGACGCTCTCGACATGGGCGCTCGCGAGGAGCTCCTGCTGGTCTTCCCGACGATCAAGCACCTGGAGCAGCTCGCGGCGTTCGGGTCGGTGGACGATGCGCTGGAGGAGGCTCGCGGCAGGAAGGTCATGCCGGTCGAGCCCCGCGTGCTGGTCGACGGCGGCATCGCCCGCGTGCTGATGCCCGGCGAGCCGGGCTACGAAAACGCCTGACGCCCGGCCACTCCTCAAGCTAGCCTCAGGACGTGAGCAGCTCCGTGACGCTCGGCATCGTCTTCGCCGTCCTGACGGCGTTCGCGTCGATCGTCGGCTTCCTCTACAAGCACAAGGGGGCCGTCGAGTCGCCGCCGATCGAATGGCGCCGCCCGGTGCGCACGTCGCTCGCGCTGTTCTCGTCGAAGTGGTACGTGCTCGGCATCGTGATCGCGACCGGCTCGTGGGGCTTCCACGTGGCCGGGCTGGCGCTCGCGCCGATCTCGCTGGTCCAGTCGGTGATCGCGGGGGGCCTGGTCCTCCTGACCGTCACCGCCGACCGGCTGTTCGGCTTCCGGGTGACCAGGCGCGAGTGGATCGGCGTCGGGCTGACCGCCGCCGGGCTCGCGTTCCTCGCGGCGACCATGCACGGGACCGCCGACAGCCGGCACAGCGACTACGAGGCGGGTGTCCTCGCGCTGTACGCGGGAGCGTGCACGGTGCTGGCGCTGTTCACCGGCCTGGCCGACAAGCGGTTCGCCCCCGGGATCGGCTACGCGGCGGCGGCCGGCCTGACGTGGGGCGCGTCCGACGTCTCGATCAAGGCGCTCAGCAACCACACCGGCGAGGGGTTCGTGGGCGTCATGACCCATCCGCTCGCCCCGGTGATCGCGTTGCTGTCCGCGATCGGCCTCGTGGTCTCGGCGCGAAGCCTTCAGGACGGCAAGGCCGTCCCGGTCATCGCGGTCACCTCCGCGGCGGCGAACGTGTGCACGATCGCCTCCGGCCCGATCGTCTTCGGCGAGCCGATGCCCGACGATCCCCTGGGGCTGGTCGTGCGCGTGCTCGCGTTCGTGCTGGTGATCGGCGCGGCGGCGCTCACGCCGCCGCCGATCCGCGTCGCGGAGAGCCGAGGAGCGCGAACCGGTCGGGCCGCGCGTCGCGCCTGAAAGCGTCTAGCGCAACCCTCGTCCTGACATAGGGTTAGAGGTGCCGGTATGCAGCGCTTCTTCAAAGCCCTGGCGTGTTCGCTCATGTTGCTCGCTGCGTTCGCGGGCATCGCGATGGCCGAGGCCCTCGTGGGCACCGACGCGGCCGACTCGCTGACCGGCACGAGGGGACCCGACCAGCTCTACGGGGAGGCCGGCGACGACTCGCTGTTCGGCGACGACGCCAACGACTACCTCGAGGCGGGCCCCGGCGCCGACCGGATCGTCGCGGGCCCGGGCGACGACCTCGCGCTGGGCGGCACCGGCGACGACCGGATCGAGGGCGACGACGGCGAGGACGTCATGTACGCGGGCGCCGGGTCGGACGAGGCCCTCGGCGAGGACGGCGACGACACGATCTTCGGCCAGGTCGGAGCGGACCGGCTGTTCGGCGGGCTCGGCGACGACCTGATCTATGCGGGTGCGAGCGGCGACGCCGGCAGCGACGGCACGCCCGCGACGACCCAGGGCGCGGACTTCGTGGACGGCGGCTCCGGCCGCGACGTGATCGTCTCCGAGGACGGTGACGCGATGCTGATGGGCGGCCTGGGCGACGACGCGCTGATCGCTCGCAACGGCAACGTCACCGCGCGCGCCGGCGGCGGCGACGACCGCGTGACCACCGGTCCCGGCGACGACACGATCGACGGCGCGAGCGGCGAAGACAGCGTCCGCTCGGGCGCGGGCGACGACGTCATCGACGTCGCCGACCTCAAGAGCCGGGACGTCGTGAACTGCGGCAAGGGGGACGACACCGTCCGCGCCGACCGGTTCGACCGGCTGAAGAGCTGCGAGAAGGTCGAGCGGGTGCGCGCCCGCCGCGCGCGGCACCGCTAGCCCCGCCGCTCGACGGCGCGCCGTTGCTGTATAAGCCCCGCCAGTGGCAACCGACGGCCTGAACGTCACCGTGACCGGCCCCACCGGGGATCTCGGGATCGCGCTGGTCGATGCGCTCGAGCGCTCCCGCAAGGTGAAGAAGATCGTCGGGATGGCGCGCCGCCCGTTCGACCCCAAGGACCGGGGTTGGAAGAAGACCGAGTACCGGCAGGGCGACGTGCAGGACAAGGCGAGCGTCCGCGATGCGGTGAAGGGCGCGGACGTGGTCGTGCACCTGGCGTTCGCGATCCTCAGCGCCAGCGACGCGACCCGGGCGATCAACATCGACGGGTCGCGCAACGTTTTCGAGGCCGCGGTCGAGACCGGGTCCGAGCGGGTCTGCTACGCGTCGAGCGTCGCGGCCTACGGCTTCCACGACGACAACCCGGACTGGCTGACCGAGGACGTCGACCCGCGCGGGACCCGCGAGCACTTCTACTCGCAGCAGAAGGCCGAGGTCGAGAGCGTGCTCGCGCACACGCTGCTCCGCACGTCGCGGACGAACGCGTGGGTCTTCCGCCCCTGCATCGTCGCCGGGCCGAAGGCGCAGACGCTCCTCGAGGAGATGCCGTACTTCCGCATCGGTGACCAGCTGCCCGACGCCGTGGCGGGCCTGCTCTCCTCGATGCCGATCCTCAAGCCGGTGCTGCCCGACCCCGGAACCCCGTTCCAGCTCGTGCACGAGGACGACGTGGCGTCCGCGTTCGTGGCGGGCGTCCACGGCCGCGGGTCGCCGGGCCCCTACAACCTCGCCGGCAACGGCAAGCTGACGTTCAGCGACATCGCCGACGCCCTCGGCTGGTACTCGGTGCCGCTGCCGGCATCCGCCGTGTCGACGTCCGCCGACCTGGTCGCGCGCATCCCCAACCTCCCCGCGATCGTGGCCTGGATCCACTCCGTCCGCAAACCGGTCCTGATGAAGACCGACCGGGCGAAGGACGAGCTGGGCTGGAAGCCCGAGTACACGTCGAAGGCGACGCTGAAGGAGCTCGTGGCCGCCTTCCGCGAGGAGCAGCGGGTCGGGGCGAACTAGCGCGGGCGGCTGGCTGCTGCCCCGGGTCCGTCGGCCGGTCCGCCGGCGGTGGCGGAGGTATCGGCCGCGCCTGCGTCGCGTCGCCGGGCGGCGGCGGGGGGACCGGCCGCGCCTGGGTCGCATCCCCGGGCGGCGGCTGCGGCGTCGACGGCGGCGTGGCCCCGCCCGCCTGCCCCGGCGGCGGCCACGCCTCCCGGCCGGGCTGGGTCGGCGGCGGCGCCTGACCCGGGGCGGCGCGTAGCCGCGGCTATCCGACCGCCGCCGGGAGCCTGACCGGGCGGCGGCCCGTAGCCCGCGCCCGGCGGCGGCGCGCCCGGCACACCCTCGGGACCGGTCGCCGGCCCGCGCGGCGCCGCGCCCTCGCGCGGCAGGAAGAACGACGCGGCCAGCGCGCCTATGCCCAGCACCAGCAGGAGCAGCGGCCAGCCCGCCAGCTTCTCCCGGTCGTCGAAGTGGCCCGCGGCCAGCGCCACGATGTTCGACCCCGCCAGCCCCACGAACGCGGCCAGGCCGATCGCGCCGACGTACGACGGCCCACGAGAAGGCGCCCGCGCGCCGTACGCGATCAGCGCCAGCGAGATCACCAGGACGAAGACGTTCCACGCCTCGGTGGGCTTCGCGTCGCTGTCGGACAGCGGGTCGAACTGGTTCGCCAGCCCGCTCAGGGACAGGAGCCCGGCGACCAGCGAAGTGAGGCCGGCCACGGTGATGAAGTCGGACGCCTGGGGCCGTTCCATCGAGCGCAGCGCGAACGCGGCCGCCAGCATCAGCACCGCGAAGATCAGCAGGAACGCGCGCCCGGTCCCGATCGAGTCGACCTCGATGATCTTGTCCCACAGGAAGATCCAGGCCCACAGTGCAGCAAGCCCGCCGACCAGCGCCAGCACCGGGACGTTGCGCAGGAACGAGGCGGCGAACGCGGCTCCGGCGACCGCCAGCCCGAGCAGCACCTGGTGCAACCGTGCCTCGAGGTTGTCGGCGCCGAGCAGCAGGATCAGCTGGGCCATCACCACGCCTGCGAGCAACGACCCAGCGATCAGGAAGACGACCTGCCAGCCCTCGGGCCGTGCCAGGCCGTCCTCGCGGGCGCGCACGCCGCCGAGCCAGCCGAGCCCGTACAGGATCACGAACGGGATCAGCGCGACCAGGAGCAGCGGGAAGTCGCCCCACGCCTGGAACTTGCGGATGTAGAGGACGACGAATCCCGCCGCGAGCAGCAAGCCGCCCAGCAGGCGGAGCCAGTCGCGGCGGTCGGGTTCGAACGCATCGGCCAGGTCGAAGCCCGACCGGGCAGGCGGCGGTGCGGTGGCAGCGGTCATGCGGGGGAGGCTAGGCGGGGGAACGGACGAACGGCCGAGCACTACAAAGTCCGTTGACCGGTGTTGCTATCCCTGTCCGGGGGCGTCCGCGCCGCCGCGACGAACCGATCCCATGACAACGCTCCTCCGGACAGTCCCCGCCGCGACGCTCGCCGCGCTGGCAATCGTCTGGCCGGCCGCGGCCCAGGACGGCGGCACGCCTCCGCCCCCCGCGACCCAGCCGCCGGCGGCGCCGCCCGGCCCGGACGCCCCTCGCCCCGGCGCGCTCTACCGCAACGGCCAGGACGGCCGCTACCTGCTCGACGGTCAGTGGCTGTTCCGGCAGGACCACAAGGACGTGGGCCTGCGGAACGGTTTCGCCCGCGCCACGTCCACGGACGGCTGGACCGCCGTCGAGGTGCCCAACGCCTGGAACGCCACCGACCTCTCCGACGCCAGCGCCCGCGGGTCGATCGGCTGGTACCGCAAGGACTTCCGGGTCCCGAGCGCCCCGAAGCGCATGTCCTGGCTCGTCCGCTTCGAGTCCGTCAACTACCGCGCCCGCGTCTTCCTGAACGGCCGCGAGCTCGGCCGCCACGAGGGCGCGTACGTCGCCGTTCGAGCTGCCCGCCTCGTCGATCCGCCGCGGGCAGGTCAACCGGCTCGTGGTGCGGGTCGACTCCCGCCGTCGCAACACGGACATCCCCGCGGCCCAGCGCCAGACCAACGGACGGCCGGGCGGCGGCTGGTGGAACTAGGGCGGCCTGCTGCGCGAGGTCTACCTGCGGCGTGTCGACCGGATCGACCTCGAACGCCTGGCCGCGCGCCCGATCGTCGGCTGCGAGAGCTGCCCCGCCCGGCTCGTGCTGAAGGCGACGCTCCGCAACCACACCCGCGGAAAGCGCGACGTCACGGTCCGCGCATCGGTCGGCGGGCGCAGCGTCCGCATGCCGAAGGTCAGGGTCCCCGGCCGATCGACCCGCGAGGTCACGAAGGTCGTCACGATCAGGAAGCCGCGGCTGTGGCAGCCCGGCGATCCGCAGCTCTACGACGTGCGCGCCAACGCGATCACCGGCGGCAGGGTGACCAGCACCTTCCGCACCGAGGTCGGCCTCCGGTCGGTGCGGGTGAACGGGCGCGGCCAGATGCTGCTGAACGGCCGCCGGGTCGAGCTGCGCGGCGCGAGCATGCACGAGGACTCACCCGACCGCGGCGCCGCGCTCACGACCGAGCAGATCCAGGCCAACATCGGCTTCCTGCGCGACCTGAACGCCAACGTCACCCGCTCGCACTACCCGCTCAACCAGCAGACGCTCGAGGCCTGCGACCGGCTCGGCATCCTGGTCTGGGAGCAGATCCCGTTCAACCGATCGCGCTTCGAGGGCAACGGGACAGGCGAGCTCGAGGAGGACGAGGCGATCGCCCGCTCGAGGCGGGTGCACGACAAGGCCCTGCGCCTCCTGCGGGACACGATCCTGCGCGACCAGAACCACCCGTCGGTCTTCGTCTGGAGCGTCGCCAACGAGCCGGACCCGCACCCGCGCGACCAGGAGCAGCGCTACTACCGCGACGCGGTGAAGCTCGTGCACGACATGGACCCGAGCCGCCTGGCCGCCATCGACCTGGCCGCCTACCCGTCGATCCCGCCCCACCCCGTGTGGCAGGAGTTCGACGCGATCGGGCTGAACTCGTACTTCGGCTGGTACCCGGGGCCGAGCGGCGAGGTGGCGGACCGCAACGACCTACCCGCCTTCCTCGACCAGGCGCACTCCTACTGGCCCGACCAGGCGCTGTTCGTCACCGAGTTCGGCGCCGAGGCCAACCGCAACGGGCCGGTCGACGAGAAGGGCACCTACGAGTTCCAGTCCGACCTGCTGCGCTACCACCTGGACACCTACCACCAGAAGAACGCGTTCATCAACGGCGCGATCGTCTGGATCCTGCGCGACTTCCGCGTGCAGCCCGGCTGGGACGGCGGCAACCCGAAGCCGACCCCGCCGGTCCTCCGCAAGGGCCTGGTGGACGAGTTCGGGAACCGCAAGCCCGCGTTCGAGGACGTCCGGGAGATGTTCGGCGACGTCCCGCCCCTGCGTTAGTGGCCCGCTACCTGAGCCGGTAGACCGCGCCGCCGAGCGACGTCGCGTAGACGTGGCCCTCGCCGTCCTCGCCGAACGACGAGAGGCTCGGCACCCGCACTCCCACGCGCCGCACGCCGCGCGCTCCGCCGCTGCCGAGCCGGGCCGAGTACAGGTCGCCCTTGCAGAAGTCGCCGTAGACGTAGCGGCCGTACAGGTCGCTGTCGCGGTCGCGGACGACGTAGCCGCCGATGATCGAGCACCAGCCCGCGGAGTGCCGGTGCTGGATGACCGGCCTGCGGTGGCTCGACACCCGGCCCGACCGGTAGCGGCGCGTGCCCTCGAACACGCTCCAGCCGAAGTTCGCGCCCTGCGCGCGGCCCGCGGCGGGCGAAGTCGATCTCCTCGATCGCGTCCTGGCCGACGTCGCCGATCACGATGTCGCCGGTCGAGCGGTCGAACGAGAACCGGAACGGGTTGCGCAGCCCGTAGGAGTAGACCCGCGCCCGCGGCCGGCTCGCGGTCGGGTCGATGCGCAGGATCTTGCCGAGCAGCGACCGGCGGTTCTGCCCGTTGCGCAGCGGGTCGCCCGCGCCGCCGCCGTCGCCGGTCGACGCGTACAACAGGCCGTCGGGACCGAACTGGAGCTGGCCGCCGTTGTGGTTGCCGAAGCGGCTGTGCTCGATCCGCACGAGTGCCCGCGCGGAGCCCGTGTCGGCGCGGTCCGCGTCGCTCGAGGCCCGGTACTCGACGATCCGCAGGTCGCCGCCGTTCTCGGTGTAGAAGACGTAGAAGCGCCCCGAGGTCGCGTAGTCGGGCGCGAACGCCATCGACAGCAGGCCGCGCTCGGCGCAGCAGCGCGACCCGCGAGGAGATGTCCAGGAACGGCCGGTCGTTGACCTCCCCGTCGCGGACGACCCGGATCCTCCCGGGCCGCTCGACCACGAACAGGCGGGTGGTGTCACCCGGCGCGGCGGCGGCGAGTAGACGGGATTCGTGAAGCGGCCCGACCAGGTCAAGGCGCACGGCGGCGGGCTCGACCGCGGCGCCGCCACCCGGCGCGTGGAACGCGACGATGCCCAGGGCGATCGCCCCGGCGGCGATCACCAGGTTCAGGCGGCGGGGCACGGGCACAGAATGACAAACCCGGGGAATGAGCTTTCGTAGCGGTCGCGCCGTACCCACCAGACATGCGAGCACTTGTGACAGGAGCGACGGGCGCCGTCGGCGGAAAGCTGGCCCACGCGCTGGCCGAGCGCGGCCACGAGGTCCGCTGCCTGGTCCGCGACCGCGGCCGGGCGAGCGACCTCGAGGAGGCCGGCTTCGACCTGCACGAGGGCGACGTGCTGAAGCCCGAGTCGCTGCGCGGCGCCGGCCAGGACGTCGACGTCGCCTACTACCTGGTCCATTCCATGGGCCGCGGGTCGAGCGACGGCGACTTCGCCGAGCGCGAGCGCAAGGCGGCCCGGGCCTTTGCCGCGATGGCGCGCGAGGACGGCGTCGGCCGGGTCGTCTATCTGGGCGGGCTGGGCGACGACCCGGAGTCCCAGCACCTGAAGAGCCGCCACGAGACCGCCGAGATCCTGCGCGACGAGGGGCCGCCGCTCACCTACTTCCGCGCCTCGATGCTGGTCGGCGCCTCCAGCGAGTCCTACAAGACGCTGCGCTACCTGGTCGAGCGCCTGCCGGCGATGATCGCCCCCTCCTGGCTCAAGACCCGCACGCAGCCGATCGCGATCGAGGACGCCGTCGAGTACCTGGCCCAGGCGGCGGAGAACGAGGAGTCGCAGGGCCGCGAGGTCCAGATCGGATGCGACGAGGTCGTCACCTACGGCGAGCTGCTCGACCTGATGGCCCACGCTCTGGGCCGCCGGCCGCGCCCGAAGGTGCCGGTCCCGTTCCTCACGCCGCGCCTCTCGTCGCTGTGGATCGGGCTGGTGACGCCGGTCGACGCCGGTGTCGCTCGGCCGCTGGTCGAGGGCCTGTCGACCCCCACCGTCGTCACCGACCCGAGCGGCGCCCGCCTGTTCGACATCGACCCGATCTCGATCGAGAAGGCGCTGCGACGCGCGGTCGAGGAGGACCTGGGCGACGCCGCCCCGCCGGCGAGCGTGCCCGCCTAGGCCGCGACGGCCTTGAAGTAACGCACGGCCAGGCCGGTGAGGAGCGTCTCGAAGCACTCCTCCAGGGAGATCCCGTTGTCGTCGGCGTACACGCGCAGGCCGCGCTCCTCGATCAGCACGGCCTGGTCGATGACGTCGTCGACCAGCTCGGGATGCTGGTCGGAGAAGTACGCGCCCATCGAGTAGAGCTGGGTGTCCATCAGCCCCTCGATGAACCCGGCGTCGTCTCCCTCGGTCCGCTCAGCCATCCTGCGCGCGCAGCTTAGACCCGGCCGCGTTACCGTGCCCCCGTGGCCGAGCGCGACGCGATCATCGAGTACCTCGACGACCTCCTCGACTCGCCGGGGTGGGAGGACTACGGGCCGAACGGCCTGCAGGTGCCGGGCTCCGAGCAGGTCGCCAAGGTCATCACGGCCGTATCCGCCCATCAGGAGCTGTTCGAGCGCGCCGCGGCCGCGGGCGCGCAGATGGTGCTGTGCCACCACGGGATCTTCTGGGGCTCGGGGAACGGGCCGATCGATGCGCGCATGAAGCGGCGCCTGAAGACGCTGTTCGACGCCGACCTGTCGCTGGCGGCCTACCACCTGCCGCTGGACGCCCACGGCGGCGTGGGCAACAACGCGCTGATCTGCCGCGAGCTCGGGTTCGAGCCGGCCGCCGCCTTCGCCACGACGCGGGGGCGCGCGATCGGGTGGATCGGCGAGGCCGTCGCTCGACCCCGTGCCGATCGACGAGCTGCTGGCGCGCTGCCGCACGACGTTCGACCGCGACGACGTCCTGCACTTCCCGGGCGGGCCCGACGCGGTGCGCACGCTCGGCGTCGTGTCCGGCGGCGGCGACGGGTTCTTCGGCGAGGCGATCGAGCGCGGCGTCGACGCGTTCGTCTCCGGCGAGCCGTCCGAGCCCGCGATGGCCGACGCCCGCGAGAGCGGCACGCACTTCATCGCGGGTGGCCACTGGGCCTCCGAGACGTTCGGGATCCGGCGCCTGGGCGAGCTGCTGGCCGAGGAGTTCGACGTCGAACACGAGTTCGTCGCGATCGCCAACCCGGTGTGAAAATGGACGGAAAGTCAGCTTTCCGGCGCGTCGAATCCTCGAATCCTTGCGCATTTTGGGGATTTCGCTGTGAACTGTCCGGCGCGTTCGCTAATAATGCAGTTCAGCACAAAGGCAGTCGACGGAGGGAGACCACTCCAATGGCGATTCACCTCACGCCCACCGAGCTCGCACGCGAGTCCGGCATGCACCGACGCGAAGTCATCATGAAGTGCATGGAAATGGGCGTGCCGATCTTCCAGGGACGAATCGACAAGACGCTCTTCGAGTGCTCGTTGAAGGAATCGCAGGAGAAGTCCGAGCAGTACGCCAAGGCGGGCTAGCTCGCAAGCGCGCCCACGGCGCGCCACAACCGTCGCGACCGATCCTTGCCGGGTCGACGTGACCGGCACATAGAATCCTCCCGGCAGTAGACCTGAGCGAGGAGGATTCGATGGAAGCAGGCACAGTCCCCGCTGCTGCCGAACACGGCACGGGCTCAAAGACCATGGCCGACATGGGGCTGCTGGCTGCGCAGAAGTTCGGCGACGCCACCGCCATCTCCCACAAGGTCGGCGACGAGTGGGTCAAGATCTCGTACGCGGACTTCGGGCGCGCCCACTCCGAGGTCGGCCGCGGGCTCATCGACCTCGGCCTCCAGCCGGGCGACAAGGTGGCGATCCTCTCCCACTCGCGGCCCGAGTGGATCTACGCCAACCATGCGTCGCTCGCCGCCGGCTGTGCGTCCGTCGCGATCTACCAGACGAACTCCCCCGAGGAGTGCCACTACGTCCTGAGCCACTCCGAGTCCAGGGCGGTGTTCGTCGAGGACCAGGAGCAGCTCGCCAAGATCCGCGAGGTCGAGCACGACCTGCCCGCGCTCGAGCACGTGATCGTGTTCGACCCGGCGGGGCAGGACATCGGCGACGCGATCTCGCTCGACGACCTGCGCGTGAAGGGCGGCGCCCGTGACGCCGCGGAGCTCGAGCAGCGCGCGAACGCCGTGGGCGACGACGACGCCTGCCTCTACATCTACACGTCGGGCACCACCGGCCCGCCCAAGGGCTGCGTCACCTCGCACGGGAACTACCGCACCGTGACGTCGATGACCACCGCGCGCGACGTGGTCATGCCGGGCGAGTCCGTCTACCTGTTCCTGCCGCTCGCCCACTCGTTCGCGCAGCTCGTGGCGTTCACGGCCATCGAGGTCGGCGCGACGATCGCGATCTGGCAGAAGGACCCGCAGAAGATCGTGTCCGACCTGATGGAGGTCAAGCCGACCTACTTCCCGTCGGTCCCGCGGATGTTCGAGAAGATCTACACGCTCGCGAACGCGGGCGCCGAGGACCCGGCCGCGCTCAAGAAGGCGATCGAGATCGGGCTCGAGGTGCGCCAGCGCCAGGAGCGCGGCGACACGGTGCCGCCCGACATGCAGCAGGCGTTCGACGCCGCGGACGAGAAGCTGTTCGTGAACGTCCGCAACCTGTTCGGCGGGCGGATCCGCCAGTGCGTGACCGGCGCTGCGCCGATCGCGCGGGAGATCCTGGAGTTCTTCTACGCGTGCGGCGTGCCGGTGATGGAGGGCTACGGCATGACCGAGACGTCCACGGTCGCCACCGTCAACACCCCGGAGGAGCACCGGTTCGGCTCGGTCGGCAAGCCGCTGCCGGGCGTCGAGTTGAAGATCGCCGATGACGGCGAGGTCCTCATCAAGGGCCCGAACATCTTCCAGGGCTACTACAAGAACGAGGAGGCGAGCCGCGAGACGATCGACAACGGCTGGCTCCACACCGGCGACCTCGGCCGCCTGGACGACGACGGCTACCTCTACATCACCGGCCGCAAGAAGGACATCATCATCACGGCGGGCGGCAAGAACATCACGCCGGCCAACCTGGAGAACGGGCTGAAGCAGAACCGCTGGATCTCCCAGGCCGTGGTGGTCGGCGACAAGCGCCCGTACCTGATCGCCCTGGTCACGCTCGACCCGGAGGAGGCGCCCGCCTTCGCCGCCGAGCACGGGCTGCCGGTCGACGGCCTGCACGAATCGGAGGCGATGCGCGCCGAGGTGCAGAAGGCGATCGACGAGGTCAACTCGCACGTCGGCCGGGTCGAGCAGATCAAGAAGTTCGTGATCCTCGACCACGACCTCTCACAGGAGACCGGCGAGCTGACCCCCACGCTGAAGGTCAAGCGAAACGTGGTCAACGAGAAGTTCGCGGGGCTCGTCGATCAGGCGTACGCGACGGGCTGATCACGCAGAACCGGCGTTCAGGAAGGGACGACCCGGATAACGTCTAGGGACGGATGGCCAGCAACGACCCGACCGATACCGGCGGACTCTTCGTCGGCCGCCGGCCCGGCACCGGGCCGCTCAGGTACCGCGGCACGCCCCAGCGTGCCGGTCGGGGGCGGCGTGGCGCCGACCGGCTGCTCGCGTATTTCCTGCTCGCGATCGAGTCGCTCCTGTGCTTCTCGCTGTGGGGCCCGCAGCCGATCGCCTGGCTGTGGGTGGGGTCGCAGGTCGACTACCTGACCGACTCGGTCGAGGCCGGGATCGCCGTCGCGTTCCTCGGCATGATCCTGACGCTGTTCGTGACGCTGGCGATCGCCAAGCGCATCGACCACGCCTGGCGCCTGGTGCGGCGCGCCGCCGGCTACGAGCAGCGTGAGGGCGCGCTGAACATGATCTTCATCATCTCGCTGCTGATCGTCGGCACCGCCTTCCTGATCTGGTTCTTCATCATCGAGGGGCCCGGGCCGTCGCTCGCGCCACGCGATTGAGTGGGCCTGCTCGACTACTACCGCCAGTTCGACGACCTCAGCGAAGAGGAGTTCAACCGCGGCCTGCGTGAGCGCCGCGCCCGCGAGAAGGCGATGGCGCTCGAGCGGGTGCCCGTGCTCGACCTGTCGCGCACGGAGTGGCCCGACTTGACGAACTCCGAGGTGGTCAACGCGGCCATCTTCGCCGCGCGCGGGCGCGTCAACGGCTATCCCGACCGCTACGCCGGCGCGGTCCGGGCCACGCTCGCCAAGCGCCACGGCGTCGCGCCCGAGCAGGTCGTGGTGGGCAACGGCGCGGCCGAGCTGCTGCAGTCGGCGACGCACGCGCTGCTGAAGGCGGGCGACGAGCTGGTCACGCCCTGGCCGTCGTACCCGCTCTACCCGCTGATGGCGCAACGCGCGGGCGGCCGGCCGGTGGCGGTCGACGACGCCTCGCTGTCGTCGCTGCTCGAGGCGGTGACCGAGAACACCCGGGTGGTCGTACTGTGCAACCCGAACGACCCGACGGGCGTCTACGTCACCGCCGACGAGGTCGCCGGCCTGGCATCGCAGCTCCCCGAGCACGTGACGCTGCTGGTGGACGAGGCCTACATCCACTTCCAGGACGTCGAGGACTGCGACGCCGTGCTGCAGGCTCGTCGACTCGTTCCAGCGGATGATCGTGTTCCGGACGTTCTCGAAGATCTACGGCATGGCCGGGCTCCGCGCCGGCTACGCGGTGGCGTCTCCGTCTGCGTCCGAGCTGCTCGGCGCGATCGCCCCCGCACTCGGCGTGAATGCGTTGACGCAGGCGGCGATCGCCCACGCGCTCAAGATCGCCGACCCCGAGGTCAAGCGCCGGCGCGAGCTGGTCCTCGAGCAGCGCGGCCGGCTGCTGCAGGCCCTGCACGACCTGCCGGTCGACGCGCCCGAGTCGCAGGCCAACTTCGTGTGGCTGCACGCCGCAAACCTGAGCGGCGCCGAGCTGGCCGCGCGGCTGGAGGGCAAGGGCGTGCTGGTGGCGGCCGGCGGGCCACTGGGCGCCGACGACCACGTCCGGGCGTCGGTGCGTGGCGCGGCGGCCACCGAGCGCCTGCTGTCGGCGCTCTCGCAGGCGCTGGGCTAGTCGTCCCGCAGCGCGGCGATCACGTCGGCCACATGGGTGTCCGGCGGGAACACGGGGTAGAAGACCCGTTCGACGTGGCCGGCCCTGGCTATCAGCGTCAGGCGCCGGTACAGGGTCATGCCCCCGGCCTCAAAGGTGGGCAGGCCGAGCGCGTCCCGCAACCGCAGGCCCGAGTCGTTCAGCAGCGGGAACGGCATGTGCTCGCGCTCGGCGAACTCGCGCTGCTCACCGATCGGCTGCGAGCTCAGCCCGTGCACGCGAGCGCCGAGCCCCGCCAGATCGGCCTGGTGGTCGCGGAACGAGCAGTTCTCGGGCGTGCACCCGCGCGCGCCGGGGATCGCGTCCCAGCCCTCCGGCGACGGCTCGCCCGGGGTGCCCGTGCGCGGGTACACGTAGACGACCAGCGTGCCCGCAGCGGCCTCGTCCAGGTCGACCGCGGGCCCGCTCGTGGCCTCGAGCCGTAGCGCCGGCAGCCTCTGCCCCGGCAGCCCGTCCGCGGCGCCGTCGTCCTCGGGGACGGGCAGGTCGTCGGGCAGCGTGCGGAAGTCGCGCATGCCCGCCCGACTCTAACCGGGCCCCGGAAAGCACACGGGCCGCGCCCGAAGGCGCGGCCCGTCCTTGTGCCTACGTCAGCAGCCGTTCGTGGCTAGCAGTTCACGGTCAGGTAGAACCCGCCGTCGACGACCTCACCCTCGTCCGTGCCTGTGGCGCGGCGCACGGCGACGTCGACCTTCGTGTTGTCGGTCGACAGCGGAGCCGCCGCGAGCGTGCGGGCCTGGCCCACCTGGCTCGACGTGACGTTGTACGAGCACGCCGACACGTCGCGGTCGAACTTGACCTGGTAGCGGCCGGTGCTCGTGCGGGAGACCTCGGTCGCGCCGTTGGCCCCGGTGGCGATCGCCACCTGGTCCGGAGCGGTGAAGTTCACGCGCGCGAACCGCGGCCGCAGCTGATCGGCGGACAGGCCGTCGACCTGGTCGGCGTTCAGGTGGTCGACCCGCTTGGTCGCGTTCGAGTCGAGCAGGAACGGCGTGGCCTCGCCGGCGCCGCTGGTCTGCAGGCGGAAGCCCGTCAGGCCGCGGGTACGGAAAGCGGCCGCGTAGCCGTTGCCCTTGTTCACCATGTTCAGGCACGGCTCGCGGCCGGCCCCGGTGTCGCTGTTGCAGGCGAACGCGCCGGCGCCGCCGTCACCCGCGCGGATGTTCCGGGCCAGGAACGCGTAGCGGGCGTCGTCCTTGGTGACGCGGTCGTTGCTGCTCGACTGAGCCACCGCAAACGGGGTGATCAGCATCGCCATCAGAACTGACGCGAGCACGACCTGGGTCGTCTTCGGTCGCCGGATGTTTGGTCTTGGCATGGGGAAGTCCTCCTGTCGCGCCCGCCGCATGTCGGGGCGCATGGCTTACTTGCGCCCCGTGGAGCGGAACGCTGCTTCCTTCTTCACCAGCACCTCAAATCCGTGAGCGCTGCGCTGTCGCGTCGCCGCGTGTCACCGCGGTGACCGGGCGGGTTTAGCCCGTGTCGGATGGGGGCATCATGCGCCCCTTTTGGGCGATTTCAGGCGTCTTCGGACTGCCTGAGGAGCGCGCCGGTGGTCTGCTCCAGGATGCGCCGCCAGGCCCGCGTGCGCTCCTTCTCCTGCTCGAAATGGCGGATCACCTTGCGCACGCGCGTGGCCGATATCTCGATGCCGTGCTTGGCGCAGACGGCCTGAAGGCGGTCGTAGTCCTTGGCCAGCTGGAGCGTCACCGACTCGAAGCCGTGACGGGCGATCTCGACCCGGCGGGTGAAGTTCATGATGTTCGTGTCGAACATCAGCTCGTCGTTCGGGTCGGGCTCGATCAGCAGGATGTCGACCCCGGGGTACTTCTCCTGCCAGTGGCGTACGGCCTCGTGCAGCGCGCGGTGGGCCAGCAGCTTGAACGACTGGTAGCCGATGTGCGGGAGCCCCATGTCGGCCACCCGCCGGACCCGCGAGCCCATCATCGTGGGGATCAGCTTCTGGAAGTCGTTGACGTAGGGGACGAGCGGGTTCACCACGATGATGAACTTCGCGCCCCGCTCGACCGCCACGTCGACGTTCGTGGTCGAACGGATGCCGCCGTCGATCAGGTGCCGGCCCTTGACCTCGACCGGCTTGTAGACCATCGGCAGGGCGGTGGAGGCCGCGGCCGCGCGGGAGATCGGCACGTCGTCCCAGTCGGCCTCGCCGAACACGATGCGCTCGCAGGTGTCGAGGTCGGTCGCGGTCAGGTAGAGCTCGCTGTCGAGGTGGCGGAAGTCGTTGGTGCGGTCCGGGTCGCCGAGCACCTCGTCCAGGTAGCGCTCGATGCCGTCGCCGTCGTACATGCCCGAGGGCAGGCCCTCCGCGAGGCCGAAGACGATGTCCATCACCGAGATCGCGCGCGGGTTCTCGGCCAGCCGGCGGACCAGGCCCGCCACCCGCAGCGGCATCACCGACGCGGCCTTCACCCAGTCCGCGATGTTGGGCGAGAGGACCGTGCCCATGTTGATGTCGCGGAACGGCGTCGGGGACTGCTGGTTGACGACCCGCATCATCTCCTCGGGCGTCACGCCGTTCGCGGTGAGTGCGGCCACGAAGGCGCCGGCACTCGTCCCCACGTACACGTCGAACTGGTTGACCGTGCGGTTGACGGCCAGCAGGTCGAGAGCCCGCAGGGCGCCGATCTCGTACACGCCGCCGGTCACACCGCCGCCGCCGAGCACCAGCGCGGTGCGCGAGCGCGGGGGCGTGCGACGCCGGGGCTGCTTGCGACCGGCCGTCTGCTTCCTCGCGCCGGGCTTCTGAAGCTTTACGACCTGGCCCATGAGAGGGTGAGAAGTATCGCAGCGGATCGCGAGCAATCACGCCGCAGGGGCGATCGGCAACTGTCTAAAGATCGCGCCGAGCGCGATACATTCGCCCGGGTGCGCTGTTCCCACCCGGTAATGCGCCTCGGCCCCCTGCTCGCGCTGCTCGCGCTCGCCGCGCTGCTGGTCGCTCCTTCTGGCGCACTGGCCCAATCGAGCGCGGATCGGGCGCTGGCGAAGTCGCTGACCGCGCAGATGCGCGCGGCGGGCCCGTACTCCGGGGCCTACGTCCTCGACTTCGACGACCGGACCACGCTGTTCAAGTGGAAGCCCGACACGCCGCGCATCCTGGCCTCCAACACCAAGCTGTTCACGGCGGCGGGCGTGCTCGACAAGCTCGGGCCGGAGGCGACACTGCCGACGGTGGTGCTCGGCGCGGGGGCGCGCGAGGAGGACGGAACGTGGCGCGGCGACCTGTACCTGCGGGGCGGGGGCGACCCGACGTTCGGCAGCGAGTCGTTCGTCACGCGCAACTACCGCCAGGGCGGGACGGCGGAGGCGCTGGTCGACGAGATCGAGGGGGCCGGCATCACCCGCGTCACCGGGCGCGTGTACGGCGACGAGTCGCGCTTCGACTCCCTCCGCGGCGGCCCGTACTCCGGCTACGGCACGTCCATCTACGTCGGCCCGCTGTCGGGCCTGTCGTTCAACCGCGGCCTGGCCAACGACCGCGGCTCGGCGTATCAGGGCAACCCGCCGGTATTCGCCGCGACACGGCTCGACGCGCTCCTCGAGGCCCGCGGCGTGTCGGTGCGCGGCAAGCCGGCTGCGGGGAGCGCGCCGGGCGATGCCACGCAGCTCGCCGCGACCCAGTCGCCCGAGGTCGAGGACATGGTCCGGCTGATGCTGAAGCCGTCCGACAACTTCTTCGCCGAGATGCTCGTGAAGCAGCTCGGCGCGGTGCCCGGCACCACCCGGAGCGGCACCACCGCGGCCTCCTCGCACGCGGCCGAGCTGGGCGCCCGCGTGCGGATGGTCGACGGCTCGGGGCTGGCGCGCGGAAACACCGCGTCCCCGCGCTCGGTCGGTCGCCTGATCGACGCGCTGATGACCCGCTCGGAGTGGCCCGCGTTCGACCGGGCGCTGCCGGTCGCGGGCAAGGACGGCACGCTCCACGACCGGATGCGCAGCTCGCCGGCCCGCGGCCGCTGCCGGGCCAAGACCGGCACGATCAGCGGCGTATCCACCCTCTCCGGGTACTGCCGCTCGCGCGGCGGCGACCGGCTCGTCTTCTCGTTCCTGATGAACGGCGTGTCGCCCGCGGGCGCGCGCCGGCTGCAGGACCGCATGGCGCAGTCGCTGGCGCGCTACACCGGCTGACCCCGGCCGGCGTCTCCGCGCCGTCGGACATTGGTCCATCGTGCCCCGTCCGGCAGCGACTTCTGCCCCGAACGGGACGTTGAGTCCTCAGATGCCCGAACTTGAATGGAGCCGATGATGAAGAAGACGACCTGGGTCGCCGCCGCGGCGATCGGCCTGCTGGCGTTCGGGGGCGCGGCCGCCGACGCCCGCCCGGGCCATGGAGGCCGCTCCGGTGACCACGGGCAGGCCGGCCAGAACGCCGCCCCGCAGAACGCCGGCCAGTACCTCGAGGGCCGCCGCCCCAACCGCCGCTGCAAGCGCACCCAGTCCGTGGGCTTCGTGGTCAAGGGCTCGCTCGCGGGCTCCACGGCCGAGACGATCACGCTCGACGTCACCCGCGCCAACCGGCACGCCCGCCGCTGGATCGAGGCCGCGGGGTCGGAGTTCACGCTCGGCAACGCCCGCGTGCGCTTCCGGGGCGTCACCGACGGCGACGCCAGCGGCGCCGTGGACTTCGCCGACGTGCAGCCGACCGACAAGGTCGTCGCGATCGGCAAGGCCATCCGCCCGAAGCGCGGCTGCGAGGGCGAAACCGTCCTGAAGCTGCGCAAGGTCACGGTCATCCGCCCCGAGGCGGACGACTCGGCCGAGCAGCCCGAGTCCTGACCGCAGGGGGAGCCCGCTCCGGCGGGCTCCCTACTCCGGCCCGATCAGCTCCAGCAGCCGGGCCTCGTCGATGATCTGGGTGCCGAGCGCCTGCGCCTTGTTGAATTTCGCGGTCCCCGGGTCCTCGCCGGCCACCACGTAGGACGTCTTCCTGGACACGGAGCCGGTGACCTTGCCGCCGGCGGCCTCGATCCGCTCGGTCGCCACCTCGCGCGACATCGTCGGCAGCGTCCCGGTCACCACCAGCGTCTTGCCCGCCAGCGGCCCGACGGTGCCCGGCGCGGGGCCCTCCTCCTCGAATCGCAGGCCGTAGCCCCGCAGGCGCGCGATCAGCTCGCGCGTCGGCTCGGCAGCCAGCTCGTCGACCACGGTCTCGGCCAGCACGGGCCCGATCCCCGGCGTGGTGGCGATTGCGTCGGCGTCCGCTGCCATCAGCGCGTCGATGGTCCTGAAGTGGGCCGTCAGGTTGCGCGCGTTGACGAAGCCGATCCCCGGTAGTCCGAGCCCGTAGAGCACGCGCGAGAACGGCCGCTCCTTCGACGCCGCTATCGACTCGACCAGGGCGTTCGCCGACAGCTCCCCGAACCCCTCGAGCTCCACGAGCCGCTCGGCGTCGAGCTCGTAGATGTCCGCCAGGTTGGCGATCAGCCCCGCCCGCAGCAGCTGGCCGGCGCGCTCCTCGCCCAGCCCCTCGATGTCCATCGCCCCGCGCGAGACGAAGTGCTTGACGGCCTGGAAGAGCTGGCCCGGGCACGACGCGCGGTTGGGGCAGATCGTCCACACGCCGCCCTCGGGCTTGACGGTGGGCGTGTCGCACGCGGGGCAGCGCTCCGGCGGCATCGGCACCGGCGACCGGTTCCGCCGCCGCTGCGCCTTCGGCGTCGGCGAGACCACCCGCGGGATCACGTCGCCCGCGCGCGTGACGACGACCTCGTCGCCCTCCCGCACGTCCTTGCGGCGCAGGTCCTCCTCGTTGTGGAGCGTCGCCAGCTTCACGGTCACGCCCGAGACCTGCACGGGCTCGAGCGCGGCGAACGGAACCATGTGCCCGGTCCGGCCCACGTTCCACTCCACCCGCCGCAGCACGGTCGTCGCGGTCATCGGCGCGAACTTCCAGGCGATCGCTCCGCGCGGCTCCCGCCCGACCACCCCCAGCCGGCGCTGCACCTCCAGGTCGTTGACCTTGACCACCGCGCCGTCGGTCTCGTAGTCGAGCGACTCGCGCCGCTCCTCCCACCACCGGCAGCGGGCCACCAGCGCGTCCAGGTCGCCGTCCACGACCGCGACGTCCGGGTTCACCCGGAAGCCGAGCTCGGCCAGCCAGTCGAGCGACTCCTTTTGGGTAGCCGGCTCCCGCCCCTCGAGCGCGCCGACCGAGTAGGCCCACATCGACAGCGGGCGCGACGCGGCCAGCCGCGGGTCCAGCTGGCGGATCGACCCGGCGGCCGCGTTGCGCGGATTGGCGAAGGTCGGCTCGCCGGCCTCGGCACGCTGCTCGTTCAGGCGCTGGAACGCCGCACGCGGCATGTACACCTCGCCGCGCACCTCGAGCAGGGACGGCGCCTGCTCGACCCGCAACGGGATCGCGTTGATCGTCCGCAGGTTCTGGGTCACGTCCTCGCCGGTCTCACCGTCGCCCCGGGTCGCGCCGCGCACCAGGACGCCGTCCTCGTACACCAGGGAGATCGCCAGGCCGTCGACCTTCGGCTCGACCGCGTACTCGAGCGACGGGTTCTCGACGCCCTGCTTGGCCAGCAGGTTGGCGACCCGCCCCACCCAGGCGCGCAGCTCCTCCTCGTCGCGCGCGTTGGCCAGCGAGAGCATCGGCTGGAGGTGCTTGACCGGCTCGAACTTCGAGAGCACGGTCCCGCCGACCCGCTGTGTCGGCGAGTCCGGCGTCCTCAGGTCCGGGTTCTGGTCCTCGATCGCGCGCAGCTCGCCCAGCAGCGCGTCGTACTCGTCGTCACCGATCTCGGGGTCGTCGAGTACGTAGTAGCGGTGCCCGTGGTACTCCAGCAGGCTCCGCAGCTCGGCGGCACGTTCGGCCGGGCTACTCAACCTCGCTCGCGGCCGGCTGGATCAGCCGGCCGAAGTCGAAGGTCCCGAGCCGCTCGACCCCGGCCTGGTCGGTCAGGTCGAAGTGCAGGGGCGTGACCGCGATGCAGCCGTCGGCGATCGCCGCGAAGTCCGTGCCCTCCTCCTCGTGGTAGGACGGGTCCTCGCCGTAGATCCGGTAGCGCTTGCGTCCCTCGTGCTCCTCGGTCAGCTCCATCTGGTCGCGGTAGATCCGCTTGCCCAGGCGGCAGGCACGAACGCCCGCGACCTCGCCGGCGGGACAGTTCACGTTGAGCAGCGTGCCCTCGGGGATGCCGACGTCGTCGATCTCATCGACCAGCCGCGCCGCGAACGCCGCCGCCGTCGTGAAGTCGAACTCGCGGCCGAGCCGGAAGTCCATCTCCCGGTTGTCGGACTGCTGCGACACCGCGATTCCGGGCAGGCCCAGGACCACGCCCTCGAGAGCGGCCGCGACGGTCCCCGAATAGGTGATGTCGTCGCCCAGGTTGGACCCGTGGTTGATGCCGGAGACGATCAGCTCGGGCCGGAACTCGATCAGGCCGAGCGCCGCGAAGCGCACGCAGTCCACGGGCGTGCCGTCGGTCGCGTAGCCGACGGTCCCGTCCTCGAACTCCACCTCGTCGACCCAGAGCGGCTCCCGCGTCGTGATCGACCGGGCGGTGGCGCTGCGATTCGAGTTCGGCGCGATCGTCGCGAGCTCGATCCCCGGCACCTCGAGCAGGGCCCGCCGCAGGGTCTGGAGCCCCTGGGCCCCGATGCCGTCGTCGTTGGTCAGAAGGACCTTCATCGCGCGACTTCGAGGATAGTGAGCGCTCGGGTCAGCGGCCGGTCGCCGCGGCCCGGAAGGCGGCGAACGACGGCTTGCGGCTCAAGTCCGCCCTGGTCAGCCCGAAGCCCTGCTCGACATCGCCCGGATCCGAGCCCCGGTCCCGGAGGCTGTAGATGACGATCGCGTGCACGTACGGGAACCGGCGGATGACGTCCATGTACGAAGTGATGCGCCCTGCCTGGTCCCTCTCGGAGACACAGCCGGGGAAGCGCTCGGGGTCACAGGTCGACGCGCCGGCCTCGGTGGCCCACAGCGCCGGCTCCGGGTCCCCCACGCTCACCATGATGTCGTGAAGCCACGTGGTCCCGGCGATCAGCGAGAACTCGGTCCCGTCCTCGTTCACCTCGGCCTCGGGGGTCTCCGAGTACGGGTGGTAGGAGATCGCGTCGTAGTGCCCGAGGATCTTCCCGCGCTCGTACAGCCCCCTCAGGAACTCCCCATCCGAGCGGAGCAGGCTGCCCGCCAGCACCGTGAGCCGCGGCGCGACCCGCTTGATCCGCCGGTAGCTCGTCCGGACGAGGCGCGCGTAGGCGACGACCGGGTCGGCCGTGCGCAGGAACGCCTGGACGTTGGGCTCGTTCCAGATCTCGAACGCCAGGAGCCGCCTGCCCCAGCGCCGTGCCACGTACTCCGCGGCGTCGGCGTAGTCGCCGGCCCGCCGCGGCGGGAACCGGGAGACGCCGCGCTCCCACCAGGGCCCCCTGCAGCCCTGACGCAGCCGGCTCGGCGCCGCCGACGCCCAGCACGGCGTCTCGTGAAGGGTCGCGATCACGCCGATGCGGCGCTTCGCCGCCGCTTTCAGGAACGCGTCGAGGCGGCGGCTGTAGTCCCGGGCTATGCGGCCCTTGCCGTCGCTCTCGAGCGTCGACCAGCCCACGTCGATCCGGACCACCCGGGCGCCTGCCTGGCGCGCCACGTCGAGCTCGCGGGCCGCCTCGCCGGGCGTGACACCGCCCCAGAGCGGATGGAGCTGGACTCCGGCCAGCGGCGCATCGGCGTTCCCGCCGGTCGCGGGCGCGCCCGGCTCGGGTGCCGGCGCCGGCGCTTCCGCGCCCGCGGAGGTCGCGTTCGAGGCCGGCTCGTCGCTCAGGTTGGACCAGTCGACGCTGACCGAGAACAGCGCGACGACGCCGGCAAAGGCCAGGATGACCAGAGCGGCGGTCAGGCGCACGGGATCGCCGTGCGCCCGGGGGATGTGCGTGCGGTTGCTCGAGACCATTCGGCGGTCCTTGCCTGGCCGGCCGTTCCAGGGTACCGGGCGGCGAAGCTCGCCCGCGAGGGCGCCGTCAGTAGCCGACTCGTTCCAGGTAGAGCCCGTGCGCCGGCGCGGTGTCCCCGGCATCGGTCCGAGGGCGCCCGGTCAGGAGCCCGGCGAACCAGTCCGTGCCCTCCCGGCCCCCTGCCACGGCCAGCATCGACCCGACCAGGATCCGGACCATGTGGCGCATGAACGTGTCGGCCTCGATCCAGAACTCCAGGACGTGGTCGCCCGCCTCGCGCCACTCGGCCAGGTAGACGTCGCGGGAGAAGCGGACGTGGTCGTTCTGGACCGGCGTGAACGCCGTGAAGTCATGCGTCCCGGGCAGGAGCGCCGCGCACCCGTCGAGCGCCGCGCGGTCGATCGGGTAGGGGTGGTGGAGCGCCCGGCCGCGTTCGAACGGGCTCGCGGCGCGGCGGGTCCACACGCGGTAGCAGTAGGTCCTCGACCGTGCGTCGAAGCGGGCGTTGAACCCGTCCGCCGCGGCCTCGCTCTGCAGCACCCGGACGTCGTCGGGAAGCACCCCGTTGAGCCGGTACGCGTCCGCCGGCTCCCCGTCGTGCGACGCCACCTGCCCGCGCGCGTGCACGCCGGCGTCGGTACGGCCCGCCACCGTCAGGCCCACCTCGCGCCGCAGCAGCAGGGCCAGCGCCTCCTCCAGCACGCCCTGCACCGTGCGCAGGCCGCCCGGCTGGCGAGCCCAGCCGGCGAACTCGCCCCCGTCGTACTCCAGGAGGAGGCGGGCGGTCACCCGCGCTTGCGGGCGACGATCTGCAGGTAGTCGGCGGGCAGCGACACGGGGCCGTCGAGGCTCCCGCCCGCCGCGCGCTTGACGACCTCCTCGACCCGGCCGCGAACGCCCTCGAACTCCTGGTCGCCGATTGCCTGGCGCAGCGCCACGAGGGGCCCGTTGTTCGAGTACACGCGCCACGCGTCGTCCCAGGAATCGAAGTCCCAGGGCAGCGTCAACTTCTGCGTCTGCACGCGGTTGGCGTACGGCGCGAGCCGCTCCTCGGCGACCGCGGGGTCGCCCCACAGCGCAGGGTCCGGGAAGTCGCTGGGCGGGCGGTACTCCTCGAACACGGAGAAGATCTCGGCCTGCAGCCCGTAGTCGCCCCACGCCGTCAGCCCGACGGTGTTGCCCGGCCGCACGACCCGGAACAGCTCCTCGATCATCACCTCGGGCCGGGGAGCGAAGATCGCGCCGAAGACCGACGCGGCGCAGTCGAAGCGCTCGTCCTCGAACGGCAGGTCCTCGGCGTCGGCAACCACCCACTCGACGTCGACGCCGTCGGCGTCGGTCCGGGCCTTGCCCTTCTCGACCATCTCCGGCGTCAGGTCCGAGGCCACCACCGACGCGCCCTCCTCGGCGGCCAGCAGGGCCAGGTTGCCGGTGCCGGCACCGACGTCCAGCACCTCCTGCCCGGCGCTGATCGCGCACGCGTCGAGCAGGTCCTGCGCGGCCGGCAGCAGCATCTCGGCGATCGGGTCGTAGTCGCCGAGCGCCCACACGGCGCGCGTGCGAGCCTTGACCTCGCCCGCGTCGCTCACGGCGCTAGACCAGCTCGAGGTAGACCATCTCGGTCGCGTCGGACTTCCGCGGACCGAGCTTCAGGATGCGGGTGTACCCGCCGTCGCGGTCCGCGTAGCGCGGCGCGACCTCCTCGAACAGCTTGTAGACGATGAACTTGTCCTGGCCGAGCGCGGCGAGCGCCTGACGGCGAGCGTGCAGGTCGCCGCGCTTGGCCAGCGTGATCAGCTTCTCGACCTCGGGCTTGACGGCCTTGGCCTTCGCCTCGGTCGTCTTGATCCGCTCGTGGTCGATCACCTGACGCGACAGGTTCATGAACAACGCCTTGCGGTGCGAGGCGCTGCGGGAGAGCTTGTTCCGTGTCTTCTGATGGCGCATGGCGAAAGCGGTCGCCGATTCTACGCGGCGCGCAGCTCCAGGCCGCGCGAGCGCAGGGTCTCGATCACTTCCTCGATCGACTTGCGACCGAAGTTCGGGATCGCGTTCAGCTCCGACTCCGACTTCTGCAGGAGGTCGCCGACGGTCTGGATGCCGGCGCGCTTCAGGCAGTTGTAGGAGCGGACGCCGAGCTCGAGCTCCTCGATCAGGATGTCGTCCATCCCGTCCGCGCGGCCCGCCGGCGCGGCACCCGCGGCACCCGCCTCGGCGCCGTCGGCGCCGCCGTGGCCGGCCTGCAGCGCCTCGAGGCGCTCCTGGTCGGTGAAGATGGCGAGCGACTTGATGAGGATCTCGGCCGCCTCGCGCAGCGCCGCCTGCGGCGCCACGGAGCCGTCGGTCTCGATGTCGAGCGTCAGCTTGTCGTAGTCGGTGCGCTGGCCGACGCGCGCGGACTCCACCTGGTAGGCGACGCGCTTGACCGGCGAGAAGATCGAGTCGATCGGAATGACGCCGATCGGCTGGTCCGGGGTCTTGTTGTCCTCGGCCGGCGAGTAGCCGCGGCCGCGGCCGATCGTCAGGTACATCTCGAGCTTGGTCTTCTTCTCGAGCGTCGCGACGTGGGCCTCGGGGTTGAGCAGCTCGACGCCGGACGGCAGGTCGATGTCGCCCGAGGTGACCTCACCGGGGCCGGTGGCCACCAGCGGCACCTCGATCTCCGCGGCATCCGAGTGCATGCGCGCGACGATCTCCTTGAGATTGAGGACGATGTCGGTCACGTCCTCCTTCACGCCGGAGATCGTGGAGAACTCGTGCGCGACGCCCTCGATGCGAACGCTCGTGACGGCGGCGCCGGCGAGCGACGAGAGCAGCACGCGGCGAAGCGAGTTGCCGAAGGTGTAGCCGAAGCCGCGATCGAGAGGCTCGATCGTGAAAGTGCCGCGGTTGTCCTCGGTCTTCTCGGCCGTTATCTGAGGGGTCTGGAACTCGAGCATGAGTGGCGATGTCCTTCGTTTCGGGGCTCAAGGCCGGCGGGGACGCGCGCCCGCCGATGCGATGAGGCTTGTTACTTCGAGTAGAGCTCGACGATGAGCTGTTCCTGCACCGGCGTGTCGATCTCGTCACGCTCGGGCAGCCGCAGCACCTTCGCGGTGAGCCCATCATGGTCCGCCTGGAGCCAGGCTGGAACGGCGGACGTGAGCTCCGTGGCGTCGCGAACTGCCGCGGACGCACCGGAACCGGTCTTGAATGAGATCACGTCGTCTGACTTCACCTGGTACGACGGGACGTCTACGCGACGTCCGTTCACGGCCCAGTGGCCGTGGAGCACGAGCTGGCGAGCCTGACGCCGCGAGGCGGCAAAGCCGAGCCGTACGAGCACGTTGTCAAGCCGCGTCTCCAGCATGCGGAGCAGGTTCTCACCCGTCACGCCCTGCTGGCGGCTGGCCTTGTCGTAGTAAGAGCGGAACTGCTTCTCGAGCACGCCGTAATAGCGGCGCGCCTTCTGCTTCTCGCGCAGCTGGAGGCGGTACTCGGACTGCTTCTGACGCGCGCGCCCGTGCTCGCCCGGCGGGTAGGCCCGGCGCTCGACGGCGCACTTGTCGGTCAGGCAGCGCTCGCCCTTGAGGAACAGCTTGATGCCCTCGCGGCGGCACTGCTTGCACTGAGCGGATCGATCGCGAGCCATCTAAACGCGCCTCCTCTTGCGCGGGCGGCAGCCGTTGTGGGCCTGCGGCGTGACGTCGCGGATGCTCGTGACCTCGAGGCCGGCGGCCTGGAGGGAGCGGATCGCGGTCTCGCGGCCGGAGCCGGGGCCCTTCACGTAGACCTCAACCTTCTCGAGGCCCTGCTCGATCCCCTTGCGCGCGGCCGCGTCGGCGGTCACCTGCGCGGCGAAGGGGGTCGACTTGCGCGAGCCCTTGAAGCCGGCGCCGCCGGCGGACTCCCACGCGATCACGTTGCCGTCCTTGTCGGTCAGCGACACGATCGTGTTGTTGAAGCTGGTCTTGATGTGCGCCTGCCCGAACGGAATGTTCTTGCGCGGCTTGCGACGGCCGCGGGAGCGCCCTCCCCTTTGCTGAGCCACTACTTCTTCACCTTCTTCTTGCCGGCGACCGACATGCGCTTGGGACCCTTGCGCGTACGCGCGTTGGTCTTGGTGCGCTGGCCGTCGACCGGGAGGCCGCGGCGGTGGCGGAGGCCGCGGTACGAGCCGATCTCCATCAGGCGCTTGACGTTCTGCGAGCGCTCGCGTCGGAGGTCGCCCTCGACGGTCAGATCGTTGTCGACGACGTCTCGCAGCTTGCGGATCTCGTCCTCGGTCAGGTCCTTCACGTAGGTGTCCGGGTTGATGCCCAGCTGCCCGACGAGGCGCCTGGCCTGCGAGGGACCGACGCCGTAGATGTACGTGAGTCCTACCTCGACCCGCTTGTTCAGCGGGATGTTCACTCCTGCGATGCGTGCCATGGCCCTACCCCTGACGCTGCTTGTGACGCGGGTTCTGACAGATCACGAGCACCGCGCCGTGGCGGCGGATGATCTTGCACTTCTCGCACATGGGCTTGACCGACGCTCGGACCTTCACGCTCCGCGATCCACCTTTGAAAACTTGAGAGAACAGCGCAGCGAGCCCAGGAGACGGCTCGCGCGCACGGACAACTCCGAAAAGATAGCAGGGGTCGTCGTCTGCAAACCGTCCCGTCCCGGGGTCATCCGCCGCGACCGGTCAGGCGGCCTTCAGCGCGTGTTGCAGCGCTTCCTCTTCGTGCCACGGGGTCAGAATCCGCGGGCCGTCAGCCGTGATGGCGATCGTGAACTCGAAGTGGGCGGCCAGGGACCCGTCCTGGGAGTAGACGGACCAGTTGTCGCGCCCGATCCGGATGGCCGGGCCGCCCACGTTGACCATCGGCTCGACGGCCAGGACCATCCCCTCCTCCAGCACCGGGCCCTTGCCGGGCGGCCCGAAGTTGGGGATCTGAGGGTCCTCGTGCATGTCCCGGCCGATCCCGTGGCCCACCAGGGACCGGATGACCGAGAACTTCTCCGCCTCCACCGTGGTCTGGACCGCGTGGGAGATGTCGCCCAGACGGTTGCCGGCCTGGCACTGATCGACGGCGTCGAACAGCGACTGACGGGTCGTCGACAGGAGCCGCTTGGCGACCGGTGAGATCGGCCCGATCGGCAGCGTGATCGCCGCGTCCGCCACCCAGCCGTCGAGCACGACGCCGATGTCGATGGACAGGATGTCGCCGCGGCCGAGCTTGTAGGAGCCGGGGATGCCGTGCACGACCATCGAGTTGGGCGACGCGCAGATCGAGCCCGGGAAGCCCCGGTAGCCCTTGAAGGCCGGCTCGGCACCGTGCGAGCGGATGAAACGCTCGGCCGCCTGGTCGAGCTCGGCGGTCGTGACGCCCGGCCGGGCTTTGCGCGAGAGGAGGGTGTGGCAGCGGGCCAGGATCTTCCCCGCGGCCGCCATCTTGTCGATCTCCTCCGGCGACTTCTTGATGATCACGCGACGAAGGATACGCCTGGCGGCGCTCAGCGCAGCGAGGCCGTCTGGGACTCGCCCGTGTCGGCGTCGACCCAGGTCGCGGTACCGGTCCGGTTGACCGCGAGCGTGCCCGCCTTGGCGTTGCCGGCGAAGTCCTTGGACCGCCGCGTGCGCAGGTCCGCGATCTGGACGTTCTCGGTCTCGGCGTCGTAGCCCTCGGGGCAGTCGGCCTTGCACGAGATGTCGGTCGACACGTGCTCCCAGGCGACGAACCGCCCGTTCAGCGTCACCTGGCCGAACTCCTCGCTCGTGACGTACTGGTCGTCGGACGAGGTGTCGAGCCAGACCCGCCGGTTGGCCGAGTGCAGGCAGCCGTACAGCCGCTCCACCTCGTCGCCGGAACTCGACGGGCGGGTGAACACGCGCGCGTACTTGCTCTTCACGACGGTGTCCGAGCCCTTGAGGACGCACGTCCGCTTGGTCGCGGACGAGGACTGAGCAGGCCACGCGGCGATTGGAACGACCAGGACCAGGGCCAGGACGAGCTTGCGCATATGCCGACCCTAACCCGTCGGCCCGCCCGTCGGAGCGGGCGTGCGTCAGAACCTAGACCTGCTCCTCCATCCGCATCGTCGCGATCGTCGCGCGGATGTGGTCGTGCACCTCTTCCGGCGAGCGTGTGCCGTCGAAGCGCTTGAGGAGGCCCGCGTCGTCGTAATGCTCGATCAGCGGCTGGGTCTGGTCGTGGTAGACCTCGAGCCGGTGCCGGATCGTCTCCGGCTTGTCGTCGTCGCGCTGGACGAGCTTCGATCCGTCCTGGTCGCAGACGCCCTCGTTCTTCGGCGGGTCGAAGTCGACGTGGTAGTTGTGGCCGTTCTTCGTGCAGACGCGGCGCCCCGACAGGCGCTTCAGCACGACGTCGTCGTCAGCATGGACGAGCAGCGCCGCGGTCAGCGACCGGTCGCGCTTGTCGAGGGCCTTCTCGAGCGTCTCGGCCTGGCCGATCGTGCGCGGGAACCCGTCCAGCAGGAAGCCGTCGGCCGCCTCGTCGGAGTCGACCCGCTCCATGATCACCCGGCAGATCAGCTCGTCGGGGACCAGGTCCCCCCTGTCCATGTAGTCCTTGGCCTCCTTGCCCAGGTCCGACCCCTCCTTGACCGCGGCGCGCAGGATGTCGCCGGTCGCGTAGTAGGGCAGGTCGAAATCGCCGACGATGCGCTCGGCCTGCGTCCCTTTTCCGGCGCCGGGGGGACCGAGGAGGATGAGGTTCAGTTCGCTCATTTGAAGTGCGGAATCGTAGTCGATGGGATTGCAGATTGCGGTTGCAGTTGGCAGCGGGTTGCAGTTGCGGATGGCTGGGCCGGACCTCACTGCCAATCTGCAAACCGCAATCCCTGCCAACTGCAACTGCAACCGCGAACTACTTCAAGAACCCCTCGTAATTCCGCATCATCAACTGCGCCTCGAGCTGCTTCACCGTGTCGAGCGCAACTCCGACCACGATGAGAATGCTCGTCCCGCCGAAGAAGAAGTTCGCCGCCGTCTGGTTGATGAGGATGGTCGGCAGTGCCGCGACCGCGGCCAGGTAGAGCGCGCCCGGGAAGGTCAGGCGGGCCAGGATGCGATCGAGGTACTCGGCCGTGGGCCGGCCCGGTCTCACCCCCGGTATGAACCCGCCGTACTTCTTGAGGTTGTCGGCCTGCTCCACCGGGTTGAACGTGACCGCGGTGTAGAAGTAGGTGAAGACGATGATCAGGATCGACTCGCCGACGATGTAGGCCGTCCCGTTCGGCGCGAAGAAGTTGGCGATGCCCGACCCGTCCTCGGGGCCCAGGAGCTGGCCGATCGTCGGCGGCAGCGCCATCAGCGAGGCGGCGAAGATGACCGGGATGACGCCCGCCATGTTCACGCGCAGCGGCAGGTAGGTCGACCCGCCGCCTGACATCCGGCGCCCGACCACGCGCTTGGCGTACTGGACCGGGATGCGGCGCTGGCCCTCCTGCATGAACACGATGCCGGCGATCACCGCCAGCGCGACGAACGGCATCATCACCTTGAAGATCTGGTCCGGGTTGGTCCACCAGGCGGAGATGCCGTTGGGCAGGCCGGAGGCGATCGAGGCGAAGATCATCAGCGAGATGCCGTTGCCGATGCCGCGCTGGGTGATCAGCTCGCCGAACCACATCAGCAGCACGCAGCCTGCCGTGATCGTCACCACGATCACGAAGACGTTGGAGAAGGTGAAGCCGCCCTCGATGATCTCCTGGTCGCCGACCGCGAAGGTCCTGAACAGGAAGACGTAGCCGATCGCCTGGGCGAACGACAGGCCGACGGTCAGGTAGCGGGTGTACTGCGTGATCTTCTGCTGGCCGACCTCGCCCTCCTTGCGGAGCTTCTCGAGCGAGGGCACCACCACCTGCAGCAGCTGCAGGATGATCGACGCGGTGATGTAGGGCATGATCCCGAGCGCGAAGATCGCGAAGCGCTGCAGGGACCCGCCGGAGAAGAGGTTGAGGAACTGCAGGATCTGGCCGTTGCCGAACGCCGAGTTCTTCGAGATCTCGTCGAGGACGTCCGTGTCGATGTTCGGCGCCGGGATGTAGGCCCCGATGCGGTACAGCGCGAGCATCGCGGCGGTGAACAGCAGCTTCTTCCGGATCTCAGGGATCCGGATCGACTGCATGATCATGCGCATGCCGCGGCGCCCCTAGGAATCGAGCACGTTGACGACGCCGCCGGCGGACTCGATCTTCTCGCGCGCGGACTTCGAGAATCCGTGCGCGGAGATCGTCAGCTTCTTGCTGATCTCGCCCTTGCCGAGGATCTTGACGGGCACGCCCTTGCGAGTGGCGAGGCCCTTGGCCGTGAGCGCGGCGGGATCGACGGACGCGCCGTCGTCGAAGCGCGCATCGAGGTCGGCCAGGTTGACCGGCTGCGTGCGCGTGCGCCCGAACTGCTCGAACGGCATCGACTTCTTCATGTGCGGACCGCGCAGCTTGCGCATCCGCATGTGGATCGGCATCTGGCCGCCCTCGAGGTTCGACTGGCGGCCGTTGCCGGAGCGCGCGCCCCAGCCCTTCTGGCCGCGGCCGGACGTCTTGCCGGTGCCCGAGCCCTCGCCGCGGCCGATCCGCTTCTTGCGGTGGCGCGAGCCCTCGGCGGGCTTCAGCGAGTGGAGTCCGATCTCCTGGCCCATTACTCCTCGATCCTGACGAGGTGCTGGACCTTGTAGATCTCGCCGCGGAGCTGCGGGGAATCCTCGCGCTCGGTGGTCGATCCGATCTTGCCCAGCCCGAGGGTGCGGAGCGTCTCACGCGCCTTCGGGTTGGCGCCGTTCTTCGACTTGTGCTGGGTGAGCTTGATGGTGGCCATTACTTCTTGGCCTCCGCCACCGGTGCGGTGGTCTGGTCGCCGGCGGTCTCGTCGAGCTCGGCCGCAGCATCGGCCTTCCCGTCGCCGTCCCCGTCGGACTTGCCGCGGGTGCCGAGCACCTCGGAGATCGACAGCCCGCGCAGCTCGGCGACCTGGTCGGGCGAGCGCAGCTCCTGGAGCGCGGTCATCGTCGCCTTGACCAGGTTGATCGGGTTCTGCGACCCGAGCGACTTGGAGAGGACGTCGCGGATGCCGGCCAGCTCGAGCACCGCGCGGACGCCGCCGCCCGCGATGACGCCCGTACCTTCGGAGGCCGGCTTCAGGAACACGCGGCCCGCGCCGTACACGCCCAGCGTCTGGTGGGTGATCGTGGTGCCGTGCATCGGCACCTTGAAGAGGTTCTTCTTGGCCCGCTCTACGGCCTTCTGGATCGCCAGCGGGACCTCGTTGGCCTTGCCGTAGCCGACGCCGACCTGCGACTTCTCGTCGCCCACGACGACCAGCGCCGTGAACGAGAAGCGGCGGCCGCCCTTGACGACCTTGGCGACGCGGTTGATCTCGACGACCCGCTCCTGCAGGTCGGAGTAACCGCCGTCGCGGTCTCTGCGCTGTCGACGTGGCTCAGGCATGAGTCAGACGAGGTTAGCGCGCCTAGAACGCCAGCCCGCCCTCACGGGCACCGTCGGCGAGCGCCTTGACGCGCCCGTGGTACTGGTAGCCGCCGCGGTCGAACACGCAGGTCTCGACTCCGGCGTCCTTCGCGCGCTGGGCGAGCAGCTCGCCGACGCGCTTGGCCTGGTCCATCCGGCCCAGGCCCTTGAGGTCCGGCTCGACCCAGTTGACGGCCGCGATCGTCTTCGCGGCGACGTCGTCGATGAGCTGCGCGGACACGCCGCGGTTGGAGCGGAAGACCGACAGGCGCGGGCGCTCGGCGGTCCCGGTGACCTTCGCGCGCACGCGGCGGCGGCGGCGCAGGCGCTGGGAGCCCTTCGTGGCGACGCTCATGCCCGCTTACCGACCTTCCGCTGCACGTACTCGCCGGCGTACCGGATGCCCTTGCCCTTGTAGGGCTCGGGCGGGCGCGTCTTGCGGATCTGGGCGGCCATCTCGCCGACGACCTGCTTGGAGTTGCCGCGCACGATGATCTGGGTCGGGACCGGCACCTCGAAATCGATGCCGTCCGGCGCCTTGATCTGCACGGGGTGCGAGTAGCCGACCTGAAGCTCGATGTCCTTGCCGCGCAGCGCCGCGCGGTAGCCGACGCCCTGGATCTCGAGGCGCTTCTCGAAGCCCTCGGTGACGCCCAGGATCATGTTCGCGATCAGCGACCGCGTCAGCCCGTGCAGGGCGCGGTGCTCGCCGCGGTCGGTCGGGCGCTTGACGACGACCGAGCCGTCCTCCTGCTCGACCGTGATGTCGCGCGAGACGCGCTCCTCGAGCTCGCCCCGGGTGCCCTTCACGCGCACGAGCTCGGGCTCGATGAAGACATCGACGCCGGCGGGCACGGGGATGGGCTGCTTTCCGATTCGGCTCATCGCTGCATCACCAGACGTACGCGACTACCTCGCCGCCGACGCCCTCCCGCTTGGCCTCGTGGCCGGTCATCACGCCGCGCGAGGTGGAGATGATCGTCGTGCCCATGCCGCCCAGGATCTTGGGGATCTCGCCCGAGTGGACGTAGGTGCGGCGGCCGGGCGAGGAGACGCGCTTGAGCCCCGAGATCACCGACGCGCGGTCCTCGGTGTACTTCAGGCGCACGCGCAGGGCCTCGCCGACGCGGGCGGGCTCCGTGGCGTACTCCTCGATGTAGCCCTGCTCGCGCAGGATCCGGGCCAGCTCGACCTTGAACTTCGAGGCCGGGATGAGCACCGTGTCGTGCTGGGCGGACAGCGCGTTGCGGATGCGCGTGAGGAAGTCGGCTATGGGGTCGTTGACAGCCATTCGATCTCCAACAACTACCAGCTGGACTTCGTCATGCCGGGCACATAGCCCTCGTGGGCCTGCTCGCGGAGGCAGATCCGGCAGAGGCCGAACTTGCGGAAGTACGCGCGCGGGCGCCCACAGCGCTTGCAGCGGTTGTGGTTGCGGGTCTTGTACTTCGATTCGCGGCGCTGGCGCACCACCTGTGAGGTCTTCGCCATTGGTTCCTAAGCCTCGTCGTCCGTCGTCTCTGTGGTCTCGCCCTGCTGCTGCTCGTCGTCGGCCTCGGGCTCGCCGCCGCCCTGGCTCTGGCGCCATTCGGCGGCGCTCTGCTGGCTCGGCAGGTTGTCCTGGCGGAACGGCATGCCGAACGCCTCGAGCAGCGCGTAGGCCTCTTCGTCGGTCGTCGCGCTCGTCGTGATCGCGATGTCGAGACCGCGCGTCTGGTCGATCGCGTCGTAGTCGATCTCGGGGAAGATGATCTGCTCGCGCAGGCCCATGTTGTAGTTGCCCCGGCCGTCGAACGAGCGGGGCGACAGGCCGCGGAAGTCGCGGATCCTCGGGATCGCGACGCTGACCAGCCGGTCGAGGAACTCGTACATGCGCGCGTCGCGGAGCGTCACGGCCACGCCGACCGGCATCTCCTCGCGCAGCTTGAAGTTGGCGATCGACTTGCGCGCGCGGCGCACGTTCGGCTTCTGGCCGGTGATCGTGCCGAGCTGCTCCAGCGCGGCCTCGAGCATGTTCGAGTCCTGCTTGGCGTCGCCGACGCCCATGTTCACGGTGATCTTCTCGAGCCGCGGCGCCTGCATGGGCGAGTCGTACGCGAACCGGTCGATCAGCATCGGGCGGATGTCGCGCTCGTACTGGTCCTTGAAGCGCGGGCGGACCTTGGCATCGGCCATCGCCATCAGTCGATCGCCTCCCCGGACTTCTTGGAGACGCGCTCGCGGCCGCCCTCGCCGCGGCGGACGCCGACGCGGGTCGGGTCGCCGGACTTGGGGTCGATCAGCATCACGTTGGAGATGTGGATGGGCCCGGGCTTCTCGATGATGCCGCCGACTGCGTCGCCGCGCTGCACGTCGCGCAGCGTCTGCGGGCGCTGATGGCGCTTCTGGATGTTCAGGCCCTCGACGAACACGCGGTCCTTCTCACGATCGACGTGGATGACGCGGCCGGTCTTGCCCGAGTCCTTGCCCGAGAGGACCTTGACCTGGTCGTCGCGGCGGATGCGGATGCGCTTGGCCATTGGTCAGAGCACCTCCGGCGCCAGCGAGACGATCTTCATGAAGTTCCGGTCGCGCAGCTCGCGGGCCACGGGCCCGAAGATGCGCGTCCCGCGCGGGTTGTTGGTGGCGTCGATCAGCACGGCGGCGTTCTCGTCGAAGGAGATGTAGGTCCCGTCGTCCCGGCCGAACTCCTTCTTCGTGCGCACGACGACGGCCGTCACGACCTCGCCCTTCTTGACCGAGCCGTGCGGGATCGCCTGCTTGACCGTGCCGACGATGATGTCGCCGACGCCGGCGTAGCGGCGCTTGGACCCACCGCGCACGCGGATGCACAGGATCTCGCGCGCCCCGGTGTTGTCGGCCACCCTGAGTCGTGTCTCGGGCTGGACCATCGGATCAGCGGGCCCTTTCCAGGATCTCGACCAGGCGCCAGCGCTTGGTGCGCGACAGCGGACGGCTCTCGACCACGCGCACGCGATCGCCCTCGTTCGCGTCGTTGGCCTCGTCGTGCGCGTGCAGCGACGTCGACTCGCGGATGATCTTCTTGTACATCTTGTGGCGCCGGGCGCTCTCGATCCGCACGGTGATCGTCTTGTCCGCCTTGGCGGAGGTGACGATGCCCTGGCGCGTCCGCGGGCGGCCGGGGCCGTGCTCCTTGGCGGGCGGGGTCTCGGCCGGGCCCTTCTCCCCCGTGGGAGCTGCCGACTTGGCCTTCGCGCGACGGCGCCGGCGAGCCTCGGCGTTGCGGCGCCGTTGCTTCTCGCGCTCGGCGACGTGCTTGTCGATCGTTTCCTGATCAGGCATTCGCGTTCTCCTGGCGGCGCAGCTCGCGCTCGACGTCGATGCCGCGCTGGCGGGCGACCGTGAGGCCGCGCGCAAGGTCGCGCTTCGCCGTCTTGAGCCGAGCGGTGTTCTCGAGCTGTCCCGTCGCGTGCTGGAAGCGGAGGTTGAAGATCTCCTGCCGCGCGGTGCCGACGAACTCGATGAGCTGGTCGTCGGCGAAGTCGTGTACCTGCTGAGCCTTCACCGGATCAGCCCTCGATCTCCGACACGGCGCCCTCGCGGAGGACGAACTTCGTGCGTACGGGAAGCTTGTGTGCGGCCAGGCGCATCGCCTCGCGGGCGAGCGGCTCCGGCACGCCGGACAGCTCGAACATCACGCGCCCGGGCTTGACCACGGCGACCCAGCCCTCGGGCGAGCCCTTGCCGGAGCCCATGCGGGTCTCGGCCGGCTTCTGCGTGACCGGCTTGTCCGGGAAGATGTTGATCCAGACCTTGCCGCCGCGCTTGATCTTGCGGGTCATCGCGATACGTGCGGCCTCGATCTGGCGGTTGGTGATCCATCCGCGGTCCAGGCACTTCAGGCCGTACTCGCCGAACTCGACGCGCGTGCCGCCCTTGGCGTTGCCCGGTACGCGCCCGCGATGCTGCTTGCGGTGCTTGACGCGCTTCGGTGACAGCATCAGCCGCCACCTCGCTCACGACCCATGTTGCCGCCGGCGCCGCTGCCGCCGCCGCCCTGGCTGCGCTGGGGGGCCGGGCCGGACTGGGCACCCTGGCCGCCACGGCTCGGGCCACGCCCGCCACCGCCACGTCCGGGACCGCCGGGACCGCGCCCGCCGCCGCCGCCGCCACGTCCGGGACCGCCAGGTCCGCCGCCACGACCGCCGCGACCGCCCGGGCCGCCAGGCCCGCCGCGTCCACCGCCGCCGCCGCCACGACCGCCGCGACCGCCGCCTCCGGGGCCCCCGCCGCGACCGCCGCGGCCACCGCGACCGTCGCCGCCGCCGCCACCGGGAGTGGCGGCCTGCGGAGCCTCCATCTGGGTCAGGTCCTGCGCGAAGCCCTTGGGCATGATCTCGCCCTTGTTGATCCACACCTTGCAGCCGATGCGGCCGAACGTGGTGCGGGCCTCGTAGAAGCCGTAGTCGATGTCCGCGCGCAGGGTGTGCAGCGGCACGCGGCCGTCGGAGTAGCCCTCGGTGCGGGCCATCTCCGAGCCGCCGAGGCGGCCGGACACCTGGATGCGCGCGCCCTTCGCGCCTGAGCGGATCGCGCTGGTCAGAGCGCGCTTCATCGCTCGGCGGAACGCGACGCGATTCTGGAGCTGCTCGGCGATCGACTGCGCGACGAGCTTCGCGTCGAGCTCGGGGCGCTTGATCTCGAGGATGTTCACCCGCACGGACTTCTGGGTCATGCGGTGCAGCTCACGCCGCAGGGCGTCGACCTCGGAGCCCGACTTGCCGATGACGATCCCCGGCCGGGCCGTGTGGATGTTGACCTCGACCTCGTTCTTGTTCTTCTTGATCGTGATCGTGGACAGGCCCGCGTGCGCGAGCTTGTTCTCGATGTGGTCGCGGATGTGGATGTCCTCGAGCAGGTAGTCGTCGAAGTTCCGCTCGTTGAACCACTGCGACTTCCAGTCGTGGATGTATCCGACCCGCAGGCTCTCCGGATGAACTTTTCGTCCCATGACTGGTGCGGCCTATTCCTTGGGGGTGAGAAGAATTGTCATATGGCTCGTCCGCTTGCGGATCTGCGTCGCGCGTCCGAGCGCGCGCGGCCTGAACCGCTTCAGCGTGGGCCCCTCGTCGACGAAGACCCTGTCGATCTTCAGCTCGTCGGCGACGAGCTCGTGATTGTTCTCCGCGTTGGCGATTGCGGAGTCCAGGAGCTTCAGGACATCCCGCGAGGCCGCGCGCGGCGTGTGGATGAGTATGGCACGGGCCTCGTCGACCGACTTGCCGCGGATGTGATCGATGACCAGGCGCGCCTTCCGGGGCGCGGTGCGCACGTAGCGGGCCTTCGCGCGGACGACGATCTTGCCGTCGCCGTCGCGGCGGGCGGCGGGCTTGCGGTCGCGGCCGGCGGAGGTCTCGGTGGCACCGCGGCGGCGGCGCTTGGGCTTGTCGACCTCGTCGGTCTTGGCCTTCTCGGCGACCTCGTCGGCGGACGGCTCCTCGTCGGCCTTGGCCTCGTCCTTGTCGGCCTTCGGCTCTGCCTTCTTGCGCTTCGGCTTCGGCTTCTCCTCGGCCTCGCCGTCGTCGGCCTTCTTCTTCGCGGCCGGCTTGCGCTTGGGCTTCGGCTTCTGCTCGGCCGCCTCCGCCTTGGCCGTCTCCTGCTTGGCCTCCTCGGCCTCCTCGGCGACGTCCTCGACGTTCTCCGGCTCCTCGTTCGGTGGCTTCTTCTCCGCCATTACCGGCGCTCAGCCTTCCCGCCGGCGTGCCCGCGGAACAGGCGCGTCGGGGCGAACTCGCCCAGCTTGTGCCCGACCATCGACTCCGAGATGAACACCGGCACGTGCTTGCGGCCGTCGTGCACCGCGATCGTGTGACCGACCATCTCGGGGAAGATCGTGCTCGCGCGCGACCAGGTCTTGACCATCGTCTTGCTGCCGGAGGAGTTCATCGCCTCGATGCGGTCCATCAGGCGGTCCTCGACCCACGGGCCCTTCTTGGAAGATCTGCTCATAGCTTCGCTCTACCTCTTGCCCTTGCCGCGCCGGCGCCGGCGCACGATCCAGCGGTCGGACGGCTTCCTCTTCTTGCGCGTCGGATAGCCGAGCGTCGGCACGCCCCACGGCGTGACGGGATGCCGTCCCGGCGTGGTCGAGCCCTCGCCGCCACCGTGCGGATGGTCGACGGGGTTCATCGCCGTGCCGCGCGTCTGCGGGCGCTTGCCCTTGTGACGGCTGCGGCCGGCCTTGCCGATGTCGATGTTCTGGTGGTCGGAGTTGCCGATCGCCCCGATCGAGGCGCGGCAGTCGACCGGGACCTGGCGCATCTCGCCGGAGGGCAGGCGCAGCGTCGCGCGCTCGCCCTCCTTGGCGACCAGCTGGATCTCGACGCCGGCGGAGCGGCCCATCTGGCCGCCCTTGCCCGGGATCATCTCGACGTTGTGCACGATCGTGCCGGTCGGGATCCGGCGCAGCGGCAGCGCGTTGCCGACGGTGATGTCGGCCATCTCGCCGCTCATCACGGTCATGCCCACGCGCAGCCGGTTGGGCGCCAGGATGTAGCGCTTCTCGCCGTCGGCGTAGTGCAGCAGCGCGATGTGCGCGGTGCGGTTCGGGTCGTACTCGATCGATGCGACGCGAGCGGGCACGCCGTCCTTGGTGCGCTTGAAGTCGATGACGCGGTACTTGCGCTTGGCACCGCCGCCGCGGTGGCGCGACGTGATGCGGCCGTGGGTGTTGCGCCCGCCGGACTTGGTCAGGCCCTCGACGAGCGACTTCTCCGGCTCCTTCTTGCTCAGCTCGGAGCGGTCCGCGTAGGTCGCGAAGCGGCGGCCGGGGCTGGTGGGCTTGTAGCGCTTGATCGGCATCAGGCGTCCCCGATCTCCTGGCCCTCGAAGAGCTCGATGTGGTCGTCCTGATGGAGCTGCACGATCGCCTTCTTCCACTCGCGGGTGCGCCCGGAGGTGTAGCCGCGCCGCTTGGGCTTCGACTTCACGCTCATCGTGCGCACGCCGGTCACGCGCACGCCGAAGATCTCCTCGACGGCCTGGCGCACCTGCGTCTTGTGCGCGTCCGGGTGGATGCGGAACGTGTACTTGTTGGCCGCGAGGAGCGCGTAGCTCTTCTCGGAGACGATCGGCCGGATGATCACCTGGCGGGCGTTCATGCGCTCGCCTCCTCGGTCTCGCGCTCCTTGCGCGCGATCCGGGTCAGGTGGTCCGCCGCGCCCGGCGTCATCACGAGCCGCGCGGCGCCGATGATGTCGGCCACGCCGACGTCGCTCGCGGGCTTGCACTGCACGCCGCCGAGGTTGCGGAACGACTTGATGACCGTGTCCTCGCCCTCGCCGCCGCAGACGAGCAGCACGCGGCCCTCGCCCTCGAGCTTCGCGAGCGCGCCGGCTGCGGTCTTGGTCGACGGGCTGTCGAGCGCGCCGGGGTCGGCCATGCCGAGCGACCCGCGGTCAGCGTGGACCGACAGCGCGGAGCGCAGCGCGCGGCGGCGCGCCTTGCGGTTGACCTTGACGGTGTAGTGGCGCGGCTTGGGGCCGAACGCGACGCCGCCGCCGTAGCGCTGCGGGCGTCGACAGCGCGCCGGCGCGGGCGCGGCCGGTGCCCTTCTGGCGGAAGGCCTTGGCGCCGGTCATGTTGACCTCGCCGCGGGTCTTGGTCGACTGGCGTGCCCCGGCGGCGGGCGTTCAGCTCGGCGCGGGCCGCCTCGTGGACGAGCGCCATGTGGAACTCCTCGCCGAACACGGACTCGTCCAGGTCGTGCTTGCCGGAGCCGAGGATGAAGGGAGCGGAGACCTTGGCCATCTACCTAGCCCTCCGTCCTGATCTCGACGGTGCCGCCCTTGGGGCCCGGCACGGAGCCGCGCAGCAGCAGAAGGTTCTGGTCGGCGATCACGTCGACGACCGTCAGGCCGCGCTGGGTGATGCGCTTGTTGCCCATCTGGCCCGGCCCGCGGATGCCCTTGAACACGCGCGAGGGCGTGGCGGAGGCGCCGATCGAGCCCGGAGCGCGCACGTTGTGCGAGCCGTGGGTGACGGGGCCGCGCGAGAAGTTGTGGCGCTTGACCGTGCCCTGGAAGCCCTTGCCCTTGGCGACGGCGGAGACCTTGACGATCTGGCCCTTCTCGAAAGCCTCGACGGTGACGGTCTCGCCGACCGTGAGCTCGCCGGCCTCGTCGCGGAACTCCTTGACGTGGCGCAGCGCCGGAGCGTCGGCCTTCTTCAGGTGGCCGAGCTCGCCCTTGGTCAGGCGCTTCTCGGTCGTCGCGCCGAACGCGAGCTGCACGGCCTCGTAGCCGTCGCGCTCGTGCGTGCGGATGCCGGTCACGTGGCACGGGCCGGCCTCGACGACGGTCACGCGCTCGACGCGTCCGTCCTCCTGGAAGACCTGAGTCATCCCGATCTTCTTCCCGAGCAACGCGGCCATCAGATCAGCTGGATCTGGATGTCGACGCCCGCCGGGAGGTGGTCGAGTCGCTGGAGCGAGTCGACGGTCTTCGGGGTGGGCTGAAGGATGTCGATCAGGCGCTTGTGCGTCCGGATCTCGAAATGCTCGCGCGAGTCCTTGTCCTTGAACGGGGACCGGATCACGCAATAGACGTTCTTCTCGGTCGGGAGCGGCACGGGACCGGAGACGCTGGCGCCAGTGCGCGTAGCGGTCTCGACGATCTCCTTGGCGGCCGTCTCGATAGCCGAGTGGTCGTACGCCTTCAGGCGGATGCGAATCTTGTTCTGCGTAAGTGCTGCCATTGCGTGTGTGGCCAGTCGTGCCTAGTGCCGGACGTACTGAGGGCGGGCCCTGTGCGGGGCCCGCCCCCTTACGTCAGGTCTGGAGCGGCGTCGTTACTGGATGACCTCCGTAACGACTCCGGAGCCGACGGTGCGGCCACCCTCGCGGATGGCGAACCGGAGGCCCTGGTCCATGGCGATCGGCTGGATGAGCTCGATCGCCATCTGGACGTTGTCGCCCGGCATGACCATCTCCGTGCCCTCGGGCAGGTTGGCGACGCCGGTCACGTCCGTGGTCCGGAAGTAGAACTGCGGGCGGTAGCCGTTGAAGAACGGGGTGTGACGGCCACCCTCCTCCTTCTTCAGGCAGTAGACCTCCGCCTTGAACTTGGTGTGCGGCGTGATCGACCCCGGCTTGCAGAGCACCTGCCCGCGCTCGATCTCCTCGCGCTTGGTGCCTCGCAGCAGGCAGCCGACGTTGTCGCCCGCGCGACCCTCGTCGAGGATCTTGCGGAACATCTCGACGCCGGTGACGACCGTCTGGTCGGTCTGCTCCTTGATGCCGACGATCTCGACGGTGTCGCCCGTGTTGATGACGCCCTGCTCGATGCGGCCGGTCGCGACGGTGCCGCGGCCCGTGATCGAGAAGACGTCCTCGACCGGCATCAGGAACGGCTGGTCGAGCGCGCGCTCCGGCTCCGGGATGTAGGAGTCGAGGTGCTCGGCCAGCTCGATGATCTTCTGCTTGTACTCGTCGTCGCCCTCGAGCGCCTTGAGCGCCGAGCCGGTGACGAACGGGATGTCGTCGCCCGGGAAGTCGTACTCGGAGAGCAGGTCGCGGACCTCGACCTCGACCAGCTCGAGGAGCTCGTCGTCGTCGACCATGTCGGCCTTGTTGAGGAACACGACGATGTAGGGCACGCCGACCTGGCGGGCGAGCAGGATGTGCTCGCGCGTCTGCGGCATCGGGCCGTCCGCGGCGGACACGACCAGGATCGCGCCGTCCATCTGGGCGGCGCCCGTGATCATGTTCTTCACGTAGTCCGCGTGACCCGGGCAGTCGACGTGCGCGTAGTGACGGTTCGGCGTCTCGTACTCCACGTGCGACGTGGCGATCGTGATGCCGCGCTCCTTCTCCTCAGGCGCGTTGTCGATCTCCTCGAAGCTGCGGGCCTGGCCGCCGTAGGTGTCGGAAAGCACCTTCGTGATGGCGGCCGTGAGCGTGGTCTTCCCGTGGTCGATATGACCGATGGTGCCGACGTTTACGTGCGGCTTGTCGCGCTCGAACTTCTCCTTCGCCATCTGCTTCTAGCTCCTTTTCGAAAGTCTTCCGGCCCGCCCGCAGGCGAACCTCGGAAACATACTCGTTGCGGATTTCCTATGCGGTCGCGCCGACGGGCTCGCCGGTGCGATTCTCGACGATCTCTTCCGCGATGTTGTTGGGCACTTCCTCGTAACGATCGAACTGCATGCTGTACTGGCCGCGGCCCTGGGTGCTCGAGCGGAGGTCGTTCGAGTAGCCGAACATCTCCGACAGCGGGACGCTGCCCGTGACCGCGACGGCGTTGCCGCGCGGCTCCTGGCCCTCGACGCGGCCGCGCCGGCGCGAGATGTCGCCGATCACGTCGCCCAGGTACTCCTGCGGGGCGACGACCTCGACGGCCATGACGGGCTCGAGCAGCACGGGCTTGGCCCGCTTGGCCGCTTCCTTGAGGGCGAGCGATCCGGCGACCTTGAACGCGATCTCCGAGGAGTCGGTGTCGTGGTACTTGCCGTCGGTCAGCGTCGCGCGGACGTCGACCATCGGGTAGCCGGCCTTGACGCCGGTCTCGAGCGCCTCCTCGATGCCCTTCTCGACAGCGGGGATGAACTCGCTCGGGACGGAGCCGCCCTTGATCTTGTTGACGAAGTCGAAGCCCTCGCCGGGAGCCGGCTCGAGGTCGATGTAGACGACGCCGTACTGGCCCGAGCCGCCGGTCTGGCGGACGAACTTGCCCTCGACCTTGGTAACTGCCTGCCTGACTGTCTCCCGGTACGCGACCTGCGGCCGGCCGACGGCGGCCTCGACCTTGAACTCGCGCTTCATGCGGTCGACGATGACCTCGAGGTGGAGCTCGCCCATGCCGGACACGATCGTCTGGCCGGTCTCCTCGTCGGTGCGGACCTGGAACGTCGGGTCCTCCTCGGCGAGGCGCTGGAGGGCAACCGCCATCTTCTCCTGGTCGACCTTGGTCTTCGGCTCGATCGAGACGTGCACGACCGGGTCCGGGAAGGTGATCGTCTCGAGCACGATCGGCGCGTCCGGCGCACACAGCGTGTTGCCCGTCGACGTCTGCTTGAGGCCGACGCCCGCGGCGATGTCGCCCGCGTAGACCTCGGTCTGCTCCTCGCGGTCGTTGGCGTGCATCATCAGGATGCGGCCGACGCGCTCGGTGCGGCCGGTCGCGGCGTTCAGCACGCGGCCGCCCGCCTCGAGCTTGCCCGAGTAGACGCGGAAGTAGGTGAGCTTGCCGACGAACGGGTCGGACATGACCTTGAACGCGAGCGCCGCGAACGGCAGATCGTCCGACGCCTCGCGCGTGGCCGGGTTGCCCTCGTCCTGGCCCTTGACGGGCTCGAGGCCCTCGACCGGCGGCACGTCGAGCGGGCTCGGCAGGTAGTCGAGCACCGCGTCGAGCAGCGGCTGCACGCCCTTGTTCTTGAACGACGAGCCGGCGAGCACCGGGGTCATCGAGATGTCGAGGGTCGCCTGCCGGATCGCGGCCTTCAGGCGCGCGACGTCGACCGGCTGCTCCTCGAGGTAGATCTCCATGAGCTCCTCGTCGTACTCGGCGACGGCCTCGATCAGGTGGGTGCGCGCGTCGTGCGCGGCGTCGGCCAGGTCGGCCGGGATGTCGATGACGTCGACCTCCTTGCCGAGGTCGTCCTTGTAGACGATCGCCTTCTCCTCGACCAGGTCGACGACGCCGGCGAACTCGGCCTCGGCGCCGATCGGCAGCTGGATCGGCACGGGGTGCGCGCCCAGGCGGTCGATCATGGTCTGCACGCCGCGGTCGAAGTCCGCGCCGATGCGGTCCATCTTGTTGATGTAGGCGATGCGCGGGACGCGGTACTTGTCGGCCTGGCGCCAGACCGTCTCGGACTGCGGCTCGACGCCGGCGACCGAGTCGAACAGCGCGACGGCGCCGTCGAGCACGCGGAGGGACCGCTCGACCTCGACCGTGAAGTCGACGTGGCCGGGCGTGTCGATGATGTTGATGCGGTGCCCGCTCCACTCCGCCGTCGTCGCGGCGGAGGTGATCGTGATGCCGCGCTCCTGCTCCTGCTCCATCCAGTCCATCGTGGCGGCGCCCTCGTGGACCTCGCCCATCTTGTGGGTGCGGCCCGTGTAATAGAGGATGCGCTCGGTCGTCGTCGTCTTACCGGCGTCGATGTGCGCCATGATGCCGATGTTGCGTGTGCGCTCGAGTGTGAACTGTCTTGCCATGTGGTCTTGCCTGTTACCCGATTCGGAGCAGAAAAAAGGCCCGGTCCCCGGGCCCTTCGCTTGTGTGGCGTCTGCCCGGCCGAAAGCTATGTGTTAGAGGACTCCATTGGAGGACGAGAAGAAGAGACGAGGCCGGCCGCCAAGGGGCACGGCGGACCAGCCAGGCGCGAGTCGGAGGGCGACGCGCGAACCGGCAGGTGAGGTTAGCAGAGGTGAACGGGTCTTCAGGGGCGCGTGGCTGTCCCATTTCATGGGGCGTCTGGCGGCCGCCGGACCGCTCGCCTGGCTGGTTCTCGCGCTGGGCCTCCTGGCCGGTGTCCTGATGATCGCGACCGAGTTCTCGACGATCCAGTCCGTGCGGATCGGCGACTCCACCTGCGGGGCCGCCGAGGACCGCCTGCGAGACGTCTGCTCGACCGGCGGTGGCGAGCAGCACAACTGGTCGCTGCTCGTGCTCGGGCTGCTCACGATGCTGCTCGCGTTCGGGGCCGCCATCGGGCGGTCGAACGTGCTCTCGGCTGCGTCTCACTGCTGCTCGCGGTTCGGCGCGCTCGCGCCTCGGGCGGTCGAAGCCGGCCGCCCTGGCTGCTCGGGTTCGTCGGCCTGGTCGTCCTGTTCGTCGCCCTGGTGCTCGACCGGCCGACGCTCGACGACAAGCGCGGGCTCGAGGTCTACTTCGGCGAGGCCGGGACCAAGCCGGAGACAGGCGGCGGCTACACGCTCGAGCTGATCGCCGGAGCGCTGGCGCTGGTGGCCTGCGGCGCTGGCGCTGCTGCGCGAGCGGATAGCGCCGCGGCGAGGAACGCGAGCGCGCACCAGCGGCGAGGGCGCGAGCGCGGCCGACAGCCGGCGCGGACGCGGCATAGCGCCGTCGCGAGCGCGAACCTGACGACCGTCGAGCGCGACGTGTGCAGCCCCGCAGCGGCAGACGGACCCGATCGCCGACGTTGTGCAGCCTACCGGCGACGCGCGGCCAGCAGCGAACTCAGAGTCCGAAAACCGAGGAGTCCAAGGACGCAGGGAGCGTGGCTTGCGCCAGCACGCGAGCGACCGAGGACGCCGGAATCCGACGGTTTGCAGGGCTCTGAGGAGCTGCTGCTACCAGCGGTAGTGGGCGAAGGCCTTGTTGGCCTGCGCCATGCGGTAGATGTCCTCCTTGCGCTTGAACGCGCCGCCCTGTTCGGACTGCGCGTCCTGGAGCTCGCCGGCGAGCCGCTCGGACATCGTCTTCTCGCGACGTGCGCGCGAGAACGTGATGAGCCAGCGGACCGCGAGGGTGCGAGCCCTGCGCTGGGGGACTTCCACCGGGACCTGGTAGGTGGCGCCGCCGACTCGGCGGGAGCGGACCTCCAGGACGGGGGTGAGAGCCTTGATGGACTGCTCGAGCGCCTCGACCGGTTCCTTCTGGGTGCGGCGGGCGAGCTGCTCGAGTGCGTCGTAGACGATCTTCTCGGCGGTGGACTTCTTGCCGTCGATCATCACCTTGTTGATGACCTGCTGGACGAGCTTGGAGTCGTGCAGCGGGTCGGGATCGATCGGGCGCTCTCCGCCCGGTGCGCGACGCGGCATGCCTACTTCGCCTTCACGCCGTACTGCGAACGTGCCTTCTTGCGGTCCGAGACGCCGGCGGCGTCGAGGGTCCCGCGGACGACCTTGTAGCGCACGCCCGGCAGGTCCTTGACGCGACCGCCGCGGACGAGCACGACGGAGTGCTCCTGAAGGTTGTGGCCCTCGCCCGGGATGTAGGCCGTGACCTCCATGCCGTTGGTCAGCCGGACGCGCGCGACCTTGCGCAGCGCGGAGTTCGGCTTCTTCGGCGTGGTGGTGTAGACGCGGGTGCAGACGCCGCGCCGCTGCGGGGCGGCGATGCGCTTCTTGCGCCCCTGGCCGGACTTGAGGCCCGGTGTCGCGACCTTCTTCTTGGGCTTCTTGCGGCCGTTGCGTACGAGCTGGTTGATGCTTGGCATACCGGGCGGCGATGCTAGCAGCCCTCGGCCGCGCAGATCCGGGCTCGAAAGGGCTAGGCCGCGGCGGGCTGGCCGTGCGCCGCGCGGACGGGCGCGGGCGTGAGGGCGGCAGCGACGATGACCAGCAGGAAGGCGAACGACTGGAGCACGATGCCGAGCGCGTCGCTGGGCATCGGGTCGCCGAAGACGATGATGCCGCCGGCGATGCAGGAGACGTTGGCGCCTGCGCTCGTCATCGTGATCACCGGGACGGCCTCGCCGGTCTGGAGACCGCGGGCCGACGCGAAGAAGGCGATCACCGAGGCGGCGATGCAGGTCACGAGCCAGGGCGACAGGAGCGCCGCCGGCGCCGTGCGAGCCGATCTCGCCGGTCAGGGCCTTGATGGCGACGTCGGAGACGCCGAACAGGAGGCCCGACGCGAGGCCGAGCAGGACACCGTGGTGATGGTGCGGGCGTCCCGAGCTTGGGCGACAGGACCAGCATCACGGCGACGAAGAGGAGGCCGGCCTCGAAGGCGATCATGCCCGCGTGCGAGTAGGTCGAGTGCGCGCCGCCGGCCTGCGGGAGGATCACGACGAGCAGCGCGAGGCCGATGGCCATGAGCCCGACGCCGATCCACTGGCGCATCCCGACCTTGAAGCCGAAGACGCGCTCGGCGAGCACGGTCAGGAAGACGAGGCCGCCGGAGAGGCAGGCCTGCACGAGCGACAGCGGCGCGAAGGCCATGGCCGCGACGTGGAGCAGCCAGGCGAAGATCGCGATGCCCATGCCGACGGCGAACCACTTCGAGGACCAGAGCGAGACGGCGCTGCGAACGGGATGGCGCCAATCGACGTCAGGAGCAGCACAAGCGCCCCGGTGCTTGTAAAGAAAGCCCAGGTTCGAGAAGAGCGCGCAGAGGAGCGCGAGAAGAATTCCCAGCTGTACGGTCATCGGCGAATCAGCGGCAGTGGGGCGGTTCCCACCGCCTACTTCGTGCTATCGACGCGGGACCCTGTTCCTTGAGCGGAAACAGCTAAGCCGAAGGCAAGTCCCAGCGAGATAAGTCTCCCCACGCCGGAAACTACTCACACCCCACAACAGCAGATGAAAATAAAGGCGCGTAAAGGAAACGCTCGCCCCGTCCTCTTCGTGGACGTGGATGGCGTGATCAGCCTCTTCGGGTTCAGGCCCGGCACGCCGCCCGGTGCGTTCCACCACATCGACGGGATCGTGCACTGTATCGGCCACGACGCCGGGCGACGAATCAACGCTCTGGCCAGCGGTTTCGAGCTGGTCTGGGCCACCGGATGGGAGGAGAAGGCCAACGAGTACCTCCCCTCGCTCCTGCTGCTGGAGCAGCGCAAGCTGCCCGTGCTGACCTTCGAAGGGCGGGCTGTCTTCGGCACCGCGCACTGGAAGGTCGAGGCGATCGACGAGTACGCCGGCCGACCGGCCGGCGGCCTGGATCGACGACAACCTGGACGAGACCTGCTGGGCCTGGGCGGAGCGGCGAGTCCGCCCCCACGCTGCTGATCGAGACCGACGCGGCGGTGGGCATCACCGACGAGGACGTCGAGCGGCTGCTGCGGTTCGCGGAGTCGTGCGCGGCCGAGCGGCGGCGCTGAACGACGCATAGCGGCCCGCCCGCACCGAAAGAGTGGCGCGGGCGGACCGGATGCGAAGGTACTACTCGGGCTAGGAGTCGTCTTCGGGGGCGTCGATCGGCGCGTTGGCCAGGTCGGCCAGCTCGTCGCCGAACGAGGTCCCGCCCTCGCCGTTGCCGAACGAGAAGTCCTCGAGACCCTCGCCGGTGAGGCCGAGCTCGGCCGCCAGCTCCGACTCGTCGAGCAGGCCGATCTCCTCCGGCGTCGGCCGCGGGAGCGGCTCGGTCGGCTCGATCTCGAGCCGCCGGTAGCGCCGCAGGCCGGTCGCCGCCGGGATCAGCTTGCCGATGATGACGTTCTCCTTCAGGCCGAGCAGGCGATCCGTCTTGCCCTCGAGCGCCGCGTCCGTGAGGACCTTGGTGGTCTCCTGGAACGAGGCGGCCGACAGGAACGAGTCGGTCGCGAGCGACGCCTTGGTGATGCCGAGGATGACCTCCTCCCACGACGCCGGCTCGCCGCCGTCCGACCTTGATCCGCGTCGTTCTCACGCGCGAACTCGTGGCGGTCGACGAGCTGGCCGGGCAGGTAGGTCGTGTCGCCCTTCTGCTCGACGCGCACCTTCTTCATCATCTGGCGGCAGATGATCTCGATGTGCTTGTCGTTGATGTCGACGCCCTGCGACTGGTAGACGTCCTGCACGCCCTTGACGAGGTACAGCTCGGTGTCCGTCCGGCCGCGCGTGTCGAGCAGCTCGTGCGGGTAGATCGAGCCCTCGTTGAGCTGCTCGCCGACCTTGATCTTGTCGCCCGGCTCCACCAGTAGGCGGGTCCGGTTCGGGAACGAGTACGCGTGCTCCTCGCCGGCGGCGTCGGTGACGATCACCTTGCGCGCCTTCTCCGTGTCCTCGACCGACACGGTGCCCTCGACCTCGGCCAGCTTGGCCAGGCCCTTCGGCTTGCGGGCCTCGAACAGCTCGACGACACGCGGGAGGCCGTGCGTGATGTCCGCGCCGGCGACGCCGCCGGTGTGGAACGTACGCAGCGTCAGCTGCGTGCCCGGCTCGCCGATCGACTGGGCGGCGATGATGCCGACCGCGTCGCCGATCGCGACCAGCTTGCCGGTCGCCATCGCGACGCCGTAGCAGCGCTGGCACACGCCGCGTGTCGGCCTCGCACTTGAGGACGGACCGGAGCGGGACCAGCGGGTTGTCGTCGCCCACCGTCTCGGCCAGCTCGGCCAGCATCTCGCCCGTGATGAGCGCGTCCTTCTCGATCAGGACCTTGCTGCGCTTGCCCTTCAGGTCGGTCGCGGCGAAGCGGCCGGCCAGCGTCGGGTTGATGCGGCCGCGATCGTCCCGGAGCGGGTGCTCGATGTAGCTCCTCGGTGCCGCAGTCCTCCTGGCGGACGATGACGTCCTGCGAGACGTCGACCAGGCGCCGGGTCAGGTAGCCCGAGTCGGCGGTGCGCAGCGCGGTGTCCGCGAGGCCCTTGCGGGCGCCGTGGGTCGAGATGAAGTACTCGAGCACCGACAGGCCTTCCATGAAGTTGGCCTTGATCGGGCGCTCGATGATCTCGCCCTTCGGATTGGCCATCAGGCCGCGCATGCCGGCGAGCTGGCGGATCTGCTTGAACGAGCCACGGGCGCCGGAGTTGGCCATCATGAAGATGGGGTTCAGCACGTCGAGGTTCTCCTGCATCGCCTCGCCGACCTCGTCGGTCGCGGCGGTCCACTTCTCGACGACCTTCTCGTGGCGCTCCTCCGGCGAGATCAGGCCCATGTCGTACTGGTCCTGGACCTCGGCGACCTCGCCCTCGTAGCGGTCGAGGATCTCCGCCTTCTCCGGCGGGATGACGACGTCGTTCTTCGACACGGTGATGCCCGCGCGCGTGGCGAACGAGAAGCCGACGTCCTTGAACGCGTCGAGCACCAGCGCGACCGCGTGCGGCCCGTGCAGGGCCACCAGGCGCTCGATCACCGCGGTGGAGTCGCGCTTGCGCAGCGGCTGGTTGACGAACTCGTACTCGGCCGGATCCCACTTGTCCTCGAGCGTCTCCTCCAGCGCGCGCATGATGCGCTCGTTGAAGATGATCCGCCCGACGGTGGTGAGGACGTGCGACTCGGACTCGCCGCGGCGCCGGTACTCGGCCAGGTCGTGCAGCTTGACCATGCCGTGCTCGTACGACAGCTCGGCCTCCTGCGCGGAGCGGAAGACGTGCGGCCGCTTGCCGCTCTTCTTCTCGTCCCACTTGCCGGTCTGCTCGACTGCGCCTGCAGCGCGGCCAGCTCGTCCGGGCCCGGCCCGTAGGTCAGGTAGTAGATGCCGAGCACCATGTCCTGCGTCGGCGTGGCCAGCGGAGCGCCGTGCGCCGGGGACAGGATGTTGTTCGACGACAGCATCAGCAGCCGCGCCTCGGCCTGAGCCTCGGCGGACAGCGGCAGGTGGACGGCCATCTGGTCGCCGTCGAAGTCGGCGTTGAACGCCGAGCAGACGAGCGGGTGGACCTGGATCGCCTTGCCCTCGACCAGCACCGGCTCGAAGGCCTGCAGGCCGAGGCGGTGGAGCGTCGGCGCGCGGTTCAGCAGCACCGGGTGCTCCTGGATGACCTCCTCGAGCACGTCCCAGACCTCGGGGATCATCGAGTCGACCATCTTCTTGGCCGCCTTGATGTTCTGGACGGACTTGCGCTCGACCAGCCGGGCCATGATGAACGGCTTGAACAGCTCGAGGGCCATCAGCTTCGGCAGGCCGCACTGGTGCAGGCGCAGCGTCGGGCCGGCCACGATGACCGAGCGGCCCGAGTAGTCGACGCGCTTGCCGAGCAGGTTCTGGCGGAACCGGCCCTGCTTGCCCTTGAGCATGTCGGACAGCGACTTGAGGGCGCGGTTGCCCGGGCCCGTCACCGGCCGGCCGCGGCGGCCGTTGTCGAACAGTGCGTCGACGGCCTCCTGCAGCATGCGCTTCTCGTTGTTGACGATGATCTCCGGCGCGCCCAGGTCCAGAAGCCGCTTGAGGCGGTTGTTCCGGTTGATGACGCGGCGGTAGAGGTCGTTCAGGTCGGAGGTCGCGAAGCGGCCGCCGTCGAGCTGGACCATCGGGCGCAGCTCCGGCGGGATGACCGGGACGGCCTCGAGGATCATGTGCTCGGGCTTGTTGTCCGAGTGGAGGAACGCGGAGACGACCTTGAGCCGCTTGACCGCGCGCGACTGCTTCTGGCCCTTGGCGGTGCGGACCTGCTCCTCGAGGTCCTCGCGCTCGGCGTCCAGGTCGACCTGCTGGAGCAGGTCGCGGACGGCCTCGGCGCCCATGCCGCCGCGGAAGTACTCGCCGAAGCCGAACGGCGAGCCGAAGCGGTCCTTCAGCTCGCGGAAGACGGTCTCGTCCGCGATGACGTCCTTCGGCTTCATCTCGCGGAAGATGTCCCACACCTGGCGCATCCGCTCGGCGGCGTCCTCGATGTAGGCCTCCGTGTCGGAGATGTCCGACTCGAACGTCTTGCGCAGGTCCTTGAGCTGCTTCTCGCGGTCCTCGTCGTTCAGCTTCTTGGGGTTCAGGTCGAGACCCTCGGCCCAGAGGTGATCGTCGTCGTTGAAGCCGGTCTCCTTGCCGCTCTGGCAGGTACTCCTCGCGGCGCTCGAGCGACTCGCGCAGCTCGAGGACCCGCTCCTCGCGCTCGGCGGTGTAGGAGTCGAGGACCTTCTGGACTTCCTTCTCGAGCGAGTCGAGGTCCTTCTGGCGGGCCTCGTCGTCGACCCAGGTGACGATCGACGCCGCGAAGTACAGGACCTTCTCGAGCTCCTTGGGAGCCATGTCGAGCAGGTAGCCGATCCGCGACGGGACGCCCTTGAAGAACCAGATGTGGCTAGACGGGGGCGGCCAGGTCGACGTGGCCCATGCGCTCGCGGCGGACCTTGGAGCGCGTGACCTCGACGCCGCAGCGCTCGCAGACGATGCCCTTGTAGCGGACGCGCTTGTACTTGCCGCAGTAGCACTCCCAGTCCTTGGTGGGACCGAAGATGCGCTCGCAGAAGAGACCGTCCTTCTCCGGCTTCAGCGTCCTGTAGTTGATGGTCTCCGGCTTGGTGACCTCGCCCGACGACCAGCTCCGGATCTGCTTCGACGAAGCGAGACCGATGGAGATGGCGTCGAAGTTGTTGATGTCGATCAAAGGGTGCTCCTAGAAGTTCTTACGTGGACGGTGGGCTGGGATGGGGTCACGTCGCCTCCCCTTCCACGTAGTCCTCGCAACTGCTCGGCGCCCGACTCCTCGGTCTGGCCGCCTTCGCCCTCGGTCTCCACCTTCTCCTCGGCCTCGTCCGCGGCACCCGCGCCCGGGGCGCGCACGCCGGAGAGGTCGATGCCGAGCTCCTCGGCGGCCCGCAGCAGGTCGTCGTCCTCGTCGCGGATCTCGACGCCGGCGCCCTCCTCCGACTTGACGTTCACGTCGAGCGCCAGGGACTGCATCTCCTTCAGCAGCACCTTGAACGACTCGGGGATCGACGGCTCGGCGATGTTCTCGCCCTTGACGATCGCCTCGTACGCCTTGACGCGCCCGACGGTGTCGTCGGACTTGATCGTGAGCATCTCCTGGAGCGTGTACGCCGCGCCGTAGGCCTCGAGCGCCCACACCTCCATCTCGCCGAAGCGCTGGCCGCCGAACTGCGCCTTGCCGCCCAGCGGCTGCTGGGTGACGAGCGAGTAGGGGCCCGTGCTCCGCGCGTGGATCTTGTCGTCCACGAGGTGGAGGAGCTTCAGGATGTACATGTAGCCGACGGTGACCTTCTCCTCGTACGGCTCGCCGGTGCGGCCGTTGAAGAGCTGGGCCTTGCCGGAGCAGCGCCGGCCGGCGACGGCCGACTTGTCGACGTCGAACTTGATGCCGCGCTCGTCGCCGTGCTCCTCCTGCCACTTGAGCAGGGCCTCGTCGACCTGCTCGAGCGAGGCGCCGTCGAACACCGGCGTGGCCACGTGGACCCGGCCGCCGTTCTTCTGCGCCTCCTTGTAGGCGTCGGAGCCGTCGTCGTACCAGCCCTCACCGGCGACCCACCCGAGGTGCGTCTCCATGATCTGGCCGATGTTCATGCGGCTCGGGACGCCGAGCGGGTTGAGGATGACGTCGACCGGCGTGCCGTCCTCGAGGTGCGGCATGTCCGCCTCGGGGACGATCTTCGAGATGACGCCCTTGTTGCCGTGGCGGCCGGCGAGCTTGTCGCCCTCGGCGATCTTGCGCTTCTTCGCCACGAACACGCGGACGAGCTCGTTGACGCCGGGCGGCAGGTCGTCGCCCTTGTCGCGCGAGAAGGTGAGGACGTCGATGACGACGCCGCCCTCGCCGTGCGGGACCTTGAGCGAGGTGTCGCGGACCTCGCGCGCCTTCTCCTTGAAGATCGCGCGGATCAGCTTCTCCTCGGCCGTCAGCTCGGTCTCGCCCTTCGGCGTGACCTTGCCGACCAGCAGGTCGCCCGAGCCGACCTCGGCGCCGATGCGGACGATGCCGCGCTCGTCGAGGTTCCGCAGCGACTCCTCGCGAGCGGTTCGGGATGTCGCGGGTGATCTCCTCGTCGCCGAGCTTCGTGGTGCGGGCGTCGATCTCGTACTCCTCGATGTGGATCGAGGTGAGCTCGTCGTCCTTCACGAGGCGCTCGGACAGGATGATCGCGTCCTCGAAGTTGTAGCCCTCCCAGGACATGAAGGCGACCAGGCAGTTCTTGCCCAGCGCGATCTCGCCCTGATCGGTCGAGGAGCCGTCGGCCAGGATGTCGCCCTTCTTCACCGTCATGCCGGCCTTGATGCGCGGCTTCTGGTGGATGAGCGTGCCCTGGTTCGACCGCATGTACTTGTGCATGTCGTACTCGTCGTCGCCGATGACGATCTTCTCGGAGTCGACGTAGTCCACGGTGCCGGCGTTGCGGGCCAGGACGACGTCGCCCGTGTCGATCGCCGCGCGGCGCTCGGCGCCCGTGCCGATCAGCGGGGCCTCCGTCTTCAGCAGCGGGACGGCCTGGGCCTGCATGTTCGAGCCCATCAGCGCGCGGTTGGCGTCGTCGTGCTCGAGGAACGGGATCAGCGCCGTCGTGACCGACCAGATCTGCTCCGGCGACACGTCCATCAGGTCGATGTCCTTCGGCGCGGCGAGGACGAACTCGCCGTCGCGCGAGCGGCACGTGACGTTCGGGCCCTTGAGCTTGCCGGACTTCTGGTCGATCTCGGCGTTCGCCTGCGCGATGACCTTCTCGTCCTCCTCGTTCGCGTCGAGGTGGACGATCTCGTCGGTCACGACGCCGTCCTTGACGACCCGGTAGGGGGTCGTGAGGAAGCCGAACTCGGAGACCTCGGCGTAGCTCGACAGCGAGCCGATCAGGCCGATGTTCGGACCCTCCGGCGTCTCGATCGGGCACATGCGGCCGTAGTGGGTCGGGTGGACGTCGCGCACCTCGATGGGTGCGCGCTCGCGCGTGAGGCCGCCGGCGCCGAGCGCCGACAGGCGGCGGCGGTGCCTCAGGCCCGAGAGCGAGTTCGTCTGGTCCATGAACTGCGACAGCTGCGAGGAGCCGAAGAACTCCTTGAGCGCCGCCACGACCGGGCGGATGTTGATGATCGTCTGCGGGGTGATCGTGTCGGCGTCCTCGGTGGTGAGGCGCTCGCGCACGACGCGCTCCATGCGGTAGAGGCCGATCCGGAACGCTTCCTGGATCAGCTCGCCCACCGTGCGCAGACGGCGGTTGCCGAAGTGCTCGTACTCGTCGAGGCGGTCGGCGATCGGGTTGCGCTCGATCGACGCGGCCTCGAGGGCGTAGTCCTTGATCGGCTCGCCCGTGTCGGCGTAGATGCCGTCCTCCGGGATGCCCAGGTCCTTGGGCAGGGAGACGAGCTCCTTGACCAGCTGGATGATGTCGTTGTGGGTCAGGACCCGCTGGTCGAGGTCCTCGTCCAGGCCGCAGCCGCGAGTTGAGCTTGTAGCGGCCGACGCGCGTGAGGTCGTAGCGCTTCGGTGTCGAAGAACAGGCTGTTCAGCAGGTTGCGGGCGTTGTCGACCGACGGCGGCTCGCCCGGGCGCTGCTTCTTGAACAGCTCGATGAGCGCGCCTTCCTCGGTCTTCGTGACCTCGGTGTCCGACTCGATCGTGTTCCGGATGTAGAGCGAGTTGTCGAACATGTCGAGGATCTGCTCGTCCTCGACGTAGCCCATCGCGCGCAGCAGCACCGTGACCGGCAGCTTGCGCTTGCGGTCGATGCGGACGAAGACCTTGCCCTTCTTGTCGATCTCGAGCTCGAGCCACGAGCCGCGGGCCGGCATCAGGTTGGCGATGAAGACCTGCTTCTCGCGGTCCTTCGGCTCCATCACGTACGCGCCCGGGGAACGGACGAGCTGCGTGACGACGACGCGCTCGGTGCCGTTGATGATGAAAGTGCCGAACTCCGTCATCCACGGGAAGTCGCCCATGAAGACGGACTGCTCGCGGATCTCACCGGTCTCGCGGTTCTGGAAGGCGACCTTGACGCTCAGCGGGCGCGCGTAGGTCAGGTCCTTCTCGCGGCACTCCTCGATGGAGGCCGTGGGCTCGTCGAAGGAGATGTCCTCGAAGACCACGGCGAGGTTGCCGGTGTAGTCCTCGATCGGGGAGACGTCGTCGATGGTCTCGCGCAGTCCCCCGCTTTCGGTGTTGACGAGCCAGTCGAACGACCGGCGCTGGATGTCAATGAGGTTCGGAAGCTCCAGCGGCGTCTCAAGACGCGCGAAGCTCCGACGCTGGCGAGGGGCATCGAGAGGTGCCAAGACTGCGACTCCTTCAGGGTTCGGCGAGGGCTGCGGGCGGTGCACCAGGAGGGCACAAAGCGCGACCAGCCAAGATAGCACAGGGGAACGCCGCCCCGATGGGGGCGTTTTTCAGGCCGTCACGGACCCCGTCCCGAGGCGCCGCGATATGAGGCGGTGCAGCTCTGAAGAGGGACGGCTACGACTATTGGCCGGAGGCCATTGTAATCGCGTCCACGGCGTTCCGTGGTCATGTAGGGCCCAGAGCGGTGGTTCGCGGGGCTTACCGCGGGCCTCCTGCGCGCTGCAGCGCCGCGGCCGGCTCGCGCTCGCGCGCGACGCGCTTCGCCGTTCGCCGCGGACGGCTCCGGCGGCGGCCCGCTGTCCAGCCGGATCGTCTCCACCGGCGTCAGCGCCGCGAAGCCGCTTGCGCTTCATGTCGCCCCAGCCCCGGCGGCGGCGCACGACGTCCCACAGCCCCTGCAGCCGCCACCAGTCGACGAGCTGGCGGAAGCCGAAGTTCTCGAAGACCGCGTAGGCCAGCATCCGCACGACCTCCGCCGCCGTGCGGGTGGCGGCGGAAGGAGAACTCCTCGAGCGCCAGCGCGGCCACCGACAGCAGCACGCCGAGCAGCACGGCCACGACCGCGAACGCCACCAGGATCGCCAGGTCGAGCATCCCGAACGCGTAGGCGATCGGGATCACGACGAACGAGGCCAGCTCGAACAGCGGGCCGATCAGCTCGAACAGGACGAAGTAGGGCAGCGCCACCAGTGCCGAGCGCGCCGTAGCGCGGCCGGCCGAACATCGCCCGGTGGCGCCACAGCGTCTCGGCCAGGCCGCGCTGCCAGCGGCGGCGCTGGCGCGACAGGACGCGCATCGACTCGGGCGCCTCGGTCCAGCAGACGGGGTCGGGCACGAACTCGATCCGGTACTCCTCGCCGCGCTCGTGCATGTGCCGGTGCATGCGCACGACGAGCTCGGCGTCCTCGCCGACGGTGTCGTGCGCCAGCCGCCGACCGCCTCCACGGCCTCGCGGCGGAACAGGCCGAACGCGCCGGAGATGATCAGCAGCGAGCGCAGCCGGCTCCACCCCACGCGGCCGACCAGGAACGCGCGGAAGTACTCGACGACCTGGAAGGTCGCGAGCCGCGACTTCGGCAGCCGGACGTCGAGCACCTGGCCGCGGTCGACCGTGCAGCCGTTCGCGATCCGCACGATGCCGCCCGCCGCCACGACCAGCTCGGGGTCGTCGATGATCGGCTTGGCCACCCGCAGCAGCGCGTCCTCCTCGAGGATCGCGTCGGCGTCGACGGCGCAGACGTACGGGTAGCGCGCGGCGGACAGCCCGGCGTTCAGCGCGTCGGACTTGCCGCCGTTCTCCTTGTCGATCAGCCAGAGCTGCGGCTCGCGGCGCGAGACGTAGGTGCCGCGGATCGTGCTCGCGTCGACCGTGTCGCGCAGCGCCTTGTCGACCGGGCACGAGGTCGAACGCCTCGGTCAGCCGGGCGACGGTGCCGTCGGTCGACCCGTCGTTGACGACGATCACCTCGTGCTCGGGGTAGCGCAGCGCGAGCAGGGAGTGGACCGACTCGACGATGCCCGCCTCCTCGTTGTAGGCGGGCAGCAGCATCGACACCGGCGGGGTCAGCGGCGAGGCGAGCGCCTCGCCCACGCCCGAGAACCGGCGCGCGCGCAGGTGGGCCATGATCGACCGCCAGGCCAGGGCGGTGAACGCGATGTAGGTCAGGTTGAGCGCCGCGAAATAGGCGACCGCGCAGACGCCGAAGACCTCGATGGCGTCGCGCAGAACGTCCGTCACAGGATCTCCGCCAGTCCCGCGGCCTCGCGCAGGTGCAGCGTTGCCCGAGGCGAGGTCCGCGACGGTCGAGAGGTCCGCCCGGCGACAGCTCGGCGAGCGCGCGGGCGGCGGCCTGCGCGGCCTCGAAGCGATCGGTCTGCGCCTGGTGGACGAGCGCGGGTATCGACGGCCGGTCGCCGAGCTGGCCGAGCGCCCGCGCCGCCGCCGCGCGCACGAAGAAGATGCGGTCGCCGAGCGCGCCGCGCAGCATCGCCGCCGCCTCGTCGGCGCCCAGGCGGCCCAGCGCGTGGGCCGACTTGGCGCGCACCTCGGCGCTCGGGTCGCGCAGCAGCCCGATCAGCTCGGCGGAGTCGGACGCCTCGCCGACCAGGCCGATCAGCTCCGCGGCGGTGGCGCGCACGCTCGCGTCCTCGTGGCTGCAGCAGCCCGCGCAGGCGGGTGAGCGCGGGCGAGCCGATCTGCATGAGCGCCCAGCCGCCGACCGCGCGCTGGACGCGCCCGGCCGCGAGCGCCTCGACGATCGGCTCGACCGCGACGGCGGCGCCGAGCAGTGCGAGCGACCGCGTGGCCGCCGCGCGCACGTCGCGCTCCGGGTCCCCGAGCGCGTCGAGCAGCGCCGGGATCGCATCCGGCGAGGCCATGTCGCCGAGCGTCGCCGCCGCCGCGGCCCGCTTCCACGCGCGTCGCGACCGGAGCAGCGCGACCTGATGCGTCGAGGTGCCCGCCGGCCTCGAAGAACCGCGCGATGTGCTCGCGCGGCTCACCCGAGAGCTGGCGCGAGTAGCGGGCGAGCATGCGGGCGAAGATCGCCGCCTCGCGCCGATCGAGCTCGGGCAGCTCGACCTCGTCGCCGTCGACGAGCGCGAGGGCCTGGTCGCGCAGCCGCGCCTCGACGGCCGTGCGCTCGCCGCTCCTCGCGCGACAGCATCACGCGGCGCAGCACGAGCACGAGACGAAGGCCGTGGCCGCGAAACGCGAGCGCGAGCGACGCGATCTGCAGCGCGTGGACCATGGGTCAGGGAGTCCGGGGCGGCCGGCTCAGCGGCGGCCGAGCACGGCCTGCACGCGCGCCTTCAGCTCCTGCGGGCTGAACGGCTTCTTGACGTAGTCGTCCGCACCGGCCTCGAAGCCGCGCGCGACGTCTGCCTCCTGCACGCGCGCCGTCAGCAGGATCACCGGGATGCGGCTGGTCTCGGCGTCGGCCCGCAGCTCGCGCGTCACGTCGTAGCCGGTCAGCTTGGGCATCATCACGTCGAGCACGGCCAGGTCGGGCTTGTGCTGCTTGGCCAGGTCCAGGGCCTCCTGCCCGTCGCCGGCGCGGATCACCTCGTACCCCGCGCGATCGAGCCGGAAGGCGACGAGGTCGCGTATGTCGTCGTCGTCGTCCGCGACCAGCACGACCGGCCGGGCGCCACCTTCGGCTGTCACAGCACTACCTCCTTGAGGCTTCTCACTTGGGTCTGTTCGCGGGCGTCGCGCATCGAGCGACAGCTCCACGCGGAACGTCGTCCCCTCACCTTCTTCGCTCTCGAGCTGATGGTCCCGCCGTGGGCCTCGACGATTGCGCGCGAGATGGCCAGTCCGAGGCCGACGCCGGGGATGGCGCGCTCGTCGCCGTCGAGGAACGGAAGAACCGCTGGAACAGCCGGCCCTGCTCCGCTTCGGGGATGCCGACCCCGGAGTCGCGCACCTCGATCAGCGCCCGCCGGCCCCGGCGAGAGAGGTGGACGTCGACGCGACCGCCTTCGGGGGTGAACTTGACCGCGTTCGACACCAGGTTGTCGAGCATCTGCCCGAGCCGGTCGCGGTCGCCCTCGACCGTGCCGACCTCGTCGACCCGCGCGCCGAGCGCGACTCCCGCCTCCTCGGCCCCCGGGCGCGCCGCCTCCACCGCGTCCTGCACCACCTGCCGAGCGCGACCTCCTTGCGGTCGAGCGACAGGCGCCCGGCCTCGACCTGAGCGACGAACAGGAGGTCGCCGACCAGGCGGTGCAGCCGCCGCGAGTTGCGCTCCACCACCTCCAGGAAGCGGGTGGTCTCGGGATCCAGGTCGTCGGTGTCCTCGAGCACCATCTCCAGGTACCCGATCATCGACGTCAGGGGGGTTCGCAGCTCGTGGGAGACCAGCGCGAAGAACTCGTCCTTGAGCCGATCGGCCTCCATCTCGGCGCGCTTGCGATTGATGAACTGGCCGATCTGGCCGCCGACCGTGTCCGACCAGCGACAGCAGCTCGGCGTGGGGCGGCTCCAGCTCGCGCGCGTAGAACTCGGCGACCGCGATGAGCCGCCCCTCCGTGATCACCGGGAACGCGATCGCACCCGATAGACCGGCACGCCGCAGGGCGGCGAGGCGAGCGAACCCGCGCTCGTCCGACAGGTCCACGCTCCAGACCGGGGACCCGGTCTCCCAGACCCTCCCGACCAGCTCGTCCCCCCTGCGCACGGTGCAGGACATCGTCAGCTCCTCCACCTCCGCGGCCTCCACGCCGCGGGCCGCCCAGACGGCCGTGGGACGAAGGACTCCGGCCTGCTCGTCGACGACCCAGGTCGCGCCGAGCTGCCAGCCGAGGGATTCGGCGATGGCGCGCAGATCCGCCGGCCTGGCCTCCTCGAGGCTGCCGGACTCGGAGAGCGCGCGCGTGACGCCGAACTGAACGCCCGCGTAGCGCTCCGCGCGCTTCCGGGGGGAGATGTCGCGGACGAATGCATTGAAGGTCAGCTCGCCGTGGCGCTCGAGCGGGGAGATGATGACCTCCACCGGGAACTCGTGCCCCTCGCGATGGCAGGCCTCGACCTCGAGCGCCTGACCCGCGGCGCGGAGCTGCTCGCGACCGCCCGTCGCGCGATCGAGCCCGCGCTCGTGGGCGAATTGGTACCGGTTCGGCACGATCAGCTCGACCAGCGATCGCCCGACCGCCTCCTCGGGCTGTCCAGCCGAACATTCGCTCGGCGGCGGGGTTCCACGCCGTGATCGTGCTGTGGGCGTCGATGCTTATGAACGCGTCGGCGGCGGTGTCCAGCACTGCCCGGTTCAGGGCGGCCTGGTCGCTGACCTCGCGCAGCGTGATCGCGTTGGCGATGCTGGCGCCGGCACGCCCGGCCAGGTAGTCGAGCTGATCGCGGTCGATGGTGTCGAACGGCCGCGGTGAGAGGCGGCCCAGCGTGAGGACGCCGACGACGTCCGCCCCGTTCCAGAGCGGCACGTGAAGCTCGTGGTGCAAACGGGCTGAACCGCCGAGCGCCGGCACGTCGATCCCGGAGTCGCCGTGATCGGTGGAGAGCATGGCTCGCTCCGCCAGCGCGCGACCGACCAAGCCGATGTTGGGCACCACCGGCGCGAGCTCATCCCGGTCGAGGCCCAGCGCGGCTGCGCAAGGCGCCGCGTCGCCGCTGTCGGCGAGAACGTAGACGGCACCCACCTCGGCGTCCGCCAGCGCGGCGAACTCGGTCACCACCGTCGCGGCCACCTCGGTGAGCTCGGTCGGCCGGGACACCGCGCGCCCGACGCGATAGAGCCGCTCGACGCGGTCCTTCTCCTCGGCCAGCTCGTCGATCGTGCGTGTCGAGCTCGAGGTGCTGGGTCTCGAGCTCCGCGTGCTGGCTCTCGAGCTCGTCGCGCGAGTGCTCCAGTGACTCCGCCATCGTGTTGAAGGCCTCGCCGAGGTCCGCCACCTCGCCGCTGCCGCCATCCCGGACGCGGGCCGTCAGGTCGCCGCCGGCCAGGCGATGCGCGGCGTCGCGCACGTGGCGCACGGGCCGCAGCACGGAGCGCAGTTGGTAGCGAGGCGAACATCACCACGAGCAGGACCGATCCGAGCAGGCCGATTGTGGCCAGGAGCAGGGCCCGGTCGGCTTGGTCGTCGGCGTGACGGCGGGCCTCGGCCTTCTCCAGGCGCTCGCCGTCGAGCAGCCTCGCAAAGCCTCCCCGAAGGTTGTCCATCGTGGCCTTTCCGTAGGCCGTCATCGACGTGAGCGTGCGCCGGTCGACCTTGGACGGGTCGCGGGCGATGATCGGGCGGACATGCCGGCGCAGGTACTGGGACTCGCGCGCGCGAATGGCGGCGATGAGGTTCAGCTGGCTCGGCTCGCCCGAGCTCGCCGCGGTGAGCTGGGACTGCGCCCGCGGCAGGTCTCTCAGCGCCGCCTGGGTAGGCGCCAGGAAGCGCCGATCGCGTGTGAGGAGGTAGCCGCGCAGGCCGATCTCGAGGTCGGTCATGACCTTCCGCTCCTCCAGGACCGCGGCAATCTCGTCGTCGGACTCGCGGGCGGAGTTCGACGCGTCGTGCTCCTCCTCGAGTGCGGCTGCCATGAAGTAGAAGAGCGCACCGACGGTGAACGCCAGCAGGGCGGCTCCGACAAATGTGCGGACCGTCAGCGTCTGCTTCACGCGGCCCGCCGGTAAGCGTGCGCCGCATACGGCTCCAGGCCGAGGCGGCGCGGGTCGGTCAACCGCTCGCTGCGGCCGAGCAGCAGCACGCCGCCCGGCGTCAGTGCGGCGGCCAGGAGGTCCCTCAGCCGTGCGCGCGCCTCCCTCGTGAAGTAGATCCCGACGTTGCGGCAGACGACCAGGTCGAACGAACCCTGGGGGGCCGCGCCGCTCAGAAGGTCGCGGACCTCCCAGCGGATACGCGCGGCGACCTCGACGGGGAGCACCCGGCCGTCGCCGCCTCCGCGGCGCGCCACTTCGATGTTCTCCTCGATCAGGTCGCTTCCCAGCAGCCGCGCCTGCCCGAGCGCCCCGAGCGACCGGAGCACCTCGGCCACGCTGTAGAGCTCGAGGCCGGTCGCGCAGCCGGCCGACCAGACGCGGAGCGTCCTGCCGGCGGCGAGGAGGTCGGGGAAGATGCGGTCGCGCAGGAGCTCGAACTGGTGGGCGTCACGGAAGCGCCCGGTCACGGAGATCGCCACGGCGCGGCGGAAGCGCCGGCGGGCAGCGGTCGAGCGACACAGCAGAGCCGCCAGTGCCGCCGGCGAGTCGGCGCCCTCGCGCTCGACGGCCTGCGCGACGCGAGCCGCGACGTGCTCCGGACGGTATGCCGAGAGCGTGATGCCGGCCGCGCGCGAGAGTGAGTCGAGGTCCTGGGGAGCGAGCGTGGGCAGAACCTGAGCCCCCAAGCCGGCCACGCACTTTGTCTGGGTCATCACAAGTGTGATCTATCGGCGCGGGTCTCTATTTGAACGAAAAAAGGCGCGCCAGCACCGCCGACGCGCCTTTTGTACGGGCTTTTTACCCGGATACGACCCTTTTTACTTCAGCTCGACCGAGCCGCCGGCCTCCTCGAGCTCGCCCTTGAGCTTCTCGGCCTCGTCGCGCTCGATGCCCTCCTTGATGGGCTTCGGAGCCTCGTCGACGAGCGCCTTGGCCTCCTTGAGGCCGAGGCCGGTCGCCGCGCGGACGACCTTGATGACCTGGATCTTCTTGTCGCCCGGGCCGGTGAGGACGACGTCGACCGTGGTCGACTCCTCCTCGGCCGCGGCGCCGTCGCCGCCACCGCCGCCGGCGGCCGGGGCCGCGGCCGCGACGGCCGTCGCCGACACGCCGAACTCCTCCTCGAGCGCCTTGATCCGCTCGGACAGCTCGAGCACCGAGATGCCCTTCAGCTCTTCGATCCACTCTTCAGTCGTAGGCATTGGTTAGCCCTCCTGTTCTTCTGTATCGCCCTCGGAGGGCGTCTCCGCTGACTCTTCCTCTGCCGCCTCGGCCTCGGCGACGGGGTCGCCGGGCGCCTCGGACGGCTCCGGTTCTGCTTCTGCTTCTGGCTCGGCGGGGGCCTCGGCCTCGGGGGCCGGCTCCTCGGCCGCGGCCTCCGGCTCGGGCGGCTGCTCGTCCGGCGTCGCCTGCGGCTCCGCGGGGGTGCCCTCGGCAGCTTCGGCGGCCTCCTCGGCGGCAGGCGCCTCGGCCTCGGGGGCCGGAGCCTCCTCGGCCGCGGGAGCCTCCTCGGCCGCCGGTGCCTCGCCGCTCACCAGTCCCTGGTCCGCGATCTGGCGCAGCTGGATCGCGATGCCCGCGATCAGCGAGTTCAGGCCGCGCACGAGGCCGGTGAGCGGCGACGCGATCGTGCCCGCCAGCTGCGCGTTCAGCACCTCGCGCGCCGGCAGCTTGGCGATCGAGTCGAGCTGGTCGACGGTGAGCGACTCGCCCGCCATCGTCCCGCCCTTGCACTGCGGGATCTCGTGCTCGCGCCGGAACGTCGCGATCGCCTTCGCGGCCAGCGCGACGTCGCCGTTGACGAACGTCAGCGCGGTCGGCCCCTCGAGCAGCTCCTTCAGCGCCTCGGCGCCGGCCTTGTCCGCGGCGCGCTCGGTGAGCGTGTTCTTGACGACGCGCAGCGAGGCGTTGGCCTCGATCAGCCTGGTCCGCAGGTCGGCGGCCTGGGTGACCGACATGCCGCGGTAGTCGACGGCGAACACGGCCTCCGCCGACTGGATGTCGGCGGCGACCTCGTCCACCACCGCTGCCTTCTGGTCTCTGTTCACGTTCGAATCTCCAAAGAAAGAGCCCGCACGCAGGCGGGCTCGGAGAGAGCGAACGGGATCGGACGCTTCCTTCGAACTCCACCTGCCCCGGACTTATGGCTGCCGGGGGTCTCGGGCAAAGTCGTCTGACGGGTCAGTCTACGCGGCGGTCGCCGCCTCCTCGCGCTCGTCGGCCGGGCCGGCGATGCCGCGGATGACGCCGGTGTCGACGCGCACGCCGGGCCCCATCGTCGTCGCGAGCGTGATCGTGCGCAGGTAGCGGCCCTTGGCCGCGGCCGGCTTGGCCCGCACGATCTCGTCGATCAGCGTCGCGTAGTTCTCGAGCAGCGCCTGCTCGTCGAGCGACGCCTTGCCGATCGCCAGGTGCACGATCGCGGTGCGGTCGGTGCGGTACTCGACGCGGCCGGCCTTGGACTCGCTGACGGCCTCGGCGACGTCCATCGTGACCGTGCCGACCTTCGGGTTCGGCATCTTGCCCTGCGGCCCGAGCACGCGGCCGAGGCGCCCGACCACCGGCATCATGTCCGGCGTCGCGATCGCCACGTCGAAGTCGGTCCAGCCGCCCTGGATGCGCTCGGCCAGGTCCTCGGCGCCCACGACGTCGGCGCCGGCCTCCTCGGCCTCGCGCGCCTTGTCGCCCTTGGCGAACACGACGATGGTCACGTCCTTGCCGAGGCCGTGCGGGAACGAGATCGTCCCGCGCAGCTGCTCGTCGGCGTGGCGGACGTTGAGCCCGGTGCGGATGTGGACCTCGACGGTCTCGTCGAACTTGGTGGTGCTGAGCTCCTTGATGAGCTGCACCGCCTCGCGCGGCGAGTACTGGCGCTCGCGGTCGACCTTGCCGTACGTCTCGCGGTAGCGCTTGCCTCGCTTGCCGGCCATCAGCCCTTCACCTCCACGCCCATGCTGCGCGCCGTGCCGGCGATGATCTTCGCCGCCTGGTCGACGTCGCGCGCGTTCAGATCCTGAAGCTTGGTCTCCGCGATCTGGCGGACCTGGTCCATCGTCAGGCGCGCGACCTTCTCGCGGTTCGGCTCGCCCGAGCCCTTCTCGATCCCGGCGGCCTCCTTGATCAGCACCGCGGCCGGCGGGGTCTTCGTGATGAACGTGAACGAGCGGTCCTCGAAGACCGTGATCTCGACCGGGATGATGCGGCCGTTCTGGTCCTGCGTCTGGGCGTTGAACGCCTTGCAGAACTCCATGATGTTCACGCCGTGCTGGCCCAGCGCAGGGCCGACGGGCGGCGCCGGGTTGGCGGAGCCGCCGGGCACCTGCAGCTTGATGAGTGTCAGGACTTTCTTGGCCATCTAGATCTTCTTCACCTGGTCGAATCCGACCTCGACCGGGGTCTCGCGGCCGAAGATGCTAACGAGCACCTTGAGCTTGGACGCGTCCTCGTTGATCTCGGAGATCTCGCCGGAGAAGTCGGACAGCGGCCCGGAGACGACCTTGACCGACTCGCCGATCGAGAACTGGGCGCGCGTGCGCGGGCGCTCGGCGGTCTCGCGGTTGAGCAGCCGGTCGATCTCCGCCTGGTTCAGCGGGACCGGCTTCTGCGCCGACCCGACGAAGCCGGTGACGCCCGGCGTGTTCTTGACGAGCCCCCAGGAGTCCTCGTTCAGGTCCATGTTCACGAGCACGTAGCCCGGCATCGTGCGGCGCTCGACCTGGATCTTCTGACCGTCCTTCATCTCCGAGACCTGCTCGGTCGGGAATGACGATCTGGCGGACGTTGCGCTGCTGTCCGAGCGACGTGCGTCCGGTGCTCGAGGTTCTGCTTGACCTTCTTCTCGTGCCCGGAATATGTGTTGACGGCGTACCAGCGGAACATCGGTGAGTCCTTGCAGAGCTAGATGATTTGTTGGATCAGTCGCGAGAAGATCGCGTCGAGCAGGCCCAGGTAGCCGCCGGCGATCAGGACGAACATCAGGACGATGCCCGTCATCTGCGTCAACTGCTTGCGATCGGGCCACTGGACGCGTTGCAGCTCCGCCCAGACCGCGATGAGGAACGCCACCAGTCTATTGCGGTGGTGCTCCTCGGCGGCGGCTCGCCCGCCGCGCACCCCGCGCGGGCCGGCCGTGGCCGGCTCGTCGATGGGCTGCTCCTCGTCCTCGAAGTCGTAGTCCTCGAGCTCCTCGAGCTCCTCTTCGTCGCCCTCCCTGGTCGGCGAGTGCGGCGAGCGTGTCGTCGCTGCGGCCCAGGTCCTGCGGCGGCGCGCCGACCTCGAGGTCCGCGTCGCGGAGGAGCTCCTCGTCCCGGTCGGGGCCGACGACCCCGGGGGCGCCGCCGAGGATCGGGTCGACCCCGCCCTGCGGCTCGCGAGGCTCGCGCGGCGACTGCGCGCGGGCGGCCCCGTCGCCACCCTCCTTCTGGCGCTCGGCGCGGCGCGCCGCCTGGCGCTCCTTGGCCCGTTGACGATTGCGCGCCAAACCGGCTCCTAGCGGGCAGGGACGAGGGCCGCGGATCGGCGCCGCGGTCATCGCGTCTCCTTGTGCGGCGTGTGCGTCTTGCACCAGCGGCAGTACTTGCGGAACTCGATCCGGTTCGGATCGTTCCGCTTGGACTTCTCTGTCTGATAGTTGCGTCGCTTGCACTCCTCACAAGCGAGCGTCACGCCGATTCGGACGTCTCCGCGTGCCATTGCTCCTCGAGAACTTTGTAGGGCGGCGCCCAGCGTAGAAAAACCCCGCCGGGCAGCGCGAGGTCCGACGGAGTCTAGCGCCTGCCACGGGACCCGGTGGGTGCGGGTTTTTCCTGCGCGAGCCCATTCAGGCTGTCCGGATGCGCAGTTACCTTCCGGACGGTGCCGAACCCTGTCGACTCACCCGCGCGCGACCTCGCGCGCGCGGGGCTCGCACTGCGCGTCGTGGTCGCGCTCGGCTACCTCGGCGTGGTGGCGGTCCTGCGCGATCTCGACGGCGGCGCGTCCTCGGGTCTCACGCCGCTCGTGCTGCTGCCGGTCGTGTGGCTCGGCCTGTACGGCAGGCGCTGGCAGCTCCTCACCGTGGTGGCCGGCGTGGCGCTGGCGCTCGGGCTGCCGCTGGTCGTCGTCGGCGCCCCCGCCTACCCGGCGGCGGAGTGGTCGTCGGTCGCGGTCTGGGTGGCGATCGCCGGGCTGGCGGGCCTGGTGGTCAACCGCGCGATCGCCGAGCTGCGGCGCGCCGCGGCTGCGTCACGGCGCGACCTGGACGAGCGGCTGCACGCCGAGCGGCGACTGAGCGTCGAGGGCGAGGTCACGCGCGCGCTCGGCGAGTCGGAGACGCTCGACGACGCGCTCCCGCGCTGCCTCGACGCCCTGGGCGAAGGGCTCGGCGCCCGGCTGGCGCTGCTGTGGCGGCCCGACGCGGCCAACCGCGAGCTCCGCTGCGCGGTCGTCGTGGCACGGCTCGGAGGGCTGCGAGCGGTTCGCCGACGAGTCGCGCGCCCTCGGGCTCGAGCGCCGCGTCGAGCTGCCCGGCCGCGTGTGGGCCAGCGGCGAGCCGACCACGGTCGAGGACCTGGCCGCCGGCGACGGGTCGCGGGTCGCCGCCGCGGCCGCCTGCGGCCTGCACGGCGTGCTGGCCGTGCCGATCGCGTCCGAGCGCGAGGTGCACGGCGTCATCGAGCTCGTGCGCGGCGATCCCGGCGGGTTCGACGCCGACGCCGGCGCGCTGGCCGCCGGCATCGGCCTGACCGTCGGCCAGTACGTCGAGCGCAAGCGGGCCGAGCGGGCGGTCATCGAGAACGCCGAGAACATCGCGGCCGTGCTCGAGGCGACCCGCGAGCTGGCCCGCTCGGCCTCGGGCGACGAGGCGCGCTCGGCGATCTGCGACGCGGCGCTCAAGGTCTCCGGCGGCGTGCTGGCCGCGCTGTTCGAGCCCGACCCGGACGGCCGCGGGCTGGTCACGAGCGCCGCGCGCGGCGAGGTGCCGGCGATGTTCCGCGACGCGATGCTGCCGTTCGTCGGCGCCAGGTCGGCCGAGGTGCAGGCGTTCACGGCCGGCGAGCGGCTGTTCGTCGACGACACCGTCGACCACCCGCTCGTCGCCGGCGAGCTCGAGCAGCGCGGCGTGCGCTCGTGCCTGTACCAGCCGGTGCAGCGCGACGGACGGTCGGTCGGCGTGCTGATGGTGGCCTGGGGCCGCGCGGCCGCGCGCCTGTCGGGGCGCCTGGCCAACGTCCTGACGCTGCTGGCCGCCGAGGCGGCGGTGGCGATCGAGCGGGCCGACCTGCTGGCCCGGCTCGAGGCGATCGCCCGGACCGACGACCTGACCGGCCTGGCCAACCGCCGCGCCTGGGAGGAGCTCCTGCCCACCGAGCTCGCCCGCGCCCGCCGCGACGATGCGCCGCTCTGCGTGGCGATGCTCGACCTCGACCAGTTCAAGGCCTACAACGACGAGCACGGGCACCAGGCGGGCGACCGGCTGCTGAAGGCGGCGGCCGGGACGTGGCGCGGCTCGCTACGGGCCACCGACGTGCTCGCCCGCTACGGCGGCGAGGAGTTCGTCGTCGTCCTGCCGCGCTGCGACCTGGAGGACGCGCTGCTGCTGCTCGCGCGGCTGCGGAAGGCGACGCCGGAGGACCAGACCGTGTCGGCAGGGCTTGCGCTGTGGGACGGCGAAGAGGTGCCGGAGGCGCTGGTCGCACGGGCCGACGAGGCGCTGTACGAGGCCAAGAACGCCGGCCGCAACCAGGTGATCGTGGCCGCGCCGAGCGAGCTCGCGACGTAGCCGGGAGCTTTCGTGAGGGCTCCGTGAGAGACCCCATGCATTACCGCACTCACCCAAAGCGGAACGCTAGAGTCCGCTTGCGGGCAATGGTTCCAGGCGCCACACACACTCTGCGCATGCCCGCTCTCGGGCTCCGCTCCCCGCTCCTGCGCGCGGCCAGCGACGAGAAGCTGATCGCCCTGACGCGCCGCGGCCGGGACGACGCCTTCGAGGCGCTCGTCGAGCGCTATCGCGGCCGGCTGCTCGGCTTCTGCCAGCACATGCTGCGCTCGCGCGAGGACGCGGAGGACGTCCTCCAGGACGTCTACGTCGCGGCGCTGCGGGCGATGCGCTCCGACGACCGGCCGATCCAGGCCAAGCCGTGGCTGTACAAGATCGCGCGCAACCGGTCGCTGAACCACATGCGCCGGCCCCGCGAGGCCTCGGTCGACGCCATGCAGGGCTTCGACGGCGGGACGGTCGCGTCGGCGCTCGACGCGGTCACCGGCCGCGAGCGCCTGCGCGAGATCGTCGGCGACGTCCACGACCTGCCGGAGACCCAGCGCACCGCGCTCATCCTGCGCGAGTTCGACGCGCTCTCCTACGCGGAGATCGCCGACACGATGGAGACGACGGTCCCGGCTGTGAAGTCCCTGCTCGTGCGGGCCCGGATGGGGCTGGCCGCCGCGGCGCAAGCGCGCGCGGAGGCATCCGCCGCGGCGCTGACCGCAGCCACGGCGTAGGCCTGGCTCAGTCCGCGGGGCCGGGCAGCTCGCCGGTTTCGTGCAGCTCGAAGCGCATCGCGTTCACCACGCCGCCGCCCAGGATGATGATCGCCACGAGGTAGAACCAGAGCAGCACGATCAGCACGAACACGAACGTCGTGCCGACCTGCGCGATCGTCGAGATGTTGGTCAGGTAGGCGGGGAACGCCCAGTCGATCAGCGCGATCGCGAGCGTCGCCGACACCGCGCCGGGCCAGACCGCGCGCCACGGCACGAGCCGGTTCGGCACTGCCCAGTAGATCACGCGACAGCACCACGAACAGGATGAACAGGCTGGCTCCCAGCGTCAGCCCGTAGATCACGCCTCGTACCTCGGAGAGGCCGAACGGCAGGTCCGCCGCGCCGGAGACGAGCAGCGCCTGGGCGGTCGGGACGACCACCGTCGTCGCCATGAACAGCAGGACGACGATCAGCATCACCAGCGAGAACCGCTTCTGCTCGAGCCAGGTGCGGCAGCGCACGTGGTAGATGCGGCAGAACGCCGTGTCGAGGGCGCCCCAGAACGACGACCCGATCCAGATCGAGGCGACGAACGCGACGATCCCGATCCCCGTCGACGAGTTCCGGACGTTGTTGAGCGCGGAGTCGAGGGTGCGCTCGGCCGCGCTCGGGAAGATCGTCTGGAGGTCCTCGAGGACGCTCTGCTCCAGGTTGCTGGAGGCTCAGCACGCGCCCGGCGATGAACAGCGCGAGCAGCGCCAGCGGGAACAGCGACAGCAGCAGGTTGTAGGCCACCATCGCCGACATTCCGGTCAGGTTGTCCTGGTAGGCCTTCCAGTAGAAGGTCTTCAGCCAGAGGATCGGATGGTGGTCGCGCATCCGTGCGCGCGGGGCGACGGTTGGGGCCGCGGCCGGGCCGCCGTCACCTGCCTGCTCGGACGGCTGGGTCAACGGGCGCGGGCCGCGCGGGCGACCTTGCCCGGCCGGCCGCTCGCCGCGATCGGGCGCGAGGCGCCGCGACGGCGCAGGAAGCGCGCGATGGCGGCGTGCGTCTGGGTCGGTGACTCGAGCTGCGGCACGTGGCCGCAGTCGACGACCTCATGGCGCGAGTGCGGCAGCGCGCGTCTGCACGTGGCGCTGGAACCCGATCGGCACGAGCGTGTCGCGCCGCCCCCAGATGAACAGGGCGTCGGAGCCGAGCTGCTCGAGCCGCGTCCAGAACCCGTCCGGTCCGTCCGGGTCCTCCAGGTAGATCTGGCGCGCGGCGGCGTAGAAGGCGACCCGTCCCGCGCGGAGTCAGGTACGCGCGCAGGAACTCCTCGATGCCCGCACGGGTCCACTCCTCGGCCGCGCCGGGCACGATCCGGCGCACGAAGCCCTCGACGATCGGCCGCGGCGCCGGCTGGAGGATGCCGAGCTCGGGGCGGACCAGCCGCAGGTAGTTGGCCCAGCGCCGGTTGCCGAGCCAGGCCATCGACGGCGTCATCAGGATCAGGCCCTGCGTACGGTCGGGGTTGCGCAGCCCGAACTCGATCGCCACGCGGCCGCCCATCGAGTGCCCGAGCACGTGCGCGCGCTCGATCTCCAGCTCGTCCAGGACCGACTCGGCCCAGCTCGCGAAGAACGGCGGGTCGTACGGCGCGGGGAACGGCTTGTCGGTGTCGCCGAACCCGGGCAGGTCCATCGCGATGACGCGATGGTTGTCGGCCAGAGCCGCGACCGTGGGCAGGAACTCCGCCTTCGTGGCACCCAGCCCGTGCAGGAGCAGGACCGGATCGCCCTCGCCCGCCTCGAGGATCGAGACCGAGCCCAGTCGCGTCCCGACCGACCGGAACCGCAGCCGGCCGGGCTCGTCGCGGCCGGTGGCGGCCAGGAAGCCGGCGCCGAGGTGCAGGTTGCGGCGGATCGCCAGGCGCCCGGCCTGGAAGGCGTCCATGCCGCCGCGCACGTCGCGGGCGATCATCCGCCAGACGACCGCGTCGGCCTTGAGCACGGCGTCGGCGCGCGTGCCCGACTTCGCCTCCTCGAGCTCGAGGAGGCCGCCGACCACCACGGCGTCCCAGGCCTCCAGGCGGTCGCGCACGACCAGACGGATCCGGGCCCGTCCCGCGGGGGCGTGGAAGACCGTCGGGTCGAATCGCCCCACGAGGGCGCGTAGCGCTGGGAAGACCTCGTTCACGGCTGGGTCAGATGGTGGCAGTCGCGGAGGCGGCAAGCCTCACCCGGCCAGCGCCCGCCCGACCGAGTCTGCGACACAGACCGGCTTCTCGCCACCCTCGATCTCGACGGTGAAGCGGGTGACGATCTGCCACCAGCCGCCGGCGACCTCGTCCACCGACACCACCGACGCGCTGGCCCGGAGGCGGGACGGGATCGGCACAGGAGCGGGAAAGCGGACCTTGTCCCAGCCGTAGTTGACGCCGAGCTTGAACCCGGTCGACTTGATCAGGCCGAGCCTGAAGCCGTCGATCATCGACAGGGTCAGGTTGCCGTGCGCGATCGTCGTCCCGAACGGGCTCTCGGCCTTCGCTCGTTCGACGTCGACGTGGATCCACTGGTCGTCGCCGGACAGCTCGGCGAACCTGTTCACGTCGTCCTGGGTGACCTCGCGCCAGTCGCTCGGGCCCACCGTCTCACCGATGAGCGCCTTGAGCTCGTCGATGCCGTCAACCGTCTTCATCGCCATGCCACTGACCCTATTGGCTCAGGGCGCGGGACGCACCGTGAGCGGCAACGCCCCCGCGTCGATCAGCTTGGCGAGCAGCCGCGCCCGCGCCGCCCCGCCGAGGTTGCCGATCACGGCGCCGTCGTCGGGGTCCAGACCGTCCGGGCTCGCCGCCGGGTCGATCGCCAGGAGGGAGACGAGCTGCTCGTCCAGCGCCACCGCCAGCCGCGGGTCACCGCCCGTCGGCTTCTGGGCCCCGCGCGCCGCTATCGACTGCGTCAGGGCCCGGAACGCCATCGCGCCGGCGTCGTCGAACCCGACCCGGACGCCGGTTGCCCCGGTGGCCTCGTCCTTGCGCTCCTCGGCCTGGTCGACGCCGTCGGGCAGGACGCCCGCGTCGTCCTCGACCACGTACCAGCCGGCGGGCGGCTCCGGTGGGGCTCCGCTCAGGTCCCCGGTCGTCCCGGCAGACGCGCCGCCGCCCGGGCGCGCGGCAGCCACGACGCGGATCCCTCGCGGGACGACGTGCACGCTGCCGCCGGCCGGCAGCCCGCGGCCGGCCAGCCGGCGCCCGCACGCGGCGGCGTCCAGGTCGCCTGCCGCGCTCTCCCCGCGGGGCTCGCGCGTCGGGGCCAGGGCGACCGACAACCCGGCGCAGCTGGTCTCGGGGCCGGCGATCACGCGGCCGGCGGACTCCGCGTAGTAGGTCGCTCCCGCGGCGTCGTTGCGGCGGTCGTAGAACGCGCGGATCCGGTTCTCGTCGCCGTCGTAGCGGTCGACGGTGTGCTGCTCGGCACCGGTCGGGGGCAGGTCGTCGTCCTCCGCGCGCGGCTCCGATCGCTCGGCGCGGCGAACGGCGCGGGCCAGGTCGGGGACGGGCTGGTCGGGGTTGCCGATCACGTTGGCGTCCCAGTCGTAGAAGGCCAGCCGCGCGGGGATCCCGATCGCCACTGCCGTCTGGGAGGCGCCGCCGCCGGGCCCCAGCCGCACGACGATGCGGCTCCTGCGGACCGGACGGATGCGCGCCCCGTGGGACCCGAGCGCGCGCGCCCGGTCACACATCACCTCGATCGTCTGCTCGATGCCCGCGCGGGTGACCCGCGGGGCGTCGGGGGTGGGCTCGGCGCGGTAGACGACCCTCGGCCCGCCGGTGCCGGGCCCGTCGCAGGGCCGGTCGGCATCGCCGGCGCCGTTCCCGGCGCAGGCCGGGAGCAGGGTCGCCGCCGCGGCCAGCACGAGGCCGCTGGCGAACTTGCGCATGCGGAGAAGGTAGTGCGCGCGGTTGCAACGAATCTTGCTCAAGTCGGGCGCACATCTGCCGATAACGCCCGGGACCAAGCTTCCAGGCCATCGCCAGGGCGGGGAAGCCGGGTCTATTTCTATGCGAGACATTGGGTCCGGGAGTTATGCCCCGGGCCCTTTTCTCTTTCTAGTGTCCTAGGCGCCGGCCGGCACCGGCTCGGTCTCGCGGTGCGGGTGGCCCGCGCACGACGGGGCACCGCAGATCTGGCCCGCCGGTGACTGCTCTGCGTGGGTCCGGCGGCGCGGGTTCTCGATCCCGACCGCGGCGATCAGGCCCCCCGCGATCACGATCACCGCGCTGATCCCCATGCCCAGGTGGAAGGCGTCGACCGACGCGTCGCGCGTCGCCGCCTCGATCCGCGCGCGCTCCGGCGGGGCGACGTCGTCGGGGGCGGCCACCGCGAGCGGCCGGTCCTTCGCGTTCGCGACGGCGGCCACGGCGGCGGCGCTGCTCGGCGGCGGTTGCAGCTTGTCGTCGAGCGCGGCCGTGAACTGCGCCGAGATGAACGTCCCGAGCACGGCGATGGCCAGCAGGCCGGCGGTGCGCGAGACGGCGTTGTTGACGCCCGACGCGATGCCCGAGCGCGAGTCGTCGACCGCCGCCAGCACCGCCGCGGTCAGCGGCGCCACCGTCAGCGACAGCCCGATCCCGAACACCACCATCGCCGGAAGCACCTCGCTCACGTACTCCGCGTCCGGCCCGACCCGCAGCATCAGCAGGATCCCGCACCCGGCAACGACCGTGCCGCCTGACATGAACCAGCGCGGCCCGTACGCGGTCGGCCAGCGCCCCGAAGCGCTTCGAGAACGCGAACATCAGCGCCGTCACCGGCAGGAAGGTGGCGCCCGCCTCGAGTGCGGTGTAGCCGGCGACCTGCTGGACGAAGATGCCGAGCAGGAACAGCATCCCGCCGAGCCCGGCGTACATGGCGAGCGTCGTGAGGTTGCCGATCGCGAAGTTGCGCTCGCGGAACAGCGACAGCGGAAGCATCGGCGCCGGCGAGCGGCGCTCGTGCAGGACGAACAGAACGAGGCAGATCACGCCGCCGACGAAGGCGACCGCCACCACGGGGTCGGTCGTGCCCAGCCGCGGCTGCTCGATCAGCGCGAAGATCGTGCCGCCCAAGCCCAGCGCGCACAGGAATCCGCCGAGGAAGTCGACATGACCGCCCTCGGGCACGTCGGCGGCCTTCGGCACGTGCTTGGCGATCAGCCAGAGCGTGATCGCCACGGGGATCACGTTGATCGCGAAGATCCAGCGCCAGGACGCGTTGTCGATCAGGAAGCCGCCGGCCAGCGGGCCGATCACGGTCGCGACGCCGGTCCACGCGGTCCACGAGCCGATGGCGGCGCCGCGCTCGGCCGGCGGGAACGTGTGGATGATCAGCGCCAGCGTGCTGGGCACGAGCAGCGCTCCGGCGATGCCCTGGAGGGCGCGTGCGGCGATCAGCACCTCGACGGTCGGGGCGACCGCGCACAGGGCCGAGGTCACGCCGAAGCTGGCTACCCCGGCCGCGAAGACCGTGCGCCGGTCGAACAGGTCGTCCAGCGACCCGCCCACCAGGAGCAGCGAGGACAGCGTGAGCGCGTAGGCCTCGACCACCCACTGCTGCGAGGACAGGCTGGCCCCCAGGTCGCGCTGCAGCGCGGGGAGCGCGACGTTCACCACGGTGCCGTCGAGGAACACGATCGCCGATCCGAGAATGCAGGCCAGCAGCGTGTAGCTCTTGACGGTGTCGGAGTGGGTCACACGACGTGGACGTCTTCGGCGTCCGGGTCGTCGACCGGCTGCCGGCACGAGGGGCACCACCAGCGCACCTGCAGCGGCGTGCCGCACTCGGTGTGACGCGGCGCCTCGGCGTCGCCCTGGCGGGCGCCCCAATCGGCGAGGAGACGCAGGGCGCCGGCGAGCTCCATTCCGCTGGCCGTCAGCTCGTACGAGAAGCGCGGCGGCCGCTCGGAGTAGGGCCGGGCGACGACAAGCGCCTCCTGCTCGAGGTGCCGCAGCCGCCCGGTGAGGATGTTCGGGGCGATCCCCGGGACCGCGTCGAGCAGGTCGCCGAAACGGCGTGGCCCGTCGAGCAGCGCCGCGATCAGCAGCAGCGACCACTTGTCCCCGATCCGGGTGAGGGCGTGATGCAGCGGACTGGCGTCGGGTGGGGTGCGAGTCCGTCGCGGCATGGCCTGGTGTGAGCGTAGTCCCTGGTTCTTCACCGTGCTGAGGTCCCGACATTGATCCTGTAGGGTTACTTGCAACTTGCTAGTAAGGAGCAGCAGCATGGCAGTTCTGACTGAGTTGAGCGATTCGATCGCATCGGTCTCCGCACGGGTCGCGCCGTCCGTGGTCGGGCTCGGCCGCGGGTGGGGCCGCGGCTCGGGCGTCGTCGTCGGCGAGGGCCTCGTGCTGACGAGCGCGCACAACCTGCGCGACGAGGAGGTCACGGTCTCCTTCCCCGGCGGCCGGCGCGAGACCGGCGCGGTGGCGGGCGCCGACCTGGACGCGGACGTCGCGGTGATCGCCGTCGACACCGGCGACGCCCCGCCCGTCGAATGGGCGGACGAGGCGGCGCCGCCGATCGGCACGGCCGTATTCGCGCTCGCCGACCCGGGCGGCCGCGGCCTGCGGGTCACCCTGGGCTTCGTGTCGTCGGTCGGCCGCTCGTTCCGCGGGCCGCGCGGGCGCCGCATACGCGGCTCGATCGAGCACACCGCCCCGCTGCCCCGGGGCTCGTCCGGCGGCCCGCTGGTGGACGCCGACGGCCGCCTCCTGGGAATCAACGCGGTGCGCATGGACGGCGGCCTGATCCTGGCGCTGCCCGCCGACGACGCGCTGAAGCGCCGGGTCGACGCGCTCGGCCGCGGTGAGGCGCCGCGGCGCGCCCGCCTGGGCATCGCGATCGCCCCGCCTCACGTGGCGCGGCGGCTGCGGCGCTCCGTCGGGCTGCCCGACATCGACGGCCTGCTCGTGCGCGGAGTCGAGGCCGGCGGGCCGGCGGACGCCGCGGGCGTCGAGCGTGGCGACCTGATCGTCGCGGCCGGCGGCAACCCGGTGAAGCGCATCGACGACATCCACGCGCTGCTGGACGGCGACGCCGACGAGCTGACCCTCCGGCTCCTGCGCGGATCGGACGAGCGCGAGGTGACCGTCAAGCTCGCGACCGAGCCCGTGGAGGTGTAGCGCCATGGCTGCGGTGGACCACCTGCCGACGGAGGCCGAGGCCCTCGACGCGTACTCACGCGTCACCACCTCGGTCGCCGAGCGGATCGCACCGTCGGTCGCCAACCTGCGGGTCACCCGCCGCACCCGCGGCGGGCGCATGCCGTCGGGCGGCGGCAGCGCGGTGGTGCTGACCCCGGACGGGTTCCTGTTGTCGAACGCCCACGTGGTCGCCGGGCGGGGCGCGGGCGGGCGCGCGTCGTTCGTCGACGGCCGCGAGCTGTCGCTTCGAGATCGTCGGCCGCGACGAGCTGTCGGACCTGGCGGTGCTGCGCGCCGACGCGCGCGACCTGACCGCCGCGACCTTGGGCGACGCCGAGCGGCTGCGGGTCGGCCAGCTCGTCGTGGCGGTCGGCAACCCGCACGGGTTCGCCGGCTCGGTGACGGCCGGCGTCGTCTCGGCGCTAGGCCGGTCGCTGCCCGCGCGAGTGGGGCGCCAGAGCCGGATCATCGACAACGTCATCCAGACCGACGCCGCGCTCAACCCGGGCAATTCGGGCGGCGCGCTCGTCAACGGAGCGGGCGAGGTGGTGGGCGTCAACACCGCGGTCGCCGGCATCGGTCTGGGCCTGGCCGTGCCGATCAACGCGGCCACCCGCGCGATCGTGGGCCAGCTCATGTCGGGGGGACGCGTGCGGCGCGCCTACCTGGGGATCGCGGGCGGCCCGCGGCCGCTGCCTCCGCGGGCGCGTCCCAGCCACGGCGGAATGGCGTCGGCGGTCGAGGTCGTCGAGGTGGTCCCCGGCAGCCCCGCCGAGCGCGGCGGCCTGCGGGCGGAGGACCTGATCGTCGCGATCGACGGAGAGCCGACGCCGAGCGTCGACGTGGTTCAGCGCCTGATGGTGGCCGACCGTATCGGCAGGACCTTGGCGGTCGAGGTGGTGCGCGACGGGCGCGATGTGACGCTCAGCGTCACGCCTACGGAGATGACCGGCTGAAGTTGTGGGGCCGGCTCGCTGCCGGCCGGCGGGCCCGAAGGCTCAGCAGTGGGTCATGACGCCGCACTGCGACTCATGGGCGCAGCACCGAGTGGCGTCGTCGAACTCGCGGCCGCACTTCGCGCAGCGCCAGAGCTCGTGGAAGAGCGAAGCGGTCTTCGAGACGGCTTCGCGTGTGGTTGACATCTGGGGAGAGACACCTCCTGTAGGGGTACTTAGAGGGAGAGTTTATTACAAATAACAACACTCTCGCTCCGGTTCGTTACACCTTCATATGCCCGTCGGGGCAATCTTTCTGTTAAGCCTTCGTGAGACCTGCAACCGAGCACCCGGAACGGGCGTCTGGGCGGCCGCGACCGGGCCTCGTCAGACCGCGGCGGTCATGCCGCCGTCGACCCGGATCGCCTCGCCGGTGACGTAGCTCGCCGGGCCGGAGCACAGGAAGACGGCGACCGCGGCGAGCTCCTCGACCGTGCCGAGCCGCCCCGCCGGGACCTGCTCCTTCGCGGCGGCCTCGGCGTTCTCGAGCGACCCGTAGTTGTCCTTGAGCCGGTCGGTTGCGATCCGCCCGGTGAGGATCGTGTTGAGCGTGATGCCGTCGCCGGCGAGCTGGCGAGCCAGCGTCTTGAAGGCCGCGAGCGTCGCCGAGCGGTGGGCGTTCGACAGCATCAGCGGCGCGATCGGCTCGCGGACCGACGTCGAGGAGACGTTGACGATGCGGCCGAAGCCCCGCTCGCGCATGCCCGGGACGGCGGTCTCGATCAGCGCCATCGGCGAGAGCACGAGGTCGCGGTAGGCGTCCTCCCACTGCTCGCGGGAGAACGCGAGCGCGTCCGGGTGCGGCGGCGGGCCGCCGGTGTTGGTGACCAGGACGTCGAGCGGGCCGAGCCGCTCCTCGACGTTGCGGATCAGCCAGGGCGCGCCGTCCAGGTCGCGCGAGTCGTGCACGAACGGCTCGGCGCCGATGTCCGCGGCGGTCTCCTCGATCCGCTCGCGCGATCGCGACGCGACGGCGACCGTCGCGCCCTCGCGGCCGAGCGCCTCCGCGATCGCGCGGCCGATGCCCTTGGACGCGCCCGTGACGAGCGCGACCGACCCCTCGAGTGCCAGATCCATGGGCGCGACCCTAACCTCAGCGCGGCTTGGCGCGGAGGGTCACCCGGCGCTCGAGCGTAAGCGCGTCGCCACTCGGGGGCCGGACCGTGATCGTGAGCGTGGCCTTGAGCGTCCGCCGGTCGGCGAGCAGCCGTCGGGCGCCGCGCGAGAGCGGCACCGACACGCTCAGGGTGCGCGCCGCGGCCAGGTTCGTCGTCTTCTGTCCGAGCGTCTTCTTCCCGAAGGTCAGCCGGGCGTCGACGAGGCCGGACGTCCGCGCCTCCACGTCGGCGACCGCGCCGCCGCCGCGCGAGCGCTGCTTGACCCCGCTCACCGCCGCCACCGATTCGATGCCGACGAAGTCCGTGCGGTTCACGTCGTAGTGCCCTCGCTCGTTGTCGCCGGTCCAGTGCTCGTGCAGCTCGAGCGCACCCTCGTCCGGAAGCGCGCCCGCGGGTAGCGCGACCCGGAAGTGCTGGTCGTCGAGTCGTTCGACCGATGCGCCGGCGACGCGCTGGAGCGAGCGGTCCGTCACCTGGGCGCCGAGCAGCTCGACCGGCCGTGAGAACGTGACCTCGACGACCGTGCGGCCGCTCACCGGGAGCTCGCCGTCCCAGGTGGCCGGCGGCCGGGCGGGAGCCGTGATCGCGGCCGTGCAGCCGCCCGCGCCGCAGCTGAGGATTTCGCCCTCGTTGGCGCTCGACCGCGCGGTCGCGCCGTTGGCCGACGCGACTACATGCGGCGTGCTCTGCGCAGCGGCCACCGCCGGCGCCGGCAGCACGAGCGCCAGCGCGAGCAGCACCGCTCGCACGCTACGCCTCAGCGTACTCGCCAAAGACCTCGCGCATGACGCCGCAGACCTCGCCGATCGTGGCCTTCTCGGCCAGCGCGTCCCGGATCGGGTAGAGCAGGTTGCCGTCGCCCTCGGCGGTCTCGCGGAGCTTGCCCAGCTTGGCCTTCAGCTCCTCGTGGTCGCGGTCCGCCTTGAACTCCTTCAGGCGCTCGACCTGCTCCTCCTCGGACTTCGGGTCGACGCGCAGGATCTCGACGTCGTCGACCTGGTCGGTGACGTACTCGTTGACGCCGACGACGATGTCCTGCTTGATCCGGTAGCGCTCCTCGTAGCCCCAGGCCGACTCCTCGACCTCGGCGCGGATGAACGGGATCGCCTGGACCGACCCGCCGAGCTCCTCGACCTTGTCGATCAGGTCCTGGGAGCGCGCCTCGATCTCGTCGGTCAGCGACTCGACGAAGTAGGAGCCGGCGAACGGGTCGACCGTGTCCGCGGCACCCGACTCGTTGGCCAGGATCTGCTGGGTGCGCAGCGCGATCCGGGCGGCGCGCTCGGTGGGCAGCGCCAGCGCCTCGTCGAAGCCGTTCGTGTGCAGCGACTGCGTGCCGCCGCACACGGCGGCGAAGCCCTGGAGCGCCACGCGCACGATGTTGTTCTCGGGCTGCTGCGCCGCCAGCGTCACGCCGCCCGTCTGGGTGTGGAAGCGCAGCGTCTGCGACTTGGGGTTCTCGGCCCCGAAGCGCTCGCGCATGATCCGCGCCCACATGCGGCGCACGGCGCGGAACTTCGCGACCTCCTGGAAGACGTTGTTGTGGCCGTTGAAGAAGAACGCCAGCCGCGGCGCGAAGTCGTCGACCTTGAGGCCGGCGTCGATCGCGCCCTGCACGTAGGCGATGCCGTTGGCCAGCGTGAACGCGACCTCCTGGACGGCCGAGCAGCCCTTCTCGCGCATGTGGTAGCCCGAGATCGAGATCGTGTTCCACTTCGGGACCCGCTCGGCGCAGTACGCGAACAGGTCGGTGGTCAGGCGCATCGCCGGCTCGGGCGGGTAGATGAAGTTCCCGCGCGCGATGTACTCCTTGAGGATGTCGTTCTGGGTGGTGCCGCGCAGGACCTTCGACTCGACGCCCTGCTCCTCGCCCACGAGCTCGTAGAAGAGCAGCAGGACCGCGGCCGGCGCGTTGATCGTCATCGAGGTGGAGACCTCGTCGAGCGGAATGCCCTCGAACACCCGGCGCATGTCGTCGATCGTGTCGATGGCGACGCCGGTGCGGCCGACCTCGCCGAGGCAGAGCGGGTCGTCGGAGTCACGGCCGAGCTGGGTGGGCAGGTCGAACGCCATGGACAGGCCGGTCGACCCGTGGTCGATCAGGTAGCGGAAGCGCTCGTTGGTCTCCTTGGCGGTGGCGTAGCCGGCGTACTGGCGCATCGTCCACTTGCGCGAGCGGTACATGTCCTGGTGGATGCCGCGGGTGAACGGGTACTCGGCGGGCTGCCCCAGGCGCTCCTCGAGGCCGTCCTTCACGTCGTCCTCGGTGTACAGGGCCTCGATCTCGATGCCCGAGTCGGTGAACGTCCGCTCGTCGTCCGGGCCGACGATCGGGGCGATCGAGGGCTTGCTCTCGCGCTGGGTTGCCATGGCGCCGGAGGATATCCGGCGCCCGCGGGATCCTGGCCCGCTCAGCGAGGGCGCTTGAGCGCCTGCAGGACGGTCCGCCCGTCGGAGTCGCGGCCGTCGCCCACGGCGAGCATGGCCGGATAGCGGAGCGGCAGCGCAGTGAGGATCGCGATGAACAGGCTCGCGGCGCCGAGCGCGGCGAACAGGCCCGCGACGAACATGTGGGCTCCGCTGAGCGACTCGGCCATCCGCCAGCCGAACGCGGCCAGGAACAGCGACGCGACGGGGCCGGCCGCGGCGATGATCCCCCGGTCGCCCGACGCCCGCGTCGCGCGGTGCACGGTGCACCCGCTCGTCGCGAGCGGAGACACGTGGAGCGCCAGGCGACCCATGTGCAGCCGCATCGCAGGGCCGTAGCCCACGACCACGAGCACCTTCCCGCGCGTGAGGGCCAGCGCCATGCCCGCGTGGGCGAGCTCGTGGAGCAGCACGGCGGCCGGGAGCGCGATCAGGAGCTGGAGCAGGCTGGGGAGGGGCGCCTCCATCTCGCTCTGGTTTTCGGCAGGAGACACAGGTTCTCCAGCCTCCGCGCCGATGATGGACGGGCCGACGGTCAAGGCCGGCCGGCCGCGCCCCTCCTAACCTGCCCGGCGATGCACCCGCGAGTGAGGAAGGCGGCCCGGGCCGCGAAGCGGCTGGCCGACCGCGCCGGGCTGGAGGTCCGGCGCAAGGACACCGGCGTGCGGCGGACGCCCGAGGCCGTGCTCGGCCACGTCAAGCGGCTCGGCCTTGCGCCGGCGACCGTGGTCGACGTCGGCGTCGCCTACGGCACGCCCGAGCTCTACGACGCGTTCCCGGACGCACGGTTCCTGCTGGTCGACCCGCTCGAGGAGTACGCGGAGGCGATCGGCAAGATCACGGCGCGGCTGGACGCCGAGTGGGTGCGCGCGGCGGCGGGGCCCGAGCCGGGGTCGATCACGATCAGCGTCAACCGCGCACCCGCGCTGTCGTCGACGCTCGGCCAGTGGAAGGGACACGACGACGGCGGGACGCCGCGCGAGGTCCCCGTGGCGCGGATCGACGACCTGGTGGCCGAGCGCGGACTGCCCGCCCCCTACGTGGTCAAGGTCGACGTGGAGGGGGCCGAGCTGCGCGTGCTCGAAGGCGCGACGCGCGTGCTGGAGCAGACCGAGCTGGTGCTGCTCGAGGTCAACCTGTTCCAGTTCCTGCCCGGACAGCCGCAGCTGCACGACGTCGTGGCGTTCATGAAGGAGCGCGGCTTCGTCACCTATGACTTCTACGGCGGCCACCTGCGGCTGCTCGACGGCGCGCTGGCGATGACGAACATGGCGTTCGTGCGCGAGGACGGGATGTTCCGGCGCTCGCACGACTTCGCCACCGAGGCGCAGGCCCGCGAGATGTACGAGGACTGGGGCTTCTAGCTACCGGCGCTTCGGCTTCAGGCGGTAGGCCACGCGCACGGCCGACAGCCTGCGCTTGCCCCGCGCCGCCTTGCGGCCGGTCGAGTTGAGCTTCACCCGCAGCTTCGCCTTGCGCCATACCTTGGCCTTGAACGTGCGCTTACCGACGACGCGCTTCTTCGAGGCCTGGCCGCTCTTGGCCGGCAGGTACTGCTCGACGACCGCGGTGCCGGTGCAGGTCGCCCCGGCTATGGGCGACGCGCCGCAGGTCACGGGGACCTGCACGCTGCCGTCGTCTACGGGCATGCTCTGCGGGGTCTCCGTCATGAGGATCGTCTCGCATCCGCCGGCGGCCAGCTGGGAGTTCACCCCGCCGTCGGCCGGGTCGACGATCGCCGTGTCCGCGTAGGGCGCAGACGGCGAATCGTCACAGAGCACGCCGTCGTCCCAGAAGTAGGTCGGATTCATCGCGCCGGGTGCGCCCAGGCGGCCCTCCGCCCCGCCGTCGAGAGTGATGATCGTGTCGTTGCCCTTGTTGCCGTGTGCCACGTCGTGGAACCCGCCGCCGGCGTCGATCAGGTCGTCGCCCGCCCCACCGGCGAGGAAGTTGCCGTTCGCGCTGCCCCGCACGGTGTCGTCGCCCTCGCCACCGACCAGCTCCTCCACGTCCGTGCCGATCAGGTCGCGCTCGCCGCGCTCGCCGTCGTTGCGCAGCCCGTCGAGCGAGATCAGCACGGGTGCCTGGCGACCGTCGTAGGTGACCGTGTCGAAGTCGCCGTCGCCACCGTTCAGCGTGTCCGACCCGGGACCGCCGTCGAGCTTGTCGGGGAACTGGCCGTCGCGCGTCGCGGGGAAGGTCGGCGGATCGTCCCAGTGGAAGGTGTCGCCGCCGCCGCCATCGAGCGTGTCGTCGCCCTCGCCGCCGCGGAGCGTGTCACGGCCGGTGCCGCCCTCGAGGTCGTCTCTCCCGTTGCCGCCGTCGAGCTCGTCGCTGTCGGGCCCGGCATCGAGTCTGTCGTTGCCGTCTTCGCCGCGCAGGATGTCGTTTCCGGTCCCGGTGTTGATCCGGTCATCACCCGGGCCCCCGTAGGCGATGTCGAACGACGGGTAGCCGGCGTCGATGCGCGGGCTGCCGATGATCGTGTCGTCGCCGCCGCCGCCGACGAGGTCGGTGTTCAGGGCGCTCGTGTCCATGCGATCGGGTCCGCCCCCGCCGTAGAGGAACGCGCGCGTGCCGACGACGGCGGTGAGCGACTCGGCGTCGGTCGATCCGGTCCCTTCGTCGTCCGCGGTCAGGGAGACCATGTACGCGGTCGCGCTCAGCACGTCGCGGCCGGCGCCGCCGTTCGCGTACACGTTGGTGGACTGCCGCTCGCGGCCCAGGTCGGGCAGCTGGGCATCGAGCCTGTCGTCCTGGTCCCTGAGCATGAGCGAGGCGTGCGGGAACTCGCCGGACGGACAGCTCACGCGGCTGGCCGCGTCCTGCGTGCACGCGCCGCCCGCCTGCAACGCCGCCCCAGCGTCGGCGAAGACCACGCGCCCGTTCTCCACCCGCACGGTTACGTTGTTGGCCTCGCCCGGCGCAGCCTCGAAGAGCGGCTCCCCGGTCGTGGCGTCGGTGACAGTGGCGGCTTCTGCGGCACCCGGTAGCACGAGCAGCCCGGCGGCGATCGCTGTGGCTACGAGGCGGCGCCTCATGGCCGGTTGAACACGGTTGCGCGGTCGGGGTTGCGGGGGTGGCCGTAGCATTCGGCCACATGGAGGTCACGGTCCGGCTGTTCGCGATGCTGCGCGAGCGCGCAGGGGCGCGCGAGGTGACGCTCTCGCTGCCCGACGGCGCGCGCGTGAGCGACGCGCTGGCCGCCCTGGGCGACGTCGCCCCGCCCGAGCTTCCGCTGGTGATGGCGGTCAACCGCGAGTACGCGCGCGACGACCAGGTGCTGGACCCGGGTGACGAGCTGGCCCTGATCCCGCCGGTGTCGGGCGGCGCCCCGGCGGGCGGCGGGACGCTCGTGTGGGCGCGGGTGACGGAGGACCCGCTGTCGCTGGACACGCTCGCCCGGCGGGTCGACGGACCCGCGCGCGGGCGCGGTCGTGACGTTCCAGGGCGTGACGCGCGAGGTCGAGTCGCTCGACTACGAGGCCTACACCGAGATGGCCGAGGAGAAGATCGCCGCGATCGTGGCGGCCGCCGTCGAGTCGCACGGGCTGTGCTCGGCCGCCGCCGAGCACCGCGTGGGCACGGTCCCGCTGTCCGAGCCGAGCGTCGCGGTCGCCGCGTCGGCTCCCCACCGCGGCGAGGCGTTCGCGGGGGCGCGCGAGATCATCGACCGCATCAAAGCCGAAGCGCCGATCTGGAAGCAGGAGGTCGAGGGTGACGAGCGCCGCTGGGTCGAGGGAACCACGACCTGAATAGCCGGCTGCGCGCGCTTGCCGTCGGTGGACGAGCTCGCCGGTCGGCTGCTCGGATCTGCCGCGCGGTGATGCTGTCGCTGGTGCTCGCGCCGCGCTGGCTGAGGCGCGCGCGCAGTTGGTGGGCAGTGGGCAGCGGGCAGTGGGCAGTGGTGGGCAGGGGGCAGTGGGCAGTGGGTGGCTGGAGGCTCGGGCGCGCGAGCTTGCGCGGTCGCGGCTGCGGCCCGTCATCAACGCGACCGGCGTGATCGTCCACACCAATCTCGGGCGGGCGCCGCTGCCGGCGTCGGCTTTGGAGGCCGTGGCTTCGGTCGGGTCGGGCTACTCGAACCTGGAGTACGACCTCGAGGCCGGCGAGCGCGGGTCGCGGCAGGCGCATGTCGCGGCGTTGCTGTGCGAGCTGACCGGCGCCGAGGACGCGATCGTCGTCAACAACTGCGCGGGCGCGGTGCTGCTCGCTGCCGCCGCCCTGGCCGCCGGGCGGGATCTGATCGTGTCGCGCGGGCAGCTCGTCGAGATCGGCGGGTCGTTTCGCATCCCCGACGTCGTCGCCCAGTCCGGCGCGCGGCTGGTCGAGGTCGGCACGACCAACCGGACACGGCTCTCCGACTACGCGGCCGCGGCCGGGCCCGAGACCGGGGCCGTCATGCGCGCGCACCAGTCGAACTTCCGGACCGTCGGGTTCGTCGAGGAGGTCGAGATCGAGGCGCTCTGCTCGCTCGGCGTGCCGGTGATCGACGACGTGGGCTCGGGCGCCCTGGCGATCGGGGTCCCCGAGCTGGCCGACGAGCCGCCGGTCAGGCGCTCGGTGGCGGCAGGCTGCGCGGTCGTCTGCTTCTCGGGCGACAAGCTGCTCGGCGGCCCGCAGGCCGGCCTGATGGTCGGCACGCGCGACGCGATCGAGGCGTGCCGGTCCCACCCGCTCGCTCGCGCGCTGCGGATCGACAAGCTGTCGCTGGCTGCGCTGGAGGCGACGCTGCGGATCTACCGCGATCCCCCGGCGGCGCTGCGCGAGATCCCGGTGCTGCGGATGCTGGCGGCGGGCGACGAGGAGCTGAGCGCCCGCGCGGAGCGGATGCGCGACGCGCTCGTCGCGGGCGGCATGGACGCGCGGGTCACGCGCGCGCCCGCACGCGTGGGCGGCGGCGCGCTGCCGCTGCTCGACCTGGAAGGGCCCGTGTGCGCGATCGATCCCCGCCCGCTGCCGCTCGACGAGCTCGCCCGGCGGCTGCGCGCCGCGGACCCGCCGGTGGTCGGGCGGGCACGGGACGGGTGGCTGATCCTCGATCCGCGTACGCTTGACGATGCGAGTGCCGAGGCGGCGGTCGGCTCAGTGCTCGCTTCCACGCGGTAGGCCTCCGCTCCAATGGCCGCCATCGCGTCTGGCGAGACGCCGCCGCTCGTCCTCGGCACCGCCGGGCACATCGATCACGGCAAGACGGCCCTGATCTCCGCGCTTACCGGCAAGAACACGGATCGCCTGCCTGAGGAGCGCAGTCGCGGGATCTCGATCGAGCTCGGCTATGCACGCTTAACAATGCCGTCCGCGCGGCAGCTGTCGGTGGTCGACGTCCCGGGGCACGAGCGGTTCGTCCGCACGATGGTCGCGGGCGCGTCCGGCATCGACCTGTTCCTGCTGTGCGTCGCGGCCGACGACGGCGTGATGCCGCAGACCCGCGAGCACATGGCGGTGATCGGCCAGCTCGAGGTCGAGGCGGGAGTCGTGGCCGTCACGAAGGCCGACCTGGCCGACCCGGCGCGGGCCGCCGAGGAGGCCGCCGCGATCGTCCCCGAGGGCACCCCGGTGATCCCCGTGTCGGCACTCGAGGGCACCGGGCTCGCCGACCTGCTGGGGGCGATCGAGGGGGTCGCCGCGGCGCTGCCCGGCCGCGCGAGCGCAGGCGGCCCGGCGCGGCTGCACGTAGACCGCTCGTTCACGCTGCGCGGGATCGGGACCGTCGTGACCGGGACGCTGTGGTCGGGCTCGCTCGGCGCGGGCGACGCGGTGACGATCCTGCCGCGCGGGGAGCGAGCGAGGGTGCGCTCGGTGCAGGTCCACGACGAGCCGGTCGAGCGCGCGGCCGCGGGGCAGCGCGTTGCGCTGAACCTGGCCGGCGTCGGATGGCGCGAGGTCGGCCGCGGCGACGTCGTGTGCGGCGAGGGGTGCTCGCTCGAGCCGACGTATCTGATCGACGCCGCCGTGCGCTGGGACGGCGAGGAGCCGCAGGAGAGCGTGCGCCTGCACGTGCACCACGGGACGCGCGAGGCGCCGGCCCGCGTCGTTCCGCTCGGGCACGGGTTCGCCCAGCTGCGCCTGGAGGCGCCGCTCATGCCCGCGCGCGGGGATCGGTTCGTGCTGCGCTCGGTCGCTCCGCCCGACACCGTCGGCGGCGGTGAGGTGGTGGATCCCGCGGCGCGCAAGCACGGGGCCAGGGAGCGGGCCGAGCGGATCGCGGCCGGCGGGGCGCCGGAGTCCAGCGCGCCCGACGCACCGCGCGTGCCGGAGCCCGCCGGGGCCGAGCCCGCGCCGCTCGACGACGCGGCCCTGGCGATCGCGGCGTCGCTGCGCGCCGACTGGCTCACGCCCCGCACCGACGCCGACCTGGCCGGCGAGGCCGGGCTGTCCGAGCACGAGGCACTGGCCCGGTTCCGCGCGCTCGAGGGCGCAGGCCAGGCGGTCCGGGTCGGGCGCAACCTGCACTTCCACCCGGCCGCCCTGGCCGAGCTGGAAGCGCGAGTCGTGGCCCTGGCCGAGCGTGAGGGGTCGGTCACGATCGCTCGCGTACGGGACGAGCTGAGCACCTCGCGCAAGTACGCGCAGGCGCTGCTCGAGCACCTGGACCGCGGGCGGGTGCTCCTGCGCCGCGGCGACGAGCACGTGCTGCGCTCGCGCCGCGCCTAGCGAGCGTGCTGCACGAGCAGCTCGGCGGTCCGCCCGAACAGCGAGCTGCCGTAGAGCTGGACGTCGGCGAACCGCAACGGCGTCGGGCTGCGGTAGCGCACGAGCGTGTAGGTGTCCGCCTCGATGCGCTCGGGCGGCCCGAAGCCCGGCAGCGGCGGCGGGCTCGGCGGCCGCGGAGGATCGGACGGGTCGCCCGGCCCACGCGGCGTGAACCCGACGACGTCGAGCTCGGTGATCGGCACCTGCTCCTCCGGTCGCTGCTTGCGCGCCCTCGGGAGGTAGACCTCGAGCGGGACCCGCCCGTTGACCGGGCTGACCACCAGGAGACGGGTGCCGTCCGGGCGGCCGAGCCGCTCCGCCACCCCACGCCAGTCGTCGCGCTGGTAGCGCTTGTCGAGCGTGATCTCGACGCACATCGCGACGCCGATCGCGGCCAGCGCCGCCGCTGCGGCGATCCCGGCCCAGCCCGCCCGCGCCGCCGCGTATCCGGTGGCCAGGACCACGAGCGCCGGCACCAGGGCCACGATCACGTTGCGGGTGATCAGGTAGTCGGCCCCGGTGACGCTGAGGACGGCCGGCACGCCGACGACCACCGCCGCGAGCACCGCGAGCGGCTTTGCACCGCGCTGCTCGCCGGGCGTCGCCTTGCGCACGAGCAGGTACAGGGCGAACAGCGCGAGCAGCGCGGCGATGACCGTCGCGACCGTCTCGCCCGGCGCGTCGTAGCCGACCAGGAACTGCTTGGGCACGGCGGCGATCCGCCCGATCTCCGAGGATCCGCGGATGAAGCGCGCCCCGTCGTTCTCGGCCTGGCCGATCGCCATCGGCACCAGCGCGAGTCCGACCAGGCCGACGGCGGCCACGGGCGGCAGCGCCCGTGCGCGCAGCCGGTGGAGCAGCCAGATCGCCTCGGGGACGACGAGGAACGCCGCGAAGTAGTGGGTCGCCACCGCGAGCGCGGCGAGCACCGCCCACCCGGCCAGGTTGCGCGCGGTCGGCCGCTCGAGCGCGCGCGGGAGGACGACCAAGGTCAGCGCCGCGAGCAGCACGAGCAGCGCATAGGCGCGCGCCTCCTGCGAGTACCAGACGAGCAGCGGGTTGGCGGCGGCGAGCCCCGCGGCCACCAGTCCCACGCGCGACGTGACGGCGCGCGCGCCGATCGCGTAGGCCACCGGGATGGTGGCCGTGCCGGCCAGCGCGGACAGCGATCGCAGCCCGACCTCGCCGGTCCCGAAGACCTGCGTCCAGACCCAGGCGACGACGTAGTAGAGCGGCGGGGTCGACTCGCTGTCGGGGATCGCGGCCAGCATGTCGCCGAGGCCCATCCCCAGCAGGTGGACGGTGGTCGCCTCGTCGAACCAGTAGCTCTGGACGTCGAGCGTCGCGAAGCGCAGCGCGGCCCCCAGCACCACGATCCCCGCGAGCATCGTGCGATGGCGCGGGGGCATCGCGGGAGCAGATTAGTGACGCGGCCCTACGTCACGGCCCGAACTCGCCGGAGCCGGGGTCCGGCGGCTCGGCCGGTTGCGCTCGCCGAGGCGCCGGGGTGGCAGCGGGAGCCGGCGCGGTGGTGGCCGGCTGCGCCGCGGGCGCCGGATCGCGCGTGGGCGGTGGCTTCTGCGGCACGACAGCCGGCCGCGGGCTCGCAGCGGGCTTCGTCCGCCTGGGCGCGGGCGACGACGCGCGCCGCCCCGCGGCGGTCACGGCGCGGGCGGGCGCCGACGGCACAGGCGCGGCGACCCGAGCCGCAGGGGGCGCGGCTCGGGTCGCTGTCGCGGCGGGGCGCTCGGCTCGCTGCGGCGGCACGTCGCCCACCACCTGCACGGTCGCCGCGCCGGTGCCGGCGACGGCGACCGTCGACACGGCGACCACCGCGGCCTTCTGGGTGAGCGCGCCCTCGAACAGCGGCCGCACCCATCCCCAGGCCCGGCCGGCCAGCCAGGCAAGCAGGCCTCCGGCGGGCGCGACCCCGGCCACCTTGCGCGGCACGTCGCGGTACTCCGCGAGCTCCGCCCGGCAGCTCGGGCAGCCCTTCAGGTGGGGCCGGAGCGCGGTCAGGTCCGCGGCGCTCGCCTCGCCGTCGGCCAGGGCGGAGAGCAGCGGGCGGAGGCGCTCGCACTCGGCGCCCGACTCGATGCCCTCCACGCGCGCGACGAACGCCCGGCGGCCCTCGACCAGGCAGCGGTTGACCTTCGTGTAGCTCCAGCCCGTCCGGGCGGCGATCTCCTGGTACGACAGGCCCTCGGCCTTGAGCAGCAGCGCGCGCGTCTCCTGCGGCTTCAGCCGGCCCAGCGCCTCCGCCCCGATGCGCAGGCGGTCGTAGCGCTCGGCCCGCTCGTCGGCCGCGTGGGAGTCCGCGGCGGAGTAGGCGTCGAGCTCGTCGTGCTGGACGGGGATGTCGCGCTCGCGGCGCTTGCGCAGCGCGTAGCACTCGTGCCGCACGACGGTCTTCAGCCAGGGCAGCAGCTGCTCCTCGCTCGTCGTCGGCGCCTTGGTCAGGAGGATCTCGAGCGCGCGCTGGTAGGCGTCCTCCGCGTCATCCGGAGTCGACGCATATCGCCGCGCGCTCGACAGCACCTCGGCGCCGCGGCGGCGGATGAGGTCGAGGGCGACGGGCTCGATGTCGGCGCGGCTCGGGCGCGGGGTCGGGCTGTCGAAGGCGATGCTCAAGGCTGCTCCAGCGGTCGGGCGAATCTGCAGGCAGAAGACGCGGTCCGCAAGGTTCTCGCCCCCTCCCACACCGGAGAACCCCGCAATTTCCGCGAATCGATGGCATCTGAGGGGCCGCCCGTAGAACCAGAGTTTCCCTTTTGCGCCCAGTTGCTCAAGAACCGGCGGGGGCTGCCGATGCGACTTACGATCAGCCAACCGTCCCGCCGGTCGCGCCGCAGGAAGTTTCGGACCGGGCAGGACGGAAGACACGCTGCATCGACGAAGTTCCGGCCGGGGGGTCGATCGCAGCTCGAAAGGAACCCCTCCATGCCTCACCCCCTCCGGAACCTCGCGGGCGCCTCCCGTTCGAAGCGCCTGCTCGTCGCACCGCTCGCCTGCGTCGCCCTCCTCTCCGCCGCCGGCACGGCCGCGGCCGACGACGGCCCCACCGCCAACCACCTCGGCCAGGTCCAGTCCGGCGGCCAGGCCTACTCGAGTCCCGCCGCGAATCCGCCCGATTGGGCAGCTCCTCCGGCCGGCGCGGGCAGCGGGCGCAAGCTCCGCTAAGGGCAACCGCCCGTGATGGACCACTCCGCTCAGCGCCCGCCCCGAGGGCTCGTGTACTACGCCGCCGGCCTCGCGACGGTGTCCGCGGGCATCCTCGGGGCCAAGCTGGGCACCAGCGAGTGGAGCTCGACCCTCGGCGACTACAAGTTCTGGGTCCTCGCCGCGATGGTGATCGCCGGCGAGCTCTTGCCGATCACCGTGCCGCGCCGGAACGGCGTCGAGGAGGTCACCGTCTCCGGTGCCTTCGCCATCGCGGTACTCCTCCTGTTCGGCTTCGGCCCGGCCGCCGCGGTCTACGTGACCGCGGCGGTCGTGTCGGATGCCGTGCAGCGAGTGCACCCCGTCAAGGTGCTGTTCAACGCCGCCCAGTACGTGGCCTCACTGGCGGCGGCGGACGCGGCGCTGACGGTCCTCGGATCGCAGCCGCCGATCGACTCGATCCCACCCGCCCTGCCGGCCATCGCCGTCGCGGTGGCGGCGTTCTTCCTGGTCGAGAGCGTGCTGGTCGGCCTCGGTGTCGCCGCCGCCACCGGCGAGCGCGTCATCCCGGCGCTGACCGCCGACTTCGGCTTCCACCTGATGACGACGGGAGCGCTCCTGGCCTTCGGCCCGATCGTCGCGGTCAGCGCGCTCGCCGACGTGGCGCTCCTCCCGCTGCTGATCGTCCCCATCCTCGCGATCTTCTTCGGCGGCCGCCAGGCGGCGATCAGCAGCGAGCGTGCCCTGCACGATCCGCTGACCGGGCTTCCCAACCGCCAGTTCCTGGCCCAGCGCCTGGGCGCGATGCTCGCCGCCCCGCGCGAGCGCGACCTGCGGGTGGCGGTCGCGGTCTTCGACCTGGACGACTTCAGGACCGTCAACGAGACCCTCGGCCACTACGAGGGCGACTGGCTCCTCATCCAGCTCGCCTCGCGGCTGGAGGCGGCCGTCGGCCCCGACGACCTGCTGGCCCGCCTGGGCGCGGACGAGTTCGCGCTGGTCCGCCCGATCGGCGCATCCGACGACGAGGTCGAGCGGCTCCACCGGGTGCTGCGGGACGCGCTCGAGAGCCCGTTCGCGGTGGCCGACCTGTCCATCGACGTGCGCGCGAGCATGGGCGTCGCGATCGCCCCGGAGCACGGCGACCGCGTCGACACGCTCGTCCAGCACGCGAGCGTCGCCCTGGACCGGGCGAAGCAGGAGCAGACCGCCTGCGAGCTCTACGCCGCCGAGTACGACGACTTCAGCCCGGGGCGCCTGGAGCTCGCGACCCAGCTCCGCCGCGGCATCGAGCGCAGCGAGCTGATCGTGGAGTACCAGCCCAAGCTCTCGCTCCAGCCCGGGCGCGGCCACGGCGTCGAGGCGCTGGTCCGCTGGCAGCACCCGCAGCTCGGCCTGCTCGGCCCCGACGCGTTCGTGCCGCTGGCGGAGCGCACGGGCCAGATCCGCGAGCTCACCCAGTTCGTCCTGGGCGAGGCGATCCAACAGGCGGCCGACTGGCACGCCGCCGGCCTGCCCGTGCGGATGTCGGTGAACCTGTCGCCGCGCGACCTGCTCGACCCCGAGCTGCCGCGGCTGATCGACGCCCTGCTCTCGCGCTGGCGCCTGCCCGCCACCGCGCTCCAGCTCGAGATCACCGAGCGCGGCATCATCTCCGACCTGACCCAGGGGCGGCACGTCCTGGAGTCGCTGCGCAGGGTCGGCGTGACCAGCGCGATCGACGACTTCGGCACGGGCTACTCGTCGCTCAGCCAGGTGCACGCCCTGCCCGTCGACGAGATCAAGATCGACAAGTCGTTCGTGCAGGGGATGACCTCGGAGCGGCCCGCCGCCGCGATCGTCGAGTCCACGATCCAGCTCGGCCGCAGCCTGGGCCTGCACGTGACGGCCGAGGGTGTCGAGGACGAGGCCACCGGCCGCGAGCTCGTCGGCCTCGGATGCGACTTCGCCCAGGGCTACTACTTCGGCCGGCCCACGAACCCGGAAGCCTGCGCCGCCGTCCTGCTCGAGCACTCCCGGCGCGCGGCGATGCCCGACCTGCGGGTCATACCGCCCGCCCACGGAAGGACCAGAGATGCGTAGCGCGGCCCGGCTGGCGATCGCGTTGAGCCTGCTGGGAGCGACCGCAGCCGCCGCGCCCGGCGCCGCCTCCGCAGCCTCCGAGCCCTACGTCGTGGTCTACGACAACGGCGACACCGACCCGGCGGCGACGACCGCCCGGATCGAGTCGCGCCTGGGCGTCAAGTCCGCCTTCCGTTACGGATCCGCCCTCAAGGGCTTCGCCGCCCGGCTGTCCGCGGGGCAGGTGGCGACGGTCGCCGCGATGCCCGAGGTCGACTACGTGGCGAAGGACAGCACGTTCACAGCCGCGGGCTGGCAGCCGATCGCGTCCGGCGACACGGCGCCCGCGGGACTGCGGCGGATCGGCGCCGCCGCGCTGCCGAACGTGCACGGGTCCGCCGACACGGCCGTCGCCGTGCTCGACACCGGCGTCGACCTGGCGAACCCGGACCTGAACGTCGCCGACGGCAAGAACTGCATCACCGCCGGGGCGGCCGCGAACGACGACAACGGGCACGGGACCAACGTCGCCGGGATCGTCGGGGCGCGCAACGACGGCGCGCGGGTGACCGGAGTCGCACCCGGCACCAGGATCTTCTCGGTCAAGGTGCTGAACTCCCGCAGCTCGGGGACGCTCTCCCAGATCCTGTGCGGCATCGACTGGGTGACCGCCAACGCGGCGACGCTCGGGATCGGCGTGGCGAACATGAGCATCGCCGGGAGCGGCGCGAACGACAACAACTGCGGCAACTCCAACAACGACCCGTATCACCGCGCGATCTGCCGGTCGACGGCCGCGGGCGTGAGCTACGTCGCGGCGGCCGGCAACAACAAGAGCAACTTCGACAAGGTCGTGCCGGCGGCGTACCCAGAGGTGCTCTCGGTCACCGCGATGTCGGACGCGGACGGCACGCCCGGCGCAACCGGAAAGTGGTCGGGCTGCAAGACGTCCGAGAAGGACGACCAGTTCGCGGCCACCTACTCGAACTTCGCGTCGGCCGCGCACGCATCGCACGCGATCGCGGCCCCCGGCACCTGCGTGGTCTCGCTGGGCAAGGGCGGCGGGACGTCGACCTACACGGGCACGAGCCAGGCGGCTCCGCACGTGGCGGGCACGGTTGCGCTGTGCGTCGGGAGCGGCGGAGTCGCCGGCCCGTGCCAGGGCCTGACCCCTGCGCAGACCACCGCGCGGCTGCGCGCCGACGCCGCGACCCGGCCTGCGTCGTGGGGCTTCGTCGGCGATCCCTACCGCCCGGTGAGCGGGAAGTACTTCGGGAACCTGGTCTGGGCCGGCGGGTACTGACCCGAGAGCCCTACTCCGCCGGGTCGGCCGTCTCGTAACCGGCTTCCTCCGGCTCGCGGAAGAAGCGCCGGAGGACGCGATTGCCGATGTCGTCCCCGCGGCCGCGAGCGTCGAACACGCGTAGCCGCCGGGACCGGTCGCGCAGGCGCTGCTCCATGATCGCCGCCAGGTCGTCGACCCACTCGCGGTGCGCCCGCAGCAGCGGCTCGTACTGCCGGAGCCCGATCTCGTAGACGAGCGCGTAGTCGACCGCGCGGACCGTGGCGCTGCGGGGTGAGCCGGTCAACAGGGACATCTCCCCGATCACGGCCCCGCGGCTCATCCGGTCGACGACGACGTCCGGGCCCTCCGCGCGCCGCAGCACGACCTCGACCTCGCCGTCGGCGACCACGAACAGCGACGTCCCCCGGCTGCCCTGCACGACGAACCGCTCCGTCGGGCCGAGCGCCAGGGGCCGGGCGGCGTGGGCCAGCGCCCGCAGGTCGTCGCGGCCGAGCATCGCGAAGATCTCCACGCCGGCCAGGAGCTCCTCGGCGTCCGCCGCCGGCGGTTCGACCGCGTCGACGGGCTCGGAGACGTCCAGCCGCTCGCCGTAGCCGTCGCGCTGCTGGAGGACCGCGACCCGGTGCGGCTCGTTCATCTGCGTCTCGAGCAGGGACGCCCGGCGCGGGACGCACTCTCGTCCCGACGGGTTCATGAGCTCCTGCTCCGTCGCCCACTCGGCGACCGCGTTCATCGAGGCCCGGTACTGGTTGCAGGCCGCCGGATACAGGCCGTCCTGGTCCGCCATCAGCGCCGAGATCGCGCGCGGGACGCGAACCGTGCCGCCGATGTCGATGCGCCCGCGGCGGTGCCAGAGGATGAACTCACGCGCGGGACCGGGCAGGTAGCCGAGCTCGGGGAACGCCTCCGCCGTCTGGCGCAGCACCGCCCGCTCGGCATCGCGGACCACGCGCTGCCACGTCTCCTGGCCGGTGTTCAGGTTCGGCCCCGCCAGCTCGATCGCGTGCTTCAGGTCCTCGTGGTGGACATGCAGGAAGCGAAGCGTCGCCCGCCTCTTGTTCAGCAGGTTGAGAACCGAGACGGGGCCCGCGCGGGGGATGCCGCGGCGCGGGAAGGCGATCTCCCGCAGGCCCCAGACCTCGCGCCAGGCGTCGGGGTCGATGCGTTCCCGGATCAGGCCGAAGCGGTCGCTCTCGAACGCCGCGCGCTCGGACGGGCTCGAGCAGGTCGCCGGCCTCGGCACGCACCGCCTCGGCGATGCCGAGACAGGTGAGCAGCTCCAGGTAGACGCCGACCCGCAGCAGCCAGGACGGATCGGACAGGTAGTGCTGCTTGTCGACTATGTCCGCGACCAGCGCCCGTGTGTACAGCGCGGCCTTGTCCGACCCGATCAGCAGGACCGGGAACCAGGGGTGGTAGGCCGGGCCCGGGCTCGGGACGCCGGCGGAGGCCGCCTGGCGCTCGGTGTCGGGCGCCACGAGCCGGTCGAGCACCCGGTCGTAGAGGAGGCCCAGGCGCCGGACGTCGCACACGTCGAGTGCCGCGCGGGCGGTCGAGACCGCCTCGCCGTCCGCGAGCAGCCTGAGCTCGACGCCCAGCCGTCTGAGCATCCCGTGCCGGAACCCGAAGGGGTCGTCGTCGCCGGAGGGCCGTAGATCGCGTTCGGGCTCGAGCGCCAGCACGAACTGGCGGTCACCGTCGTGAGCGGCTCGCAACCGGCCCGCCGCGCCGTCGAAGCAGCTCAGCTCCACCGGGCGCCTGTCCCAGCCCGGCAGCGACCCCCGGGCCACGTCGATGAGCGACAGCGTCGCGTCGACCGCGCGGCCGTCGCCCGGCCCCGCGATCGAGAACAGGACGTAGGCGCGGTTCTGCTCCGGCGGACGGCCGAGCAGCAGCGCGGCCTGATCGCTCGAGCCGAGCCCGGGGCGGGTCGCCTCGTCGGTCGGGCGCCAGCCCGGCACGAACGGCACGATGCTGATCCGAGGCCGTCCATCTCCATCGCGCTCCGGGGTGGCCACGCGCGCAACGATCTCGCTGTATCTCGGCCTCGGCGGGCGGACCGCCTTCATCGTCCTGACCCTCGTCGCGACTATAAGCCGAGGCCGCGCGCCGAACAAGGCGTGCAAACACAACCCGCCGTGGACCAGAGTACGCCCGTGAGGTGGAGGTCAACCGCCGTCGCGGCGGCACTCGTGTCGGGTCTGCTCGCCGGCGGTGCGACACCAGCCGGCGCGTTCACGCAGCTCCAGGGCCCGGCCGGCTGCGTCGCCCAGCCCGACGCCGACCACCGCGAGGGCGGCTGCGCCCACGGCCGCGCGCTGCTCGGAGCCGAGGCCGTCGCGGTCAGCCCTGACGGCCGTAACGTCTACGTGGCGTCGCAGAACAGCGACGCGGTCACCGCGTTCACCCGCGACCCGTCGACCGGCGCGCTCGCCGAGCTCGGGTGCGTGAGCCAGAACGCGACGAACGGCTTCGACGGCACCGGCGGCGAGTGCGCCGACGGCAAGGCGCTCGACGGCGCGAGCGGGATCGCGGTCAGCCCCGACGGCGCGCACGTCTACGTCGCCTCGCAGGGCAGCAACGCGCTGGCGATCTTCTCCCGCGACCCGTCCACGGGCGAGCTGACGCAGGTCGGCTGCATCGAGGAGTTCGGCGAGCAGGTCTGCTACGACGGCCGCGGGCTGCTCGGCGCGATCTCGGTGGCGGTCGCCCCCGACGGCCGGCACGTCTACGTCGCCTCCCCCGGAGACGACGCCGTCGGCGCCCTGACCCGCGACCCGGAGACCGGGCTGCTCCTGTCCCAGGGCTGCATCAGCGACGACGGCGCCGACGGCGCGTGCACGGACGGCGTCGCGATGGTCGGCACGTCGGCGGTGGCGGTCGCGCCCGACGGATCGCGGGTGCTGGCCACCGCGTCGCGCAGCCAGTCGCTCGTGGGGCTCGCCCGCGACGGGACCTCCGGAGCGCTCGGCCGCCAGGCCTGCCTGCTGACGGTGCCGCTCGGCCCGTCCGTCTGCTCCGGCACCGACCAGCTCTCGTTCCCCGTCGGAGTGGCGATCGCCCCCGACGGGCGGCACGCCTACGTCGCGTCGGGGCTGGGGCGGGTGTCGGCCGTGTCGATCGACCCCGACACCGGGGAGCTGGCCGCGCGCGGCTGCGTCGAGGATCCCGACGCCAGCGCCGACGAGGAGGACTTCGACGATGAGGACTTCGGCGAGGCGGGCGCCTCGGGCGAGTCGAAGTGCGCGACGGCGCCGGGCGTCCTGAGCGCGGCGGGCGTGGCGGTCACGCCCGACGGCGCCAAGGTCCTGGTCGCGGGCAACGCGCTGTCGGTCTTCACCGTGAGCTCCGGCGGCGCGGCGCTGGCCCCGGAGAACTGCGTGACCGACCGCGGCGGCGCGTGCGAGAACGGCGTCGGCCTGCGCGGGCTGCGCGCCGTGGCCGTGAGCCCCGACGGGCGCAACGCCTACGTCGCCTCCAGCGGGAGCGCGTCGGTGACCGCCTTCGGCGAGGGCGCGACGCCCGCCGGCGCCGCCGCTCGGCTGCGCGGCAGGTCGATCGTCGTCCGGCTGCGCTGCGCCGCCACCCGGCGCGACGGGTGCAGCGGCCGCGTGGCGTTCCGGCGGGGGCACGGCAGGGCCGCGACGGCGCTCGGCTCGCGCGGCTTCCGCGTCGCGGGCGGGCGATCGGCGGCCGTCTCCGTGCCGGTGCCCGCGCGCGTGCGTCGCACGCTCGCCCGCCACCGGCGCACCAGGGTGACCGCCGTCGTGACCGAGCCGGGGGCGCTGCTGCGGCCCGTGCCCCACGCGATCACGCTCACGGGGGCGGCACGATGAGCGCGCGCCGCCGGCTGCCTGCCGCGCTCGTGGTGCTCGCCGCGCTGCTCCTGGCGGCGGCCGGGCCGGGCATCGGGCGCCAGTCCGGTCCCGACACGCGCGCCCGGGTCGCCCAGCTTGCCGGGCTCGCCGCATGCGTGCAGAACGAGGTCGACTTCCAGGATCTGGAGGAGGACGAGCCGCCCGAGTGCGCGGGCGGCAAGGCGATGGTCGGGCCGACCGGCGCCGCGGTCAGTCCCGACGGCAAGCACGTCTACGCCGCGTCGTCGGGAAGCGACGCGATCGTCTGGCTCGCCCGCGACGGCGGGACCGGCGCGCTGACCTGGGCCGGATGCCTGAGCGACGACAGCGGCACCGGCATCGCCGGCACCGACGGACAGTGCGCGGACGGCGACGCGGTCGACGGCCCGCGCTCGGTCGCGGTCAGCCCCGACGGCGCGAACGTCTACGCGGCGGCCGCGGGGGCCAACGGCGTGCTGTCGTTCGCCCGCGACGGGGGCACCGGCGCGCTGACCCAGCTCGGCTGCGTCAAGGACCATGTCGAGGAGGGCCGCTGCGCGGACCGCTACGCGCTCGGCGGCGCCCGCGCGGTCGCGGTCTCCCCCGACGGGAAGAACGTCTACGCGGTCGCGTCGGGCAGCGACTCGATCATCACGCTGGACCGCGACCCCGCCGGCGGGCGCCTGACGTTCGCGGGCTGCATCAGCGACGACGGCACCAACGGCCTGTGCACCGACGGCGAGGCCATGCGGGGCGCGATCGCCGCGGCGGTCAGCCCCGACGGTGAGAACGTCTACGTCGCCGCCTCCGGCAGCGGCGCGGTACTCACGTTCGCCCGCGACACCGGCACGGGCGAGCTGACGCAGACCGGGTGCGACCTGCACAACGCCCCGCCGGGGCCCTGCCACAAGGCGTCGGCGCTCCAGGGCGCGTCGTCGGTCGCCGTGGCCGGAGACGGCAGCACGGTGTTCGCGACCGCGACCGGCTTCGGCGCGCTGACCGCGTTCCGCCGCGACTCCGGGACCGGCGCGCTGACCGAGGTGGGGTGCACGGGGCCGGCCCGCAGTGTCCCCACCGGGACCACTTCTCCCTGCTCCGAGCAGGGCGTGAGCGAGCCCCAGGCGGTCGCGACCGGCGCGGCGTCCGGCGAGCTGATCGTCACCTCCGGCTCCGGCGCGGTGGTGTCGATCGCCTACGACCCCGCCTCCGGCGCCTTCACGCGCACGAGCTGCGTGGCGGGCTTCGAGGTCGAGGGCTGCACGGAGGGCCGCGCGCTGACCGGGCCCGCCGGGATCGCGGTCACCCCCGACGGCCGCAACGCCTACGTCGCATCGCCCGACGACAACGCGGTCCTGGCGTTCGCCGAGGGCGCGGCCGTGCCCGCCCGCTCCGGGGTCGTGCGCCGCGGCGTGGTGCGCGTGCCGGTGGCCTGCCCGCGGCGCGCCGCGGGCGGCTGCCGTGGCGTGCTCGAGCTGAGGCCCGCGGGAAGCCGCGGCGGCGTGGCGGCGCGCCGCTTCCGGCTCCGCGCCGGACGGTCCGGCGCCTTCGGCGTGCGGCTGCCCGCCCGGTCGGCCCGCGCGCTCCTGCGCCACCGGCGGCTGCGCGCCACCGTGACCGTCCGTGAGCCGAGCCGCGCGCTGCCGCCCCTCCGCGGCGTCTTCGTCCTCGAGTCCGGGAAGGGCACCCGATGAGGCTCCTGGCCCGGCGCACCATGCTGCTCCAGCTGCTCGTCCTCCTGTGCGCCTACCTGGCGACCGCGCACGCGGGCACGGCCACGACGCCGCCCGGCGGCGGCCTGACCCAGCTCGCGGGAGAGGCGGGCTGCTTCCACCAGCAGAACCCCGACGAGGAGGACGAGCTGAAGAGCTGCGCCGACGGAAAGGGCATCCTCGGCGCCGACGCGGTGGCGGTGTCCCCCGACGGGCGCAACGTCTACGTCGCCTCGCGCGGCGAGGGCAACCTGCTGACCCGCGGCAGCAACGGGGTCGCCGCGTTCGCGCGCGACTCGCGCGGGCGGCTCACGCAGATCGGCTGCATCACCAACAACGGCAGCGACGGTCGCGAGGGCACCGACGGCGCGTGCCAGGACGGCGACGCGCTGAGCCAGGCCGACTGGGTCACGGTCAGCCCGGACGGGAGGAACGTCTACGCGACCGCCTCGGACGGCGGCGTCGCGACGTTCCGCCGCAGCTCGTCCGGGCGCCTGACCCAGATCGGCTGCTACACCGACGCCCCGCTCGAGAGCCGCTGCAAGGACGGCTACGCGCTCTACCGGCCGACTTCTGCCGCGGTCAGCCCCGACGGGCGGAACGTGTACGTGACCGCGCGCGGCAAGAGCGCGGTCATCACGTTCGCGCGGGACCCGGAGACCGGCGACCTGACCCAGACCGGCTGCACCAGCGACGACGGGTCGGACGGCGCGTGCGCGAACGGGACCGCCCTCGAGGGCGTGTCGGGCGTCACCGTCAGCCCCGACGGCGCGCACGCCTACGTGACCGCCGGAAAGGACGGCGCCGTGGCGGTGTTCGCGCGCGACCAGGCGACCGGCGCGCTCACCCAGACCAGCTGCAACCTGTACGCGGCGCCGGCCGACAGCTCCTGCGCGAAGGCCTCCGGCCTGGCCGATGCGACCGAGGCCGAGGTCAGCCCCGACGGCCGGTTCGTCTACGTCACCGCGATCCGCAGCGAGGCTGTGTCGGTGTTCGCCCGCGACGGATCGAGCGGCGCGCTGCGCGAGGTGCAATGCATCAGCGAGGCCGAGGAGGACGGCTGCACCGCGGGGACGCGGCTGTCGTTCGCGACCGCGGTCGAGATCACCTCCGACGGCCGGCGCGTGTACGTGACCGACGCGGGCGGGTCGGCGCTGACCGCCTACACGGCCGACCGCTCGACCGGCCGCCTGACCCCGGAGTCCTGCGTCGAGGAGGACCCGCTCGGCCCGGACGACTTCGAGGACTTCGACGACGAGGAGGACGAAGAGGGCGAAGAGGACCAAGAGGAGGAGGACGCCCCCGAGCCGCTTCTCTGCGCGAACGCGCACGCGATCTTCGGGGCCAAGGGCCTGGCGCTGAGCCCGGACGACCAGAACGCCTACGTGGCCGCGGACACCGGCAACTCGCTCGCGGCGTTCGGCACCGCGATCGGCGTGCGCACGACCTCGGCCCGGGCGTTCGCGGGCGGCCTCGTGAGCGTGGAGATCACGTGCCCCGCCGGCCGCCCGCACGGCTGCGCGGGCACCCTCGAGCTGGCGGGCGGGCGGTCGGGCACACACGCGGGGTCCGGCGCGTTCCGCGCGCAGGCGGGCGACACCGCCCGGGTGCGGGTCCTGCTCACCCGCCGGGCGCGCGCGCAGCTCGCGCGGCGGCGGAGCGTGCGCCTGAGGCTGACCGTGCACGAGCGCAGCAGCCTGGCGCTGCCCTCGTCCCGGATGCTGCTGGTCCGCGGCGTTAGTGCCCTAGCGGACGTCCAGGTTCGCGGTCGCCCGGTCGACGACCCGGTAGAGCAGCGCGCGCTCGTCAGCCGACAGGCCGCGCACCGCCTTGCGGTTGACCGCGCGGGCCGCGTCGATCAGCGGGCCCTCGATCGAGCGCCCGCGTCTGGTCAGGTGCACCTCGGCCCGGCGGGCGTCGATCGGGTCGGGCGAGCGGGACACCAGGCCGTTGCGCTCCATCCGCCCGAGCGTCGCCGCCATCGTCGGCTGCTCGACCGCGGCGACCCGGGCGAGGGCGGCCTGGGTCAGCCCGTCGCGCTCGTACAGGGCCAGCATGACCGGAAGCTGGCCCGGCGTCACGTCGAAGCCGGCCAGCGCCGAGCGCAGCTCGCGCTCGAAGCCGCGGGCCATGAGCCCGACCGTGAACGCCAGCGATTCGTAGGTCTTCATAGCTTGCTATCCACTGTCCCATAGCTTGCTATGCCGCGCAAGCGCCCAGGCGAGCATGTGCGGTTGATAGCAAGGGAGCCGAGTGCTAGAAACTGCGCGCGGACTTCGTTGCGGCGCCCATGAGGGACGCTGCAGGCGAGGGACGTCTGGGGGAGCACCGTGTGCCTGGCCATTCCCGGCCAGATTCTCGAGGTGACCGACGAGGCCAACCGCCTCGCCCGGGTTGATGTGGCCGGTGTCCGCCGCAACGTCAACATCGGCCTGCTGGACGCCGACGGCTCCGGCCCGGGGCCCGGCGACTGGGTCCTGATCCACGTCGGCTTCGCGATCTCCCAGGTCGACGAGGACGAGGCGATCGCCACCCGCAAGCTGCTCGAGCAGATGGGCGCGGACTACGAGCAGGAGCTCCACGAGCTCTCGGAGTCGGTGATCGAGTGACCGCCCTGCCGCCGCGCTGCGACGACGCGTCGCACTGCATCACCTGCGGCGACGAGGCGGTTCCGGTGACGGTGGTGAAGGTCGACAGCGAGCGCGAGCTGGCGCTCTGCGAGAACGGCGACGGGGAGCGCACGACCGTCGAGATAGCGCTGGTCGCGCCGGTGGCACCCGGCGACGAGCTGCTCGTGCACGCGGGGACGGCGATCGCGTGAAGTACGTCGACGAGTTCCGCGACGCCGATCTGGGTCGCGCGCTCGCCGGCGAGATCCTGTCCGTAGTCGAGCCCGGCCGCCACTACAAGGTGATGGAGGTGTGCGGCGGCCACACCCACTCGATCTACAAGTACGGCGTCGACGACCTGCTCCCGGCGAACGTCGAGCTCGTGCACGGCCCGGGCTGCCCGGTCTGCGTGATCCCGATGGGGCGGGTGGACGACGGCATCGCGCTGGCCCACGAGCCCGGCGTGATCTTCACGTGCTTCGGCGACATGATGCGGGTGCCGGGATCCAACGGCACGCTGCTCGAGGCCAAGGCCGCGGGCGCCGACGTGCGGATGGTCTACTCGCCGCTCGACGCCCTCCGCCTGGCCAAGTCGAACCCGGACCGCGAGGTCGTCTTCTACGCGATCGGATTCGAGACGACCGCGCCGTCCACGGCGCTCACGCTGAAGCGGGCGAAGCTCGAAGGCGTCCGCAACTTCAGCGTCATGTGCAGCCACGTGACGATCGTCCCGCCGCTGCGCGCGCTGCTCGACTCGCCCGACCTGCGCCTGGACGGCTTCGTCGGGCCGGGCCACGTGTCGACCGTCGTCGGCGCGCGGCCGTTCGAGTTCATCCCCGCCGACTACGGCAAGCCGGTCGTGATCTCGGGCTTCGAGCCGCTCGACATCCTCCAGGGCGTCCACATGATCCTCCGCCAGCTGGCCGAGGGCCGGTGCGAGGTCGAGAACCAGTACAAGCGCGTCGTTCCCTGGGAGGGAAACGTGCGCGCGCTCGAAGTGATGGCCGAGGTCTTCGAGCTTCGCCCGCACTTCGAGTGGCGGGGCATGGGCTTCATCTCGCAGAGCGGGCTGAAGCTGTCCGAGGCCTACGCCGACTGGGACGCGGAGCTGCGCTGGAGCGTTCCCGGCGTGCGCGTGGCCGACCCGAAGGCGTGCCAGTGCGGCGAGGTGCTGAAGGGCGTCATCAAGCCGTGGGAGTGCAAGGTCTTCGGCACGGCCTGCACGCCCGAGCGGCCGATCGGCACCTGCATGGTGTCGAGCGAGGGCGCCTGCGCCGCCTACTACAACTACGGTCGCTTCGCGCGGGAGCGGGAAGTTGTCTGAGGCGGCCGCCCCGCCCAAGGGCCGCGAGGAGCGGATCCTCGGGATCATCGAGACCGCTCGGGCCAAGCGGCCCGAAGTTCCGCGACGAGCGCATCACGATGGCTCACGGCGCGGGCGGCAAGGCGACGCAGACGCTGATCGAGGGCCTGCTGGTCCCCAGCTTCGGATCGCCGACCGGAGAGGACATGGGCGACTCCGGCATCGTCGGCCTGGACGAGTGCGAGCTCGCGATGACCACCGACTCGTTCGTGGTCAAGCCGATCCGCTTCCCCGGCGGATCGATCGGCGACCTGGCCGTCAACGGCACGGTCAACGACCTGGCGGTGGCGGGCGCGCAACCGCTCGCGATCACGCTCTCGCTGATCCTGGAGGAGGGACTGGACTCGGAGGTCCTTCGCGCGGAGGTGGCGGCGATCGCCAGCGCCGCCACCACCGCGGGCGTCGAGGTCGTCGCCGGCGACACCAAGGTCGTCGAGCGCGGCCACTGCGACCAGATGTACGTCTGCACGAGCGGCGTGGGACTTGTCGACCCGCGAGCCCGCCTGTCCCCTGGCGCGCTCCGGCCCGGGGACCGCATCCTGGTCTCCGGGCGGGTCGGCGACCACGGCACCGCGATCATGCTCGCGCGCGGCGAGTTCGACCTGGAGTCCGACATCGAGTCCGACACCCGCTCGCTGTGGCCGGCCGCGGACGCGCTCCTCGAGGCGGCGGGGCCGAAGCTTCGCTGCATGCGCGACGCCACCCGGGGCGGCGTCGCGTCGGTCCTCAACGAGCTCGCGCGCGCGTCCAGCGTCGCGATGATCGTTCGTGAGGCGGCGGTACCGGTGCACCCCGCCGTCACCGGTGCCGCCGAGATACTGGGCATCGACCCGATGTACGTGGCCAACGAGGGCAAGCTGGTCGCCTTCGTGGCGCCGGACGCGGCGGACGCGGCGCTCGCCGCCCTGCGCGCGGTGCCCGGTTGCGAGGACGCCGCCGAGATCGGCGAGGTCAAGACCGAGCCGCCGAACATGGTGCTGGTCGAGACCGCGTTCGGCGGCAAGCGCGTGATGGACCAGCTCGTAGGCGACCCGCTGCCGAGGATCTGTTGAGGGCGGTAGATGCACGAGCTCTCGATAGCCGACGCAGTGAGGCTGATCGCGGAGCGACATGCGGACGGGCGGAGCGTGACGAAGGTCGAGCTGCGCATCGGGCACCTGCGGCAGGTGGTGCCCGCGTCGCTGGAGTTCGCCTGGGAGCTGGTCACCCAGGGCACGCCGCTCGACGGCGCCGCGCTGGCGATCGAGTACGTGCCCGCCACCGCGCGCTGTCGCGCGTGCGCCGCGGAGACCGAGCTGGAGGCGTTCCCCGCGCGGTGCGGCGCGTGCGGATCGCTGGACGTGGACGTGGACGGCGGCGACGAGCTGCTGGTCGACGCCCTGGAGCTGGAAGAGGAACAAGGAGCACTCACACCGAGTGGAGGCTGACGTGACTGCAGAGGCCGCTGGCGTGGAAGAGGTCCACATCCTGTGGACGTCGGAGGGACTGAGCTGCGACGGGGACACCGTGTCGATCACCGCGGCGTCGCTGCCGAGCATCGAGGAGGTGCTGCTGGGCGCGATACCGGGGCTGCCGAAGGTCCACCTGCACAACAAGGTCCTGTCCCCCACGCTCGGGGGCGAGGAGTTCATGAAGCCGTTCCGCGACGCCGCCGAGGGCAAGCTCGACGCGCCCTACGTGCTCGTGGTCGAGGGGTCGATCCCGAACGAGAAGATCAACGGCGACGGCTACTGGACGTCGATGGGCAACGACCCGGCGACCGGTGAGCCGATCACCGTCAACGAGTGGGTCGACAAGCTCGCGCCCGGCGCGTTCGCCGTGGTGGCCATCGGCACCTGCGCCACCTACGGCGGGATCCACGCGATGGCCGGCAACCCGACCGGGGCGATGGGGCTGGCCGACTACCTGGGCTGGGACTTCCGCTCGGCGGCCGGGCTGCCGATCGTCAACGTCCCCGGCTGCCCGGTCCAGCCGGACAACTTCATGGAGACGCTGACCTGGCTGCTCTACCAGGCCGCCGGCCTGGCGCCCGTGATCCCGCTCGACGAGCAGCTCCGCCCGCAGTGGCTGTTCGGCAAGACCGTCCACGAGGGCTGCGACCGCGCGGGCTACTACGAGCAGGGCGACTTCGCCGGGCGACTACAACTCGCCCAAGTGCCAGGTGAAGATCGGCTGCTGGGGGCCGGTGGTCAACTGCAACGTGCCCAAGCGCGGCTGGATGGGGGGCATCGGAGGCTGCCCGAACGTGGGCGGCATCTGCATCGGCTGCACGATGCCCGGCTTCCCGGACAAGTTCATGCCGTTCATGGACCAGCCGCCCGGGGCCGGCGCGTCGACGGCGATGGCGGCGACCTACGGGCCGATCGTCCGCAAGCTCCGCGGCATCACGAACAAGACGGTCAACAAGGAAACCAAGTGGCGTCACAACAAGGACGCCCTGACCACCGGCTACGACCCGCGCTGGCGGGCCTGATCCCGAGGGGAGATCGAGATGGCTGTACGCGAACGAGTCACCCCGGAGTCCGGCAACGTCGTCGACATGTCGTGGGATCCGATCACCCGGATCGTCGGCAACCTCGGGATCTACACCAAGATCGACTTCAACCAGAAGGAGGTCGTCTCCTGCAAGAGCACGTCGTCGCTGTTCCGCGGCTACAGCGTGTTCATGAAGGGCAAGGACCCGCGCGACGCGCACTTCATAACCAGCCGCATCTGCGGCATCTGCGGCGACAACCACGCGGTCTGCTCGCAGTACGCGCAGAACATGGCCTACGGGGTGAAGACGCCGCCGCTCGGCGAGTGGATCGTCAACCTGGGCGAGGCCGCCGAGTACATCTTCGACCACACGATCTTCCAGGACAACCTGGTGTTCGTGGACTTCTGCGAGCAGATGGTCAAGGACACCAACCCGGAGGTGCTCGAGAAGGCCGAGGCCAAGGAGGCGCCGCGAGGGTCAGTACACGGATATAAGACGATCGCCGACATCATGCGGTCGTTCAACCCGTTCGTCGGGGAGACCTACCGCGAGGCGCTGATCGTCTCCCGCGTCACGCGCGAGATGATCTGCCTGATGGAGGGGCGCCACGTGCACCCCTCGACGATCTACCCGGGCGGGGTCGGCACGGTGGCGACGCCGCAGCTGTTCACCGACTACATGGTGCGGCTGCTGCGCTGCCTGGACTTCGTGAAGAAGGCCGTCGCGATGAACGACGACGTGTTCGACTTCTTCTACGAGGCGATGCCCGGCTACGAGGAGGTCGGGCGGCGGCGGATCCTGCTGGGCTGCTGGGGCGCGTGGAACAACCCGGACCACGTCGACTACGACTACCGGAACATGGACGACTGGGGCAACGAGATGTTCGTCACCCCGGGCGTGGTGGTCGACGGTGAGCTGGTCACCACCAACCTGGTCGACATCAACCTGGGGCTGCGGATCCTGCTCGGGTCGTCGTACTACGACGACTGGACGAACGAGGAGATGTTCGTCGAGAAGGACCCGCTCGGGAACCCGGTCGACCGGCGCCACCCGTGGAACCAGACGACGCTCCCGCACCCGCAGAAGCGCGACCTGGCGGGCGGCAACTACTCGTGGGTGATGAGCCCGCGCTGGTTCGACAAGCGGACGGGCGACCACCTGGCGCTCGACACCGGCGGCGGGGCGCTCGCGCGGCTGTGGGCGACGGCGCTGGCGAACAAGGTCAAGACGCCGTTCGTGAACGCCAACGGCAGCGGCGTGAACATCACGCTGCCGGCGACGCCCGACATGCCGCAGGCGGACCTGGAATGGAAGATCCCGCAGTGGTCGAACGCGATCGAGCGCGACCGTGCGCGGGTCTACTTCGTCGCCTACGCGTGCGGCATGGCGCTGCACTTCGTCAACAAGGCGCTCGACGAGGTCCGGTCGGGCAACACGAAGGTGTTCGAGGACTTCGACGTCCCCGACGAGGCGATCGGCTGCGGGTTCCACGAGGCGGTGCGCGGCGTGCTCTCGCACCACCTGGTGATCCGCGACAAGAAGATCGCCAACTACCACCCGTACCCGCCGACGCCGTGGAACGGCTCGCCCACCGACTCCTACGGGACGCTCGGTCCCTACGAGGACGCGGTCACCGGGCAGCCGATCTTCGAGGCCAACGGTCCCGACGAGTTCCGCGGCATCGACATCATGCGGGCGGTGCGGTCGTTCGACCCGTGCCTGCCGTGCGGCGTGCACATGTACCTGGGCGGCGGGAAGACGCTGAAGCGCACGCACTCGCCGATGTTCGGGTCGCAGGGCGGTTAGGTGTCCGTGGACCCGGAGCAGGTCGAACGGCTGATCGACGAGGCGGGCGAGGAGTCCGTCCCGGTCATCTCGGCGCTGGTCGAGATGTACGGGGACGGGCTCGCGCGCGTCGTGCGCTCGCTGCCGCCGGACACGGTGGCGGAGCTCGCCTCGGACCCGCTGGTCTCGTACCTGCTGATCCTGCACGACCTGCACCCGGTGTCGGCCGAGAACCGGGCGCGGGAGGCGATCGCCGCGACCGGGGCCTACGCGGTGGTCGTCGGCGTCGAGGACGACGTCGTCCGGGTGCGGGCGGCCGACGACGGCAAGCGCCGGGCGATCGAGGAGGCCATCGCCCGGGCCGTGCCGGACATCCAGCGGATCGAGTTCTCCGACCCGCTCGAGCCGGTCGTCGTGCTGCCGCAGGTGAGCGCCTGATGTCGCGCCTGCGGGACATCGCACGGGCGACGGCGGCGCGCGAGGCGGAGGCCCCGCCGGAGCCGGAGCGCTGCGAGCTGTGCGGCGAGCTCCTCCCCAGCGAGCACCGCCACATGATCGACCTCGACCGGCGCCGGCTCATGTGCTCCTGCCGGGCGTGCTCGCTGCTGTTCGACACCGGAGCCGCGGGTGGAGGTCACTTCAAGCTGGTGCCCGACCGGCGGCTGCGGATCGAGGACTTCGACCTCGACGACGTCCGCTGGGCGGAGCTGGCCATCCCGGTCGACATGGCGTTCTTCTTCCGCCACAGCGGAGAGGACCGCGTCGTCGCGTTCTACCCCGGCCCGGCCGGGGCGACGGAGTCGCTGCTCGAGTTGGGCGCGTGGGCCGAGCTGGAGGAGGCCAACCCGGTGCTGCGGACCCTGGAGGACGACGTCGAGGCGCTGCTCGTCAACCGCGCGCGCGGCGCCCGCGGCTACTACCTGGTGCCGATCGAGGACCCGTACCGGCTGGTCGCGCTGATCGGCACCCACTGGCGGGGGCTGACCGGCGGCAGCGAGGTGTGGCAGGAGATCGAGGGGTTCTTCGCCGGTCTGGACGACCGCGCGGCGACCACCCCGAGGAAGCGAGAGGAGACAGCGTGGCAGTCCTGAAGACAGGCAAGCCCGACATCGCCCCGGACGGGTCCTCGCACGTCGAGGGCACTCCCCAGGGCAACGCCAGGGGCAACTTCGAGAGGATGGCGGGCCACCTGCCCGACGGGCGCGTGACCGCCGCCAGGTCGACCGGCGTCAACCCGGACGGGCACAACCCGATCGACCCGCGGATGCCCAACCTGCCGCCGGCCTGAGCGGTGGAGTACGCCCTCCCCACAGCCGTGGCAGGGCCGGGCGCCGCGCCCCAGCTCGACTTCGCGGTGAAGGACGCCGGCGTGCTCGACCACGCCGCGGTGCCGACGCTGCGGTTCGCGCTCGGGATCGCCGTGACGGACGGCCCGGCCGCGGTCAGGTCGGTCGCGCTGTCGGTGGAGATCAGGATCGCCGCCACGCGGCGCACGTACAGCCCCGCGGAGCGCGGGCGCCTGGCCGAGGTGTTCGGCGGCGACGCCGAGTGGGGCCGCAACCTGCACGCGATGCACTGGACGACGGAGGCGGTCAACGTCCCGGCGTTCACGGGCGCGACCGTCGTGGAGGTCCCGGTGACCTGCACCTACGACCTCGAGGTCAGCGGCGCGCGTTACCTGCACGCGCTCGACCACGGCCAGATCCCGCTCGAGTTCCTGTTCAGCGGGACGGTCTTCTACGCCGACCCGTCGGGCCGGCTCCAGGTCGGCCGGATCGGCTGGGACCGGGAGGCGACCTACCGGCTGCCGGTGGCGGTCTGGCGCGAGATGATCGACCGCCACTTCCCGGGGTCGGCGTGGCTGCGGCTGGGCCGCGAGTCCTACGACCGGCTGGCGGCGTTCAAGGCCCGCGGGACGTACATGACGTGGGACGACGCCATCGAGGCTCTGCTTCCCGATGACTGACCCGGCGCGTGCCATCGCCGACGCCGTGCTCTACGAGGGCTACGTGCTGTGGCCGTACCGGCGCTCGGCGCTGAAGAACCGGCAGCGGTGGACGTTCGGGGGCGTGTACCCGCCGGGGTGGACCGAGGACCGCACGGTCGTTTCGGCCACGGTCCCTGTCCCGATCTCGGACGTTCGGGTGCGGTTTCTGCAGGTGGTGCATCGGCAGGTGCTGTTGGAGGGCGAGCCTGTTGATGCCGCCGGTGGGTGGGTTACGTGGGAGGAGGCTGTGGAGCGCGAGTGGGCAGAGGGCAGTGGGCAGGTCGTGGGCAGTGGGCAGAGGGCGGAGGACGTCGGCGGTGGCGTCGTTCTGGTTCGCTCGTGGCACGAGTTGCGTGGCTCTGTCGAGGTCGATGGCGGGACCGTTGTGGTTCGGAACGAGACCCCGTGGAAGGGCGGGTCGCGCGACGATGCTCTGCTGCGGACGTTCTGCTCGCTCCACGCCGTCTTCGGTGGAGAGTTCGAGGACTCGATGGACGGTCGCTCCGGCGACGGGCTGTGGCCGGTGCTGATCGACGAGCGGACGATGCTCGCCTCTCCGATCATTCTGGACGACCATCCGGAGATCGCGCCCGAGTCGCCCGGCGACCTCTTCGACGGCGGCGAGATCGACGAGCTGCTCGTGCTGAACGTCCTCGCTCTCACCGACGAGGAGAAGGCCGAGATGCGGGCCACCGACCCGCGCACGCGCGAGATCCTCGACCGCACCGAGTCGCTGACCCCGGAGCAGCTGATGCAGCTCCACGGGAGGACGCGGATCTGATGGACGGCTTCCAGCACATGCAGGCCCCCGTGCCGCGCGACGTGGAGGTCGACGGGGTGGCGGTCGGGCGCGGCAGCCGCGTGGTGCTGCGGCCGCGGGCGGGCGGCGACGTGTTCGACCGCGCGCTGGCCGGCCAGGTCGCCGTGGTCGAGCAGATCCACGCGGACGTCGAGGGCCGCGTCCAGCTCGCGGTCACGCTCGAGGACGATCCCGGGCGCGACCTGGGCGAGAAGCGCCAGCCCGGTCACCGCTTCTTCTTCTCGCCCGACGACGTGGAGCCCCTGGCGGCGTCACGCGAGCTGCCGGCGATCCGCGTGCTGGTGGCGGGCATCGGCAACGTCTTCATGGCCGACGACGGCTTCGGGGTCGAGGTGGCGAAGCTGCTGACCGCGCGCGAGCAGCCGCCGGGCGTCGACGTCGTCGACTTCGGCATCCGGGGCATGGACCTGGTGTTCGCTCTCGGCGAGGGCTACGACGTCGCGGTGTTCGTCGACGCCGTGCCGCGCGGCGACGAGCCCGGGTCGCTGTTCCTGATCGAGCCGGAGATCGAGGCCGGCGGCGAGCCCGTGATGCTCGACGCTCACGGGATGGACCCGGTGAAGGTGCTCCAGCTGGCGGGTCAGCTCGGCCCCGTGCCGGAGCGGATCCTGGTCGTCGGCTGCGAGCCGCAGGTCCGTATGTCAGGCGACGAGGAGGACCTGGTCGGCGATCTGAGCGCACCGGTCAGGGCCGCGCTCGAGCCGGCCGTAGAGATGGTGGAGTCGCTGGTCGCCGAGCTGGTGGCCGGTCAGGCGCAACCGAACGGAGGCACAGGATGAAGTTGCTGCCACTGCTGGTGCTGCTCGCGGCGATCGCCGCGTTCGCGAAGTTGACGGAGCCCGAGCTCCGCCGGTATCTGAACATCCGGTCGATGTAGGGAGGCCGACTTGCACCGGACGCGGGTCAGGGTCGTCGAGGACGCGCTCGACGCCAACAACACGATCGCCCGGGCCAACCGGGGCGACTTCGACCGCCACGGCGTCAGCGTCGTGAACTTCATGAGCGCCCCCGGCGCGGGCAAGACGACGCTGCTGGAGCAGGTCGTGCGGGGGCTCGACGGCGCCGTGCGCGTGGGCGTGCTGGAGGGCGACGTCGAGGGCAGCATGGACGCCGACCGGCTGGCTTCGCTGCACGTCCCGGTGACCCAGCTCAACACGTCCGCGGGCTTCGGCGGCGAGTGCCACCTGGACGCGAACATGGTCCGGTCGGCGCTGCCCGAGCTGCCGCTCGACGAGATCGACCTGCTCGTGATCGAGAACGTCGGCAACCTGGTCTGCCCGGCGGAGTTCCGGGTCGGCGAGGACGTCCGGGTCATGGTCTGCTCGGTCACCGAGGGCGAGGACAAGCCGCTCAAGTACCCGCTGATGTTCCGCACCTGCGACCTCGTGCTGGTCAACAAGATCGACCTGCTCCCGCATCTGGATTTCGACGTCGACAAACTGCTCGCGAACGTCGAGGCCGTGCACCCCGGAGTGCCGCGCATGCTGGTGAGCGCGCGGACCGGCGAGGGGATCGACGAGTGGCGCGACTGGCTGCTCGAGCGGACGGCTCGCGCGGGGGCGCCTGCGTGACGACCCAGGTCGGCGCCGACCGGCAGGCAGCGGGCGCGCGCTGGTTCGCGGCCGAGGCCGATCGGCTGGCGCGGCTGTGTCACCGGATGGCCGAGCGGTTCGCCCGCGGTGGCCGGCTGATAGCGGTGGCCGAGACGCCCGCGGCCCGCTCCGACGCGCAGCACATCGCCGTCGAGTTCGTCCACCCGGTCATCGTGGGCAAGCGCGCGCTGCCCGCGCTGGCCGTCGACCGGCGCGCACGAGATCGACCTGCTGGCCGAGCCCGACGACATCGTCGTCGCCTTCGAGCCGTCGCTGGGCGCGGCGGTCGACGCGGCGCGGGCGCGCGGGTGCCTGACGGTCGGCTTCGGCGGCGCGGACGGCGAGTGGCGGTTCGACTCCGCGAGCGACGACCCGTTCGTCGCCCAGGAGATCACCGAGACCAGCTACCACCTGCTCTGGGAGCTGGTGCACGTGTTCTTCGAGCACCGCGGGCTGCTGGAGGGCCGGTCGGAGCGGCGCGTGCACGACACCGGTGCGTCGTCGTTCCTCTACCCGTTCCTCGGCGAGCAGGAGCACGACCTGGACGCGGTCATCGACGACGTTCGCAGGTCCGTGTTGATGAAGGCCGAGGAGATCGGCGAGCTGCGCGCGCAGACGCTGGCCGAGGACGTCGGCGCGGCGGCGCGAGCGCTGCGCGCGTCGTTCGACGCGGGCGGCAAGCTGCTGGCGCTCGGCAACGGCGGCTCGGCCACCGACGCGATGGACGTGGTCGCCGACTTCCGGCTGCCGCCCCGGTCGTGGCCGGCGCGGCCCGCGATCGACCTGACCGCCGACCCGTCGATCATCACCGCGATCGCCAACGACATCGGCACGGAGGCGATCTTCGCCCGGCAGATCATCGCCTACGGGCGCGCGGGCGACTCGCTGATCGCGCTGTCGACGAGCGGCAACTCCGACAACGTCATCGCCGCGCTGGCGGAGGGGCGGCGGCGCGGCCTGGTGACGATCGCGATGGTCGGCTACGACGGCGGGCGGGTGGCGGCGGAGTCGCTGGCGGACCACGTCATCGTCACCCGGTCGCAGCACATCCCGCGCATCCAGGAGGCGCAGGCCAGCGCGTACCACGTGCTGCGCGAGCTGGTGGAGGAGCAGTGACCGCGGTCGCGTCCATGCGGCGCTCGCGGATCCGGGTCGAGGGCGTCGTGCAGGGCGTCGGCTTCCGGCCCTTCGTGTACCGGCACGCGCGGCGCATGGGACTGGCGGGGTTCGTGCTGAACGACGAGCGCGGCGTCCTGATCGAGGTCGAGGGCGACGAGGCGGCGGTGGCGCGGTTCGCCGAGACGCTGCCGCTGCGCGCGCCCCGGCTCGCGCGGGTCGAGCGGGTGGTCGTCGACGACGTGCCGGCGACCGGCGAGGCCGGGTTCGCGATCGCGCCGAGCGTCGCCGGCGGGCCGGCCGATGCGCCGGTTGCTCCCGACACGGCGACCTGCGACGACTGCCTGCGCGAGCTGTTCGACCCGGCCGACCGCCGGTATCGCTACCCGTTCGTCAACTGCACGAACTGCGGGCCGCGGTTCACGATCGTGCGCGGCGTCCCCTACGACCGGCCGCTCACGACGATGGCCGGGTTCGAGATGTGCGACGCCTGCCGTGCGGAGTACGAGGACCCGGGGGACCGGCGGTATCACGCGCAGCCGATTGCGTGTCCCGAGTGCGGGCCGTCGCAGTTGAGCCGTGCCGCTGGGAGCGAGGTCGCGGTCTGCGCTGCTCTCGACGGGAAGGATCGTCGCCGTCAAGGGGATCGGCGGGTTCCATCTCGCCTGCCGGGCCGATGACGAGCGTGCGGTCGCCGCTCTGCGTTCGCGCAAGCACCGGGAGGAGCGGCCGTTCGCGTTGATGGTGCGGGACGTGGCCGCGGCGCGCGCGCTGGTCGACCTGAGGCCGGAGGACGAGGCGCTGCTCGTCGAGCGCCGCCCGGCCGATCGTGCTGGTCGCGCGCCGGCCCGACGCGGGCGTCGCGGCGGCCGTGGCGCCGGGCGCGCCGGAGCTCGGGGTGATGCTGCCCTACTCGCCTCTCCATCACCTGCTGCTGGCGGACGTCGGCGGGGTCCCGCTGGTGATGACGAGCGGCAACGTCTCCGACGAGCCGATCGCGTTCGAGGACGGCGACGCGCTCGAGCGGCTCGCCGGCATCGCCGACCTGTTCCTGCTGCACGACCGGCCCGATCCACACGCGCACCGACGACTCGGTCGTGCGGCGTGGCGCGGTGCTGCGGCGCTCGCGCGGCTACGTGCCCGGCGAGATCGCCCTGCCGGTGGATGCGTCGCGCCCGCTGCTCGCGTGCGGGGCCGAGCTGAAGAGCACGTTCTGCCTGGCCCGGGGCGCGCGTGCCTGGGTCGGTCACCACATCGGGGATCTGAAGAACTACGAGACGCTGCGGTCGTTCGAGCACGGCGTCGGGCAATTCGAGCGCCTGTTCGACGTCACGCCCGAGGTCGTCGCGCATGACCTTCATCCGGATTACCTGTCCACGAAGTACGCGCTGGCGCGCGAGGGCGTGGAGTTCGTGGGGGTGCAGCACCACCACGCGCATCTGGCGGCGGTGCTGGCCGAGCACGGGGTTGCCGGGCCTGCGGTCGGGGCGATCTACGACGGGGCGGGGTATGGCGGTGACGGCACCGTCTGGGGTGGGGAGTTGCTCGTCGGCGATCTGCGCGGGTTCGAGCGGTGTCGGTCATCTGCTGGCGGTGCCGCTGCCGGGCGGCGACGCTGCGGTGCGCGAGCCGTGGCGGATGGCGGTCTCGTGGCGGTGGGCAGTGGGCAGCGGGCAGTGGGCAGAGGTGGGCGGTGGGCAGTGGGCAGTCCCGGAGCGCACGCTTCGTGCCGTTGCGCGCATGGTCGAGACGGGTGTCGGTGCTCCTCTCACTTCTAGCGTCGGCCGGCTCTTCGACGCGGTCGCGGCCATTGCTGGGGTGCGTACGGTGGTGACGTACGAGGGCCAGGCCGCGATCGAGCTCGAGGCGGCTTGCGATGGTTCTGAGCGGGGCGCTGTATCCGTTCCACCTCGTCGAGCGCGAGGGCACGCTCGTGCTCGATCCGCGTGAGGCGATCGCGTGTGCGGTGGCCGAGGACGACGCCGCGGTCGTCGCCGCGCGGTTCCACAACGGGCTCGCTCGTCGCGACGGCGCGGTCGTGTGCGCTGCTCGCCGAGCGGCACGGGGTCGATGTGGTCGTACTGTCGGGCGGCGTGTTCCAGAACCGGCGGCTGCTCGCCGCGACCAGCAAGCACCTCGAGAAGCTCCGGTTGCGGGTGCTGGCTCCACAGCGGCTCCCGGCGAACGACGGCGGGATCTCCTACGGGCAGGCGGCTGTCGCGGCGGCGAGGTCGGCCGGCTGATGTTCGGCCTCGACGACACGATCGCCGGCCTCGGCGCCGACGGCGGCGTCCTCGTCGCGCTGGTTGTCGCGCTGCTGCTCGGCCTGCGGCACGCGACCGACCCCGACCACCTGACCGCCGTGTCCACGCTCGTGATGTCCGAGGACGAGCGGGGCGCGCGCCGCGCGGGCACGCTCGGTGCGGCGTGGGGCGCCGGCCACGCGGTCGCGCTGTTCGCCCTCGGGCTGCCGATCGTCCTGTTCGGCTCGTACCTGCCCGACCGTGTGCAGCAGGGGTTCGAGGTCGCCGTCGGCGCGGTGATCGTCGCCCTCGGCGCCCGTCTGCTGGTGCGCTGGCGGCGTGGCTACTTCCACACCCACGTGCACGAGCACGACGGCGTGCGACACGCCCACCCCCACGTGCACGAGGAGCGCGCGCACGGTCCCCATGAGCACCGCCACGCCGATGCGCTCGGGCGATCGCCGCGCGCGGCGTTCGGCATCGGCCTGGTGCACGGCGCGGGCGGCTCCGCGGGAGTCGGCGTGCTGCTGGTGGCCGCCGTGCCGGGCGAGGCCGCGGCGCTGGCCGCGCTCGCGGTGCTGGCGATCGGCACCGCGCTGTCGATGGCGCTCGTGTCGAGCGCGTTCGGCTACGCGCTCGCCCGCGGCCCGCTGCTGCGCAACTTCGAGCGCGCCGCGCCGGTGTTCGGGACGCTGAGCGTGACGTTCGGCGCGTGGTACGCGCTGGCGGCGTTCAGCGCGGTGCCGTACGCGTTCTGAGGCGCCCGGCGCCGGCGGGTGGGCGCCTTTCGCCTCCATGAGGGAGTCAAAAGCGCCCAGCGGTCCCGGGCCCGGCAGGATGACCCGGCGAGCGGGCGCGGCCGACCGGAGCACGACGCCCGCGCCGCTCCGTACCCTCCGGGGCCTTGACTCCCCGCTCTCGCCGGGCGATCGCTGCCGCCGCGTGCGCGGCCCTGCTCGGCCCGGCATCAACGGCAGCCGCCGCTCCCAAGCTCACCCTCGAGGACTTCTCGCGACCCGCGAGCGCCTGGCGCAAGGCCGGCGGCCTGTCGTTCGCCGCGACCGCCGTGGGCGGCGACCCGGCGCTGGCCATCGCACGGACGCCGGGCGCACGCGGCTGGTCGGGCGCGGTCGGCCGGCCGCTGCCAGCGGGCGCGGCGGCGGTCTCGTTCGACCTGGGCCTCGCGCCCGGGACCGAGGCCGGACTGCTCGGCAGCGGCGACTTCGCCCAGCCGCCGATCGTGCTCCGCCGCGGGGCCCGCGCGCTCAAGGTCAGCGCGGGCGGCCGGAGCTTCACGGTCAAGGCCCGGCGCGGGGGCGCCCTGCACCACGTCGAGGCGGTGACCGGCGAGCGGCTGAAGCTGTCGATCGACGGCAAGCCGATCGACCTGCAGGTCGAGCCGGGGCGCACGTTCACGCTCCAGCTGCGCACGGGGAAGGCGACGATCGACTCGTTCGTCGCCAGCGCGACCGACGACCGCCGGCTGCTGCTCCTGCACCGCCTGGCGGCGCTCCACGCGGTCACCCCGCTCGGGCGCTGCCCCGCTGGGGGTGGGCGCCGACGGCAGCTTCCGCTTCCACTCCGGGTGGACGCGCGGGTTCTGGCCAGGCGCGCTCTGGCAGGCGGCGGACCTGACGCCCGGCAGCGGCATCTTCGGCCGCTGGGCGCTCGACGCCACGCTCGCGAACTTCGGCGCCGAGCGAACCGACACCCACGACCTGGGCTTCATGTACGGGCGCTCGTCGGTCGCGGCCTACGAGCGACTCTGTGCCCGCGCGAGCCCGCAGGCGCCTCGGCCGACGTGCGCGAAGCTCCGCCGCAGCGCGCTGACCGCCGCCGACTCGCTGGTCGCGCTCGCCCGCACCAACCAGGCAGCGGGCATGATCCCCACCCGCTCGCGATCGCTGTGCCGCGGCTGCGCGACCCTCGACGAGGCCGACACGATCATCGACTCGATGATGAACCTGTCGCTGCTCCTGTGGGCCGCGGGCGAGAGCCCGGCGCGAGCCGGCTACAGCGACGTGGCCGTCCGGCACGCGTACGGCGTGGGCACCCACCTGGTCCGCCCCGACGGGTCTACGGCGCAGTCCGTGCATACCAACCGCGCGGACGGCGCCGTCCTGGGCGTCCACACCCACCAGGGCGCGTCCGACACGAGCACGTGGGCGCGCGGCCAGTCGTGGGCGATCTACGGCTTCGCCGACACCGCGCTCCGGGCCCGGTCGCCGGAGCTGCTCGGGGTCGCGGAGCGAACCGCCGGGTTCGTCGCCGCGCGCGACCCGACGGGCGCCGTCCCGCCGTACGACTACGACGCCGGCCCGGTCGCGCCCACGGACACCTCGGCCGGCGTCATCGCCGCCGCGGGGATGCTGCGCCTGGAGGAGGCGTGCCGGACCCTCGGGGGATGTCCCGGTCAGGGCCGCCGCTGGGGCAACCTGGGCGAGCGGCTGCTCGACTCGTCGCTGGCCGCCGCTCGCTCCGAGCCGCCGCTCGGCCGCCTGGACGGCCAGGTCTTCTCGCTCGGCGGCAGCCAGACCTGGGACGACTCGGGCGAGTTCGTGTTCGGGCTCGACTTCGGGCTCGAGGCCGTGCGCCGCGCCGGCGACCGCTGACCGGCCTCAGCGCGCGCGCTGGTAGTGCTCCGCCGACCCGGTCGCGTCGACCGCCGCCGAGATCCGCTCGAGGCCCTGCGCGTAGGCCGCCGTGCGCAGGGTGACGCCGCGCTCCTTCGCCAGGTTCCAGATGTTCTCGCTCTCGGTGACCATCCGGCGCTGCAGGCGGTCGCGCACGTCGTCGATCTCCCAGCGGACGCCGCCCTTGTTCTGCGCCCATTCGTAGTACGACACGGTCACGCCGCCCGCGTTGGCCAGGATGTCCGGCATCACGGTCACGCCGCGGTCGGACAGGATGCGATCGGCACCGGGCGCGGTCGGGCCGTTCGCGACCTCGAGCACCACCTGCGCCTTGACGTCCTCGGCGTTGTCCGGCGTGATCACGTCCTCGAGCGCGGCGGGGACGAGGATGTCGACGTCGAGCTCGACGAACGCGTCGGGGTCCACGGCGTCGCCCGCGTCCTCGGGCAGCGACCCCGTCTCCCCCTTCACCCGCCGCAGCTCGGCCACGTCGAGCCCGTCGGGGTTGTGGATCGCGTGCCGCGAGTCCGCGGCGGCGACGACCCGGTAGCCGTCGCCGGCCAGGAGCTCGGCGAGCTGCGCGCCGGCGTTGCCGAAGCCCTGGATCGCCACCGTCGGCGCGTCCTCGCGCGCCTTGGCCGCTGCCGTCCTCGGCCAGCTTCGGCAGCAGGGTCGACAACACGTGGAAGGCGCCGTCGGCGGTGGCCGTCTCGCGGCCGTGGCTGCCGCCCAGCGGTATCGGCTTGCCGGTCACGACGCCCGGCATGAACGCGCGCTTGATCGTCGTGTACTGGTCGAGCATCCAGCCCATGACCATCGAGTTCGTGTACATGTCGGGCGCGGGGACGTCGACGTCCGGCCCGATGAAGTCGGCGATCGCGTCGATGTATCCGCGCGCGAGCCGCTCCAGCTCGTGCAGCGACAGCGCCTTGGAGTCGACGGTCACGCCGCCCTTGCCGCCTCCGAACGGCAGGTCGAGCGTCGCGCACTTGAACGTCATCCAGAACGCGAGCGACTGGACCTCGTCGACGTTCACGCGCGGGTGGAAGCGCACGCCGCCCTTCGTCGGCCCGAGCGTGTCGTCGTAGCGGACGCGGTAGCCCGCGAACGAGCGGAGCGACCCGTCGTCCATGCGGACGGGGATCGACACCTTCAGCACCGACAGCGGCAGGCGCAGCCGCTCCAGGGTGTCGTCGGAGACCTCGGCCACCTCGGCGGCCGCGAGCAGGCGGCTGCCGGTCCCGTCGAACAGCGAGTTCTGGCGATCGGCGTCGGCGGTCTGGCTCACTTGGGCCTCCGGATCTAGCCCACGACCACGTAGCTCGAGACCATCTTGTCGTGCAGGCACTGGTTCTTGTCGTCCCAGAGCGGCCACAGCACGTCGAGCAGGCCGGGCAGGCCCAGGAAGAACGAGCCGACGATGCCGAACAGCAGCCAGCGCACGACGATCTCGCGCAGCGCCGCGAAGCCGACGGTGACCGGCGTCCCGTCCTCCTTGACCACGCGGATGTTGCAGATCTGCTTGCCGAGGGTCATGCCGTTCTTCTCACCCTCGCGGCCCATCAGGAACAGGTTCACGAAGAACCCGATGAACAGCGTGAAGACGATGAACAGGGAGTCGAGCAGCGTCGCCGCGACGCGGAGCCACCAGCCCGACAGCTCGCGGCCCTGGAGCACGGGCGGCATCTGCGGGCCGTAGCCGTAGGCCACCGGCGCGGGCGCGTAGCCGCCCTGGGGCTGCTGGTAGCCCTGCGGCTGCTGCTGGTACGGCTGGCCCTGCGGCTGCTCGGCGGTAGCCACCCGGGGCGGGCGGCGGGGGCGGAGGCGCGCCGGGGTTCGCGCCGGGCTGCTGCGACGGGTCGTAACTCATGGGTCTCCCTGCCTGGAAATCGACTGCAAGAGGGCGAAAGTACTCCAGGCGAGGGCCCGATGCCACCCTGGGGTCAGGCGATTCGTTCGCTTGCGTACTCCGCGAGCGCCATGACCGTGAGCTGCGGGTTGACGGTGACGCTCGTCGGGAAGACGCTCGCGTCGCAGACGTAGACGTTGTCCATGCCGTGGACCCGGAAGCTCGGGTCGACGACCCCGGTGCGCCAGTCGCGGCTGATCGGGTTGCCGCCCTGCGGATGGGCGCTGTTCAGCCCCAGTCCCTCGTTGTGGGTCTTGTACTGGTCGAGCTGGCGCAGATCCCGCTCGGAGCGAAGCTTGTGCAGCAGGTAGGTCTGGGGCATCACCGGCGTCGCACCGCCCTCCCACATGATCCGCGCGAGCTGCTTCATGCCCTCGACCATCTGGTCCAGGTCCTCGGCGCCGGGCCGGTAGGAGATGTCGGGACCGCCGCGCTTGGGCTTCACGCGCCCGGGCACGGTCGTGCCGACGACGACCCCGCCCGCCACCATGTGGTCGTAGCGGCGCATGTTGCGGTAGTGCTGGCCGAACCAGCCCGGCATGACCAGCGAGTGCGTGGCCGGCGGGTTGAACCAGGTCTCGAGGATGTAGCGGTCGCCGTTCGAGGGCTCGTAGTAGTGCGAGATCTGCAGCCCGTCGTAGGAGTCGATCTTGTAGCCGGCGTCGGCCGTGAGCGGGGTGACGATGTTGAAGTGCAGGCGCCGGCCCGCCAGCGAGCGCTTGATGCCGCTGTTCAGGAGCAGGACGCTCGAGTTGACCGCGCCGGCCGACACGACGACCGTCTTGGCCTTGATCCGGTGGGTCGTCCCGTTCACGTCGCAGACCACCGCCGCGCGCGTGGCCGTCCGCCGACTCGATCGCGTCCACGCGGCAGTCCGGGACGATCCGCACGCGTCCCGCCGTCCTTCAGCTTCTGCGCGGCGGGCAGAACGTGCACGAGCGTCGACCTCTTCTTGTCGAACTGGCAGCCGATGTTGCAGTAGCCGCAGCCCAGGCACTTGTCGATGTTGACGTTGACGAGCGGCGCCTCTCCCAGGCCCAGCTTGCGCATCCCGTCGACGAACACCTTGGACCCCGGTGTGACGGTCTTACCGTCGGCCTGCTTGACGCCGAACCACTCCTCGACCCGGGCGTAGGCGCCGCTCAGGTCGTCCAGGTCGAGGCCCGCGTCCCAGCGGTCGTTCCAGTCGTGCTGCACGCGCGGGGGCGCCCGGAAGCACACCGCGTTGTTGATCAGCGTGGACCCGCCGACGGCCATGCCCTGGAGAACCGTGAACCGGAAGTCGCGAGCCAGTTGGAGCGCGCCCTCGTTGTAGAGCTCCAGGTACATCGCGACCTCGTCCTCGGTGATGTCGCGCGGCCGGATGTGCGGGCCGCGCTCGAGCACGACCACGTCGCGCCCGCGCTCGGCCAGGCGGTAGGCCAGGATCGCTCCCGCGGCGCCGCTCCCGATCACCACGACGTCGGCGTCGCCGACCTCCCCCGCCGGGGTCGTCTCGACCTCGGCCCGGTCGATGTGGCCCGGCGGCCGGCCGCGCTCCGAGAACGGTCGGTAGCCGACGTCGGCGTAGCTGCGGTGGTCGCCGTAGTAGCCCAGGAACACGAACTGCTGCGCCGCCCGGATCATCCCCTGGATCCCCTCGCGCAGCGGCCGCCACCAGATCTTGCGCCGCGAGACGGCGCGCAGGAACCGCTTCTGGACGAACGCCTTGCGCGCGGCCGGCGGCATCACGGCGAACGGCGCCCGCGCGTAGAGCAGCGGGAACAGCGTCAGCCCGATGTAGGAGAGCTTGATGATGCCCTTGCCGCGCGCGTCGAGCCGGGCCAGGTAGTCGTCGACGTTCTGCGCGATCTCGGTCGGGCTGACCTTCTCGTCGGGTCCGTCGATCAGCACCTCGGCGAGGGCCCTGAGCGTGGAGAACTCAGCCGGCCCCAGGTATGTCAGGTCGTAGCGCGCTCTCTGCGCCGCGCGGAAGATCAGGTAGCCGGCGGCGACGATCACGGCGTCGACAGCCATCCACACGACCATCAGGGTGGTCGCGGGGATCTCCGATCCGAGCATTCGCACGTCGGCCTGGTCGGTGAACGCCAGCAACAAGGCGTTCACGACGATCAGCGCGACATGCCCGACTATCACCAGCCAGGTCAGCCAGCCGAACCGGCGCACGTCGGTGGCGCCGATCGCGGCGATCAGGACGAACAGGAAGTCCTTCACCGCCGAGTTCGTGACGAAGCGGAACTCCTCGCCGTCGAACAGGCCGCCGGCGATGTAGACCCCGACGAAGACCAGCGACTCCGCGGCGATGAACCAGAGGAACGCCGCGGAGCCACTTCTCCTGCTTGGTCAGCCCGGCCGTCTCGGTCGCTGTCGCCACCGCCACTCAAACAACATTAACCGGCCCCCGCGGAGTCCGCTAGTCCCAGTCCGCCACGAAGATGTCGAGCTGGAGGTCGGCCCCCTCGGCCGAGTACCGGGACATGTCGTCCACGCCGGCGTCGCGCAGCACCTCGTCGTCGATCAGCGCCTGGCCGGTCAGCTCGCCGGGCGGGCGGCGGACGATCTCGTAGGCCGCGTCGGCCACGATCGCCGGGGTGCGCGACTTGGCCATCGCCTCGTCGCCGCCCAGCAGGTTCTGCACGGCCGCCGTGGCGATCATCGTCCGCGGCCACAGGCAGTTGGCCGAGATCTTCGGCTCGTCGTTCGCCAGCCCGAGCGTGAGCATCGACATGCCGAACTTGGAGACCGTGTAGGCGGCGTTGCCGCCGACCCACTTCTCCGGATGCTCGATCGGCGGCGACAGCGTCAGCACGTGGGCGTGGTCCGACTCGCGCAGGTGCGGCAGGCAGGCCCTCGTGACCACGAACGTCCCGCGCACGTTGATCTGCATCATCAGGTCGAACCGCTTGACCTCGAGGTCGCCGATCGGCGCGAGGGTGATCGCGCTGGCGTTGTTGACGACGATGTCGACGCCGCCGAACTCCTCGACCGTCTGGGCCACCGCGGCCTCGACGGCGTCCGCGTCGCGGACGTCGCCGACGATCGGCAGGGCCTGGCCGCCCGCCTCGCGGATCGCGTCGGCGGCGGTGTGGATCGTGCCCTCGAGCTTCGGGTGCGGCTGGTCGGTCTTGGCGACCAGCGCAATGTTGGCCCCGTGCGACGCGAGCTTCTCGGCGATCGCCAGCCCGATGCCGCGGCTGCCGCCGCTCATGAACACCGTGCGCCCGCTCAGACTCTGATCGCTCACGGCTACGCCGCCTGCTTGTAGACGGTGACGACGGCCGCGCCGCCCAGGCCGATGTTGTGCTGGAGCGCGACGTCCGCGCCGTCGACCTGGCGCTTGTCGGCCTCGCCGCGGAGCTGCCAGGTCAGCTCGGAGCACTGGGCCAGGCCGGTCGCCCCCAGCGGGTGGCCCTTCGAGATCAGTCCGCCGGACGGGTTGACCACCGGTCCGTCGCCGCCGTAGGTCGTGGCCTGTGAGTCGACGAGCTTGTGGCCCTCGCCCTCCTCGGCCAGGCCGAGCGCCTCGTAGGTGATCAGCTCGTTGGCGCTGAAGCAGTCGTGCAGCTCGATCACGTCGACCTCGTCGATGCCGGTCTGCGCCTCCTCGAGCGCCTGCTCGGCCGCCTTCTTCGACATGTCGTAGCCGACGATCGAGATGCACGAGCGGTCCTCGAACGTGGAGGGCATGTCGGTGACCATCGACTGGCCGGCGATCTCGACCGCGTGGCGCCACAGGTCGTTCTCCTCGACGAACCGCTCGCTGGCCACGATGGCCGCGCCCGCGCCGTCCGAGGTCGGCGAGCACTGGAGCTTGGTCAGCGGGTCGTGGATCATCCGCGCGCTCTTGATCTGCTCGATCGAGTACTCGTCCTGGAACTGCGCGTACGGGTTGTTGACCGAGTGCTTGTGGTTCTTCCAGCCGATCCACGCGTAGTGGTCGGGGGTCGATCCGTAGCGGTCCATGTGGTCGCGGCCGGCGTTGCCGAACATCTGCGGCGCGAACGGGGTCTCCTCCGGCTCGCGCACCTCGGCCATCGCCATGAAGTGCTTGTCGAGCGCGTTCGTGCGGTCGGTGTACTTGATGCCCAGCGACCCGCGCTCCATCTTCTCGAAGCCGATCGCCAGCGCGCAGTCGGCCATGCCGCCCTTGACCGCCTGGCGGGCCAGGAACAGCGCGCTCGACCCGGTCGAGCAGTTGTTGTTGACGTTGACGACCGGGATGCCGGTCAGGCCCAGGCCGTAGACCGCGCGCTGTCCGTAGGTCGAGTCGCCGTAGCAGTAGCCCGCGTAGGCCTGCTCGATCTTGTCGTATTCGATGCCGGCGTCGGCGAGCGCCTTCTTGCCGGCCTCCTCGGCCCAGTCCGGGTAGTCGCCTTCCTTGGTGCCGGGCTTGTCGAACTTCGTCATTCCGACGCCGATCACGAACGTGCGGTTGCTCATGCGTCTCTCTTTTGCCAGGGGTCGGTTGTGCGGGGAGACTGACAGACTGCGCGCCCTTGATCGACCCCGAAGCCCTCCTCGCCGACCTGCAGAGATTCGTGTGCTGCCCGTCGGTCACCGGCCACGAGCGGGCGATGGCCGAGCTGTTCGCCGAGCGGGCCGAGGCGCTCGGGCTGGAGGCCGAGGTCGTCGAGTTCGACCTCGACGCGGTCCGGCGCACGCCCGGCTACCCGGGCGAGGAGGCGCCGCGCTCGGAGCTCGTCGGCGCGATCGCGGTGCGCCGCGGATCCGACCCGGGCGCGCCGCGGCTGGCCTTCAACGGCCACATCGACGTGGTCAACGAGGGCGGCGAGCAGTGGTCGCACGGGCCCTGGTCGGGCGACCGCTCCGATGGGTTCGTCTACGGACGCGGGTCGGTGGACATGAAGGCCGGCGTGGCAGCGGCGCTGCACGCGGCGGCCGCGGTCCAGGCGCCGCGCGGCGACGTGGTCGTGGTCGCCACGCCGTCCGAGGAGGACGGCGGGCTGGGGACGTTCGCGGCGCTCGAGCGCGACTCGGACTTCGCGGGCTGCGTGATCCCGGAGCCGACGGCGTTCGAGCTGATCTGCGCGCAGGCCGGCGCGCTGACCTTCGCCGGCGTCGTGCCCGGCAGGGCCGCGCACGCGGCGCTGCGCCTGGAGGGCGAGTCGGCGATCGACCGCTATGTCGACTTCCACCTGGCGCTGCACGAGCACGAGCGCGCGCTGAACGCCGACGTCGCCCATCCGCTGATGCGCGCGCACGAGCTGCCCTACCCGCTGCTCGTCGGACGGGTGGCCGGCGGGCGCTGGTCGTCGCAGGTGCCGGACCGGCTGGAGTTCGAGGGACGGCTCGGGGTGCCGATCGGCACGCCGGTCGAGGAGGCGCGCGCGGCCCTCGACGAGCTGGCGGCCGAGCACGGCATCGCGCTGTCGTGGACCGGCGGGCAGTTCGCGCCCGCCGAGACGGACGCGGGGCACCCGTTCATCCGCGCGGTGGCCGCGGCGGCCGCCGCGGAGTTGGGCTCCGAGCCGCCGCTGACCGGCGCGACCTGGGGATCCGACATGCGCCTGTGGGCCGAGCGCGGCATCCCCTGCGCGATGATCGGCCCGGGCGGGATCGAGCGCGCGCACGGGGTCGACGAGCGGGTGGCCGAGGACGACGTCGTGCGGATCGCGCGCATCCTGGAGCGGGTGGCCGCGCGGTTCTAGCGGCGAGCGACCGCGAGGCCCGCTTTCCACCCCGGCGCTCGGCCGCCTCCAGGAGGCCGGATCGACTCCGCGTCGAGACCGCTCCGCGCGATGACCCAGGCGATGATCGCGTTGGAGTTCCACATCTCGCCGGTGCCGAGCTCGTCGCGGCCCCATACCGGAGTCGGCACCTGGGGGACGATCGTCAGGACGCGGCGGGCGCAATCCTCGTCCCGGGTCAACAACCGCGGGCTGTCGACGGCCTCCGCGACGTCCGGGATGTTGCCGCCGGGCCAGACCCGGATCTCATAGCGGAAGAGCCGGAAGCGCCCGGCCCGGCGGCTGCCGACCGCGCCCACGGCGACGACGCCGCGCTGGTCGCCGCTCAGGTCGGGGACCGGGGCCTGCTCGACGACGAAGGTCCCCTCCGGCAAGCGAACCTGCAGCGCCGAGTGGTAGAGGTCGCACGCGGGCCGGCGCTGCCACCGTGCGGCCAGCGCCTCGTAGACCCGGCCGTTCAGCCTCACGAAGTGCCCGCCTGCTCCCAGGGGCAGCCAGTAGAGCTCCACTGCGGCCGAGTCCCCGCCCACGCGGCGAGTATCCCAGCGCCGCCAGGCTTGGCGCGCGACGCAGTACCCGCATCATCTCGCGATCCGCGAGGAGCGTTCCGCGGAACACTCAGCGCTCGCTGCTGCCTTTCGCGCAAAGCGGCGCTCACCGCTGGCGGATCTAGCAAGAGCCAGACGCGGTAATTACGGCGACTAGCGCTCCCCATCCGGATCAACCTGGGGTTGACGTGCCAAACGGACCCGGTGCGTCCAACCTTGGCCTTGCGCTGGGGTCACAAGGGACATGGCCCGGCTCGCATCCCCTCGTGTTGAGCTGGTCCAGGGCAGGCGCGCGCTGCGCAGCGTCGTCATGGATGTCGAAGGCTGGGCAAAGGTAGGCGAGCGCCAGCTGCGCAGCCTCGGCATGGATGCCGAGGCAAGCGTGGTCCCCCACCACCACTGCGTGTCGGACGAGGAGCACTGACCATTGAACAATCACAACGACCTTCACCCGTGCATGAGCGCCGACCATGCCCGCTTCGTGTTGGCGGAGATTCGCTGGCGGATCGGGGTTCGGCCGAGAGACTTTACGACTGGGCCCACACGGCACTGGAAGGGTGTCGGGTCCGAGGAGGAAGCCGCCCGCTTGCGCCAGGTGGCCGACCGCTATGTCAGCAGGTGTTTCGGAGGTACGTAGTCGCGGGCGCCAGCCGCATCGGCGCCCCATCGCTGTACGGCCGTTCATTTCGGCCCGGCCGGCGCTCGGCCATCGGCGAGCCATGCCCAGATCTCGCGCGGCGGGCCCTCCACGTGCGACACCGCCTGTCCCGGCAACCGTTGTTGCCTCCCGGGCGATGTGAAGCAGCTCGTCGGTGGGGGTGGAGAGAGAGGCGGGGACACCTTGGTCGTCGAGGAGCTGCCAGCAGGCCAGCTGCCCTACGGCGTTGTCGTAGAGCAGGCGTTGTGTCCTTTGGCCCGAGATACCCCGGTCCGTAGCCGGGCCGGCGGTCATCACCTTCGGAAAGGCGACTCCCGTCAGGGGCACACGCCCGCGAGGGACATCGGTCGGCGACAGGACCTGTCCGTCGAGGGCGGCTTCATCACCACGGAGAGGGATCTCGTGAGCTGTGAGAGCGCCGGCATCGATGCACATCACGCAGTTTCCCGCCACGAGCGCGCCGTCACACACAAAGCTCAGCTCGCTTGCCAGGACGCTTCCCCCGTGTGCGCGCGCGAGGAACGAGAGCAAGCTCTTGCCGGCACCGGACTCTCCCGGTATCAGCCAGGTCCTGTCCCGGACCTGCAGGCAAGCGGCGTGGAAGGTGACTATCCGCCGCGTCAGCAGGATGCGGAGGAGGAGCGTGCTGAGAACCTTCCAGAAATCCCAGCGGACACTTCTCACGTCGCTCTCGAGGGGCGCCAGCGCGAGGTCACCCGAGAAGGCAAGGGTGACGCGCCCGTCCCTCTCGGATACGTCGAAGGTGATCACGGCCGCCGCTTCGAGCGCACTTTCCGCGACGAAGCGCAGCCGGGGCAGCCGGTTTCCGTAGATTTGACCCGACACGGCCGCCACGACCTTCCGGGCAGATTCCGGGTCCGCAAACTCAAGCCGGATGCTGACTCCACACTCGGGAAATTCACAGAACGCGCGGTCCACCGTGTGGCCCGTCAGTCCGCCACGAGCAGGCCTTCGGCTACCAGACGGCCGGCGAGCTCGCGGCGGACGGAGTCGCTGATCGGATCAGGGAGATCGGATACGCGAAACGCGGCGTTGTCGGCGATGAAGCGAAACGTGTCGCGGAGCGAGATCGGCCCTTCCACCCGGCGCCCTCCGAAGACGAGCGCAGCGCGTTCATCTCGTTCGAGGGCGGCGGCGAAGAGAGGGGCTGTGCGGACCAGCGTGGCGTCGAGTGCCGGTGGATCCGCAGGTGGCGCCCCGAGGTCCAGTGCCGGAGGTGCGCACGTCTGCGATCCCGCCAACTTGATCGCGCGCGCGGCACGCACGACGTCATCCAGAGCCGAGTGGCGCGCTGGTTCCAGTAGGCCGAGGAGGCCGATGGTCAGGTGCAGCGAGAAGGTGTCGGCCCGGACTTCGTGTTCCCAGCCGCGCGGCACATAGAGCACGTCACCGGGACCGAGCGTGGTCTCGACGACCGGTTCATTGGAGCCATTGAAGACCTGCCAATGCTTCCGGCCATGCAACTGAACGACGATGACATCGTGACCATCGGCATGACGAGGTAGGCCGACCTGGTCACGGGGCGTCAGGTAGGCGTTCACCTGAACCTCCTCCTCGAGCTCGGAGGACAACCTCACGGCGAGGTCGCGAACACCCGGCCAGACAGGCTCGAGGGCAAGCAAGAGGACCGTGCACCCCTGGCTCAGCGCGCGTCGCGCGACGGCACCCTGAAGGCGCGTCCTGGACAGGCCCTGTGCCAGCCGACCCCCGCGGACGAAGTCGAAGTGCCCGCGAGTCAACGCTCCGGAGTCGATGAGCTTTTGCGCGGCCTCCAGGCTGAACACCCGCGTCCACTCCTCTGGCCCACCACGTGCGAGCAGCGGACGGTCCCTTTCCCGCGACCTGAGCTCGTCGGTCGATATGCCGAGCAGTTGGTTCACGACCGTCGGCACCGCCGGGTCGGACTGCACGTGCCCCCTCGGCCAGGTGGGACAGCGATCGATCCCGCTGTCGTGGGCGCTTGCCATCGCAGCTGATTCCACCACAGTGAGCGGAGGATCCGGCTCTTGTGGATCGGACCCCGACAGAGCAGAATCGGCTTGTCTGGCCTAATCCGCGAGGAGGCATGATGGACGAGCGCGAGCAGGAGCCGAGCGCCGAGGAGGAAAAGCAGGCCGAAGACGAGATCGAGGTCAGTGATCTCGACGTCGACGAGGACGACGCCAAGAGCGTCAAGGGCGGGGCGACCCTGCTCGAAAACCCGAGCGCGGGAGGCGAGATCAGGAGGAGGTGAGCCGGGCGGCTCAGCCCCGGAGCTCTCCTCGCAGCACGCGCTGATAGGCGCGCTCGGACACGAGCAGCCGCTGAAGCGCGAGCGGGTCGGGTAGGTCCAGCGCTCGCGCCAGCAGCTCGATGCTCGGGTGGCTGCGGAGCCCCTGTGGCGTAACAGTGGTCCTCGAACACCGTGGGCAGGTCGATTCCAAGCGCTGCCGTGGTCGCGCCGGACAGCCCGTGGAGGTCGAGCACACATCGCTTGTCGCGTGCGCGCGACTCGAGTGTTCCGAGGCAACCCGAGTGTCGTAGCTCGGCGCAGAGCCAGCGGTCGAGCTGCGATCGCTGCTCGCCGGCGAGCAGCTCAAGCGCAGCGTCCTCGGTGCCGAGCACCGCCTGATCATCGCCGCTCGTTCCCGGGTCGCGCGCTACCGGCAGGCCGAGGCGCGCGTGCCGCAACACCGTCGCGTCGGCGATGTCGTCGTCTGACGGGTTCGCTGCCCAGCCGATCCGCCTCGCGACCCGCAACAGCGCGGTGCGCCGCAGCAGGTCGTAGCGGTGCGGGTCGAGGCGGAGCTCGTCGACCACTGCCTCGGGATCCAGGCCCGGCTCCGTGGGGCCCGGAGGGGAGCGTGAGTCGAGCTCGCGGCAGGTGAGATCCCAGTACCCCGTCCGGACGAAGTAGGAGCGGCCCGGGGGTGGCCGGTCGGCTCGGAGATCGTCCGCGATCCGGCGCAGCATCGCGCGAGCGTCGATCGCCTTCTGGCTCACGCGGCCCGTCGGCAGCCAGCGCTCGAGGTCGCCGACGACTTGGGCGTCGATGCCGCGACGCGGTGCCTCCGCGAGGAGCCGCGGGTAGATCCGATCCGGGTAGTGCATTCCGCTCGCGAGTTCGACGAGCGTGCTTTCGACCTCCGTCGATATGACGCCCGCCGCGGTGGCGGCCTCGAGCGTGGCCCGAATGTCGACGAGCGCCTCGGAGGTCGGCCGGTAGCCGTGCTCCGCGGAGGCGTGCCGTACCGCGACTTCGTCGTCCGCCTCCAGCACCCCGCCGCGGAACGCCTCGAAGATCTTCCCGACGCCGACCATGCCGAACCGGGCGAGCTCGGCGGCACGTAGGGCTCCCATGCTCGCCGCACCGTAGACCCGGACCCCGCGCGACATGGCCCACAGGATCTCCTTGTGCCAGACCGCGGGCACGCGCTCGAAGTACCCGTCGATGAGCCCGATCGCCGCCGGTGCCGAGCGGGCCGCGCCCAGCAGGTCGCCGTGCGCCGCTGGGCCGACCGCCGTCGCGTCGAGCACCTCGGTTGCCTCCGCCGCCGGCAGCGTTGGGCCGACGAACAGGATCACCGCGCCGCTCAACATGTGGCCCTGGCCCGCGCGTATGCGGCCCGTGCCCGGGCGGAGGTGAGGTGGAAGCGATCGGGGGTCCGCTCCTCCAGCCCTGGCACGATCGCCCTGACGACGGGAACGCCGTGGGCGCTCAGATCGACGACTACAGGGTCGCCAATCCCAGCTCCCACGAGCCGATCGCGCAGCCACCCGAGATCGTGCGCGATCGACTCGGCGTCGCTGCTCGGCGCGTCGCTGAAGTCGCGGCGCCCCGCGGCCCGAAAGCTCTGCCTCATCTCTGCCAGCGCCCCGCTTGATGTTGCGTGCTCGTACACGGACCAGAAGAAGTCGTCGCGCGCTCCCGAGATGAACCCCAGGCGGCTCTGAGCTGCCTCGGTAAGCGCCCGTATGAGCGCGATCTCACGCCTGGGATGGCAGCCCGACCCGGCGGTCGCCGCGATCGCAAACCCGTCCGGCTCCGATGGGTCGAAGACCCTGCAGGCAAACGCGGCGACTCCGATGTCGCTGGTGATGTCCCAGACGGCGGCCTGCACCCCGGCGGCGTCGAGCCGGTCGAGCACCGCGCGGCAGTCGCGATCGGCCACCGTCGCGAGGTCCAGGCGGAGATCCCCGCGCCGTCTGTGGCCGGACAGTTCCCACAGCGCGCGTGCGTCGCGCTCTATCGCCTCGCAGAGCGCATGCAGGGCCGCCTCGGGGAGCGTGTTACCCGACGCCAGGCCCGTCGTCGTGGCGGTGAAGACGTCGCGTTCAGGATCGGCCAGTGCCGAGTAGTCGGTCGTCACCCGCTCGTGCGGGACCCAGCACGGCTGCCCGCTCCCGAGCTCGTGGCCCTCGACCCAGAGGATCGGAACGTCGCGACCGAGGCCTTCCGCACGCAGCCGCGGCAGGCGATCGACGGCGACGACCTCCTCTGTGCCGGACAGCTCCTGCAGAGTTGCCCGCCGCATCGTTGCCGCCGGCCGCTCCGCTGCGCGCTTCTCGATGGCCTCCATGGCCGCCGAGACCCGCGCCGCCGCATGCGTCGCGCCCTTGCCCATGCTCGTCACCAGGCAGAGCGAGAGCGGGCGATACGCCGCGTAGACCGGTAGGCCAACTCGGTCGAGCCCGGTCAGATCGGCAACCCGCGTGATTCCGAAGCTCGGAAGCAGCTCGTGGATGCGCTCCCAGGTCTCCTCGGGGCTGCACACGCGATCGGTCCAGCGGCGATACCGCTTGTGAGTCTCGGTCTTGTCGACGAACTCGAGCCCGCGCCACGCCATCGCGGTATCTTGGCCCAATCCCTGCCCAGGTCTCGAGTCCCTGTGAGTAGCGGTACCCGTAGGGCCCTCGAGGGGGTGCCGCAACTCACCCAACAGCAGATCGACTTCTGGGAGGAGAACGGCTTCGTCATTGGCGGGCGCCTCTTCGACGAACTCGAGGTCGACGAGCTCAGGGAGCACATGGCTTCCGTCTTCGCCGGAAGGTACGAGACCGGCACGCCTCCCGTCACCGTCCACTGGCGACCGGGAGACCCTGAGACCAAGCTGCGGGTGATCGACGTCGCCTGGCCTGCCGACCTCGTCATCCGCCGGGCCGTTCTATCTCCCGAGGTAGGGACCATGGCCGCTCAGCTCACAGGGGCGGAGTCAATTCGGATCTTCACGGATGCGCTCCTCCAAAAGCCGGGGATCGGAGACAGAGAGGCCTCCTCGGGGATGCTCGGGTGGCATCAGGACTACAACTGGTGGCGCTACGTCGCGCCGCCCGATCTCCTCACGGCACGCATCGCGCTCGATCACGAAACACCCGCGAACGGATGCATGCAGGTCATACCGGGAAGCCACCGGTGGCCGCCTGAGGGCAAGGCGTATTACGACCTGGAAACGGACTTCGGCGTGGTCCCCGACTCACAGATGGCGGCCGGTGAGAGGATCGCGCCAATCCAATGCGAGCTCGAGCCGGGGCAGGTTATGTGGCACCACTGCATGACGATGCACGCCAGCCCTCCCAATCGGACGAACAGCCCCAGGCGCTCCATCCTTGTCCGGCTCATGCCGGGGGACATGCGTTACGTCGCCGGTGAGGCCTCGACGGGCGGTGTCTGGCAGCTGCTGAAGGGCGGCAACGCGAACGACGGCGATCTCTGGGAGGGCGAGTACTTCCCGAGGCTATGGCCCGTCGCGCGCTGACACGACTCAGGTCGCGAGCTGCTGCGAGTAAAGATCGGCGTAGAGCTCCTGGCGGCGCACGCGGGACGCCATTCACGAGGGCGCGGGCGCGCAGGCATGCGGGCGGGGATCGCCAGCGAACTAGCGAGCGCTGGCGAGTACCGGCGCCGGCGCGAGGCGACTAAGCGCGGTCGTGCCACCGGCGCAAGCGGCTCAACTCTCTTTTGGCCAGTGGTAGCGCACCGCGGAAACCGGCACCGTGATCGTCCTCGGCTGCTCGTAAACGGTGAAGTAGTCGTCGTCGCCGGGGCCGTAGAACATGTCGTACTCGCCCTCGGCCAAGAACGTCACCATGTCCGAAGCAATCGCGGTCACGACGCCGATCGGCTGCTCCTCAACCCGAGGGTTGCCTGGAATGGAAGCTTGCACCTTGTCACCGACGGCCAAGCTCTCCGGATCGAGCGCTGCCACACCGCGAGTTCTAACCGCATTGCATTGAAAGCGATTGTTGCCCGTGCAAAATTGCTGACTTACCGGGCTCCTGTCCCGGTAAGTCGGGAAGTCGCTGGGCGGTGGTCAGCCCTCGCGACGGGCGCGCACGAACTCGATCAGCTCGGGGTCGCCGGACTCGATGCGCTCGACCGGCTCCCCGGTGCAGGTGCAGAGCTGGATGACGGCGGCCGTGTCGGTCAGCGACTCGACGCGCCAGACCGCTCCGCTGTCCTCCCAGCGCTCCAGGATGTCGACGTGGGTGTCAGGCATGCCCATCCGCTGCATGGTGACAATTCGCGTCCATGGTGCGGCCCGCGACACTCGACGACCTGGACGCGATCGTGGCGATACACGTGGCGGGCTTCCGGGCCGGCAACGTCCCCCACCTGCCGCCCGAGCAGGCCGGCCGCCTGAACGAGGAGCGCGCGGCGTCGGTGTGGGACGGGATGATCGCCGAGCCCGGGCTCGGGACCGCGGTGCTGGTGGCCGAGGACGCGGCCGGGGCGGTCGTCGGGCTGGCCTGCGCGGGCCGCGCCCGCGACAGCGACGTCGCCGAGGGGACCGGCGAGCTGTATGCGCTCTACGTCGACCCCGAGCGGTGGGATGCCGGCTTCGGCACGGAGCTGGACGCGGCGGCCCGCGCCCACCTGGCGAGCGCGCTGTTCAGCGGCGCGGTGCTCTGGGTGCTCGAGGCGAACGCCCGCGCGCGCGGGTTCTACGAGGCCCGCGGCTGGCAGGCGGACGGCGCGCGGCGCGAGCACGCGGGTGCGATCGCCGTGCGCTACCGGGTGGGCGTCGCCTGAGCCGCTACAGCGGGTCGCGCCACATCAGCCACATCGGCGGGCCCTTCGGAAGCGGCACCTCGTCGGTGACGCGGAAGCCCTGGCGGGAGTAGAAGCGCACGTTGCTCTCCGTGGCGGTCTCCAGGTAGGCGCCGACGCCCTCCGCGTCGCAGCGGCGCAGCCCCGGCTGGAGCAGCGCGGTGCCGAGCCCGCTCCCCTGGCGCGACGGGTCGACCCCGAGGATCGACAGGTAGTAGTGCGGAGACTTGGGGTGCCGGCGCTCGACCTCGTGCATCCCGCGCAGCACCAGCGGGGTGCGCGGTGACAGGAAGGCGGGCAGGTCGTGCAACAGCTCGCGCAGGCCCATCTGCCACGCGTCGGGCGGCGACCAGACCGCCGCGCCGTCGGCGGCGTCGCTGACGTAGGAGAGCTCGTGGGGCAGCAGCGCGCGCATGCGGCCGAGGAAGAAGCGCTCGGTCCGCCGGCGGCGCGTGCGCTCGCGGGGATTGGCCCAGATCGTGACCGGGTCGTCGTAGAACGCGCGCCCGAGCGGGGCCATCAGCGGCCGGGCGTCGTCGAGCGTCGCCTCCCTGACGGACGCGGCCTGGTCGATCACGCGCCGCGGTTGCCGCAGCCGTCCTCGACCGACAGCACGCGGACGGCGGAGCCCTCGGGCACGCGCGTCACGAACGCGTACCGCTCGGGGTCGGCGGCCACGCGCAGCCGGCGCGCGCGCTCGCCGGGCGGCGTGACCTCGATCAGCGCCTGGCCCGTCGAGACCAGACGCGGAGTGGCGAGGAGCGTTCCCTCGCCCGGGTCCGGGTAGAGCGCGCGCACGGTCGCCACGCTACCGCTGACTGCCGGCGGCTGCGATCTGAGCGACGCCGCCTCGAGCGTGAACGTGCGTGACAGCGCCTCGTACGGCTCGGCACCGCTGCCGCGATCCGCACGCCCGCGGACGTGGAACCGGTACGTGCCGAGCGGGTCGCAGTCGCCGAACTGGAAGGTCTCGGTCCACGACCCGTCCTCGCGGGTGCGCTCGGTCACGTCCTGGAAGCCGTCGTCGGTGGCGATCGCCTTCCATGACCCGTCGGCCTCCCGGTGCTCGACGGTGACGAACGACGCGTCCGCGCGGCGCGTCGTAGGCGGTGTCGCCGCCGTGCCAGCGGAACTTCGCCTGTCCGCGCCGGGCCAGCTTCTCGGCCGGCTCCTCGATGACCTGGCCCGCGTCGGGCGTCGTGCGCGGCGGGGCCACCTGGCCGGGCCCGACGCCCGCGGTCTGCGGCTCGGCCGCTCCGGCGGGAGCGGGCTGCCCGCTCGCGAGCGCCTGCGTCAGGCCGGCCGCGAACCCCTGGTAGCGGGCGCCCTGGCGGCGGCCGAACAGCGTGAACGAGCCCTCGTAGTGGCAGGCGTCGTACTCCTCCGGCGTCGCCGTGTAGGAGACGTAGCCGTTCGCCAGCCCGGCGATCGCGAAGCGGTCGAGCGCGCCGCCGGACTCGCGCGCGAGCGCCGTGCTGATCCGCAGGCCCATCTGCCGGGTGATCTCCGCGGGAAACGCGGCGACCCCGAGCGACCCGATCCGCCACACCGACACGGGCACGGTCGACGGGACCAGTCCTCGCCCCGCGAGCTGCGGGAACTTCATGCCCTGCCCCGGCCCGGCGAGGTTGTCGACCGGCGCGCAGAACCCGTCCGGCCCGGTGATGCCGCCGCTGCCCAGCACCGGGACCGGGCCGACCGCCTCGCCGTCGGCCTGCGTCCCGTCGAAGTCGAGGAACGACCGCCGCGAGTCGAGGTCCAGCGACGGCGACATGCTGTCGCCCGCCTCCCGCCACGCGCGGACGATGCCGTCGGCCACCCGCGCGCCGGGCACGTGCGCGCCCGCGTACGGCCCTGCGGCGTACTCGGTCGCTTCGCCGTCGACCGTGCGCTGGCTGCGCGCCGGCGAGATGTCGCCCTCGCTGGCGTTCGACCACACGTCGACGACCGGCCGGTCGTGGCGCGGCGGGACGGGCGCCGACTCCGTGATCTGCTGCTCGGCGATGCGCTCGGCGAAGCCCGCGTTGTCACCCGAGAACAGGAGGTTGCCGTCGCCGAACGAGGTCGGGTGGATCGCGAAGTTCGACCACACGCCGAGCGGCTGGCCATCGCGCGAGTCGACGCGGAGGACGGTCAGGGTCGGGTCGACGCTGGCGGCGCGCGCGGCGGCCTCGTCCTGGGGCACGTCGGCGTTACGCCGGAACGGGTCGAAGTTGCGGTTCGAGGACGCGTCGGTCACGGTCGCGGTGCCGAGCCCGGCGCGCGCGGGCTCCAGACGGTCGTTCGCGGCGATGATCGACTCCGCGATCCCCTGCGCGGTCAGTTCGAAGACGCGCGGGTCGTAGAGGTCGCCGCCGAGCAGCGCGTAGCCCGTCGAGTCGACCGGCCAGATCGGGCCGGTGGACGAGTGGGTGTGGGTGGCGGTCAGCAGCAGCCGGTCGCCGTCGATGCCGGTCGGCGCGATCCGCCTGAGCACCTCCTGGGTGAGCGCGTAGGGCAGCCCGCCCAGGTCGGCCTGGACGAGCGCGAACTTGCCGCGAGGGGTCTCCAGGACGATCGATCGCGCGCGCACGCGCGTGTGGATGCCGCGGCTGGCGACGAACGTCTTGGCGTACAGGTTCTTGTCCGGGTCGGCGACGACCTGGAGGGCGAGCTCCGGCGCGTTCTCCGGGTTGGCGAGGCCGGAGCGGGCGGTGTAGGCGAACAGCGGGGTGCCGATCGGCGGGGTGATGTCGGTGCCGGCGGCGCCCGCGCGCAGCGGCGCAGGCTGGTCCGGGCGGCACGCCGCCGCGTCGGTGCGCAGGCGGCGTTGCGCCACCCGGCGGCGGCCGACGCTCACGGTCAGAGCGGATCCGCGGCACTTCTCCACGGCCGCGCGTCCGGCGTCGGTCAGCTTCAGCCGGACGCTGCGCGACTCGCCCGCCCGCCGGAATGCGACCGTGCGACGGGCCACGACCGTCCGGCCGCGGCGGACGACCACGGGCCGGCGGCCCGCCCGGTCGGCGCTCACCTGAACGCGAAGGACGCCGGACCTGAGCACGGCGCGCTGGCTCGTGTCGGCCACGCGCGGCGGCGCCGCCGCGAGCGCGCACGGCGCGATCGCCGACGCGATGAGCGCGGCGAGAACCGAAGCCCTGCCCGGGACTCCTCCCACCCCGCGGAGTATGAGCGGCCGGGACGGATCGCGCGCCAGCCGCTAACCTCGCAGGCGCGGTCCTTCGTGGCGCGCATCCGCTATCGCACGCGCGTACGTTTGGCTGCCGCTCCGACCGATACATTTCGCGCGCTTCTGGGTTGAAGCAGGCGCGGTCACCAGCGCATGGGCAAAAGCTTAGTCAACGAGCTGAGAGAGGTCCGGGCTCCGGAGCCTGTCCCGGTGCCCCGCGACGTGCGCGCCCGCCGCCCCGGAGTGCTGCGCTGGATCATCCATGCGGAGACCCTGCGCCGCGTCGTGCGCGTCGCGATCCTCGGCGTCCTGGACATCGCCGCCGTGTTCCTGGCCATCTGGACGGCGCTCGAGCTGAAGGCCGTCATCCGCGGTCACCCGGACCTGAGCCTGTCGTTCGACCAGGCCCACGACGTCGCTCCGCTCGCCTGCCTGATCACGCTGCTGCTGTTCGCGCGATCCGGGCTCTATGGCGACCGCGCCGCCCGACCCGGGTTCGCTTCGATCATCGGGTCGCTGTTCCAGGTCGCGCTCGTCGCGTTCATCTACGCGCTGGCCGAGGACTACGAGTTCTCGTCCGGCTACATCTTCTACGGCACGCTGGTGTTCGCGCTGTTCTACGTCTGCGTGTTCCGCTGGCTGTTCGAGCAGGCGTCCGGCCTGGTCCTGCGCATGGCGGGGTACCGGCGCCGGGCGGTGCTGGTCGGCTCCGGATCGCACATCGAGGCGGTCGCCCACGCGTTGCGCGACAACCAGCAGATCGACGCGATCGGTTTCGTGTCGCTCACCCCGCGGCCGGAGAACGGGCTGAAGGACATGGGCCCGCTGTCCACGCTCGAGCGACGCTTCGACGAGCACAACATCGACGAGGTGCTGATCGCCGACCCGGACTTCCCGCAGGAGGAGGCGGTCGACCTGGTCGACCGCTGCCACCGACAGGGCATCCGCGTGCGGGTCGCTCCGTCGACCATGGAGATCCTCATGGACCGGGTCGAGTTCGTCCCGGGCCAGACGCTGCCGCTCTTCGAGCTGAAGCCGCCCGTCTTCGAGGGCATCGACTTCGCGCTGAAGCGCTCGTTCGACCTGGTCGTCGCGTCGCTGATCCTGCTGTTCATCGCCCCGTTCCTGGGGGTGCTCGCGCTGCTCGTCAAGATCACCTCGCGCGGCCCGGTGCTGTACCGGTCGATCCGTCCCGGCCTGGGCGAGATGCCGTTCGCGTGCTTCAAGTTCCGCACGATGTACGAGGACGCCGACACGCGCCAGGCCGAGCTCGAGGAGCAGAACGAGGCCGGAGGGGCGATCTTCAAGATGCGCAACGACCCCCGGGTCACGCCGGTCGGGCGCTTCCTGCGCCGCTTCTCGCTCGACGAGCTGCCCCAGCTCCTCAACGTGCTGCGGGGCGAGATGTCGCTCGTCGGTCCCCGCCCGCTGCCCAGGCGCGACCACGAGCGCCTGGAGGACTGGCACCGCAAGCGCTACCTCGTGCTCCCGGGCATGACCGGCCTGTGGCAGGTGTCGGGTCGCTCCGAGCTCGACTTCGACGAGCTGGTCAGGCTCGACTTCCTCTACCTCGAGCGCTGGTCGGTCTACCTCGACCTGGCCATCCTGCTGCGGACCCTCCCCGCCGTGTTCCGCGCCAAGGGCGCCTGGTAGCCGGCGGCTCCGCGCGCGGTGCCGTCCGAGTACGACGACGAGCTCTGGCTGCTGGTCCCCGAGGACTCGCGGCTGCCTGCCGCGCACCTTGTCGAGTTCGTCCACGCGATCGGCGGGCGCGAGGGGTCGGTGCTCGACCTGGGCTGCGGCGACGGGCGACTGACCGGCGAGCTCCACGGCGGGCGCGTCGTCGGCGCCGACGTCTCCCGGGTCGCGCTCGACCGCGCCCGCACGCGGCTCCGTGACCGCGACGTCGAGCTGGTCGAGCTCACGCCCGGAGCGGTGATGCCCTTCCCCGACGAGACGTTCGACCTGGTGCTGATGGCCGAGACGATCGAGCACGTCGTCGACCCCGAGTCGCTGCTGTGGGAGGTGCGCCGGGTCCTGCGGCCGGGCGGTGAGCTGGCGGTGACCACGCCCGCGCACGGCCGCGGCATCGGCCTGTCCCTCCTGGTGCGCGGCTTCGAGCGCACGTTCGACCCGTTGTCGCCGCACGTCCGCTTCTTCTCCGCCGACTCGCTGCGCGAGCTGCTGACCGACACGGGGTTCGACGTCCGGTCGGTCACCACCAGGCGGCGGACGCTGCTCGCACGCGCCGGGCGCTGAGCGGGCGCCTCAGCGCGCCCGGCGCCGTCCCGCGGGCAGGCTGACCGGCGGCGTGGGCACCGGCAGCGCCCCCTGCACCTGGTCGACCGTCCCCTGCACGGCGTCGCGGGTGCCGTCGACCGTACTCCGGATCGGCCCGCTCCCGCCGTCGCCCGGCTCCCCGTCGCCCCGGCCGCCGAGCCAGTCCCTCACGCGGCCGCCCCTCTGGGTGCGCCCGCCGGCGTCGCCGTACGAGCCCTGCGGCTGCGACCCGCCTCCGCCTCCGAGCGCGGTGCTGCCCTCGCCGGTCTCGTGGTCCGCGCCGTCACCCGCGGAACCGGTCGGCGCCGCCCCCACGCGCCGAGCACGCGCCCTGGCCCGCGCCCGATCGGCGCGCTTCTCACGCGCGTCGGCGCGGCGCCTGGCCTGTGCGCGCTCGCGCGGGGTAGCCCGGCCGTCGCGCTTCGCAGCGCGGTCACTGCGCGGCTGCGCCACCGGGACCGCGGCCCCGACTGACCCCTCGGACGGCCGGGCCGCATGGTCGTCCGCGCTGTGCTCCCGCCCGCCGACGGCGCCCGCACCCAGCACCACGGCCACGGCGACCGTGGCCAGCGCGGACGCGGCCGCGCCCGCCCCGTAGCCTGCGAACGACCCGGCCGCCGCCGCGCCCGCCCCGCCGCCGCCCGCTGCGGTCAGGGCCCCGGCCGCGGCCGGCATCGCCGGCGCGAACGCCGCCCAGCTCCTCTCGCGGGCGGCCAGCTCGCCCTGCCATGACCGGCAGCCCGCGCACGCGGTCAGGTGGGCCCGCACGGCCCGGCCGCGGAACACCCGCCGGTCGCCCTCCGAGAGCTTGCGCCTGATCGTGTCGCAGTCCAGGTCGCGCCCGAGCGCCAGGTGGTGCAGCGCCTGCCGCGCGTCGTACACGGCCTGCTTCGCGCCGGCGGTGCTCGTCTCGAGCGCGGCAGCGATCTCCTCGTAGCTCAGGCCCGACAACTCGCGCATCACCAGGGCGCCCCGCTGGCGCCCGGGGAGCGTGCGAATGTCACCGAGGAGCACGCGCAGGCGCTCCCGCGTCGCGGCGTCTGCCTCAACGTCGCTGACGGTCACCACCTCCACGTCCCCGGCGGGCTCGGAGCGCGGCCTGCGCAGCAGATCGATCGCCACGTTGTGGGCGATGCTGTAGAGCCACGGCCGGACCGCGATCTCGCGCCCCTCCCCCTCGAGCGCCCGCATCGCGCGCTCCATCGTGCTCTGCACCGCGTCTGCGGCGTCCTCGCGGTTGTGCAGCAGCGACGCGCAGTAGCCGAACAGCGCGCGGTGGTACCGGTCGAAGATCACCTCGAACGCGGCGCGATTCCCCTGGGCCGACATGCGCGCCAGACGCTCGTCGCTCAGCAGGCGGAGCGCCGCGCCCTCCAGACGCACTCCCTGCTCGACTCTGGCGACTGCCGGCTCGCTCATCGGCTCCCCTGCCGCAAATCGACCGCTCACCCGGGCTCTTGCGCAGCGTCAAGATACCGGTCGGCGTCGTCGGCAACGCCACTTCACCCAGCGGCCACTGCCGCAGGCGTCTCATCGATGACGGAGAGGACTGCGGAGACGGCAGCGGGGTCGAACTGCTCCCCCGCGCCGCCCCGCAGCTCGTCCAGCGCCGTCCGCCGTGGAAGGGCACGTCGGTAGGGCCGGTCCGAGATCATCGCGCCGTAGGCGTCGCAGACGGTGATGATGCGAGAGGCCAGCGGAATCTGGGGCCCGCAGAGCCCGTCGGGATACCCGCCGCCGTCGTAGCGCTCGTGGTGATGGCGGACTATCCGCGCGATCTCCGAGCACTCGGGCAGGTGGCGCAGCAGCTCGGCGCCCCACTCGACGTGGCAGGCCATGAGCTGCCACTCGCGGTCGTCGAGCGGGCCGGGCTTGCGCAGGACCTCCTCCGGCACGGCCACCTTGCCGATGTCGTGGAAGCGCGCGGCCAGCTCCAGCTCCTCCGCGGCGACGCCGCGCACGCCCAGCCGATGGCCGACGCGCGGCACTAGGTCCGCGATGTCGCGCTGATGCTCCGATGTGTCGGGATCGCTCAGGTCCATGACGCGCGCGAGCACGGCGAGGGCCTTCCGAGCATGGTCGAGCCGGCGGCGGTCGAAACGCCGGCGGCGCAACGTATGGAGCCAACGTCCCTGTCCGCCCATCGTCTTTTCTCCCTCGACGTGCTGCGGGGGCGGAACGGCGGAGGACGGCCCGGGTAACGACCTACTCGCGCGACTGGGCGCGAAGTCCCAACCGGAGAGCTACGGGCCGGGCGGCTGGGCCGGGGCCTGCACCGGCGTGGCCGGCGGCTGGCCGCCGCGGATCCGGTTGCGCGTCTCGAAGTAGGCGTAAGCCGCCTCGCGCGAGTTCGGATCCAGCGCGATCGCCCCGAGCAGCGTCTTCTGGGCGCGCTTCGGGTCGTCCACCGTGAACAGCTGGAACTGCGCCAGGCGCAGCCAGGCGGCGGGATCAGAGCGGTGCTCGCGCACGGCTGTCGCCAGCGCCGCTTCCGCCCGCTTCAGCTCGCCCTTCTGCTCGAGGATCGCCGCGTGCGCGAACAGCGGCTCGAGCGCGAGCGGATTGATGTCCTCGGCCTTCACGGCGGCGTGCTCGGCGGCATCGGCCTTGCCGTCGGCGAGCAGGTCGTAGGCCCGCTCGGTCTCCGAGTGGGAGCGCTGGGGCTGCCATGCCGCCCACGCGCAGACGCCGACCATCAGCAGCGCCGCCGCGGCCATCGCGAAGCGGGCCCTGGGCAGCGACTTCAGCGCGGTGCGCGGAGCCCAGGCGCGGTCGGGCCGCGCCGAGCCTGCGACGAACCCGGCCGCCGCGAGCGCCATCACCGCCGGGCCGGGGATGAACCAGGTCCAGTCGATCAGCGACTGCACGCCGAACGCCACCGCGGCCGCCGCCAGGGCGGCGAGGCCGATGCGCTCCGGCGTCCACTGATCGCCCCTGTCGCGGCGGCGCAGCCCGATCGCGCGAGCCGCCGCGATGGCCCAGGCGACCAACAGCGCGAGCGACACCGCCAGGCCGGCCAGGCCCAGGTCGGACATGGTCTGGGCGACGTAGCCGTGCGCCTGCCGCGCGACCTCCGCGTCGCGGCGGAAGCGAAGCCGCGCCGTGCCGAACGTGCCCGCGCCGGTGCCGACGGCAGGCTCCTTCTCGAACACGAGCCTGGCCTCGCGCCAGTACTTCGCGCGCGAGGACGATCCGGTGGCGAAGCGGCCGGGCCCGCCCGGTGTCTCGCCCTTCGTGTCGGCCAGCTCGGAGACCCGCTCGGAGACGCCCTTGTCGGTCGACTCGACCGCGACGAACATGATGATCGGGGCGATCAGGGCGATCGCCGCGGCGGTCATGCCGAAGTCGCAGGCGGGCACGCGACGAGGGCGCGTTGCCCGCGACCCGGTAGCCGAGCGCCAGCCCCGCGGCCAGCGTCAGCACGAGCAGGGTCAGCAGCAGGATCCCGAAGTCGTCGGCCACGCGCTCGCGCAGCGGCAGCGGCACGGACGACTCCGTGAACGCCTTCTTCGTGAGCGCCCACAGCAGCAGCGGCGCGGCGCCGGCGGCGGAGACCGCGAGCACGGTGACGCTGCGCAGGCGCAGCGGGACGACCGCGAGCCAGAGGATCGCGGCGACCGCGGCGGCGATGATCGCGCCGCGGCTGAACGACAGGAAGATCGCTATCAGGAGGCCCGACAGCAGCGGGTAGGCGAGCGCGTTCGCAGCCGCGTGCCCCGACCGGCGCGCGCCGAGCCACATAGCCAGCGGCACGCCGAGCGCGGCGGTCAGCCCGAGCGCGTTCCAGTACCCGTAGGGCTGGGCCAGCCGGGAGTAGAGGTCGTCGGGCGCGATGTCCGCCGGCCAGATCCGGGACGCCAGCGCGTACGCGGTGACCACCGCGATGCCGATGATCAGGCCGCGGAGCAGCACCACCCAGCCGTCGGGAGCCAGGCGCGCCGCGCCGATCGCCGCTGCGAACACGGCCAGGTAGGCAAGCGTCCGGTTGGCCTCGATCCACGACGCGTCGGGCTGGATCGACCAGGTCACCGACAGCGCGGTCAGCACGGCCAGCAGCCCGAACAGCGCGAGGGTGATCGCGCCCGACAGCGATCCGGCGCGGCCCCAGACGATCGCGGCCGCGGCGACCAGGCCGCAGCCGATGATCAGCGCGACCTCGACCGCGGTCGCGCTGCCGAGTATCTGACCGCCTTCAGCGACGAACGCGACGGCCGCGAAAGCGGCGCCGAGCCCGGCGCTAGCTGCGGCGGAAGCGACTCGGTACGACACGGTTCAAGGCGGGGAGCCGCTTGCGGGCCACCATCACGGTCGTCGCCGCGACGAGGAGGGCGACCGCGGCGAGCGCGAGGACCGCCGGCAGCGGGAGGGTGTTGGCGCTCGACGGGGTGAAGTCGCCGGCCGCGGGGACCGCGAGGCCGCCGGGCAGCTTGGCGCCGCGGGCGGCCTCCGCCCGGGCGGCGTCGTAGGCGGCCTTGTCGTCCTGGTTCGGGGCGTAGGCGCCGGACTTGGTCTCCAGCGCGGGGTCACCCCCGTACGGCTTGGGGCTGCCGCCCCTGCGCGACTGGTCGCCGGACGTGGCGACCGCGCCGCCGCCGGTGCTGCCGCCGCCGTTCGAGCCACCGCCGCCGGTGCCACCCGAGCCCTTCGTCCCGCCGCGCGAGCCGTCGGCCCGTGCCTGGGCGATCGTGTCGCGGCAATCCGAGTACTGGTCGATGTCCGACGGCAGGTTGTCCTGGGCGTCCTGGTAGTCGCCCTGGGAGTAGTTGCCGTCGATGTGGCCGTCGTCGTAGCAGTCGCGGATGACGTCGTCGCCGCTCGCCTGCGCGAACGCGGGCAGCGCCAGGACAGCCACGAAGAGCGCGGCGAAGATGATTGCCAGTCGGTGTCGTCGTCCCATGGAAGAAGCCTCCGGGGGCGGGGAAAGCTCACGATCGGCGGGGCGAGAGGGCCGCGCGCCGGCGCCGTGGTTGACGCGGCTCGAAGCAGCCCGAGGTGCTCCCGCTCGAGGGTTCGAGGCTATCAACTCGGCTCCTCGCGGCTCGCTCCGACGGATCGCAGGGCCGCGCGCATGCCCGCAGACCAGGCCTCGGGCGTGTACGCGGCGGCGTCGCGACGGGCGCTCTGCGCCAGCCGTTCGCGGAGGCCCGTATCGGTGGCGATCCGCCGGATCGCGCTCGCGAGAGCGGCGCCGTCGCCCTGCGGGAAGACGAGCCCGTTGCGCTCGTGCTGGACGAGCCCTCCGGCCGCGGCGCCCACCGCGTCGCTGGTGATCGCTGGGGTTCCCTGAAGCATGGCCTCGTTCACGACCAACCCCCAGGGCTCCGTGAAAGTTGCGGTTCGGACCGAGGGGAGAACGAGCACGTCGGCGGCCGCGTAGAGCGCCGGGAGCTCGGGTTTCTCCACCCGTCCGAGCAGCACCCCCGGGGACGGGCGCACCGGGCCCGCGCCCGCGTAGGCGAGCGTCCCGTCGACACCCGCATCGGCGAACGCGCGGGCCAGCAGGTCGACGCCCTTCTCGTGCTCCAGGCGGCCGACGAACAGCACGAGCAGCGGCGAGTCGCCCGCGCCGGCTCGCTCGCGGGCGGCCCGGCGCTCCTCATCGGTCACCGGGCGGCCGAAGTGCTCCACGTCGACGGTCTGCGGGGCCTCGAACACGTTGCCCCGGGTCCGCGCGCGCTCGACGTGACGGGTGACGTGCGGGCCGTAGGTGACGACGGCGTCGGCGCGCCGGTAGAGCGCCTCCGTCGGGCGCTGCGAGAACCGGTGGGCAAGCGTGCGCGGGTGGTCCCAGAGCGAGGCCCAGAGGACGAAGGGGACGCGCCTTCGCCGGGCCATCGCGTAGGCGGCCGGCAGGGCCAGCCGGCCGCCCGTGCCGGCGATCACGGCGCGGTGGTCGCCGCGCGCGAGCCGCCGCACGGCCGCGCGCTGGCCCCTGGTCTCCCCAGGCGATCACGTCGATCCCCTCGGCCTCGTCGAGCAGCCGGAACGGCTCGCGCCGGTAGTCGGGCACGGTGTTGGTGACCAGGGCGACTGGGCGGGATCCTGCGTTCACGGCGCCTCAGGTTGTGCAGATCGGACATCCGCCGTGGGCGAAACCTGCGCAATACCGGCGCTTTTGCGGATCGGCCGCAGATGCGCCGCGATTTCGGGGACAACCCAGGCCTCCCCCCCGATCCGGGTGCGGTGGTGCAGACTCCCCTCGGTCGGCGTTCCCCGTCTGCACCACCCCCGGGGGGCCTCTCGCGCAGGGCTCATCGCCTGAGCGCCGCCTCGTACACGGCGACGGTCGCCGCCCCGCAGCGCTCCCAGCTCAGGCGCGCTCCGGCCGTGCGCCGCGCCGCCGCGGCGAGCGTGCGCAGGGCGTCCGGGTCGGCCAGGAGGGTGCGGACCGCCACCGCCAGCGCCGCCGGGTCGCGCGGCGGCACCAGGACCAAGCCCTCGCCGAGCGCCGCGATCTCCTCGGGACCGCCCTCGCCGGCGCAGCCGATCGCGGGGACGCCGCAGGCCAGCGCCTCGGCGTAGGCGACCCCGAACGCCTCGTCCTCGCTGGGCAGCGCCATCAGGTGGCAGCGGGCCAGTTCCTCGATCGCCCGCTCGTGCTCCAGCTCGCCCAGGAACTCGACGCGCGAGGCGACGCCGAGCGTGTCCGCCAGCCGGCGCAGGGCCGGCACCTCCGGCCCGTCGCCGATCACGACCCAGCGCACCCGGTCCAGGTCGGCCACCGCGCGCAGGACGTCGGCGTGGCGCTTGCGCGGGATGACGTGCGCGAGCGTGGCGATCGTGGGCTGCGCGTGCTTCTCCGGCAGGGGGTCCGGCGCCGTCGCGCCCAGGTGGACGACGCGCATGTTGTCCTCGCGGCCGGCCAGTGCCGCCGCGCGCCGGAGCGTCGCGCGGCTGTTGCACATCACGCCGTCGGCGGAGCGGAGGGTGGCGGCCGCCGCCGACCGCGTGGCCGGGGCCTGGAGGATCGGCGCGAGCAGGTCGCCGCCGTGTACGGAGACGGCCAGCGGCTTGCGGTTCGCCGCCGCCCAGGGCCGCGCGGCGGTGGCCCAGGGGACCGCGTAGTGCGCGTGCACCAGGTCGAACGGCCACTCCGCGTGCAGGCGGTCGAGCGCCCGGCCCAGCGGCCCGCGGCCCCAGCGGTGCCAGGCGCCGTAGCCGCGCTCGCGGGGCGGCGCGGCGAACCGGACCAGGTCGACGGTCACGCCGTCGCGCTCCTCGCGCGACGGCTGCGACGCGAACGCGCGCAGCTCGCCCGCCAGCCGCGCGGGACCGCCGCGCAGCGCGGCGGCCGAGGGCAGCGGCCGCTCCAGCGCCAGCACGCGCACCTCGGCGCCGGCCGCGCGCGCCGCGACGGCCTGCCGGTGCGCCCACACGCCCAGCACCGGGTCGCGCCGGCGGGGGTAGTACTCCGCGACGATCGCGACCCTCATGCGCGGCGGTGCACCGCGAGCGTCTCCTGCAGCCGCGCGCTCGGGACGTACGGCCGGGCGGCCAGGAAGCGCTGGGCCTCCGCGATCGCCTCGTCGCCCGAGTAGGTGGCGGCCACGGCGCCCTCGTCGTGGCGCACGGGCAGCGCGTCGATGACCCCGAGCCGCCAGCCGTGCTCCTCCGCCACGGCGGCCCAGTGCGCGTCGAGCCCCCAGCCGTAGCGCAGCGGCGGAAACGGCACGAGCTCGGCGGCGGCGTCGCTGCGGAAGCCGGTCACCGGGCCGATCTCGACGAAGCGGGTCTCGCGCACCAGCATGCCGGCGCGGCGGCGGGTGACCGGCCAGGCGGCGTGGCTCGCGTGGGTCTGTGCGGGCTGGGCCATCGCCAGCTCGAACCGCTCGGCCACGCCGACGAAGCGGTCGAGGAAGCGATCGGGCAGCCCGACGTCGTCGTCGACGACCAGCGTCCAGTCGGGAGCCGCGCCCGGCCAGAGGGCGTTCAGGTTCTCGAACTTGCCGCCGCCCAGCCCGGTCGCGACCGTGTGCTCGGCGAGCTCCGGGACCGCCTCGCCCGTCGACCCGAGCCGCAGCGTCACGTCGTGCCCGTGCGCCGACCGCAGCGCGGGCAGCGCCGCCGCAAGCCGCCTCGCGGGCGGGCGATAGACCGACAGGACGAGCACCGATCGCCGCGGCGCGGCGGTAGCGAGCGCCTCGAGCTGAGCGTCGACCCGGGCCAGCCGCGCCCGCGTCTCGAGCGCCGCGTCCTTCACGCGCGCGCGCAGGCGCGCGCGCCGCCCCCCGACCGACCGCGGCTGGCACCCGAGAGAAAGCGTCTCCGGCGCGAGGGAGGTCGCTCACGACCCTCCGCCGTCCGCCGTCCGCCAACCTCCGCCGTCCGCGGTCCGCCGTCCGCGGTCCCCCGAATCGCCTCCCGCACCCGCCCCACGAGTGCGCGCCCATGATCAGCCCCTGGGGGCAGGCGCGGCGCACGGTGTGCCAGCCGGTGCCGGCCAGCACGCGCAGCTCGCGGGCGAGCGGCGGCGCCACCCCGCGCCGGGTGTCGTAGGCGCGCACGTTGCGCCCGCGGAAGTACGCGCTGCGCATCAGCGACCGCAGCCGCGCGTCGTCGCCCGCGCGCCGGTGCTCCAGCCACGCGTCGGCGACGTACATCACCTGGCCGCCGGCGGCGCCCAGGCGCCGCAGCCACTCCTCCTCGTCACCGCCCGGCGGGATGTCCTCCGGAAACGGGCCCGCGAGCTCGAGCGCTCGGCGGCGGAAGGCCAGGTTCGCGCTCCACACGAGGTCGACGGGGCGGTCGGCGGGACCCCGGTCGAGCGTGGATATCGGCGGCTCCTCGCGGCCGCACGAGCGCGGCGCCGGGCCGTCGAAACGCGCGCGGATGGGTCCGCCGAGCGCATCGGCGCCGGCGTGACGTTCGGCCCCGGCGACCATCGCTCGCAGCCACCCGGGGGGCGCCCAGATGTCGTCGTCCACCAGCACGATCAGCTCGCCCTCGGCGACCGCGGCCGCGGCGTTGCGCGCGGCGTTCGGACCCTGGGACGAGGGTCGCCGCAGCCCGCGCACGCCGAAACGGTCGATCACGTCGCCCGTCGAGTCGGTCGATCCGTCGTCGACCACGACCGTCTCCCAGGCGCCTTCGAAGTCCTGGGCGGCCAGCGACGCCAGCGTCACCTCCAGGTATGACGCCCTGTTGGACGTCGGAACCACCACCGTTACCAGGGGTTTTGACACGGACGGAGGGTACCCTGGCGCACTTGACCGACATCGCCCTGATCTCGCTGGCGACGACGCCCGGCCTGGTCCGCTCGGACGACGCGTTCGCACAGCTGATCCGCGACGCGGGCGTCTCCTGCGAGATCGTCCCGGTGAAGATCGGCCCGTCCGGCAAGCTGCGCCGGCATCCCGCGGCGACCGACCTGGTCGAGGCGATCGCCGCCCGCCGCACGGCCCGCAGGGCCACCGGCGACGCGCGGGCCGTCATCTACTCGACGACCACCGCCGCGCTGCTCCAGCCGACCGACAAGCCCTACGCGGTGCGCTTCGACGCGACCGCGGGGCTCAACCGCCCCGCCGGCATCGGCAGCGCCTGGCAGCGCGCGCGCGAGCGCAGGGTGCTGCGCGACGCGCGCCTGCTCCTGCCGGTGAGCGAGGGGGCGGCCGCGGCGCTGCCCGACCCGCATGCGCCGGTCGTGCGCGTGCCGATCCCCGTCGACGACGTGCCGGCGGCGCCCGAGCGCGACATCGCGGCCACCGCGTACGCCGGCTACCCGAAGAAGCGCGGCCTGGAGACGATCGCGCTCACCTGGTCGGAGGCGCGACCTCCCGGCGGCCGCCTGGTGGTGGGCGGCGTCGACTCCGAGAAGGCCAACCGCTGGCTCGAATACGCCGACGTGCGCGAGCCCGAGGGCATCGAGTGGGCGGGCATGGTGCCTCGTCACGAATGGCTCCGCACCGTCGCGCGGTCGCGGGTGTTCATCAACGCGTCGCGATGGGAGGACTACGGGATCGCGCAGTTCGAGGCGCTCGCCGCAGGGACTCCCGTGGCGACCGTGCCGTCGCCCGGCCAGTTCGAGGCGCTGCCGCTCCTGCGCGAGCTGGCGCCGGAGCTCGTCACCGACAAGCTCGAATACCCGCGCCTGGCCGCGGCGGTCAGCGAGGCCCTGGAGTGGGACGACGCCCAGCGCGCGGACTACGCCGCCCGCGCGCAGAGGCTGCTCGAGCCCTACCGCGCCGAGGCGCTGCGCGCGGTCGTGGCCCAGAAGGTGCTGCCCGTGCTGCTGGGCGAGGCGCCCCGGTGAGGGTGCTCGTCGCCCACAACCGCTACCGGATCGCCGGCGGCGAGGAGCGCGCCGTCGACCTGCAGATCGCGGCGCTCGAGCGCGCGGGCATCCCCCACGCCGCGCTCACGCGCGACTCGGGGGCGACCGGCGCGCGGCACGCCGCGACGTCGATGCTGCGCGGCGGCGACGACCCCGAGGGCGTGGCGCGCGCGATCCGCGACGTGGGCGCGACCGTCGCGCACTTCCACAACATGCACCCGCTGTTCGGCCACCGCGGCATCCAGGCGGCGCGGGACGCCGGCGCGCGCACCGTCCTGCACCTGCACAACTACCGGCTGTTCTGCGCGATCGCGATCGGCTTCCGCGACGGCGAGGACTGCTTCCGCTGCCGCGGCCGGCACACGCTGCCGGGCCTGCGCCTGAACTGCCGCGGGTCGCTGCCCGAGTCCGCGGTCTACGCGACCGCGCTCGCGCTGCACCAGCCGCGCGTGTTCGACGCGGTCGACGCGTTCGTCACCCCCAGCCGGTACGCCGCCGCCCGGCTGACCGACCTCGGCCTGCCCGCCGACCGCCTGCACGTGGTGGCCAACTACATCCCCGAGGGCGAGGTCGCCTCGGAGTCGCGCGCGCACGCGGGGCGACTACGCGCTCGTGGCCGGCCGGCTGTCCGTCGAGAAGGGGATCGCCTACGCCATCGACGCCGCCCGCAAGTCCGGCGTGCCGCTCAAGGTGGCGGGCGACGGGCCGCTCGAGGGTGAGCTCCGGCGGCGCGCCGCGGGCGCGCCCGTCGAGTTCCTGGGCCGCGTCGCGCCGGCCGCGGTCAAGGAGCTGCTGGCGGGGGCGGCGATGGCGATCGTCCCGAGCGTGTCCGGCGACGTGATGCCGTTCGCCGCGCTCGAGGCGCTGGCCGCGGGCGCGCCCGTCGTGGCGAGCGACGCGGGGTCGCTGCCCGAGGTCGCGGGGGCGGCGAGCTGCGTGCCGCGGAAGGACGCCGCCGCGCTCGCCGAGCGCATGCGGGCGCTCCACGACGACCCCGGCCGGCGCCGCGCGGAGGGCGACGCCGGCATCGAGCGGGCGCGCACGCTGTTCGGCGAGTCGCGCTACCTGGACGAGCTACGCGCCGTCTACGCCGCGGGCCAGTAGCCAGTCCGCGGCCTCGGCCAGCGATCCGCAGTCGAAGTCGACCGGCGACTCGGGCGCGCCGACCTTGACCAGCACCAGCCCGAGCCGGCGCCCCGCCTCCATGTCGCTCTCGGAGTCGCCGACGATCGCCGCCGCCGGTCCGAGCGCGACGCCGGGGACCTCGCGCGCAGCCTGCTCGAACATCCCCGTGCCGGGCTTGCGGCAGTCGCACTCGCCGTCCTCGTGCGGGCAGTAGTAGACCCGGTCGACGGCCACGCCGCCCTCGATCATCCGGCGGTGGATGTCCTCGACGTCGTCGACCGTCATGCGCCCGCGGGCCACCCCGCGCTGGTTGGTGACGACCACGACGCGCAGGCCGGCCTCGCGCAGCGCCGCCACCGCGTCGACGGCGCCGGGCAGGAACGTGAAGTCGGCCCAGGACTCGACGTACTCGCCCTCGGGCGCCTTGACGTTGATGACGCCGTCGCGGTCGAGGAAGACCGTGGACAGCGGCTCAGCCACCGGGGAACAGCGCGCTCTCGACGATCTCGCAGAGCACGTGCGCGATCAGGATGTGTCCCTCCTGGATGCGCGGGGTCGCGTCGGCCGGCACGACGATGCAGTGGTCGCACAGGCCGGGCATGTCGCCTCCGGTGGCGCCGGTCATGCCGACCGTCCCCATGCCCATCTCGCGCGCGGCGGCGAGCGCGCCGTTGACGTTGGGCGATCGGCCGCTCGTCGAGATGCCGAGCGCGACGTCGCCCGGCGCGCCGAGCCCGCGGAGCTGGCGTGAGAAGACCTGCTCGTAGCCGTAGTCGTTGGCGATCGCCGTGACCGCCGAGGTGTTGACCGACAGCGCGATCGCGGGCAGCGGGTCGCGCTCGATCTGGAAGCGCCCGACGAACTCCGCGGCGATGTGCTGCGCGTCCGCCGCGCTGCCGCCGTTGCCGAACACGATCAGCTTGCCGCCGGCGCGGTAGGCGTCGACCACGGCGGCGCCGGCAGCGGCGATGACGTCCGCGGAGCCCGCGAGGCGCCCGTACACGTCGATGGCCGCCGCGATGCGGGCGCGGGCCAGCTCAGCGGTCATCGGCCCTCCAGGTGCGCAGGCCCGCGGGCTCGAAGGCGAACTCCGTCACGCTCGCCCCCAGCTCCTCCAGCCGGTCGGCCACCCGGTGCTTGCGGTCGTAGCGGCAGTAGAACAGCATGTAGCCGCCGCCGCCCGCGCCCGTGACCTTGCCGCCCAGGGCGCCGACCTTCATCGCCTCCTCGTACATCTCGTCGATGTAGGCGCTGGAGATGCGGTCGGACATCCGCTTCTTGGCCTCCCACGCCTGCCCGAGCAGGTCGCCGAAGTCGTGCACGCGGCGCTGGAGCAGCGCGTTCTTCATGTCGATCGCGAGCTGCTTCTGCGCGCGCAGCCCCTCGATGGCGTCGGTCTCGGCCTGCTCGAACCGCTTGGTCTGGTCCTCGATGATGTGGTCGCCCTGGCGGGTGCGGCCCGTGTAGGCCAGCAGCAGGTTGTGCTCGAGCTCCATGATCGTGTCGTCCGGTATCCGCAGCGGGTTGACGACCACGTGGTCGGCGTGGAACTCCAGGAAGTTGAAGCCGCCGAACGTGGCCGCGTACTGGTCCTGGAGGCCGCCCTTCAGGCCCAGGTCGACACGCTCGACCTCGTAGGCCATGTGCGCGACCTCGTAGTCGGTCAGCGGCACCGAGCGGAACTCCTTGAGCAGCCCGATCAGCGCGACCATCATCGTCGACGACGACCCGAGCCCCGACCCGGGCGGAGCGTTCGAGTGCAGGAACAGCTCGAAGCCGCCGCCGCCCTCCTCGCGCGGGCTGAGCCGGTGGATCGCCGCCTTGACCAGGTCGAGCTTCCCGTCGAACGCCATCGTGTCGCCGAAGCCGAAGCGGGCCGTCTCCCCGAAGTCGACGGACTCGATCTGGATGTCCTCGTCGCGGCGCGGGCGCAGCGTCCCGTAGGCGAAGCGGTTGATCGTCGCGTTCAGGACCAGGCCGCCCTCGCGCTCGGGGAACGGGGCGACGTCCGTTCCACCGCCGGCGAACGAGACACGTAGGGGCGCCTTGGCGCGGAAGAGCATCTACTGGCAGAGGCAGGCGTAGTGCAGCGTGAAGGCGCGCTCGGCGAGCCGTGGCGACACATTGAACACCGCGCGACGGACGCCGCCCTTGACGGTGGCCTTCACCCTGTCCGCGCCCGACGACGCGAAGAAGCGGTGCACCTCGAGCGGCAGCGGATCGAGCAGCTCCTCGCGCACGGACAGCCCCGCGGCCGCGACCATCGCGCCGACGGAGGGCCGGTCGAGCGCCTGGATGTGGCCGATCTCGGCGGCGCCCTCGCGCTTCGACTCGCGCCGCGCCGACAGGTTCGCCTCGAGCGGCACCTCGAGCAGGACCGCGCGGGAGACGCGCGCGGCCTCGCGCAGCAGCGCCTCGGGCCGGGGCACGTGCTCGAGCACGTGCGACAGCAGCACGAGGTCGAACGCGCCGTCCTCGGCAGGCACCCGCTCGCCGTCGAACACCGTCACCCCGGCCAGCCCGGGGGCGCCGCGGCCGCGCGCCATCCGGGCCGCCTCCTCGGAGACCTCGAAGCCGTGCAGCTCGCCGGCCAGGCCGCGGGCGCCGACCTCGGCCAGCAGCGCGCCGTCGCCGCAGCCGATCTCGGCGACCGAGCGCGGCGCGAGCCCGGCCCGGGCGCACAGGTCGATCGCGTGGTCGGCCTTGCCGCGCGCCGAGAGCTGGCGCCAGCGCAGGTGGCGGTCGCCCTCCGCGCTCGCGCGCCGGTAGGACTCGTCGTAGAAGCTGCGCAGTTCCTGCGTGGTCGTCATCGGGCGGCCACCTGCTGATCGCGCAGCCACTCGACGGTCTGGCGGATGCCCTCGCGCACGCCGATCCTGGTCTCGAAGCCGATCAGCCGCCGGGCCTTCTCGACCGACGGCCAGCGCCGCTTGACGTCGACCTGGAACGACGGCAGGTGCTCGAGCTCGAACGCGGCCGGGTCCTCGCCGCACTCCTCCCAGATGATCCGCGCGATCTCCGCGACGGTCATCTCCTCGTCGTTCGAGATGTTGAAGTCCTCGTTCTCGCGCCGCTGGGTGGGCGGTCGCGGTGACGATGCCCTCGGCGATGTCGTCGACGTGCGTGATCGTGCGGGTCTGCTCGCCCGACCCGAAGATCTGCAGCGGCCGCTGCCCGGCCAGCACCTTCTTGATCACGTCGGGGACCATGTGGGCGATGCCCGGCTCGTCGTCGGGCATCTCGCCCGGCCCGTAGGCGTTGAACGGGCGGCAGATCGTGTAGGGCACGCCGTGCTCGTCGTGCAGCGCCCGGCAGTACATCTCGCCGGCGAGCTTCGAGAACCCGTACGCCGACGTGGGGATCGGCGTGTCGCGGATGTACTCCTCGGTGGTCGGGAACTCGGTGGCGTTCTCGAACACCATCGACGACGACACGTAGGTCAGCCGCTCGACGCCGCGCTCGAGCGCCGCGCGGAAGACGCCGTTGTAGAGCCCGGTGTTCATCTCGAGCAGCGTGTGCGGGTACTTGTGGAAGTTGCCGATCCCGCCCACGATCGCCGCCAGGTGGATGACGTGGGTGGCGTCGCCGATCGCCGCGCGCGCCTCCGACGGGGTCGCGCAGGTCGCCGGTGTGCACCTCGCACGACTCGCGCATCCACTGCGGCGGCTCGCGCTGGTCGGAGACCCGCACCTCCCAGTCGGCGTCACGGATCAGCCGGCGCACGACGGCGCTGCCGATCGTGCCTGCGCCGCCTGTTACGAGGACGCGCGCCACGCCTCGACGGGCACGCGCGTACGGCTGAAGACCTCGCCGGCACCCGTGGCGTTCCACGGGTCGACGAGGAGCACGTCCTGCGGGAGCCGCTCCAGCAGGTCGTCGTACGCGGAGTGGTTCGTCGCCACGACCACGGCCTGCGCGTCGCGCAGCGCCTCCTCCAGCGGGTCGGAGGGGGCGAACGGGTCGTGCCGGGCCACGTGCGCCAGCTCGCGCTCGAGCAGGCGGATGAGCTTGGAGGACAGCGAGTCGCGCAGGTCGTCGGTGTCGCGCTTGAACGTCAGGCCGAGCACGGCGACCTTGCAGTCGCGCAGCGACCCGCCGAGCCGGCGCTTCAGCCCCTCGACCATGAACAGCGGCATCGACTCGTGCACGCGCGAGACGGCCAGCAGCATGCCGGGCGCGTTCGAGCGCTCCTCGGAGAACGCGAAGTCCTTGCGCAGGCAGGTGCCCGGCGGTCAGGCCCGGGCGCCTTCATGCCGCCGCGCGGGTAGTCGTGGTTGATCAGGTCGATCACCTCGAACGCGTTCGCCCCGTGCTGCTCGGCGTTCATCATCAGCAGGTTGGGGATCGCGAACTCGACGTAGCGCAGGATGTTGGTCCAGGTCTTGGCCAGCTCGGCCTGCACGGGCGTCGTCTGCAGGATCTCGGCCCCGAAGACGGCGAACAGCTCGGCCGCCTTGTCGCCCGAGTGGGGGTCGATGCCGCCGATGATCGTCGGCAGCGTCGCGATCTCCTCGAGGAAGTGGTTGACCGCGATGCGCTCGGGGACGTGGGCGACGAAGAACTCGGTGCCGACGTCGAAGCCGCGGCGCTGCTCGATGTAGCCGGCGAGCCACTCGGTCGTCCCCGGCCCGACCGTCGAGCGCAGGATCAGCGTCTGCCCCTCGCGCAGCAGCGGCATCAGGTCGTCGACGACGCCGCGGATGTCGGAGATGTCGACCTCGATGTGCGAGAACGTCGGCGTGCCGAGCGTCAGCACGATCCAGTCGGCGCTCGGCGGCCTCCCGGATCGAGTCGGTGATGGTCAGGCGGCCGGTGGGCAGGACGCGCTCGAGCAGGTCCTGGGTGCCGGTCTCCTCGAACGGCATCTCGCCGGCCTGGATCAGGTCGATGACGCGCCGCTGCTTCTCGACGCCGATGACGTCGAGGCCGCGATCCGCGAAGGAGAGAGCGAGCGGAAGGCCGATGCGGCCCAGCCCGACGATGGCGACCGTGCCCCGCATGTGGCGGTCTAGCTTAGGCGGCGCCGTCGGCCGCAGGCGTTCCCGCAGGACCTGGACCGCGACCTTCGCGACGAAGCGGGGGTTGTGGATCAGGTAGCGCGGCAGCAGCCGGCGGGGCTCCTGGCTGATGCGGTACGTCCACTCCAGGCCCCGGTCCTGCATCCACTGGGGGGCCATCGACACGCGTCCCGCGTGGAAGTCGAAGGCGGCGCCGACGGCGGCCATCACGGGCGCCTCGACGCGGTCGCGCATCCGGGCCATCCACTTCTCCTGCTTGGGGACGCCGATGCCGACCCAGACCACGTCCGGGCGGGCCGCGTTGATCTGCGCGGCGATCGCGTCGTCCTCCTCGTCGGTCAGCGGACCGGAACGGGGGCGAGTAGCCGCCGACGATCTTGATGCCGGGGAAGCGCAGGCGCAGGTTGAGCGTGAGCTGGGCCAGCGAGCCCTGATCGCGCCCGCCGTACAGGAAGATGCGGTGGCCGCGGTCGCGAGCGCGCTCGCAGTAGCGGAGCATCAGCTCGGGGCCGTAGACCCGGTCGGACAGGTCCTCGCCGAGCAGGTTGGCCGCCCAGACCAGCGGCATGCCGTCCGGGACGGTGATCGTCGAGCCCTCGAGCGCCTCGCGCATCTCGGGATCGCCCTGACCGACCATCACGGCGTGGACGGCGGTGGCGCACACGTAGCCGCGCTCGCGGCGGGCGACCATGCCGTCCATGACGTCCATCGCCTCTTCGTAGTCCGTCATCGCGATCGGCAGCCCCAGCACGTCGCGGACGCGGACGTCGCGCGGGCTGGGCAGCCGGTCCGGCGCCTGCGGGCTCTCCGCCGCGGTGGACGGGAGGTAGGCCTGGGTGTCTAGGAAGGTCATCTGCGGGTCACCGGGCGAACGTGAGTCCGCGGCCCCTGCCACCGGCGAAGGCGCGGAGTCTATGCGGGGTCTTCGAGCCGTTCATGCCATCCCCTCGCTCACTGCCCGGTTCCAACGCCGAGGGGTGCGCAAAGTTGCGCGAAACACGTACCTGCAAGTTCCTCTTCCAAATAGGCGCGATCGCTAAACAGGTTCAAGTGGTGGCCGGGAGCAGCCGACACGATTACGGTGGGGTCGGTCGCCGACTCCCTGCCACCCTCCCCGCTTACCCCATGAAGGCATCGATGCGTAACTCTTTCCTGGCAGCGCCGTCGCAGCGCTGCTCCTGATCCCCGCCTCGGCATCTGCCGACCTGGCCACGTTCGGCTCGAGCCTGCAGGGCACGCCGGACTACACCGACAACACGGGCCCGAACAACTACCACCAGGCGGACACGCTCTACTTCAACTTCTCCCGCCAGAACAGCCACCAGTCGCCGGTCTCGGGCCAGATCCTCGAGATCCGGGTCAAGGGCCGCATCGTCCCCAAGGGCAGCGGCAAGCAGGACCTGAACCTGTTCCACACCCAGGTGCTGCGCCCCAACGCGGGCGGCACGTTCACCGTCGACTCCTCCTCGCAGGACCTGTTCTTCCCCGTGGGCGGCGACGTCAACGAGGTTCACGTCTTCCGGCCGAGCACACAGTGCATCAAGGCAGGCGAGTACGTCGACTTCAACTACATCGGTGGCTGGGACGGCGACATGAGCGACCCGCGCGGCACCCAGTACCAGATCTTCAGGAACGACCCCGCCTCGGTTCTCTACTGGTACGAGTCCGACAACGGGACGAAGAACGGATCGACCTGGAGCCCGAACCAGCAGGTCATTCCGGGCACCGGGCCCAACACCAGCAACCCCCAGCACCTGCGGCCCTACTCGCGCGAGCTGATGATGCAGGTCGTCGTCGGCTCCGGGCTTCGACTCGAGCAACCTCTGCGAGGGCGGCCTGCGCGGCTACGAGTACGAGGGCGTCACGGTCTCGCCCACGACGTTCACCGTGTACGACGACGGCGTCGCGGGCACGCGGATCGGGTGCCTGAGCGGCCGCGGGTTCTGCGAGGGCACCGCGCGCCTGTCGCGTCGACGGCGCCGAGATCGGCAGCGCGCCGTTCAAGATCGACCGCAACGTCACCACCAACCTGGACGTCCCGCTCTCCAACGAGGGCGCGCGGCTGGTCAACCAGCGAGGCACGGTCGACGCGACCGTCAACGTCGACTCCCACGACGAGATCGGCTCGACGAAGGCCACCGCCGGCGTCGCGACGCTGAAGTCGGCGCGCCCGTCGGCCACCGGCTTCTCCGGCCTGGTCGTCCGCGCCCAGTCGGCGGGCGTCAAGGCCAACGCCGTCAACATGACCGCCATCTGCCCGCGCGGCACGCTCGGCGCCTGCACCGGCAAGGTCACGGTGTCGTCGCAGAAGCGGGTCTCGCTGCGACGCGGATCGCGCGGCAAGGTCTACAAGATGGCCACGGGCATCTTCACGGTCCAGCCCGGCGCGTCGGTGCGCGTGCCGCTGAAGGTCACGTCGGCCGGCAAGAAGGTGCTGAAGAAGGTCAAGAAGGTCGTGTCGATCGCGACGGTGACGACGTCCGAGCAGGGCAGCGCGCCGGTCAGCAGGCGCACGAAGATCACGATCAAGGCCCGGTAGCTCGGGCTGACGCCCTGGCCGCGGCGGTAGCCTCCGCCCGGTGAGGGACGCGCTGCGGTCCGACATCGAGGACCTGGTCCGGCGCTACGCCGCAGGAGGAGTGGCCCGCACGCCGGTTCGTGCCGGGCCAGACCCCGGTCCCGGTCTCGGGCCGCGTGTTCGACGCCGAGGAGGTCGTGACGCTGGTCGAGTCGGCGCTCGACTTCTGGCTCACCACCGGCCGCTTCGCAGCGCAGCTCGAGCGCGGCCTGGCTTCGTTCGTCGGCCTGCGCCACGCGATCCTGTGCAACTCGGGATCGTCGGCCAACCTGCTGGCGCTGTCGGCGCTGACCTCCGAGCGGCTCGGGGAGCGGGCGCTGCGGCCGGGCGACGAGGTGCTGACCGTCGCCGCCGGCTTCCCCACCACGGTCAACCCGACGCTGCAGAACGGGCTCGTGCCGGTGTTCGTGGACGTCGACCTGGCGACCGGCAACGTCGACGTCGACGCGCTGGCCGCCGCGGTCGGCCCGCGCACGCGGGCGATCATGCTCGCGCACACGCTCGGCAACCCGTGGGACGTCGAGGGCGTGCTCGGCGTCGCCCGCGAGCACGACCTGTGGGTGGTCGAGGACTGCTGCGACGCGCTCGGGTCGCTGTACGACGGGCGCCGCACCGGGACGTTCGGCGACCTGGCGACGCTGTCGTTCTATCCCGCCCACCACATCACCACCGGCGAGGGCGGCTGCGTGCTCACCAACGTCGGGCGCCTGAAGGTGCTGGTCGAGTCGTTCCGCGACTGGGGCCGGGACTGCTGGTGCGAGCCGGGCGACGAGAACACGTGCGGCAAGCGCTTCGAGTGGCAGCTCGGCGACCTGCCGCGCGGCTACGACCACAAGTACATCTACTCGCACGTCGGCTACAACCTGAAGATGACCGACATGCAGGCCGCGGTCGGCGTCGCGCAGCTCGACAAGCTGCCCGCGTTCGTGGAGACCCGGCGCCGCAACTGGCAGCGGCTGCGGGACGGGCTGGCGCCGTTCTCCGACGTGCTGATGCTGCCGGAGGCGACGCCGAAGTCGGAGCCGGCGTGGTTCGGCTTCACCGTGCTCGTGCGGCCCGAGGCGCCGTTCTCGCGGGCCGACCTGGTCGGCTGGCTGGAGGACCGCCGGATCGCGACCCGCGACAGGTGTTCGGCGGCAACCTGCTGCGCCAGCCGGCCTACCGCGACATGCCGCACCGGGTGGCGGGGTCGCTGGCCAACACCGACGTCGTGATGAACCAGGCGTTCTGGATCGGCTGCTACCCGGGCCTGACCGACGAGATGATCGACTACGTCGATCGACTCGTTCGCGCAGTTCCTGCGGCTGCGGGCGGCGGCGTAGGGCGTCCCAAAGCGGCGCAGCCCTAGGCGAGCGCGAAGCGCGAGGCGAGCTGTAGAACGGGCCCGAAATCCAAGCAGTCCGGGGAAGCAGGGAGCGTCGCGGCCGCCAGGCCGTGAGCGACCGATGACCCCGGAATGCGCCGGTTTGCAGGGGCCGCGCCGGCGGACGACGTCGAGCGCTCAGCAGTCCCAGACGAGCTCGCCGCCGACCACCGCCAGCCGGCCGTAGTCGGTCGACGTCGTGTGCCCCTCCTCGTCCACCGAGTAGCGGCCGATGACCGAGTCGCGGTCGCGGGTCGCGCGGGCGGCGTCGACCACCCCGGCGCGGTCGACGGCGTGGTCCAGCGCCTCCTCGATCAGCGCCATCGCCTCGTACCCGTAGAACGAGAACGCCGCGCGCTGGGCGATGAAGAAGCGCGTCCGCTCCGCGGCACCCGGGTCGAGCTCGCGGGCCAGCCAGGGCACGGCGACGCCCTCGCTGCCCAGCAGCCACAGCGACGGGTCGGCCGCGTGCAGCGTGCTCCACAGGTCGATCGCGCCGGAGCCGGCGACGCCCACGTACAGCACCGCGCCGGCGCCCTCCAGGTCGTAGCCCGGCGGCTCGTCCCAGTTCCACACCGGCCGCCGCCTCACGCGCACCCCGGCGTCGTAGGCCGCCTTCTCGCACATCGCGCCGACGGGGCAGCCGTAGAACGAGTCGTGGTCGTGCACCACCAGAAGCTCGTCGATCCCCTCGTCGACGAGCCACGCCGCGATCGCCCGCGAGCCCACCCCGTCGTGCGGCGACAGGCGTACGAGCGTGGGCCCGCCCAGGCCGATGTAGGTGGCCACCGGCGCCACGCCGAGCAGTCCGGCGTCGGCCAGGATCGGCGCGGTCACCTGCACCTGGTCGGAGTAGAAGTCGCCGAGGTAGGCGAGCGCGCGATCGTCGTGCGCGGCGCGCTCGGCGTTCGCCACCGCGCGTTCCTCGCGGTCGTCGCCGGCGCCCGAGTCGAGGACGACGAGGTCGGCCGAGCCGTTGACGGCGAGCTCGGCCCCGCGCAGCACTTCCCGCCCGAGCCGTGCGGCGGGACCAGTCAGCGGCAAGCTCACGTATACGCGGCCCACACGTCTGAGACTAGGAGGCCGAGTACGCCTCGATCTGATCGAGCAGTACCTGCCGCACGTCACCGCCCTCGCGGTGGGCCGCGTACCACTCCGCCGTCGCGTCGAGCCCGCGCTCGAGATCCCAGCGCGGCAGCCAGCCGAGGCGGGTGCGCGCGCGGGACGAGTCGAGCTTCAGGAAGTGCGCCTCGTGCGGGTGGTCGCCGCCGTCGGCCTCCCAGCGGACGCCGAGCCGCTCGGCCACCCAGCGCACGGGCCGTGCCTCCTCCTCCGCGGGCCCGAAGTTCCAGGCGCCGCGCTCGCCGCGCTCGGCCAGCAGCCCGTAGCCGTGCAGCGGGCACAGCACGTGCTGCCACGGGCGGATCGAGTCGGGGTTGCGCACGCGCAGCGGGTCGCCGTCGGCCACCGCGCGCATCGCGTCGGGCACCAGCCGGTCGGCGCTGAAGTCGCCGCCACCGATCACGTTGCCCGCGCGGCCGGTCGCGATCGGCAGCCCGTACGAGTCGCGGTAGGCCGCGGCGATCAGCTCGGCGCCCGCCTTCGAGCTCGAGTACGGGTCGTGCCCGCCGAGCGGCTCGTCCTCGCGGTAGCCCCACTCCCACTCGCGGTTCAGGTAGCACTTGTCGCTGGTCACGACCACGATCGAGTGCAGGTCGCCGGCGCCCGCCGCCCGCGCGGCGTCGAGCACGTTGACGGTGCCCATCACGTTGATGTCGTAGGTGGCGACGGGGTCGTCGTACGACGCGCGCACCAGCGGCTGCGCGGCCAGGTGGAGGACCACCTCGGGGGACGCCTCGCGGTACGCCGCGGCGACCGCGTCGCGGTCGCGGACGTCGCCCTCGATCGACTGCACGTCGTCGCCGACGCCGGCCAGGTCGAACAGGGACGGGGTGGTCGGCGCCGGCGTCGAGAAGCCGGTCACCTCGGCGCCGATCGAGGCGAGCCACAGCGCCAGCCAGCCGCCCTTGAACCCGGTGTGCCCGGTCAGGAGCACCCGCCGCCCGGACCAGAACGACGTGTCTAGCGCCAGATCCGCCACGGCGCCCTCCCGCCGGCCCACAGGTCCTGGAGGTGGTTGCGGTCGCGGACGGTGTCCATCGCGTACCAGAACCCGTCGTGGCGGTACGAGCGCAGCTCGCCCTCGCTCGGCCAGCCCGGGCATGGTCTCCGACTCCCACGAGGTCTCGTCGCCGGCGACCATGTCGACCGCGCGCGGCGACAGCACGAAGAAGCCGCCGTTGATCCAGCCGCCATCCTCGACCGGCTTCTCGCGGAAGCCCTGCACGCGATCGCCCTCGATGTCGAGTGCGCCGAAGCGGCCGCCGGGCTGCACCGCGGTGACCGTCGCCGCCGCGCCCGTGCGAGCGGTGGAACTCGACCGTCTTCGCGACGTCGACGTCCGACACTCCGTCGCCGTAGGTGAACAGGAAGTCGTCGTCGCCCACGTAGGGCATCACGCGCTTGAGCCGGCCGCCGGTGTTGGTGGCCTCGCCGGTGTCGACGAGCGTGACCTTCCAGGGCTCGGTCGCCGACTCGTGCACGGTCATGTCGCCGTTCCCGCCCGTGAAGTCGAACGTGACGTCGCACGTGTGCAGGTAGTAGTTGGCGAAGTACTCCTTGATCATGTAGCCGCGGTACCCCAGGCAGATCACGAACTCCTGGACGCCGTGCGCGGCGTAGATCTTCATGATGTGCCAGAGGATCGGCTTGCCGCCGATCTCGACCATCGGCTTCGGGCGCGCGGCCGTCTCCTCGCTAAGCCGCGAGCCGATGCCGCCGGCGAGGATCACCGCCTTCACGCCCGGACTACCCCGCCTGTTTGATGGGGACGCCGGCCTGGAGCTGCTCCAGGTCCGAGTCGACCATCAGCTTGACGAGCTCCTCGAAGCGCGTGCTCGGCTTCCAGCCCAGCTGTGCCTCGGCCTTGTCGTACGAGCCGATCAGCTGGTCGACCTCGGCCGGCCGCATGAAGCGCGGGTCCTGCTTGACGTAGTCCTTCGGGTCCAGGCCCACGTGCGCGAACGCGACGTCGACCAGCTCACGGACGGTGTGCGTCTCGTTGGTGGCGATCACGTAGTCGTCGGGCTCGTCCTGCTGGAGCATCAGCCACATCGCCTCGACGTAGTCCTTCGCGAAGCCCCAGTCCCGCTCCGCGTCCATGTTGCCGAGCAGCAGCTCCTTCTGGAGGCCGAGCTTGATGCCGGCGACCGCGTGGGTGACCTTGCGGGTGACGAACTCCAGCCCGCGGCGGGGACTCTCGTGGTTGAACAGGATCCCTGAGCAGGCAAAAAGGTCATACGACTCGCGGTAGTTGACCGTGATGAAGTGGCCGTAGACCTTCGCCACGCCGTACGGCGAGCGCGGGTAGAACGGCGTCGCCTCGGTCTGCGGGACCTCCAGGACCTTGCCGAACATCTCGCTCGAGGACGCCTGGTAGAAGCGCGCCTCGGGCGCCGCGTCGCGCATCGCCTCGAGCATGCGCGTGACGCCGGTGCCCGTGAACTCCGCGGTCAGCACCGGCTGGTTCCACGACGCGGCCACGTACGACATCGCCGCGAGGTTGTAGATCTCGTCCGGGCGGGCCTCGCGGATGACGTCGGTCATCGACCGCTGGTCGAGCAGGTCGCCCGTGTGCAGCGTGAGCGAGTCGCGGATGTGGGACAGGCGCTGGTTGGTCTCGCCGGAGGAGCGGCGCACCATGCCGTGGACGTCGTAGCCCTTCTCGAGCAGCAGCTCAGCCAGGTACGACCCGTCCTGCCCGGTGATGCCGGTGATCAGCGCGCGCTTTTCAGCCATGGTTGCGCCACCAGTCGAGCGTGTCGGCCAGTGTCTGGTCGAGCGCGATCTCGGGCTGCCAGCCCGTCGCCTCGGTCAACCGTTCGTGCGATCCGCGGATGTCCATCACCTCGTGCTTTCGGAGTCTCGCCGGGTCCGTCCGCTGTTCGACGGCGACGTCGGTCAACCTCGCGAGCCGGGCGAGAATATCGGCCACCGGCACGGAAACACCGCTGCAGACGTTGAAGACCGCCGCCTCCCCGCGCTCGACCGCCAGCCAGTACGCGCGGACCACGTCGCGGACGTCGGCGAAGTCGCGGCGGGGCGCGAGGTTGCCGGTCTCCAGGACCAGCTCGCCCGAGCCCGCCCGCTCGGCGTCGGCGATCTGCCTCGCGAACGCGGACACCACGTAGGCGTCGGACTGGCCCGGGCCGGCGTGGTTGAAGGCCCGTGTGCGGACGACGCGGAGCCCGTGGGCGTCGGCGTAGAAGCCCGCGACCAGGTCGGCGGCCGCCTTCGACACCGCGTAGGGGTTCTGGGGACGGAACGGCTCGTCCTCGGAGACGGGCAGCCGCTCCTCCGGGACCGGTCCGTACTGCTCCCCGGAGCCGGCGGCCAGGACCACCGCGTCGGGCGCCTCGTGCCGGACCGCCTCCAGCAGGTTCAGCGTGGCGCGCGTGTTGTTGTCGAGCGTCTCCGCGGGCTCGCTCCACGACTGCCCCACCGACGCGAGCGCGGCCAGGTGGAAGACCGCCTCGGGCGCGACTTCGCGCACCAGCCCACGGACCGCGCCGGCGTCGAGCAGGTCGACCTCGTCGCGGCTCGGGCCGGTGATCTCGGCGCCGCGCTCGGCCGCGAGCGCGGCCAGGTGGCCGCCGACGAAGCCGGCGGCGCCGGTGATCAGCGCTCGCACGTCAGCTCACCCCGGCGGTGTCGATCAGCGTCTGCGCCGCCGCGCGCCAGGTCCAGCGCGCGCTCTCCTCGAGCGCGGCGTCCGCCAGCCGCCGGCGCGCCTCGTCGTCGGCCAGCGCGGCGGTCATCGCCCGCCGGAGGTCGTCGACGTCGCCGGCGCGGTACTCCACGCCGGTCTCGCCGTCCCGGGCGAACTCGGCGGACGGGCCGCCCGTCGGCGAGATCGGGACGCTGCCGCACGCCATCGCCTCGAGCATCGTCAGCCCGAGCAGCTCGGGCGCGTCGCCGGGCCGGGCGATCGGCACCTGCACGGTGAACCGGGCGCGGCGGTATGCCTCGACCAGCTCGGCGTCGCTCAGGTCCAGGTCGACCCGCGCGCCGCGCTCGGCCGCGAGCGCCAGCACCTCCCGCTGGTAGGCCTCGTCGTAGGTGCCGCTCGGCCCGACCAGCCGCGCACTCGCGCCCGGCGGCAGCGCCTGAAGGAACTCGCGCTGGCCCTTGTGGGGCACGAAGCGGGCGACGATCAGGAAGTCGACGTCGCGCTCGTCGCGCTCGGGTGGGGTGAACAGGTCCTCCACGATGCCGCCGCGCATGTTGACGAAGCGCCGCCCGCGCATGGGCGTCACCCGTCGCTCGTAGTCGCTCTGCACCGCCGCGACGTCGACCGCCGGCAGCGGCAGTCGCGACACGCGCGCCGCTCCCAGGCTGCCCCCGCCGTGGTCGATGGCCACGAGCGTGCCGCCGCGCCGCGGACGCAGCCGCAGCGCCAGCGTCGATCGCGTCCACCACTGGTGGGCGACCACCAGGTCCGCGTCGCGCGGGATCGCGCGCAGGAGGCGGCGCACGTCGAGGGCGTCCTGGGCGTGCGGGTCGCTGCGGGCGAGGTTCTGCCAGCCGTCCGGCAGCGGCTCGCGCGCGGGGTCCGCCGTCGCGCCCAGCGCCCGCGCCTCCCAGCCGGGCAGCAGCCGCGTCAGGTTCGCGTGGATCTCGAACGCGCACCGCTCCCCGCCGCCACGCGAGCGCGAGAGGTCCGTGGGCAGCACGGATACCAGGAGCGGCACGGGTCAGGCGTGGCGCCGGCGCCGCAGGTCGGCCACCACGCGGCGGACCGGCCCGAGCCGCTGGTGCAGCCGCCGGCCGGAGTACGTGTTCTTGCCGCCGCCCTTCACCTCGGCGTAGCCGTTGTCGTGCATCGCCCCGGCGTACTCCTCGGCGAGCGCCGCCAGATCGGACCCGGGTTCGATGTCGACGCGGTTCTGGTGCTTGGACAGTCGGGTCGGCACGCTCGCGTCGAAGCCGCTGAAGTGGAAGACCCGGAGCGGGCCGCCGCCGACCGTCCAGGCGTCGCCCCGCCTCTCGACCGCCTGGCCGGGCAGGTTCCAGTGGCCCAGGTTCCAGCCGTTGTCGCGCAGGATGCCGACGCCGGGGATGATCGCCGGGGCCAGGTCGACCCACTTCTGGTCGACGAACACGCCCTTGCGCGGCGACACCTTGCAGTCCTTCCGCAGCCTGTCGAACCACCAGGCGACGAACGCGTCCGCCACCGGCCCGCGGCGGGCCGCCACGAACCCGGTGTTGAACGTCCCCGCGCGCAGGATGTCCGGCATGTCGGGGTCGAGGCCGTCGTCGGGCAGCGAGCGCGTCAGGTGCGGGGTCAGCAGCACGCCGTCGTCCTCCAGCAGCGGAGGCAGCCCGTCGAACGACCCGACGACGTACATGTCCGCGTCCAGGTAGACGACGTGCTCGTCGCCCTCGAGCAGCCTGCGCAGCAGGCTCGGCTTGAACGACACCGCGTACTCGAAGTCGTCGTAGCGCTTGCGCCGGTCCTCGATGTCGGTGAGGCCGAGGTCGTGCTCGCTCAGCACCTCGAACGGCTCGTCGCCGATCGGCGCGCCCTCCCCCACCACGAGCGCGGTGAAGCGAGCGTCCGGGTTGTGGCGCAGGAACGACCGCGCCAGCGTCCGGGCGTGCGCCAGGTAGTGGCGCGAGACGATCGTTCCGGCGTGCATAGGCGCCCGAGCCTAGTGCCCACTAGCGGCGGGCGAACGCCTCGATGGCCTCCCGCGGCAGCGCGCGCAGCGCCGCGAGGACGGCGAAGTAGACGGCGCTCGCGAGCACCGCGTCGACCACCGACGGCAGCCCCGGCACGAGGATCACCGACACCCCGAGCCCCGCCGCGAGGAGCACCGGAAGCGCGGTGCGGAACGACAGCGGCGCCTGCCGGCTGCGCAGCAGGAGGACGATCATCGTGACAGCGATCACGGCCTCGCCGGCGACCGTCGCGATCGCGGCACCCTCGGCCCCGTGCGGCGGGACGAGCACCGCCAGCAGCACGCCGTTGGTGGCGAGGCCCAGCCCGATCGACGCCAGCACCGCGCGGTGGCGGTGCAGCGACAGCAGCGCGTAGCCGCCGAGCGCGATCAGGAACGCCGGCAGGAGCACGAGCGCCTGGATCTGCAGCACTCCGGTGGCGGGCTCGGCCTCGGCGCCGCCGAGCACGTCGATCACGAACTCCGCCCCGACGGCCAGCGCCAGCACCATCCACGTGCCACCGATCAGCGCGACGTCCAGGACCTTCTGCACGGCGTAGCCGAAGCGTGCGGCGTCGTCGCGGGCCGCGCGGGCCAGCACCGGGAACACCGCCGCCACCAGCACCGACGGGACGAACAGGAGCGCCTCGATGACCCGATACGAGGTGGCGAAGTAGCCGGTCTCGAGCTCCGTCGAGATCTCCGACATGACGATGATCGACAGCCTGAAGTAGACGACCGCGATCGCGGTGACCGCCGCGAACGGCAGCGTGTCGCGCGCCACCTGGCGCCAGCGGTCGAGCGCGAGCCGCGGCCGCAGCGGCATGCGATCGCGCACGAGCCACGCGGTCGCGATCAGCGACGGCACCGCCGCGAACAGCGCGATCGCGAGGAACGACGCCACGCCCAGCCCGGCCACCACGAACGCGACCATCAGCGCCGCGGTGATCACGTTGCGCGCGAGCTCGAGCATCGTGACGGCCACCAGCCGCAGCTGGGAGGCCAGCGGCACGGTCAGCACGATCTGCACGCCGTTCAGCAGGAAGCCGACGCCGGCGACCAGGATCCCCAGGACGATCGCCTGGTCGTAGCCGGCGATCAGCGCGTAGGCGATCGCCAGGACGATCCCCAGCGCGCTCAAGAGCAGCCGGACGCCGAGCATGTTCGCCATCAGGTCGTCGCGGTCGGCGCCGCTGCGCGTGGAGTACTCGCGGGTGGCGACGTCGCGCAGGCCGCCCTCGGTGAGCCCGGTGGTCAGCGTCACCACCGACAGCGCGGTGACGTAGCGGCCGAAGTCACTCACCCCCAGGTGGCGGATCAGCAGGGGTATCGCGATCAGCCCGACCAGGACGCCCGCGACGTATCCGATCACGCGGATCGCTCCGCCGCGGATCGAGGCCGGTCCGGCGTCGGTCGTGTCGAGGACGTCGCGCGTGTCGTCCGCAACCGCGTCGCCGGGTGGCGTCGCGGTCACGCGCCCGGGCGGCGGCGAACGCGGCCCAGCGCGTTCTTCAGCGCCCGCCCGCCGCGCACGACGGGGTGCGCCTCGAGCTGGCGCAGGAGGAAGATCGCCTCGTCGCGCTCGCGCCAGGCGGTCTGCAGGCGCTCGCGGTCGGACGGCCCCTCGGCGCCGGTGGCCGCGCCCGACTTCCGGAACACGACCAGGAACGAGTAGTCGCCCAGCTCGGGCTCCTCGTGTTCGACCTCGACGCCGCCGATCCGCTCGGCCACCTCACGCACGTAGGCCAGCGAGAACCGGTCGATCGAGTGGTGCAGGTTGGGCCCCGCGCCGGTGCGCTCGCAATGGGCGACGTAGCGCGGCTGGTCGGGCAGCAGCAGGACCAGCCGCCCGCCGGGCTTCAGCACGCGCAGCCACTCGCGCATCACCGGCTCGGTCTCGTTCTCGTCGAAGTCCTCCAGGACGTGGGACGAGTAGACGAAGTCGAGGACGTCGTCGCGGAACCAGTACAGGTCGCGGGAGTCGCCGCCGAGCTGCACCGGAGCGTCGCCTGTGTTGGCATACGGCGTCGGCAGGTCCATGCGGATCGCCGTGGGGGCGACCGGGTCGCCGCCGAAGCCGACGTCGAGGCCGTAGCCGGTGCAGAACGGGGCCACGACGTCGCGGTGCTTGCCGGTCTCGCTCTGGTACTGCGTTGTCTCGGGCGTGGCCACGACCCGTCGAGGTTAGCCCGCTCGCCGGGCGACGACCCACACGTTGCGGCGCACCACGGGCAGCCACGCCGACGCCGCGAGCAGCCGCGGGCGCTGCTTGCGCCGGGTCCGCTGCGAGATCAGGCCGATGCCCGGCATCACCGACTCGTAGCCGACTCGGTCGACGTCGAAGCCGTTGTCGGCGAACAGCAGCCGGTACGCCCTTGCGCGTGAACGGGCGCACGTGCGTGTAGTCGTCCCACACCCAGCGCTGGGCATCGGGCGACGAGGCGAACACGCGGCCGCCGGGCTTCAGCACCCGGCGGGCCTCGGTGACGACGGCCACGGGGTCGCTCACGTGCTCGAGCAGGTCCTTCATCACGACCGCGTCGAACGTCGCGTCGTCGAACGGCAGCGGCGCCTGCACGTCGCCGGTGATCACGTGGCGGCCGCGCTCGGCGGCGCGCGCCGCTGCGTCGGGCGACGCGTCGATGCCCGTGTAGTCGTCGAAGTGCTCGGCCAGCCACGCGCTCCCGCAGCCCACGTCGAGCAGCTTGTCCGACCGCTGGAAGTGCCGGGTGACGTCGCGGAAGTAGCCCGGCTGCTCGTGCCAGTCGAAGTAGGCCATGAGCGGGCTGAGGGTATTCGAGGGACCTACCCTTCGGCCGATGCCGAGGCCGGTCGCCCACGTGGCGCTGAACGCGCTGTTCCTCGCGCCGGGAGAGTCCGGCGGCCCCGAGACGTACCTGCGCGGGCTGGTGCCGGCGCTCGCGTCGGAGTTCCCGTCGACGCGGTTCACGCTGTTCACGACGCGGGCCGGCGCCCGGGTGCTGCACGACGACGGGTGGAGCGACTTCGTCCGCCTCGTGGCCCTGCCGTTCGACGAGGGCGAGCGCGAGCGGCGGCTGGTCGCCGAGCAGGTGGCGCTGCCGGACGCCGCGCGCCGCCGCGGGGCCGACCTCCTGCACTGCCTGGCCAGCGTCGCGCCGGTCTGGCCGCGCATGCCCGCCGTCGTGACGCTCCACGACGTGACCTTCTTCCGGATCCGCACGTTCGGCGCCGTGACGACCACGGCCATGCGGCTGATCGTCAAGACTGCCGGGCGCCGAGCGGACGCGCTCGTCACCGGCTCCGCGGCGGCGCGCGACGAGATCTCGGAGCGGCTCGGCATCGCGCCGGAGCGCTTCGTGATCGCCCACCACGGCGCCGGCCGCGCACCCGACGTCGCACCGACGCCGGAAGCCGTGCTGCGCGACCGGCTCGGCCTGGTAACGCCGCGGATCGTGCTCTGCGTCGGCGCGAAGCGCCCGCACAAGAACCAGGAGCTGCTGATCCGCGCGCTCGACCACCTGCCCGCGGACGTGGGGCTGGTGCTGCGCCGGGCACGCCGAGCCGTACGAGGAGAAGCTGCGCGGGCTGGTGGCCGCCGGCGGGCACGACGGCCGTGTGAGCATGCCGGGCTACGTCCCCGACGCCGACCTCGAGGGGCTGTGGCGCCTGGCCGGCTGCTTCGGCTTCCCCACCCTCGGCGAGGGCTTCGGTCTGCCGGTCGCCGAGGCGCTCCGGCGCGGCGTGCCGGTGGCGTGCTCCGACATCCCCGTGCTGCGCGAGGTGGGCGGCGACGTCGTCGCACTACTTCGACCCCCACGACCCCGCCGCGGCGGCACGCGCGATCGAGCACGCGCTCGCGGACGATGCCGGGCGCGAGCGCCGGCTGCGCGCGCGCGGAGCGGTTCTCCTGGCCCGCCGCCGCCCACGCGACGTTCGAGGCCTACGAGCGGGCGCTGCGGGCGGCGCTGATGCACGTCGGGCTGAACCTGGTCTTCCTGGTGCCCGGCGAGATCGGCGGGATGGAGACCTACGCCCGCGAGCTGATCGCCGCCCTGCGTCGCGGAGCGGCCGGGCCTGAAGCTGACCGCGTTCGTCAACCGCGAGGCCGCCGAGGCCGGCGGCGGCCCCTGGGGCGACCTGATCCCGTCGGTCACGATCCCCGTCAACGCGCGCAACCGCGTCGAGTGGGTGCTGCGGCGAGCAGCGCTACCTGCCGCGCGCGGCGGCGCTGCACGGCGTCGACCTGGTGCACTCGCTGGCCTCCACCGCGCCCGCCTGGGGCCCGTTCCGGCGCGTCACCACGATCCACGACCTGAACTACCGCACCGTCCCGGACACCCACGTCGGGCTGCGCGCGCTGGGCATGCGCGCGCTGGTGCCGCTGGCCGCGCGGCGGTCGCACCGGGTCATCGCCGATCTCGGAGTCGACGCGCCGCGACATCGAGCGCTACCTCGGGCACGCCCGGCGGACAAGATCGACGTCGTCCACGAGGGCACGGGCGCGTCCGCGGTCGCGGCGAGCCGACGCCGGCAGGCCGAGCTGCGCGCGCGCCACGAGCTGGGCGAGCGGCCCGGCGGTGCTCATCGTGTCCGCGCAGCGGCCGGTCGAAGAACCACGGCGCCGCTGATCGACGCGCTCGGCGCTCGATCCCCGCCGAGCGGCGCCCGGTGCTGGTCGTGGCCGGGCCGAGCTACGACGACGACTACGACGCGCGAGCTGCGCGAGCGCGCCCGTGCGCAGCGGCGTCGAGGGCGACGTGCGCTGGCTCGGCTGGACCGCCGACGCCGACCTCGAGGGCCTGTACGCGCTGGCCGCGCGCTTCGTCTTCCCGTCGCTCTACGAGGGCTTCGGGCTGCCCGTGCTCGAGGCGATGCAGCGCGGCGTGCCGGTGGCCTGCAGCGACCGCTCGTCGCTGCCCGAGGTCGCGGGCGACGCGGCGCTGCTGTTCGACCCCGACGACCCGCGCGCGATCGCCGCGCGCCGATCGAGGAGATCCTGGGCGACCCGGCCGAGGCCGAGCTGATGCGCGCGGCCGGCCGCGCCCAGGCCGAGCGCTTCACCTGGCGCGAGACCGCCCGCGGGACGCTGCGCAGCTACGACCGCGCTGCGTCGAGCGGTAGCTCTCCGCCACCCGGTCGAGCGAGTTGTCGAGCGACAGCCGGCGCGCGTTGCGGCGGTACCAGTCCGCGGTCCGCTCGCGCAGCGCCTGCCCGCCGTCGGCCACGCGCTCGATCGCGTCGGCCAGCGGCCCCGGCGCCGCGGACGCGGCCACGAAGCCGTTCTCGCCGTCGTCGACCAGCTCGGTCGCCGCGTTGTCCGGGTCCTGCACGACCACGGTCGGCGTGCCGCGCGCCGACGACTCGACCACCACCAGGCCGTAGCCCTCGCGCCGCGACGGCAGCACCATGCACAGCGCGCTGCGCAGCGCGGCGTCGATGCGCTCGCGCGTCGACGAACCCGGGCGCGCTCGACCACGCCGTGCATCCCGTTGCTCGTCGATCGCCCGCAGCACCTCCGGGCGGGCCGGGCCGTCGCCGTAGATCTCGCAGCGCAGGTCGGGGCGGCGCTCGTGCAGGAGCTTCATCGCGGGCACGATCGCGGCGGCGCGCTTCTCCGGGATGTGGCGCCCCGCGAACACGACGAGCGGGTCGGCGGGCGGCACCGGGTCCGGCGGCTCCAGCGTGCTCGCTGTACTCGCCCTCGAGCACGGTCACGGGCCCGTTCACCCGCTCCTCGTGCAGGCGCCGCTCGTGCAGCCGCGAGAAGCAGAACGCGTCCTGGCGCACGCGCGCGCAGAGCGAGCTGCACCAGCCAGCCGACCGTGCCGCCGGCGCGGCCCAGGTACTCCTCCCAGTACTCGCGCGTCCACAGCTCGTGCCAGTCGACGACGACGTGGAAGCCGCCGCATGCGGCCGCAGCAGCGCGATCGCCAGCAGCGAGAAGTAGGGGAACGACGCCGTGTGGACGCACGTCGTACGAGCGGCCGTGGCGCAGCAGGTGCCAGAGCACGCCCGGCGCCGAACACGAGCGGCGGGGCGATCGCGGCGCTTGCCCTCCGCCGTCGTACAGCTCCATCCGCGGGCCCGCCTCGACCACCCGCACGCCGTCGTAGCTAGCGTCGACGCCCCTGTCCCACTGGCGCAGGGTCAGGTAGGTCACGTCGTGGCCGTCGCGGGCCAGGCGCTCGCCGAGCTGGCGGTACCAGCGTTCGGCCCCGCCGATGGTGTGGGGGTACAGGCAGTCGTAGACGAGGCATATCCGCATGGCGGGAGGCGCAGATTAGGGCCGGGGCCGTTGCTACCCTTCGCGCGCCGCGAGGCGCCGTACGCGCAACCTTTGCCCGCCCTCGCGCGTTTTCAGAGCCGGACCGCAACCCATGAGCACGGTCGACTACACGGGCGTCCGCCCCGCAGGACATCACCAAGCAGGACCTGACGGTCTCTGTGGTCATCCCCTGCCTGAACGAGGCCGAGACGATCGAGGAGTGCGTCACCCGCGCGCTGCACCGCGCTGGAGCAGAACGGCATCAGCGGCGAGGTCGTCGTCTCCGACAACAACTCCACCGACGGCTCGGGCGACATCGCCACGGCCGCCGGCGCGCGAGTCGTGCGCGAGACGCGCCCGGGCTACGGGTCGGCCTACCTGGCCGGCTTCGCCGCCGCCCGCGGCCGCTACATCGTCATGGCCGACGCCGACCTGACCTACGACTTCTACGACATCCCGAAGTTCGTCGAGAAGCTCGACGGCGGCGCCGACCTGGTCATGGGCGACCGGATGGACAACATCCAGCCCGGGCGCGATGCCGTGGCTGCACCGCTACGTCGGCAACCCGGTCCTGTCAGGGATCCTCAACCTCTTCTTCCGCACCGGCGTGCGCGACGCCCACTGCGGCATGCGCGGCTTCCGGCGCGAGATCCTGCCTCAGCTCGACCTGCGCACGACCGGCATGGAGTTCGCCTCCGAGATGGTCATCCGCGCCGCCAAGGAGAACGTGCGGATCGATCAGTTCCCGATCGAGTACCACCCGCGCGGCGGCGAGTCGAAGCTGTCGAGCTTCCGCGACGGCTGGCGCCACCTGCGCTTCCTGCTCGTCCACAGCCCGAACCACCTGTTCGTCCTGCCCGGCGCGATCATGGCGGCTGATCGGCGCGCTGATCTCGCTGATCGTGATCACGCAGATCAACCTGTTCGGCCGCGAGTGGGACCTGCACGCGATGATCGCCGGCGCGCTGCTGACCGTCGTCGGCACCCAGGTCGTCGCGCTCGGCCTGTGCGCCCACGCCTACGGCACCTACTTCATGGGTGAGAAGCGACCGCTGGTTCGACAAGATGCGCGCCCGCTACCGGCTCGAGCACGGGCTGCTGCTGGGCGGCGGCGATCACGCTCGCCGGCCTCGTGCTGGCGGCGATCATCGTGATCCAGTGGCTCGACCGCGGCTTCGGCGCGCTGTCCGAGGAGCGGCTGGCGGTGCTGGCGGCGACGCTCGTCATCGTCGGCGTGCAGATCTTCTTCTCGTCGTTCCTCCTCTCGATCCTCGGTCTGCGCCGCGGCGCGACGTCGGCTGATGCGGCTCGCCGCCGTCGTCGCGGCCCTCGTCCTCGCGACGGTCGTGGCCGTAGGGCTGGCGGGGCTGCTCCGACGGCTCCGCCGGCTGAGGCTGCCTGGCGCGGGACCAATCGGCGTCGACGCGCGGGTCGTTCTCGATCGTCCTGCCCGACGGGCGCCGGCACTGCGAGAGGCATCAGCTGGTCCCGCGCGCGACGCCGACCGGCTGCGCATGACGATCGCCTCCTACCACCGGCCGATGCCGCCGCTGCATCTGACGATCGTCGGCGCGGATGGCCGCGCGGTCGTCGACCGGACCGTCCCGGACTCCGGCGACGCAGGGCGTGCGTGACCTTGCCGCCTGGGCCAGACGACGGCTTCACCGCTGCGTGACGCGACCGTGTGCCTCCGCCCGATGCGGCCGCAAGGTCGCGCTCGGCGGCTTCAAGGAGAGCGCGCGGCTCGACTACTGCGGCCCGGGCGGCCACGAGTTCGGCGTGATCAGACGCTCCGGCACCGAGGTCGGGGTCCTGACCGGCCCGTCTGGGCCTGCTGGCCGCGCTGGGGCTGATGGCGCTGACCGCGCTCGGCAGCGCTCGGGCTCGGCGGCGGCCGCTGGGCGCTGCCGCATCGCTGCGCTGGCCGGGCTGCTCTACCAGTACGCGCTGGTGCAGCGGGAGGCGACGCGCTGATCGGCCGTGGCCGACCGCCGCGGCCGCGCTCGGGCGTCCGGATTGCGCGCCGGCCTGCGCGACGGCTGGCGCCGCTACCGCGGGCGGGCAAGGCCTGCGCGCTCGTCGCGTTCGCCAACGCGCCTGCGTCTGGGCGCTGCTGATCGCCGCCCTACCACGCCGCCCGACGAGCCGTGCACGTCGCCTACACCCAGTACCCGGCCGAGACCGGCAGCTCCCGAGCCACGATCGCGGTGTCACGGTTCACCGGCGGCAGCAGGCTTCAGCGAACGCGCACGGCCTCTACGCGGCGGTCGGCCAGCTCGGCCGCCTATGCGGCCGTTGCCGACGATCCAGGCAGCGGAGTGTGGCTGTCGGGCAACTATCGCGAGGCCTCGCCGACCCGGCGCGCCAGCCTCGCCACCGACGTCGCGAACTGGGCGATCGTCGCTCTTCTGGCGGCGGGTATCGCCTGGCTCGTCCACCGCCGCGAGCCCGGCGCTCCTCGCTTCCTGCCGCGGCTCTGACGTCGCGATCTTCGTGCCGCGCGTTGCGACCTACGCCGACGCGAAGCTGCTCGTCGCGCTCACGCCGACGGTGCTGTTCACGGCTGCGTTCGGACTGCTCTGGTTCACGCGCCGCGCGCGGATCGCGGCGGTGGGCGATCGGCGCGACGGTCGGCGCGCTCGTGCTGGTGACGCGGCGCTCGCCTTCCACGACGTGCAGCTGGCGCCCACCGAGCGGATGAAGGCGATCGAGTCGATCACCCGGAGCTGCCTGTGGACGACCCGGTGTTCTGGAACGAGTCGGAGGAGTTCGTCAAGTACTTCGCCGGGCCCGGCCGGTGAACGTCGCGTTCGGCCTGACTCCGCGGCGGGTGAGCTGCGCAAGCCGGGCCGCGCGTTCGGCCAGCCTTCGACCTCGCGCAGCGCATGAGTACATCCAGGCGCTCCGACGGATCGTCCAGCGCAAGGCGCCTGACGCCAGCCGGCCGCCCGCGGGCTACGGTCGCCGCGGCGAACGTGGTACGAGTGTGGCACCGTCGCGGGCCCGCGACGATCCGGCTGCATCTGCCCCTCCAGGACGTCAACCGGGCGGCGCTCGCGCCCGGCTGCTGACCGTGACGGCCTCGCGCGCCGCGCCCGGGCAGGCGACACGTCTGGTGGCGGCCGGCGCCGCCCGCCGTTCGATGCTGGACCACTTACCGTGGATGACACTCGACCTGCCGCCCGGCTGGCCACCGAACGGGCTTCACCCGCGGCACGCTGACCACACCGATCCCCGGTCGCGGTCGTGGCACGTCCGCCTGCGGGCGCGGAGTTACCACGGTGTGGCTGCGCGGTCGTTCGGCCGCCCGCGTCCACGTCGAGCGTCGACGGGCGCGCGGTCGGCGCCGGCTGCCTGGTCGACGGTCTACGCGCCAGTGGTCGCCTGGCCGTCCGGCATCGTCTCGCCGCCGGCCCGCACCGACGTGCTGCTCGGCGCGGCAGCGTCCGCTTCGTCGCCGGTTACGGCAACCCCGCGTGCTCGCTGTTCGGCGCCGGTCGCGTTGCGTGCCGGCCGGCCGGCCGCAGGACCGGCTGTCGCGATGCTCGACCCGCGCACGCGCGTCGCTCTGCGGCAGCACGTACGACTGGCTGGAGCTACGCCAGCCCATGAGGATCCTCGTCACGGGAGGCGCCGGCTTCGTCGGCGCGAACCTCGCGCTCGCGCTCGCGGGGGCGGGTCACGACGTCGTCGCGCTCGACAACCTGCGCCGCCGCGGGTCCGAGCTGAACCTGCCGCGGCTGCGCGCCGCCGGGGTCGAGTTCGCGCACGGCGACGTGCGGTCGGCGGCCGACCTGGCCGGGGTCGGTGCGCTCGACGCGCTCGTGGAGTGCTCGGCGGAGCCGTCGGCCCTGGCCGGGGTGGACGGCGCGACCGACTACGTGCTCGACACCAACCTGAGCGGCGCGGTCAACTGCCTGGAGGTCGCGCGCCGGACCGGGGCGTTCGTGGTGTTCCTGTCGACCTCGCCGGGTGTACCCGGTGGCGGCGCTCGAGCAGGTCGCGTTCGTGGAGACCGACACGCGCTACGAGATCGCGGACGACCAGGAGCTGCCCGGCGTCTCGCCCGCCGGCATCGCCGAGGAGTTCCCGCTGGAGGGCGCGCGCACGCTCTACGGCGCGTCGAAGCTGTGCGCGGAGCTGCTGATCGCCGAGTACGCCGAGTCGTTCGGCGTGCGCGCGGTCGTGGACCGCTGCGGCGTGATCGCCGGGCCGTGGCAGATGGGCAAGGTCGACCAGGGCGTGTTCACCCACTGGGTGCTGTCCCACGTGCTCGGCCGCGACCTGACCTACATCGGCTACGGCGGCAGCGGCAAGCAGGTGCGCGACCTGCTCCACGTCGACGACCTGGTCGACCTGGTGTCGATCCAGCTCGCCGACCCCGCGGCCTGGGCGGGCGTGACCGCCAACGTGGGCGGCGGGCGCGAATGCAGCCTGTCCCTGCGGGAGACCACCGCGCTGTGCCAGGAGCTGACCGGGCGTGAGGTCCGCCTTCTAGACTCGGCGGGCGCACGACCGGGGGACGTGCGGATCTACCTCTCCGATTGCGAGCGGCTCCACGGCCTGACCGACTGGCGGCCGCGGCGGAGTGCGCGCCGAGACGCTGGAGGACATTCACCGATGGATCGTCGAAAACGAGGACTCAGTACGGGCCACCCTGGGGTAAAGGGCCTTTGATGCCCACAGCCCTGGTCACAGGCAGCGGCGGTCTGGTCGGCTCGGAGTCGGTCGCCCACCTGATCGAGTCCGGCTTCCACGTGATCGGGCTCGAGAACGACATGCGGGCCCGGTTCTTCGGCCGCGAGGCCTCGACCGGGTCGGTCAGCGACCGGCTCGTGGACGCCTACGGCGACGAGTTCGAGCGGCTCGACGTCGACATCCGCGACAGCGAGGCGGTGCGCCGGACGTTCGCGTCCGCCCGCAACCTGTCGCTGGTGGTCCACGCCGCGGCGCAGCCCTCGCACGACTGGGCGGCCTCCGACCCGCAGGTCGACTTCGGCGTGAACGCCAACGGGACGCTCAACCTGCTCCAGGCCGCGCGCGACGAGGCGCCCGACGCGACGTTCGTCTACCTGTCGACGAACAAGGTCTACGGCGACACGCCCAACCACCTGCCGCTCGTCGACGCCGGCGCGCGCCTCGAGCTGCCCGCCGACCACCGCTGGCACGGCGGGATCGACACCTCGATGTCGATCGACCGCTCGATGCACTCGCTGTTCGGGGTCTCCAAGCTGGCGGCCGACCTGATGGTGCAGGAGTACGGGCGCTATTTCGACATGCCGACCGTCTGCTTCCGCTGCGGCTGCCTGACCGGCCCCAACCACGCGGGCGCCAAGCTGCACGGCTTCCTGTCGTACCTGATGCGCTGCACGATGACCGGCGAGCGCTACACGGTGTTCGGCTACGAGGGCAAGCAGGTGCGCGACAACCTGCACTCGGCCGACCTCGTGCGCGCGTTCACGCTGTTCCACTCCGCGCCGCGGGCGGGCGCGGTCTACAACCTGGGCGGCGGGCGCGCGTCGAACTGCTCGGTGCTCGAGGCGATCGACATGTGCGAGCGGATCTCCGGCCGCGAGCTCGACTGGGACGCTGTCGGACGAGGCGCGCATGGGCGACCACCGCTGGTGGATCTCCGACCTCGACGAGTTCACCCGCGACTACCCGGAGTTCCGGATCGAGCACGACGTCGAGTCCGTGCTGCGCGACATCCACGACCAGAACGTGGAGCGGTGGAGCGTTCCCGCCTGAGCCTGTCCGTCGTGATGCCGGCCTACAACGAGGCCGGGTCGATCGGGCAGACGGTGGGAGCGGTGGCCGGCGCGCTGCGCGCCGAGGGCGTCGACTACGAGGTGATCGTGGTCGACGACGCGTCGGCGGACGGCACCGCCGCCGCGGTCGAGGCCGCGGCGGACGGCGACGCGCGGATCCGCTGCGTGCGCTCCCACAACCCGCGCGGGTTCGGCTACGCGATCCGCTCGGGGCTCGACCTGTTCACCAAGGACGCGGTCGCGATCGTGATGGCCGACGGGTCCGACTCGCCCGGCCGACCTGGTCGCCTACTGGCGGATCCTCTGCGACGGCTACGACTGCGCGTTCGGCTCGCGCTTCATGCCCGGCGCGCGGGTACACGACTACCCCCGCTTCAAGCTCGTCCCTGAACCGGATCGTCAACTTCGGGATCCAGGTGCTGTTCGGGCACGGCTACAACGACACGACGAACGCGTTCAAGGCCTACCGGCGGTCGGTGATCGACACCGTGCAGCCGCTGCTGTCGAACCACTTCAACCTGACCGTCGAGCTGCCGCTGAAGGCCGTCGTGCGCGGCCACACGTTCGCGGTCGTCCCGATCTCGTGGACCAACCGGTCGGCGGGCGAGTCGAAGCTGGCGCTGAACGAGATGGGGTCCCGCTACCTGTTCATCGTGCTCTACGCGTTCCTCGAGAAGCACCTGTCGCGCGGCGACTACCGGGCCGGGCAGCCGACTGCGCCGGGCGCCGCGCCGGTGCGCGCCGCCGCGGCGGCGGACGCGGTTCTCGCGCCTCGCGCGGCGCCGTGGTGAACACTCCCGCAGGTGATCTCCGTCGCCATCCCCGTCCTGAACGGCGGGCGCCCTGCTGGACGAGGTCCTGTCGGCCGTGCGCGCCCAGCGGATTTCTGGGCGAGGAGGTCGAGTTGGTGGTCGTCGACAGCGGCTCTTCCGACGGATCGCTGTCGGTGGCCGAGCGGCACGGGGCGCAGGTGGTATCGATCGACCGCTCCTCGTTCTCGCATGGGGGCACCCGCAATCTCCTGATGGAGCGGACGCGCGGGTCGCGGGTGGCGTTCCTGACCCAGGACGCGACGCCCGCGGGAGACGGATGGCTGGCTGCGCTCGTGCGCGGGTTCGATCGCGGCGACGACGTCGGGCTGGTCTACGGGCCGTACCGGCCGCGGCCGGACGCGCCGGTGTGGGTCAGGCGCGAGTTCGCGTCGTTCTTCGGCGGCGAGCCGTCGATCCAGCGCGGGCCGCGTGCCGATGCCGTACTACACCGACGCGAACGGGTGCATCCTGCGCTCGGCCTGGGAGCAGGCGCCGTTCCGCGAGGTCTCCTACGCCGAGGACCAGATGCTCGCGCGCGACATGCTGGCCGCCGGCTGGTCGATCGCCTACGAGCCGGACGCCGCGGTGATCCACTCCCACGCGTACCCGCCGGGCGAGCAGTTCGGCCGCTTCTTCGACGAGTTCCGGGCGCTCCGCGAGGTCCACGGGCACGTGGAGCAGGTCGGGGCTGCGGCACACGCTCGGGACCGTGCGGCGCCAGGTGGCCGACGACCGCGCGTTCCTGCGGGCCGAGGGCGCGGCGGGCGGCGACCTGGCCCGCGCGACGCTGGAGTCCGCGCGCTTCTACGCGATCCGGGCGGCCGCGTCCGCGCTGGGCACGCGCGCGGACCGGCTGCCGGCGCGCGTGCGAGCGCGCGCTGTCGCGCGACGGCCGCGGGTCGTTCGAGCCGGTGGACTGACGGGCGGCCGGAGCCGGCGTCCGGTGAGCTCCCGCCACCCGCGGGCCCGGCGGGTTCTACAGGCCCGGAGGGTGGCGGACCGTGTAGCCGCCCGTAGGCCGTGAGCCGCTCGCCCAGCGGTTGCCGTTGCCGCCGTAGCCCGTGTCGAACCGGCGGCCGTTGATCGTCATGAACATGTGGCCGGAGTTCGCGTAGATCGTGATGTGCTTGCCGGGGCCGGGGGCGCCGTAGGACATGAAGGCCGCCCGAGTCGAGCGGCGCGGACAGCAGGCCCGGCTCCGTGCAGCACGTACGACACCGACCCCGAGCAGTCGTAGCCCGTGTCGTTGAACGACCCGTGGCCGCCGCCGTAGCGGTACGGCTTGGTGGCGATCCGGTTGGCCGCCGCGATCGCGCGGGCGACGGCGCCGCCGCCGGACCCGCCGCTCGAACCGCCGCCGCTGCGGCTGTGGCGGCGCGTGCGGTGCTTCGCGCCGTGCCGGCGGACGTTGCCGCCGAAGCGATGCGGATGGAGCGTCCGGTTGGACGACGACAGGCCGAGCGCCCGCCACGTGGCGGCCCCACGACGCCGTCCGCGTGCAGCCCGTGGCGGCGCTGGAAGCGCTTGACGGCGGCGGTCGTCCTCGCGCCGTAGTCGCCGTCGACCGGCAGGCCGAGCTTGGCCTGGAGCGCCTCGACCTCGGCGCCCCGCTTCAGGCGCGCCGCGCTCACGGTCGCGCCGCTCGAGTGCTTCCTGCGCTTGTTCGTGCGGTGCACGGCCGGCCGGGTGGTCGACGACTTCGCGGGCGCCGAGATCGCCTGCCAGGTGGCGGGGCCGACGATGCCGTCCGTGTGCAGGTCGTGCCGCTTCTGCGTGCGGTGCACGGCCCTCAGCGTCGCGGGGCCGTAGATGCCGTCCGCGGTCACGCCGAGCTTGCGCTGCAGCTGCACGACGCCGGGCCCCGTCATGCCCTTCTTGAAGCCGCCGAGGCCTGGGCCTGGGCGACGGTCTGGATCACGACGGGCTTCTTCGGCTTCGGCCGGGGCCTTCGCCTTGCGGCGCGAGCTTCCGCTTCGCTGCGGATCGCTTCGCTGCGGATCGCTTCGCTGCGGAGTGCGCTGCGGCTCTCGGCGCGTGCGCCGCGTCCGCCTGCGTCGAGCCGGCGACGGTCGCCGACGCCGCCGTCGCGTCCTGGGGCAGCACGCCCGCGCCGCCGCCGCTGGCCGCCGCTCGAGGTCACGACCTCCGTGACCGCCAGGCCGCCGGCCAGCAGCGCCGCCGGCACGGCGATCCGCTTCGAGTCGATCGGGCCGAAGTTCAGCTGCCGCTCGGCCGCCTCGCGGCGGCGGCGCGAACGCGCGATCGACTCCTCCCAGTATTCAGCGCACGCGAGGTCGCGCGTCTCATCACTCATTGAAGATCGTCCCTTTCTGGTGCCTACGAGGTGAGCTGACGGGCTCGCGCCAAAGAGCACGGCGCTACGCCACGAGAACGCGCGGCGATTCGCCCCTGCGGCCGAAGCCGCTTCGGGTCCCCCGTTCCCCACCGCAGGCGGCGGGGACTCGGCGTTATGCGGGGCGCAACCCTACTAACGAGCGTCAGAAAATCCCTGCAATTGCAAGGTTTCTTGCAACACGTCCGATTGACGGCCGCGCGCCCGGGGTTATGTCCCCGCGGTTATGGAAACCCGGCGTCCCGAGACGCCGCCCGTCCGCCGCCCGCAACTTCCGCTCCCAGAGCGGATTGCTAGCTTCGTGGCCCCCATGCGCTATCGCCTCGACCGCGTGGTCGCCTACCTCCGCGACCTGTTCAGCGATCTGCCGCGACGGGTGGTCCTCACGATCCAGTACCACGGCTGGCGCGAGCTGATCCTCCGCATCGCGACGTTCCCCGTGCGGCTCACGCCGTGGGGCCCGAAGCTGGCCGCGGCGCGCGCCACCCGCTGGGCGATCGCGCGCGACTGGTACCGGCGCTTCGGCAAGCCGGTCGCGATCGTCATCCCCCACTACGGCGACCCGAAGCTGACGATCCAGGCGATCGAGTCGATCAAGGCGACGACCAAGGTCGGACAGGACGAGGATCGTCGTCAGCGACGACGGCTCGGCGCCGGAGCAGCTCGAGCCGCTGCGCGCGCTCGACGGCATCGACGCTGGTCGAGAGCCCGAGGGCAACACCGGCTTCGCGGCCAACGCCAACCGCGGCATCGCGGCGGCCGGCGACCTCGACGTCGTCCTGCTGAACAACGACGTGATCGCGATGCCGGGCTGGCTCGAGCAGCTCCAGTACGCCGCCTACCGCGGCCCCGACGATCGGCATCGTCGGGCCCGAAGCTGCTCTACGCCGACGGCACGATCCAGTCGGCCGGCACGCTACCGCAACCTCGGGCGCGCCCGAGTGGTTCGACCACCGCTATCGCTTCAAGCCCGTCCGACCACCGGCCCGCCGACGTGCCCGCCGACGTGCTGGCCATGACCGGCGCCGCCATCTACCTGAAGCGGCGCACGCTCGACCTGATCGGCGTGTTCGACGAGCGCTTCGGCATGGCCTACGAGGACGTCGACCTGTGCCTGCGCGCGTGGGACGCCGGGCTGCGCGTGACCTACGCGCCCGGTTCCACCCTCACCCACCTGGAGTCGAAGACGCGACCGGTCGAGCCGGGCGCAGCGCGAGCTCGGCTCGCAGGAGCTACTTCTGGGAGAAGTGGGGCGACTGGCTCGACGACGCGCGACGTGCGCACGCCCTCCGGCGGCCTGCGGATCGTCTACGTGACCGAGGACACCGGCATCGGCGGCGGCCACCGGGTCATCTTCCAGCACCTGAACGGCCTGCTCGAGCACGGCCACGAGGCCGAGCTGTGGACGCTCGAGAAGGGCGGCGACCCGGATTGGTTCGACCTGAAGGCGCCGGTCCGCACGTTCGTCGACTACGAGGCGCTGGTCGACGGCGCTCGAGCCGCTCGACGCGATCAAGGTCGCGACCTGGTGGAACACCGCCGCGCCGGTCTGGCGCGCCGTCGGTCCAGCACGGCATCGCCGCCTACCACGTGCAGGACATCGAGACGCTCTACTACCCCGGCCAGCCCGAGCCGCAGACGCACGTGATGGCCAGCTACCGCGAGGAGTTCCGCTACGTGGCCGGCTCGCAGTGGATCGCCGACCGGCTGCGCGAGCTGGGCCTCGACCGCGCGCGTGATCACGCCCGGCATCGACCCCGGCCTGTGGCACCCGCTGCCCGGACGTCGCGCGCGAGGACGACGTCCTGCTGTCGGTCGGCCGCACGCAACCCGCTGAAGAACTTCCCGCTGACCGTCGAGGGCGTGGCGAGTCGCGTGCCCGAGGCCGAGCGCCCGCGGCTGTGGCTGTTCGGCATCGAGCCCGAGCTGGGCGACGAGCTCGGCGCGCGCTACTTCGAGCGCCCCTCCGACGCCGAGGTCAACGAGCTCTACAACCGCGCACCGCGCTCATCCAGACCTGCGCCACGAGGGCTTCTGCCTGCCGCTGATCGAGGCGATGGCCACCGGCGCGGCCGGTGATCTGCACGGACTCGAACGGCAACCGCGACTTCATCCGCGACGGCGAGAACTGCCTCGTGGTCGAGCACGACGACCCGGCGTCGGTGGCCGCGCGCGATCGAGCGGCTGTTCGGCGACCCGGACGCTGCGCGCGCGCCTGGCCGACGAGCGGCCGCAGGACGGCGGCGGACTTCGAGCTGCGCAAGATCCTCGACCGCGGCGAGGAGTTCTGGAACGAGGTCGGCGGCGCGCCGGCTACCCGGCCCGGCCGCGCAGCCGGCGCACTCCTGCCTGACGCGCGTGCGCACCTGGCGGCGCGGCCCCGGCGTGAGCGGGTGGCGCAGCACGAACCCCGCGTACATCTTCAGGACGTCGCGCTCGCGCGGCCCCTCGGCGTAGGACTGACCGCGCTCGGGCTGCGGCCAGCGGTAGGTCGCCAGCGGCTTGTCCACGTAGGCGAACCGCCAGCCCGCGCTGCGCGAGCTTCAGGTACAGGTGGTAGTCGTCGCACACCCACAGCCACTCCGCGTAGCCGCCGACGTCGCGCACGGCGTCGGCGCGCATCGTCACCGTCACCGCCGCCATCGGGTTCTGCTCGGCGATCTTGGGGAACGTGTCCATCGGGTGCGGCGACGGGTCCGAGATCGTCACGTCCAGCCCGTGCGGGTGGCCGAGGATGCGCGCGTTCGTGTAGGTCAGGCCGACCGCGCGGGTCGTCGAAGCGCGGCAGCACGTTCTCGAGGTAGTCCGGCTCCCACATGTCGTCGGAGTCGAGCTGGGAGACGAACGGCGCCGCGCCGCCGCCAGCGCCGTGTTGCGCGCCGCCGGCGCCATGCGGTTGCGCGGGTGGCGCAGCACCCGCAGCCGCGGGTCGCGCACGTCGGCCAGCGCCTCGGCGATCGGCGGGTCGGACCCGTCGTCGACGACGATCACCTCGAGGTCGCCGACGGTCTGCGCGAGCGCCGACTCGACGCTCGCGCGGATCGTGCCGTGCGCGTTGTACGCCGGCATGAGGACGGAAGTGCGGGGCGTCATCGGCCCCGCTCAGCGGGCGCGTGAAGGTCTGCGACTGGTCAGATCCTTCTTGGCGCCGTCGAGCGCCGTCGCGCGGTAGGTGCCCTTGCCGCCCGCGCAGCCGCGTGTAGAACATGCCCTGCGCGTCGGTGCGCGACGTCGGCGACCCGCTTCCAGCCGCTGCCGGCCTGCCGCTCGATCCGCACGGTCGTGCGCCCGCCGCGGGAGACGATGCCCCAGACGCAGCACGCTGCGACCCTGGGCGTCGGCGTAGAACGGGAAGCGGAACGCGCCCAGCGCGGGCTTCGGCTTGCGCCTCGACGCCGCTGCCCGAGTAGAGGCCCGCGGGGAACGCCGGTTCTGGTCCTCGAGCCAGTACCAGACGAGGCGCTGAAGCCGAGCCGCCAGAGCCGGTAGGCGCGTCTCCGACAGGTAGGCGGCGTGGCGTGACAGCGGCGACGCCCAGCTGCCGGCCGTCCCGGACTTGAGCCGGGCGGGTTGGAGAACCAGGCGAACTCGGTGATCCACAGCCGCTTGCTGCCGCGCGGCAGGACGTTGCGCTTGCGCACCGCGAATTCGAGCGTGCGCTTGATCGTCGGCCATGTTGCCGATCGCCGCCGCCGTCGGGCGAGATCGCCGACTTCGTGGTCGGAGTGCCGCCGAACGTGTACGGGTGCTGCGCCCAGACGTCGAACTTCGGCTTCGGGCACCTTGCAGCCGCGCGCCTCCTTGCAGGCTGCGTGCCGCCCTTGCCGGTCAGGCACATGCAGCTCGCGCATGAAGACCTGCGGGTCGACGTCGGTCGCGTGGCCGTTGTTGCCGAACGGGCCCGAGCCCGGCCGCGATCACCAGGTTCGACTTGCTACACGGCCTTGACCGCGTCGTAGCCCGCGTTCAGCAGCTTCGACGTAGTAGACGCGGGATCTCGGCCTTGCGCTGCGAGATGAGGTACTGGCCGAAGTTCGGCTCGTTCCACATCTGGAAGTACTTGACGCGCGGCAGCGTGGCCGCTCGCGCCGTAGGGCTGGAACGAGCCCGCTGTAGCGCGTGCGCCAGCGCGTGCATGAAGTCGCCGTAGTCCTTGGCGTTCGGGTGGTAGGTGCCCGGCGTCGCCGAAGCGCTTCGCGCGGTCCGCGGCGTCGTCGCCCTCGGCCCAGCCCGGCGCGCCGTAGAAGGTCGTGATCAGCGGCTCGAGGCCGCGGGCTGCCGCCGCCCGCACGAACGCGTCGACGCGGCTCCAGTTGTAGCCCGGGTCGGCCGGGTTGCGGGCGTCGAAGCCGGCCGGCTTCGGTCGCCTCCGGGCGCGATGCGCGCCCAGTACGACCGCGATCGCGCGATGATGCTCGCGCCGGCGTCCTGGATCCGCGTCGAAGGGCAGCTCGGCGTCGCCGCCCGGCGCCCGGGCTCGTGGATGCCCATCTGGAATCGGGGCGAAGGCCTGCGCGGACGCCGCGAGGCCGAGCACGAGCAGCACGGAGAGGAGGACTGTGCGGAGAGCTTCGGAAGGCATCGAGTGCCTAATAACCGCCGCCGGCGGGAGAGTTGCGGCACGGCGAGCAAGGCACGGTAGCGACCACGGCCCGCCGGTACATTCGTGGCGATGGGCACATCTCCAGAGCCCCTGCCCGCGGTCGTCGTCGACATCGGTCTCGAAGCAGTTCCGCGTCCCGCGCGAGCGCATGCACACGCTCAAGGAGCGCGCCCTCAACTCCCTCAAGCCGGGTGCCGGGCACGACAGCTTCGAGGCGCTCAGGGACGTGTCGTTCAGCGTGCAGCCGGGCGAGTTCTTCGGGATCGTCGGCCGCAACGGCTCGGGCAAGTCGACGCTGCTCAAGTGCCTGGCCGGGATCTACCGGGTCGACGGCGGCGAGATCTACGTGAACGGGTCGCTGTCGACGTTCATCGAGCTCGGCGTGGGGTTCAACCCCGACCTGGCCGCGCGCGACAACGTGGTGCTGAACGCGATCATGCTCGGGCTGTCGCCGAGCGAGGCGCGCAGCCGCTTCGACCGCGTCATCGAGTTCGCCGAGCTCGAGGACTTCGTCGACCTGAAGCTCAAGAACTACTCGTCGGGCATGCACGTGCGGCTGGCGTTCTCGGTGATGATCCAGGCCGACGCCGACATCCTGCTGATCGACGAGGTGCTCGCGGTCGGCGACGCGTCGTTCCAGCAGAAGTGCTTCGACGTCTTCCAGGGGCTGAAGGACGCGGGCAAGACGATGCTGTTCGTCACCCACGACATGGGCGCCGTGCAGCGCTTCTGCGATCGCGCGCTGCTGATCGAGAGCGGCGAGGTCAAGACGATCGGCGACCCGCAGCGCGTCGGCAACCAGTACGTCGAGCTGAACTTCGGCCGCGACACGGGCGACCTGGCGGCCGACGAGGGCGAGCGCTACGGGTCCCAGGACGCGCAGGTCGTCGAGGCCTGGTTCGAGGACGAGCACGGGCAGCGCACGACGACGCTGCCGCAGGGCCGGCCGTGCGCGTTCAGGGCCCGGGTCGACTTCAAGGCGCACATGGAGCACCCGGCGATCGCGGTGCTGATCGAGAACGACCGCCACCACCCGCTGTTCGCCGCCTCGACCGACACCCTCAACAAGGGCGACACCGGCACCTTCGAGGCGGGCGAGACCGCGATCTTCACGGTCTCGTTCGAGAACGCGATCGCCCCCGGCCGCATCTACGCGTCGCCGTGGATCATCCACCGGCGCGGCACCGAGCTGGCCGACCGCCGCCCGCGCATGCTGTCCGCGCTGGTGGCCGGCACGCAGGTCACCGGCGGCCTGGTCGACCTGCCGCACGACGTGGCGCTCGACCGCTCGGGCACGAGCGCCGAGGTGCACGCGTGAGCGCCCAGCCCGCCCTGGGCCGGCCGATCCGCGGGCCGTCGCGCGCATCGGCGGCGACCTGCGCCGCTTCGTGCACCTGACCCGCACGCTCGCGGTGTCCGACTTCAAGCTGCGCTTCTTCGGGTCGGCGCTCGGCTACTTCTGGCAGCTGATGCGGCCGCTGCTCCTGTTCGGCGTGCTGTACCTGGTCTTCACCCAGGCGATCAAGCTCGGCGCGGAGGTCAAGTTCTTCCCGGTCGTCCTGCTCACGAGCATCGTGCTCTACACGTTCTTCGCCGAGTCGACCGCTCAGGCCGTCACCGCCGTCGTCGACCGCGAGCAGCTCGTGCGCAAGATCCAGTTCCCGCGGCTCGTGATCCCGACCACCACGGTCGTCACCGCCGTCGTTCAACCTCGGGCTGAACTTCCTGGTGGTGTTCATCTTCTCGATCGCCTCGGGCGTCACCCCGCACCGCTCGTGGCTGGAGGTGCCGATCCTGCTGGTGCTGCTGATGGCGCTCGCGTTCGGCATCGGCGACGCTGCTGTCCGCGCTGTTCGTGCGCTTCCGCGACGTCAAGCCGATCTGGGACGTCTTCCTGCAGGTGCTGCTGTACGGGTCGCCGGTGATCTACGCGATCGAGACGATCGACAGCCCGCAAGGCCCGCGAGATCCTGATGCTCAACCCGCTCGGGGCGATCCTCCAGCAGATGCGCCACGCGCTGATCGACCCGAACGCGCCGACCGCGGCCGCGGTCGCCGGCGGATGGGAGCGGCTGCTGATCCCGGGAGGGATCCTCGTGGGCGTGGTCGTGCTCGGGCTCTGGTACTTCAACCGCGAGGCTCCGCGGATAGCGGAAGAGCTGTAGCTCTGGCCGCCGCCCGGGCGGCGGAGCGTCAGGCGCCCACCGGCACGGCGGCCACGGCCTCGATCGACTCGACGGCCTCGAGCGCGCGCAGCCCGTCGCCGAGCGTGGCCAGCTCCCCGGCGCGCTCCCCGCCCGCGGCGGCTTCCGCCCAGGCCTTGAGCGCCCGGGCGAACACGCGCTCGCGGCCGATCAAGGGCAGCGAGCGCACCCGCGTGCGAAGCGCATCGGCCCGCGGGCGCGCCGGCGGCTGCCGGTAGTCCCGGGAGACGACCAGGTGCCGCGCGCAGCGGTCGAAGGCCAGCCAGCCGTCGTCGCCCGCGAACACCCACCCGCAGCTGCGCTGGTCGCCAAAGCCAAAGCGCGCCTCCAGACGCCCGCCGCCGCTGAGCAGGGCCTCGACGGTCGCGGTGTCGCGCACGCCGCGGCGGGAGCCGAGCTCGGCGCGAGACACCTCGGCCACGGTCTCCCCGGCCAGCCAGGCGAGCAGGTCCAGGTGATGCACGCCCAGGTCGAGCAGCGCGCCGCCGCCCGTGGCCCGCGAGCGCCTCCAGGCCGGCACCCCGCCGACCGGCTCCTCCAGCGTGGTGCTGACCTCACGCAGGCGGCCGATCCGGCGCAGCTCGGCCCTGACACGCGAGTAGAGCGGGTCGAAGCGGTAGGCCAGGCCGACGGCCGCGACGGTCCCGGCCCGCTCGGCGGCGGCGATCACCCGGCGCCCGTCGGCGACGGCGGTGGCGAGCGGCTTCTCCAGGTACAGGTGGCGGCCGGCGTCGAGCGCCGCCACCGCCAGGTCGGCATGGTGCTCGCTCGACGCGCAGACCACCACGGCCTCGACGCCCGGGTGATCCACCGCGAGCAGCGGGTCGGCGTAAGCCGGCGCCCCGGTCATGTCCTCGGCCAGCCCGCGGGCACGCGGGTCCGGGTCAGCCACGGCGACGACGCTGACGCCGCGCATGCGCCGGAGCGCCCTCAGGTGGTACTGGCGCGCGACGCCGCCACAGCCGGCCACGGCAACGCGAAGCGGCTGGGTCGGAGCCGGCATCCGCCCACTATGTCCGCGTCACCCGCCCGGCGCAAGTCGCCGCCGCTCAGGTCAGCCCAGGTCGGCGGCCAGGCGCGGATAGACCACCGACGCCCGGTGATCGCGAGCGGCGCGAGCGCCGAATGCCAGCAGCGACCGCGTCGCGCCCGCGTGCACGCGGGCCAGGTCCGCCCGCTCCACGGCGTGATCGGCGGAGCCCGCCCGCAGGAACTCGATCCCGTCCTGCAGGCCGAACGCCACGGCGGTGGCGTCCGCGACCAGCACCCGCCGGGCGGCGAGCACGGCCATCGCCGGCGCCGGGAGCGCGCCGTGGCCGGCCAGGAGCACGACGACCCCGGCGCCGCGCAGCCCGTCGAGCGTCAGCCGCGCGGCCGACGACGCGGAGGCGCCGTTGGACTGCAGCCGCTCGGCCACGGAGTCGTCGCCGACCACCAGCACCGCGCCGGGATCGGAGGGCGGCTCCAGGTCGAAGACCGAGTCGCGGACGGGCCACGGCATGCGCCGCCAGAGCCCCTCGCCCGCCGGCGCGATCACGCGGTCGCTCCCGCCCCCCGGCCCCGAGCCGCCGTCGGAGAGCACGACCTCCGGCCCGTCGTCGCCGCCCGCGTCCCAGCCGGCCAGCTCCAGGTCCTCGGGTCGATCGGCCCGCACCCTCACCGGCGGGTCACCTTCTGCATCAGACCGCGCATCCGGACGGCGGCCCGGTAGGCGCGCTCGGCGCGCATGTCGTCGATCACTCCCTCGGCGTGCGCCAGGGCCCCCGACAGGTCGGCGGTCGTCTTTTCCAGCGTCCTGCGGGCCTGGGCGTAGGCCTGCTCGGTCCACACCAGCTCGCCGAGCTGGGCCCGGCCCAGCTCGATCGCCAGCCGCTGCCGGGCGGCGAGCGCGGCGAGCGCCGGCTCCACCGCGGGCGGCGGTGCCGCCGCCAGCTCCTCGAGCGTCCCGGCCAGCTCGCCGGTCGAATCCTCCGCCGACGGCCACTCCGCCGCCGTCCGCAGCGCGCCGTCCGACAGCCGCGCGACCAGCGCGCGGTCGCGGGCCAGCTCGTCGAGCGCCGCGGTCGCCGCGCCCGGGTCGTCGAAGCCGACGACGAGTCCGTTGTCGCGGTGGCGCACGTACTCGTCGTGTCCCGTGTGCGGGGTGACGACGCACGGCGTGCCCACGTGCATCGCCTCGATCGGCGGCAGCGCGACGCCCTCGACCCGCGACAGCTTGAGCAGCACGTCGTGGTCCGCGTAGGCCGCGGCCATGCCCGCGGCGTCGAGCCCGCCGTCGATGCGCGTGAGCTCGGCGGGCTCGGTCATCGCCTCGACCGCGGCCACGGCCTCGGGGATCGCCTTCAGCCACATGTCCGGGTTGCCCTCGACCAGCACGCGCAGGGGCGCGCCGGGCTCGCTGACCCGTGGGCCCGCCGGGGCCCGGAACACGTCCTTGTCGATCCCGTTGCGGACGACCCGGCAGCGCGCGTCCGGGCGCAGGTCGGCGAGCACGTCGCGCATCCAGCCGCCGACCGCCAGGTAGTCGACGGGCAGCGCGAGAACGGAGGCGGCGCCGAGCCGCTCGAACAGCTCGCGGTCGCGGTAGAAGCGCTCCTCGAGCGACTGGAGGAACACGCCCCTGCGCCGGGCCTTCACCTTCCACAGCGCGTCCGCCGTCTCCCACCAGGTGGCGAGCGCGAAGTCCCACTCCTGGTCCGCCCGCCCGTCGAGCTCGCTGGTCAGCAGGACGTCGGCCTGCCACCCGGGCCGCGCGCTCAGACGCTCGGCGTGGCCTGCGATCACGCCCATGCCGCCGGCGCGGCCACGCTCGTGCAGGAGGAAGCAGACGCGCATCAGAGCCTCGTATCGTGACCGGCGTGGCTCAACCGCGACGGGTGGTGTCGGTGGTCGGCACGCGCCCCAACTTCATGAAGACGGCTCCGATCGTCGCCCAGCTCGCCCGCGACGAGGGCGCGTTCGAACCCGTGCTCGTCCACACGGGGCAACACTACGACGACGCGATGTCGCGCATCTTCCTCGAGGAGCTGGGCATCGGAGCGCCCGACCACTTCCTCGACGTCGGCTCGGGGCCGCACGGGCGCCAGACCGCCCGGGTGATGGAGCGGATCGAGCCGCTGCTCGAGGAGCTGCACCCGGACCTGGTGATCGTGCCCGGGGACGTGAACTCGACGCTGGCGGCGGCGCTGACGGCCGCGAAGCTGCACATCCCGGTCGCCCACGTCGAGGCGGGCCTGCGCTCCTGGGACCGCACGATGCCGGAGGAGATCAACCGGCTGCTGACCGACCAGATCGCCGACCTGCTGTTCATCCACTCCCCCGAGGCGCGCGACAACCTGCTGCGCGAGGGGCGGCCGGCCGAGGCGATCCACGCAGTCGGCAACACGATGATCGACACGCTCGTGGCGATGCGCGATCGGATCGAGGCGCTCGACGCGCCCGCCGCCCACGGCCTGGACCGCGGCTCCTACCTCGTCGTCACCCTCCACCGGCCCGCGCTCGTCGACTCGCCGGAGCTCCTGCGCGAAGCGATGTCGCGCCTCGAGGACGTGAGCGAGGACCTGGAGGTGGTCTTTCCGGTCCACCCGCGCACCCGGGCCAACATGGCGGCCGCCGGGATCGAACCGGCCAACCCGCGGCTGCGGCTGCTCGACCCGCTCGGCTACCTGGACTTCCTGGGCCTGGTCTTCGGCTCCGCCGGCGTCCTGACCGACTCGGGCGGGATCCAGGAGGAGACGACGTACCTGGGCATCCCCTGCTTCACGCTGCGCGACACGACCGAGCGGCCGGTGACCGTCGAGATGGGCACCAACACGCTGCTGGGGCTGAAGCCCGAGCGGATCGCCGAGGTGCCGGCGCTGATCGCCGCCGCCCGCGAGCGACCGGCGCGGATACCGGACGGCTGGGACGGGCGGGCCGCCGAGCGGGTGACCGGCGTCCTGGCGGGCGCTCAGCTCGTCGGCTGAGCGGCGGCCAGGCGGCTGAGCGCGCGGAACATCGGAGCGTTGGTCCAGCGCACGAACGCACGGCGGTTGGTGAACCGCCGGGTGCGCTCGAACGCGAAGTGACCGCGGTCGGCCAGCCACAGGTCGCGCACCGCGGCATCGGCCACCCGCCGGGCCAGCGCGACGCCGTCGGGGCGCCGCTCGCGCAGCACCACCAGCGTGTCGATCGCGGTCGCGTACGAGTGCGCCTCCAGCGGATAGGTGCGGCCCGCGCGCGACCGGGCCCGACCGGCGTCGTCGAACAGCTCGCGGGTCCAGTAGTCGTAGCCGCGCTCCACCGCGTCGCCGCCCTCGCCCAGCACGCGGTCGACCTCGTGCAGTCCCTCGAGCGTGTAGGCCGTGTGGAAGTTGTCGATCCACCCGAGCGACGCGGCCTGCCCGTACGGCCACGACCCGTCCGGGCCCTGCCCCGCGGCGGTGGTGCGGGCGGCGGCGCGCACGCGGTCGGCCACCTCTTCGTCCGGATCGACCTCGTGGAGCCGCGCGAGCGTTCCGCACACGAGCGCGTTGGCGTTGTGGATGAGCACCGCGCCGGCGCCGACGTAGCCGAAGTAGCTCCCCTCGGCGTTCCACAGGTCGTGGCCCAGGTAGCGGCGCGCGGGCAGGGCCAGCTCCGGCCGGCCCGCGTCGATGAGCGCGCCGGCCGCGAAGCAGGTGGCGATCGCGTTCGGCACGCCGGCGCCGTAGCTGCCCCAGCGCGATTGGAAGTCGAAGTGGTAGCCCCAGCCGCCGCCCGTGCGGAGCTGGGCCAGGTGGTAGACGCCGGCCGCGATCTGGCGCTCGCGCTCGGGCAGCAGCCCGTCCGGCGCGGCCGCGTAGCCGGACAGCACGAGCGCGGCTGTCTTGGCGTTGCGCCGGGGCTGCGGTCGCAGCGGCGCGGGCGGGTCCCAGGGCGCGCGGCGGTAGGCCTGGATCACCGCCTGGCGCAGCTTCGGGGTGCGCCCGACGGCGTGCGCGAGCGGCGCGTTCATGCCCTCGTAGGGATCGGCGCCCAGCCAGTCGCGCTCGGCGCCCCAGCGCTCGAGCTCGCGCAGCACGTCCTGGGTCCGGTCCGACACCGGGGCGAGGATAGGCGGCGCCGATATACATGCCGCTCGTGAAGATCGCCGTCGAGGGGCTGTACGCCACCGAGGGGACCACCGACGGCGCGGGCCGCTTCCTGACCTCGCTGCTGGCGGCGCTCGGGCGCCGTGAGGACGTCGAGGTGCTGGCGCTCGTCGGACCGTCGACCTATGCGGCCGTCAGCGAGATCGACGGGCTGGCGGGTGTCGTGCCGATCGGCGGCGAGGGCCGCGCGGGGCGCATCGCGGCCCAACACGTCCGCGTGCCGCGTGAGGCGCACCGCCGCGGCGCCGACGCCCTGCTCTGCCTGGGCAACTACGCGCCGCTCGTGCACGCCCTCCCGACCGTGGCGGTCGTGCAGAACCTGCTGCTGGCCGTCGTGATGAACGAGTACGGCCGAGCGCGGGCGCTCTACCGGCGCTTCTCGGCCCGGCATCTGGCCCGCCACTCGGACGCCGTCGTCGCGATCTCGCAGCTGATGGCCGACGAGCTCGTGCGCAGCACGCCGCGCGCCGCGGGCCGGGTGAGCGTCGTCGCCCCCGGGGTCGACGTGCCGTTCTTCGCCGCGGCCGCGGAGCCGCCGGCCGGCGCGCCGGAGCCGTACCTGCTCGCGGTCGGCACGGTGTGGGCCTACCGCGACTACGGGCTCGCGCTCGACGCGCTCGCGCGGTCGGGCCTGCCCCACACGCTCGCGATCGCGGGCGCCGCCGCGCCCGAGGAGCGCGCGCGCCTGGAGGCCCAGGCCGCGTCACTGGGGCTTCGCGACCGGCTGCGGCTCCTGGGCGCGATCCCGCCGGAGGACCTGCGCCGCTGGTACGCCGGCGCGGACGCGCTGATCGCGACATCGCGGCTCGAGTCGTTCGCGCTCTCCGTCCTCGAGGCGATGGCGGCCGGCACGCCGGTGGTCGCGGTCGAGCGGTCGGTCTACCCGGAGACGGCGGGCGGGGCGGCCGAGCTGGCGGCGCCCGAGCCGGAGGCGCTGGCGGGCGCGCTGAAGCGCGCGCTCGAGCCGGGGCGCCGCGCCGAGCTGGTCGCGTCGGGCCGCGAGCGCGCGGCCGGGTTCACCTGGGATCGGTCGGCTGAGGGGCTGGTGTCGGTGTGCCGTACAGCTTCGGCAGGATGAGCAGCAGGCCGAGCACGGCCCAGAAGAAGATGCCGATGAACGGCCCCTCGAGCGCCACGTTCAGGGCGGCGACCACGCTCGCGAACACCAGCATCGCGATCAGCGCGACCAGCGTCGTGCGCTCCCGCGACGGCACGCCGGTCTGACGGATCCACGGCCAGGCGCGCCGGCCCGCGACTACGAGCAGCGCGATCAGCGCGCCGATGCCGACGACGCCCATGCGGAAGAGGATGTTCACGAACGAGTTGTGGGGTCCGCTGACGTCCTCCGACTGGCCGTTGCCGGTACGCCCGTCGTAGACGTGGCCGCCCCAGTGGAAGTCGGTCGGCTTGCCGTAGCCCACCCCGAAGACGGGCGCCTTGGCGGCCTCCTTGACGTCGTACTTCCAGATCGCGAGCCGCCACTTCGCGTTGCTGCCCTCGGACAGGTTGTTGGAGAACGTCTCGCGGACCGCCTGCGGGATCTCCACGTCGCCCTTCGGCTTGGCGGGCGCGTTGCTCTCGGGAGCCTTCTGCTCTTGCAGCGACTGCGCCTCGAGCGCCTCGGCCTGGGCGCGCAGATCGGCCGCGTCACCGGAGATCTTCAGCTTCTCGGCGCCGATCGCCGCCCCGCCCGCCGTGACCAGCAGGGCCCCGCCGATCGCGAGTGCGGTCAGCCGGCGGGTGCGCGGCGCCAGCGCGACCAGGACGGCCAGCGCGGCGAATGCCGCGATCCACGCCGCTCGCGAGTAGGTCAGGGCGATCAGGGCGATGCCCAGCCAGGCGACGGCCCACTCCCAGACCGGCACGCGCTCGCGGTGAAGGACCCGTGCCGCGAACCAGCACACGAACAGGGAGATGTAGACGGCGGTGCCTGCGGTGCCGATCGTGGCCCACTTCCAGGGCGGCAGGTCGCTGCCGAACGCGGTCGCGAGCAGGAAGAACGCGATCGCGACGATGCCGCCTGCCGCCAGCGCCTTGATGATCGTGTGGGCGTCCCGGACCGTGCTCGCCGCGACCGCGATTGCGAGGATCAGCACCGAGTACTCGACCAGGCCGATGTCGTGGAGCGTCTGCGTCAGCCCGAAGTCGCGCCAGCCGCGGGCGGCGGCGACCGCGCCCGCCAGCCAGAAGATTCCGAGCGGGATCACGGGCACGCGGTCGCGGATCCGGGCCACGAACCTGCCCGGCCCGAGGCCCGCGAACGCCAGCACCAGAACGGCCGCGAGCGCCGCCTCGGTCACGTAGACCGAGTGCGCTTCCCAGCCCACCTTGGAGAACGCCCGGCCGAAGCAGGCGGTCAGGAACAGCAGACCACAGAGGACGAGGAGAGCGGCCTGGACGAGCGCCTCGCGCGCCGGGCGATCGCGGATCGGGCCATCGCCGGCGACGGCTTCGCCCCCTCGAACACGCGCCTCCGGGCGCTCGGTTACCTGCGCTCCCCCTATGGGTGCCTCCGTCGCACCGTCCATAGGATAGGCGCATGCGCAGAAGCGTCAGAAGGGGCCTCCGCCATGCGGCCCGGCGCGGCGGAGGGGGCGCTCGGCGGCTGGCGCAATCGCTCAGCCGCGTCGAGGCGCGCCTGCTGACCGAGGACGCGCTGGCCGAAGAGCAGCGCAGCGCGCTGGGCTCCGCGATGGCCGCCCACGACATGGTCGACGAGCCCGACGAGGGCTACTACCGCGACCGCTACTGGGCCTGGATCGACGCCGAGCTCGACCGCGCCGGCGTCCCCGCCGGGGCGCGGCTGCTCGACGCCGGCTGTGGCTCCGGACGGCTGCTCGTGCCGCTGGCCGAGCGGGTGGCGCCCGCGGGTGGCAGCGTCGTCGGCATCGACTTCCTGCCCGAGTCGCTGGCCAACGCGGGCCGGCACGCCCGTGACCGCGGCGTGACCAACGTCGAGCTCGTCGAGGGCGACCTGGTGGCCAACCTGCGCGAGCGCGGCGACGGCGAGTTCGCCGCCGCGCTGTTCCTGGAGGTGGGCTTCGTGCTGCCCGACCTGGACGCCGCGATGGCCGAGCTGGCGCGCGTCCTGCGCCCCGGCGGCCTGCTGCTGGCCAGCTTCCGCACCCGCTGGTTCTGGCTGCTGATGGGCGCGTTGCGGCGCGACCCCGACCTGCTCGACACCGCGCAGCGCCAGACCTCGGGAGTGATGCCCGCCGCGGGCTTCCAGAACTGGAGCGACGCCCGCGAGACGACCGACCTCATGACCCGGGCGGGCTTCGGCGACGTGCGCCTGCGCGGCCTGGGCGCGCTGTCGGGCATCGAGGGCGACCCGCTGGCCGCGATCGTCCGGCCCTCCGAGCTGGGCGACGACGGCCGCGCCGCCCTGGCCCGGGCGGAGGACGCCCTGGCCGACACGCACCCGGACATCGGCCGCTACGTGCTGGCCAGCGCCACGCGCTCCGGTGGCTGAGCCGCGCGTCACCGTCCTGATGCCGACATGGAACGCGGGGCCCTTCATCCGGGCCGCCGTGGACTCCGTGCTGGCGCAGACGATCGACGACTGGCGCCTGATCGTTGTCGACGACCAGTCCTCGGACGGGACGCCCGACGTCGTCGCGGAGTACGACGACCCGCGCGTCCGCCTCGTCCGCCTCCCGGAGAACCTCGGCCAGACCGGCGCGCTCAACCACGGGCTCGGGCTGGTCGAGACGCCCTGGGTCGCGCGGCTCGACCAGGACGACGTCTCGCTGCCCTCCCGGCTCGAGAGGCAGCTCGGCTACGTCGCCCGGCACCCGGCGACGACGCTGGTCGGGTCCTGGGCCGACTTCGTCGACGAGCACGACCGCAAGCTCGGCTCGTTCCGGCCGGCCTCCGAGGCCGCCGAGGTCCGCCGGCAGCTCTACGCACGCTCGCTGCCGATCGCGCACTCGACGGCGCTGATGCGCACGGACGCGGTCCGGGATGCCGGCGGCTACGCCACCGACTTCTCGATCGCCCAGGACTTCGAGCTGTGGTCGCGCCTGGCCGCCCGCGGCGAGGTGGCCAACGTCGGCGACGTGCTCGTCCTGCTGCGGCACCACTCGGGACAGGCGTCCGGGTCGTACGCCAGCAACCTCCGCCAGATCCGCGAGCAGCTCCGCGTGATGGACCGGCTGCCCGACCTGCTCGGCCTCGATGACCGCGAGCGCAGCCTGTGGGCGGCGCGCCGCCTGCGGCTGACGACGCAGATGGCCTACGTCGGCGCGCGGGCCGGCGAGCGTGGCACCGCACGCCGGGCGGCCCGCGATTCCGCGAGCCTCGTGCGCCACGATCCGAGGGCGGTCGCGACGCTCGCGGGCACGGGCGCGCGACGGGCGGCACGGCTCGCGGCGGACGCGTACGGGCGGGCACGCCTCCGCTATCGTCGCCCAGCGTGATCCCAGTCTCGCGACCCGCGCTGGGGGACGCTGAGCTGCCGGCCGTCGCCGAGGTGTTCGAGTCCCGCTGGTTGGGCGTCGGCGCCGTCGCCGAGCGCTTCGAAACGGCGATCTCGAAGCTGTGCGGCGATCGCCCGGTGATCGCCGCCAACACCGGCACCACCGCCATGCACCTGGCCCTCGAGGCGCTCGACGTGGGCCCGGGCGACGACGTGATCGTCCCGTCGCTGACCTACGTGGCCACCGCTCAGGCCGTGCTCGCGACCGGCGCCAACGTCGTCCTGTGCGACGTGGACGCCGAGACGCTGAACGTCGACGTCGACTGCCTGGAGCGCGCCCGCACCGAGGCCACCAAGGCGGTCATGCCCGTCCACTACCGCGGGCTGGCCTGCGACCTCCAGGCGATCCTCGACTGGGCCCGGCCGCACGGCATCCGCGTCGTCGAGGACGCAGCGCACGCGATCGGCAGCCACTACGAGGACGGCGTCGCGGTCGGCGCGCGAGGCGACATCACCTGCTTCTCGTTCGACCCGATCAAGAACATCACCAGCGGTGAGGGCGGGGCGCTCGTCTTCGAGAACCAGGCCGACCACGACCGCGCCGGTCGCATGCGCGTGCTCGGCATCGACAGCACCACCTGGAGCCGCGCCGAGCGCAAGCGGCCCTGGGAGTACGACGTCGTCGACCGCGGCTTCCGCTACCACATGCCCAACTTCTGCGCGGCCATCGGGCTGGCGCAGCTCGACCGGATCGACGAGTTCCGGACGCGCAAGCGCGAGGTCGTCGACGCCTACCAGACGCAGCTGGCCGGCCTGCCCGGCATCGACATGCGGCCGCTGCCGCTCGATCGCACGTTCCCGTTCCTGGCCCTGGTCCTGGTCGACGACCGCGAGGGCTTCATGAAGCACATGAAGGAGCGCGGGATCGGCACCGGCGTGCACTACATCCCGGTGCACCGCTTCTCGCTGTTCGCCCGCGACGCGGCCGAGCTGCCGGTCAGCGAGGAGATCGGCGAGCGGATCGTCTCGCTGCCGCTGATGAGCGACCAGACCGACGACGAGGTCGGTCAGGTCGTCGAGGCGGTGCGCGAGTTCGTGGGCGCCGGCTCGCTCTCGTAGCCGGCGGCCCGCCAGAAGGCGCCCAGCCCGGAGTCGTCGATCGGGTTGAACGTCTCGCGCAGGACCTCCGTCGCGCGCTCCCGCAGCGCGGCCCGCTCCGCCGGCGTGCGCGCGAACGCGGCACGCACCGCATCGGCGATCGCCTCCGGGCCGTGGACGAGCCGGGCCAGGTCCGGGTGCCAGGCCAGCGGGTTCAGGTCGAGCGCCGCGTCGCGGCCCACCACGATCACCTCGACCCCCGCGGCCAGCGACTCGTAGAGCGCGCTCGAGCCGAGCGACACGACGACGCCCGCGCGGTCGATCCATTCGCCCATGCCGCCGCCGACGACCTCGAAGTGGCCGGGCAGCGCGTCGACGCCCGCGGCAACCAGTATCGGCTCGACAGGCCCCATGGGGTGCGGCTTGACCTTGACCGGGCGGGCCGGGTCGCCCTCCAGGGCGCGCACCACCTTCAAGAGCAGCTCGGCCGCCGCGTCGCGCACCAGCGGGAGCGGGACCAGCACCTCGTCGCGCTCCGGCTCGGGCTCGCGGGACGCCGGCCCGCCGCGGAACAGGTGGCCGAACCGCAGGGCCGGGCCCTCGTGCAGCAGCCGCTCCGGCAGCCCCTCGGCGGCCAGCAGCCCCTTCGACAGGCGACCGTCGCAAACCACCGCGTCGGGCAGCGGCGCGAACGGCGCCTCGCTCGCCGGGACGAAGTTGGCCAGCAGGTTGGGCGACAGCGTCGAGTGCTGGTAGCCCACGACCGGGACGCCGGGCAGGTGGCGGCGCATCCCACGAGTGAACGGCTTCTCGTAGGCCAGATTCTCGAACATGTCGAACACCGCCAGCGGGCGGATGCCCTCCGCGGCCAGGCGCAGCGGCAGCCGTTCCCACAGCGCCGCGAGCATCGTGTCCGAGTCGAACGCCGCGCGCACGCGCTCGGCCGCGAACAGGCCGGTGACGTCGAGGCCCCCGACGTCGACGCGCCCGAGCCGCATCGTCGCGGCACGCGCGTGCTCGCGCAGCGCGAACGCGTAATCGCTCGCGCGGTAGCGCCGGCCCGCGGACAGGAACTCGCGGCCGGTCGCGCGCAGCGCGGCCCATGCGGCACGCTCGCCCCCCGGGGGGTCCTGCAGCGCAGGCACTGTGATCGCGCGAAGGCCGTGTTCGGTGAGCCATTCCGCCACGCCGGGGAAGTAGCGGTCGTGGAAGCCCCGGCCGCTCGCGTCGGGCAGGCTCGCGCCGTCGACCCAGGTGCGGATCAGGACCGGGCGCTCCTGTCTTCCGGCGTCGACCGAGTCCGCGCCGGCTCGGAGCGCGGCGCTCGGCGGCGGCACGGGCGAAGCGGGCGATCCGCGCGGCGATCACAGCCAGCCGGCGGCCGGCGCGCAACGCCCGCGACGGCGGCGCCGAAATCCAGGTGGCGCCCTGGCGCGCGAGCTCGTCGAGCAGCGGCAGGCGCGACGACACGACGCACAGGGGCCGGGGCTCCCCGCCGGCGGCCCGGACGGCGTGCAGGTAACAGACGTCGAGGAACAGCGGCGAGACCATGGTGTTGCGCTCGGACAGGCGCGACGTCCACCAGCCGGGCGAATCGCGGGTGCGGCCGAGCGCCGCGATCGCGTCCATGAACGGCCCGCGCAGTTGCGCCGCCGCGTCTGCGACAAGCGGCGCCGAGTCGACGCGTTCGAGGCCCTCGAACGCGCGTGCCCAGTCGATCGAGGCCAGGTACTCCGGCGCCAGGTAGAGCCAGCGAGCACCGTCCGGCACCGCACTTCGCGCCTCACGCGGCGCGGCCGAGCTGTGGACCAGCAGGAGGTCGCTCACGGACGGGCGCCGAGCCCGGCGATCGCCGCGCGGCCCATCGCCAGGATCGCCTCCTCGGTGCTGCCGCCGATGTGCGGCGTCGCGACGAAGCTCGGCAGCTCGAGCAGCCCGCGGTCGCCGGGTGGCTCCAGGGCGAACACGTCGAACGCCGCGCCGCCCAGCCGCTCGGCGGCGAGCGCCTCGCGCAGCGCGTCCTCGTCCACCAGCCCGCCGCGGGCGGTGTTGACCAGCACGGCGCCGGGCTTCATCAGGCCGAGCGCGCGCCCGTCGATCAGGTTCCGCGTGTCGTCGGTCAGCGTCACGTGCAGCGACACGACGTCGGAGCGCGCGAGCAGGTCGTCCAGGTCGGCGGCCACCTCGACGCCGGGCTCCGGGTCGACCGGGAGCACGTCGTAGGCGATCACCGGGCAGTCGAACGCGCGCACCAGCTTCGCCAGGTCGCGCCCGACGCTGCCGAAGCCGACGATCCCCACGGTGCGCCCGGTCAGCTCGCGCCCCTTGGGCTGCTTCCACTCGCCCGGCCATCACGGCCCGGTTGGCGGGGACGATGTGCCGGAGGACGGCGAGCGTCAGGCCGACCACGAGCTCAGCCACCGACCGGCGGTTCGTGCCCGGGTGCCAGGCCAGCTCCACGCCGTGGCGCTCCATCGCCGCCATGTCGATCATGTCGGTCCCGACGCCGACCTTGGAGATCAGCTCCAGATCGGGCAGCCGCTCGAGCAGCGCGTCGTCGATCGTCTCGAGCGCGGTGATCGCCCGCCGGCGCCCGGCCAGGAACTCGGCCAGCTCGTCGCCCGCCAGCGACTTGCCCTCGTCGTTGAAGCGCACGTCGGAGAAGCGCTCGCTCGGTCTCCGCGCGCAGCACGGGGTGGCGCGAGAACGACCGCGAGGTGACGGCGATCGGCGTCGGGTCGGCCATCAACGGGTGCGCTCGCCGGCCAGGAAGTCGGCGCAGGCGGCGCGGAAGTCGTCGTCCAGGTCGCGCACGACCAGGCCGATCCGGCCCTCGTCGTCCGGCAGCACGAGCTTCAGCCGCGCGCCGACGTTCTTCTTGTCCTTGCCGATGGCGGCCAGCAGCGGGTCGAGGTCGATCGGATAGTCCTCGTAGCCCTCGTAGTTGGCGCGCATCGTCGGGTGCATCCGCTCGAATTCCTCGATGCGCGAGTGGCCGAGCCGGCCGGCCGTGTAGTTGGCCATGTCCATCCCGATCGTGACCGCGATGCCGTGCGGGATGCCGAACGAGGTCGCCGACTCGATCGCGTGCCCGAACGAGTGGCCGTAGTTCATGACGTTGCGCACGCCCTTGTCGAACTCGTCCTCCTCGATGATCGCCTTCTTGATCTCGAGCGACCGGCGGATGTAGCTGCGCATCGTGGCCGGGTCGGAGAACAGGTCCGGGTAGTCGGCGGCGATCCGGTCGAAGTCCTCGGGCCCGGCGATCGCGTGCACCTTGAGCATCTCGCCGACGCCGGAGCGCACGTCGCGCGGGTCGAGCGTGTCGAGCAGCCGGGTCGCGACCCACACCTGCGAGGGCGGCGTGAACGTGCCGAGCACGTTCTTGATCGCGCCGACGTTGATCGAGCTCTTCGACCCGATGCACGAGTCGGCCTGGGCGAGCAGCGTCGTCGGCAGGAAGCGCCACTCCAGCCCGCGCAGCATCGTCGCGGCCAGGAAGCAGACGATGTCCTGCATGATCCCGCCGCCGACCGCCACGAGCGCGTGCCCGCGGCGCACGCCGTTGCCCACCAGGTGCTCGACGTAGGCGGGGAAGCGGTCGAGCGACTTGTGCGCCTCGGTCGCCTCCACCAGCAGGACGGACGGCCCGTCCAGGATCGGCCGCAGCTCGTCCGCGTACAGGTCGGCGACGCGCTCGTCGACCACGAAGTGCTGCGTGTCGTCGACGCCGGCCGCGAGCCGGGACAGCGCGTCATCGGTGAAATCGACTACGTACGGGCCGACGTGCGACTGGATCGTCAGCCGCTCAGACGCGAGTGAATCCGCCATCGATCACGATCCTCTGTCCGCTGACGTAGGTGTTCTCCGGGCCCGCGAGCCAGCCGACCAGCGCGGCGATCTCGGGCGGCTCGGCCAGCCGGCCGGCGGGCACCCGGGCGGCCATCTGGCGCATGCCCTCGGCGCCGAGCACCTTGCGCGTCATGTCGGTCGCCACGAACCCGGGCGCCACCGAGTTGACGAGCACGCCGTCGCTCGCGACCTCGGCGGCCAGCGCGGCGGTCATGCCGTCCAGGCCGAACTTGCTGGTCGAGTACGAGGCGCGCTGCTCCTTCGACACGACGCCGAAGACCGACGTGACGTTCACGACGCGCCCCCAGCCCCGCTCGCGCATGCCGGGCACCACCGCGCGCGTCAGCAGGAACGGGCGCGCGCACGTTGACCTGCTGGATGCGGTCGAAGTCGGCCGGGTCGATCTCGGCGAACGGCGCGATCTTGTTGATGCCGGCGTTGTTGACCAGCACGTCGACCGTCCGCCCCGCCAGTGATGCGGCGAACTCCTCGGTCGCGGCGTCGTCGGTGAAGTCGACGGCCGCGTACTCGCAGCCCTCGGGCGCGGCCCCGCCGGGCGCCGTGCCGGTGGCGGTCACCCGAGCGCCGAGCGCGTGCAGCTTCGCGGCGATCGCGGCGCCGATCCCGCGCGTCCCGCCGGTGACGACGGCGTTGCGTCCCTCCAGCGGCGTCATCAGCCGGGCCGGTCGGCGGCCGGCTGCGGCACCTGGGCGTCGAGCCCGTGGGCCGCGGCCCACTCGGGGTCGGCGCAGTAGATGCGGTAGACCAGCTCCATCGTCTTCAGCGCCTCGAGCGACGACCCGTGGTCGACGGACTTGCCGTGCACGAGAGCGTCCGCGAAGTCGAACACCTCGTCGCGGAACGAGTTGTCGCGGTTGTAGCGCGTCATCTGCTCGCGCGGGTCGCCGGCGTCGTCCTTGTCGGGGTAGACGACCGTGATCGTCTCGGCTCCGTAGCTCTTCGAGTTGGTCAGCAGCCCGGCGAGCACGATCGCGCCGCGCGACAGCGTGATGTCCAGGTGGAAGCGGTGGCGCCACTGGGTGGCGGACGAGTGCAGCATCGCCACCACCCCCGCGTCCGTGCGCATCAGCGCGTACGCGTTGTCCTCGACGTCGTGGTGCCAGAAGGCGTTCGACACGAACGAGTTGACGGTCGTGAAGTCCTCGCCCGCGAAGAACCGCATCATGTCGACCATGTGGATCCCCTGGTCCAGGAGGATCCCGCCGCCGGCGAACTCGCGCTTGGTGCGCCAGTCGGAGGCGAACGAGATGATCTTCGACTTGCCGTAGACGCCGCGCATGTCGAGGATCTGGCCGAGCTCGCCGGACTCGATGATGCGCTTGGCCTCGCGCACGGAGTCGTGGTAGCGGTGGTTGAAGCCGTACATGAGGCGCTGCTCCGGGTGGCGCGCCTCGGCCTCGCGCACGCGAGCGATGTCCCCCAGGTCGCGGCCCGGCGGCTTCTCGCAGAAGACGTGCAGGCCGCGCTCGAGGCCGGCGATCGTCACCTCGGCGGTGACGTAGTTCGGCATGCAGACGAACAGCGCGTCGAGGTCCTCCTCCAGCAGCTGGCGGTAGTCGCTCCAGCAGCGGACGCCGTCGTCGGCGGTGTACGGGTCGGTGATCTTCTGGTCGCAGACGGCGACCGTGCGCAGGTTCGGGTGCTCGTCGGAGAAGCGCCGGCGGATCTTGCCTACTACGCCGTAGCCGGCGACGCCGACCCTGAGCTCATCGTGCGACTTCGCCATACCAACCGACTGCCTCCTCGAAGCCCTCCCGGAGGATTGCCACGTCGACCAGGTACGAGATATAGCGAAAGCCGTTCTCGACGAGCCAGCGGATGTGATCGCGATCGCGCGCCACGGCGCCCGCCGCGACGCCCGCCTTCTCGATGGCCGCCACGCAGTCGCGCACGACCTCGATGACCTCGGGGTCGTCGACCTGGCCCGGCTTGCCCAGCACCAGCGAGATGTCGTAGATGCCCAGGTAGATCAGATCGAGGTTCGGCGTCGCGGCGATCGCCTCGATGTTGCGGATGCCCTCCGCGGTCTCGACCAGCACACCGGTCAGCATCTGGTCGTTCGCCGCGGCGAGCTTGCCGGCCAGGTCCTGGCCCGAGTATCCGTGGCGGCGGGTGAACGGCGACAGGCCACGCTCGCCGTCCGGCGGGTACAGGCAGGAGCGCACGACGCGCTGCGCCTGCTCCGGCGTGTCGATGTGGGAGACCAGGATGCCCTGCACGCCGAGCTCGAGCGCGCGCAGGATGATCGGCTCGCTCCACTCGCCGAAGCGGACCATCGGCGTGCTGCCGCCGGCCTCGATGCCGTAGACGATCCCCTCCGCGGTCTCGATCGTCGTCGGGCCGTGCTCGATGTCGAGCGTGACGAAGTCCATACCGGTCTCCGCCATCACGTTCGCGACCATCGGGGACGAGGTGATGGTCCAGCTGCCGAAGACCGTCTCACCGGCCTTCAGCTTGGTTTTGACGCGGTTCTCGAGAAGCATCTCGCGGCCCGGCCGGGGGCGCGGACCGGCGGCGTAACATAGCCGCCCCTTGACGGCCATCGGCTACATCCCGGCCCGCATGGGCTCGTCCCGCTACCCCGGCAAGCCGCTCGCGGAGATAGCCGGCGAGGCGATGCTGATGCACTGCTGGCGCGGCGCCTCGTCCAGCGAGCTGCTCGACGAGGTGGTCATCGCGACCTGCGACGAGGAGATCCGCGCGTGGTCCGAGTCGGCCGGGATCGGCTGCGTGATGACCTCTCCCGACCACGAGCGGGCCACCGACCGCGTGGCCGAGGCCGCTGCCGCGTCGGACGCCGACCACGTCGTGCTGATCCAGGGCGACGAGCCGCTCGTCGACGCGGCGATGATCGACGCCGCACTCCGGCCGGTGCTCGAGGAGGGCGTCGGCTGCACGAACCTGGCGGGGCGGATCCGCAGCGAGGAGGAGCTGAACAGCCCGAACACCGTGAAGGTCGTGTTCGACCGCGACTGGAACGCCCTGTACTTCGCGCGCTCGCCGATCCCGACGCCGATGCACGTGGGCTTCGACGCGATCGCCGCCTACAAGCAGGTGGCGATCTTCGGCTTCACCCGCGAGCGGCTGCTGGAGTTCGGCGAGCTCGAGCCGACCCCGCTGGAGATCGCGGAGTCCGTCGACATGCTCCGGTACATCGAGCACGGTCGCCCGATCCGCTTCGTCGAGACCGACGTCGCCCTGCACGCGGTGGACGTGCCGGACGACATCGCGGTGGTCGAGCGGATGCTGGCCGCGCGGGCTTAGGCGGCGGCCGCACCGGCTACACCCGATGGTGTAAGCCACAGCATCTGGAGGCTCTTACATGGCCGGCAACCAGCAGGTAGCGAGCACAGGCCGCGACCTGGTCGCGCGTGAGCTGCGCGACCGAGGCGCACGCGATGTTCAGGAGGTCGCCGAGGGGCGACGCAAGGAGCTCCGTGCGGTCAATCCCGCCGGCCGGCGAATCGGCATCCGGGTCAAGACCAAGCGCGCGGGCACCTGGCAGCCGAGCCTGCGTGAGGCCGATGGGGACTTCTCCCAGGCGGGCGTCGACCGGGCCTGGGTCTTCGTGGACCTCGGGGGCTCACGGCCGGCCTTCTACGTCGTCCGGAGCCGGACATCCAGGAGGACATCCGCAGGACACACGCCGAGGCCATCGCACTCCACGGCGGTGAGCGTGAGCGCACGCCCGACTCGGACCACCACGCCGTGGCGGTCGGCCGCGTCGAGAAGTGGCGGGACGGCTGGGAGGCGCTCGGTCTGGCGCCCGGTTGATCTCGGTGGGCGCCTTTGACTCCCTATATGGGGCGAAAGGCGCCCAGCGGCGGCGTCCGGCGGTCAGCAGGCGGGCGTGAGGTTCCGCTTGGCGGGCCCGACCGGGCATGCATAACGCCACACACGTCTGCCGCGTCGGGACGTGTGTCACGTCCTGAGAGTCACCAGGCCCCGCCGTCCCGCCAGTCCGCGGTCAGCTCGCCGTCCAGGTCGAGCGGCGCGTCCACCGGCAGCACGTAGATCCCGCCGTCCTCCTCGGGCGTCGGGACGACCCCCGAGGTCGTGAGCATCGACGTCGGCCCGCGCCACTGCTGCCAGCCCCGGGCGGCGTAGAGCAGCGCGCCCGTGTCGGTCGCTCCCAGCGCGCCCAGCTCGTACGCCCCGCGGATCACCCGCTCGACTTCCTCCATGAGGGCGCCGGCGTGCCCGCGGCGGCGGGCGTCCGCTCGGACCCCCACTCCCTCCACGTAGCCGCAGCGCAGCGCGCGGTCGCCGTGCAGCATCCGGCGCTGGACCACCGACGCATGGCCGACCAGCTCGCCGCCCTCGTAGGCCAGCACGTGAACGCCGCCCAGCGCGTGCTCCCAGTCATGCGGCTCGAACGGGTCGTCCTCGAAGGCGGCGACCAGCAGCGAGCGCACTGCCTCCAGCGTCGCCGCGTCCAGGTCGGAGGTGTGGGCGGTGCGTAGCTCGCGCGCAGCCATAGTCGCGACTATGAAGAGTCCGGGAACGCAACGATGCGGCGGCTATCGTGTTCGAGTCACAGTGGGTAATCCAGCCGACAACGCGTTCCTGGACAGCTACCGCGGCCGGATCAACGCGATCCTGGACGGCGTCGACCTGGACGCGATCGCCGCGGCCGTCGACCTGATCTTCGAGGCCTGGGAGCAGCGGGCGCTCGTCCTGCTCGCCGGTAACGGCGGCAGCGCCGCCACCGCATCCCACTGCGCGAACGACCTGGCCAAGGCCACGCGCGTCGCCGACCAGCTCCCGATGCGGGCCGTGTCGATCACAGACAACGCGTCGCTGATGACCGCGCTGGCCAACGACGACGGCTTCGAGCGGGTCTTCTCCCACCAGATGGAGACGCTGTTCCGCCCCGGCGACGTCCTGATCGCGATCTCGGCCAGCGGCAACTCGCCGAACATCGTCGATGCCGCTCAGCACGCGCTCGACAACGAGGGCAGCGTCATCGCCCTCACCGGCTTCACCGGCGGCAAGCTCGCCGAGATGTCCGACGTGACGATCCACGCCCCGAGCGAGGTCGGCGAGTACGGCCCCGTGGAGGACGTGCACCTGATCGTCACCCACATGCTCACGGGCTGCCTGCTCGACCGCATCCGCGGCCACGCGGCCGCCGGCAACGGCGCGCTGCCCGCGAGCTAGTCCAGGATCGCCTCGGCGACGCGCCTGGGCCCGCCGCCGTCGATCAGCGCCGCCGCGCGCGCGGCCAGCCCCTCGCGGGCGGCCCGGTCGCCGGCCAGCTGGGCCAGCGCCACCGCCGCCCGCCGGGTCGCGCCGTCGTCGGTGATGCTGCCGGCGTCGACCACCGCGCCCGCGCCGACCAGCGCGCGGAGCTGGGTCTCCTGGTTGTCGGCCAGCTCGATGGCCACGGCGGGGGTGCCGGTGCGCGCGAGCTCGAGCAGCGTCTGGCCCGCACCCGACACCGCCAGGTCCGCGTTCAGCATCAGGTCGCGCAGCGACGAGGGCCCGCGCACGACCGTGACCTGCCGGCGCGCCTCCCTGGCCGCCGTGTCGAGCTCCTCGCCGCCCGCGGCGAACGGCCCGGCGACCACGGTCACGCCGAACGCTCCTTCGACGCCGTCCAGCGCGGCGACCAGCGACGCGGCCACGCCGGCGTTGTCCGCACCGCCGACGGTCACGAGCACGTTGGCGACGGTCGCGCGCAGCGACTGGCCCCGGTCGTCCCAGAACTCGCGGCCGAGCAGCGCGTACCGCGCCCCGAGCAGGAACGTCGTATCACCGGACGCCGACGTGTACTCGAGCCGCTCGGCGCCAGGGGCGCCGTTGACGACCACGTGCGCGGAGAAGGGGAAGCCGGCGACGTCGTCGATCGCCGCCACCCGCATGCCCGCGTCGCGCAGCGCGAGCAGGTACTCGTCGCCGATCCGGTACGAGTCGACGACGGCCAGCGGCGCATCCGCGGCGATCACGGGATCCGTCGACGTCAGGTCGGCGACGGCGGTCGCCGGGAACTCCGCGGCGCGCTCCACGAGACCGGCGGCGTCGGGCACGACGAACTCCGGCTCCGCGCCGGCCTCGCGCAGCGCGGCGGCCAGCGCCAGGGAGCGCCGTAGATGTCCCAGACCTATGCCGGGACCGCCGTCGGCCATCATCACGACGCGCGTCAACCGGCACCTCCGTAGGCCAGCTCGACCGGGTACGAGGCGCGGCACTCTACCAATGGATCCGACACCCCCACACGCCGCTATCGTGGCACCGCGACACATGCCGAGCTCCCCGACGATCGCCGCGTGAGCCCCGCGATCGCCTTTGTCGAGCGGCCGGAGGAGCTCGGTCTGGTTCCCGCCGATGCGCTCGCCCTGTCGGTGGCGCCCGAGGTGGAGCTGGCCCGGCCCGGCATCCCGCGCGCAGAGGACCTGGTCGACCCCGAGTCGCTCGAGTCGATCGGCGATCGCAACCTGGACGCCGCGCTGTCGCTGTGCGAAGCCGCCGACGAGGCAGTGGCCGCCGCGATCGGCACGCCGGTCCCCGGCCCGGGCCGGTGGCACGTGTGGCACCTGAAGCTGTTCCTCGACGCGCTCGCGTGGCGCTCGGTCGTGGTGCGCGCGGCGGCCCGCGAGCACGGCGCCGACCGCCTCGTCGTGTTCGACCGCCCGGCGGCTCCCGGCGCCTCCGAGCTGATCGACATGGGCGAGTCGCTGTGGGTGCCGGCGGCGACCACGGTGGCGGCGGCACTCGACGGCGTAGAGGTCGAGCGCGTCGCCGCCGGTCCGGCGAACGGGCCACGCCGCCGGATGCCCGACCTGCGCGGAGTCGCCGACCGCTACGGCCGCGACGCCCGCGCCCTGGTGGCCGCCCGTCGCGGCGGGGGCGACGGCCCGGCGCTGGTCGTGCTCGACCTGAGCTACGGGGTGGCGCAGATCAGCCGGCAGCTGGCCGCGGAGGGCTGGCGGGGGCTGCTCTGGGGCGGCGCTGACACCGTGCGCGACCTGGGCGCCCTGCGCGCGCGGGCGGCATCAGACGCGGCGCCCGGTCGACGCCGCCCGCCTGGCCTCCGCCTGGGACCGCGCCGCGGGCGATGCGCGGGTGCGCGACGCCCTGCGCGTCGACGGCGTCGACCTGTGGGACGTCGCAGAGCCGCGGCTGCGCAGGATGGCCACCGACGGCTTCGCGATCCGCGCTGCGCGCCCACGCGACCGCGACCGCGCTGTTCGCCGAGGAGCGTCCGGCGGTGCTGCTGATGTCGTCCGCCGCCTATCCGATCGCGAAAGCCGCCGCCGCGGCCGCGCGCGCCGCCGGCGTGCCCGCGATCGTCACCCGCCACGGCGAGGTCGGCACGCGCGAGCTGCCGACCGTCGCCCTCGAGGACGCCGACTCCGTCGACTGGGTCCTGTGCTGGGGCGAGCGCGAGGCGGAGTGGACCCGGCAGTCGACCCGCGCGGGCACCCGCGCCGTGGTGACGGGGTCGCCGGCCGCCGAGGCGCAGGTGGACGCCGCGCCGTCGCGCCGCAGGCTGCGGCGCCGGCTGCGAGTCCCCCTGGAGCAGCCGCTGATCCTGTTTGTCCCGACCAACCTGAGCCGGAACGGGTGGTACGCCAGCCGCCGGACCGCGACCGACTCCGTCCAGTTCGCGCACGTGTGCGGGGTGCTCGACGCGCTGCTGGCGGTCCCCGGCTTCCAGGTCGTCGTCAAGGAGCACCCGCTGATGCGCGATTCCCCGATCGAGACCTGGCTCGCCGGGCGGGCGCGGGTGGTCCGCGCGCGGCCGTTCTCCCACTACGTCCACCTGGCCGAGGCGACCGTGATCGACACGCCCTCGACCGCGTTCGTGCAGGCGCTGCGCGGGTCGAGCCGGCTCTACCTGCTCGGCAACCCCGTGACGCAGTGGGTGCCGGGCGTGCCCGACCACCTGGAGTCGCATGGCATCGCGGTGTGCGACGGCCCGCAGGTGGCCGACCGGATCCGCGCCGATGCCGACGCCGGGCTGCTGTCCCGCCCCACCCTCTACCCCGACGCGGCGATCGAGCCGTACCTGGCCGGGCCCCACGGCGCGGCGGCCGCGACGAGCCGCGCGGTGGCGGCGGTGAAGGCGATCGCCGCGGGCGAACCTAGGATTCACGGCGAGTGACAACACGTCCCGAACCCATCTCCCTGGGCGACCGCCGGGTCGGGCCCGGCGAGCCCGTGCTGGTGATCGCCGAGGCAGGCGTCAACCACAACGGCGACCTCGGCCTCGCTCGCGAGCTGGTCGACGCCGCCGCCGCGACCGGCGCCGACGCGGTCAAGTTCCAGGCGTTCAAGGCCGAGCGCGTCGCCGCCGCGAACTCGCCCAAGGCGGGCTATCAGCGCGACGACCACCGACCCGGGCGAGTCTCAGCTCGAGATGCTCCGCGGCCTGGAGCTGGGCGCTGAGGCGAACGAGGAGCTGCGCCGCCACGCCGAGGAGCGGGGGATCGTGTTCCTGTCGACGCCGTTCGACGAGGGCAGCGCGGACATGCTCGAGGAGGTCGGCGTGCCCGGCTACAAGATCGGCTCGGGCGAGCTGACCAACTGGCCGTTCCTCGAGCACGTGGCGCGCAAGGGCAGGCCGATGATCCTCTCCACCGGAATGGCGACGCTCGACGAGGTCGTCCGGACCGTCGAGCGGGTACGCGCCGCCGGCGCGGCCGGCGTCGCGCTGCTGCACTGCGTCTCCAACTACCCGCGCCGACCCGCGCGACGCGAACCTGCGGGCGATGGCGACGCTGGCCGAGGCCACGGGCGTGCCGGTCGGCTTCTCCGACCACACGCGAGGGCGACGCCGTGTCGATCGCCGCGGTCGCCCTCGGCGCGTGCGCGATCGAGAAGCACCTGACCCTGGACCGCGACCTGCCGGGGCCCGACCACCGCGCGTCGCTCGAGCCCGCCGAGCTGACCGCGCTCGTGACCGCGATCCGCACCGCCGAGGCCGCGCTGGGCGACGGCGTCAAGCAACCCGCCTCGGCCGAGCAGGGCAACCGCGAGGTCGTCCGCCGCAGCATCGTCGCCGCCGAGCCGATCGCCGCGGGATCGCCGCTGACGCCCGAGGCGCTGACCGCGCTCCGCCCCGGCACCGGGATCCCGCCCACCCGCCAGCACGAGCTGATCGGCCGCGCGGCCACCCGCGACATCGCCGCCGGCGAGCAGATCGACTGGAGCGACGTCGCATGAGGACGATCGGCGTCGTCACCGTCGCCCGCTCGGACTACGGGATCCTGCGGCCGGTCATCGAGCGGATCGCGCGCGATCCCGAGCTCGACCTGATGCTGATCGCGGCGGGGATGCACCTCGCCCCCGCCTACGGGCACACGATCGACGAGATCGAGGGCGACGGCTACCGCGTGGACGCGACGGTGGAGATGCTCCTGGCCAGCGACTCGCCGGAGGGCGTCGCCGCGACCACCGGCCTGGGCACGATCGGCTTCGCGCGCGAGTACGCGCGGCGGCGCCCCGACCTGCTGCTCGTGCTGGGCGACCGCTTCGAGGTGCACGCCGCGGTCACCGCGGCGCTGCCGTTCACGATCCCGGTCGCGCACGTGCACGGCGGGGAGTCGACCGAGGGCCTGATCGACGAGCCGATCCGCCACGCGATCACGAAGATGAGCCACCTGCACTTCGCCTCCACCGAGCGCTACGCCCGGCGCATCGTGCAGCTCGGCGAGGAGCCCTGGCGGGTCACGGTGTCCGGGGCGCCCGGCCTCGACGCGATCGCCGCGCTCGATCCGCTCGCGCAGGCCGAGCTGGCCGACCTGGTCGGCAGCCCGGCCGAGGGGGGCTTCGTGCTCGTCACCTACCACCCGGTCACGCTCGAGTACGAGAAGACCGCCGAGCAGGTCGCAGCGCTGGTCACCGCGCTCGAGCGGGTCGACCGCCCGGTCGTGATCACCCACCCGAACGCCGACACGGCTCGCGGCGACGTCCTGCGCGCGCTCGAGGCCTTCGCCGCCGCCCGCGAGAACGCGGTGATCGTGCCGAGCGCCGGCAGCCGCGCCTACCTGAGCCTGATGGCGCACGCCGACGCGATGGTCGGCAACTCGTCGAGCGGCATCATCGAGGCGGCCTCGTTCAAGCTGCCGGTCGTCAACATCGGGATCCGCCAGCGCGGCCGCGTGCGGGCGGACAACGTGATCGACTCGGACGACGGCGCGGAGTCGATCTCCGCGGCGATCGACCAGGCGCTGTCGGCCGACTTCCGCTCGTCGCTGAACGGTCTCCAGAACCCCTACGGGGACGGCGCGGCAGCCGCGCGGATCGTGGACCGGCTGCGCGACGTGGACCTGGACAGCCGCCTGCTCGTGAAGCGCTTCCACGACCTGGACGCGGGCTGATGAGGATCGTCCTGGTCGGGGCCGTCGACTTCAGCCGCGCCTGCCTGGAGGAGTTGATCGCCCAGGAGGCGAACGTCGTCGCCGTGCTCACGCTCGCGCCCGAGACGGCCGGCTTCCACGCCGACTACGCCGACCTCGGGCCCGTGGCCGAGCCGGCCGGGATCCCCGTCCACCGGATCCGCAACATCAACGATCCCGAGACCGTGGCGCTCCTACGCGACGACCTCCGCCCCGACGTGATCTTCGTCTTCGGCTGGTCGCAGATCGTGAAGTCGGAGGTGCTGTCGCTCCCGCCGAAGGGATGCATCGGCACGCATCCCGCGCTGCTGCCCGAGAACCGCGGCCGCCACCCGCTGATCTGGGCGCTCGTCGACGGCCTGCCCGAGAGCGGCCTGACGTTCTTCTACCTGGCCGAGGGCGCCGACGACGGCGACATCCTTTGGCAGCGCGCGTTCCCGATCGGGCCGGACGACGACGCCGCCGACCTGTACGCGAAGATCGAGGGGCTGGCGCGCGAGGCGATCCGCGAGTTCCTCGGCCCGCTGACCGACGGGACGGCGCCGCGCATCCCCCAGGACCACTCACGCGCGACCTACCGCCGCAAGCGCGGCGAGGAGGACGGACAGATCGACTGGAACAGCCCCACGCAGACCGTCCACAACCTGGTGCGCGCGCTCGCCCGCCCCTACGTCGGCGCGCACACCTGGGCCGACGGCAGGCGCGTGCTGGTCTGGCGCGCGCGGCCGGCCGCCGAGGACGCGGAAGCCGACCCGGGGACGGTCGTGGCCACCAACGGTGACGCCGTGGTCGTGCGCACCGGCGACGGCGCGCTGGCGATCGCCGACTACGAGGTCGAGGGCGGCGGGTCGCTCGCCGAGGGCGCGAGGCTGGGCTGAGCATGCGCGTACTCGCGATCTCCGCCCATCCCGACGACGAGACCCTGGGCTGCGGGGGCACGCTGCTGCGCCACGGCGCCGACGGTGACGAGCTGTACTGGCTGGTGGCCACCGAGGGCTACGAGCCCGTCTGGTCGCGCCACACGCTCGACCGCAAGGCCGGCGAGGTGCAAGCGGTGGCCGACGCCTACGGGATGCGCGAGACGTTCAAGCTGGGCCTCCCGGCCGCCCGGCTCGACACCGTGCCCCAGGCCGACCTGATCGCGGCCGTCGAGGACGTGATCGCGCGGGTCCAGCCGGAGATCGTCTACCTGGTGTCGCTGGCCGACGTCCACACCGACCACCACGCGCTCTACCGCGCGGCGATGGCCGTGATGAAGCCGTTCCACATGGCCCGCCACGGGGTGCGCCGCATCCTGACCTTCGAGACGCTCTCCTCGACCGACGCGGCGCCGCTGGGCGGCGGCCCCGCGTTCAAGCCGACGGTGCTGGTCGACGTGACCCCCCACATCGACCGCAAGATCGAGATCATGGGCATGTTCGGCAGCGAGGCGCAGTCCGACCTGCTGCCCCGCGGGGACTCCGCGATCCGGGCGCTGGCCCGCTTCCGCGGATCGACCTGCGGCGTCGAGTACGCCGAGGCGTTCGTGCTGGTCCACGAGCTGATCGGAAGCTGATCGTGCGGGTCGTGGGGCTCGGCGCGGGCGGCCACGGGAAGGTCACGCTGGAGATCGTCCAGCTCCAGGGCGCCCACGAGGTCGTGGGACTGCTCGATCCGCGGCCCGAGCTGCACGGCACCCGGATCCTCGGCGTGCAGGTGCTCGGCGACGATACCCTCCTTGGCTCACTTCGCGGCCAGGGCGCCGCGGGCGCGTTCATAGGCGTGGGCGCGGTCACGGGCACAGGGGCCCGTCGACGTCTCTTCGGCGCAATCGTGGCGCACGACATGGAACCCATCTCGGCCATCCATCCGACAGCGAACCTTTCCCCGTCCGCAGGCGTTGGAGCGGGCGTGACCCTGATGGCGGGAGCGATCGTCAACCCCGGCACCGAGCTGGGCGACAACGTCGTGGTCAACACCGGCGCGATCGTCGATCACGACTGCGTCCTGGGCGACCACGTGCACGTGGCGACCGGCGCGAGGCTGGCCGGCGGCGTGCGGCTGGGCGACGGCGCGCTGGTCGGCGCGGGCGCCACCGTGCTGCCCGGCGTCAGCGTGGGCGCCGACGCGGTCGTGGGCGCCGGCGCGGTCTTGACCGAGGACTGCGAGGCCGGCGCGGTAGTCGCGGGCGTTCCCGCGCGGAGGATCCGATGAGGGACCTCGAGCCGTTCTGCACGCGCCCGGACCGGCCGATCGTCGCGGCGATGGAGCTGATGGAGCGCAACGCCGCGGGCATCGCGCTGGTGGTGGACGACGACAGCCGCCTGATCGACACGATCACCGACGGCGACGTCCGGCGCGCGCTGCTGGCCCACACCGACATCGACCAGCCGGTCTCCGCGCTGCTCGACCACAAGCGCGGCGCGGCCGACAGCCACCCGCCGATCACCGCCCCGGTCGACACCCCGGCCGCCGAGCTGATCACCACGATGAACGCGGCGGCGATCCGACAGGTGCCGATGGTCGACGACGCCGGGCGCGTCCGCGGCCTGGCGCTGCTGTCGGACCTCGTGCGCGAGTACGAGCAGCCGCTGACCGCGGTCGTGATGGCCGGCGGCTTCGGGCGGCGGCTGATGCCGCTCACCGAGTCGACGCCCAAGCCGATGCTGCCGGTCGGCGGCCGCCCCGTGCTCGAGCACATCCTCGACGGCCTGCGGTCGTCGGGCATCCGGCACGTCAACCTGACCACTCACTTCAAGGGCGAGCAGATCCACGGCCACTTCGGCAGCGGCGAGGACTTCGGCATCGACATCTCCTACGTCGACGAGGAGCAGCCGCTCGGCACCGCAGGCGCACTGTCGCTGCTCGAGAAGTCGGACGGCCCGCTGCTGGTCATGAACGGCGACGTCCTCACCCGCGTCGACTTCGCGCGCATGCACGCGTTCCACGCCGAGCACGAGGCAGCGATGACGGTGGCGGTCAAGGCGCACGAGGTCGAGGTGCCCTACGGCGTCGTCGAGACCAACGGCAGCTTCGTGACCCACGTCAAGGAGAAGCCGCGCATCAAGCACTTCATCAACGCGGGGATCTACATCCTCGACCCACAGGTACGAGAGCACATCGAGCCCGGCACGCGGCTGGACATGCCGCAGCTGGTGGAGCGGCTGGTGGACGCGGGCCTGCGCGTCGCATCGTTCCCCGTGCACGAGTACTGGATCGACATCGGACACTACGAGTCGCTCGAGCAGGCACAGCGCGACCTCGAAGCAGGAAAGTTGAGCTAATGAAGGTTCTGGTCACCGGCGGCGCCGGCTACCTCGGCGCGCTGACCGCGCGCGCTCTGCTCGAGGCAGGGCACGAGGTCCGCGCGCTCGATTCGCTTCTCCACGGCGGCGGCGCCCTGCTGTCGCTGTATCCCTACGACGGGTTCGAGTTCCAGCAGGGCGACGTCCGCGACGCGGATGCGCGCGCGGCGGCGCTCGACGGCGCCGACGCGGTCGTGCACCTGGCCGCGATCGTCGGCGATCCCGCCTGCAAGCGCGACGGCGACCTGTCGCGCGCGGTCAACCTGGACGCGTCGATGTGCCTGTTCGACGAGGCGCGCGACGCGGGCGCGCAGCGCTTCCTGTTCGCGTCGACCTGCTCGAACTACGGGCGCATGGACGACCCGGACGAGCTCGTGACCGAGGGCTCCGAGCTCAGCCCGCTCTCGATCTACGCGGAGACCAAGGTCGCCGTCGAGCAGGAGCTGCTGGGCCGCCCGGCGGACCAGGACCCGGCGGTCACCGTGCTCCGGTTCGCGACGCTGTTCGGGCTGGCACCGCGGATGCGGCTCGACCTGACCGTCAACCAGTTCGCCGCCGAGCTGCACGAGCAGCGCGAGCTCGAGGTGTTCGGCGAGCAGTTCTGGCGCCCGTACGTGCACGTGAACGACGCCGCCCGGGCCATCCGCGATGTTCTGGCGGCGCCGCGCGAGACCGTGGCCGGCGAGGTGTTCAACGTCGGCGACTCCGAGGAGAACTACCAGAAGCAGACGATCGTCGAGATCGTGCAGGAGGAGCTCGACGGCGACGCCGAGGTGCGCTACGTGCACGTCGACGAGGACCCGCGCGACTACCGCGTGTCGTTCGCCAAGTTCAACGACGCGCTCGGCTTCCGGGCCGGGCGCAGCGTGCGCGACGGCGTGCGCGAGGTGCTCGACGCGGTCGGCAAGGGCGTCCTCGGCGACATCGCCAATCCGGCCTACCGCAACTGATGCGCGAGATCGCTCCAGGCGCAGCGCCGGCCGGCACGTCGGTGCCACTGTCGGTGCCCGACGTCGGTGACCTGGAGCGGCAGTGGGTCGACGAGGCCATCGCCAGCGGCTGGGTGTCGTCGGCGGGCCCGTTCGTCGACCGCTTCGAGAGCGACGTCGCGTCGCTGCTCGGCGCCGGCCACGCGGTGGCCACCGCCAGCGGCACCGCAGCCCTCCACGTCGGCGCTGATCCTGGCCGGTGTCGAGCCCGGCGACGAGGTGCTGGTGTCGACGCTGTCGTTCGTCGCGCCGGCCAACGCGATCCGCTACGCAGGCGCCCATCCCGTATTCGTCGACGCCGAGCCCGACTTCTGGCAGATCGACCCGGCGCTGGTGCACAGCTTCCTCGACTCGGAGTGCGAGCGCCGCGACGGCGCCGTGTTCAACCGCACGACCGGGCGCCGCGTGGCCGCGCTGCTGCCGGTGCACGTGCTCGGACACCCCTACGACGCCGACGCGATCTCGGCGGTGGCCCGCGACTTCGGGCTGCCGGTGGTGGAGGACGCCGCCGAGGGCCTGGGCGCGCGCTACCGCGACACGCCGCTCGGCCGGCTGGGCGACCTGGGCGCGCTGTCGTTCAACGGCAACAAGATCGTCACGAGCGGCGGCGGCGGGATGATCGTCACGGGCGACGAGCAGCTCGCGGCCCGGGCGCGCTACCTGACCACGACGGCCAAGGACGACCCGATCGAGTACGTCCACGGCGAGGTCGGCTTCAACTACCGGCTGACCAACGTGGCGGCGGCGCTCGGCGCCGCGCAGCTCACCCGGCTCGGCGAGTTCGTGGAGCGCAAGCAGGCGATCGCCGCCCGCTACGCCGACGCGCTCGCGGGGATCGACGGCGTGACCGCGATGCCCGAGGCGCCGTGGGCGTCGAGCTCGTACTGGATGTACACCGTGCTGGTCGAGGGCGGCAGCCGGCCGCTGCTGCGCGCGCTGGGCGACGCCCGCGTGCAGGCCCGCCCGGTGTGGCAGCCGCTTCACCAGAGCCCCGCGCACCGCGGCGCGCAGGTCGTGGGCGGCGGCGTGGCCGAGCGCATCCACGGGCAGGCCCTGAGCCTGCCCTGCTCGACGTCGCTCGAGCCGGCGCAACAAGAACGCGTGATCGAAGTGCTGGAGGCAAGTCTGTGAGCATCTGGAAGTTCGGCCTGACCACCGACGTGCGCGCGGGCGAGGGCGCGGCGCTGATCGCGCGCGACCACGCTCGCGACACCGGGGCGAAGCGGGTCACCGTGATCCTCGACGCGGGCGTGCGCGAGAACTCCGCCGCCGTCGAGCTGATCGACGCGCTGCGCGAGGTGGCCGAGGTGCTGGTGCTCGAGAACGCGATCGCCGAGCCGAGCTACGACGACCTCGACGAGTTCCGCACTCAGCTCGACGCCGGCAGCGACCTGTTCGTCGGCATCGGCGGCGGGTCGACGCTCGACCTGGCCAAGGCGATGTCGGTGCTGGTGGTCAACCCGAAGCCCGCGATCGAGTACCGCGGCTTCGACCTGATCGAGACGCCCGGGCCGCCGCTGATCGCGATCCCCACCACGGCGGGGACGGGCAGCGAGGTGACGCCGAACGCGGTGTTCACCGACAAGTCCGAGGGCCGCAAGTTCGGCATCAACACCACGCTCTACCTGCCGGTGCTGGCGCTGCTCGACCCGCGCATGATCATGTCCGCGCCGCGGTCGGTGACGGTGTCGGCCGGCATGGACGCGCTCGTGCACTCGGTCGAGAGCTTCGTGGCGCGGGCCGGGACGCCGCTGTCGCAGTCGCTCTCCCGCGAGGGCTTCCGGCGCGTGATGCGCGCCCTGCCGCTGGCGGTCGAGCAGCCGAACGACGCCGCCAACGCGCTCGACCTGCAGGTCGGCGCGTTCCTGGCCGGCAGCGCGCTGATGAACGCGGGCGCCGGGCCGGCGGGCGCGCTGTCGTATCCGCTGGGCGCCCGCTTCGGGGTCCCGCACGGGATCGCGGGCGGCTTCTTCCTGGCGCCCGTCGCGCTGCGCAACGTGGCCGAGGGCGCCGAGGCCTACGCGGGGCTGGCCGACCTGCTGCCCGAGCCGCCGCCGCCCGGCGCGCCGGCGCTCGAGCGCTCGCGGGCCGTGGCCGAGGCGATCGCCGCGCTGGCCCGCCGCCTGGACGTCCCGGTATCGCTCGACGCGTTCGACATCGGCCGGGGCGACATCCCGATGATCGTCGAGCAGACGTTCCTGCTCCAGGGCGCGCTCGACATGAACCCGGTGCCGGTCGGCTCGGACTACCTGACCGAGCTGCTCGAGGAGGTAGCTGCCTGATGCCCGGGTTCGAGATCGTCGGCGACGAGGAGCGCCAGGCCGTCAACGAGGTGTTCGACGACGGCGGCGTGCTGTTCGCGCATGGCTTCGACGGCATGCGCACCCGCTACCGCGTCCGCGAGTTCGAGGCCAAGGTGGCGGACTGGCTGGGCGTCCCGCACGCGATCGCCGTGTCGTCGGGGACGGCCGCGCTGCGCGTCGGGCTGGCCGCGCTCGGGGTCGGCCGCGGCGACGAGGTCATCACCCAGTCGTTCACGTTCATCGCGACCGCGGAGGCGATCGCCGAGGCCGGCGCCGTCCCGGTGATCGTCAACGTCGACGACACGCTGAACATGGACCCCGACGACCTCGAGCGCAAGATCACCGAGCGCACGAAGGCGATCATCCCCGTGCACATGCTGGGCGTCGCGGCCGAGATGGACCGGATCATGGAGATCGCCCGCGCGCACGACCTGCGGGTCGCTGGACGACGCGTGCGAGTCGCTCGGCGCGGAGTGGGGCGGCGCGAAGCTCGGCACCCAGAGCGACCTGGCCGCCTGGAGCTTCGACCACGGCAAGGTCGTCACCACCGGCGAGGGCGGGATGGTCACGACGGCCGACGACGAGCTGGCCGCTCTCTGCCGCGAGTACCACGACCACGGCCACGAGAACAACCCGTCCGTGCCGCGCGGCCGCGACACGCGCCGCATCCACGGCTTCAACTTCCGGATGAGCGAGCTGCAGGGCGCGGTCGGCGGCGCGCAGATCGCGAAGCTCGACTGGATGGTCGAGACCAACCGCCGCAACTACGCGCGCATCGAGCAGGGGATCGCGGGACTCGACGGGCTGACCCCGCGGCGGGTCCCGGAGGCGTGCACGCCGCTCTGCGACACGCTGATCTTCGAGCTGCCGGACGCGGACACCGCGGCCCGCTGGGCGGCCGCGATGGGCGAGCGCGGGCTCGGGACGAAGAACCTGCCCGACGCGATCGACTGGCACTTCGCCGGCCGCTGGGACCATGTCTTCCGCGACTTCGGGATGGACCAGGCCGCGCTCGACCAGGCGACCGCGCCTTCCCGCGAGCGGCTCGAGCGCGCGATCGCGGTGCCCGTGCTCCTGAAGTACGACGACGCGAAGATCGACCAGGTCGTCGCTTCGCTGCGCGAGATCCACGCCGAGGTGCTCGGTTGATCGACGCGGTCGTCCGGGCCCGGATGGAGTCTTCGCGGCTGCCGCGGAAGACGCTCGCCGAGGTCGCCGGGCGGCCGATGATCGACCACGTCCTGCTCCGGCTCGACCGCGCGCGGCTGATCGACCGCGTGGTGGTGGCCGTGACCGACCACGCGGCCGACGACGAGCTGGCCGCCCACTGCGAGGGCGCCGGCGTCGCGGTGTTCCGTGGCAGCTCCGACGACGTGCTCGACCGCGTGTACCGGGCGGCCGCCGAGCACGGCATGGAGCATGTCGCGCACTTCGGCGCCGACAACCCGCTCATCGACCCCGCGCTGATCGACCGGATCGCGCAGGTCTACCTCGACCGCGTAGGCCAGGTGGACTACGTCACCAACAACCGCCCGCCGACGTTTCCCGACGGCGAGGAGGTCGAGATCACCTCGTTCGCCCTGCTCGAGCGGATCTGGCGCGAGGCGAAGGAGCCGCGCCACCGCGAGCACCTGCTGCTGTGGGCCTGGGAGCACCCGGACGCGGTGCGCATGCACAACGTCGAGCGCTCGCCGAGCCAGCACCACGAGCGCTGGACGCTCGACCACCCCGAGGACCTGGAGATGCTGACCCGGCTGATCGAGGCGCTCGCTCCCGAGGACCCGGCGTTCGGGATCGACGCGGCGATCGCCTGGCTCGACCGCAATCCCGCGGTGCGCAAGCTGAACGCGGCGCACGCCGGCGACTATCCCTGGCTCGAGGCCGCCGGCCGCTAGGAGGCCCGTGACCGAGCCCTACCACCGCTTCGTCTTCGACCCCGAGAAGCGCGCGTTCGTCGGGGCGTTCGAGGAGATGTACGCCCGCGAGGACGAGGAGGGCTTCGACTCCTGGCACCAGGAGGACATGTCCTCGCTCGGGCGGCGGGTGGCGATGACCGTGGCCGCGGGCCTGGACGCGGAGACCGTGCTCGACGTCGGGCTGCGGCAAGGGCGCGTTCAGCGCGCTGGTGCACCGGCCCGGCGGCTCGGTGCTCGGCGTCGACCTGTCCGAGACCGCGATCGCCAAGGCACGCACCGCCCACCCGGAGCTCGAGTTCGAGGTCATGCGGGTGGAGGACCTGGGCGACCTGCACCCGCGGCGGTTCGACCTCGTGGTGGCGATGGAGGTGCTGTCCTACGTCGAGGACTGGCGCGGGGCGCTCGACGTCTTCAGCCGGCTGGGCGACCGGCTGCTGGTGACGCTGTACCTGCCGCCCGACCCGATCGGGTTCGTCAAGACGTTCGACGAGCTGCTCGAGGAGGTCGGCCGCCGCTACGAGATCGAGACCGAGGTGCTCGTGGACCGCGAGCAGATCGTGCTCGTGGGGCGCGCCCGTGGCGACTGAGACGCCGCCGCGCGAGCGCGCTTCGCAGCGCGAGCCGCAGGAGTCGGTCGGCCGGTCGGTCGCCTGGCTGACCGTCGCCAGCCTGGGCCAGCGGGCCAGCTCGGTCGTCCTGTCGGTGCTGCTGCGGACGATCCTGGGACCGGCCAAGACCGGTGTCTGGAACCTGGTCGAGGTGTGGCGCCAGCAGCTCGGCGCGCTCACGCTGGGCGTCCACTACGCGTCGGACCGCGACATGCCGATGCTGCGCGCGCAGGGCCGCCACGACGAGGTCGACGCGGTGCGCTCGGTCACCTGGACCTGGCTGATCGGCGAGGCGTGCGCGCTGGCGATCGGCTTCTGGGTCTACTGGGCGGTCGGCAGCGAGGGCTGGACCGCCGACGAGCGTCTCGGCCTGGCGCTGGTGCCGGTGCTCGCGACGCTGACGACGGCCTACTCGGCCTACGAGGGGTTCATCAAGAACCAGAAGGAATTCCGCGTCTGGGGGCTGTTCTCGCTCACCCAGATCGCGATCGACTGGAGCGTGCTGGCCTGGGTGCTCGTCGCCGACCTGCGCGGGCTGCTGTTCGGCCTGCTGGTGGGATGGGTGCTGCGGCTCGGGTCGGTGTGGTGGCTCGTGCGGCGGCTCGACCTGTTCCGGCTGCGGCTGGTCTTCGACCCCAAGCTGCTGAAGACGCTGCTGGCGTTCGGCTTGCCGCTGTCGGTCTGGAACATCGCCTACTCGCTGACGACGCGGCTCGACTCGCTGGTCGTCGGCAGCCACCTGGGGACGACCGAGCTCGGCCTGTACTACCTGGGGCCGCAGATGGCGCTGTCGCTGGGCGCCATCCCCGCCGCGCTGTCGGTCGTCTCCTACCCGAACATGATGGAGCGCTTCGGGGCCGAGGGGGCGGGCGCGCTGGTGCCGCACCTGAAGCGCTACACGCGCGGCGTGTCGCTGTTCCTGTCGCCGCTGACCGCGGCCGCCGGTGTCTATGGTCTGGCCGCGATCGTCATCCTCTTCCTCGACGACTTCGAGCCCGGCCTGACGGCGATGAAGGTGGCGATGCTGACGGTCCTCTTCACCCACTCCGCATACGTCGCCACCCAGGTGCTGCTCGCCCACAAGAAGACCCGGCTGATGATCGCGATCGCGCTCGCGGGCCTCGGCGTGCAGGGCGCCATCATCGGGATCGGCATCGCGTCCGGGCTGACGCTGGAGTGGGCGGCGTGGTCGGCGGTGGCCGGGCAGGCGACGCTGTCGATCGTGACGCTGGCCTGCGCGCTACGCGAGACGCAGGTGCCGCGCGCCGAGCTGGGCTGGTGGGCGCGGCTGCCGCTCATGTGGGCGTGCTTCGGCGCGCTGATCCTCGGGGTCGACGCGCTCGTGCCCGACGGCGAGTCGCTCGTGCCGGTGGCCGGCGCGGTGCTCGCGCAGGTCGCGCTGTTCGTGGTCGCCGGGGCGGCGCTGATCGCGATCGTCGACCGGCCGGCGTTCCGCGAGTTCCGGACTCTCACCCGGAGCGCGGGCTGATGGCGGCCGGGCCGACCGTCGAGCCGGCGCGCGAGGCGTTCTGGACGGGCTACCAGCCCGGCTTCCGGTTCACCGACGCGGAGCCGGGCACGCCCGAGTTCTTCCGCGCGGTCGAGGAGCACCGCTACGCGCTCGAGCCGCACATCCCCGAGGTGGTGCAGTTCGAGCGCTGGGCCGGGCGCGACGTGCTGGAGGCCGGGTGCGGGATCGCGACCGACGGGCTGCGCTTCGCGCGGGCCGGCGCGCGCTACACCGGGCTCGACGGGTCGCCGACCGCCCTGTCGCTGGCGCAGCGCCGGTTCGCGATGCACGGGGTCGATGCCCGCTTCCAGCAGGGGTCGGTCGCGGCGCTCCCGTTCCCGGACGAGTCGTTCGACCTCGTGTTCTCACACGGCGTGATCCACCACACCCAGGACACCGAGCGGGCGGTCGCCGAGTTCCACCGGGTGCTGCGCCCGGGCGGCGTCGCGCTGGTGATGCTCTATCACCGGACCTCGCTCAACTACCGGTTCACGATCCTCGGCGTGCGCCGGGCCATGGCGGCGGTGCTGCTCGTGCCGGGCGCGGCGGGGGTCGTCGCGCGGGTGACCGGCGAGGACCCGGCGGTGCTGGAGGGCCACAAGGCGCTGCTGCGCGAGCACGGGCTCGCGCTACCTGACCGACCGCCGCTGTTCCTGTCGAACAACACCGACGGCCCCGGCAACCCGCTGTCGAAGGTCTACTCGCGGGCCGAGGCGCGAGAGCTGTTCTCCCGGTTCGACTCCGTGCAGACCGCGGTGCGCTTCCTGAACCTGCGCGTCTTCCCGGGCGGCGACCGCCTGGCGGCCACGGCGCCGGCGCGCGCGCTGGAGCGCCGGATCGGTGGCACCTGTACGTGGCGGCGACCAAGGCGCGCTAGGCGCGCCCTACGCCCGCATCGCCACGTCGCCCATCGGCGCCTCGACCGGGCGCGAGCCGTCGCCCTCCACGAACGTCGCGAGCCAGAGGTCGAGCGTCAGCAGCGCCCAGATCTGCAGCGCGTTGTCCGAGCGCTGCGCCCGGTAGTCGTCGATCACGCGCCGGGCCTCGGCCATGTCCACCAGTCCCGACCGGGCCAGCGGGCTGTCGCCGCTCAGCCGGTCGACAGCAGGCGCCAGCGAGCCCGCGAGCCACGACCGGATCGGCGCGCTGAAGCCCGCCTTCTTCCGCCAGATGACGTCGCGCGGCAGCCGCCCCTCCTGGCTCTTCTTGAACAGCCACTTGCCCTGCAGGCCGCGCAGCTTGAGCGCCGCCGGGATCCGCGCGGCCAGGTCGACCATCGAGTTGTCGAGGATCGGGACGCGCACCTCGGTCGACGCGGCCATCCCCATCTTGTCCGTGTAGGTCAGGTTCAGCGACGGCAGGAACCCGTGCCAGTCGACCGCGAGCATGCGGTTCACGTACGGCTGCCCGGCGGTCGCCCGGAACACGTCGCGGGGGAAGTCGAGCGGGTCGTAGCCGCCCAGCTCGCCGCCCAGCGGCGACAGCAGCCGGCCGACCCCCGCGCGGTCGAAGTACGTGAAGTAGGACAGGTAGCGCTCGTCCGGATCGAGCGCCGCCCCGCGCAGGAACTTCTTGGCGTTGCGCCGCACCCCGCGCAGGCGCCCGGGCGGCCCGATCGTCAGGCGCCGCTCGACCGGCCCCGCCAGCGGCCCGAGCGGCCCGGCCAGCGACGCCAGGCGCGCCGCGCGGTGGCGCGGGTAGCCCGCGAACAGCTCGTCGCCGCCGACGCCGCTCATCACCACGGTCAGCTCCTCGGCGGCCGCCTCGCAGATCAGCAGCGTGGTCAGCGCGGCCGGGTCCGCGACCGGCTCGTCCATGTGCCACACCGCGCGCGGCAGCTGCTCGGCCAGGTCCGGGGTCAGCACGGTCTCGTGGTAGTCGATCGGCAGCTCCCCGCGCAGCCGCCGCGCGTAGGGCAGGTCGTCGACGATCACGTCGTGCGCCAGGTCGGCCGCGCTCGACCCGATCGTGTACGTCGTCACCCGATCCTCGACGTCCATCGCCGCGACCACGGCGCTCGAGTCGAGCCCGCCGCTCAGGAACGACCCCAGCGGCACGTCGGAGAGCTGCTGCCCGCGCACCGCGCCCTCGAACGTGGACGACAGCTCCTCCATCCACGAGTCCGTCGACCGCCCCTCCTCGGGCCGCATCTCGAGCGACCAGTAGCGCGTATCGGTCAGCGACCCGTCGGGACGCAGCACGGCGACGTGCCCGGGCTCGAGCTTCGACACCCCGGCCATCGTCGTCCGGGATCCGGGTACCCACAGGTACGTGAAGAAGTCGGCGACAGCCTGCGCGTCGGGACGGCGCTCGGCCAGCAGCGGCACGAGCGCCTTGAACTCCGAAGCGAATGCGAACCCGCCGTGTTCCATTCGGCAGTGGTAGAGCGGCTTCACCCCTGCGCGATCGCGGGCCAGCCAGAGCTCGCCGCTTTCGGCATCCCAGGCGGCGAACGCGAAGATGCCGTTCAGCCGCTCGACGGCGCCGAGGCCGTCGAGGGCGAGCAGGTTGACGAGCGCCTCTGTGTCGCAGCCGGTCCGCAGGGACACGCCGCGCTGCTCGAGCTCACGGCGCAGCTCGGGGTAGTTGTAGAGCTCGCCGTTGTAGGTCAGGTGGACCCGGCCGCTGGCGTCCGCCATCGGCTGGTGGCCGGCCGGCGAGGGATCCAGGATCGAAAGCCGAAGATGCCCGAGTGCAGCGGTTTTACCGTCCGGAAGGTCGAACGACGCGGTGCCGCGGTCGTCCGGCCCCCGATGCGCCATCACGTCCAGCATCGGCCCGATCGGCGCCGTGTCCGTTGCTACGATCCCGCAGATGCCGCACACGAGCTACCCGGGTGGCTCAGCAGACGGCTGCGGCGGGGGGAATCACGCTGCAATGGTAGGTAACGGGTCCACCGAGCGGGTTGACGTTCTGGGCTGTCCGGTCGACGCGCTGGACATGCCCGAGACAGTCGAGCGCTGTCTCGAGCTGATCGACAGGGGCCGTCCTTCCCAGCACGTGGTCGTCAACGCAGCCAAGCTGGTCGAGTTCAACCGCAACGAGCGCATGGCCCAGATCATCAAGGGCTGCGAGCTGGTGAACGCGGACGGTCAGTCGATCGTCTGGGCCGCTCGCATGCTCGGCCACGAGCTGCCGGGCCGGGTGGCCGGCATCGACCTCATGCACGAGCTGCTCGCCGCGGCCGCGCAGCGCGGCCTGCGCGTCTTCCTGCTCGGCGCGAAGCCGGAGGTGCTCGAGGAGGCCGCCCGCCGCCTCAAGCTGGACAATCCCGGGCTGATGATCGCCGGCACCCATCACGGCTGGTTCGACGACTCCCAGAACGCCTCCGTCGTGCGCGCGATCCACGAGGCGCAGCCCGACATGCTGTTCGTGGCGATGAGCTCGCCGCGCAAGGAGTACTGGCTGAGCGAGAACCTGCGCGAGCTGCACGTCCCCTTCGCGATGGGCGTGGGCGGCGCGCTCGACGTCGTCGCCGGCGTATCGCGCCGCGCGCCGCGCTGGATGCAGCGCGCGGGGCTCGAATGGGCCTGGCGGCTCCTGCAGGAGCCGCGCCGGCTGTGGCGCCGCTACCTGGTCAGCAACCTGCGCTTCGCCGCCCTCGTGCTGCGCGAGCGCCTGGCCAGGCGATGAGCCCCCGCACGGTGACCGAGACTCGCCGCACCCAGCTCCGGCTCGTAGACGGGATCGAGCGGGACAAGCGCGGCTACGTGCTGCGCCGGCTGCTGGTCCTGACCGACGCGATCGCGCTCGTGCTGGCGCTGGCCGTCGCCGTCGCGATCACGAGCGCCGCGCTCGGCCGCCTGGCGCTCGGCATCGGCGACGTGCTCGTCCTGGTCATCGGCGTCCCCGTGTGGATCGTCATGGCCCGCATCTTCGGCCTCTACCACGTCGACACCCGCCGGGTGGACCACTCCGCGTCCGAGGAGGTCGGCCCGCTCCTGCTGATGACGACGCTGTGGAGCTGGCTGCTCCTGTTCGGCCAGCTCACGGCCGGGGCCGAGCGGCCGCAGCTGTTCGAGCTGTTCGCGCTGTGGGCCGCGTCGCTCGTCACCGTGCCGGTCGTGCGGTCGGTCGTCCGCCACTGGGCCCGCGGGCGCGACTGGTACGAGCAGAGCGCGATCGTCGTCGGCGGCGGTCGCGAGGCCGAGCTCGTGCTCACCCGCCTCCACCGCCACCCCGAGTACGGCGTGCGCGTGCTGGCGGTGGTCGACGCCCGCGGCGACTCCGACGAGTCGAGCGTGTGCGGCATCCCCGTCATCGACGGCTCAGACGACATCGTCGACGTGATCGACACGCTCGCGGTCGAGCGCGTGATCGTCGCCTCGACCGGCGACGACATCTCCGAGCGCACCCAGCTCCTGCACACGCTCGCGAGCGCCGGCGTGCACGTCGACGCGGTGCCGCGCGACGTCGAGCTGCTCGGCTCGCGCGCCGACCTGCACCAGATCGAGGGGCTCCCGCTGATCACGCTGCCCGCGGTCCGGCTGGCCTACTCGTCGCTGCTGCTCAAGCGCGCGATGGACCTCCTGCTGGCCGTCCCGGGCCTGATCGCGCTGTCGCCGCTGATCGCCTGGTGCGCGATCCGCATCAAGCTCGAGTCCCCCGGACCGGTGTTCTTCCGCCAGACGCGGGTGGGCCGCAACGGCGAGCAGTTCCAGCTCCTCAAGTTCCGGTCGATGGTCGTGTCGGCCGAGGACGACAAGGCCGCGGTCGCCGAGCTGAACGTCCACGGCGGCGGGGTCGACAGCGGCATGTTCAAGATCCCCGAGGACCCGCGGGTCACGAAGTTCGGGCGCTGGATGCGCCGCCGCTCGATCGACGAGCTCCCGCAGCTCTGGAACGTGGTGAAGGGCGACATGGGCCTGGTCGGCCCGCGCCCGCTGATCCCCAGCGAGGACCTGCAGGTCGTCGGCCACCTGCGCCGCCGGCTCGACCTGACCCCCGGGATGACCGGCATGTGGCAGGTCCTCGGACGGGCGGACATACCTTTTGAGGACATGGTGCGCCTGGACTACCTGTACGTGACCAACTGGAGCCTCGGCGGCGACTTCAAGCTGCTGCTGCGCACGCTCGGCGCCGTGCTGCGCGGCAAGGGCGCGTACTGAGTCCGTGCGGCAGGTAGCAAGGCGGCTCCGAGACGGCCGCCTCGAGCTCGTCACGGTCCCTGACCCCGCGCCCGGCCCCGGCACCGTGGCGGTCGCGGTCGAGGCGTCGGTGATCAGCGCGGGCACGGAGCGGGCGACGCTCGAGGTCGCGAAGAAGAGCCTGATCGGCAAGGCCCGGGCGCGCCCGGAGCAGGCCCGCCAGGTCATCGAGCGCGCGCGGCGCGAGGGCGTCGGCCCGACGATCCAGCTCGTGCGCCAGCGGCTGGACGAGCTCGGCCCGCTCGGCTACAGCGCGGCCGGGACCGTCGTCGAGGTCGGCCCCGGCACACGCGGCGTGGCCCCCGGCGACCGTGTCGCGATCGCGGGCGCGGGCAGCGCCAACCACGCGGAGATCGACGTCGTCCCGTCGCTGCTGTGCGCCCGGATCCCCGAGGGCGTGCGCACCGAGCACGCGGCGTTCGCCACGCTCGGCGCGATCGCGATGAACGGCTTCCGCCGCGCCGACGCGGCCGTCGGCGCGACCGTCGTGGTCGTCGGGCTCGGGATCATCGGCCAGCTCGCGGTGCGGATCGCGCTCGCGGCCGGCTGCCGCGTCCTGGCCGTCGACCTCGACCCGCACGCGGTCGGGCTGGCCCGCTCCGCCGGAGCCGAGGCGTACGAGCGGTCTGCGCTCGACTCGCGCGGCGACCTGGAGTCGAGCGCCGACGCGATCCTGCTCTGCGCCGCCACCCGGTCCTCCGACCCGGTCGAGCTGGCCGCCCGCCTGGCCCGCGACCGCGCCCCGGTGGTCGTGGTGGGCGACGTGGGCATGGAGGTGCCGCGCGAGCCGTTCTACATGAAGGAGCTCGACCTGCGCCTGTCGCGCTCCTACGGCCCCGGCCGCTACGACCCGGACTACGAGCGCTGGGGCATCGACTACCCGATCGGCTACGTGCGCTGGACCGAGCAGCGCAACATGCAGGCGTTCCTGGACCTGGTCGGGCGCGGCCTGATCGACCTGGACCCGGTGATCACGCACCGCTTCCCCTTCCACGAGGCCGAGCGCGCGTTCGAGGCGCTCGAGACCGAGCGGCCGCTGGTCGGCGTGGTGCTCGAGTACGAGCGCAACGGGAGACCGGCACCGGCCGCCGTGCCCGCCGAGCGGCGCATCGCGAAGACGACCGGCGCGCCCCGCTTCGGCCTGATCGGCGCGGGCAACTTCGCCACCGGCACGATCCTCCCTCGGCTGACCGGCGCGGGCATCGAGCCCGCGGTCGTCGCCACCGCGTCCGGCCTGTCGGCGGAGAGCGCGCGGTCGCGGTTCGGCTTCGCCGATGCGTCCGCCAACCCCGACGAGGTGATCGGCCGCGACGACGTCGACCTCGTCGTCGTCGCCACGCGCCACGACTCCCATGCCCGCCTGACCGCCGCGGCGCTGCGCGCCGGCAAGGCCGTCTACGTGGAGAAGCCGCTGGCCCTGGACGCCGAGGGTCTCGACGACGTGCGCGCCGCGCTGGCCGAGTCGGGCGCGCCGCTGTTCGTCGGCTTCAACCGCCGCTACGCCCCCAACGCCGTCGAGCTGCGCGAGGCGCTGGCCGGGCCCAAGACCATGCACTTCCGCGTGAACGCCGGCCGCCTGCCCGCGGGCCACTGGCTGAACGACCCCGCGCGAGGGCGGCGGCCGCCTGCTGGGCGAGGGCTGCCATTTCGTCGACTTCCTGTGCGACCAGGCGGGCGCCGACCCGCGCACCGCCTATGCGCAGGGCTACCCGTCGCGCAGCGACCTGCCGCGCGAGGCGACCGACAACTTCGTCGTGCAGATCTCGTTCGCCGACGGCAGCGTCGGGTCGGTGACGTACGCGGCCGACGCCCCCTCCGAGGCGGGCAAGGAGCGCTTCGAGGCCAGCGCCGGCGGCTCGTACGGCGTCATCGAGGACTTCGCCGACGGATCGCTCCAGCGCGGCGCGCGCCGCGAGCGCCTGCGCCACGGCCGGCAGGACAAGGGCTTCGACGCGCAGTTCGACCACATCGCGGCGGTGCTGCGCGGCGAGCGCGCCGCACCAGACGCCGACACCTATCTGGTGTCGACGCTGGCGACGCTGGCGGCCGCCCGCTCGCTCGGCTCAGGTCGCCCCGAGCCGGTCATCGACGGCGCCTCGGACTAGGACCCTCAGGCGGTGTCGATGCCGCGCCGGGCGGCGATGACGCGCCGGTACAGCAGGAAGGCCACCGGCCCGAGCAGCAGGATGACGATGAACGCCACCACACCGCCAGACAACCCGCCGCCGCCGCTCGATCCGTCGTCGGGCGGGTCGACCGCCGCCGAGGGCACGTTCGCGGAGGCGCGATCGCCGTCCTCCGTGCCGGGCGTGGCCGCGTCGCCGGACTTCTCCTTGCCGTTCTTCTCGTCGTCGGCGGCCTTCTTGCCGGTGCCCGAGAGCGTGTCCTCGGTGTCGTCCTCGCCGTACTTGCCGCCCGATCCACCGGACCCGGAGGAGCCCGACCCGCTCGAGCCGGAGGACCCGGAGCCGCTCTTGCCGCTGCTCCCCTTATTGTCCTTGCTGTCGCCGGGCTTCTCGCCCGACGGGTTCGGCACGTTCTCCAGGTACTGGTCGGCCCCGGAGTTGCTCTGCGCGCCGGCCGGAGGCGCGAACGCCAGCCAGGCGACGAGCATCCCGAGCGCTGCCACGAGCAGCGCGCCGTAGTTCAAGGTCCGTTTACGGATAGTCAATGTTGTGTCAGTCATGAGGAAAACTCCCCGTTCGCGAGCGGTCGACCTTAGCGGAGTGGTTCTTCCCGCTTTGGTGCTCGTCGTACTCGCATTGCGGGGCGGCGGGTACGACACGGTCACCACCAACCTGCTCGGGCTGGTGGCCTGGATCGGCGTGCTCGCAGGCATCGCCTTCGCCCGTCCGCCGCGTCGCAGCGCGTGGATCGTGGGCGGGTCGATCTTCGCTTTCATGGCTTGGGTCGGCCTTTCCACGTTGTGGTCAGAGAGCGCCGAGCGGTCGTTCTCGGAGTTCAACCAGGCGTCGACTTACCTCGCTCTCTTCATCGGAACAGTCGTCGCGGCCCAACGGATCGGTGCCCGGGCAAGAATCGTGGACGGCTTGACGGTCGGCATGGCCGCCGTCGTCGTGCTGGCGCTGCTCAGCCGACTCGAGCCGTCGCTGTTTCCGCACCAGACACTGCCCGACGTCGTGCCCGACGCGCGCCCCCGGCTGAGCTACCCGTTCAACTACTGGAACGCGGTCGCGCTCGGCGCCGCGATGGCCGTGCCGTTCTTCCTGCATCTGGCCACGCGCGAGGGCCTGCGGCCGGCGTGGCGCGCGGCCGGCGTGGCGCTCCTGCCCGCCACCGGCCTGGTCCTGTACTTCACGTTCTCTCGCGGGGGCCTGATCTGCACGCTGGTCGCGGCGGGGATCTTCCTGGGTTTCACTCCGCGGCGCCTCCAGGCCGCGCTTTCGATGGCGGTCGGCGGTGCGGGCGCGATCGTTCTGATCCTCGTCTCCCGGTCGTACCAGGCGCTGAACGACGGCCTGGTCGACACAAGCCCGGGCTCCGGCCAGGGCCACAAGATCCTGGCGCTCACCCTGGCGGTGAGCGGCGGCGCCTACGCCGCCGGACTGGCGGCGCAGCGGGTCGATCTATCGCTCCGGCTGCCGCCGCGGCGCACGCGGCTGATGCTCGCGGGCGGTGCGACGCTGGCGCTCGCCCTGCTGCTGGCAGTCATCGCCTCGGCCGACCTGGGCAGCCGGCTCGAGACGCTTAGCAGCGACTCGACGGCGACGCCGGGAAGTTCGACCGAGACGCGTTACCTGAGCCGCAGCGGCAACGGCCGCACGGAGTATTGGCGGTCGGCGATCGACGCCTGGGAGGCCCACCCGATCGCTGGCATCGGGTCGGGCACCTGGTCGCTCTGGTGGCAGCGCCGCCCGACGGTCGCGAACTTCGTGCGCGACCCGCACTCGTTCTGGTTCGAGGCCGCCGGCGAGCTCGGGACGATCGGGTTCCTGCTGGCGGTGGCGATGTTCGGCTCGGTGCTGTGGGCCGCCTGGCATGCCTTACGCGCGCCGCCCGCGCGACCCCCTCGCGCCGGTGCTCGCGGCAGCGGCCGCGGCGTTCATCGTGAACGTGTCGATCGACTGGACCTGGGAGATCACCGCGCTCGGGGCGGTGTTCTTCGCGTGCGCCGGGCTGCTGGTCGCGCGGCCCGGCGCGCCGGCGGCGGACGACGAGGACGCGGACGGCGACGCCGCGGGGTTCCGGCCAGGGCCGCGGCAGGGGCGGATGGGCCGCGGGATGCTGGTGGCGCTGGTGGCGTGGGTCGCGGTCTTCGCCCAGGTCGTGCCCCTGATCGCCAGCTGGCAGGTCACGCGCAGCCAGGACGCGGTCAAGCGCGGCGACCTGACCGGCGCGCGCGAGGCCGCCGAGACCGCGCGCTCGGTCATGCCCTGGGCGGCCGGCCCGAACCTCCAGCTCGCGCAGACGCTCGAGATCTCGAAGGAGTACCCGGGGGCCATCAAGTACGCGTCCGACGCGGTCCGCAAGGAGCCGACCAACTGGCAGACCTGGCTCGTGCTCGCGCGCATCGAGACCCGCGCCGGCAACGACGCGGACGCCCGCCGCTACCTGCTGAAGTCGCGCAGCCTGAACCCGGGATCGTCGTTCTGGACCCGGATAGGTTTCACCCCTTGACCGTCGCTCCTCCCGCACCCTCCGACCTCGCTCCCGGGCTCATGCTGTCGCCCGACGCCCGGGTGGCGGACGGCGTCGAGATCGGCTGCAACGTGGTGATCCACGGGCTGGTCGACCTCCGGCCCGGCAGCGTGGTGCAGGACGGTGCGGTGCTCGGCAAGGCGCCCAAGCTGGCTGCCCACTCGACCGCGCCGCGCGACCTGCCCGACCCGCTGGTGGTCGGCGAGGGCGCGACGATCTGCACGGGCGCGGTGGTGTTCGCCGGCGCGCGGATCGGGCCGGGCGCGATCGTCGGCGACCAGGCATTCGTCCGCGAGCGCGCGGTGATCGGCGAGCGGACCGTCGTCGGCCGGGGCAGCGCGGTCGACAACGACGTGGCGATCGGCGACCGTGTGCGGATCCAGACGCTGGTCTACCTGACCGCCCGCTCGGTGGTGGAGGACGACGTGTTCATCGGCCCGGGCGCGACGACGACCAACGACGACACGATGTCCCGCCACGACGACACGTACGACGTGCGCGGCTGCACGCTGCGCCGGGCCTGCCGGATCGGCGGCGCCAGCGTCCTGCGGCCGGGAATCGAGATCGGCGAGGAGGCGTTCGTCGCGATGGGCGCGGTCGTGACGCGCGACGTGCCCGCGCGCCGGCTGGTGCGCGGAGTCCCCGCCCAGGTGGTCGGCAGCGTGGACGAGGCCGAGCTGCTCGAGAACTGGCGCTAGCGCCCGCGCACGATGCTGCTGCTCGCCGGAGCCTGGCTCGTCCTGCTGGCCGTCACGACCGCCGCGGGGCTCGGGCTGGTGCACGGCCTGCGCGGAGGACGGGCGTTCGATCGCATCGCCGACCGAGCGATCGTCGGCGCATGGCTAGGGCTGATCGCCGTCGGCGCGACGCTCCAGGCGGCGTCGCTGTTCGTCGCGCTGACCCCGGTCACCGGGCTGGTCGTGGGCGCGGTCGCGTTTGGGGCCGGGCTCGCGGTACCGGCGGTACGCGCGGACCTGCGCGCTCTGCTGGCGTCCGCCGCCGCGCGCCCGGCGCTGATCGGCGGCGCCGGGCTGCTCGCGCTGGGCGCGGCCGCCTTCGTCGCGCAGCGCGTGGTGTGGACCGACACCGGCCTCTACCACGCGGGCGCGATCCGCTGGCTGTCCGAGTACGGCGCGGTGCGCGGCGTCGCGCACGTGCACTCGCGGTTCGGCTACAGCTCGCTGTGGTTCGACCTGACGGCGCCGTTCACCGACGGCGGGCTGCGGGACCGCATGGCCGCGGTGGTCAGCGGGTTCGCGCTGATGCTCGCCGGCGCCCAGCTCGCGCTGGCGGCGGCGCGCGGGATCGGCGGCCGCGCGCGCGAGCACGACTGGGTCGCTCTCGTCGGCCTCGGCATCGCGCTGCCGGTCGCCGTCTGGTGGAAGCAGCCGATTGCCCCCAACCCCGACTTCCCGCTGATCCTGCTCCCAGTTGTGATCGCCTGGGCGATCGTCGCGGTGCACCCCCGGGTCGACGGGCGACTGGTCCCGCTGGTGCTGGCGGCGGGCGCCGCGGCGATCAAGGTCAACGGCCTGGCACTCGTGGCGGTGGCCGGCCTGTTCTACGTCTGGCCGCGCGCGCGGCGCCCCGTGCGCGCCGCCCTGGCCGCCGGCGTGGTCGCGCTGGTGATGGGACCGGCGCTCGCCACCGGCGTGGTCGTCTCGGGTTGCCCGCTATATCCCGCGCCGCCCTGCCTCGACGCCTCGTGGGCGATCCCGGCCGCGGCCGCCCACGACGAGGCCGTCGCCATCCGCTCGCTACGCGCGACGGCGCAACTCCGTGCCCGGCGAGACGGCGACATCGACCGACTGGGTCGGCGGCTGGCTGGGCCGCGGTCAGAACGTGTTCCTGCTGCTGACGGCGGCGCTAGGCGTGGGCGCCGCGTGGCGAGCCCCGCCGAAGGTGCGCTGGCTGCTCGGGGTGGGCTTCGCCGGCGTGGCGCTCGTCCTCTACTCCGCGCCGGACCTGCGCTTCGCGCTCGGCTACAGCGGCGTGCTGGTGGCGGCCTTCTGCCTGCGCTGGGGCGGTGTGCTCCGCGGCACGACGGCCGCGCGGGCGCGCGCCCCGGCGCTCGGCGCCGCGGTCATGCTCGCGGGGGTCGGCCTGGCGTTCCTCGGTGCCCGGGTGGTGCGCCCGACCGTGGACGGCGACCGCGGCCTCGCCGTTGTCGAGCCGCCGCGCATGACCCAGCCGGGGCCGCTCGGCCGCGGGCGGATCGGGGACGTCGACTACTACGTGCCCAGGGACGCGTTCTGCTGGTCGGCGCCGCTGCCCTGCACGGCGCCGTCGTTCATCCGCTCGGACACGACGCTGCGCGATCCGGGCGTCGGGCTGGACGCCGGCTTCGCCCACCGCTGAGGCGGCAGCGGGCCGCGCGTGGCCCGCGTCACGCGGCAGCGCGCGAGCGTGCGCAGCGTGCGCAGGCCGTCGGTCGCCGTCAGCTTCTTGCCGGCCTCGCGGGGGCGCGCCCGGTAGGGGATCGGCACCTCGAAGATCGTGCGGTTCGACTGGAGCAGCCGGGCCGTGATCTCCGGCTCGATGGCGAACCCGGGCTCCCGCAGGTCGAGTGCCCGGAACAGGTCGGTCGCCATGATCTTGTGGCAGGTCATGATGTCCGACAGCCAGGCGTTGTAGAGCAGGTTGCAGGCGAACGTGACGGTCTTGTTGCCGGCCACGTACCAGAACGAGAACGCCGAGTGGGCCTGGAACGCGCGGGTGCCGTAGACCGCGTCGGCGTAGCCGTCGACCAGCGGCGGGATCAGGCCGGCGAGCGACGCCGGGCTGTACTCCAGGTCGGCGTCCATGATCGTCGACCAGCGGCCCTGGGCCTCGCTCAGCCCCGTGCGCACGGCGGCGCCCTTGCCGTGGTTGCCCTTGTGCTCGTAGATGCGGACGCGGTCGTCCCACCGGCCCGCGCGCAGGAGCTCGCGGGTGCCGTCGGTCGATCCGTCGTCGATGACGATCAGCTCGATGCCGTCGACCGGGAGGTCGGTGCCGAGCACGTCGTCGATCGCCCGCTCGGCCGTGTCCCGCTCGTTGAAGACGGGCATGAGTATGGACAGCTCGGGCACGGCGGAGAAGCGTAGCTGGCTACTTCTGGGGCTCGACGCGCAGCTCGTCCGCGATCACGCGCGCGATTGCGAGCGCCGAGGTGGCGCCCGGCGACGGCGCGTTGCGCACGTGCAGCGCGCGCTCCGTGTGCGAGAACACGAAGTCGTCGACCAGGCGCCCGTCGCGCCCGAGCGCCTGCGCGCGGATGCCGCTGAGCGCGCCGCGCTCGACGTCCTCGTCGCGCAGGCCCGGCACGTAGCGCCGTGCCGCGGCGACCAGCGTGCGCCGCCAGGCGGCGTGGCGGATCTCGGTGACGCCCGTGCGCCACCAGCGGCCGGCCATCTTCGCCGTGCCCGGCCAGGTCAGGTCGCCGGGCCGGCGCGGCCACAGCAGCGCGGTCGGGCCGATCAGGACGTCGCCGCTCGTGTGCCGCGACAGGTGGACGCCGAGGAACGGAAGCGCCGGGTCGGGCACCGGATAGATCAGCGAGCGGACCAGCTCGCGGCGCTCCGGCCGCAGCCGCAGCCAGGCGCCGCGGAACGGGACGATGCGCGGGTCGCGGTCGGCGCCCGCCCGGACCGCCAGCTCGTCGGACCAGAGCCCCGCGCAGAACACGGCCTGCTTCGCCTGGACCGCACCGCCGTCGGCCAGCCGCAGCTCCAGGGCGCGCTGGCGCGGGGCGATCGCCTGGACCCGCGCTCCCAGGCGCACGTCCTCGAGGTCGGCGGCCAGCGCCCGGGCCACGCCGCCGAAGTCGACGATCCCGGTGGCCGGCGAGTGGAGCGCCGCGACTCCGGTCGCGTGGGGCTCGAGCTCGCGCAGCTCATGATGGTCTACCCGGCGCAGCCCGTCGACGCCGTTGGCGCGGCCGCGGCGCTCGAGCTCGTCGAGCGCCGGCAGTTCGGCGCCGTCGACCGCGACGATGACCTTGCCGGTGCGCTCGTGCGCGACCCCGTGCTGCTCGCAGTACTCGTACAGCTCGCGCATCCCCTCGACGCACAGGCGCGCCTTGAGCGACCCCGGCGGGTAGTAGATGCCCGCGTGCAGGACGCCGGAGTTGCGGCCGGTCTGGTGACGGCCCACCTCGGGCTCGCGCTCGAGCACGGTCACGGTCGCGCCGGGCCGCCGGCGCCTCAGCTCGCGCGCGGTAGCCAGCCCGACGATCCCGCCCCCCACGATCGCGAAGTCGACCATCAGAACAGGGAGACGATGCCGACGATGCAGGGCGCGAACACGAGCGCGGGCAGGTAGTTACCGACCTTCACGTCGCGCAACTCCAGCAGCTTCAGCGAGATCCCGATGATCAGGATCCCACCGGCGCTCTCGAGCGCGGCCAGCGCCTCGGTGCCCTCGCCGAGCACGCTGTCGAGCGGCGCCGCGCCGAACGTGATGGCGCCCTGCACCACCAGCACCGTGAACGCCGCCAGGCCCACGCCCCAGCCCAGCGTCGCCGCGAACGCGATCGACGCGAACCCGTCGAGCAGCGACTTCGCGGCGAGCTGGCTGTAGTCGCCGGTCAGCCCGTCCTGGATCGACCCGACGACGGTCAGCGGGCCGACGCAGAACAGCAGCGACGCGGTCACGAACCCCTCGGAGATGCGCGAGTGCCCCTCGCCCGCGAAACGGGCCTGGAGGCGATCGCCGAGCTGCCCGAGCCGGCGCTCGATGCCGATGACCTCGCCGGCGATGCCGCCGAGCAGGATCGCGCCCATGACGATGATCGGGCTCGTGTCGTCCCAGGCCAGGGCCCCGTCGATGCCGAGCACGAGCGTCACCATCCCGAGCCCCATCAGCACCCGCTGCTGGATTCCCACGGGCAGCCGGTGGCCCACCAAGACGCCGATCGCCGTGCCCGCGATCACGGCGCCGACGTTGATGAGCGTGCCCGTCCCGGTCATGACGCGAGCGCACTTTGGCAGGGCGGCCTGCTGACCGGGAGTCAACAGCGGTGCGCGCTGCTACCGTCGCCGCGTGACCTCTCCGGCATACAGCCGACTGGACGTCGACGAACGCCGCCGCCAGCTCCTCGACGCGAGCGCCCGGATCTTCACCGAGCGCCGCTACGACGAGGTTTCCATGAGCGAGATCGCCGCCGCGGCGGGCATCTCCAAGGGCCTCCTCTACCACTACTTCACGAGCAAGCAGGAGCTGTTCCGGGCGACGATCGAGGACGGCGCGCGCGACATCGCCGTCCGCATCCAGCCCGACGAGAGCCTGCCGCCGTCCCGGCGCGTGCCGGCCAGCCTGGACGCCTACCTCGACTGGATCGAGGCCCACGAGGCCAGCTACGTCCGGCTGATCGAGGACGTAGGCAGCGTCAGCGAGATCAACGAGCTCGTCAGCCGCGTCCGCGAGGACACCGCAGTGCTGATCGCCCGCCAGTCGGTCAAGGGCGACCCGCCGCGGGCGATCGTCACCGCGGCGCTCGGCTGGCTCTGGTCGATCGACGGCGTCTGCCTGGACTGGCTGGCCCGCCGCCACATGGCCCGGGAGCAGGTGCGCGACCTGCTCACCGGCATGCTCTTCGGCGCGATCGCGGCGGCCGCGAAGGTCGAGCCGGCGGTCGAGCTGCGCGGCGCCTGAGCCCTCAGCGCCAGGCGCGCACGCGACGACACCGTCGCGCAGCTTGACCTGCGTGCGGCAGCACGCGCGTGCGCCGGTCGTAGCCGAACCGCACCCGCTTGCCGGCGACCGTCGACGCGCACACGGCCCGAACGGGCGCCGCAGCGTGGCCAGCGAGGCCTGCATCCGGTAGCGCGCGCGTGCGGGCGCCGCGCAGCCTTCAGCGCCCAGCGCCCGCGGCTCTCCACCGAGCGCAGCGAGTCGCGGTCGCCGAAGCGCGCCAACGACCGCGCCGCGCGGGAACGCGACGCAGCTCCATGCGGTCCGAGCCGGTCGCGCAGCCGCACCAGCCCCGTGGCGTGCCCTTGCCGTAGTCGGCCAGCGTGTCCACGTCCGGCGGCAGCAGCGGCAGCACCGTCCCGGCCCGCGCGAGCAGCGGCAGCTCGTCGCTGCGGCGCGGGCAGCGTCACGTCGCGGCCGCCGGCGAGCGACCGTGCGCTGCCGCAGCGCGCAGCCCGCCGCGTCCGTGTGTCGTAGTCCACCGACGCGCCACATGTCGACCCAGCGCCCGGCCGGGCAGGTACAGCGTCGCGCTTGCGCGCGCCCGGCTCGACGCACCGGCGCGGCCAGCAGGTCGGGGCCGAACATGAACTCGCGCTCCTGGCGCGGCGCCTTCGCGTCGCCCGGGAAGACCAGCGCCAGGTGGCGCATGATCGGCATGCCCGTGGCGCGCGTACTCACGGTCGCGCCCCGCCATGTAGGGGTAGATCTGCGTCCGGAACTTCGCCCAGCGGCGCCAGTTCGGCAGCCGGCTCGCGGTCGTAGACCTGCGGGCGCTCCTTCGCGCGGGATCGCGACGCCGCCGTGCTTGGTGCGCATCACCCCGGACACCGCGCCGAACTGCACCCAGCGGTCGAGCAGCTCGGGCGTCAGCCGGTTGTCGGCCGAGCGCGAAGAAGCCGCCGATGTCGGAGCCCCAGACCGACACGCCGGACAGCCCCATCGTCAGGCCGTTCTTGATCGCCGAGTCGAGCCCGTCGAAGCCCCAGGCGGTCGTCGGGTCGCCGCCCCAGACGATCTGGGAGCAGCGCGCCGCGCCCGTCCAGCCCGAGCGCACGTGGCGGGCGATCGGCCGCGGCGCCGGCGCGCGAACGCCCAGCCGGCGCAGTGGTAGTCGACCGGGTAGCGGTTGTGCATCTGGCTGCCCGGCAGGCCGTTCGGCATGCACCGAGTCGGGCGGCGTGTACTCGCCGAAGTCCTCCATCCAGCCGTCCTTGCCGTCCTCGACCGCCTGGTTCATCAGGCCGTCCCAGAAGCTCCTGCGCGCCGGGCGCGGTGAAGTCGACCTGGCCCACCGGCGTCTGCGGCGGCGTGCGGTCGCCGACGTACGCCGTAGTAGACGTACGGCTCGCCGGCCGCGTTCTTCGTGAGGACGCCGCGGCGCGCGCCCTCGTCGAACGCCTCGCGGTAGTCCTGGCAGATCTCCGGGTTGAAGTAGCCGATCATCGGCAGGCCCTGCGAGTGGAAGAACTCGGCGCGCGCCCTCTCGCCGTCGCGCGACGCCGCGGTGCACGCCGCAGGGCAGGTAGCGCATGTGGGTCTCGACCGCGGACACCGGCGCGTCGCCGTCGCGCAGGGCGCGACCGCCCCGCGCTCGCGATCCGGCGGCGGCGCGTTCTCCTGGCCGGTGTGGACCCACGGGCCGTAGAACCACGGCGCCTGCGGGCTGCGGCTGGCGGCCGGTGCGGTCCGTCATGCGGCGCAGCGACGTCCGCCGGACGCGGACCGGCGAAGAAGCGCAGCGACAGCGTCGCCCGCGTCGACCTCGACGCGACCAGGCGCCGGGCGTGTCGCTGCCCAGCCGGAAGCAGCTCGTCTCGTAGTTGTCGACCAGCACGCCGTAACCGCGCGTCGGACAGCAGCCAGGGCATCGGGTAGTAGGTCGAGTCCACCCGGTCGCGGTAGCCCCAGGGCGGCACGAAGGCGCGGATGATCTGGTCCTCGCCCGGCTGGTACGGGCCCTCGGCCACGTAGTTCTCGACCTCGTTGCCGCGCTGGTCGACCGCGTTCGAGCGCTCACCGAAGCCCAGGTAGCGCTCGCCGGCGATCGTCGTCGAAGCCGATGCCTGTTGCCTCCACTCCGGGCGCGCCCTGCGACGGTCGCCTCGCAGGCGGGCGATGCCGTCGCCGTCCGGCGCGACGCGCACCTCGGAGCGACACGGCCGGCCGGGTCGTCCGTGGCGACGGTCGCGGTCAGCGCGTCGCCCTCCCGGCCGATCGCGGTCGCGCGCGTCGCGTGGAACCAGATACCTCCCGCGCCGGAATCCGAGCCGCCCGGCCGATCCGGTCGCGGCGCTCTGCGCGCTCGTCCAGGCGCACGCCCCCGGCCGCGAAGCGTCAGGCTGCCAGGGGTCGGCCCCGACCGTCGCCTGCGCGGGGCCGGCGGTGACCGCCTCGTCGGCCGCGGCGGGCGCGGCGGCAGGGCCAGCCCTACGACCGGCAGGAGCAGTGGCGGAGGGCGCGGTTCATCGGCGGCGGCGGGCGCAACCTACCAAGGGGACATTTGTCGGGTTTCGGGTCGCGCCGCTCACCACGGGTCGCGGTGCGCCGATGCCGGGGTAAGACGTTCGCACGGGGAGGAGGGCCCCGTGCGGGCGTCGGTTTCTTTTCCCATGCCCACCTCCACCGAGCGATCACTCGAGCGCGTGCGGCGCCTGTTCCTGGCGCTCGCGCTGGTCGCCTGCGTGGTGGCGGTGGCCGGCATCACGGGGCTGCCCGACCGCACGGCCGGCCTCCGGCTGGCGGGCCTCGGCGCGGTCGCCGCCCTGGCCACGATCTGGGTGCGCTCGTATCGCTGCGACGCGCTCTCGCCGTTCGACGACTTGATCGAGCTGGGTGCGCTGTTCACGGTGGGCCTGGCGGCGGGGCCGGACCTGGCGCTCGGCCTGGTCTACACGGGCCTCTGTCGCCGCTCGCTGTACGGATCGCGCTCGCGGGCCGCGGCGGGCCTCGCGGTGTACGCGCTGGCGCACGTGGTCGCCGTCGTGGCGGCCGGCGGGAGCCTGACCGCGGTCGACGCGCTCGCGCAGGTGCCGCCGCTCGCGATCGCCTGCGCGGTGATGCACGCCTGGGCGGGCGTGCTCGCGCGTCACGAGCAGTCCGTCGCCCGCGAGCACGCCCTGCGCGACGCGAGCGTGGCGCTCGTCACCGCCGCCGACCGCGGATCGCTGCACGACGCGACGCTGGACGCGGTGAGGCCTGGCCCCCGGCGTCCCGGCCGTCGTGCTGGGCCGGCGCGAGGACGGCGACCTGATCGTCCGGGCGGCGACCGGGGAGTGGCTGCCCGAGATCGCGTGCGCGCCCGTCGCGGCGCACGACTTCTCCGCTGACCTGGCCAGCGACCTGGCGGACGGCATCCCGCGGGCGATCGAGTCGCCGCGCGAGGCCGGGCTCGAGCTGTTCGCGCCGCCCGAGGTGGCCGCCGCGCCTGGTGTCTGCGTGCCGCTCGCCGTCCGCGGGCGGGTGCTCGGCCTGGTCGCCGTGTTCGGCACCGGCGCCGTGTCGCCGGCGGTGGTCGACGCGCTCGGCACGATCGCCGCCGAGTCGGCGCTGGCGCTCGCCGCGCTCGACTCGGCCGACCGGGCGGCCGACGACCGCTCGATCGACCGCTTCGTCGGACGGCGGCGACCCGGAATGATCTAGCGTCCTGACGTGGAATAGAAACGTCATGAGCTACGCGCCGACCGTCGCCCGGACGCGAGCTCGCAAGAAGATGAGTGAAACCGGCGACCCATCACCCAGCAGCGTCCGCGTCGAGGACATCGAGCGCGCGCTCGTGCTCGCGCGCGAGGTCGCGGCGGCGACCGCCGGCGGCGGCGCCGCGAACCTCCGGATGGAGCACCTGCGCGCGCTGTTCGCGAACGGCAACGGCGCCGTCGCGCCCGCCCGCATGCAGGCCGCCCTCGAGGCCGCGGGCCTGCGGGTCGAGCCGCCGCTCGAGGAGTCGCCCGACAGCGTCAGCCTGCGGATCGACAAGCGCCGCGCGGCGCTGTCGCAGAAGGCCGCCCCGCGGCGCGCCGCGCCCGCGGCCGGCCGCGCCGACGCGCCCGCCACGCCGTCCGGCGACCAGCCTCGACGCGCCTGAGCGGCTGGCCGCCTACCAGGCCGCCACCGGCCGCGCCCGGCGCGCGCCGCCACGCACCCGGCCCTGCGCCGGCCGAGCCCCGACCCGGCGTTCCCCTGGGCGAAGCGGAGCGCGCGGCCGCCGCCGAGCACGCCGCGCAGAACACGCCCCAGTCGATCGCCGCGCTGATGCCCGCGATGATCGTGCCGGTGCTCGCGGCGTCGTTCCTCGGCCCGCTGTTCGGCGCGGCGTTCGCCGGCCTGGCGCTGCTGGCGTCGGCGCTGCTCAGCCGGCCCGGCGCGCTGGCCGACGGCAAGCTCGGCCCGATCCGGATGCCCGCTTCGCTCGCCCGGTCGTTCCTGCTGGTGAGCTCGCGGCGTCGCGCTCGGGGCGCTGCTGACCAGCCTGGCGCTCGTGGCCGCGGGCGGGAGCGACACGAGCCCTCCGACCCGAACGCGCCGATCGAGCCGAAGCAGACCGCGCCCGCGCAGCCGCGCACCACCGCGCCGGCGCCCCCCGACGCGGAGCAGCGCAGCGCAGCAGCGCGAGGCCGCCGCGGCCGAGCGCCGCCGGGCCGAGCGCCGCCGCGAGGCGCGCGCCGGGGCCGCGGGCGCCGCGAACGCCGCCGCGAGCGCGCCCGCGAGCGCGCCGCCACGCCGCCGTCGGGCGGCGGCGCAGCAAGGCACCTCCACGACTCCCTGACCGCGCCGCTACCCTCCGGCCGCTATGAAGGTGATTGCCACCGGGCTGGAGGGCGTCGCGCGCATCGAGCCGACCGTCCACGGCGACGCCCGCGGCTTCTTCGCCGAGACCTACCGCCAGAGCGTGATGGCCGACGCGGGCATCGACCACGACTGGGTGCAGGAGAACCACTCGCGCTCGGCGCGCGGGGTCGTGCGCGGCATGCACTTCCAGACCGACCCGGGCCAGGACAAGCTCGTGCGCTGCGCGCGCGGGTCGATCGTCGACGTCGTCGTCGACCTTCGCCGCGGGTCGCCGACCTTCGGGCAGTGGGAGGCGCACGAGCTGTCCGACGAGAACATGCACCAGCTCTACGTGCCGATCGGCTTCGCGCACGGCTTCGCGGTGACCAGCGAGACCGCCGACGTCGTCTACAAGTGCTCCTGGTACTACGTCGCCGAGACCGAGAAGCGGCATCCGCTACGACGACCCGGACGTCGGCATCGAGTGGCCGGCCGGGCTGGAGCTGAAGGCGTCGCAGCGCGACGCTCGACGCGCCGCTGCTGCGCGACGTGGCGGACGAGCTGCCCTGGGAGTACGCGGCGGCCTGAGCCCGTCCTAGCGGCCCGGTCCAGGACCCCGCGTAGCACGGCCTCCCGCCGCACACGTCGACGACCGGCCCGCCGACGCGCAGGAACGCCGACTTCTGCGCCCGCCCGTGCACGGCCGAGCGCGGCGCGCGGTGCGGGTCCTTGCCGTAGTCCGGCGGCCGCGGCGGCGTCTCCGTGGTCGGCGGCGTCGCGGCGCCGTCGTCGGCGCCCGGCACGGATCGGCCCGACGTCGAAGTAGACGATCGCCGACCCGCCGAACGGGAACGAGGCGAACCGCTTGATGCCGAACAGCGGCGAGCGCTCGAACGACCGGCCCGGGTCGAGCACCGGGTCGTGCGCCTGCGCGCCGATCGTGCGCGCCTCGACGTCGGCGGCGACGTTCGTCACCTGATGGTCGCCGAACGCCGGGTGCATCAGCACGGTGTGCGCCGGCGTGTTCGGCAGCGGGTCGCCGGTCATGTGGTGCGCGTAGCCGTTCGCCTCGCCGCGGTCCCACAGGAGCTGGATCATGCGACAGGTACGAGCGGCCGCTCGCGCTCGTTCGGGTAGGTCTGGTACATGATCTGCGCGTACTGGTCGAAGTCGACCGACCTGCGCAGCAGCGTCGAGTAGTTCATCCCCGGCACGCCCAGCACGGCGCGGTCGAAGTCCGGGCGCGACCGCGGTCAGCGACCCGCCCATGATCCCGCCCTGCGAGTTGCCGTCGTAGAACAGCCGCGTGGTGTCGATCACGCCGTGCGGGATCGTCCCGACCTGGAACGCCGGGTTCGTGTTGAACCCCTGCGGGTGGATCATCGCCCGCCCGAGGTACATGAAGTTGACGAACGACTGCTGCGGCGCGGTCGGCCAGCGACGGGAAGTTCGACAGGTCGAGCAGGATCGTCGCCACGTTCGGGACGTCCTCCTGCGACATGCCGATCCACGGCGTCGCGCAGAACACGAAGTTGTGCTCCTGCCCCATCGCCTTGACGTTGCCGGCGCCCACCTCGCTCGCCGACCCGAGCAGCCCGTGCCCGTACAGCGACGGCCGGGCGGGCGGCGCGTCGCCGTCGGTCTGCTGGCGCGGGACGTTGCAGATGAACTCCGCGAGCATCGTGTTGCCGGGGATCGGGTCGGGCGTGTCGTCGTCGGGCCCGGAGTACGCGAACCGCGACCCCGGCGGGCAGCCCGGCGCGTTCAGGTAGCAGGGCACCGCGATCCGCCCGGTCACGCGCCGGCCGATGCTGTTGTCCTCGCCGCTCTGGCAGCCGTCGTTGCCGCAGGGCGCCAGGTTCTCGACCTGCGTGACCAGGAAGTTCGGCGAGCTGCCCTGCACGGTCAGGTCGGACAGGTTGGTGTCGCCGAGCTTGGCGAACGCGTCGTCGCGCATCGACAGGATGCGGCCGCTCAGGCTCTTCTCGCTGGCGACCGTGAAGTCCCAGGCCAGGTACAGGTCGTCGCGCTTGATCCCCGCCTGCCCGAGCCGGCCGATCACGTCCTCCATGTGCGCGCGGCGGCCCTCGAACGCCTTGTCGGTCGTCGCGAGCTTGTCGCGGTACGCGCGGAACGCGGGCTGCGACTCGAGCAGCTTGCCGTCGCTTGTCGCGCAGCCGGCGCAGGGCGACGATGTAGCGCTCGCCCTCGTCCCAGTTGACCCCCGGCCGGATGATCAGGTTCGCGTCCTCGGGCTTCTTCGCGTTGACGTCGACCTCGGCCCAGACCAGGTGCCGCTTGCGCGTGCGGGCGTTGATCACGACCACCGGCTGCAGGTTGTTGTCGTAGGTGCCGCAGGTCGTCGACCGTCACCGGGTCCGTCTGTGCGAGCGCGTCCTGGTTGTCCAGGCCCGGCACGTGGGTGACGATCAGGTTGCCGGGGCTGTAGCCGTCGGCGCGGTTCATGTCGATCGGGGTCGATCTTGACCCCGGCGGTGTTGGCCGGCATCGACTCGCGGTTCAGGTTCAGTCGCTTGCCGGTCGGCGTGGCGCTGTCGCTGCGCGTGAACCAGTCGTTCGGCCACGGGAACAGGCAGACCGACGTGTCGAGGAAGTCGCAGCGGTCGGCGTTCTCGGTCTTGAGGTCGGACGTCGTCTCGCGCTTGCACGGCCCGCGGTCGATCTTCACGAGCGCGCTCTGGATCACGGCTTCTTCGACCCCTTCCGGAGGCCGGCAGCGCGCAGGGTGCGGCCGCCGCAGGCGGTCAGCCGCTTGCGGCCGTCGGCGGTCAGCTTGAGCCGGGCGACCTTCCTCCCGCGCTTGCGGAACGCGATCACCCGGGTGACGGCCACGCGCCGCCACGACCGCGTACGCACGCCGGTCTCGCGGATCGGTCGCGGTCACGCGCACGCGGCCCGCGCGCGTCGTCTTGACGGTCACCGGGACGCTCGTCCCGCGCAGCAGGCGCTCCTGGCTGCGTTGTTCGCGAGCTTGCACCTTCAGCGACTTCTTCTTCGCGGCCTCCGCCGCGGCGGGCACGAGCAGCGCGACGAGCGCCAGCAGCAGCGCACGTCCTGGCGATGAGCTTCATGCGGGTCCCAGCCTCCCTCGTTGGCGCACCGGGAATGTACCGGGAGCGGCAGCCGGGCCGCGCAACTACGCCACTACGTACGCCCGGCTCTCATGATGCGCTCCCCGCCCGGCCGTAGACCAGCGGCTGGACGATCCGCGGCATCCCGCGCCAGGTCGCCCGCTCCACGCGGTCGACCGGCACGACGCCGCTGATCTGGTCGAGCACCGGCCGGTTGCAGTTGCAGCCGTCCCCGAACACGAACCACGGCTTGTGCAGGCGGTCCTGCCAGCGCGCGAGCCCGGGCGAGTCGGAGCGGACGTGCTCGATGAACAGGAGCTGGCCGCCGGGCTTCAGCACGCGCCGGATCTCGGCCAGCGCGCGCTCGGGGTCGCTCCACGGTGCAGAGCACCATCGTGGAGACGACCGTGTCGAACGAGTCGTCCTCGAACGGCAGGCTCCTCGGCGGGGCTCGCGACGACGCTCGCGTGCGGGCCCAGCTTGTCCGCGCGCGCGCCTGAGGCGCACGGACATCGCGTCGACCGGCTCGGTCAGGACGAGCTCGCCGACCGCGTCCGGGTAGTGGCGGAGGTTCAGGCCGGTGCCGGCGCCGATCTCGAGCGTGCGCCCGAACGCGCCCGCCAGCACGGACGCCCGGCGGGCGCGCATGCCGCGCCGCTCGCCGCGCCAGAGGAACGTGTCGTAGAACGCTGCGGTGAAACCCATCGGGGACCTGCCTTTCAGTCTCGGTGACCTGGGACGACCTCCTCCCCTCGCGTCGCACGAGCGTCTCCCGGGCGTCTCGGGCAGCGCCTCGGCTCCGGACTGGCCGTCCGCCGGGACGCGCGCGAGACGCGCGGAAGACGCGACGCGCGCAGGCTGGCCCCAGCGAGTCCCCCAGGAGGCACGACCATGGAGCAGCAACGAGACAGACAACCGCGGTCGTCCTATCCGGCGGCGGCGAGCGGGTGATCGCGCTGGCAGGTCGGAGTCCTGGCCGGGCTGGCCGACGTCCGGCGTCGACCTGCGCCGCGCGGGCACGATCGTCGGCACGCTCGGCCGGGCGCGTTCGTCGCCGCCCGGCTGGCCGCGCGGCGAGGACCCGCGCGACGCCGCGCGCGCGCATCGCCCCCCGCGACCCGGAGCCCGTGGCCGCGCCCGCCGGCCGCGCCGTTCGAGGCGATGGCCGAGGTCTTCGCGTCCGCCGGCACGGTCGTCGAGGGCCGCCGCCGGATCGGCGGCGTCGCGCTCAGCGGGCCGCGGCCTGGCCGAGGACGAGTGCCGTCGCGCGGCTGTCGCCGAGCGCCTGCGCGGCGGCGACGTGGCCGGACGCGCTGCGCCTGGTCGCGGTGGATGCCGAGCGCGGCGAGCGCGTCATGCATCGACAAGGGCACCGGCGTCATCGCCGGCCGCCGGCGTCGCCGCGTCGCGGCCGGTGCCCACGGTCGTCGCGCCGGTCACGATCGGCGGCCGCCGGCTGATGACGGCGCGATCGGCTCGGCCACCAACGCCGACGTCGCGCTCGGCAGGCCGGAAGCGGTCGAGCGCGCGGTCGTGATCGCGGCGCTGCCGCTCGACCCCGGTCACGCCCGGCTGGCCGAGCTGTGGAACGACGCGCTCCGCGCGGAGCTGTGGGAGCTCGACGCAGCCGGCGTCGAGACCTACATCGTCCGCGCATCCCCGGCCGACCTCGACGTCATGGGCCCGGACATGATGAGCGGCGGCGGCGCCCCGCTCGCCGTGCGCGCCGGTCGACCGCGCCGGCCGCGCGGTCGGCCCGGCGCTCCGCGCCAGGTGATCCACCGCGCCCGCCGCGCACACAGCGCGCGGCGCCGCAGCGGCGTGGCGCGCCGGATCGCGCTCCCGGCGACCTGACCGGCCGCCGCCCCGCTACCCCCCGAGCTCCGGCTGAAGCGCGCCCTCCAGCTCCAGGAGGGCGCGCTTGCGCTCGAGCCCACCGGTGTAGCCGCCGAGCTTGCCGCCGGCCGCCCACACGCGGTGGCAGGGGATGACGATCGGGATCGGGTTGCGGCCGAGCGCCGTGCCGGCGGCGCGGAACGCGCGCGGGTTGCCGGCGCGCTCGGCGACCTCGCCGTAGCTCGCGTGGCCGCCGAACGGGATCGCGGCGGTCGCCTCGAGGATGCGGCGCTGGAAGTCGCGCCATCGGCGACCAGTCGATCGCCAGGTCGAATCGCGACCGCCGGCCCTCGAAGTACTCGTCGAGCTCGCGGCGCACGGGGTCGAGCCGCGCGGGCGCCTCGAGGATGCGCGGGCGACACGTCGTCGGCCAGCTCCTGCAGCGTCGCGTCCTCGTCGCGGAAGCCCAGGTACGACAGCCGCACCAGGCCGCGGTCGGTGGACGCGGCCAGCAGCTGGCCGAGCGGGGAGTCGACGTGCGCGTAGGCGACGTCCACCAGCCCCTCGCCCACGGCCCGGGCCACGAACCGCGCGGCCGCCTCGTCGCTGCTGCCCGGTCGCCCGGCTCCGGCGCGGAGCGCCTTCTCGATGTCGATGTTCATGCCAGGCTCTCCTTGAGCTTCTTCAGTCCGTCGCTGACGTTCTTGCGCACCGCGTCCTCGCTCGCGTCCATGACGGTCGCGATGTCGCGGTGGGTCAGGTCCCCCGCGAAGCGCAGGAAGACCGCGGCCCGCTGGCGCTCGGGCAGGCCGCCGACCGCCCGCCACAGCTCGGGACGGGCCGTCGGGGGCCGGCGCAGCCGGCTGCTCGGGCAGGTCGTCGGAGGGCAGCGCCCGGCGCCGCCGCGCGCGATGATGGTCCACCGCCTTGCGCCGCGCGATCGTCAGGACCCAGGCGCGCAGGTTCGAGTCGGGTCGCAGGCGCGGGTAGGCGCGCAGCGCCGCGACGAACGTCTCCTGGAAGGCGTCGTCGGCGTCGTCCGGCCCGACGAGCGCGGTCAGGAACCCGAGCACGTCGTCGCGCTGGTCGTCGAAGAACGCCTGGAACGGTGGAAGGGCCACGCTCAGAGAACGGTGGCACGCCCGCCGATGTGAGGTCAGCCGCGCGCGCTCGTGCCGGAGCAGCCACTCCTTGCGCGCCAGGCCGCCCGCGTAGCCCGTCAGCGCGCCCGTCGAGCCGATCAGCCGGTGGCAGGGGACGATCACGGAGATCGGGTTGCGGCCGTTGGCGGCGCCGACCGCGCGGGACGCGGTGGGCCGGCCGAGGCGCGCGGCCAGCTCGCCGTAGGAGAGCGTCGTGCCGTAGGGCACCTCCGTCAGCGCGGCCCACACCGACCGCTGCCAGGGGGTCCCGCGCGCGGCCAGCGGCAGGTCGAACGCGTCCAGCTCGCCCGCGAAGTAGGCGTCGAGCTGGTCGCGCAGCGCGGAGAAGCGCGCGGTCGTCGCGGCGCCAGCCGTCCGCGGGCGCGCGGTCGAACCAGAGCCCGGTGAGGGCGCCGCCGGGCTCCTCCGCAGTGGCCAGCAGCGCGCCGATCGGGGTGTCGACCTGGGTGTAGAGCACGGCCGCCGGAGTTTGACGGGTGAGAAGGGAGGGCATCGAAATCCTGTCGTGAGGGGGGTACTGGGAGCCGCGCTGGTCGTGGTCGCGCTGCTGGTGGCACCGGCCGCCGCGAGCGCCGACCACCACGACTCGAACCTGCCGTGGCCGGAGCTGCTTCCGCCCATGCCAGTACCAAACGACGTGCAGCCCCGCGGTGTGAGGAACTGCCGGCGCGCGTCGATCCGCTGCGTGGACGGACTGCTCCGGCGGCTGCGCAGGCAGTTCCGGCCGCTCGACCTGGCCTGCGACCACCGCGCCCTGTTCTCGCTCTCCTACCTGCGCATCACCGAGCTGCTGCGCGCCGACCTGGCCCGGCGTACCCCGCGCTGGTTCCGTTACCGCGGCTGGATGTTCTACGTGATCACCACGTTCTCGAACCGCTATTTCCAGGCGTTCGACGACTACGCGGCCGGCCGCGCGGTGCCCGGCGCGTGGCGGATCACCTTCGACGAGGCGCGCTCGGGCGACGCCAACGCCGGGCAGGACGTGCTGCTGGCCAGCAACGCGCACACCCAGCACGACCTGCCCTACGTCTACGCGGAGCAGGGCATGGTCACCCGCGGCGGCGCGTCGCGCAAGCACGACCACGACGGGGTCAACGAGGTCAACACGCGCGTGTTCGACGGGCTGGAGGACGAGTTCGCCCGCCGCTACGACCCGATCTTCTCCTGGATCGACATGAAGCCCTCGCCGCTCGACGAGATGGGATCCCAGGAGATGGTCAAGTCGTGGCGAGAGGGCGCATGGCGCAACGCCGAGCGGCTGATCAACGCCCGCACCCCGGAGGAGCGCAAGCGGGTCGAGCGACTCGATCGAGGCGACCTCGGTGGCCTGGGCCGAGGCGATCCGTTCGGTGAAGGTGCCCGGGCTACCGCGCCACCCGCGACGCGCACTGCGCGGCGTCTACGCCCGTAGCGCGCTGAGCTCCTCGGCCAGGGCGGCCAGCTCGTCGTCGTCCGCTCGCCCTCGACCCCGTCCAGGCCGCCCGTCCGGGCCGCCGCGATCGCGGCCGCCAGCCCGGCGATCGTGCGCGAGGCGCCGCCGACGTCCGCCCGCGGCGCGGATGACGGCTCCGGGCGAGTCGCCGCCGCTGCGCAGCGCCGCCATCACGGCGGCCACGCTGGGCAGCGGGTCGGCCCGCACGCCGCCGTCCGGGACCCGCCAGGACCCGACCGCCGCCGCGGTCAGGTCGCCGCCGCCGTATTCGCCCGCCTCCTCGATGCCGGCGGCCATGACGCTCAGGAGCGGCGCCCCGACCGCCGCGTAGGAGCCCATCGCCGCGACCGCCGACGCGGCCGCGGTCGCGCGCCCGTCGCCCGTGGTGCCGGTCAGCCCCTCGACCAGCGACGCGGCGCCGCTCGGAGTCCGCCGGGGCGGTGGCCCAGCCCACCGACAGCGCGCACGCCAGCGACAGGTCGTCGGGCGACCGGCCGGGGTCGCGCCGCCCCACGAGCTCGCGCGCGACCTGGAGCGCGCGGTCGAGCGCCGACCCCCGGCCGCTGCCGGCGCGGAACGCGATCAGTCCTGCGCGGATGCGCTGGGTGGCCACGCAGCCGAGGCTATCCGCGCCGAGCGGGCAGAATGCGCCAACGCGATGGACCGGGTCGAGCTGTCATGGGACGACGTCGCTGCCTGGCGCGCCCGGCGCCATCGCCTGCACGAGCGCGCGCCCGCCGAGGCGATGCTGGACGTCGTCGACGAGCTGTGCGGCGTCCACGCGCAGGTGATGTCGTCGGCCGAGCTGACGCTGTGGGCGCGCGTCGCCGACCTCGAGCCCGACGCGGTGGCGACCGCGCTCTGGCAGGACCGCACGCTGGTCAAGACGTGGGCGATGCGGGGCACGCTCCACCTGCTGCCCGCGAGCGACTACGGGTTCTGGCAGGCGGCGCTCAGCACCCAGTACGAGCGCTTCACCAAGCCGTCGTGGTCGAAAGCGTTCGGCATCCAGCCGGACGAGCTGGAGGAGCTGATCGAGGAGGTCCGGCTGGCGCTCGACGGCGATCCGCTCACCCGCGAGGAGCTGGCCGAGGCGGCGGCCCGGCACTCCGCCAACCCCAGGCTGGCCCACATGCTCTCCGACAACTGGGGGTCGTCGCTCAAGCCGGCGGCCGTGCGCGGAGCCCTGGTCTTCGGGCCGGGCGACGGCCAGAAGGTCCGCTTCACGCGCCCGGACGCGTGGCTCGGCGAGCGCGACCGGGCCCGCGGCACCGACCCCGAGGAGGCCGCGGCCGACGTGGCGCGCCGCTACCTGGCCGTGCACGGGCCCGCCACGCGCGAGGACCTGGCCCGCTGGTGGGGCGTCCAGCCGGCGCCCGCGGGCAGGCTGGTGAAGACACTGGGCGACGACGGTGGCCGAGGTCGACGTCGAGGGCGAGCCGATGTTCATGCTGGCGGCCGACGCCCCCGAGGCCGCGGCGGCGCCGCGCTGCCGCAGCGTCCGCCTGCTCCCGGGCTTCGACCAGTACGTGATCGCCGCCACCCGCCACGCGGAGCGCCTGATGCCGCCCGGCGACCTCAGGGCCCGGGTGTACCGCAACCAGGGGTGGATCTCCGCGGTCCTGTGCGTCGACGGACGCCTTCTAGGGGTATGGCGATACGAGCGAAAGGGCGCGCCGGCTCGGGGTGCGGATCGAGCCGTTTCCGGGCGTGAGGGTCACAAAATCCCTGCAAAACGCGATATCCGACGAAGCCGAGCGGCTCGCCCGGTTCATGGGAGGCGAGCTCTCGCTGACCTGGGGCGACCCCTGACGGGCAGGGGGTCTTGGGGGTAGGGGGCCCAAAGTTCGGGGGCCAGGTTTGGGGGACAACCCGATGTGCAGGGCTCGGGTTTGTCCGAAAGTAAGGGCTATGAACAACGAAGCCCTCACCATCTCGCTGCAGCTGGACATGTCCGGCGACACCCTCAACGGCTCGGCCATCACGGGCCAGGGCACGACGAAGACGTTCTCCAGCTGGCTCGGGATGATCGGCGCGCTGGACCTGCTGGTCGCCGACGGCGTCATCCAGGCCCCGACCGACCTGCGCACCGGCGCGGTGCGGATCGCCCGCTAGTCCCCGGATTCTCCCGACAACACGCGGAACAGAGCCCCGTCTAGGGGTACCACCCCAAAACCCTGGGGTCGGCGATTGGGGTTCTCCTCGATGTCGGCGCCCCGATTTGAGCCCATGATCACTTCCATGAACGACGGCAAGCAGATAACGATCAACCTCCAGCTCGAGGTCGACGGCGACGCGATGAGCGGCGAGGCCCGGACCGGATCCGGCACCACGCGCTCGTTCTCGAGCTGGCTCGGACTGATCGGAGCGCTCGACATGCTGGTCGGCGACTCCTCCGACTGCCCCACCGGCGAGGTCCGCCCGGGCTCCGTACGCCAGGCCCGCTGAACGGCGCTCGTCACTCCGTGCTGACGGCCGCCATCATGCGGCCGCGTGACGACCGCCACCAGCGTCCCGCGCACACACGGTGAGCTCGAGGGCGACGAGGCCCTCGAGACCCTGCGCCGCACCGGCCGCCGCCGTCTGGTGGCCGACTCCATCACCAGGTTCCGCGCCGCCGACGGCTTCAGCCACTCGCGCGCGCTCGCCTTCCAGGCGACCCTGGCACTCCTGCCCGCCCTGATCGCCGTGGTCGGCCTGGCCGCGGTGCTCGACCAGGAGACGTTCACCCGCACGGTCGAGTCGACGATCAAGCAGATCGCCCCGGGCGCGGTCGGCGACATCCTGACCGAGGCGCTCCGCCAGGGATCGAGCACCGCGTCACGCGAGTCCGGGGAGACCGCGCTCGTCGGCGGCTTCCTGGCCGCCGTGCTCGCCGGGATGAGCGCGATGGCGCAGGTGGAGCGCGGCGCCAACCGCATCTACGGCGTCGAGCGCGACCGGCCGTTCGTGCGCAAGTACCTGGTCGCCCTGGCCGCCTGCCTGACCGCCGGGACCCTGGCGTGTCGTCTCGTTCGTCGTGCTGGCCGGCGGGTCGGCGATCCGCGACGCGGCGGGCTGGAGCGACGGGTTCGACGCGATCTGGGGGGTGCTGCGCTGGCCGCTCGGGGATCGTCGCGGTCGTCGTCTCGGTGTCGATCCTGTTCGAGCTCTCGCCCCGCCGCCGCCAGCCCGAGGCGTCGTGGCTGGCCTTCGGCGCCGCGGTCTCGGTCCTGCTGTGGCTGGCGTTCATGGGCCTGTTCGCGCTCTACGTGGGCGCGACCGACTCGTTCGGGGCCACCTACGGGCCGCTCGCGGGCACGATCGGCGTGCTGCTCTGGACGTTCCTCACCTCGATCGCCCTGTTCGTGGGGCTCGCGTTCGCGGCGCAGCTGGAAGCGGTGCGGGCCGGGGTCACGCGGCCGCGGGTCGACCGGGAGGAGAACGACTAGCTGGTCGTCGCTCGTACCGTTACGAGCTTCATGACGACCACATCCGCCACACCCGGCGTCGCCCACACCCGCCGCCAGCTCCGCTGGGTCGCGGTCGCCGCCGCCGATCGACTTCCTGCTGCTGGTGCCGCTGGTGATCGCCTCGATCTCCGACGCCGACGACGTGATCCACATCCTCGGCCCGATCCACGGGATCGGCTTCCTCATCCAGCTCTTCCTGACCGTCCGCGGCGCGGGCGAGCGGCTCTGGGGCTGGTGGTTCCCGGCGATCGTGCTGGTCACCGGCGGCCCGCCCGGCGCGCTGATCGGCCACCTGAAGGTCTCGCGCGACCTGGACCGCGCGGCGGGCGCCTAGCTGGCCGGGCGGCGCCGGTCGCCCCACCAGCGCAGCACGCGGAGGATCTTCAGGCCGATCAGCGGCGTGATCGAGCCCGAGCGCACGATCGCCGCCCGCCAGGCGGGCATCGTCCGCACCAGGCGCCGGCCGTCGAGCATCGCGACGGCGCGGTCGGCCACCTCGCCCGGGTCGAGCAGCGCGCCGCCCGAGAACAGCAGCGCCGAGTCCGGCTCGTCGACCACGTCGCGGACCATCCGGGTGTCGGCGGCGTCCGGGCAGATCACGTGTGCTCGCACCGGGAGCCCGGCCAGGTCGAGGTCGCCCTGGAGGCTGACGGTGAACGAGATGACCGCCGACTTGGTCGCCGCGTAGACGGCGAACCCCGGCACGGGCCCGAGCCCAGCGAGCGAGGACACGTTCAGCACCTGCCCGCCGCCGCGGCGCATCGCCTCGACCGCGACCCGCGACCCGTTCATCACGCCGATCAGGTTCACCTCCACGGTCCGGCGGACCACGTCGTCGTCGTGCTCCCAGGCCTTGCCGGTGGGTGCGACGCCCGCGTTGTTGACCCACACCGCCAGCGGCGCGTGGGCGGCCGCCTCCGACGCAGCGCGGCGCAGGGACTCCGGGTCGCGCACGTCCGCCCCGACCCCGAACGCCCGCGGGCCGAGCGACGCCGCGGCCGCGGCGACCGCCTCCCCGTCGATGTCGCACAGGACGACGGCGTGACCGCGGTCGACGAGGCGCCGCGCGATCTCGAGGCCGAAGCCCCGCGCCGCGCCGGTCACGACCGCCGACCCGTTCGCCTGCCCGTTCACGCGGCCCGCTCGAGCGTCGCCCGCGGCTGCCCCGGGAGCAGCGGCCGCACCCGACTGCGCGCGCGCCGCGCCCTTCTCCATCTCCCGCGCCAGCTCGCGCATGTAGTCCTCGTAGTCGACCTGGATCGTGTGGCGCTTGGACGCGACGTAGCGCTTGCGCATCGCCGCGTGCGTGCGGTCGATGTCGCGCTCCATCGCCCGCGGATCGGGCAGCGCGTAGGTGCCCATCAGGTGCCGGGCGACCAGCTGCGACTGGCGCTCGGCGATCGGCATGATCGCTCCGAGCGGCTGGATCAGGCCCAGGAAGTAGAGGCCGGTGACGCTCGGGTGGAACACGAACTTGTAGAGGCGCAGCCGGTTGTCCCGCGCGGACACGAAGCCCTCGTCGAAGAACGGGAACGTGATCTTGTAGCCCGTGCAGTAGACGACCAGGTCGGCGCGGGCCGACGTCCCGTCGGTGAAGACGACGCGATCGCCGTCCAGCCGCTCGATGTTCGGCTTCGGGGTGATCGCGCCGTGCGCCAGCCGGTCGAGGATGCGGCCCGACACCGTGGGGTGCGCCTCGCCCAGCCTGTGGTCGGGCTCCGGCAGGCCGTAGCGCGTCACGTCGCCCACGTAGGCCTTGACGAGCCCCCGGTACATCGCGATCTGGAGCGCGCGCGGCACCCGCTCCCCGCCGAGCGTGTCAGCGGGCTTGCCGAAGATGTACTTGGGAACGATGTGCGCCCCGCGCCGGGCGGACAGGTAGGTCGATCGAGCGTGGTACGAGGCGTCGACTGCGATGTCCATCGCCGAGTTGCCCATGCCGACGACCACCACGTCCCGGCCCGCCAGCTGCGACTCGTCCTTGTAGTGGTGCGAGTGCATCTGCTCGCCGGCGAACGAGTCGCTGCCCGGGAACGCGGGCTCGGGCCAGCGCGGGTCCCAGTGGTGGCCGTTGGCGACGACCACAGCGTCGTAGCGGATCGACTCCCCCGTCGATATCCGCACGTCGTAGGTGCCGTCGCCGCGGCGCGCGACGTGCTCCACCCCGGTCTCGAACCGGATCGAGTCGCGGAAGCCGAAGTGGTCGACGTAGGAGTCGAAGTACTCGGCGATCTGGTCGTGGCGCGGGAAGTCCGGATACCTCTTCGGCATCGGGTAGTCCGAGTACTCCATCCGCGTGCGCGAGGTGTTGATGTGCAGCGACCGGTAGGCGGACGAGACCTGGTTCTTGTTGTCCCACACCCAGTTGCCACCGACGCGGTCGGACAGCTCGAAGCAATCGAACGGGATGCCGCGCTCGTGCAGGGTCTTGGCGGCGGCGATGCCGCTCGACCCGGCGCCGATCAGGCAGACCCTCGGCAGGCTGGTGGGGCTCACTTGGCTCACTTCCCTCGAAATGCTCGCGCCCAAAGATAGGTTCGCGCGCCCAGCCGGGTCGGTTCAGTCGCCGCCGGCCCGCACGACCCCGGCCTCGTAGGCGAAGACGACGGCCTGCACCCGGTCGCGCAGCCCGAGCTTCATCAGCACCCGCCCGACGTGGGTCTTGACCGTGGGCAGCGAGACGACCAGGCGATCGGCGATCTCGGCGTTGGACAGGCCGCGGGCCACGAGCCGGAGCACCTCGAGCTCGCGCTCGGTCAGCTCGGTCGAGCGGGCCCGTCGGGGTCGGGCGCCGGCGGCGCCGCCGCGAACCGCTCGACCAGGCGCCGAGTCACCGTCGGGGCGAACAGGGCGTCGCCCTCTCCGACCGCCTGGATCGCGGTCACGAGTCGATCCGGGGTCGCGTCCTTCAGCAGGAAGCCGCTGGCCCCCGCCTTGATCGCCTCGAACACGTACTCGTCGAGGTCGAAGGTGGTCAGGACCAGCACGCGCGGGCGGTCGTCGTGGTCGCCGCCGCCGGTCAGCTCGCGGGTCGCGGCGATGCCGTCCAGCACCGGCATGCGCACGTCCATCAAGACGACGTCCGGCCGCAGCCGCCGCACCTGGTCGACCGCCTCGCGCCCGTTCGCGGCCTCCCCGACCACCTCGACGCCGTCGCGGCTGTCGAGCACGGTGCGCAGGCCCGCGCGCACCAGCTCCTGGTCGTCGGCTATCACGACGCTCGTCACCGGCCCGCCTCGGCCACCGGCAGCGCTGCGTGCACCACCCACTCCGAGCCCTCGGCACGCGCGGTCAGCTCGCCGTCGTACACGCGAACGCGCTCACGCATCCCCGCGAGGCCGCGACCGGCGCCGTACCCGTTCGCGGGCGCCTGTTCGGCCAGCGGGTTGCGGACCTCGACGACCAGGGCGCCTCCGTCGCGGCCGACTCGGACCGCCGCGCTCGTGTGCGCGTGGCGCAGGGCGTTGGTCAGGGCCTCCTGCACGATCCGGTAGGCGGTCAGGTCGACGCCCGCGGGCAGGTCGCCCAGGTCGCCGTCCACCTGCGCGTCGACCGCGAGGCCCGCGGCGCGCGTGTCGGCCACCAGCTCGTCCAGCCGCGCCAGGCCGGGCTGCGGCGCGACGGCGGCCGACTCCTCCTCGTCGCGCAGCAGGCCGAGCAGCCGGCGCAGCTCGCCGAGCGCCTCGCGTCCCGACCCGGCGATCGTCGCGAACGCCGCGCGGGCGCGGTCGGGGTCGTCGGCGGTCGCCGCGCCCGACTCCGACTGGATCACGATCGTCGTCACGCGGTGGGCGACGATGTCGTGGAGCTCGCGCGCGATGCGGCGGCGCTCCGCGGCGGCCGCCTCGCGCTCGCGGGCATCCTGCTCGCGGATCAGCCGGTCGGTGCGGTCCTCGAGCTCCGCGGAGCGCGCCCGGCGCGAGCGCATGCTGCGCCCGAGCGCCCACGTGGCGGTGAACAGGATCGCCGGGGCGGTCAGGTCGGTGACGGTCGCGTCCTCGGTCCGGATGGCGCTGAGCGGCAGAGCGGCCAGCGTGATCGCGATGCCGGCCACCCCCCGCTCGCGGCTCGCGTAGGCGCCCAGCGAGTACATCGCGATCACCCCGGTGGGCAGAAGGAAGGCCGCGTTGGGGATCTCCACCAGCAGCGCCAGTCCGCACACGGACGCGACCACGACGAGCGCGGTGGCGAGCGGGTGGCGGCGCCGCCACGCCAGCGCCAGGGTCATCGCCGCGCCCGCCACCGCTGTCTCGGGACGGCGACCCTCGGCGACCGGCGTGAGCCACGTCTCGACCTGCGAGAGAGCGAGCAGCGCCGCCGCCAGCAGCGCGTCGGCGCGCGCCGGGTCGAGTCCGCGGAGCCATCGAAGCGCGCTCATCGGGCCGAATCTACGCCCGGATCGCCGCCCGCGCATCATCCTCGGGGACGACACGCGGTCGTACCCGCGGCGGGCTGAAGACCATGCCCTGGCCCGACGACGCGGGGCGCCCGGCGCCGGAGACTCGAGCCGACCACCACCGAAGGAGGCTCGATGCACACCATGTCCGCCACCACCGACGCTGCCCCCGGCACACGCACCGGCGCCAGCGGCCGGCTCTCGGCCTGGGGCGCGCGGGCGGCGCTCGCCGCTCCCGTCCTGGCCGTGTTCGCGGTCGGCGTGGGCGCGCCGATCTACGCCGACGACCTGAGCGAGTCCGCCGGCACCACCCGGTTCGCGATCGCGAACGCCGTGACGCTCGCGGCCCTGCTCGCGCTGGCGGTGGCGCTCGTCGGCTTCTACCTGCGCGGCGAGCGGCGCCTCTCCGACCGCTCGGCCACGCGGGCTTCGTCGTCGCGCTGCTCGGCACGATGCTCGCGGCGGGCGGCGCCTGGGACTCGCTGTTCGCGGTCCCCTACGTCGCCGACAAGGCGCCGGCGATCCTCGACGACCCCACCGGCGGGTCCCTGCTGGCCGGCTTCTTCCTCTCCTACCTCGTCTTCGTGGCGGGCTGGGTGATGTTCGCGACGGCGACGCTGCGCTCAGAGCTCGCGTCGCGCGCCGCGTCGATCACGCTGATCGTCGGCGCGGTGGTGGCGATCCTGCCGGCCCCGACGGCCCTGCGGCTGCTGCCGCTGACGGTCGGGGCCGCGCTCGTCGGCCGCTCGTTGCGCTAACTGCCGACCGGCTCCTTCGCGGGCACGTTGTCCGCATCGCGGGCCTGCGCCGCCACCTCGAGCGGCGTGGGCTCGCTGTGCGCGACGCGCTCCTCGTACGCCTTGCGCCCGGACATGTCGGCCTGGACCATCACCTGGTCGGCCTCCAGGTAGTGGCCGATCGCCTCGGCTGCGCGGCGCGGCAGGATCGTCATCGCCTTGCTGATGCGGCCGACGGTCTTCGGGACGTACACCTCGTAGCGGCCAAGCTGGAGCGCCTCGACGATCGCGTTCGCGACGTCCTCGGGCTCGGCCTTCTCGACGCCGCGGCCGGCCTTGACGCCGGCGGTCAGCTCGGTGTTGACCATCGCGGGCATCACGACCGTGAAGTCGACGCCGCTCTCGCGGTGCTCGCTGCGCACCGCCTCGGTCACGCCGACCACCGCGTGCTTGCTCGCGCAGTAGGTGGCCAGGTAGGGGAAGCCGCCCTTGCCGGCGACCGAGGCCAGGTTGACGATGTGGCCGCTGCGGCGGCCGATCATCCGGGACAGCGCCTCCTTCATCCCGAAGATCGTCCCGTGCACGTTGATGTCGAGCTGGCGCACGGCGGAGTCGTCGCTCTCGTCCAGGAACGGGGTGATCGGCATGATCCCCGCGTTGTTGACCAGCACGTCGAGCGGGCCCAGGTCGCGCTCCACGGAGTCGAGGAACGACGCGAACGACGGCCGGCTGGTCACGTCGAGCTGGTAGGCGCGCACCGAGTCGCCCAGCTCGGACGCGGTCTGGCGGGCCAGGTCGGCGTCGAGGTCGCCGATGCCGACCTTCGCGCCCTGGGCCACGAGCGCCTGCGCGGTCGCCTTGCCGATTCCGCGGGCGCCGCCGGTGATGGCCACGACCTTGCCGTTCAAGCTCTTCGGCTGCTTCGCCATGTCACTCCTCGAATCTCGTTTGGCCAGGCGGCCAGTAACTGCCGCGACCGCATCCTAGGCAGAGTCGGGCTACGGCGCCAGCGAGCGCAGCGCCTGCGCGAAGTCGAAGATCGTGCGGTGGCGGCAGATCTGGCCGTCGCGGAACCACCAGTGGTCGGCGCCGTCCACCTCGAGCACCTTGCCCGTGGCGACCAGCTTCATCGGCTCGAACTCGCCCTCGTGCGTGCCGTGGAAGCGCCAGGGCACGACCGCCTTGGGCTGGGTGAGCGAGGCATACGGCGGCTCGGTCGGGGTGAACTTCAGGTCCGGGAACGCGCGCTCGAGCTGTGTGACGTACTCCTCCAGCGCCTTGCGGCCGTGGACGTCGTGTCCGAGCGCCGGGTTGTAGGAGGCGAGGTCCTCGCTGCACAGCGCCGCGAGCGCCTCGCCGTCGTGCGCGTTCCAGGCCGCCCACCAGCGCGTGGCGACGTCCTCGAGGAGGTCCTGGTCCAGGCCGTCTGCGCTCATCTGGTGGCGGTCTGCGACAGCGATCGCATCGCCTGCGCGAAGTCGAAGATCGCCCGGTGGCGGCAGATCCGCCCGTCGCGGAACCACCAGTGGTCGATCCCGTCGACCACCAGGCGGCCGCCGCTCGCCTTGAACCCCATCGGCTCGAAGTCGCCCTCGTGGGTGCCCTCGAAGTGCCACGGCACCATCGCCTTCGGCTGGGTCAGCGACGCGTACGGCATCTCGACGGTCGTGAACTCCCCGTCCGGAAACGCGTGGGCCACGACTCCCGCGTACTCGAACATCGCCTCGCGCCCCACCAGGTCCTGGCCGAGCGCCGGGTTGTGGTAGGCGATGTCCTCGGTGACCATCTCGGCGATCGCGTCGGCGTCCTGGGTGTTCCACGCCGTCCACCAGCGCGGTGCGAAGTCCTCGAGGAATTCCTGGTCCAGGCCGCTCATCGATCCTGGATGCTCGCGCGAGTCGGCCGGATTCGCAAGCTCAGGCCTCCTCCACTGGCGCGTACACCTGCACCGGCTCGCGCTTGCCCTCGAGCTCCATCTCCGGCAGCTTCTTCCACCCGTCGCCGTCGCCGTCCAGCGCGTCGTGGGTGGCGCCGGTGATGAGCAGGTCCGAGTCGGTCCGGCGGGTCAGCTGCTCGACGCGCGACGCCGTGTTGACCGGGTCGCCGATCACCGTGAAGTCGACGCGGCCTCCGCCGCCCACGGTGCCGGCGATGACCTGGCCCGTGTTGACCCCGACGCCGACCCGCAGGCCGTCCGCTCCGTTCACCTTGTCGACGATGCAGCGAGCCGCGGCCACCGCGCGCTCCGCGTGGTCGGGCATCCGCTCGGGCGCGCCGAACACCGCGATCAGGCCGTCGCCGATGAACTTGTCGACGTGGCCCCCGTGCTCGTGCACGCACGGGACCGCCTTTTCGAAGAGCTCGTTCAGCTTGCGCACCACCTCGTGCGGCTCGGTCTCCTCGGCGAACGGCGTGAAGTCGCAGACGTCGAGGAACAGGATCGACACCTCGACGTCGTCGCCCTCCAGGTCGGTGCCCTCCTCGAGCACGCGCTCGGTCAGGTTCGGGTCGACGAACGCGCCGAACGCCTCGCGCAGCTTCTCGCGCTCGCCGACCGCCTCGACCATCTCGTTGAACGACTCGGTCAGCTCGCCGGTCTCGTCCGTTGAGGTCACCGGCACCGGCTCGTCGAGCTCGTTCTCCGCCACGCGGCGGGTGGCGCCGATCAGCTCGCGCAGCGGCCCGAGGATCGACCCGGCCAGGAGCAGCGTCAGCCCGAGCGAGATCGTGAACGCGAACCCCACGGCGAACGCGACGTCGAAGCCCAGCTCGCGCAGCCCGGCCTTGCTGTCCGACGACAGGCCCGCGACCGCGAGGCCGGTCCCCACGTTGCTCAGCGGGATGCAGGCGAACAGCTTGAAGCGCAGGGGCACGCCGCCTTGCTCGCCGGCCACCCGGGCGGTCAGGCCGCTCGACGCCGCCTCGACGGCGGGGCGCAGCCCCAGCTCCAGCTCCAGGATCCGCCAGACGATGCCGTAGAGCAGGACCACGTAGGCGGCGGCGAGCAGGCCCAGGAAGCCGAGCCAGGTCGACTCCAGCTCGATGAGCGCGATGTAGGCCGAGATCGGGATGACCGTGATCACCGCGGCGACCAGCTGGCCGCCGCGCAGGTGCACGCGCGGGAGCGTGATCAACGCCCGCCACGCCTCCTCGTGGCAGTCCTTCCGCCCGGCCAGCCACCGGCGCGCCGGCTTCAGGACCCCCCACGAGTACACGAACGTCAACGCGCTCTCGACCAGCGTCAGCCCCTGCGACACCGCGACGATGCGGCCGAACTCCGGTCCCGACAGGTCGACCCACAGCGCGAGCAGGGCGGTGCTCGCGAACACGACGATCTGCGTCGTCAGCAAGACGAACAGCAGCGACGGCCACCAGGTACAGACGGCCGAGCGACCGGAAGAGGAAACGCAGCACCCGCAAGGCGCGCCGATCCTGTCAGGTCGGGCACCGGAGCGCGGCGCGCGCGGGCTGCTCAGTAGGGTGGCGCCCGTGCAGCAGGTCCTCGTCGAGCGCGACTTCGACCAGCCGGTCGACCGGCTGTTCGCCTACCTGTCCGAGCACGAGAACCTCGGGACCATCTTCCCCCTGGACGTCGAGCGCGTCCGCGACGGCGAGAACGGCGACCGCAACGGAGTCGGGTCGGTGCGGCGGCTGTCCCTCAAGGGCCTGGCGCCGTTCGAGGAGACCGTGACCGCTGTTCAGCCGAACCGGCTGATCGAGTACCGGATCACCAAGGGATCGCCGATGCGCGGGCACCGCGGGCAGATGGAGTTCTCCGAGCGCGACGGCGGCGGTTCGCACCTGCGCTACGAGATCGTGTTCGGCGCGAAGGTCCCCGGCCTCGACCGGGTCGTCGCCGCGAGCCTGCGCCGGTCGATCGCGCGCGGGCTCGACACCGTCGCCGCGCAGGCCTAAGCCGAGCCGAGCGCGCCCGCCAGCTCGCGCCGGGAGCGGATCCCGAGCTTGCGGTAGGCGTTCGACAGGTGCACCTCGACGGTCTTCGGGGTGACGTACAGCTCCTGGGCGATGTCGCGGTTGGTCTGCCCGCCGGCGGCCAGGGCGGTGACGCGCCGCTCGCTGGCGGTCAGCGACTCGACGCCGCCGAGCGCCGTGGTCCGCGGCTTGACGCCGGCGGCCGCCAGCTCCGAGCGGACGTCGGCGACGAGCGCCTCGGCCCCGCAGGCCGCTGCCAGCTCGAGCGCGCGGCGCAGCGGCTCGCGCGCATCGGCGGGCCGGCGGTGGCGGCGCATCGCGCCGCCGAGCGCGGCCAGCGCCTTCGCGTACTCCAGCCGGGCGCGCGATCCGCTCAGCACGTCGACCGCCTGCTCCAGCAGCGGCAGCCCCTCCTCCCGGCGCAGCGTCCCGAGCACGCGAAGCGCGCGGCCGATCGCCGCGCGGCGCGCCGAACTCGCGCGGCCATGCGCCAGCTCCTTCTCGACGAGCTCGATCCCCTCGTCGCGGCGGCCCAGCGCGTCGAGCGCCTCGGCGGCGAGCCCGTGCCAGGGTGCGAGCGCCGGGTTCGTGCATCCAATCCTCGAACCTCGCCCAGCCCTCGAGCGCGAGCGCGAGCGCCTCCTCGTGCCGGCGCTCGGCCAGCATCAGCTCGACCTCGGCGCGGTCGCGGAACAGCCCGCCGAAGGTCGGCCGCTCCTCGCGGGGCTCGACGCGATCAGCGCGCGCGCCTGATCGACCCGGCCCTGCTCGAGGAAGATCGACGCCATCACGCCCGAGGCCTGCCCGACGCCGGCGCGCGGCGTGGCGCCCCACAGCATCTGCCCCTCGCGGCCCTGGAGCATCTCGCTCTCGGCGTCGTCGAGCTCGCCCTCCATGAGCAGCGTCCAGCCGCGCCAGACGTGGAGGCCGAGCGTGCCGAACACCGACCCCGTCTCGCGCGCCGCCTCGGGCTACCGCAGCCCAGTGCCGTCGACCTCGGCGCGCTCGGTCAGCGTCAGCGTCACGCCGATCGCCACCGGAAGGAGCCCGTCGTCGATCGGCGTGTGCTGCCCGACCGGCGTCCCCTCGAGGATCAGCCGGGCACACGCGTCGGCCGGGCCGCATCGATGGGCCCAGTCGAACGCCGCGTAGGCCGTCATCAGCGCCCGGCCGTAGCCGCCGTCGCCAGGGCGAGCGGAACTCCCGCAGGCAGTCGAGGACGGCCACGGTCGCCGACCGCGAACCACACGAGGCCGAGCTGCAGCCCATCGAGCGTCAGCCGGAGGTCCTCGCTCTCCGGCTCTTCCGCGATCGCCCGCTCGAGCACGCGCGCCGCCTCGTCGGGCGCGCCGGTGAACAGAGCCAGGAACGCCGATCTCGAAGGCCAGCTCCGCCCGCCGGTCCGAGTCGGTCACGTGCTCGTAGGCCTCCTTGAGGTGCCCGAGTGCCGCGACGCCGTTCGTGCGCTTCTCGAGGCCGGCCAGCTCGAGCAGGACGAACGGCCGCAGGTCCGGCGGGGCCGGCTCGTCGAGCGCGCGCTCCAGGTAGGCGACCGCGCTGTCCAGCGGCGCCGCGGCCGACTGCGGAGCGGCCCGCGGCGCGCAGCAGCTCGACGACCCAGCGCTCACCCCGCCGCGGCGACTTGAGGAGCTGCGTGGCGACATGCTCGTCGTCCGCGCCGCCGTCGCGGAGGAGCTGCGCGGCCAGCGCGTGGCGCAGCTCGCGCTCCGCAGGCGCCAGGTCGGAGTAGATCGCCTCGCGGATCAGCGGGTGGACGAAGCCCGAGCGGGGTCGTCGGCGCGCAGGATGTCGGCGCGGGCGAGCGTGGCGGTGGCGGACGCCACCGCCGGCTCGTCGAGCCCGGCCAGCGCGGCGACGTGACGGACGTCGGCGCTCTCGCCGAGGATCGCGACCGCATGCGCCACGGCCGCTGCGGTGGGGTCCAGGCGCGCGAGCCGCAGGAGGATCGTGCGCGACACGGCGCGCGGGCCGATGGCCCGGACCATCTCGGCCTGGTCGGCCGTCGGCTCGACGCCCTCCGACGCGAGCGAGCTGATCAGCTGGCTGATCAGCAGCGGGTTGCCGCCGGTCGCCTGCTCGCACGCGCCGACGAACGCCGCGTCCGGGTCGGAGCCCAGCCGCCGGCGCACCAGCTCGGTGACGCCCTCGGTGGTCAGCGGCCCCGGGCTGATCACGGTGGTGGACGGCGCGGTGACCAGGTCCGCCATCAGCGCGGGCTCGACGCCCGGCTCCCCCGCGCGTACGCCCGTCGCCAGCAGCACGGGCAGCCCCTCGAGCCGGGGCGTCAGGTAGGCCAGGAAGCGCAGCGAGGGCGGGTCGACCCAGTGGAGGTCGTCGACCAGGAGCGCGAGTGGCGCCTCCGCGGAGAGGTTGGCGGCCAACCAGTACAGGCCGTGCAGAACGGCGAACGAGGCCCCGCCGCCCTCCTCGCCCTCGGCGAACGCGGGCGCCTCGAACACCGACCGCGCGCCGGCCGCGGCCCCGGCGAACGCGCGCTCCCACTCCTCGGGGTCCGCGCGCAGGGGCTCGAACAGCTGCCGCACGGCGCCGAACGGGAAGTCGCGCTCCAGCTCGGTCCCGCGCGCCGACAGGGCCCGGAAGCCGGCCGCGGACGCGCGCTCGCGCGCCGCCGCCAGCAGGCGGCTCTTGCCGATCCCGGCGCGGCCCTCGACCACGACCAGGCCGGCCTCGCCCGCGGCGGCGCCGTCGACCAGGGCATCGAGAAGAGTGAGCTCGTGCTCGCGCTCGAGCAGCTCGTCGGCCGGCCGGCGACTGGTGTCCGGCCTGTCCATCGCGGCCATCGTATGCCGGGCCGACCCGGCTCGAGGGGCTAGGCGGGCGTGCCGGCCGCGGCGACCGCCGCGTCCAGCTCGGAGACCACGGACAGCGTGGCGGGCACCGCGGCCAGGTCGATGATCTCGTGGACGGGCGACTCGGCGGGCACCACCGCGACCAGCCGCTGGCGGGCCGTGGAGAGGCGCTGACGCAGGTCGAACAGCAGCCGGATCCCGGCGCTGTCGAGGTGGGTCAGCTCGCTCAGGTCGAGGACCAGCCCGGCGGCGGTGGCCGGAAGCGCGGCGGCGAGCCCGTCGCCGATGTCGTGGACGTTCGACAGGTCGAGCTCACCGGCGATCCGGGCGATCACCACGTCGCCGCGCTCGTCGAAGTCGAGTCGGGCCAGGCGGGTCACGCGGGGCGCCGGCGGCGGACGACGGATCGGTGCATGCGCACGGTGGTGCCGCCGGCGGCGGGGGTCACGTCGACCTGGTCCATCAGGGACCGCATCAGGTCGAGCCCGCGCCCGCCCGGCCCGTCGCTGCGCTCGCGCCAGCGGCCGTGGTCGCGAACGCGCACGTCGACGCCGCCGTTCTCGATGTGCGCGTCGACCTGCAGGGGCAGCCCGGCGGGTGCGAAGGCGTGCTCGATCGCGTTCATGCAGGCCTCGTTCGCCGCGATCGTGACGCGGTAGGCGTCGCGCTCGTCCACCTCGGCGGCCTCGAGCCAGCGCGACAGCGAGTGGCGCACCAGCGCGAGCTCGTTGGCGTCGGAGGGGACCTCCAGGTGCAGCTCGTCGCCCGCGATCGGCACGCTCTGGAGCGCCAGCAGCGCGATGTCGTCGCCGGGCGGGCCGCCGGGAAGCAGCGCGTGCAGGACGTGCTCGCACAACTCGTCGGGGTCGGCCGGCCCCGAGGCGACCGCGGCGAGCAGGTCGGAGAGCCCGTTCGTCAGCGAGGTGTCGGGACGATCGACCAGGCCGTCCGTGTAGACCAGCAGCGTCGCGCCCGCGGGCAGCCGCGCCTTCTGCTGGTGGTAACGGGTGTAGGGCAGGACGCCCAGCGGCGCCGAGGGCGTGCCGCGCATGAAGTCGGCGCTTCCGTCGGGCAGGCGGAGCACCGGCGGCGGGTGGCCGGCCGCGGCGAAGCACACGGCATCCTCGCGTGGGTCGAAGTCCAGGTGCACCGCCGTCGCCATCTGACCCGGCTCGAACTGGTGCAGCAGGACGTTGACCTTGTCGAGGATCTCCTCGGGCGGCTTTCCGTCGAGCGCGTACACGCGGAACGCGTTGCGGAGCTGGCCCATCAGCGACGCGGCGGCAACGCCGCGGCCGACGACGTCGCCCATCACCAGCCCCACCCGCCCGTCGGGCGACGGGATCACGTCGTACCAGTCGCCGCCCACGTCGGTGCCCGGACCGCCGGGCAGGTAGCGGGCGGCCAGGGCGACGCCCGGGACGCCGGGCAGCCGGTCCGGCAGCAGCGCGCGCTGAAGCGTCTCCGCGATGTGGTGTGCGCGCTCGTTGACCTGGGTGCGCTCGATCGCCTGGGAGAGGCGGTCGGCCGCGAGCGCGAGCATGCGGACGTCGTGCGGCGAGAACGCGCGGCGGCGCTCGGACGCTGCCTCGATCACGCCGATGACGCGCTCGCCCGCGACAAGCGGGACGGCCGCGAGCGATCGCACGCCGGTGTCGCGGAAGACCGGGTCCAGGTCGTCGCTCGCGTCGATGTCCTCGAGCAGGATCGTCCGGCGCTCCTCCGCCACGCGGCCCGCGCAGCCGTCGCCTGGGTTGATACGGATCGGCTTGCCCTCGCGGGTCGTCGCGACGCCCTGGGCCGCGCGCACGGTCATCGTCCCGCCGTTCTCGTCGGTCAGCATGATCGCCGCGGCGTCGAGGTCGAGCACGCCGCTGATCCGCACGACCAGCTCGTGCAGCAGGTCGTCGAGCGGAAGCTGGCCGAGCGCCACGTCGGTCACCTGCTGGAGGTCGCGCACGCGCTTGGCGGCCTGTTCCGCCTCGGCGCGGGCGGAGCGCTCGACGCTGCGCATGTGGACGCGCTGCCCGCGGATGCTCGCGATCAGCACGAGCAGCACGCTGCCGATCGCCAGCCACAGCAGGCCGTCGGTGGCGATCGCGCGCGCCATGTCGGAGTCCCAGCCGTCGTAGACGAGCGGCAGCGCGCCCGCGGCCAGGACGACCAGCAGGAACGGCGCCGCGCGGCGGGGCGGGTGGACGCCCACTCCCGACCCGAGCCAGAGCATGAACAGCGCCGCATACGAGGAGTGCCCGCCCGCCAGCCACTCGAGGATCGCCACCCCGGCGACGCCGGCGTACGAGATCGCCAGAAGCTGGTCGAAAGTGACCGGGTGGCTCTCGTTCGTAACCCACCAGACAGCCGCCCCGCAGGCCACGACGAACGCGGCCAGCACGATCCACCCCGCTGAGCCGATCATCGCCGTGGGCGGCGACATCGGCCCGAACGCGCAGGCCAGCACGGCGCTGAGCGCCGCGAGCAATGCGGCGATCCGGCGCGCTGCGCTTATGTCCGCGCCCGCGTACGGGTCGTCACTGCGGCGAAAAGACGCGCGCAGGATGGCCAGCCGCGAGGCGGGTCGCTGAGCTTCAGGCATCCGGCTCACCTGTACATGCGATCAGAGCGCGCCTCCGGAAGGGGGACGCGCCGGACGGATATTCGAGGGGTACATCGGCTGTAGTTCCCAATCTGGACGGATCAACGCCCGATCGGGCGAAACCTCCTGCGTGCAACCCACTTCCGTAGGCTTCTCCGGGTGCGCCGAATCGGCCTCGTGGTACACCCGAAGCGCGACATCGATCGCCCGCTGCGAACGCTGGAGGAGTGGGCCTCCGGCAACGGCGTCGAGGTCGTCCAGCTCCGTACCGGCAACGGCAAGCGCGTGGTCGCGCCGTTCGGGGAGGTCGACGGCTGCGACCTGGTCGTCGCGATCGGCGGCGACGGGACCGTGCTCGCAGCGCTGCGGGCGTCGTCGGTGCACGACACGCCGGTGCTCGGCGTCGCGTGCGGCAGCCTCGGCGCGCTGGCCGCCGTCGACGACGAGACGCTGCCGGGCGCGCTCGACTCCTATGCGGCCGGGTCGTGGCGGCGGCGGGACCTGCCCGCGCTCGACATCGCGATCGACGGCGAGCGCGCCGCCTGGGCGCTCAACGACTTCGTCGCGGTGCGGCGCGCGGGACAGCAGCTGACCGTCGAGGTGACGGTGGCCGGCGAGCTCTACGCCCGCATGGCCGGGGACGGGGTCGTCGTCGCCACTGCGTTCGGGTCCAGCGCGTACTCCCTGGCCGCGGGCGGGCCGCTGCTCGTGCTGAGCGCCGAGAGCGTCGTCGTCACGCCGCTCCCCACCCACGGCGGATCGATACCGCCGCTGGTGGTGCCGCCGCAGCACGGCCTCGAGCTCGAGGTCGTGCCGGGCTGGGGCGGCTTCGACATCGAGATCGACGGGCAGACGACCGAGCTCGAGGGGACGAAGTTCTCGCTGTCGCTCGAGCGAGCCAGGGCGTCGCTGGTCGGGGTCGGCGAGCCCGGGCTCGGGCTGACGTCGCTGCGCCGGCGCGGCCTGATCGCCGACAGCCCGCGGGTCCTCGCGCGCGACGAGCGCGAGCGCCGGAACGCGCCTACTGACGCGTCATGAACTCGTCGAGCGACGCCCGCGCGCGCTTGCGGGTCGCCGCGCGCAGGATCGGCGTCCAGCCCAGCAGCAGGCCGGTCGGGCCGAGCGCCTGGCGCGCCCACCTGTGGAAGCCGAACTCGTCGACGTGGTCGGCGATCAGGCCGTCCGCGAAGCGGAACCGGGCGCGCACGTCGTTCACCACCGGTCGGCCGGTCTGCGTGAACGTGTAGCGCGCCAGCCAGCGGGCTGAGCCGTGCGCGTCGCTCGCGTCGTGCTCGAGCAGCTCGATGCTCAGGTCCTTCGCCTGGCCGGTCAGCATGCGCCACATCGCGCCGGGCTCGTCGCCGTTCAGGTCGGTGAAGACCGGGTCCGAGAAGTGCGCATCGGGCGCGTAGCAGGCGGCCATGCGGTCGCCGTCGTGCTTGTCGAACGCGTCGTAGAACGTCGCGATCAGGGCCTCGTTCTCGTTGGGCATGAAGCTAGTCTCGCGCTTCCCTCGATCTTTGGAGATCTCCGTGCCCGAGCTGACTCGCGAAGGGGACGTCTTCGTCCTCGACATCGGAAGCGACGAGAACCGCTTTCATCCCGACTGGATGAGCGCGGTCACCGGAGCGCTCGACGAGGTGATCGCCGCGCCCGCTCCCCGCGCTCTGGTCACGACCGCCACCGGCAAGATCTGGTCGAACGGGCTGGACCTCGACTGGCTCGGGCAGAACCAGGACAAGGTCGAGGACTACGTCGCGCAGGTGCACGAGCTGTTCGCACGGTTCCTGGCGGCGCCGGTGCCGACGGTCGCCGCCATCCAGGGTCACGCGTTCGCGGCGGGCGCGATGCTGACGCTCGCGCACGACTGGCGGGTCATGCGCGCCGACCGCGGCTTCTGGTGCCTGCCGGAGGCGGACATCCACATCCCGTTCACGCCCGGGATGAGCGCGCTGATCCAGTCCAAGCTGACCCCCGCGACCGCGACCGCGTCGATGCTGACCGCGCGCCGCTACGGCGGCGATGACGCGCTGGCCGCCGGGATCGTCGACGCCGCCGTGCCGGAGGGCGAGGTGCTCGGCCAGGCCGTGGCGATCGCCGCCGAGCAGGCCGGCAAGGACGGCGGGACGATCGGCACGATCAAGTCGCGCATGTACGCGGCGGAGCTGGAAGTGCTCGGGGACCGCGAGGCCAACCGGCTGCTGCCGGGCTGAGCCGGCGGGGCGTCGCTACGGCGTCTCGAGGGCGCGCCACAGGCCGGAGGCCACGGCGCCCGCGGCGAAGTACAGGCACGGCAGCCACGGCGCGACACCGCCGAGGCCATCCGCGTCGTCGGCGTAGCTCGCGGCCCCCGCGGCGACCACGCCGATCTCGACCAGCGGCCCGGCGATCGCCGCGGCCACGCCGGTGGCGAACGCGCCGGGCGACGGATCCCACCAGGACCAGATCAAGACGGCGATCGCGCCGGTGAGCACCACCGACACCGTCGTCGGCTCGCCGCGCAGGGCGGCGGTCAGCGCGTACAGCGCGAGCACGGCCGCGGCGCCGGGGATCACGTCTGCGCGCGTGCGGTCCCGGACGGCGGGCAGGCCCTGCCGCCGGCCGAGCCAGGCGGCCAGGAGCACCGCCCCGGACACGAGGAGCGGGAACCAGATCGCGCTCCTCCAGATCGCGGGGACGCCGTCCCACTCGTAGCGGGTCGTGCCCGAGGCGACGTGGCAGGCATCGCCCGCGAGCCCGACGGCGAAGCCGAGCGCGGCGATCGTCGCGGCGGTGGCGACGTCGGTGCGGGGCGGACTGGCGGTGCGGGGCGGGCTGGCGGTGCGCACGCCCGGCGATCCTAAAGCCCCCAACGATCCGAACTGGTCGATTACCGGCCGCTAGGCGAGACCCTGACCTCGGCGGTCGTCGGGTCGATCATCGTCGCGACCTCGGCGATGTCCTCGGACGGGAAAGCCGCCGCGGCGGGCGTGCTCGCGGATCCGCTCGGGGTTCGCCGCGATGTAGACGCAGAAGAGGCTGTCGGCGGTGACGTAGCTGTGGATCCACTGGACGTCGCCGCCGAGCGAGAGCAGGACGTCGTTGGACTTGGTGGCGATGCCCTCGAGCTCTCGCGGCGGAGAGGCTGCCCGCTCCCGGGATGTTCCGCTCGATCACGTACTTCGGCATTGCGTCCGTCCTCTCGGGCTGGGTGGCGACCGGATCAACGATCGCGCGCGCAAGGTGAGGGCGAACAACGGCAGGTATGCCGTATTTCGGGCCGGGGGCTGCGTATTTCGTCGCGACTGCGCCGTCGCACGGCTTGCCGCGCCCGCCCCGTCGTGGTCGGATGGGTCGTGGTGAGGCGCGCGCTGACGGATGCGGCCGGGTTCGTGAAGGAGCATCGCTATCTGCTCCTCGTGGCGGTCGTGTGCGCGGCGGGGGCGTACGGGCTCGGAACGGCTCTCAACTGGTGGATCGTCGTTGCGGTGCTGGCCTCGCGGGCGTCGCCGCGCTGCCCGACCGCTGGAAGGGTCTACGTCCTCGAAGTCGTGGGCGCGGCGCTGGTCGGGTCTGCTCGTGCTGCTCGGGTTCAACGTCCTCGTCGACCTGATCTGTTCGCACGCTCGGCCTGTTCGAGGACGGGTCGCCCGCCGCGCTGATCGTGGTCGGCCTGCTCGCGGCGATCGCCGTGTACGCCGGCGCCGGCGTACTGGTACCTGCGCTCGCGCGCCGACTGGACGAGGCGGCCGGCGCTGATCGCCGGCGCGGCGGTCGCGATGGTGTTCGTGATCGTGCTGCCGATCGTGCTGCCACCGCTGCTCAAGGCCGGCGGCGAGGAGGACAAGGTCGGCGCCCCGAAACGCGTGCGATCCGAGCTGGACGTCTACATCGTCGTCGGTGACGCGCGATCGCCCGCGCCGGCCGGCTTCAAGCCGCCGCCCACGCTGCGCGGGTTCGACGTCCGGTACTCCGTCGGCGTCGCGGACGGGGCGAAGGTGCGCTGGGTCCTGGCCGGCGAGCGGGACGAGCGCGCTGCGCTGCAGGCGGCCGGCGCGGTCGCCGAGGGCGCCAGCGCGAGCCCCGGCGCACCGTCGGGCACCCCGCCCCGCCGGCCCGGCGCTGACGGCCTGCTCCTGCTGCTGGTCGACGGGTCGCCGGTCGCGGTCGGAGAGCCCCGCGGACCTTCCCAGTCTGCCCGGCGAGCGCGGCGAGGTGGCCCGCTGGCGGAAGATCGCGAGGGCGGCCGGCGTGAGCGACGCGACGACCTACGCCCTGCTACAGAGCCGCGAACGGCGGCGGCTCACGCGCTGGCGCGACGCGGCGCCCGAGTTGAGTGAGGTGTCCGCCCAGCAGCTCGCCAGCCAGACCGTCACCGATGCCGCAGTCGCCCTGTCGATCTCGGCGCCGACCGCGCGCGACGACCTGGCGCTCGCCTGGCGCCACCGGCCGGTGCTGCTGTTCGACGAGAGCGAGTCGGTCCCCCGGCCGCTGGCGGTCGACCCGCTGTTCGCGGCGGGCAAGATCCACCAGTGCCCGGCACCCGGGCGCGTCCGTCCCGGCTGCGGCGACCCGGTCACCGACCCGGCACAGCTCGAGAACGGCGGGACCTACCTCAAGCTCGACCTGCCGAAGAAGAAGGAGCTGGTCGCCGTCGCGAAGCGCGAGCGACGCCTGGCCGAGTCGAGCCCGGCGATGTCGGCCGGAGCCAAGTCACCGGGAGCGCCGCCGGCGGGGACGCTGAGCACCGGCACGATGTCGAACGAGCCGATCCCCGGTGCGCCTGCGAGCACGATCTACGTCCACCCGGTCAACCGCGAGGTGAACGGCAGGCGGCGCATCTACCTCGACTACTGGTGGTACCTGTCCGACAACCCGGCCCGGTCCGGCGCCGGCGCGTTCTGCGGAGCGGGGCTGGTGATCCCGGGTGTCACCTGCTTCGACCACCGCTCGGACTGGGAGGGCATCACGGTCGTGCTCCAGCAGGGCGCCGCTCCCGACCCCGAGCTCGTCGAGGTGCACTACTCGCAGCACGACCGGATCGTCGCCTACCCGTGGCGCCACCTGCGCGCCTACTGGGACAAGCGGGCCGCCGAGTATGAGCCGCTGCTGCGCTCGACCGGCGACGTCAGCGATCGCCCGCTCGTGTTCGTCGCCCGCGGAACGCACGCGTCGTACCCGATCAGGTGCCGGGGCAACTGCCGGCAGACCGCGCACGACCGCCAGGAGAACCGCGCGAACGGGACGCTCCCCTGGCTCGGCAACCGGAGCAGCCGCTGCGAGGGCGCGCCCGACTGCCTCACGCCGCTGCCCACCCGCGCCGGCGGAGTCGAGGGGGCGCTCTGGAACGCGTTCGACGGGCCCTGGGGCAGGGGTCGCTGCGTGCTCTGGTACTGCGACTCGTCGAAGCCTCCGCAGGCGCCGGGGGCGCAGGGCCGGTTCGAGCACCCGTGGCGCTGCAGCGGCTACGGAGACCTGAACGCGAGGAAGCGCTTCAACGCCGGTACCTGCGAGTGAGGGCGGCGCCCGGTCGCTGGCCTCAGGCTCAACCGTGCCCAACTGGTCGAGGTTTGGGCCATATGCGCCCCTAACCTCGACCAGTTCGCCGGGAACGGCCGCGCCGAGCGGCCGACAACGACCGAGGGCGCCGCGCGGGCGCCCTCGGTCGTCAGTTCGTCACGCGGCGGCAGCGCCCGCCGCCGCTCGCGCTGATCAGCCGCAGCCGGTGTTGTTGCCGCAGGACGAGCACGTGTAGCACGAGCCCGTCCGCTGCATCATCCCGCCGCACTGGCCGCAGGCCGGCCCCAGGTCGAGGCCCTGCAGCTTCGCCGGGATGACCGGCGGCGTGTCGGTCATCGCCGCCGCCGCGGCACGCGTCGTGCCCGGCTGCGTGGAGGTCTCGCCGCCGTTCCCGTTGCCCCCGTTGCCGTTGCCGGGCGCGTTCGCCGGGCCGGCGGTGTCGTCGCGGAAGAGGACCTCCTGGGCCTCCTTCCGGGCGCGCACCTCCGGGGTCATGATCCCGAGCTCCTCCTGCGTGTCGACGTCGAGGAAGCGCGACGCCAGCCAGCGCATGATGTAGTCGGGCATCGACTTCGCGAACGGGATCTCCGGGTTGGTGGTGATGCCCTCCGGGTCGAAGCGCATGTAGGAGAACTTCTCCACGAGCGTCTCGAGCGGCACGCCGTACTGGAGCGCGATCGAGATCGACGTCGCGAACGCGTTCATCATGCCGCGGAGGGTCGAGCCCTCCTTGCCGATGTCGGTCAGGAAGATCTCCCCGACCGTGCCGTCCTCGTACATGCCGGCGGTGATGTAGCCCTCGTGCCCGCCGATCGAGAACTTGTGGGTGATCGACTGGCGCTCGCGCGGCATCCGCTTGCGAGCGGGCGCGGCCTCGACCGGCGCCTCGTCGGCGCCCTTCTTGTCGCCGGCGTCCGTGCGGAGCGCCTGCGCGGTCTTCGACCCGTCGCGGTAGATCGCGAGCGCCTTGACGCCCAGGTGCCACGCCTGCAGGTACGCGTCGGCGATGTCCTCGACCGTGACCTCGTTCGGCATGTTCACCGTCTTCGAGATCGCGCCCGAGATGAACGGCTGCACCGCGCCCATCATCTTGATGTGGCCCATGTGCGAGATCGCCCGCTGGCCGACCGCCACGTCGAACACCGGCAGGTGCTCGGGCGCGAGGCCGGGAGCGTCGACGATCGTGCCGTTCTCGTTGATGTAGGCCTCGATCTGCGCGATCTCGTGGCCTGAGTAGCCGAGCGTCGTCAGCGCCAGCGGCACGGTCTGGTTGACGATCGTCATGCGACCGCCGCCGACCAGCTCCTTGAACTTGACCAGCGAGAAGTCCGGCTCGACGCCGGTCGTGTCGCAGTCCATCAGGAACGAGATCGTCCCCGTCGGCGCCAGCACCGTGGCCTGCGCGTTGCGGTAGCCGTGCTCCTCGCCGAGCGCGCACGCGTCGTCCCACGAGCGCTGCGCCGCGAGCATGAGCTCCTCGTCGACCAGCGACGGGTCGAGCGCGTACGACGCGGCGCGGTGCTTGCGCATCACGCGGTTGTGCGGGTCGCGGTTCTCCTCGTAGTGCTCGTACGGGCCCATCGCCGCGGCGACCTCGGCCGACTTGCGGTAGGCGCGGCCCGTCATCAGCGCGGTGATCGCGGCGGCGACCGCGCGGCCGCCGTCCGAGTCGTAGGCCAGGCCGTTCGACATCAGCAGCGCGCCGAGGTTGGCGTAGCCCAGGCCGAGCTGGCGGAACGCCCGCGCGTTGCGGCCGATCTCCTCGGTCGGGTACGACGACGGCGAGACGACGATCTCCTGCGCGAGCAGCACGACGTCGACGGCGTGCTCGAACTGCTCCGTGTCGAACGAGCCGTCCTCGCGGCGGAACTTCATGAGGTTGAGCGACGCGAGGTTGCAGGCCGAGTCGTCGACGTGCATGTACTCCGAGCACGGGTTCGACGCGTTGATCCGGCCCGACGCGGGGCACGTGTGCCAGTCGTTGATCGTCGTGTCGTACTGGACGCCCGGGTCCGCGCACTGCCATGCGGCCTCGGAGATCTGGCGCAGCAGGTCGCGCGCGTCGACCTGCTTCATGACCCTCAGCTCGCCGGTCTCCGGGTCGCGCTCGGAGCGGGCCATCAGGTCCCAGTCCTTGCCCTTCTCGGCGGCCTTCATGAACTCGTCGGTGACGCGCACGGAGTTGTTCGCGTTCTGGTACTGGATCGACGTGAAGCCGTCGCCGTCGATCGACATGTCGAAGCCGGCGTCGCGCAGCGCGCCCGCCTTCTGCTCCTCGCGCGCCTTGCACCAGATGAAGTGCTCGATGTCCGGGTGGTCGACGTCGAGCACGACCATCTTGGCCGCGCGACGCGTCTTGCCGCCGGACTTGATCGTGCCCGCCCACGCGTCCGCGCCGCGCATGAACGACACGGGGCCGCTGGCCAGGCCGCCCTTGCGCAGGTGCTCCATCGACCCGCGGATGTTCGACAGGTTGATGCCGGAGCCCGACCCGCCGCGGAAGATGTTCCCCTCCTTGGTGTTCCAGCCGAGGATCGACTCCATGTTGTCCTCGACGGAGAGGATGAAGCAGGCCGAGCACTGCGGCTGCTCCTCGAATCCGACGTTGAACCAGACCGGCGAGTTGAACGCCGCCATCTGGTGGAGAAGGATGTGGGTGAGCTCGTCCTGGAAGGCGTCGGCGTCGTCCGCGCTCGCGAAGTAGCCACCGTCGCGGCCCCAGTCGGCGATCGTGCCGGCGACGCGGCCGATCATCTGCTTGACGGAGCTCTCGCGCTCGGGCGCGCCCATCTTCCCGCGGAAGTACTTCTGGGCCACGATGTTGGTGGCGTTCTGCGACCAGGTCGAGGGGAACTCGACGTCGTCCTGCTTGAACGACCCGACCTCCGCCGACCGGAGCTCCCAGTCGACGGTGTCGAACGGGTCGACACCGGCCTTCGTGAAGCGGCGTTCGATCATCAGCCCACCCTCACTGACCCCGGCCGCAACAGGGCCGGTACGACGGTCGGTGGTGCTCTGGGTGGGCGGCATTGCTCTCTCCTCTACGGACTCGCTCTGGGCCCCCTGCCGGTTGAAGGGGGGAAGCGATGTTGGAGGCTGGTTCGGACGGAACGGGACCGAGCTGGCGGCGCGCCCGGAGTAGACCTACATTATAGCCGCCGCGGGGCTTTTCGATCGGAGAAAAACCGCGCGATTTGCGGGGTAAATGGATGCTTCCGAACCTGATCGTCATCGGCGCCGCGAAGGCGGGGACGACCACCCTCCACCATCACCTCGGGCTTCATCCCGAAATTGCGATGTCCGCGCCGAAGGAGCTCCGCTTCTTCCTCGATCGCTACAACTGGAAGCGGGGTCCCGAGTGGTATTCCTCGCACTTTCCGGACAACGCTCCGGTGCGCGGCGAGGCCACCCCCCGCTACGCCTCCTACCCCTTCGCCCCCGACGTCCCCGAGCGCATGGCCGCGCTGATCCCGGACGCCCGCCTGATCTACCTCGTGCGCGACCCGGTCGAGCGGATCGTGTCCGAGTACGAGATGAAGGTGCACGACGGGCGCGACCGCCCGCTCGCCGAGCTGGTCGACGACCTCGACGGCTCGTACCTGGTCGCGCGCAGCCGCTACCACTTCCAGCTCGAGCGCTTCCGCCGCCACTACCCCGACGACCGCATCCTCGTGCTCGACTCGGCCGACCTCGACCGCGACACCGGCGCGACGATGGCCCGGGTGTTCCGCTTCGCGGGCGTCGACGACACGTTCACGTCCCCGGCATTCGCAGAGCGCCTGAACGTCGCGCGCAAGCCGCCGCGCGTCCTCGGGGTCGGGCGCAGGCGCGGATCACCCGAGCTGTCCGACTCCCAACGCGAGCGCGTGGAGGACTACCTGCGCCCCGACGCCGCCCGCCTGCGCGAGCACACCGGGCTGCCGCTCGCGAGCTGGTCGGTCTAGCGTCCGGTGCGGATCCAGCGCCAGAACTCGGCGGCCCAGTCGGAGGTCCGCTCGCCGGCCTCCGTGGCGGATGCGCGCAGGGGGCCCGAGACCCGCTCCCCGGACCAGCCGAGGAAGTGCGAGACGGCCATCAGGAGCGCCCCCGCGAGGAGCGCCGCGGCGCAGATGTAGAGAACGATCTCCATACGACAGCCAACAACCGTAGCGAGCGCGCGTTGCGCCGGGACGGATCAGCGCAGCGAAGCGAGCGTCCGCTCGAGCCCGTCCTCGAGCCCGACCTGCGCCTGCCAGCCCAGTTCCTCGCGCGCGAGAGTGGTGTCGAGCGCGATGTGCTGCACCTCGCCCTTGCGCGGCGGCGCGAACTCCGGGTCGAAGCCGTCGTTGCCGCTCGCCTGCCGCAGTCCCTCGACCAGGTCGAGGACCGACGCCGCCCGCTCGGTCCCCACGTTGTAGGCGCCGGTCGCCTCAGGGTGCTCGAGCGCGGCGAGGTTGGCCGCCACGACGTCGCTGACGTAGACGTAGTCGCGGGTCTGCTTGCCGTCGCCGAAGATCGTCGGCCGCTCGTCGGCCAGCAGCTTGCCGCAGAAGATCGCGATCACGCCGGCCTCGCCGAGCGGGTCCTGGCGGGGCCCGTAGACGTTGCCGTAGCGCAGGGAGACGGCGGGGACGCCGTGGAAGCGGCGCTGGAGCTCGCAGTACTGCTCGGCGCACCACTTCGACAGGCCGTAGGGCGCCTCGGGCACCGCCGGGTGCGTCTCGGGAGCGGGGATCTGCTGGCCCTCGCCGTAGATCGCCCCGCCGGTCGAGGAGTTCACGAACCGCTGGACGCCCGCGACGCGCGCCGCGTCGAGCATGTTGATCGTGCCCACCACGTTCACGGTCGCGTCCCAGGCCGGGTCGGCCGCCGACTTGCGCACGTCGATCTGGGCGCCGAAGTGGAAGATCGCCTCGGGCTTCACCCGCTCGGCCAGCGCGACCATCGCGGCCGCGTCGGTGATCGACTCCTCGACCAGCTCGGCGCCGCGCTCGAGCGCGCCCTCCAGGTTCTCCCGCTTGCCCGTCGAGAGGTTGTCGACGACGGTCACCTCGTCGCCGCGCTCGACCAGCGCGTCGACCAGGTTCGATCCGATGAAGCCGGCCCCGCCGGTGACGATTGCGCGCATGAAGCGGGGCATCGTATAGACCGGCCTTCCGGGTGCTAGCTTCGCCGCCGTGGCACGCGGCCTCTTCGTCTCCTTCGAGGGCATCGACCGTTCGGGCAAGACGACCCAGGCGCGGCTGCTCGTCGACGCGCTGGGCGACGACGCCATCGCCGTGCGCGAGCCGGGCGGGACCGCGGTCGGCGAGCGGATCCGCGACCTGCTGAAGGACCAGGAGATGACGATCGGCCCGCACGCCGAGGCGCTGCTGTTCGCGGCCGCCCGCGCCGAGCTGGTGGCCGAGGTCGTCCGCCCCGCCCTCGACCATGGCCGGGTGGTCGTCTCCGACCGTTTCGTCGACTCGTCGCTGGCCTACCAGGGCGTGGCCCGCGGGCTGGGCGTGGACGACGTCGCGCGCGTGAACGAGTGGGCCTGCGGTGGCCTGAAGCCCGACCTGACGATCTTCCTGGAGCTGCCCGCCCACGACGCCGCCGCGCGCAGCCGGCGAGGAGGACCGCTTCGAGGCCGAGGGCGCCGGCCTGCAGGAGCGCGTGCGGCTGGCCTACGAGGAGCTGGCCGCCGCGGAGCCGGAGCGCTGGCGCCGCGTCGACGCCGCCCGCCCGCAGGACGAGGTGCACGCCGACGTGCTGTCGCTGGTCCAGGCCGCGCGCTCGGAGGCGGCCACCGCGTGAGCGCCGCCGCCGTCCTCGAGGGCACCGAGCAGCACGCGCACGCGCGCATGGTGCTGGGCGCCGCGATCGAGCACGGCACCCCGTCGCACGCCTACCTCTTCCACGGGCCGCCCGGCACCGGCAAGCGCACGGCGGCCCGCGCGCTCGCCGCCGAGCTGCTGGCCGAGGGCGCCGACGACCCCGACGCGATCCGCCGCCGCGTCGCCCACGGCGCCCATCCCGACCTGACCTGGGTCAAGCCGACCGGCGCGCACGTCATGCGCGTCGGCGACATCGAGGAGCCGGTCGTCGCGGCCGCCAACCGCACGCCGTTCGAGGCGAAGAAGCGCGTGTTCGTGCTCGAGCGCGCCGACACGATGAACGACGAGGTCGCCAACCGGATGCTGAAGACGCTCGAGGAGCCGCCGGCCTACGTCCACCTGATCCTGCTGACCGACGCGCTCGGGCGGATGCTGGAGACGGTCGTGTCGCGCTGCCAGCTCGTGCGCTTCGACCCGCTGCCCGCCGGCCGCCTGGCCGACGACCTGCAGGCCGAGCGGCGTGCCCGCCGACCGGGCCCAGGCCTGCGGCCGGCTGGCGCTCGGCAACGCCACGCGCGCGCAGCTACCTGGCCGAGCGACGACGGCGAGGCGCTGCGCGCGGACGTCGACGCCTACGTGCGGGCGATGCTGGCCGGCGAGAGCCGCGCGCCGACCGCCGCTGAGCCGTGGCGCCCGCTGCTGGTGCGCGCCGAGGAGCGCCGCGACGCCGCCGAGAAGCGGGTGGCCGCGGAAGCGAAGCAGCGCCTGGAGCTGGAGCCCAAGGGCCGCGAGCGCAAGGCGCTCGAGAAGGAGTTCGAGGAGATGGCCAAGCGCGACGGCCGCCGCGCGCGCACCGAGATGCTCGACCTGGGCCTGGAGCTGACGGCGCTCGCCTTCCGCGACCTGCTCTGCGTCGCCGAGGGCGCGCACGACGCGGTGCTGGCCACCGATCGCTGCGAGTCGCTCGCCGCGGTCGCGCACGGGCGCGACCCTCGGCGGCTGCGCGACGCGGTCGACAAGTGCGAGGACACGCGCCTGTCGCTCGAGCTGAACGTGTCCGAGGACCTGGCGCTGACCGCGCTGAGCGTGCGGCTCGAGCAGCTCGTCGGCGCGTCCGAGTAGGCGCGAGCGCGTTCAGGCCGCCGGTCGCTCGCGCAGGTCGCGCGCCACCGCCTCGACGATCGACTCGCCGCCGTCCCGGCGCCCGTCGGTGATCGCGCCGATCAGGTCGCGCTTCTGCTCGAGCAGGCCCGCCATCGTGTCGTCGATCGTGCCCGGCGCGACCAGGTACCAGGCGGTGACCGCGTCGTCCTGGCCGATCCGGTGGCAGCGGTCCTCGGCCTGCTCGAGCCGCGCCGGGGTCCAGTCGAGCTCGAGGAAGGCGACGTTCGACGCGCGCGTGAGCGTCAGCCCCTGCGCCGGCGGCGCGCAGCGAGCAGACGATGAGCTGCGGGCCCGTCGCTGCGCGCGAACGACTGGACGGCGCGGTCGCGCGCCGCGGCGTCGTCGTCGCCCAGCATGTGCGCCGCCTCCGGGTGGCGGGCGATCAGCGCGCGCTGCACCTCGACGTGCTGGGCGAACACGACGAGCGGCTCGCCGCTCGCCAGGAAGTCGTCGACCCAGGCGAGCGCGGCCGCGAGCTTGCCGCGCGCCGCGAGCCGGCGCAGGTGGTTCAGGCGGACGAGCCGCTCGCTGCGCCGGGCGGCCGCGACGCGCGCCTTCAGCGCGTTCAGGTCGAGCGGCTGCGCGCGCAGCCAGGCGATCAGGTCGCGCTCGGCCAGCGCGTACTCGGCGGGGTTCGAGAGCTCGACGGGCACGGTCACCTGGCGCTTGGCGGGGAGCTGGGGCAGGACGTCGGCCTTCAGCCGGCGGACGTAGCAGTGCGAGCGCAGCCGCCAGTGCAGCCGCTCGTGCGCCGCCGGTGCGCTGTAGCGGCGCACCAGGGCGGCGCCCGATCCGAAGTCGGCCAGCCGGCCGATCAGCCGGAGCTGCGGCGACGATCTCCTTCGGCCGGTTCACGATCGGCGTCCCGGTCAGCGCCAGGCGCAGCGCGTCCTCCGGCAGGCCGGCTGCCAGCGCCAGGCACGCCTTCGTCCGCTGCGCGCGCGGGTCCTTGCAGTAGTGCGACTCGTCGAACACGGCCGCGCGCGGGCCGAGCGCCGCGAGCGCGCTCGACGTGCGCGTCGACCACGTCGTAGTTGAGGATGACGATGTCGGCGGCCGGGTCCGGCTCGGCGCCGCGGCGCCGTGGACGACGGCGGCCGTCCGGTGCGGCAGCCAGCGCGCGGCCTCCCGCTGCCAGGTCAGCTTGAGCGACGCGGGGCAGACGACGAGCGCCGGGTAGGCGCCGTCCGCCTCGATCGCGGCGAGCGCCTGGACGGTCTTGCCGAGCCCCTGCTCGTCGGCGATGAACGTGCGGCGCTCGCGCAGCGCGTACGCGACGCCGGCGCGCTGGAACGGGCGGAGCTCGCCGCCGAGCGACGGCAGGTCGAGGTCGGCGTCGTCGGCCAGCGACAGCGCGATCGTCGCCTTCGCCCGGCGCCGCTCGGCGCGGAGCGCGTCGCGCAGGTCCGCCGCCTCCGGGGTCACCTCGACGGCATCGTCGTTGCGGTCGAGGAACTCGTCGAGGTCGTCGAGCAGCGCCGGGTCGGCCGGCATGCCGAGCACCTCGGCCTGCTCGCGGGCCAGGAAGCCCTCGCCGCGGCGCCAGGCGACCTCGGCCTCGGGCAGCGACCGGAACTCCGCCGCCAGGTCCGCGCGGCGGCCGACCACGAGCTCGAACCGGCCGTCGCCCGCGTCGAGCAGCGCGCCGGGGCCGTCGTTCACGCGCGCGGCCCAGCGGCGCGCCTCGTCGATCCAGTTGGCGACCTCCTCGTCGGCGACGAGGCGCGGCTCGGAGTCGAGCAGGTCGACCACCCCGGCGTCGGCCCGCCGCGGGACGATCCACTCGCGGGCGTCCCAGTCGAAGCGCCGGTCCGGGAGCCGCCGGACCGCGTCGACCAGCGCGCGGTCGTAGTCGAACGACAGGACGAGCGTCCCGCGACCGCGGCGGTCGGTGCCGAAGCGAACGTTGTTCACGGCCCGCGAAGGTAACGGGCGGACCAGCGGCTACGGTCCCGTGCCCCACACCGCGAGGAGGTCCGCGTGCTGATCGTGATCGGTCGGGTCAAGTGCAAGCCCGGGCAGGAGGGCGAGCTCGTCGCCCTGCTCGAGGCGATGCAGGACGCATCGAGGCGGGAGAAGGGCTGCCTGCGCTACGGGTTCTTCGCGGCGGTCGAGGATCCCCAGAGCTTCATCGCCGTCGAGGAGTGGGCCGACCGCGAGGCGCTCGACCGCCACTTCGGCGAGCAGCACCTCAAGGACTTCAGCCGCGGCCTGCTCGGGCACGCTGCCGCGCCGCCCGACATTCAGATCCACGAGGTCGCCGCGACGACCCCGTTTCCCGGCAGCGCCTGACCCGGGCTACTTCAGGCTGTTGTAGAGGGCTCTGCGCCTGCCCGCTGGCGGGCATGTACGGGCCGTACATCGTGTTCTTCTCGAACTGGTAGCCGTAGGAGTTGACCGAGACGAGCGGCTCGCCCGGGTCGCCCGTGCTGTTGTTGTTCGAGTCGAGCATCCAGCCGCCACCGCTCGACCCGCCGGTCATGTCGCAGGAGATCTGCATCGGGTCGAGGAAGGCGCTGCCGTCCCAGAGCCGGAACGGCGAGGCGCACGCGTACTGCTGCGAGCCGTTGAACTTGCCCGCCGCCGGATAGCCGTAGGAGACCAGCCGCTTGCCGGTGGGGTTCTGCCCGAAGGCGATCGGCCGGGTCCCGAGCGTCGAGGCGAAGGTCGCGTTCGCGTTCGTGGTGTTGACGACGCGGGCGGCGCCGACGTCGTAGCGGAAGCGGTCGCCGCCCTGCCCCTCCCAGCCCGGCGTGGAGTCGAGCTGCGTGGACGCCCAGCGGCCGTTCGGCTCCTGGCCCTTGTAGTAGCCGGGGACGAACATCAAGTTGGTGGCCTCGTGGCCGGGCCCGTCGGTGACGCAGTGGCCGGCGGTCCACACCAGGTTGACGCCGGTGGTCGTCGACGTGACCGCGGTGCCCGAGCACACGTAGTTGGCGCCGTCGATCGTCATGAAGACCTTGCCGTTCTGGCGATCCGACCCCGCATAGCTGCCGCCGACGAGCGGCACGGTGTAGCGCGACCAGTCGGTCGTCCTCGTGGGGCCACCGCCGCCACCGCCGGGCTTCGCGCGCTCACGCGGCTTGGCGTTCTCCATTCGCTGGGTCGTCCAGTAGTCGGACGTCTCCCCCGGCGACTTCGGGTTGTTCTTCGGCGCGGCGGCCGCCGGAGCGGCGGTCAGGGCGACGAGGACGATGGCGAGGAGCGGGCCGGTGGTGCGTGACATTTGCCCAGGGTACCTGTGGATCGGGCGATCGCGACGAACCATGCAGCGCCCGTGTCAGATCGGCACTCGATCACCGCTCGCGCGTGCGCGCGCGTGACGACGCGTCCCGGCCGGACCGACGCGCTCACGTCGACGACCCGCCCCTTGCCGTCGAGCCAGATGAGATCGAGGGCGAATCGCATCCCGAACGTGTGCACCGACCGGCACCGCGGGATCAGCAGCGCCGTCCGCGGCGGCAGGGCGCGCATACCGGCGAGCCCGGCCAGCCGCGCCGTGATCCGGTCGGCGACGACCAGGCGCGCGCCGTCGCGAACGGCCACCGTCGGCAGGCGCTCCAGGCGGCGTTCCCACATGCCGAGATAAGTCCCGGCGCGGCGAAAGTCGCCCCCGGCACGTCTGGCTAGACTGGCCGTCCCGCCGACGTAGCTCAGTTGGCCAGAGCACCGCTCTCGTAAAGCGGGGGTCGTGGGTTCGAATCCCACCGTCGGCTTCTTTCTAGAGCCAAATCTGGGCTTTTCGCGTGCAGCCTGTGGCGCGAGCGCGTACAACGCGTACAAATCTGACCCCGGTTCATGCAGAGCGGGGGTCGCTGGGCCAGTCACGTCGGTCGCCTGCGGGTCCGCTGCTGCTCGTGCGGCGGTGTGGAGCTCGAAGCTTCTCTGGGGCTCCATAGTCCGGTTAGCCCTATTGCTCGCGGCGTCCGCATCGGGCAGCCTGAACGAATGCCGCTGCGAGTGCTGATCGTCGACGACGACCCGCGCTTCATAGAAAGCGCCGCAGAGCTGCTTCGTGCGCGTGGCTTCGCGGTCGCAGGCGAGGCCTCGGCGGAGGAGTTCGACTACTCCTTCGAGACCCTCTACGAGCTGGTGCTCAAGTTCGTCGACAAGCTCGGGCTCGGGAGCTTCTCGATCTACATCCAGGACTACGGCGCACCGATCGGGTTGCGCATCGCTCAGCGCCACCCGGAGCGCATCGATGCGCTCATCACGCAATCGGGGAACGCCTACGTCGACGGGTTCACGCCGTTCTGGGAGCCGCTGTTCGCCTACGCGAGCGACCCCAACCCGGAGACGGAGGCCGAGGTGCGCAAGTACCTGACCCACGAGGCGGCCGAGTGGCAGTGGACGCACGGGACACGCGATCCCGAGAACGTCTCACCCGACACGTGGACGCTCGACAACGCCTACCTCGACCGTCCCGGCAACCGTGAGATCCAGCTCGGGCTGTTCCCGCGACTACAAGAACAATCTGGACGGCTACCCAGCGTTCCAGAAGTACTTCCGCGACCACCAGCCGCCTACGCTCATCGTGTGGGGCCGCAACGACGAGATATTCGGTCCCAAGGGCGCCGAGGCCTACTCCGCGATCTGCCGGACGCCGAGCTGCACCTGCTCGACACGGGACACTTCGCGCTGGAGGAGCAGGTCGACTTCATCGCCGAGAAGATCGACGACTTCCTCTGCCGGCACATCGGTGACGCGTGAGGCTCCTGTCGGTAAACGTCGGACGGCCCCGCACGATCACGTGGCGCGGCCGGCAGGTGCGCAGCGCCATCTGGAAGGAGGCGGTCGCCGATCGCCGCCGCGTCGACCGGCTGAACGTCGCGGGCGATGCTCAGGCCGACCTCGTGGGCCACGGCGGCGCGCATCGGGCCGTGTACGTCTACGACCGATCCGCCTACGAGCACTGGTCGGAGTTCCTGGACCGGGACGACCTCGTGCCCGGCCACTTTGGCGAGAACTTCACGGTCGAGGGGATGCCCGACGACGAGGTCTGCGTCGGCGACCGCTACCGGATCGGCGACGCCCTCTTCGAAGTGACCCAGCCGCGCGTGACCTGCTTCAAGGTCGGCCTGCGACTGGAAGAGCCGCGCATGCCGGCGCTGCTCTACTCGCACGGACGCCCCGGCTTCTACCTACGCGTGTTGGAAGAGGGCGAGGTCGGAGCGGGCGACGAGATAGAGCGCATCGGGGTCGGTCCCGAGGCGATGACCGTCCGCGAGGTCAGCGCTCTGCTCTACCTGCCCGGCCACACCCCCGCAGGGCTGCGCCGCGCCCTTTCGATACCGGCTCTCTCGGAGGGGTGGCGCGGCTCGTTCGAGGCCCTGCTCGAACAGCACGAACGGGGAGCGGGAGGCAACGAGGGGCTCGCCCGCCCGTCCACTCCACCTGCCTGGCCGGGGCTGCGGGACTTTCGCGTCGCCGGGGTGACCCGCGAGAGCACGTCGATCCGTTCCTTCGTTCTCGAACCGGTCGACGGCGACGAGCTTTCCGGGTTCCTCCCCGGCCAGTTTCTGGCCCTCAGGCTTCGGCCCCCGGGCGCGCCGGCGGCGCTGCTGCGGTCGTACTCGCTGGCCGGTGCGGCGAATGGCCGCGGTTACCGCATCGCGGTCAAGCGCGAAGCCGGCGGGCACGGGAGCGCCTTTCTCCACGACGGCGTGGCCGTCGGCGACGTCCTCGAGATCGGTGCGCCCCGCGGGGACTTCACGCTCGACCTGAACGAGCAGAGCTCGGTGGTGCTGCTAAGCGCCGGCGTCGGCGTCACCCCGGTGCTCGCCATGCTCGAAGCGCTCGCCCGCGCCGGCAGCGAGCGTGCGGTCTGGTGGGTCCACGGCGCTCGCAACGGCGCCGAGCACGCCTTCGCCGCCGAAGCGCGCCAGCTGGTCTCCCGGCTGTCGGCCGCGCACTCGCACGTGCGCTACAGCCGCCCGCGCCCCGACGACCGAGAAGGCGTGGATTACGACGCGGCCGGCCGGATCGACCTCGACGCGCTGCTCGCCCTAGAGGTGCCTCGCGACGCCGACTTCTACCTGTGCGGTCCTGCGACCTTCCTGCGCGAGCTGACCGCTGCCCTGCTCGGCTGGGCCGTGCAGCCGGACAGCCTGCACCGCGAGGTGTTCGGGCCCGAGCCGCGCGAGGACGCCCCCGACCCGCACCCACCTCCGGGGCCGCCAGGCTCGGGCCCCGAGGTGGCATTCAGCCGCTCCGCGCTGACGATCGCCTGGGACGAGCGCTACGGCAGCCTGCTCGAGCTCGCCGAGGCATGCGACGTGCCCGCCGACTGGTCGTGCCGCACAGGCGTATGCCACCGCTGCGAGTCTGGGCTCGTCGACGGCGCAGTCACCTACGACCCCGAGCCGCTCGACCAGCCCGGCGCGGGACAGCTATTGCTCTGCTGCGCGCGCCCGCGAGGTCCCGTCACCATCGACCTCTGAGAATCATTCCGCGGCCGCTCAACGATACGAGCCGTACAGAGCACGTACACCAGGCGGGAACGAGCGGGTCCGCCGGGATTCGACCTGTATGCAGAAGCGCCTGACGTGCAGCCACTCAGCGCCCTACGCCACCCTCAGGACCCCTCCGTTTCCCAGTCCAGATGACGCTCGTAAAGCGGGGTCGAGGGTTCGAATCCCTCCGTGGGCTTGGCATCGTTGCGGCTCGGCTCAGTCGCCCGAGGGCGCGATGTTCTGGTTGAGGCGGAAGAGGTTGGTCGGGTCGTACGCGTCCTTGAGCGCAACCAGGCGCCCATAGTTGTCGCCGAAGGCTGCGCGGACGCGCTCGTCGCCTTCCGCCGAGAGGAAGTTCACGTAGGTGCCACCTGTGAGTGCCGGGCCGAGGGCGCCGTGCAGGTCCCGGCCCCATTCGACGGCCGCTCCGTATCCGTTCGCGGTAGGCGTCCTCGCGATCACGTTGAGCAGGAACGGCGCGGACCGGTCGCCGAAGGCCGTCGCGGCGGAATCCACGCGCCCCACGGCGCCGCCGAGATGCTCGACGTGTATCTCGCTCATGGGCGAGGTGACGGACGCGTGCCCCGCAAGCAGCGAATCGATTGCGCTGTCGTCCAAGCCGCCCATGTAACCCGCCTTCATGTAGTTGCGTGCCCCCGGTTCCCAGAGCGGATCGATCAAGCTCTGCATCCCCACGTACGGGATCGGACCGATCAGGTCGGCGACCGGCTCGGCGAGCTCGCGCAGCGGCCGCACGTCCCGCTCGCCGTCCTCGACCGGCCCGCTGTGGGCGGCGAAGATCGCGATGAGCGGCTTGCCGTGCCATTCCTTCGGCAGGAACGGAACCGGCGGCGCGGTCAGCAGGTTGGCGAGCGTGGTCAGCTCATCCGGCGCCTGGTGCGCCCAATCCCGCCAGGCGCGCAGCACTTCGGCGCCACGCTCGCCGGGATAGAAGACGGGACCGCCGGTGATCGTCGGGCCCACCGGGTGGAGACGGAACTCGAACGAGGTGACGACGCCGAAATTGCCGCCGCCGCCGCGCAGTCCCCAGAACAGCTCGGGGTTCTCGTCCTCGCTCGCGCGCACGAGCCGACCGTCGGCCGTTACGACGTCGGCCGAGATCAGGTTGTCGGAGGCCAGCCCGTGCTTGCGCATCAGCCAGCCGAGGCCGCCGCCGAGCGTGAAGCCGGCGACGCCCGTGCTCGAGACGAGCCCGCCGGTCGTCGCGAGGCCGAAGGCCTGCGATTCGCGGTCGAGGACGCTCCAGGTCGCGCCCGCCTCGACCCGTGCGGTGCGCCGCACGGGGTCGACGTGCACGGCCTGCATTCCCGACAGGTCGATCACCAGTCCGTCGTCGACGGTCGAGAAGCCGGGGATGCTGTGGCCCCCGCCGCGCACCGCGAGCGGCAGCTTCTCGCTGCGCGCGAGCTCCACGGCGCGCAGTACGTCGGCGACGCCGGCGCAGCGCACGATCAGGGCCGGGTAGCGGTCGTGAGCGCCGTTCCAGATCGAGCGCGCGGCGTCATAACCGTTGTCGCCACGCCGCAGGACCTGGCCACGCACCGCCTCAGCAAGCTCGGCAACACTGCCGTCGCCGAGCACCGTCTGGGTCGTCTCCTGGAAAGTCATCGTTCGTCTCCGCTCTGCTTGTTGACGTTCTCGAATTCCGCGCTGCGGGCCGTATCGGGCACCGCGAGCGCCCCGAGGAGCGCGGTCGGACCGAGCTCTCGGGGCGCCCCTGCGGTTACCGTCCCTTCTTGGCGGCGCTGCCGAGCGCGAGCGTCAGGCGCTGCGTGCTCGATGCCGTCTTGCCGGAGTCGCCGGTCGAGGCGACCGCGCGGACCTTGAGGTTGCCCTTGCGGTCGGCGATGCGCTCGACGCCCTTGGCCAGCTTGACCTTGACCGTCTTCGTTGCGCCGGGGGCGACCTGGTAGCGCGCGCTGCCGAGCCGGATGACGGCCGTCACTCCTCCGAGCTTCACGCTCTTCGCGGTCAGCACGTCGAGCGAGCCGGTGCAGTTGCCCGTGGAGTCCGCTGGGCAGCTCACCTTGATGGACGCGGTGCGCTTGGCCCTGCTCACCTTCACCGTGCCGCCCCTGATGGTCGCGGCGCGCGTCGGGTTGTCGACCGGTGGAGGCACGTTGGCCGGAGGCCCGTTGCCCGGCCCGGGCTCGTCGTTCGGCGTCCGATCTTCGGCCTCGAAGCCGTCGAGGATGTCGAGCGACTTGTTGTCGGCGACCGCGGCGTCGTTGCCTTCGCCGCCGCGGGCCAGGTCGATCGTGCGGTCGCGGACGTCGACGCGGTCGTCGCCCTCGTCGCCGGAGACGACGTCAAGGGCGCCGCCCGGGGTGATCGTGTCGTTGCCCGACCCACCGAGGAACGTCTCGGATGCATCGCCACCGGTCAGCGTGTCGTCGCCGGCCCCGCCGGCCGCGGTCACCGAGTAGCCGCCCACGTTGCCGACGACGATGCTGTCGTTGCCGCCGAGGGCGTTGGCGTGCAGCGTCTCGCTGGAGCCGATGTCGATCGTGAACGGCACGAGGTTCGTGCGCTCGAACTTGACCCGCACGCCGTTGGGCTGGACCGTGAACAGGTCGCCCGCCGCCGGAGCGCCGTTGACCTCAACGTCGTCGCGTCCCTCGTCGCCGTTCGCGACGTCGGTGCCGTCGCCGTTGTTCCAGACGAGCGTGTCGTCGCCCGCACCGCCGTTCATGGTGTCGGTGCCGCGGTCGCCGACGATGCGGTCGTCGCCGCCGCCGCCACTCAGGACGTCGGTGGCGTCGCCGCCGAGGATCAGGTCCGCTCCCTCAGAGCCCTTGACCGTGTCCACGCCGGTGCCGCCATCGACGGACAGCAGCGTGAGCGCGCCCACGCCGTCGTTCGCGGTGATCGAATCGTTGCCGCCGAGGCCGTTGACCTCGAACCGCTCGGTCACGGCATCGAACGTGAACGGCCCCAGGTTCGTGCGCCGGAGCTTCACAGCGCCTCCGGGGACCGGCTCGAGGGTGAGCACGTCGCCCAGGGTCGGTGCGCCGTTGACCTCGGCGACGTCGTTACCGGCCTCGCCGTTGGCCTGGTCGGAGCCGTCGCCCTGGTTCCACACCAGCGCGTCGTTGCCGGCGCCGCCGTTCATGATGTCGTCGCCCTTGCCTGCGACCAGGCGGTCGTCGCCCAGGCCGCCGGTAAGCGTCTCGTTGGCGTCGGAGCCCGTCAGGACGTCGTCGCCGCCGTCGCCGTTGATCCCGGAGCTCGCGAGCTCGGTGGTCTTTGCGACGATCGTGATCGCGTCGTTGCCCTCGCCGGCGTTGACGATCACGGTGCGCGTGCCGTCGGCGGGGACGGTCTGGTCGCCGGCCACGGCGCTGTTCCAGTCCCTGCCGCTGTTGAGGCCGCCGGTGGTCTGCCCGTGAACCAGCACGCCGCCGGCCGCGGAGATCGTGACGTTGTCGTCGGCGCCGTCCAGGTTGAGCGTAGCGGTGAGCTGATCGATCGAGGCGGAGCTGACCGCCGCCTGCGCGGGGATCGCCGTCGCGGCGAAGCTTGCGGCCAGCACCGTTCCCAGCGCGGCCAATTTCGTTGGTCGTTTCACGTCGAGTCCTTCTGTCGGAGGGATTGCCAGCGTGCGTGCAATCGCGACCCCCCACGTCAGGTGAATCCCCTGACATCGACCCCCGAACATTGCGCCGGCCCCACCACGGGGCCTACGATCGGAGGGCGTATGAAAACCTCCGGTCTCGCCCAGCCGGCCGCGCTGCTCGAGCGCGAGCAGGAGATCGAGCACGTTCAGGCCGTACTGCGCGCCGTCGGGGAGGGCACTGGGCGAGCGCTGGTGATCGAAGGCGCTCCGGGAATCGGAAAGTCGCGGCTGCTCGGCGAGGCCGGAGCGCGCGCAGCAGCGCTCGGTTTCCGCGTGCTGGACGCCCGCGCGACTGAGCTCGAGCAGGGATTCCCGTTCGGAGTGGTGCGCCAGCTCTTCGAGCGCCTCGTGGCGGAGGCCACCCCTGACGAGCGCGAACGCTGGCTGGCCGGGGCGGCGGCGCTGGCCGCGGACCTGCTCGACCCGGCGCCCACGACCGAGCCCATGGCACCCGCGGGAGCGTCATCGCGTGTCGACTCCGACTACGCGTGGCACCACGGCCTGTACTGGCTGGCCTCCAACCTCGCCGTGGACTCGCCGCTCGCGCTCGTGGTGGACGACCTCCAATGGTGCGACGCGCCGTCGGCGAGCGCGTTCGCGTTCATCGCTCGCCGGCTGGGCGATCAGCCGCTCGCGCTCATGCTCGCTACCCGCCCGCTCGACCCGGTGCTGACGCATGAGGCCGCTGCACTCGTCAGCGATCCCGCGGCCGAGCTGTTGCACCCCGCCCCCCTGACGGAGGCGGCCGTCGCGGCGATGGTCGCCGCGCGGCTGTCCGTGCCCGATGCCCGGTTCGTGCGCGCGTGCCTCGAAGTGACCGGCGGCAATCCGTTCCTGGTCATCGAACTGCTCGACGAGGCGGCAGGTCGCGGTCTCGATCCCACCGCCGCCGCCGTGGCCGACGTCCGCACGATCGTGCCGCGCGGCGTGGCCAACCGGGTGCTGGTCCGCCTCGGGCGCCTCCCGCCGGAGGCGGCGACACTGGCCCGGGCGTTGAGTGCGCTCGGCGACCGCGCTCAGGTGGGTGACGCGGCGCTCCTCGCGGGTCTCGACGGTGCCGAGCTGGAGGAGGCGACGGCCGCCCTTGCTTATGGCGGCATCGTGGAGCCGGGCGGCACGATGCGCTTTACCCACCCGCTGGTGCGCACGGCGATCTACGACGCCCTGTCGCCCCCCGAACGGGAGCGGCTACACCGCACCGCGGTGGCGATCCTGCGCGACCGCGGAGCGCCGGTTGGGCAGATCGCGGCACAGATCATGCAAACCGAGCCGGCCGCCGACGCCGGCGCCGTGCGGCTGCTGCGGATCGCCGCGGGTGACGCGTGCGTCCTGGGCGATCCTGCGGGGGCGGCCGCGCTGCTCTCCCGCGCGCTCGAGGAACCCCCCGCGGAAGACGACCGCCCGGCGGTATTGCTCGATCTGGGCCAGGCGCACGCGCTCGCCGGCGCACCGGACGCGATCGCTCCACTGACCGAGATAGTGGAGCGCGGCGAGGATACGGCCGCGATCGCGGCGGCGGCCACCGAGCTGGGCGGCATTCTCTTCTTAGCCGGCCGCGGCGCGGAAGGCGCGGCGATCCTGCGCCGCGCACAGGAGCGGCTTTCGCCCACAGAGCCGGCACGCGAGCAGGTCGACGTCGCGCTGTTGGGCGCCAGCTACACGTCGGCCTCGGTACGTCGCGAGGTCGAGGCGACGATTGCCGACATGCGAAATCCGGATCGCTCGTCACCCAGCCTCCTGAGGGCGACCACGCTCGCCACGCTCGCGATCGACGAGGCCATGTATGTCCGCTCCGCTTCGAAGGCGATCGACCTCGCGGAAGGAGCACTCGCTACGGGCCTTCCGCTCGAGGCTCACACAGCGGAGAACTGGGCCATGCTGGCCCTCGCCGCCCTCTTGGTCTCGGACGCCCTCGACGACGCCCTTCGGTACATGGACGAGATTCTCGTGCACGCACGCGAGGAGGGCGCGGCGCTGACGGTCGCGACCGTCTCGTCGCTGCGGGGACACGCCGCCTTCCGCCGGGGCGACCTGACCGCAGCCCGGGCAGACGCGCAGGCGGCGCTCGACCTCGCCCACGACATGCTGGGTGCGGAGCTCGGGGTCTTCCTGGCTGCGCCCGTGGCGGTGTTTGCGGGCCTCGACCTTGGCGAGTCTCCGGACTCGCTGCGCCGGCTCATCGTGGGCACCGGCGTCCAGTACGACGCCGAGTTCTTGCCGAGCTCCCAGCTGCGCTATGCCTCCGGAGTCCTGCGCGCCGCGGCGGGGAACCACCACGCCGCGATCGAGGAATTGCGGAGCTGCGAGCTGGACGACCCGACCTTCGGCGGGGAGAACCCTGCGGTCGTCCCGTGGCGGTCCGCGGCGGCCCTGTCGCTGGCCGAGCTTGACCGAGACGTCGAGGCTCGCACCCTCGCCGCCGACGAGGTGCGCCGGGCGCGCTCGTTCGGGGCGCCGCGCGCGATCGGCATCGCCCTGCGCGCTCACGCGCTGGTCGGGCCCCGCGCGGAACGGGGGAAGCGACTGGAGCAGGCGCGCGAGGTGCTGCAACCCTCGCAGGCGCGTCTGGAACACGCGCGCGTGCTGGTTGACCTCGGCGCGACCCTCCGTGCCGCTGGACAGCGCAGCGCCGCCCGGGAGCCTCTACTCGAGGGGCTCGAGTTCGCCGGCCGCTGCGGCGCGCGAACCCTTGAGCGCCGGGCGCGCACCGAGCTCGGGGCGATCGGCATTCGCCCGCGGGTGGCCGACCGCACAGGGACGGATTCGCTCACGCCCAGCGAGCGGCGCGTGGTCGACCTCGCGGCGGCGGGCGGCACGAACCGGGAGATCGCCCAGACGCTGTTCGTCACAGAGAAGACCGTGGAGACGCATCTGGGCAGGGCGTTCCGGAAGCTCGAGATCTCGTCCCGACGGCAGCTTCCGGACGTGCTCGCGGCGGCGGCTGGCTAACACCCCAGAGCGGGCGTACAAAACGCGTGCATCACCGCGGCAACCGGCGGGTCCGGCCGGGTTTCGCCGCGTTCGCAGAAGAGCTGGGTGCCTCCATCGAGCCTGGGGTTGCGTATTACCTGTTTAAGCCCATAGGCTGAGTGGGATCAGCGCGGCCCGGCGGAGGAGGAGGTCGCGAGCGATGTTGGGGTCCGTCGTCCGATCGAGCCTGCGGTTCCGCTTGCTCGTGGTCGGCATCGCCTTGGGGGTCATGGTCGTCGGCATCGCGCAGCTGCGCGACGCGCCGGTGGACGTGCTGCCCGAGTTCGCGCCCCCTTACGCGGAGATCCAGACCGAGGCGCTCGGGCTCTCGGCCCAGGAGGTCGAGCAGTTCCTCACCGTCCCGCTCGAGGCCGACATGCTGAACGGCGTCGAGGGCGTCGAGGTGATCCGCTCGGAGTCACTGCCGGGCCTGTCGTCGATCGTGCTGGTGTTCGAGCCCGGGACCGACGTCTACCGCGGCCGGCAGCTCATCCAGGAGCGCCTGACCCTGACGCGCGACCTGCCCAAGGTCGTGACCAAGCCGCCCACGCTGCTGCCGCCGCTCTCCTCGTCCAGCCGGGTGCTGATGATCGGGCTCTCCTCGGACCGCCTTTCGCCGATCGACCAGTCGGTCATCGCGCGCTGGACGATCCGTCCGCGCCTCATGGGCGTGCGGGGCGTCGCCAACGTGGCGGTGTGGGGCATGCGCGATCAGCAGCTGCACGTCCAGGTCGACCCCGAGCGGCTGCGGGACCGCGACGTCCGGCTCCGGCAGGTGGTGAGGACGGCCGGCAACGCGCAGGTGGTCTCGCCGCTGACCTTCCTCGAGGCGTCCACGCCGGGCAGCGGCGGGTTCATCGAGACCCCGCAGCAGCGGCTCCAGGTGCGCAACGTGCTCGACCGGCTGGCCGACCCGCGCGAGCTCGGCCGGGTGCCCGTGGAGGACACGGGCGGCCGCCTGCGCCTGAGCGACGTGTCCGACATCAGGGTCGAGCACCCGCCGCTGATCGGCGATGCCGTGGTGGACGACGGCGACGGGCTCCTCCTGGTGGTCGAGAAGTTCCCCGGCGCGAACACGCTCGAGGTCACGCGGGAGGTGGAGGATGCCCTCGAGACGCTGCGTCCCGGCCTGTCCGGCATGAGGACCGACACGTCGCTCTTCCGGCCGGCGACCTACATCGAGGACGCGACCGACAACCTGGCGCTGGCGCTGGCCATCGGCGGCGTGCTCCTCGGGCTGGCCCTCGCGGTCCTGCTGTTCCAGTGGCGCGCGGTGCTGGTGGCCCTGGTGACGATCCCGCTGTCGCTGGTCGTCGCGGCGCTCGTTGTCGACGCGCTGGGTGAGACCTTCAACGCGATCTCCTTCGCGGGGCTCGCCGCGGCCCTGGCGGTGGTGGTGGACGACGCCGTGGCCGGGATCGACGGCATCCTCGGGCGCCTGCGCAGGGAGCGCGGCGCCACACCGGTCGCGACCGTCGTGGCAGAGGCCACCCAGGAGCTGCGCAGCCGGCTCGGGTACGCGACGCTGATCGCGCTGCTCGCGGTGGTCCCGATCGCGGTCATCGAGGGGCGCCCGGGGGCGTTCTTCGAGCCGCTGGCGCTGTCGTTCGCGCTGGCGATCCTCGCCGCGACGCTGGTCGCGCTCACGGTCGCGCCGGCGCTGAGCGTGCTGCTCTTCTCGCGGGGGAGGCCCGCGCTGCGCAAGTCGCCGCTCATGCGGCGCCTGCGCCCGCGCTACCTCGGTGCGCTCGTGGGCTTCGTGCGCCGGCCGCGCGCGGCGCTCATCGCCGGCGCAGCCTGCGTCGTGGTCGGCCTCGCGCTGCTCCCGCTGTTCGGCACGTCGCTGATCCCCACGCTCGAGGACCGCGACGTTCTGGTCCGGCTGGAGGCCGAGCCGGGGACTTCGAACACGCGGATGACGCAGATCGCCAGCTCGACCAGCCGGGACCTGCGCTCCGTGCCCGGCGTCGAGACGGTGTCCGCGCACGTGGGCCGCGCGGTGACGGGCGATCAGCGGGTCGACGTCAACTCGGCCTCGATCTCCGTCGTCGTGGATTCCGGCGCCGACTACGAGGACACGCTGGACCGGATCGGCGCGGTGGTCCGCGACGTGCGCGAGGTCGAGCACGACATCGCCAGCTACTCGACCCAGAAGATCCGCGACGTCGGGGCACTGGACGAGGGGAGCAACGACGCGAGCGGCGACGGCCTCGACGTCCTGACCGGGTCGGACGAGCCCCTGGTCGTGCGCGTCTACGGGCAGGAGCTCGACGTCCTGCGCCGCGAGGCGCGCAGGGTGCTGCGGGCCGTATCCCAGGTCGACGGGGTTGTGAACCCGCGGGTCGAGCTGCCGGCGGAGCAGCCCAACCTGGTGATCGAGACCGACCTCGAGCGGGCGCGGCGCTTCGGCGTCAAGCCCGGCGACGTCCGCCGCGCCCAGGCCACGCTGCTGCATGGGATCCAGGTCGGCAGCGTTTTCGAGCAGCAGAAGGTCTTCGAGGTCCTCGTGACCGGCACGCCGGAGGCGCGCGACAGCATCGAGGACGTCCGCAACCTGCTCATCGACCGGCCGGACGGGGGCCACGTGCGCCTGGCCCAGGTCGCCGACGTCCGTACCACCCGCAACCCGGTCGTGATCAGACGCGAGGCGGTCTCGCGCCGGATCGACGTCGAGGCCGACGTAAGCGGGCGCAGCCTGGGCGCGGTGGCCGACGACGTCCGGGACCGCCTGGCCGATCTCAGCTTCCCGCTGGAGTACCACGTCGAGGTCGTCGAGGAGACCGCGCACGAGGAGATCGGCGCGTCGACGCTGCTGGCCTGCGCGATCGTGGCCGCCCTGGCGGCCTTCCTGCTGCTGCATGCTGCGTTCCGGAGCTGGCGGCTCGCGGCGGTCGCGTTCCTGACGCTGCCGGCGGCGCTGGCCGGCGGGCTGGTCGGCGCGCTCCTGGACGGCGCCGAGATCTCGCTGGGCGCCCTGCTCGGCTTCCTGGCGCTGCTCACGCTTGCCGCGCGCCACAGCCTGCTGTTGATCCGCCATCTGCAGGCGCTCGGGTGGCCCGAGGAGGAGCCGACCCGGATCGGACTGGTCCGGCGCGGCGCCGGCGAGCGGCTGGGGCCGGTCGTGACCACCACCGTGGCCCTGGCGCTGCTGGTCCTGCCGCTGGTGGCCCTGGGCTCGAGGCCCGGCCTGGAGATCGTCCATCCGCTGGCCGTGGTGCTCCTGGGTGGGCTCGTGACGGCGGCGTTCGTGAGCCTGTTCGTGCTGCCCGCTCTGTACCTGCAGGTGGGCGCCGCCGCGGGACCGAGCGCGGCCGAGGAGGACGCCGTGCTGCGGGAGCGGGCGATGCCGCCACCGGTGGCGGCGAGCGGCGACGGCTTGCGGGCCGAGCCCCGGATCGCGGACGAGCGATGACCCCGGCATCGGTGCGAACGCGGGGGACGGCCACCTGGGTGGCCACGATCCTGGCCGCGCTGTCGCTGTCCGGCTGCCGCGAGGTGGAGGAGGGCAGCGAGGACGGCTACCACCCCTCCAAGCTCGAGGAGATCGAGGGCACCGACCTCAAGCGCGTGACCTTCACCGCCGAGGGCGCGAGGCGGACGGGGCTGCGGACGGAGCGCGTCCGGCGCAGCGGCGGCCGCCTGCTGGTGCCGTACGAGGCGCTCATCTACGACGCCAGCGGCGCACCCTACGTCTACACGAGCCCCAAGCCGCTCACGTTCCTGCGCGCGCCGGTGGAGGTCGACCGGGTCGACGGTGAGCGGGTCGTGCTGAGCGACGGCCCGCCCCCGGGCAGCGAGGTCGTGACCGTGGGGGCGTCCGAGGTCTACGGCTCCGAGCTCGAGATCGAGGGCGGCCACTGATGCGCTGGATCGTCGGTCGCAGCCTGCGCTTCCGCTGGCTGGTCGTGTGTGCCGCGGCCGGGATGGTCGCCTTCGGGGTCGCCCAGTTGCCCAGCGCGAAGGTGGACGTCTTCCCGGAGTTCGCGCCCCCGCGCGTCGAGATCCAGACCGCCGCGATCGGCAACTCCTCGAACGAGGTGGAGGAGCTCATCACGGTTCCCATCGAGGAGCAGCTGAATGGCGTGCCAGGGATCGACCAGCTCCGCTCGAAGTCCGTCTCGCAGCTGTCCTCGATCGAGCTCGTCTTCGACAAGGGCGCCGACGAGATGCAGGCGCGCCAGTTCGTGTCCGAGCGGCTCGCCCAGATCGCCCCGACGCTGCCCTCCTGGGCCGCCCCACCGTTCATGATGCCCCCGCTGTCGGCCACCAGCCGGATCATGAAGATCGGCCTGACCTCGGACGAGCTGACGCCGATCGAGCTGTCGTCGGTCGCCTCCCGGAAGATCAGGGCGCGCCTCCTGCGGGTGCCCGGCGTGGCACAGGTGGCGATCTGGGGCGAGCGCCCTCAGCAGCGCCACGTGCAGGCCGACCCGGCCAAGCTCGCGGCCCACGGGGTGACCGTCCAACGGCTGCTGGACGTAACGGCCGACTCCCTTGACGCGGGGCTGCTGGGCTACAACGAGAGCACCACGGTCGGCAACGGCGGCTTCATCGAGCACGGCGGCCAGCGGCTCAACATCCGCCACAGCCAGGTGATCGAGGAGCCGGAGGAGCTGGCCAAGATCGCGGTCGCGCGCCGGGGCGGGAGGACGCTGCGGCTGGCCGACATGGGCCGGGTCGTCGAGGACCACGTCCCTCTGCGGGGCGACGCCGTGATCAACGACGGCCCGGGCCTGATGCTGATCGTCCAGAAGTTCCGCGGCGCCAACACGATGGAGGTCACGCGCGGCGTCGAGCGGGCCATGGAGGAGATGCGGCCAGGGCTGCCGGGAATCGCCTACGACACGACGATCTTCCGGCCGGCCACGTTCATCGAGCAGTCGATCGACAACCTCACGACGGCAATGCTGATCGGCTGCCTGCTGGTGGTCCTGATCATCGCCGCGTTCCTGTTCGAGTGGCGCACGGCGTTCATCTGCCTGATCGCGATCCCGCTGTCGCTGATCGCCGCCGTGCTGGTCCTCGACCTGCAGGACGTCACGCTGAACGTGATGATCCTGGCCGGCCTGGTGGTCGCCATCGGCGTCGTGGTCGACGACGCGATCATCGACGTGGAGAACATCGTCCGCCGCCTGCGCCAGGCGCATGCCGAGGGCAGCCAGGCGTCGACGTTCCGCATCGTGCTCGACTCGTCGGTCGAGGTGCGCAGCGCGATCACCTACGCAACGGTCATCAACGTCGTGGCCGTGGTGCCGGTTTTCTTCCTCGAGGGCCTCACCGGCTCGTTCTTCCAACCGCTCGTGCTCGCCTACGCGCTGGCCGTGCTGATCTCGATGCTCGTCGCGCTCACGGTCACCCCGGCGCTGTGCCTGATGATGCTGTCCCGGGGCGGCTTCGCCCGGCGCGAGGCGCCGCTGCTGCGGGTCCTCAAGCGCGGCTACGGCGCCGTCCTCGCCCGCGTGCTCCGCAGGCCGAACCCGGCGACCCTCACGGCCGCGGCGCTCATCGCGGCCGGCCTCCTGATATTCCCGACGCTCGAGTCGTCGCTCCTGCCGAACTTCAAGGAGCGCGACTTCCTCATGCACTGGCTGACGCAGCCGGGCACGTCGGTGACGGAGGAGACCCGCATCTCGGTCCGGGCCTGCAGGGACCTGCGGGAGATCCCGGGCGTGCGCAACTGCGGATCGCACATCGGCCAGGCCCAGAACGCCGACGAGGTGTACGGGGTGGACTTCGGCGAGAACTGGGTCAGCGTCGATCCCAAGGTCGACTACGACGACACCCTGGCCAGCATCCACCGGACGGTGGAGGGCTACCCCGGGCTCTTCCGGGACGTTCAGACGTACCTGCGCGAGCGGATCAAGGAGGTGCTGACCGGCACGAGCCAGTCCGTGGTCGTGCGCGTGTCCGGACCCGACCTCGACGTGCTGCGCGAGAAGACCGACGAGATCGAGGGGCTGGTGGCGGCCGTCCCCGGCGTCGTCGACGCGAGCGCCGACCACGAGGCCGACCTGCCCCACGTCGAGATCGAGGTCGTCCCCGCCCGGGCCGGGCGTCACGGCCTCAAACCCGGCGACGTGCGCCGCCTGACCTCAGCGATGCTGGCCAGCGAGGAGACCAGCGACCTCTGGTACGAGAGCAAGCCCTACGACGTGCGCGTGTGGAGCGTGCCGTCCGCCCGCGACAGCGTGACGGACGTCGAGAACATGCCGATCGACACGCCGAACGGCGGTCGGGTCGCTCTCAAGGACGTCGCCGACGTGCGGCTCGCACCGACGCCCAACGCGATCGAGCGCGAGCATCAGACGCGGCGCATCGACGTCGGCGCCAACGTCCGCGAGGGCGACAGCCTCTCGTCGGTCGTGGAGGGAGTGAAGGAGAAGGTGGCGACCGTCGAGTTCCCGCGCGGCTACCACGCGGAGGTGATCGGCGAGGGGACGGAGCTCACGGAGGCCCAGAGCCGGCTCTCGCTGTTCGGCGTCGCCGCGCTGATCGCGATCCTTCTGCTCCTGCAGGCCGCCTTCGGCAGCATGCGGCTGGCGATCCTCACGTTCCTGCTGCTCCCGATGGCGCTCGTGGGCGGCGTGCTTGCGGTGAAGCTGGGCGAAGGCATCCTCTCGCTCGGATCGCTCGTCGGCTTCCTGACGGTGTTCGGCATCGCGGCGCGGAACGGCATCCTGATGATCACCCACTTCCAGCACCTCGAGCGCTACGAGGGCATGGCGTTCGGGCCCGCGCTCGTGCTGCGAGGGGCGAAGGAGCGCCTGGCGCCGATCCTGATGACGGCGTCGGCGACCGGCTTGGCGCTGGTGCCGCTGGTCGTCGCCGGCAGCATCCCCGGTCACGAGATCGAGCACCCGATGGCGCTCGTCATCCTGGGCGGCCTGGTCACCTCGACGCTGCTCAACCTGTTCGTCCTGCCGTCGCTCTACCTGCGGTTCGGGAGGGGCAAGGGGGACGGCGCTCAAGTGCGATAGCTGGCGCGCGCAGCCCGGCGCCGAATGCAAAGTTGGCGCAAAAGGGCCCTTCAGCTGGACGAATGTACGGTCGATTCCCTCGACATGTCAGACGACCAGCAGGTCCGCGCGATGAAGAAGTGGACGCGACGGTCCTTGCCTGTCCGCGACGAGGCGAGCGAGGCCGCCCAGACCGAGCCCGTCGAGGCGCCCGCGCCAGTCGCAGCGCCTCGCCTCCTGGACGTCCGTGTCGACGATGCCGCGTTCCGCAGTGTGGGCGAGGCCGGTGCGCTGGTCACGCTCTCACTCGCCGGAACCGACGCGGCCGCCGTCACGCGTGGGGACGTTCGTTTCGTACTCGGTGCCGATACCGAGCCGTCCGATCCCGTGGCCGCCGGCTGGCATGGCGACGGCCGCGCCCGGCTCGCGTTTCTGGTCGATCGTGCGACAGCGCGCCTGCACGGCGACTCGGGGACGGTCGAGCTCGACCGCCGCCAGACCCTTTCTGTTCCCCCGATGCTCGAGCTCCGCGAGAACGCGTCCGACGTTCAGGAGGCCCACTCCTGGGAGTGGTCGATCACGGAGATGCGCGCGTGCGCCAACGCGGCGTCCGTCCGCGCGGAGATCGCGGAGCGCGCACTGGCCGAGTCGCGCGAGGGGTCGGAAGCCACCCAGGCCTCGCGAGGCCTGGCCAAGGCCTACCGCGAATGCAGCGATCTGCGCGCCCTCCTGGCCACTCGCGAGCAGGAGCTCGAGGAAGTGAAGGCGCGAGCGTCCTCGCAGCTTCAGGGTCTCGCGCAGCGCGAGGCCCGTGTCGAGGACTTCGAGGCTCGGGTCGAGGCGCACGAAGCGGAGATGGACGAGCTGGAGCAGACGCTCGCGACGGCGGAGGCCGCCGCGCGCGAGGCCCGCCGCGCAGCCGAATCGGCTCAGCAGGCAGAGGCAGGGGCCCGCGACGAGCTGGCGGCGACGCGAGCGCGATGCGAGGCCGCCGAAACCGAGCTCGATGGGTGGCGCGCAGCGATCGCGAGCACGGAGAAGTCGCTCGAGGACGCAGCCGCCGGGCAGCGGGAGTCGGCCGAGCTGAAGGCCCGCCTTCGCGACCTCGACGCCGTCGTCGCCTCCCACTCTGAGTCGGTCGACCGGCTGAACGCCGAGCTGTCCGCCGCGGAGAAGCGCGCGGAGGCTGCGGCCGATCTGAAGGCCCAGCTTCGAGACCTCGACGCCGTCGTCGCCACGCACTCCGAGTCGGTCGACCGGCTGAACGCCGAGCTGTCCGCCGCAGAGAAGCGCGCGGAGGCTGCGGCCGAGCGAGCCGAGGAGCGCGACCACGAGCTCACGTCCAAGCTGGCCGCGGCCGAGCGCACCGAAGAGGAGTTGCGCGACGACCTCCGCCGGCTGACCGACAAGCTCGAGCGAGAAGGCGGCGGCTTCCTGGGCCGGCGGCGCCGGCCGGCGGCGACGGTGCCGGCGGGGCGTGCCGCGGCCGAGCGTGCGGTCCACCGGGTTCGCGAGGAAGAGCTCCAGACGAAGATCGCGCAGCTCGAGCAGCTCCTGGCCGAGTCCGAGGGGGCCATCGTCGCACCCGCCGACACCTCGTCGGACCAGGCGGCGCCGTCCACGCAGTCCGAGGAGGATTCCGCAGACTCCCAGGCCGACGTCCGACGCCGGTGCCGATCCGGCTCCGGTGTCCGAATCCGACGGGACTCCGGTGTCCGAATCCGAGGGGACTCAGACCGCCGGCGAAGTCGAAGCGCTTCAGACCGAGCTGCGCGAGCGTATGCGTGCGGAATCCGAGCTGCGCGCGCGTGTTGCGGCGGCCGAGGAGGAGGCCGCGGCCGCGCAGGCGGTCGCACAGCAGTGGCAGCGGATGCACTCCGAGGGTGCCGCTGCCGCGCGCGGCAACGACTCAAGCGACGAGGGCGCAGTCCTCACGTCGCTGCTCGAGCGGGTCGAGGCCGCGCAGCGCAGCGCGTCGGTCGCTGGGGAGTAGTCGGGGGCAGACAACGGCTCGCGCGCCGGGGTCAAGCACGACCGGTGCGGACAAGCCGGCCGCAACTTTCCGCGCCGCTAGGGTTGGAGTGTCAAGGCCGACGCTTCGTTGGGACTCCTGCGGCCCACGACGGCAGCAGCAGGACTGTCGATGTCGCCGGACCACTTCGACGCATCGCGACGTTCCTCGGCGGGGTGCAGGAGGAGCCGGTCCATATGTTCCAGTACCAGCTGCCGCTCGGCATGCGGCGGCCTTTCGCGCGCGCCGCCCGGCGCGCCCGGGCATCCCTCTTCAAAGCCGGCTTGATCAGCGGCCACCTATCGATCAAGAAAGAAGCACCCTTGAGAACTTCCATACGCCGGACCATCGCGGTAGCAACGGCAACAGCAGCCTGCCTGACCCTTGTGCCGGGAGCTGCGAGCGCCGCCACCAGGGAGCTGACGGCCCGCGACAACGGGCGCACGGTCGCCATGTATCCGGGAGACCGCATCTCGCTGAAGCTCGCCTCGTGCGAGGCGAGCTGTGGCTACTCCTGGGACACGACGAAGGCCCCCGATTCGCGGATCCTGCGAACTCTTGACTCGCGCCTCGACGGTCAGACGCGGACGTTCACCTACTTCGCGCGGAAGTCCGGCGACACGTCGCTGCGGATGAGCTACAACCCGCCCGGTAACACAGGGGCGACGAAGCGCTTCGCGGTCAACGTGCGCGTCAAGCGGTCGTTCAACCTGACCCTGCGCGACGGTCAGCGCAAGGGGATCAACTACGTGGCAGCCCCGGGCGATCGGCTGATCGTGCGGCTGCCCTCGTGTGAAGGCAGTTGCGGCTACTCCTGGCGCACCGTCGACGCGCCGGCGCGGAGGGTCCTGCGACGCACGTCGACCAGGCTGATCGATCGCAGCAGCGACTACCGCAGGTTCGTCTTCAAGGCGGTAGGCCGGGGGACCACGACGCTGGGCCTCGACTACCGGCCGCCAGGCAGCCGGCGCGCTGCGAAGACGTTCCGCCTGAGCCTCATCGTTCGCTGACGACCCGGAGGGGGCGGCCACCACTCGCGCCGCCCCCAGCGCCTGCCTCGGGGATCAGACGCAGGAAAGCCCGTTGTTACAGGCTGTGAAGAGTGCCGGCAACGCCAGGACGGCGAGCGCCGACAAAGCGATCGCTGCGATCGCGACGCGCGACCGTCGGCCCTGCCGGCGGGCATCGCGCAGCGCCAGGATCCCCAGCAAGAGACCCACGAGTCCGAGTGGCGCTCCGAGAAGCGACAACCAGATCGTGGCCGACAGGAGAACGGCAACGATCCCAAGGCCGAGCGCGACAGGTGCCTTCACGCCGCCGCCTCGAGGACCGACATGAAGGCGAGTAGCCCCATGAATGCGGGCCCGATTCGTAGCCAGAGCCAGCCGGGCCGACCTGCCAGCCACCGCTCGTCGCGTATCAGCGCCGCTGAGCCCACGACGAACAGGGCCGAGGCACCGATCGCTGCCTCGTACCCGTCGCTGCCGCGCGCTCCGGCGACCGCTCCCACAGCCGCGACCAAGCCGCCCGCGACGACCGCCGCCACGGCCGCTCCCGCCACGTAGCGGAGCAAGGGCACCGCGCGAGCCCATACAACGAGGAGGTCGCGAGCGAACCCGACGACCACCAGCCCCAACGCGATACCGACGAAAACGACTGCAGCCAACCAGTCCCCGGCCGGCTCACCGGCCAAGTGCGAGGCCATCGGTGCTGCCATGCCGTGATCCATCGACCCGCGCTTTCTGACAGACGGCGCCTCGCGTCAGAAGACGTGCAAGGGTCGCTGCCGAGTGGCTCTTGAACTCACCCTGCCCGAGAGCCCCAAGGCACACGGGTACCGTGGCTGAGGATATGGCCGCCCCGCGTCTTCTGCGTTAAGCGCGGAACGCCGCGTGTACGAAACGCGTGCCGGCATGCGCAGCCCGCGTCAGGCGGGCTGGGCCAGCGCGGTGCGCACCCGGCGCTCGTAGAGGCGCTGCCCCGCCGCCGCGTACCCCTCGGCGGCCCGGCGCAGCGCGACGGCGCCCTCGGCCTCGGCGCCCTCGGCGATCAACAACCGTCCGCGCGCCTCCGCAAGCGCGGCTCGCCACGGGCCCGGCGGCCAGAGCTCGGCACCGCGCTCCGCGAGCTCCAGGTGGTCGCGGGCGCGATCGAGCTGCCCGTGCCGCGGCGCAGGTCATCGCCGCGGATACGTGGTAGCCGGTCGGGCAAAACGCGCACATCGGCTGCTTCGAAAGCAAGGCTTCCGCCTGGTCCACCGACTGCAGCCCCTCCTCCGGGCCGGCCGGGACCTGGACGAGCACGCCGTGCACCAGGTAGAGGAGGTGCCGCGAGAGGGTCGAGCCCTGCGACAGCTCCAGCGCCTCCTCGAGCTGGGCGGTGGCGCCGTCGCGATCGCCGGCATGCAGCAGCGTCTCGCCGAGCCGCAGCCGGGCGAGCGCCTCGCCCCCGGACGCGCCGACCTCGCGACTGATGCGGGCGGCCTCGAACAGGTGCTCGCGCGCGGCGTCGAGGTTGCCGGTCAGCAGCTCGGTCTCGCCGAGCAGCGTCGCCGCGAAGGCCTCGCCTCGGCGAGCGCCGGCCCGGGCCGCCTGGGCGCGCAGCCGCTTGGCGAAGCCGGCGAGTTGCGCATACGGCTCCCCGCTGTACAGCACGTACTCGGTCACGCACAGGTAGGCGTCGAAGACGCGGCCCGCCAGCCCGGACGGCACCGCCGACTCGCGCAGCCGCCAGCGCGCGTGCGACTCCCAGTCGCCCTCGGCGTGGGCGAGCATCGCGCGAGCGTCGTCGAGCAACGCGAGGTCCTCGTGGCGCTCCGCCTGCACGAGCAGCGGCTCGGCCTCCTCGGCATAGCGGCGGGACCCTGCCATGTCCCCTTCGAACCAGCTGAGCATCGAGCGCAGCAGCGCCGCCCGCCCGCGTTCGGCGGTGGTGGCGGGCACGACCTCTTCGAGCATCGCGCGGGCCTCGGCGAGGTCGCCGGAGATGATGCATGCGCGGGCACGCTTGAGGCGCAGGTCGTTCGCTTCGCCGCCGCTGCTCGCCGCGATCGCGTCCGCGTAGGCGGCCGCGGCGCGCGGATCGCCCGTGCCGTCCAGGAGCTCGGCGAGTAGGGCCAGGAGCCGCGGGCGGAGCTCGTCGCCGGCATGTTCCAGCGCCTGCTCGACCCACGCCGCTCCGTCCGCGTAAGCGGCGACGCTCGCGGCCCAGTCGGCCGCCTGCAGCAGCAGGGGCACCGCCGCTTCGGCCTGTCCGGAATGAAGCAGGTGATGGGCGATCCGCTCGGGTGGCGCGTCCTGGGCTTCGAGCATCGCGGCCGCCGCGCGGTGAGCGCCGGCGAGTTGCCCGTGCGGCACCCGCGCGACCAGCGATTCACGAACGAGCGGATGCCGGAAGCGGTACGCGCCGCGCGTGCGGTCCAGGACTCCCGCGGCGCAGGCCGACTCGAGCGCCCCCGCCACCTCGTCCTCGTCACGGCGCGCCAGCGCCGCCAGCTCGCCCGCGGTGAAGCCGTCCTCGAGCACGGCGAGCGGAGCCATCAGATCGCCGGCGATCGCGCTCAACCGCTCGACTCGCGCCTCGAGCACCTGGTGGAGGCGACGCGGCACGATCACCTCTCCCTCGGCGTCGACACCGGCGGCCAGCTCCTCCACGAAGAACGCGTTGCCGGCGCTCGAGCGCTCGATCGCGCGCACGGTCGGCTCGGGCAAGCGACGGCCCGCGACTCGCTCTGCGACCGCCTGCACGGCGGTCCGATCGAGGCGGTCGAGCGGGACCTCGACGCCGGCGTGCTGCTCGATCAGGCTCGAGCGCAGCCGGGCCAGCCGTTCGCTGATCGCCTCCTCGCGCGCGCCCACGACGAGCATCAGCGGCGCGCGGCGGGCGGCGCGCGCCAGGTAGTGGACCAGGCCGAGCGTCGCGTCGTCGGCCGCGTGGAGATCGTCGAGCACGAGCAGCACCGGCCGGTCGCGCGACGCGCGGGCGAGCAGCTGGCCGACGGCGGAGAGGAGCCGGTGGCGGTCCACCGCCGCGCCCTCCTCGGTCTCGACTCGCGGTGCCGACGGCACGAGCAGCGCGAGTGCGGACAGTGCTCCCGCCGACAGGCTCGCGGCCAGGTCCGGGCGCTCGTCCAGCAGCGGATCGATCGCCTCGACGAACGGCGCGTACGGGCTCGTGCCCTCCTCCGCGTGGGCGCCGCCGCGCAGGGTGTGGAACCCGCTGCGCTCGCCGTCCTCCAGCAGCGCGTCGACAAAGCGGCTCTTGCCCATCCCCGCGGCGCCCGTGACGAGCAGCGCGCCGCCGTGCCCGCCGGCCGCCTGGCGCAGGAGGGTGCGCGCGAAGTCGAGCTCGCGGTCACGGCCGACGATCGGCGCGTCGAACAGGAGCGGCGCGTGGACCGCGGGGCCGCTCGTCAGCTCGGCCTCGAGCGCGAGCGTCTCCTCCGAGGGACGCATGCCGAGCTGCGACAGCTCGTCACGCAGCGAGCGCAGCCTGCGGACGGCCGCTGCCCGATCGCCTGCCTCGAGAGCCGCACGCGCCAGCGCGCGGCTCGCCTCCTCGTCGGCGGGCTCGGCGCGCAGCACCTCCTCCCACAGCCCGCGCCTGCGCAGGCCGGCCAGGCGAAGCTCGCGCACCCGCTCGCGTGGAGCCAGCGTCCACTGCTCGTAGCGGTCGTCGGGCAGGAGATCGTCAGCAGAGACGTCGTCGCCGCCGGCCTCGAGCCGCTCCACGTCGGTCGTCACCGCGACACCCGGCGCGAGCTGCACCTGGCCCCCGCGCAGCACGACGGCGGAACGGTCACCGAGCGCGCGCCTGGCGTAGCTCGCGGCCTTGTGCAGGTTCGCCGCGGCCGGCGCGGCCTCCAGCTGCGGCCAGAGCGCCTCCAGCACCTGATCGCGCGCGAGCCGGTGCCCGTCGGCGAGCGCGAGCAGCTTCACCAGGTCCGCGGCTCGGCGCTGCGGCCACGCGTCGTCCGGGACCGGGTGTGAGTCGACCGCCACGCCGAATCCTCCGAGCAGGCGGATGTCCATTCGTTGCACACCGCCAAGCCTGACCCCGGGTTCGGGTCGCGGTCAACCGTGGCGCACGTCGACGACGGGGATCAGCCGCTCCATCCTGCGCGGCGTCCACCAGGCCCATCGGCCCATCAGCCGAAGCGCGGCGGGCAGCAGCAACAGCCGCACGAGGAGGGTGTCGAGCAGCACGGCCACGCCCAGGATGACGCCCATCTCCTTGGGCGCGAGCGGCCCCGAGAGGGCGAACGTGAAGAACACGACCACCATTACGGCGCCCGCGGCGTTGATCACGCGGCCGGAGCGAGCGAGCCCCTCCACCAGCGCCTCCCGGGCGTCGCCTGTCCGCTCGAACTCCTCGCGCGCCGTTGCCAGCAGGAACACGGTGTAGTCCATCGCCAGCGCGAAGATCAGGCAGAAGAAGAAGACCGGCGCCCAGGCGTCGACGAAGCCCTGCGAGTGGAAACGCAGCAGCGACTCGCCGGCGCCGTCCTGGAAGATCAGCCGAGCCGCGCCGAAGGCCGCCGCGGTGGCGAGCAGGTTCATGAGCACGGCAGCCGCCGCGGCGAGCGGAGCCCGCACCACCAGCAGCAGGAGAAGGAAGCCGACGGTCAGCACGAACCCGTAGACCAGCGGCGTGCGGCCGGCGAGCGCACGTTCGAGATCGTGCGACTCAGCAGCGGCACCGCCGACGAGCGCGCCGCGGGGCAGCCGATCGCGCAGGCGCTCGATCAGGCCGCGCGCGTCATCGCCGGCCGGCTGGACGCGCACCAGCGCGAGCCCGCCGCTGCGCTCGGGTGGCTGCACCGCGGCGATCCCGCCGGTCCGGCGCACGAGTGCGTGAACGCGGTCGGCCTCGGCCCGGGGGGTCACGACCTGAAGCTCGGCGGGCGCCCCTTCTCCGAACGCCCGTTGCATCCGCTCGTAGCCGACGCGCGCGCTCGCGTCATCGGGCAGCACGCCCGTGGTCGGCATCGCCGTGCGCAGTCCGGTCACCGGCAGCGCCAATGCCACCAGCACCGCCGCCGCGCCCGCGCCGAGGATCACCGGGCGCCGCCAGATCAGACGGCCCCAGCGTGCGAACGCCGGGCTGCGGTGCTGCACGGCCGCCGCCCACGGCAGCGAGAAGCGGTCGATGCGCGGGCCGAGCTTCGCCAGCACCGCGGGCAGCAGCGTCAGCGACGCCGCGAGCACGAAGCCGACCGCGAACAGGATCCCGACCGCGCTCGTACGGAACGGCTGGCTGGGGACGAGCATCATCGCCGACAGCGACGCCAGCACGGCGACGCCGCTCACCAGCACGGCCTTGCCGGCACTGTCCATGGTCTCGCCGACCGCGTCGAGCGGACGCAACCCCGCCCGCAGCGCCGCCCGGAACCGCACCACTACGAACAGCGCATAGTCGATGCCGACCGCGAGGCCGAACATCAGCGCGAAGTTCATCGCCCAGATCGTGATGCCGGTGAAGCGCGTGCCCAGGTAGAGCGCACCGGCCGTCGCGACCAGCCCCGAGATCGACAGCAGCAGCGGGATGCCGGCCGCCGCGAGCGAGCCGAACGCAACGATCAGCACCGCGAGCGTCAGCGGCCAGGAGATCAGCTCCGAGCGCAGCATCGCGTGCTTGTTCTCCTCGTTGAACTGCGACCACAGCGCCGGCGACCCGGTCAGCGCGACCTGCACACCCGCGGGCGCCGAGCTCTCGAGCCGCTCGCGCACGCGGGTTGCCGCACGAACCATCTCCGCCGTATCGCGGCGAGCGCCGGCCCGCACCACGGCCACGTGCCCGTCGGCCGAGATCGACTCGCCGCGGCGGGGCAACCGCACAGCGGTCACGGCGTCCTCCTGCCGCAGCGCCTGCGCGCTGCTCTCGATCGCGCGCTGGAACTCGGGGTCGCCGGCGGTGTGGCCCCGCGCGCTCACGACGACGGCCATGGCGTAGCTGCCGTGGCCGCCGAAGTGGCGCTCGATCTGATCACGCGCACGCACGGACTCCGAGCCGTCGGCCTGCCAGCCGCCGCCCGACAGCGCGTGCTCTGCGCGCGGGGCAAGCGCCGCGAGCACAACGACCAGAAGGGCCCAGGAGACGAAGACGACGCGCCGGTTACGGGCCGACCAGCGGCCCAGGCGGCCGAGCGGTCCGAGGGGGCGGGTGACGGCGGATGAGTGGGAGGTGGCCATGGCAGGCGACGCTACGGCCGGCTCCTTCCCAAACCCTTCCCGGGGTCATTGCGCCGCAAATAGCGGGGACCGAACGAGAGCGCGGCCCCCCATCCGCCGGGCGGACGCCTATGGTGCGCATCGGAGACGGACGGTTCCTGCGCTCATGGCCCATCAGCACCGATTGAAGATCATCCCCACGGTCACCGGCGATGCAGTTTGGCTGCGCATCACCGGCGATCTCGACCTCGCCACCGCCGCCGACCTGAGCATGGCGCTCGGGGATGCCGAGCGAGAGAACCCGCCGGTCGTCGGCCTGGATCTCAGCCGAGTCGAGTTCGCCGACGTCACGGCCCTCCGCGTGTTCGTCGCCGCGGCGCGCCGAGCGCGGATGAAGGGACATCGGTTCGTCCTCGCGAATCCGAGCCGGGCTATACGCCGGATGCTGGACGTGACGTGCCTCGATCGCACGCTCGAAGTGGTCTCCTGACGAGCCCGCCGCGGGCTCAGCCTGAGCTCGCCGCGCGGGGGTCCACCACCGCGCGGACCGGCGGCACGGTGATCGCGCCCGCCCGCCGCTCGCGGCGCCTTCGGCGCCCGCGGGCCCAGAGCCAGTCGCCGCCGGCCCAGCCGGCGAAGCACAGCCCGCCGGCGATGCCCGTGACGGTGAGCAGCACGCCCGCCGCCGCGGTTGCGGCCACGCCGCTGCTCCCCAGGATCAGCACCGCAGCCGCCGCGCCGACGCTCGGGCCGACGGGCAGCGTGCCGAGCGTGACGACCGCGATCAGCACAGCGATCGCGTCGAAGAACGACGCGTCGATGCCGACCGCATGCAGCAGCAGCCAGTTGCGGAAGATCTGCGCGAACACAGCGACGAGCACGAGCCCGATCACCGCGATGCCCTCGCGTCGCCGGCGCACGACGGCGAGCCCGCGCCACAGCTCGCGTCCCTTGCGCAGTGCCAGCCGTCGCATCAGCACGCCGGCCGATCCGATCACAGCGACGAGCACGAGCGGCAGCCACCACGGCAGGCCGAGCGGGCCGACCAGCGTGAACGACGTCAGCGCGGCCAGTGCGGCCTCGGTGGCGAGGATCGGGAACTCCGCGGCGATGAGCGTCGGGACCCGCGGGGCAAGCGCCGGTGACGAGCGCCGGAGCGCGGCGATCCGCGCCGCCACCGCGAGCTGCCCCTGCGCGAAGCTGCCGAGGACGCCGAGACTCGAGGCGCGGTAGACGACGCGGCGCTCAACGGTCCCCCCGGCCGCGTTGATGCAGAGGTGCCACGCCTCGGTCCGCACCAGGAGCGCCACGAGCTGCAGGACGGCCGCCAGCCCGAGGATCCAGAGCGCAGTTGCGGAGATCGCCGCGTGGAACTCGTGGCGTCGGCCGGCCAGGAGGAGGGCGAGCAACGCGGCGGCCCCCAGCGCTCCGCCGACCATGATCGCCACGTGGTGGCGGCGACCGAACGCGCGCAGGGAGTCGGCGGCGGCCCGCAGCTCCATGTCGCCCGCCCTACCTACCCGAGCGCCGAAGGCCTGGCGGCGGCTTCATCAACCACGACGACCGCGCGTGTCAGCGTCGCTTCGAGCGTGGCGACGTCGAAGTCCCAGTCCAGGCGCCGGCCGTTGACGAAGAACGTCGGGCAGCCGTTCACACCACTCACCACGCCGCTGTTGAAGTCCTCGAAGACGTGCGTCAGGTGCGTGCCGTCGGCGACCTCGGAGTCGTAACGATCGAGGTCGAGGTCCAGGTCGGCGGCGACCGCGCGCAGCGCCCCGGGCGTCAGGTCCACCCTCCCGGCGTACGTCGGCTCGGCCGAGTGGATGGCGTCGTGCATCTCCCAGAAGCGTCCCTGAGCTCCCGCGGCCAGCGCCGCAGCCGCTGCACCCACCGCGTGCGGATGTGCATCCGCGATCGGGAAGTGACGCCAAGCGACGCACATGTCCTCACCGAACTGCCTGTGCAGGCCGCGGACTACCGGGGCCGCCGCCCGGCAGGCGTTCGACTCGTAGTCGCCGTACTGGACGAGCGCCACCTTGGCGTCATCAGATCCACGGATGTTGTCGTGGACCGGGTCGAGCCGCGGACGCAGACCGGTGATGTGCGAGACGATGCCGCGCCGCCACTGGGTGCTCAGATTCCTGAGCTGCGCCTCCACGTCCTCGTGAGCGGGCTGTGAAGCGAGCGCGCGACGCTCGCTCTTGCGCTGCCGCCAGCCGCTCCGCGACTTGCGCTCGGTACCGGATTCCATGTCACACCTCCTGAGCGACCCGGTCCGCAGAAAGCGTCCACGGGAGCGCCCGTCTCGAGATGGCTCTCTTCAGCTGGTGACGAAGGTGTCCGTGAGAACCGCCCGGCTTTGTGCGACCCCGGGGCGCTCGTGAGGCAAGTTCGCTAGAAGCGGCGAGTGACCTTGTACGACCAGCCTACTCCGCTCCTCTAGCGGAGGCGACCGGCCGGCGGCGCGCCGTTTCCTCGCCGCGGAACGCTGGCACGTGGGGCCACTGGTCGACCGACCCATTCTCATGGCGAGCGGGCGTTCGCGACCGTAGCTTGGCCAGGCGGCAGGGGGCCGCGGGACTCGTGAGCGACGGAACGCTTCTCGAACGCGCTCACGCGCAGGGGGTTGTACGCATGACGACGACGCAGCAGACGCCGCCGGGCTGGTACCCGGACCCGGAGGGGCACGGCCAGCGGTACTTCGACGGGACGCAGTGGACCGAGTACCGGTCGGGCGTCCACCAGATGCCACCGCAGTACCACCAGCCGCAGCAGGGGAACTGGCAGGGCGGGCCGCCGCCGGTGGTCGGACCGGGCTACCAGCAGCCGGGGCCGCGGAAGAAGAGCAACGCCTGGAAGTGGGTCGTGGGCGGCTTCGCCGGGCTGATCGTCGTGAGCGTGATCGCGAACGGCACCAGCAGCACGAGCACCGACAAGTCGAGTGACGGCAGCAGTTCCTCGTCCGCGAGCAAGAGCGGCGGGAGCTCCAAGAACTCCGAGAAGGCGAAGGCCAACGAGGACCCGGAGAAGCCGAACAACGCCAGCGACGACTACACGCCGCACGTCCGGGCGAGCGGCGAGGTCACGGTCGACGGGATCGTCTACTCGGTCAACTCGGTCAAGCAGCGCAAGACCATCGGCGACCCGACGTTCGGCGCCGACGAGCAGGCCAGCGGCACCTACCTCGTGGTCAACATCGGCGCCCACAGCACGAAGGGCGAGACCGCGACGCTGACCGACGAGACGTTCAAGGTCACCTACGACGGCGGCCCGGAGTACTCGACCGACACCGACGGCACGGTGGCGCTGACGATGGAGGGCGGCGACTCCGGCTCCGAGCCGTTCTTCCTCACCGACATCCAGCCCGACTCCGACGAGAAGGGCTCGATCGTGTTCGACGTCCCGGACGCGGCGCTCGGCAAGAAGCTGGAGCTGCGGGTGAACGAGCTCGGCTTCGGGTCGACGCACGGGTTCATCCGCCTCGACACCAAGTAGTCGCAGGGTGGGAAATGTGCCCCGGCCGGGCTCCCGCTCCGGCCGGGGCGTGCCTTCGCGTGGACTACGGCGCCAACGACGCTCCGGACCACAAATTGGTCCTGCACGAGGAGTAACCTCGCTCCCCCGTGCCCCCCACGCCCTGGACTCGCATCCTTCGCGCGGGCGGAGCGGCCGCTGCCCTCCTGTTCGCGCTCGTACTCGCGCCGTCACCCGTCGCGGCCGGCCAGACGGCCGCCGCGCCCGACGGTGAATCCGAGCCTGCGCTCACCTCCGACGAGCGCGGTACGACCTGGTGGGCGTACGTCACCCAGGCCACGCCTGTGCGGTCGGAGCCCCGGCGCGGCGCGCGCCGCACGGGGTCGCTGAAGACCCACACCTACTACCGCAACAACGAAGTGGTCATCGTCCTCGAGCGGTCGGGCGACTGGTCGCGCGTCCGCTACGCCGGACTGGGCCAGCGCACGGGCTGGGTTCCCACGGACGCGCTCGACGATCCCGTGCGCACGAGCTCCTGGGTCTCGATCGACCTGACCCGCAAACGGCTGATCGCACACCGCGGCGACAAGACGGTCCTGCGCGCGCCGGTGGGGATCGGCACCCGCGGCAACGCGACGCCGTCGGGCTCGTTCTTCATCCGCGAGCGGGTCGTTCCGAGGAGCAAGGGCGGCCCCTACGGCGTGCTGGCACTCGGGCTGAGCGCCTACTCGCCGCACCACACGGGCTGGCGGGGCGGCGGGCAGATCGCCATCCACGGCACGAACCAGCCCGGCCTGATCCCCGGCCGCGTATCCCACGGCTGCGTCCGCATGCGCAACCGGCACGTGCTCCAGCTGAACCGCGTGGCGCGCGAGGGCACGCCGGTCGTCATCGGCTGAGCGACGCCGCGCTCGGCGCCGCCCAGCCGCGACCGACGTCCTACTTCGTGCAGGCCACCGTGTCGGGCGCCAGCAGCGTGGCGCCGGTGACCAGAATGAACTCCTCGCGGAACGCCCAGCCCGCCTTCGAGCACGTGTTCGGCGCCTCCAGGTAGCCGCGCCCGACGCGCTTGCCGGACACCCTCCGCTTCACGTTCTTCCCGACCTTCAGGTCGAGCTTGTTGAGCGTGATGAAGCCCGCGTTCGGATCGGGGGAGGGCTCGGGAACGGGTCGAACGTGATCAGCCGGAGCCCGAAGCCTCCGCTCGCGGCGTCGACGACGTCGAAGTCGTACTCGACGGTGACCTTGGCGCCGCCGACGGTCACGACGCCCTGGAGCAGGAGAGTCGGGTTCCCGTTGTGGGCCGCGCCGCTGAACGCCGTGACCGTCGCGGGAATCGGATCGGCGAAGCCGAGGTTGCGCGCGTCCGCCAGCGCCGTGCCGGTGCCGACCCGCGAGGAGGCCGAGCAGCGGTCGTCGCGGATGTCCGCATCCGACTTCGGCAGCGGGCACTCGCCGACGAAGTCGGGATGGATTGTCATCCCCCGCGGCAGCCGCACGGCCAGATCGGTGCTACGCGGCGGCTGGTTTCCGGTGCGGTAGTTGCCGAACATGTGGTGGAAGTCGAGCGTCACGGGCTGCGGCTTCTTCTTGGTCCCCGCGACCGGTGGCGACACGTCGGCGTCCGCCACCAGGAAGTTGCCGTCGTTGTCGATGCCCGCCTCGCCGCCGTAGCTCGTTCCGGTCATGGCCGCGAGCACGCCCGCAGCCGCGAGCGCCGCCAGCCCTGCCCTGGTCCCCATGGTTCCTCCCGTCGGTTGACGGCGCGACGCTATCCGGAGCCGAGCCCGACTCGCCAGTGAGATGGCGCGTCGGGCAGCGCTGCCGGTGGGTAGGCTCGCCAGCGGGGCGCCGGGAGAGGAACAACCATGTCGCAGAACGCCGAGTTGCCCCGCCGCTTCTACCGCGAGGTGATGGGCGAGGGAAGGCTCGAAACGGTCGACGAGATCTGTACGGAGGACTTCGTGGAGCACGAGGAGTTCCCGGGCCTCACCCGCGACCGCGAGGGCATCAAGCAGTTCACCCAGCTCTTCCGCGGCGGCTTCCCCGACCTGCACGTCGAGGTCGACGAGGTCCTCGAGTGCGGCGACAAGGTCGTGGCGCGCGTCCGCTTCCAGGGCACCCACCAGGGGGAGTTCATGGGCGTACCGGCCAGCGGTAAGCGGATCGACGTCCCCTGCATAGACGTCGTGCGAGTGGTGGACGGCCGGGCTGCCGAGCACTGGGGCATCACCGACGGGCTGGCGATGATGCAGCAGATCGGCGCGATCCCCGAGGGCGCGCCCGCCTGAGCCGGCCTGGGGCGGAGCGGCTTCGCGGCCGCTTTGCGTAGCGTTCGCGAGCGTGAGCGGACTCGAGCGCCAGACCGATATCTACCGCGGCGGCGTCAGCGGCCTGCGGCCCAAGCTGCCCACCGACGCGCAGAAGCTCGAGCAGCGCGCGCGGCGCAAGATGGGGCGCGACGCGTTCGCCTACATCGCCGCGGGCGCCGGCAGCGGCGACTCCGTGGCGGGCAACCGGCGCTCGCTCGACCGCTGGCGGATCGTGCCGCGGATGCTGCGCGACGTCTCCGAGCGCGACACCTCGATCGAGCTGTTCGGCCGCCGCCACGCGGTGCCGTTCATGCTCGCGCCGATCGGGGTCCTCGAGCTGGCTCACCGCGAAGCCGACCGGGCGGTGGCCCGAGCCGCCCGCGAAGCCGGCGTCGGCATGGTCCTCTCCAGCCAGGCGTCGACCCCGATGGAGGACGTCGCCGGCGCTGCTGGGCGACGCCCCGCGCTGGTTCCAGCTCTACTGGAGCACCTCGGACGAGCTGGTCGAGAGCTTCGTCGCCCGCGCCGAGCGCGTCGGGGCCGAGGCGATCGCCGTCACCCTCGACACGACGATCCTGGGCTGGCGGCCCTACGACCTGGACCGCGCCTTCCTCCCGTTCCTGCGCGGCTGGGGCATCGCCCAGTACACGAGCGACCCCGTCTTCAAGCGGCTGATCGCGGAGGACCCCGGCCAGCGCCCCGCCGACCAGGAGCCGAAGCCGAACCTGCGGGCGCTGCGCACGCTGATCCAGGTCGCGCGGGCGTATCCCGACGGCTTCGTCAAGGGCCTGAAGACCGGGCTGGCCCGCGCCGCGGTCCAGAACTTCGTGCAGATCTACTCGCGGCCGTCGCTGACCTGGGACGACCTGTCGTTCCTGCGCGAGCGGACCAAGCTCCCGATCCTCCTCAAGGGCATCCTCCACCCCGACGACGCGCGCCGCGCGGTCGACGCCGGCATGAACGGAGTGGTCGTGTCGAACCACGGCGGGCGCCAGGTGGACGGCGCGATCGCGACGGTCGACGCGCTGCCCGGCGTCGTCGACGCGATCGACGGCCGCGTCCCCGTCATCCTCGACAGCGGCGTCCGCGGCGGCGCGGACGTGTTCCGCGCGCTGGCGCTGGGAGCCACCGCCGTGCTCGTCGGCCGGCCCTACGTGTACGGCCTCGGGATCGCCGGCCAGGAGGGCGTCGAGGAGGTCCTCCGCAACTTCGCCGCCGACTTCGACCTGACGATGGGCCTGGCGGGCTGCCGCTCGGTGGGCGAGATCGGCCGCGAGTCGCTGACGCGGGTGGACTGAGCGAATCGGGGCCGCCCCGGTGGAGCGGCCCCGATCCTGACTTCGCTACTAGCCGTCGGCGCCGAGGTCGGCGATCGGGACGATCACTTCGCTCACGCCCGGGGCGACGTTGACCTGGTCGTCGCCGCCCAGCGTCTCGACCCGCAGAGTGTCGAGGTCCCGCTCGCTACCGAGGATGCGGGTCTGCGCGGCCAGGCCGCTCGCCACGACCCACGGGTCGGCCCGGCTGACGTCGACCGTGTCCGCGCGGTCGCTGCCGCGGGTGATGACGGTGTCCGGCACGGTGTCGCCGTTGCCGTCGAAGCCCCGCAGGTCGACGTCCACGGCCTTCAGCGCGGTGCCGGCCAGGTCGCTCGTGGCGATCGTGTCGGCGCCGCCGAGAGCCCTCACCTGGAGCCGCTCGATCGTGTCGAGGTCCGTCGTGACCGTGGCGATGTTGCGGGTCAGCCGCACGCGCTTGCCGTTCGGCGTGACGTCGATGTTCTCGCCGATGTTCGAGCCGTTGAAGTCCAGCTGGTCCTCACCGGCCTGACCCTCGACCGTGTCGCTGGAGTCGCCCGGATCCCACTGGAACCGGTCGTTGCCGTCACCCAGCAGCGCGCGATCCTGACCCTGGTTGCCGTCGACGAGGTCCTCGCCGCCGCCACCGAGTAGGAGATCCGCGCCGTTGCTGCCGAGCAGCGTGTCGGCGTCGGCCCCGCCGTCGTACGTCAGGCGGGTGAGCGGTGCCAGGTTGCCGACGGCCGAGATGGTGTCGCCACCGGCCAGGCCCTGCACGACCAGGTCCTCGACCGCGGTCGTGTCCACCGGTGCGGTCGCGGCCGCGTCGGTGCGCACCTCGGTGCCGTTGGCGATGACCCCGATCTGGTCGGCGTCGCCGGTGCCGGCGTACGTGGTCTTGTCCGCGCCGTCGCCGCCGTCGACGTTGACCTCGGCGGGACCCGGGATCCCGACGCCCACGGCGATCGCGTCCGCGCCGCCGAGTGCGGCGACGTTGACCGCGTCGATCGCCTCGCCGCCGGAGACGCGCGTCTCGGCGCCCGACGACCCGCTGACGGCCACGGCTCCACCGGAGCCGCCGACCTTCACGCTGTCGGCGTTGTCGGTGCCGCGATCGATGACGGTGTCGGCCACGGCGTCGCCGCCGCCGCCGAACTGCTCGAGGTCGACGTTCACCGACTTCGCCGCGGTCCCGGCCAGCTCGTTGACGGACACCGTGTCGGTGCCGCCGCGGGCGTGCACGGTCAGCTTCTCCAGCGTGGCGAGGTCCGTCACGATGCCGGCGATGTCACGGGTCAGGCGGACGCGCGTGCCGTTCGCCGACACCTCGATGTTCTCGCCGATGTTGCTGCCGTTGAAGTCCAGCGCGTCCTCGCCGCCCTGGCCCTCCACGGTGTCGTTGGAATCGCCCGGATCCCACTGGGCGCGGTCGTTCCCGTCACCCAGCAGCGCCCGGTCGCTGCCCTGGTTGCCGTCGACGAAGTCCTCGCCGGGGCCTCCGAGCAGGATGTCGCCGCCGTTGCCGCCGAGCAGCGTGTCGCCGCCCGAGCCGCCGTCGTAGGTCAGCTTCGTGAGCGATGCCACGTTGCCGACGCTCGTGATCGTGTCGGCGCCGTCGAGCCCCTGGAGGACGAGGTCCTCGACCGCGCTCGCGTCGACGGGAGCCGTCGCGGGCGCGTCGGTGCGCACCTCGGTGCCGTTGGCGATGACCGCGATCTGGTCGGCGTCGGCGGTGCCCACGTACTTCTCGGTGTCCGCGCCGTCGCCGCCGTCGATGTTGACCTCGGCGACGCCCGGAATCCCGACGTTCGCCGTCACGGTGTCGGCTCCACCTGCGGCGGCCACGTTCACGGCGTCGATCGCCTCGCCGCCCGAGACGCGCGTCTCGGCGCCCGTCCCGCTGACGGCCACGGCTCCGCCGGAACCGCCGATCTTCAGGGAGTCGGCGTTGTCGGTGCCGCGTGCGGTGACGGTGTCCGCCAGGGTGTCACCGTTGCCGTCGAAGCCCCGGAGGTCGACGTCGACCGACTTGGTCGCGGTGCCCGCGAGCTCGCCGGTGACGACCGAGTCGGCGCCGCCCAGCGTGCGGAGCGACACCCGCTCGAGGGTGTCGAGGTCCATCGTGACGTTGCCGATGTCGCGCGTCAGGCGCACGCGCTTGCCGTTGCGGGAGACATCGAACTTCTCCCCGATGTTCGCGCCGTTGAAGTCCAGGCGGTCGTCGCCACCCTGGCCCTCGACCGTGTCGCTGCTGTCGCCCGGGTCCCAGTTGAAGCGGTCGTTGCCGTCGCCCAGCAGCGCCCGGTCCTGGCCGGTGTTGCCGTCGACGACGTCGTCGCCGCCTCCGCCGTTGAAGACGTCCGCGCCGGCACCGCCGATCAGCGTGTCGGCGCCGCCGTTCCCGTTCAGGGTCACGGCCTCGTCGGTGAACCCGCCGCCGGTCTGGTCGATGACCACCCGGTCGTCGCCGGAGCCCGCGTTCACCTCGATCGCGGTGAACGTGCTGCGGTCGAAGCTGAACTCGGCTGTCCCGTCGGCGCCGACGTCGACCTGAAGCGTCCCGGGCGCGCCCGGGGCGAGCCGCAGCGCAAGCTGGTCAGCGTCGCCGTCGCCCGACACCTTCAGCGTTCCCGACTGGACCTGGGCCGTGTAGTCGGCCATGGCCGAGTCGGCGCCTGCGCCGAGCATCGCCGTCACCAGCGCACTTAGCGCCAGCGCTCTGAGCCGCGCTCGCCGCGGACCTCCTTCGAACCTGCGTTCCGTCTCGGACATGGGTCGCCACCTCGGGGTTGGGGGGATGCGTAGTCCATCGTGCGGCGGCCCTGGCCATGGGCAACCGGAGGGTTTTGCGGGGCCTACCTGAGGATTTCCGGATTCCTGGTCGCCACCCGACCGAGCAAGATCGACCGAGCGCGCCAATCGCCTTCCCGAAGAGCCTGCCGAGGTGTAGAAACCCGGGGTGTGCGGGAGGATCTGGAGACGGGCAGCCGCGTGGGCGGCTACCGCATCGAGGAGAGCATCGGCCGCGGCGGGATGGGCGTCGTGTACCGGGCGGAGCACCTCCACCTCAAGCGCAAGGTCGCGCTGAAGCTGCTCGCCCCGGAAATCGCTGCAGAACCGGGCTTTCGGGAGCGATTCATCCGCGAGTCGCGGCTGGCGGCCATGCTCCACCACCCCAGCGCCGTGACCGTCTACGACGCAGGTGACGCCGACGGGCTGCTGTACATATCGATGCACTACGTCGAGGGAACGGACCTCGCGCGCGTGCTCCGGCGAGAGGGGACGATGACCCCTGAACGGGCGCTCTCCCTGCTCGACCAGGTCGCGTCGGCCCTCGACGCCGCCCACGAGATCGGCCTCGTGCATCGCGACGTCAAGCCGGCGAACGTGCTGGTCGACGGTCAGCGTGCTTACCTGACCGACTTCGGCCTGACGAAGCACGCCACCGCTCCGGCCGGTGCGACGTCCCGCAACGGGTTCCTCGGAACGCCGCACTACGCGGCGCCCGAGCAGATCCGCGGCCAGGCGGTGGACCGCCAGGCGGACGTCTACTCGCTGGCGTGCATGCTCTGGGAGTGCCTCGCGGGCCACCCGCCGTTCGAGAGGGACAGCGAGGTAGCCGTGATCTACGCCCAGCTCGAGGAGGAGCCGCCGTCCCTGAGCGAGGCGCGGCCCGACCTGCCGCGCGAGCTCGGGGACGCCCTGGCTCGCGGCATGGCCAAGTCCCCTGCCGATCGGCCGGCGACCTGCGGGGAGCTTCTCGACGAGGCGCGGCGCGCGTCCGGTGCCGCGGTCGGCGGCGGCGCACCGGACCTTCAGACGGCGATCCGGCGGCCTGCCGGACGCCGGATCGTGGCGCTGCCCGCCGGGCTGGCACTCGGCGGCGACGAGGGCGCGTTCGTGGGACGCGAGGACGTGCTGGTCGCACTTCGCGCTCGCTATGCACGCGCAAAGGAGGGTAGGCGGCAGTTCGTCGTGCTGGGCGGTGAGCCCGGCATCGGCAAGACGCGCGTGGCGGCGGAGTTGGCGCGGGAGGCCCACGCGGACGGGGCGGTCGTCCTGTTCGGCCGATCGGACGAGGAGACGCTGGTGCCCTACCAGCCGTTCGTGACGGCGCTCGGGCACTACCTGACCGACTGTGGTGAGGACTTCGAAGGAGAGCTCGACGCCGAGCTCAGCGAGCTCAGCCGCCTGAACCCCGCCCTGCGGCAGAGCCGTCCCCAGCTCGAGGAACCGCTCGCGATCGAGCCCGAGATGCGGCGCTATCGCCTGTTCAACGCCGTGGCGAGCGTGCTGGCCTTCATCGCGCGCCGGCGACCCGCAGTGCTGATCCTCGACGACCTCCAGTGGGCGGATCCCTCCACCGGCCTGCTGCTCCAGTACGCGGTCCAGGAGATCGACGACGTGAACCTGCTCGTCCTGGGCACGCTGCGCGACGTCGAGGAGTGCGCCACCCAGCAACTCGCAGACTTCCTGGCGCGGCCACGACCGGGGTATGAGCGCATCTCGCTCGACGGCCTGGACGAACACGACACGCGCGCTCTCCTGGACGCCCGGCACGGGCGGGCCACGTCCGGGGGCGCTGTCGACGTCCTGGTGGAGGCGACCGGCGGCAACCCGCTCCTGCTCGAGGAGACGCTGAAGAGCCTGGCCGAGTCGCACGGATCCGGCGAGAGGCTCTCCGAGGACGACTTCCGGCGCCTGGGAGTGCCGGAGGGCGCAAAGCAGGTGATCGAGCGCAGGCTCGCACGGCTCACCGCCGACACCCAGGCGCTGTTGGCGGCCGCTGCGGTCGTCGGGCGCGAGTTCGATCCGGTCCTGCTCGCGAACGTCACCGACCGGGATCCGGACGCGGCCCTCTCCCTGCTCGAGGAGGCCGAGGCAGCGGGCCTCCTCCGTGACGTGCCGGAAGCCGGGACGTTCAGCTTCTCCCACGCTCTCGTGCGCGAGGCGCTTCGCGACGGCCAGAGCGCCGCCCGGCGGCGGCGCCTGCACCAGCGGATCGGGGAGGCGCTCGAGTCGGAGCGGCCGTCCGCGGCGCACCCCGCCGAGATCGCCCACCACTTCCTCGAGAGCCGCGACAACGCCAGGGCGCTCCGGTACTCGCTGGCGGCGGGCGACACCGCCGCGGAGTCGCTCGCCCACGAGGATGCCGCGGGCCATTACCGGCGGGCGCTGAGCCTGCTCGCCTCTGCCGACGAGCAACTGCGCTGTGAGGTCCTGATCAAGCTCGGCTCGGTCGAGCTGCGCCAGGGGAATCCGAACAGCCGGCGGACGTTCGAGGAGGCATCCGGGCTGGCGGCCCGCCTCGGCCGGCCGGAGCTCCTGGCCCGGGCCGCGCTCGGATTCGCGAGCCGCTACACGGAGGCCGGAGTCGTCGACGCCGAGGGCATCGCGCTCCTCCGAAGCGCACTTGACGCGCTGGCGGCGGCCGACAGCGCTCTCCGCGTGGAACTCACGGCGCGCCTGGCCGACAACCTGCACTTCGGGCCCGACGCCGAGGAGGCCGGCCGGCTGAGCAGCGAGGCGCTGACGATGGCGCGAGCGGTCGGCGACCGGCGGGCGCTGGTGGTCGCACTGGAGAGCCGCCATGCCGCGCTGCTGAGCGTCGAGCACCTGGACGAGCGGCTGGAGCTGAGCGAGGAGCTCATCGCGATGGCCGAGGACGTCGGCGAGCCCGAGATGAAGGCGCTCGGCCACCACTGGCGGGTGTACGACCTGCTCGAAAGCGCGCGGGTCGACGAGGCCGAGCGCGAGCGCCAGACCCTGAACGCCCTCGCGGACGAGCTCGGCCAGCCGCTGTACCACCACTTCGTCGCCGGCTGGGACGTCGTGTGGGCGCAGCTTGCTGGCGACATGCAGGAGGTCGAGCCGCTCGCCCAGCGCTTCCACGACCTCGGCGTCCAGGCGCAGGCGCGCGACACGCAGACCATCTACCGCGCGCAGCTGATCGTGGTCTTCCGCCGCCAGGAGCGGCTGTCGGATTTCGTGTCCCAGATCAGGACCGCGGTGGAGGAGAACCCCACGCTGCTCGCCTGGCGCGCCGTACTGCCGCTGGCCCACCTGGCGAAGGGCGACGTAGGGTCCGCGCAGGCCGACTTCGAGTGGTTCGCGCAGGACGGCTTCGGCCGAGTGCGCCGCGACATGTTCTGGTTCACCACCATCTGCGTCCTCGCGGAGATCTGCGCGCTGCTGCGGGACACCGAGCGGGCCGGAGTGCTGTACCGGCTGCTCGAGCCCTTCAAGGAGCGCAACGTCCAGGTGCTCCAGGCCGCGTGCTGGGGGTCGGCGGAGCGCTTCCTGGGCCTGCTCGCCGGGACGCTGGGCGACCAGACCCAGGCGGTCGCGCACCTGGAGTCGGCGATCGCGAAGAACGAGGCCGCAGGCAACGCCGCCGCCGCTGCCGTCGTGCGGCGGGATCTGGCGACGCTGCTCGGCGCGCGGGAGGCCAACGGCGGGGCGGTGCACCGTTAGCCCGCTCGCCACCGCGTATGCCCTCGTCGCGGCGGTGGCGGAGCGCATCGACCGCAAGCGCGGCTGGGAATCGCTGGGAACGGTCGCCGGCACGTTCACGCTCTTCGGGCTCCGCCACCGCCTGCGGGAGCGCAACCTCTACGACCGGCACGCTCCGGATCCGCCGGACCCGGACGGCTTCCCCGGGCGACCGACGGTGCGGACCGTCGACGGGACGAAGAACGACCTGGCCGAGCCCGCGATGGGTGCGGTGGGCGCGCAGTTCGGCCGCAACGGGCCGTCCGTGCCGAGGATGGACGGTCCCGCCCCAAGCCTGGTGAGCGAGGAGCTGCTGGCGCGGCGATCCTTCCAGCCGGCTACCACCCTGAACCTGCTCGCCGCGGCGTGGCTCCAGTTCGAGGTCCACGACTGGATGCAGCACCGCGAGAAGCGTGACGCCCCGCTCGACACGGACCCGCGCCCGTTCGAGCAGGCGGAGGGCTCGACCCCGGGGTGCTCGCGCTACGTGAGCGATCAGACCCACTGGTGGGACGCATCGCAGCTCTACGGCGCGAGCTCGACGTTCGTCGCGCGGCTGCGCGAGGGACAACCGACCGGCAGGATCAAGGTCGGGCCCGAGCTGCTGCAGGCGGCCGAAGAGTTCATGCATGTCCGACCCGCTCCCGTGCCCAACCTGTGGATCGGGCTCGCGCTGTTCAACGACCTGTTCGCTCGCGAGCACAACGCGATCTGCGACCTGCTCGAGGAGGACGAGCCCGGCCTCGCGGGCGATGCCCTGTTCGACAAGGCCCGTCTGATCAACGCGGCCGTCATGGCGAAGATCCACACCGTCGAATGGACGCCGGCGATCATCGCCCACCCGACGACCGAGCACAGCATCCGGTCCACCTGGTGGGGCGTCCTGGGCGAGCGCGCCCACCGCCGCTGGGGGCGCATCGGCCCGGGCGAGGTCCTGAGCGGCATCCCGGGCTCTCGCACCCACCACGACGGCGTGCGGTACTCGCTGACCGAGGAGTTCGTGGCGGTCTACCGGCTCCACCCGCTGATCCCGGACGAGGTCGCCTTCCGGCGCGTTGCCGACGACAGCCCGATCTCGGTCGACGGCGGCACGAGCCTGCCCTTCGGCGAGCTCGCGGTGGGCGCGGGCCCGGTCGACCGCCCGCGCCGGCGACTCGACGAGATCGAGTACGCGAACGCGCTCTACTCGCTTGCGGTGGCCCACCCGGGCGCGATCGCGCTGCACAACTACCCCGAGTTCCTGCGGAACCTACCGGTGCTCGCCGCGGACGACGGGACGCCGCAGAAGCCCGTGGACCTGGCCGCGCGCGACATCGTCCGCACCCGCGAGTGCGGGGTTCCCCGCTACAACGCCTTCCGGCGCGTCTTCCGGCTTCCGCCGGCACGGTCGTTCATGGAGATGACGAACGGAGACGACGTCCTGGCGCGGGAGATCCAGGAGGTGTACCGCGACCCCGAGGACGTAGACCTCGTGGTCGGCCTGTACGCCGAGCGCAAGCCGCCCGGCTTCGCGTTCAGCGACACCGCGTTCCGCGTGTTCCTGTTGATGGCTGCCCGGCGGCTGCGGAGCGACCGGTTCTTCACGACCGACTACACGCCCGAGGTCTACACGGCCACCGGTCTGCAGAGGATCGAGAACGCGACGATGGGCGGGATGCTCTGGGAGCACTACAGCGAGCTGCGGCCCGCCCTCGAGCACGTGGACAACGTCTTCAAGCCGTGGCCGACGACCTCGTAACCCAGCGCGGACGGGTCAGCGTGCGGATCTCCCGGGCGGCGTCGTCGACTATCGGCTCGCCGTGGCCGGGGCCGACCACCCTCGGCTTCAGGCTGATCAGGCGCCGCAGCGACTCCTGATACCTCGCCTCGTCCATGTTGAACCCGGGCCAGCCCGGACCGAACTTCGGCCAGGTCGCGATCGCGTCCCCGGCCACGAGGACGTCCCCGTAGAGGAACGCCAGGTGCCCCGGCGTGTGCCCCGGCGTGTGGACCACCGTGAGCGGTCCGACCGTCGACCCGTCCACGAGGTCATCGCGGTCGACGGGCCAGGGCGTGTGGGGCTCGACCGGCAGCCAGGAAGCGATACGGAACGGCATGAGCACCAGCGGGCGCGGCGGCCACAGGCGGATCGGATGGGCGATCGTCCGCCGTTCGACGATCGGCGCCTCGGTGAAGTGGCAGCAGACCTGGGCGCGGCTGAGGCCGGCGAGCGTCGCCAGCCCGCCCAGGTGGGAACGGTGGGCATGGGTCAGGGCGATGTGCCGGATCTGGGCCGGCGACCGGCCAATGCTGGCCAGGTACTTGAGGATCATGTTCGCGTCGTCGTCCCACCCGGTGTCGACGAGCGTCAGATCGTCGCCCTGCTCGAACAGGTAGCACCGCGAGTAGCCGCCCTTCGCCGCGCCGCGCGTGACGGGGCCGATCGTGTGGGCCCCCCGGGCGATCTCCTCGCCGAAGCTCGATTCGCGATCGCTCAAGGCATCCTCACCGAATGCATCGTAGGGCCTCCCCGTGTATGCGCCCACCCTGCAGGCCGCGTCGGGTACCTTCCGCGCCCATGGCGAGCCACGAAACCGTCTTCACCCTCGAGGCGACGCCGATCAAGTTCGGCCCGGGCGCGTCGAAGGACATCGGCTGGGAGCTCAAGCGCCTGGGCGTGAAGCGCGCGATGGTCGTGACCGACCCGCGGGTGCGCGAGGCGGGCATCACCGACCCGCTGGTCGAGCTGATCCGGAAGGAGGGGATCGAGGCCGACGTCTTCGACCGCGTGCGGGTCGAGCCGACCGCCGAGTCGTTCCAGGAGGCGGCCGACTACGCCGTCGACGGGGAGTTCGACGGCTTCGTGGGGATCGGCGGCGGGTCGGCGCTCGACACCGCCAAGGTGGCGGACCTGGTCGCGACCCACCCGGCGCCGATCATGGACTACGTCAACCCGCCGGTGGGCGGCGGGAAGAAGCCTCCCGCCCCGCTGAAGCCGCTGCTGGCCGTGCCGACCACGTCGGGGACCGGGTCGGAGGCGACGTCGGTGGCGGTGCTGGACATCCCCGACCAGCGCGTCAAGTCCGGCATCTCACACCGCTACATGCGCCCGCACCAGGGCATCGTCGACCCGGAGCTGACGCGGTCGATGCCGCGCGCGGTCACGTCGTCGTGCGGTCTGGACGTGGTCTGCCACGCCGTCGAGTCGTTCATCTCGATCCCCTACACCGAGCGCCCGGCGCCGGACTCGCCCGACGACCGGCCGCCCTACCAGGGCTCGAACCCGGTGTCGGACGTGTGGTCGGCGCGCGCCCTCGAGTACGGCGGCAAGTACCTGCGCCGCGCGGTCGAGGACGCCGACGACGTCGAGGCGCGCGGCTTCATGATGCTCGCGGCGAGCATGGCCGGCGTCGGCTTCGGGTCGGCGGGCGTCCACATCCCGCACGCCTGCGCGTACCCGATCGCGGCGCTGAAGCACGAGTACGAGGCGCCCGGCTACGACGTCGACCACCCGCTCATCCCGCACGGCTGGTCGGTGATCGTCACCTCGCCCGCCGCGTTCCGCTTCACCTACGAGGCCGACCCGGAGAAGCACCGCAAGGCCGCCGAGCTGATCGCCGGCCACGAGATCCCGGACGCCGACCAGGACACGCTGCCCGACGTGCTCCGCGACCTGATGCGCGACGTCGGCGCACCCAGCGGCGTCACCGAGCTGGGCTACGGCGAGGACGACCTGGACGACCTGGTCGAGGGCGCCCTGAAGCAGCAGCGGCTGCTGAAGGTCGCGCCCCGCGAGGTCGGTCCGAACGAGCTCGGCGGGATCATCCGCGACTCGTTCGAGAACTGGTGAGCGACGCGCTCGCGGGCGAGCTCGCCGGGATCGTCGGCGACAGCCATGTGCTGACCGCGCCGGACATGCGCGCCGGATACGAGCGCGACTGGACCGGCCGCTTCGGCGGCGAGGCGCGGCTGGTGGTGCGGCCCGGGTCGGCCGACGAGGTCGCCGCGGTGGTCAGGACGTGCGCCGATGCCGGGGCGGCGATCGTCCCGCAGGGCGGCAACACGGGTCTCGTCGGCGGCGGCGTCCCGCGCGGCGGTGAGGTCGTCCTGTCGCTGGTCCGGCTCGACGACCTCGATCCGGTCGACCAGGTGGCGGGCCAGGTCAGCGTCGGCGCGGGCGTCACGCTCGAGCGCCTCCAGGACCACCTGCGCGGGTCCGGCTTCGACTTCGCGGTCGACTACGGCGCGCGCAGCGCGGCCACGGTCGGGGGCATGGTGGCCACCAACGCCGGCGGCGTGCACGTCGTGCGCTACGGGTCGATGCGCCGCCAGGTCGCCGGCATCGAGGCGGTGCTGGCCGACGGCAGCGTGATCGAGCGCATGGCCGGCCTCGTGAAGGACAACGCCGGCTACGACCTGCCCGGCCTCGTGACCGGCAGCGAGGGCACGCTCGCGATCGTGACCCGCGTCCGGCTGAGCCTGGTACGCCACCTGCCCGAGCGGGTCGCCGCGCTGTTCGCGGTGGAGGACACCGCCGCGGCGGTCGACCTGTTCGGCCACCTGCACGCGCGCCTGCCCACCCTGGAGGCCGCCGAGCTGTTCTACGCCGACGGCCTGGCCCTGGTCTGCGACGAGCGCAACCTCTCGCCCCCGTTCGCGACCGACCACCCGGCCTACCTGCTGGTCGAGTGCGCCGACATCCGCGACGTGGTCGAGCCGCTGGCCGACGCGATGGAGGACGCGCCCGGCGTGCTCGACGAGGCCGTGGCCGACGACACCGCGGCCCGCGAGCGGCTCTGGTCCTACCGCGAGCTCCACACCGAGGCGATCAACGCCCGCGGTGTGCCGCACAAGCTCGACGTGACGGTTCCGCTCGCCGCCGTGGCCGCCTTCGCCGACGACGTGCGCGAGCGCGTCGGCCAGGTCGCCCCGGACGCGCGCACGATCCTGTTCGGCCACGTCGGCGACGGCAACCTGCACGTGAACGTCCTCGGCCCCGAGCCGCAGGACGAGTCGGTCGACGAGGCCATATTGCGGCTTGTCGCCGCTCACCGGGGGAGCGTGAGCGCCGAGCACGGCATCGGCATCGCCAAGCCGCGCTGGCTGTCGCTCACGCGCACGCCCGAGGAGGTCGCGGCCCTGCGGGCGATCAAGCGCGCGCTCGACCCCCGCGGGCTGCTCAACCCGGGCGTGCTGCTACCGCCGGACTGACCCGGTCACCGGGCGACGTCCTGGGTGAACGCCGCCGTGTGCACCCGGCCCGCCGCCTTGAACTGAAGGAACATGCGGTACTTCCCGGCGGTCGGGAACTCGGTGCCGAAGCGGATCCGGCTGCCCGGCTCCTCCCCGTCCACCGGGTGCACGTGCAGGTAGGCCAGGTCGCCCTGGCGCAGCGCGACCAGGTGGCCGCGGGCACCCAGGTAGGGCTCGACGGCGACCGGCTTGCCGTCGCGGGTGACCGTGTACTCGACCTCGGCCTCCTGCCCGGCCCTCGCCGCGCCCGATCCGGCCCGCACCTGGTAGCCGTCGCCGGTCTGCGCGACGGTGCTGGCCGCGGGCAGCGGCTTGGAGTCGAGCGGCCCGTCGACCGCCAGGTCGGTGGCCAGCGTCTGGTTGCGGCCGTCGCGCTTGAAGTCGGCGAACACGCGGTAGGAGCCCGCGTCGCGGATGCGGATCGGCGCGGTCCAGGTGCCGTCCGCGCTCATCTTCGGGTGCAGGTGCTGGAAGCCCGTCGAGTCGCGCCGGACGACGATCAGGTGCAGTCGCTTGGTGTGCTCGACCTCGAAGTCGCGCACGGCGGCGCCGCTCGAGTCGACGATCCGGAAGCTGATCCGGCTGTCACGGCCACGGGGCAGCTCGGCGCGCGGCATCGACAACGTCAGGCCGTCGCTGGTCACGGCCAGGCCGCGGACCTCGGCGGCCTCGTGGGCGCCCGAACCCTCGTCAGCACCCATGGCCGCGTGCCCGCCCCCGTGGCCCATGTCGTCGTCGGACGAGACGGCCTCGGCCACCAGCACCGACGTGCCGAACACGAACGCGACCGCGGCGATCGCGCCGACGACGCGCGGCGACGGGCCGCCGTGGATGCCGGTCTCGTGCACGACCGCATGGCCCTTGCCGCGGGCGATCAGCCAGCGGTTGACCGGCACGGCGACGGCGCCGGCGACGACCAGCGCGAACGCCAGGCTGCCCCAGAACAGCAGGTCGTCGAGGCCGGCGTGCATGGCGCCCGGGACGATCAGCATGATCGCGTTGTCGACGATCTCCATCGTCGCGATGCTGAGCGTGTCCGACGCCAGCGCGATCGGCACGACCGCGGCCAGCGCGAAGCCCGCCCGCAGCAGCGGCAGGCTGGTCAGCGCTGTAGCCGAACAGGAACGCGAGCGTCACCGACAGCGACGATCGTCGCCAGGTTCGAGAACCCGAGCGCGGTGCCGATCGCCATGCCGGCGACCTCGCCGATCGCGCAGCCGGTCAGGCAGTGGAGCGTCGCGCTGATCGCGACCAGCGTCAGGGCGTTGCCGGACGTCGGCATCTCGTGGTGGTGATGAGCGTGCGCATCACCTGCCGCGAGGGCCTGATCCTCGGTGTGATCGTGTGTTTCAACGGGCATTTCAGATACTCCCCGGGGGTATTGCCGACGAGGGCACGGTACACCGGTGACCCGGGACCGTCAAGTACCACCTGGGGGTATCCTACTAGCCCGCGGCGGCCAGCAGCTTCGGCGCGACCTGCTTCTTGCGGCTCATCACGCCGGGCAGGTCGACGACGCCGCCGTTCGGCTCGGCGTCGAACGCGCGCTCGACCAGGCCGGCGTCGCCCGCGGAGAGCAGGTTGGTCCGCTTCTCCATGATGTCGGTGACCATCAGCGCCGACAGCACGTAGTCGTGCTGCTCGCGGTGCTCGCGGAGCGCGTCGAGCAGCTCGTCCTTGCGATCGACGAGCGCCCTGCCCACGGTCTCGATCTGCGCGATCGCCATCGCACGGCCGCCGCCCAGGTCGTACTCCTTCATGTCGCGGGAGACGATCTGGTCCGGGGACAGGTCCGATACGTCGGACGTGCTCTCGAACATCTCGCGGCCGAACGCCGTCGCGTCGAGCGCCAGGACGCGCTCCAGGTACTCCACGGCAGCCCGGTCGCGGCCGGTCGTCGTCGGCGAGTTCAGGATGACGGTGTCGGACATGATCCCGCCGAGCAGCATCGTCGCGGCGGAGTGTGCTCGGCTCCAGGCCGTTCTGGCGGAAGCGCTCGATCACGAGCGTGGCCGTCGAGCCCACCGGGTCGAACGTCGCCATCACCGGCAGCTGGGTCTCGATCGACCCGATGTGGTGGTGGTCGAGGATCTCGACGATCTCGGCGTGCTCCACGCCGGCAACGCTCTGCGCGGCCTCCGCGTGGTCGACCAGCAGCACGCGCCGCGGCGCCGGCCGCACGAGGTCGTCGCGGGTGACGAGGCCCACCGGCCTGCGATCGCCGCCCACCGCGATGGCCGCTCGGTAGTGGACGTCCTTGACCTCCTCGGAGACGTCGTGCACCAGATCGTCGAGCCGGACCGTCAGCGGCTCGCCCTCACTGAGCGCGCGGCACGGCGCGCTCAGCGTGATCATGCGGGCGGTCACGTACGAGTCGAGCGGGGACGACACCACCGCGGTCCCGCGCTCGCGCGCCCGCTCGAGAACCTCGTCCGAGGGCCGCACGCCCTGCGCGAGCACCATCATGTCGACGCCGATCTCGATCACACGGCACTGCGCGTCCTCCCGGTCACCGACGACCGCGATGTCGCCCTCGGCCATGCCGGCCGGCAGTGACTCGGTCGCCATCGCGATCACCCACACCCGCCCGGCGACGTCCTTGTCCTCGCCCGCGACGAGCTCGCCGCCGAGCACTTCCGCGATCGCCGCGACGCGTGTGGGCGCGTCGAGCTCGGAGGCCTCCTGCGACTCGCGGACGTAGCGCCGGGCAAGCGCTCGCTCGGTCAATACGCCCGTGAGCGTGCCGTCGTCGTCGACGATCGGGACCAGCTCGAGACCCTCGCTGGCCATGGTCAGGCCGACCTCGCGCACGGGCTCGTTGGAATTCGCCACCGGGAACTCGTGCCGCATCACGTCGCGTACGCGCAGCAGTATGTGCGGCAGGAAGACCGGCTCCTCCCGATCCGCGCGGTCGAGCACCCAGGCGGTCTGGTCGTTCACGTCGCCCAGGCGAACGGGCACGTACTCGTTGTTCGGGTCGATCCGCCCCTTCAGCTCGGCATAGCCGATCGCGGCCGCGATCGAGTCGGTGTCCGGGTTGCGGTGGCCGGTGACGTAGACGCGCGGCATGTAGCCCGGATCGTAGGGCGTCCCGCGCTCATCGCCGCTCTCCCCGCCGCACGCGCTCGATGATCGCGTCGATGCGGCGCCGAGCGTCGCCGCGGTCGGTCTCGGCGTACCAGGGCATGTCGGCGGTGGCGCCCCAGGGCACGAGCACGTCGAAGTCCAGGTCCCGGATCAGCGCCAGGCTGTCGAGATAGGCCCCGTAATCGCTCGAATCCAGGACGGCGGCGATCCACTCGCCGTGATCGAGGTAGATCGTGTCGCCGGTGAACAGGTAGCGGCGCTCGCCGCTGTCCCAGAGGAACGCCGTCGCGCCGGGCGTGTGCCCCGGCGTGGGGATCAGCTCGAAGCCGCCGCCGAGCGAGCCGCGGTCCGAGAACGTCGCGTCGACCGTGCGGCGCGCCGCGGTCTCCTCGCGGTCGGCCTCGTGCACGACCAGGCGCGCGCCCAGCTCGTCGCGGATCGTGTCGTCCCCGAACATCGACTCGTGCCAGTGGTTCAGGTACTGGTGTGAGGCGCCGCCGAGCTCCTTGACGGCGCCGAGGTCGTCGACGAGCGTCGGCGAGCTGTACACCAGCAGGTTGTCGTGCGCGCGCGGCACGACGAACGTACGGACATGGAGATTCGGCGCAAACGGAAGCGGGGCGGGCGACAGCGGATGGAGTTTTGTGGCGATGGCGGTCATCCACCAATGGTGCATCTTCAACCACACTTGAAGTCAAGGGCACGCCACCGTGTCACGGGATGCGTCGCTTTCAATTAGGGTCGCGCCCGACTACGGGAAGCGGCGGAGGGATGCTGGGTGAAGGTTGAAGACGCGATGACCGAGGACGTGCTCACGATGACGCCGGAGCGCAGCCTCAGGGAAGCGGCCAGGTTCATGACCGAGAACAACGTGGGCGCCGCGGTGATCATGGATCCCGAGCAGCCCGGCCCCGGGATCATCACCGAGCGCGACCTGGTCCGCTCGCTCGGGCGGGGCGAGAACCCGGACTCCGAGCACGTCAAGGACCACCTGACGTCGAAGGCCGCGTTCGCCGACTGCGAGTGGTCGCTCGAGTCGGCCGCCGACGCGATGGCCGACGGCGGCTTCCGCCACCTGGTCGTGGTCCGGGGCGGCGACATCGCCGGGATCATCTCGATGCGCGACATCATGCACGTCTGGCGCCCGGGGTCCTGAGCGGCCATGCCCTGCTTCGCCGCGCTTGTCGCGCTCATCTCGCCGCGCCTGGCGCTGTTCTTCGTCTGGATCTTCAGCGACATGCTCGGGCGCGCGTACGACTCCTGGTTCCTGCCCGTCCTCGGCTTCTTCCTGCTGCCCTGGACGACGCTCGCCTACGCGGTGATGTGGGACGTCGGCACGCGCGACGTGACGGGCTTCGAGTGGTTCATCGTGGTGCTGGCCTTCCTCGCTGACCTGAGCTCGTACGCGGGCGGCTACCAGAACCGGTACGGCCGGGAAGAGGCGTGAACGACACGGTCGCCGACGCGATCGTCGTCGGCGGGGGCCTCGCGGGCCTGGTGGCCACCGCCGAGCTGGCCGACGCGGGCCGCCGCGTGATCCTGGTCGACCAGGAGTCGGAGGCGTACCTGGGCGGCCAGGCGTTCTGGTCGTTCGGCGGGCTGATGCTGGTCGACAGCCCCGAGCAGCGGCGGATGGGCGTCAAGGACTCGCGCGACCTGGCCTGGCAGGACTGGCTCGGCACCGCGGGCTTCGACCGCGACGAGGACCACTGGCCGCGCCGCTGGGCCGAGGCCTACGTCGACTTCACGGCCGGCGAGAAGCGCGCGTGGCTGGCGCAGCAGGGCGTGCGGTTCATGCCGAACCCCGGCTGGGCCGAGCGCGGCGGCTACAACGCGACCGGCCCCGGCAACTCGGTGCCGCGCTTCCACGTCACCTGGGGCACCGGCCCGGGCGTGATCGAGCCGTTCGTGCGCCGCGTGCTGGCCGCCCGCGACCGCGGGCTCGTCGACCTGCGCTTCCGTCACCGCGTCGACGCGCTCACGACGACCGACGGCGCGGTCGACGGCGTGGCCGGCCGGATCCTCGAGCACTCGTTCACCGAGCGCGGCCAGAAGAGCTCGCGGGCCGAGATCGGGGACTTCGAGCTGAAGGCGCAGTCGGTCCTCGTCACCTCAGGCGGGATCGGCGCCAACCACGAGCTGGTCCGCCGCAACTGGCCGAAGCGCCTGGGCGACCCGCCGCGCAACATGATCTCCGGCGTCCCCGACCACGTCGACGGGCGGATGATCGAGATCACGCAGTCGGCGGGCGCCAACGTCATCAACCCCGACCGCATGTGGCACTACGTGGAGGGGATCCGGAACTGGAACCCGATCTGGTCGCTGCACGGGATCCGCATCCTGCCCGGCCCCTCGCCGCTGTGGCTGGACGCGACCGGCAAGCGGCTGCCGGTGCCGCTGTTCCCGGGCTTCGACACGCTCGGGACGCTCGAGCACATCATGACGACGGGCCACGACTACACGTGGTTCATCGTCACCCAGAAGATCATCGAGAAGGAGTTCGCGCTGTCGGGGTCGGAGCAGAACCCCGACATCACCAGCAAGAGCTGGCGCGCGGTGCTGAAGAGCCGCGTCGGGCCGGGCGCGCCGCCTCCGGTCGAGGCGTTCAAGCGCCACGGCGCGGACTTCGTCGTGGAGCGCGACCTGCGCACGCTGGTGCGCCGGATGAACGAACTGGCCGACGGCGTCCCGCTGGACTACGAGACCGTCGAGCGCGAGGTGGTCGCCCGCGACCGCGAGATGGCCAACACGTTCACCAAGGACCTGCAGGTCACCGCGATGCGCGGCGCCCGCAACTACATGGCCGACCGCATCACGCGCGTCGCGGCGCCGCACCGGCTGCTCGACCCGAAGGCCGGCCCGCTGATCGGCGTGAAGCTGCACATCCTCACCCGCAAGACGCTCGGCGGCCTGCAGACCGACCTCGACGGGCGGGTGCTCCGCGCGAGCGGCGACCCGCTGCCCGGGCTGTACGCCGCGGGCGAGGTGGCGGGCTTCGGCGGCGGCGGGATGCACGGCTACCGGGCGCTCGAGGGAACGTTCCTCGGCGGGTGCCTGTTCTCGGGCCGGACGGCCGGCCGCCACGCGGCAGGCGCGACCGCGTCCTGACCGCGAGGGTCAGCTGGACGCCGCGCGCGAGGCTGCCGCCTCGGTGACGCGGGTCGCCCCGCCCTCCCGCTCCAGAGCGTTCAGGAACGCGCGGACCACATGCGGGTCGAACTGCGATCCCGCACAGGCCCGCAGCTCCTCGCGCGCCGCTTCGTCGCCGATCGCGCGGCGGTAGACACGGTCCGCCGTCATCGCCTCGTAGGCATCGCCGACCGCGAGGATCTTGGCCTCGAGCGGGATCTCCTGATCGGTGAGCCGCCGCGGGTATCCGGTGCCGTCAGGACGCTCGTGGTGGGCCAGCACCCACTCGCGGATGTCGTCGAGGCCTGAACCGCCCAGGATGCGCGCACCGATCTCCGGGTGCTTGCGCATCTGGTCGTACTCCTCATCGGTCAGGGAGCCGGGCTTCATCAGGATCGCGTCAGGCACACCGATCTTGCCGATGTCGTGCAGGAGGCCCGCGAGGCGAAGCCGCTCGACCCGCTGGCTGCTCAGCCCGAGCTCGTTGCCCATCATCTCGCAGAAGTCGCCGACGGTCTGCGAGTGGCGGGCCGTGCCGGAGTCGCGCATGTCGAGCGCCTGAGCGAGGTTGATCACCGTGGCGATGTGCTCGTCGCCGGTGGGCCCGTCCTGATCGCGTCCGGCCAGGATGCTCTTGATCTCGGGGCTGTGGAGGACGCTCCGATCGCGGCCGAGCGCCTTGGCCGCGTACAGAGCCTCGTCGGCGACCGACAGCAGGCGGTCGTCGGTGACGGCGTGGTCGGGGTACGTCGCCACGCCGAAGCTCATGGTCAGCGGCAGCGGCTGGCTCGCGAACAGCGCGGCGAAACGGGTGCGCAGCCGCTCGGCGGCCAGGTAGGCCTCGTGCTCGTCGCAATCCGGCAGGAGCAGGGCGAACTCCTCCCCGCCGATTCGCGCGGCGACGTCCATGCCGCGCTTCTCGCCTTCGAGCATGCGGCCGATCATCACCAGTGCCTGGTCGCCGGCCGCGTGCCCGAGCGAGTCGTTCAGGTGCTTGAAGAAGTCACAGTCGCCGAGCAGCAGGCTGAACGAGACGACCGCTGCGCTCGGAGCGGGCGACCTCGCGCTCGATCGCCTGCTGGAACCCGCGCCGGTTCATCAACCCGGTCAGGTGGTCGGTCGTGGCGGCGTCGCTGAGCTGACGGATCAGGCCGCCGACCCGCTCGCGCAGCAGCAGGATGAACACGCCCGAGACCGCAACCGTCCCGGCGGTCAGCACCATCGCCGAGACGTCGCCGTTGTCGGGCGACCCCATGGCCGGCCCGTCCAGCCGGAACCAGGCGAGCACGCCCGCGTAGTTCACGACGGTGAAGAGCGCGAGGGCGAGGGCGCCGCCCTTGCTGAGGAAGTAGAACGCGTAGAACGCGACCCACAGGTAGAAGAGCAGGTAGGCGCTCGTCCCCTCGCCGCTGAACACGACGGCCGCCGATGTCGCCACGGCGGCCGAGTACGGTCCGATCTCGAGGAACCACCGCGGCGCCCGATGGGGCATCAGGAACAGGAGGACGCCCGCGACGATCGAGCTGATCTGCACGGCGAGCATGTGCGCCTCGTCGAACCGCGGCGGGTGGGGGAGCAGGACGCCGAGCGCCCCGACGGCTCCCGCGCTGGCGAACAGGTACGCCTGCGCGCGCGCGGCGATCGCCGGCGTCAGCGCACGCACGGCCAGCGCGTTCTCGCGCGAGCCGGGCGAGTTGCCCGCTGAACTGCTGGGGGATCCGCTCGGGAGGAGGGCCACTGCCCGGTAATCGGCGCGCCCGCGTTGTGACAGCACCTCGACGATGAGGCCGATGGGCAATTCGTCCAGAGCGGTGAGTGAGTTGCGACGTTTCCTGCAGGAGCGCGCCGATGCAGCGCGCGTTGACTCCACTCGCTGGAAACTCGGTCGACCTCTTCCTGGCGTCGGTCATCGCCGGCGCGAGGCGCACGGTCCGCCGCCTGCGGCGGACCGCCGGCTGATCAGCGCAGGCGACGAGCGACGACGACGCGCGCGCCGTTACGCGGCGACAGCGTGAACGCGCGCCGGACGATCCGCTCGGGACCGGGTTCCGCCGGCTCGAGCTCGACGCGCGTCAGGACCGTCGCCATCACCGCACGCATCTCGGCCAGCGCGAATCCGGAGCCCAGGCAGCGGCGAACCCCGCCGCCGAACGGGATGTACGAGTAGCCGGGCGGCTGCTGCCCGAGGAACCGCTCCGGCCTGAACTCGTCCGGAGCCTCGTAGATGCGCGGGTTCCGGTGGAGCAGGTAGATGCACGGCATCAGCACGGTGCCCGCGGGGTAGAGCGTGCCGTCCACCTCGTAGGGCACGCTCAGCTTGCGCGCCGTGATCGGAACCACCGGCCGCAGGCGCAGGCTCTCCTTGATCGCCGCGTCGAGGTAGGTGGTGTCGTCCTCGGCGAGCTCCGCCTGGATCCGCGCGAGAACGTCCGGGTGGCGCAGCACGCGCTCGAACGCCCAGGCCAGCGCCGTGGCCGTGGTCTCGTGGCCGGCCACCAGCATCGTCAGGAGCTGGTCGCGCAGCTCGCGGTCGGACATCGGCTCCCCGGTCTCGTCGCGGGCGGCCAGCAGCAGCGAGAGCACGTCGCCACCTGTCGCCCGATGACTCCCGGCGGAGCGCGATCTCCGCGTAGACGGCACGATCGACCTCCGCCGTGCAGCGCATCAGCTTGCCCCAGGGCGTGCGGCCGCCGAGCTCGATGCGCAGCTGCGGCAGCGTCGTGGCGATCGTGGTGTTGAGCTCCAGCAGCCGGGCCAGCAGCACGCGCAGCCGATCGCGCCGGGGCCCGTGCTCCAGCCCGAACACCGCGCGCAAGATCACGTTCAGCGTCATCGCCTGCATGCGCGGCTGCAGCGGGAACGACCGCCCGACGGGCCAGTCCGACACGTCCTCCTCGGCTGCGGCGCGCATCGCGCCGTAGTGCTCGGCCACGCGCGCGCCGTGGAACGGAGGGAGCAGCAGCTTTCGCTGCCGCAGGTGCTCGTCACCGTCGAGCACCAGCAGCGAGTTGCGGCCCAGGACCCGGCGGAACAGGCCGTTGATGTCGCCCATGTTCATGTGCTCGGGCGGCCCGTGGAACACCGCCTTCACCGCGCTCGGGCTCGCGAGGAAGACCACGTCGGTGGCGGGGCCGAGCCGAGCGGTGAACCGGTCGCCGAACCGGCCTGCGCAGCGGCGCATGAACCGCTCCGGGTCGAGGATCCACTCGAGCGTCTGAGCCGCCGCCGGCCGCCGCGGGCCGTCCGGCAGGTCGGTGGCGGGCGCCTGGACCGTCCGCGGGCTCGCGGGCGAAGCGACGGCGAGCCGGCACCGGCACGTCGCCGTGCATCGGACAGCCTTCCGCGCTCGCGATGTCGTTGTTGTGAGCCACGCTCGCCGACACAGCGGCGGGCTCGAACTCCACGTCGGTGCTCAAGAGGGTCCCCTGGGTCCTGCCTGCGCTAGAGGGCCGGGCGCGCAGGCAAGTTCGAGTGCTCTCGACTTCCTATGTCGGCTGACGCCGCTTGTCAAGCACGGGACGCCCGCGCAACGCAACTCCGCATGCAGCAAGATCACCCCATGGGCGACATCACGATCCCCCCGGCGATCCACGCCTACGTCGCCGACCGCATCAACCGCTGCTGGGTCGGCCCGGAGCGCGATCCCGCGCCGGTGGTCGCGGCGCTGCCGACGTCGCTGCCAGAGGGCCAGGTCACGCACCTCGTCGGCGGCGGGCCGTTCGGCTGGCTGATGGACGCGCGCATCGACGACGAGGGCGGGCGGCTGGCGCTCGAGGTGCTGGAGGACGACCGCATGAGCGGCCCGGACCACTACCGGGTGTGGGAGGACGGGACCCGGGAGGAGCTCCCCACCGAGAGCGGCACGATGGTGTTCCCGGCCGGCGCCTCACCCGAGGAGCAGGAGCGGATCAAGCAGAAGTTCTACGACCGCAACCGCGAGGTCCAGCTTCTGCTCAAGGAGCGCGGCTTCATCTGAGGTCAGGCACCGCAGGCGCGAACAGCGCGCCGGAGGGTATGCCGCGAGCCGTCGAAGTCCGAGGCGACCGCCGTGACGCGGGCGGGGCGCGACAGCGTGAGCGTGAACGGCGCGCGGTCGTCGGTCCTCGTGCGCCGCTTGCCGGCGACCTTGAAGGTCACCGACCGAACGTCGGCGGTGTCACCGCCGAGCGCAACCCGCGCCCGGCCGGGCGCGACGCACCGGCGCGTCAGCCGCAGCGGAGCGAACTTCAGGCCGAACGTCAGCACCTCCGGGCGCACGTAGTCGCCGGGGTCGGTGATGAACCTGACCTGGGGCCGTTGCTCGGGCGGGATGCGCTGGAGCTCCTGGTCGAACGGCGCGCGGTAGGCCTCGCCCTTGGTCGTGATCCCGGCCGCCCAGTCGTCGTGGTGGGTGGGGACGAACAGCTTCGGTGCGAACGCCTCGATGTACATCCGCGGGTCGCGCATCCCGTTCGTGATCTGGTTGAAGCCCTGGATCGCGCCGACCTCCACGTCGATCGGGCGCAGGGCCCGGAACGTGTCGAACGTCTGCGGCGCTTCGTCGGCCAGCGGGCCGGCCGAGTCGTGCCACAGGAGCGACAGGCCGCCGACCCGGAACCGGTAGAGCACCGTTCCCGCCTCGGAGTCGGGCGCGTGCTCGACGAGCTGGGCCATGTCCTCCGGCGTCGCGGGATGCTCGAGCTGCGTGGTCGACGGCGGCGGCGTGACCGGCACGTGGTAGCCGTCGCTGCCGTCCGGCGCCTTGCCCGCCGAGTGCAGGTGCTTGACGATCGTCGTCTCGACGCCGCGGATCGCGCTCGGTACCTCCGCCCGGGTGCCCGGCGGCGCGTTCGGCGGGAGCGCCTCGACACAGCGCGGCGCGGTCATCTCGTCCGCTCGCGAGCGGAGAGCCGCGCACTGCTCGGCGCTCCCGACGAGGGTTGCGCCCGACGCCTGGGCGATCGGGACCGCGTCGGCGGCGTGGTCGAAGTGCGCGTGGCCGATGAAGATGGCCTCCGGCTTCAGCGCCGCGAGCTCCGCCGGCGAGGACGGCACGTATCCCGAGTGGGCGCCGCGCGGCACCCACGCGTCGAGCAGCACGACGTGGCCGCGAATCGCCATCGCGAAGTTGGTGACGCCGAACCACGACATGATCACCCGGTCGCGGCGCACGGCGCCGGTGGCGGGGTCGACATTGGCTGGCACCGAAGTATTTCTTGCGCAGCTCGATCGTCTGCGCGGTGTCGGCCGCCGCGGCTACCGGGCCGCCGCCCTGCGCGCCCCTCGGGGTGTGCGCCGCGGCGATGCCCGAGGGCAGCAGCGCGAGCGCGATCGTCACGCCTGCCAGTCCGCGCCGCACCCCCATGGCCGGGAGGGTACGGCCTCAGCCCACACCCTGCAGCAGCACGCCGACCACGTACGCCACCACCGCCGCGGCTCCGCCGACGGCCAGCGTCTCGAGCCCCGCGCGCCACCAGCGCTGCCCCACGACCAGCGCCTTGAGGCTGCCGACGGCGACGAACGCGACGGCGGTCATCGCCGCGCTCCAGGCGAACGGATGGGCGATGTCACCGGGCACGGCGAGGTCGACCAGGTAGACCGCGAGCGGAAGCGAGCCGACCACCAGGAACGCCGCGAACGTCGCTGCGGCGGCGCGCAGCGGGCTGCCCGCGTCAGCGCCGTAGCCGAGCTCCTCGACCATCATCGTGTCGACCCAGCGCTGACGGTCGGCGGTGATCACCTGGACCACGCGCTCGAGGTCGTCGCCCTCGAAGCCCTTGGCCGCGAACAGCTGGCGGATCTCCTCGCGCTCGCCGTCCGGCACCCGCTCGATGTGGCGCTCCTCGATCCGGCGCGCGCGCTCGCGCTGCTCGCGCTCGGCGCGCGTGCCCAGGTAGTTGCTGACGGCCATGCTGAAGCCGTCGGCGAACAGGTTGGCCAGGCCGAGGATCACCACGACCGAGTCGCCCAGGTTCGCGCCACGCGAGCCGGCCACGACCGCGAACGTCGTGACCGCCCCGTCGATCGCGCCGTAGACGAAGTCGCGCAGGTACGAGACGGGAGGCGGCTTCGACAGCCGGTCGTGGATGGCGGACGCGCTGTGATCGCCCGTCAGCGACGAGGTCATGCCGGCTGCCTCCGTGCCCGCGACGTCAGCACCCACAGGAGCGCGCCGAGCGCCAGCAGACCCCCGGCGCGGGCGAACGTGTCCGCGTCCTTCGTGGTCATGACGGCGAGCGACACCGCGAAGCCGATCACCGGCATCGCGGTAGGCGTGCGGAAGTGGTCGTGGTCGGCGCGGTCGCGGCGGAGCACCAGGACGCACACGTTGACGATCGCGAACACGACGAGCAAGAGCAGCACGGTGGTGTCGGCCAAATCGGAGAGGTCGCCCGACAGCACCAGCAGGCAGGCGACCACCGCCACGAAGACGATCGCCGCGTACGGCGTGCGGCGAGCCGCGTGCACCCGGCGGAGGACACCCGGCACGATGCCCTCGCCGGCCATCCCGTAGAGCAGGCGCGAGGCCATGATCATGTTGATCAGCGCGCCGTTGGCCAGCGCGAACAGCGCGATCGCCGAGAACACCCTGTCGGACATCGCGAGCGGGCCCCGTCCCACCACCTCGAGAAGCGGACCGTCGGAGGCGGCCAGCTGCTGCCAGGGCACGACCATCACCGCGATCGCCGTCACCAGCAGGTAGATGCAGCCCGCGGCCAGCAGCCCTCCGAACAGAGCGCGCGGGTAGTCGCGGCGCGGATCGCGCGTCTCCTCAGCCACGTTGACCGAATCTTCGAAGCCGATCAGCGAGTAGAACGCGAGCCCGGCACCGCCCATCAGCGCGAGCGGCACGGTCACCCCGTCCTTGAAGTCGACGGCCCGGCCCGCGTCACCGCCGCCGTCGGCCAGCGCGGTGGCCCCGATCACCACGACCAGCACGAGCCCCGAGAGCTCGATCAGCGTGAGCACGAAGTTGAACCGGATGCTCTCGCCGATGCCGCGGAAGTTGATCAGCGCAAGCACTACGAGGAAGGCGAGCGCGACGAGGACGGTCGGCAGATCGACGAACGCCGACAGGTACTGCCCTCCGAACGCGCGCGCGAGCGTCGCCGCCGACGACAGCCCGGAGCAGACCACCGCGAACGCGACCATGAAGGTCAGGAACGGGATGTGAAACGCCGTGTTGACGTACAGCGCCGCGCCCGCCGCCTGCGGGTACTTGGTGACCAGCTCGGCGTAGGCGAACGCGGTGAAGATCGCCAGCGCCAGAGCCAGCCCGAACGCCAGCCACACGGCCCCTCCGACGCGCCCCGCGACCTCACCGATCAGCGCATAGATGCCCGCGCCGAGCACGTCGCCGATCACGAAGAACAGCAGCATCCGGCCGGAGATCGCGCGCTTCAGCGCGACCGGCTCGGTGGCCGTCGCGGTCACGCCGGTGGGGAAGCGTTCGCCATGGGCCCACGCTACGGCCGGGCGCGCCCCACCGGCATCCGCTTGTGGCGCCCTCCGGGTCAGTAATCAGTACGGATCTGAAGGGCGCGCTTCGCGCGGATGCCCCGGCGCGAGCGTGCGCATAGCTTGGCCGGATGCCGACCGGTTCGGAGTTTGATCACGCTCTCCGCTAGAAACCGTGACGTGCTCGCTGAGGTTGACGTCGGCACGCTCGACATCGAGCGCCTGATCGAGTTGCTGGATCCGCCGCAGGCGGACGGGATCCGGCAGACCGCGGCCCGCGCCCGCGAGCTGTTCGCCGGCCACTGCATCTGGAACGTCAACTCGACCGCCCGCGGCGGCGGCGTCGCCGAGATGCTCCAGACGCTGCTGGCCTACGCGCGCGGCACCGGCGTCGACACTCGCTGGCTCGTGATCGACGGCGATCCGGACTTCTTCACGGTCACGAAGCGGATCCACAACCGCCTGCACGGCGCGCCCGGCGACGGCGGCCCCCTGGGCGACGCGGAACGTGCGGCCTACGAGCGCACCCTGGACGAGAACTGCCCGCCGCTGCTCAGCCGCGTCGCCCCGGGCGACGTCGTCATCCTGCACGACCCGCAGACCGCCGGCCTGGCGCCCGCGGCTGCGCGAGCACGGCGCGATCGTCATCTGGCGCTGCCACGTCGGCGTCGACCATCCGAACGACCTGGCGCGCGAGGCGTGGGAGTTCCTCGCCCCGTACGTCGACGCCGCGGAGGCCGTCATCTTCTCCCGCACCCAGTTCGCGTGGGACAGCGTCGCCGACGGCCGGCAGCGGATCATCGCCCCGTCGATCGACGCGCTCGCCCCCAAGAACCAGGACCTGAGCGACCGGACCGTCGACGCGATCCTGCGCGCGGCGCGCATCCGCTCGGGCGGCGGCTACGGAGGCGCGCCGGCGTTCCGGCGCTTCGACGGCAGCCAGGGCGTGGTCGCGCGCGCGGCGGACGTCGACGAGGACCGGCCGCTGGAGGCGGGCGAGCGCTACGTGCTGCAGGTGTCGCGCTGGGACGCGCTGAAGGACCCCGTCGGCGTGATCGACGGGTTCGCGCGTCACGTCGCCCCCCATACCGACGCGCACCTGATCTACGCAGGGCCGGCGGTCGACGCCGTGACCGACGATCCCGAGGGCGCCGCCGTGCTGGCCGCCGCTCGCGGCCACCGGGGCGAGCTCGAGCCGTCCGTGCGCGAGCGCGTCCACCTGGCTCTTCTGCCGATGGACGACCTGGAGGAGAACGCGGCGATCGTCAACGCGCTCCAGCGCGACGCCGCGGTCGTGGTGCAGAAGAGCCTGGCCGAGGGGTTCGGGCTGACCGTCGCGGAGGCCATGTGGAAGGCCCGGCCGGTCGTGGCCAGCCGCATCGGCGGGATCGCCGACCAGATCGCCGATGGCCACTGGGGTGTCCTGATCGATCGATCCGGACGACCTGGCCGCCTTCGGCGCCGCGGTCCGCCGTCTGCTCGACGACCCGGCGGCGGCGGAGGCGATGGGCGCGGCCGCCCGCGAGCGCGTGCGCGAGCGGTTCCTGGGCACGCACTCGCTGCTGGAGTACGCCGGCGTGATCGCGCCGCTGCTGGCGGCGCACCAGGAAAGGGCGAGGTGAGCGGCCCGCTCGGCGCCGACGAGCTGCGGCTGATCGACGCGTACTGGCGCGCCGCCAACTACGTCTCGGTCGGCCAGATCTACCTGCGCGACAACCCGCTGCTGCGCGAGCCGCTGACCATCGACCACGTCAAGCCCCGGCTGCTCGGCCACTGGGGCACGACACCGGGCCTCAACCTGCTGTACGCGCACATGAACCGCGCGATCCGCGCGCGCGACCTGTCCGCGATGTTCGTCACCGGGCCGGGGCACGGCGGCCCGGCGCTCGTCGCCAACACCTACCTGGAGGGGACCTACAGCGAGGTCTATCCGCAGATCGGGCCGGACGCCGAGGGCCTGCGCCGGCTGTTCCGCCAGTTCTCCTACCCCGGCGGCATCCCGTCGCATGTCGCGCCGGAGACGCCCGGGTCGATCCACGAGGGCGGCGAGCTGGGCTATGCGCTCGTGCACGCCTACGGGGCGGTGTTCGACAACCCCGACCTGCTCGCGCTGTGCGTCGTGGGCGACGGCGAGGCGGAGACCGGGCCGCTGGCCGCGAGCTGGCACTCGAACAAGTTCGTCAACCCCGCCCGCGACGGGACGGTCCTCCCGGTGCTGCACCTGAACGGCTACAAGATCGCCAACCCGACCGTCCTGGCGCGCATCTCCCACGACGAGCTGCGCGCGCTGTTCGAGGGCTACGGGCACGCGCCGCGCTTCGTCGAGGGCGACGACCCCGAGGCGGTGCACCAGGCGCTGGCGGCGGAGCTCGACGGCGCGCTGGACGAGATCGCCTCGATCCAGGAGCGAGCTCGCTCGGGCGGCGGCGCCGAGCGGCCGCGCTGGCCGATGATCGTGCTGCGCACCCCGAAGGGCTGGACCGGTCCCAAGACCGTCGACGGCCTGCCGGCCGAGGGGACGTTCCGGTCGCATCAGGTGCCGCTCTCGAAGTTCGACCAGAACCCGGAGCACCTGGCCCAGCTCGAGGAGTGGCTGCGCTCGTACCGGCCCGAGGAGCTGTTCGACGAGGACGGCGCGCTGCGCGACGGAGCTGCGCGCCCTGGCGCCGGCGGGCGATCGCCGCATGGGCGCGAACCCGCACACGAACGGCGGCGAGCTGCTGCTCGACCTGCGCCTGCCCGACTTCCGCGACTACGCCGTCGAGGTCGCCCAGCCCGCCCAGGGATCGAGCGAGGCCATGCGCGTGCTCGGCGGCTGGACGCGCGACGTCATGAAGTTGAACGCGGACGCCCGCAACTTCCGTGTGTTCGGCCCCGACGAGACCGCGTCGAACCGGCTCGGCGCCGTCCTCGAGGTCACCGACCGCGAGTGGATGGCGGAGATCGTCGACGGCGACGACCACCTGTCACCGGACGGCCGGGTGATGGAGGTCCTGAGCGAGCACCTGTGCCAGGGCTGGCTCGAGGGCTACCTGCTGACCGGCCGCCACGGAGTCTTCAACTGCTACGAGGCGTTCATCCACATCGTCGACTCGATGTTCAACCAGCACGCGAAGTGGCTGAAGGTCACGCGCGACATCCCCTGGCGGCGGCCGATCGCGTCGCTGAACTACCTGCTGTCGTCGCACGTCTGGCGCCAGGACCACAACGGCTTCTCGCACCAGGACCCGGGCTTCATCGACCACGTCGTCAACAAGAAGGCCGACATCGTGCGCGTCTACCTGCCGCCCGACGCGAACTGCCTGCTGTCGGTGGCCGACCACTGCCTGCGCAGCCGCGACTACGTCAACGTGGTGGTCGCCGGCAAGCAGCCCTCGCTCGACTACCTGTCGATGGACGACGCGATCGCGCACTGCACGCGCGGGATCGGCATCTGGGAGTGGGCGTCGAACGACGGCGGTCACGAGCCCGACGTCGTGCTCGGGCTGCGCGGGCGACATCCCCACGCTCGAGGCGCTCGCGGCGGCGGCGATCCTGCGCCGGGAGCTGCCCGACCTGCGGGTGCGCCTGGTGAACGTGGTCGACCTGATGCGGCTGCAGGACGAGAAGGAGCACCCGCACGGGCTGCCCGGACGCCGAGTTCGACGCGCTGTTCACCGAGGACCGCCCGGTCGTCTTCGCCTACCACGGCTACCCGTGGCTGATCCACCGGCTGACCTACCGCCGGACGAACCACCACAACATCCACGTGCGCGGCTACAAGGAGGAGGGCACCACCACGACGCCCTTCGACATGGTGATGCTCAACGACCTCGACCGCTTCCACCTGGTCATGGACGTGATCGACCGCGTCCCGCACCTGGGCGAGCGCGCGGCCGGCCTGCGCCAGCGGATGGCCGACGAGCGGCTGCGCCACCGCGCCTACACGCGCGAGCACGGCGACGACCCGCCTGACGTGCGCGACTGGGTCTGGCCGGGCGGCGTTGCGGCCTGACCGGCGCGTGCGCGTCCTCGTCGTCAACGCTGGATCGAGCTCGCTGAAGCTGTCGCTGCTCGGGGACCGGCGACGAGGAGCTGTGGGCGGGCTCTGTCCTGGAGGAGCTTCCGGCCGCGCCCGACGCGATCGGCCACCGTGTCGTGCACGGCGGTGACCGCTTCCGCACCGCGGTGCGCCTGGACGACGACACGCTGGCGGCCCTGAGGGAGCTGACGCTGCTCGCCCCGCTGCACCAGCCGAAGTCGCTGGCGGCCATCGAGGCCGTGTCGGCGGCGTTCCCGGACGTCCCAGCTGTCGCGTGCTTCGACACCGCGTTTCACGCCACGCTGCCGGCGGCGGCGTCGACCTACGCGCTGCCGCGAGCGTGGCGCGAGCGCTACGGCGTCCGGCGCTTCGGCTTCCACGGGCTCTCCCACGCCTACGCGTCGCGGCAGGCGGCGGGCGCGCGCCGCGTCGTCACGTGCCACCTGGGCGCGGGCGCGTCGCTGTGCGCGGTACTCGACGGCCGGTCGGTCGACACCACCATGGGCTTCACGCCGCTCGAGGGCCTGGTCATGGCCACCCGATCGGGGTCGGTCGACCCGGGGCTGCTGCTGTGGCTCCAGCAGCACGAGGGTCTGTCCGTCGACCAGATGGCGGACGCCCTCGAGCACTCGTCGGGGCTGCTCGGGCTGGCGGGCACGGCCGACATGCGCACGGTGGTCGAGCGGTCCGACGACGACGCGCGGCTGGCGTTCGACGTCTACGTGCACCGGCTGCGAGCGGGCATCGGGGCGATGGCGGCGTCCCTGGGCGGGCTCGACGCGCTGGTGTTCACGGGCGGCGTGGGCGAGCGGTCCGCGGAGGTGCGCGAGGCGGCATGCGACGGGCTCGCGCTTCCTGGGCGTGACGATCGACCCGGCGCTGAACGCCGCGCCGTCCCTGGACGCGGACGTGACGGCGGAGGGCGCGGACGTGCGCGTCCTGGTCGTCCGCGCGCGCGAGGACCTGGAGATCGCCGCGCAGACGCGGGCGGTGCTCGGTGCCCCAGGGGCCTGATTCCTGCTACTCGGCCCGCATCGCGTCGAGCACCTGGAGCCGCGCGCCGCGCCGCGCCGGCACCACGGCCGCGAGGACTCCGACGGCGACGGCCATCAGCAGGAACACCACGAGCTGACCGCCCGGAACCGTGAAGCCGAGCCCGAGGTCGCCGAGCGAACGGGTGACGAGGAACGCGAACGCCAGGCCGACGACGATCCCGAGCAGGCCGCCGATCACCGCGGTGATCACGCTCTCGTAGCGCACCATGCGCCTGACCTGGGCGCGCGTCGCGCCCACCGCGCGGAGCAGCCCGAACTCGCGCGTTCGCTCGTGGATCGACAGGAACAGCGAGTTGGCGATGCCGAACAGCGAGATGATCACGCTCATCGCCAGCAGCGCGTAGAGCAGGTAGACGAACTGGTCGAGCGCCTTGGTCTCGGCCTCGGCGAACTCGCCGCGGGTCTTGACCTCGGCGATCGGGAACGGGGCCAGGGCATTGTCGACCGCGTCCTTCGCGGCACCCACCCCGACGCCCTCGGACGGCTGGGCGAAGATGAGCCACGGGTCGCGGGCCGCCGAGATCCGGTCGAACAGCGTCCTGGACACGATCGTGCCCTGAAGCATCTGCGGGTCGTGGTAGACGCCGATGACGTGCATGCGGGCCCTGCCGCCGGTGGGCGTCTCGACGTCGTAGGTGTCGCCGACGCCGACGTCGTGGGCCTTGCCGAACTGCTCCTCGACGATCGCGTTGGTGCCGTGCAGGCGGGCCAGCACGGAGTGGTCGCCGTCGACCCAGTCGATGCCGTACACGCCGGCGATCTGGAACGAGTTGACCCCGTTCATGATGTCGGTGACGACGCTCGACTTCTGGCCGTCGACCTTGATCTGGTCGAGCAGCACGTCCGAGTAGGCGCCGACCTCCGGGAGCCCGGCGATCGCGTCCGTCGCGTCGGCCGGGATCGGCTGCAGGGTCTCCGACCGGACGACGAGCTCCGACTTGACGGTCCGGGCCACGGTGTCGTCGAACGACTGCTTGATCCCGTTGGCGAACACCGCGACGAAGACGACCAGCCCGAGGCCGACCATCAGTGCGGCTGCGGTGGTCGCGGTGCGGCCCGGGTTGCGCATCGAGTTCTCGCGGGCCAGCAGGCCGGGCTCGCCGAACAGTCGCTGCATCGGCCAGCCGACCGCGCCGGCCAGCGGCCGCACGAACCAGCGCGCGCTCAGCGCGACGCCGACGAACAGCAGCACCACGCCGAGCGCCATCAGCGACAGGCGGCTGGTCGCCGGGCCGGACGCGAACAGCCCGGCCACGAGCAGCGCGACACCGAGAGCCACGACGATCCCGGCGATGACCGGCGCCCGGCGCGGGTGCCGGCTGGGCACGGGCTGATCACTGCGCTGGAGGGCGGCGATGGGCGGCACTCTCGTGGCCCGGCGGGCGGGCGCCATCGCGGCCACGAGCGTCACGCCCACGCCCACGATCAGCGAGATCGCGATCGTGCGCGGCGCCAGCTCGAGCCCCGACGTCGGGATTCCGAAGCCGATCGACTCGAACAGGCCGGCGATCCCCTTGGCGAACAGCAGGCCGAGCGCCATCCCCAGGACCGACGCGCTCACGCCGATGACCACCGCCTCCAGCGCGACCGCGCCCAGGATCTGGCGCCGCGTCGCGCCCAGCGAGCGCAGCATCGCGAACTCGCGCGTCCGCTCCGCGACCGTGATCGTGAACGTGTTGAAGATGATGAACGCGCCCACGAGCAGCGCCGCGCCGGCGAAGGCCAGCAGCGCCGGCGTGAGGAAGCCGCCGATCTGCTCGTTGATGTCGGCGGCGGTCTCGTCGGCCGCGGCCTTGCCGGTGCGCACCTCCGCGTTGCGCGGCACGATCGGCGCGATCCGCCTCACGAGCTCCTCCGGCGTCACGCCCTCGCCGGCCTCGACGTTGATCGACGAGACCTCGCCCTCGCGGTCGAACCAGCGCTGGATGTCCTGCAGCGGGGCCGAGATCACGTCGGTCCCGCCCGCGTTCGTGTCGCCCAGCTCATAGGCGCCCACGACTGTCACCTGTGCGACGCCCGTGCGGTTGGCGACGCCGATCCGGTCGCCCACGTCGATGCCGCGCTTCTCCGCGGTGTCGCGCAGGACCGCGACCTCGCCTGAGCGCTGCGGAAGGCGCCCGTCGACGTTTGTGGCCGGGTTGAACGGCGGCTCCGAGGAGGTGGTGATGATCGTGCCGCCCCCGCCCGTGGCCTTCTTGAGCTGGCCGTCGATCACCAGGCCGCCTGCGGCGAACACCTCGCCGCGCGCCTTGGCCACGCCGGGCACCTGCTCGACGCGGGCGATGAGCCGCTCGTCGAGCGGCCGGGCCATGCTGAACTGGCTCGAGAACGAGGTCTTGGGCGAGACCTCGACGTCGACGCCCTTGTAGACGGACTCCTGGAGCTCCGTGAACCCCCCGCGGATCTGATCGGTCAGCACGTAGGTGCCGGCGATCATCGCCACGCCCAACAGCACCGCGATCGTCGTGAGCACCGACCGGAGCTTTCGGTCGGCCATCCCGCGGAGGGCCAGCGACGTCACCGCGCGAGCTCCTTAAGGTGGTCCAGGATCCACTCCTGGGTCGGACGCTCGTGGCGGTCGACGATCTGCCCGTCGGCCAGGAACAGCACCGAGTCCGCGACCGCGGCGGCCCCCGCATCGTGGGTGACCATCACGATCGTCTGGCCGAACTCGTCCACGGCCTGGCGAAGCAGCCGGAGCACGTCGCGGCTCGCGCTCGAGTCGAGGTTGCCGGTGGGCTCGTCGGCGAACACCACCGCCGGGCGGGTGATCAGGGCGCGCGCCACGGCGACGCGCTGCGCCTGCCCGCCCGACAGCTCGCTGGGCCGGTGCGTGCGGCGGTCCGCGAGGCCGACCGTGTCGATCAGCGTCTCGAGCCACGCCTCGTCGACCTTGTCGCCGCCGATCCGCACGGGGAGCACGATGTTCTGCTCGGCGTCCAGGACCGGCAGCAGGTTGTAGCTCTGGAAGATGAACCCGACCTCGCGCCGGCGGTGCAGGGTCAGCTCGCGGTCGTTGAGCCGGTCGAGCCGGGTCCCGTCGATCTCGACCCAGCCGCTCGTCGGAGTGTCGAGCCCGGCCAGGATGTGCATGAGCGTGGACTTGCCCGACCCGGACGGGCCCATGATCGCGGTGAACGACCCGCGCTCGAAGTCGACCGACACGCCGCGCAGCGCGTCCACGGCAGCTGCGCCCTCGCCGAAGCGCTTGGTGATGTCGTGGCCGCGGACGACGGCCTGGATGTCGCGCGCGGCAGGCGTCTGGATGCCGAGCGCCGAGGTCATGCGGCCACCCGCACGCCGAGCTCGTACGCGACGCTCGCCGCCCACGTGCGGATCTCGTCGAAGTCGCGCGCATCGCGGAGCTCTTCCGGCGTGTCGCGCACCATCGCCTTCTCCACGAATCCCTTCGGCTCGATCGGCAGCCGGCCGCCGAACACCACGTGACCGCGCGCTCCCAGCCGCTCCGCCGTCTCGACGATGCGCCGAGGCTCGGACCAGGAGTAGTCCGGATCCTTGCCGACGGGCCCCGAGCTGAAGATCCACAGCGGCCGCGCCGCGAGCTCGCGCGAGTGGCGACGCAGCAACCGCCCGGCGTCGCGCCGCCAGCGCTTCATGTACACGGCGCTGCCGACCACCACAGCGTCGTAGTCCGCGACGCTCCGAACGTCGGAAGCCGGTACGCAGTCGACCGCCAGGCCCTGCGCGTCGAGCTCGTCCCTGATCGCCTCCGCGATCTCGGCCGTCGACCCGCGCTTGCTCGCGTATGCGACCAGAACCCTTGTCATCTCATCCTCCTGGGAGCTCCACGCCTTCGGGCCGGCGGCCGAGGCCTTCGAGGTAGGTCGTCAGGTACGGGGCGGCGACCTTCGTCGGCGGCCACCACAGCGCGTGCTGCGACGCCTCCGACGTCTCCTCCCCGCCGTTCGGCCCGAGCGCCTCACGCAGGTACTCGGCCCGCGCGCCGGTCAGGACCTTGGCCCGGAGGACCGGGTCGAAGGCCGGGGCGTCGACCTCGGCGCCGGCGTCGCGCGCGATGGTCAACGCCGCGGCGTCGGCCTGCTGCGCCGCCACGCCGCCCTGCTTGATCGGGAACGTCGTGCCGTCGCCCGCGGCGAAGACCCGCTCGACTCCCCGGACGCGCCCGTGCTCGTCGGTCGCGATGAAGCCGTGCTCGTCGGCGGGCAGTCCGGCGATCGCGGGACCGGCCAGGCGGGGCACCGCGACGACGCGGTCGGCGTCGACCACCTGGCCGCCCGGGCTGAGGTGCAGGGTCCCGTGGCTGACCCGGTCCACGTAGGTGGCGGCCATCAGTTCGACGCCGGCGCCCGCGAGGGCGCGGGCGACCGCGGCGCTGGCGGCCCGGCCGAACGCCATGAGCGGCAGCTCCTCGGGCGTGACGAACAGCAGCGAGACGTCGTCGTGGCCCATCTCGCGCGCCCGGCGCGCGGTCATCATCGCCAGCTCGTAAAGCGGCAGCGGCCACGTGACGCCGGACGGCACCGCGAAGACGACCCGCTTGGTGTAGCCGCCTTCGATGTCCTGGATCAGGCCGTGCATGGCCTCGGCGTCCTGATCGCCGCGGAACTGGATGGCCTGCTTGCCGAACACCGGCTCGCGCCGGGCTCCGACCGCGACCAGCAGGGAGTCGTAGGTCAGCTCGCGGCCGCCCTCGGTGATGACCCGCCGCTGCGCGGTGTCGACCCGCGCGAGCGCGTCGCGAAGGTGCGCTGCGCCGTGTTCGGCGCACACGCGGGCCAGTTCGTACGTGCGGCCCGCGGGCTTGGCGAACGGCTCCTCGACGGTGGTCGCCTGGATCTTGAACTCGTCGACCGGTGCGACCACGGTGATGTCGAACCGGCCCGGTGCCGCCGCCTTCAGGGCGGCCAGCGCCTCCAGGCCCGCGACCCCTCCACCCGCGATGACAAGTCGGTGCTTCTCGGTCTCGTTGCTCATGTCCAGAGCCTCGGCGCGAACCGGCGGGCCGGCATCCGGCGGAACCCCGAAAGTGACTTGCGGATAACCCGCGCCGGCACCGTGGTCATCGCGGTTTCGGGGGCCCGTCGCGGCGCCTAGCGTGAGGTCATGCGCGTGGTGTGCGACATCTCCCCGTCCGGCGCGGACCGGGCCGCGGTCCGCGAGGCGTGCGCCCTGGCCGGGCGGCGCGGCCACGTCGCGTTGGTCTGCGTGGTCGCGGGGGACGGCCGCCCGGGCCCGCACTCGGCCGCCCGGGGAGCGGCGGCGCTCGCGCAGGCGATGAAGCAGGCCCGCGCCGAGGGAGTGCCGGCGAGCGCGTACCTGCTGCGCGCAGGGCGCCCGCGCTAGCCGGCCGGCCCCACCGACAGCGGCGGCACCCTCGACGGCTCCGACGCGCGGCGTGCGGGAATCGTGATGCGCAGCTCGGTGCCGCGGCCGGGGCCGGACACCACCTCGAGGTTGCCGCCGTGCTGGGCCACCCGCTCGCGGATGCCGGTCAGCCCGAAGCCCCCGTGCGCTGCCGCCGGGTCGAAGCCGCCGCCGGTGTCACGGACCGACACCTCGAGCGCGGTCTCCCCCTCGACGACCCGGATGTCCGCACGCTCGGCGCTCGCGTGCTTGACGACGTTGTTCAGCCCCTCCTGCACCACGCGGTAGACCGCCAGCTCGAGCTCGGGTGCCAGGCGGTCGGGGTGCCGGCCCTGGTCCGAGGCCAGGTCGACCTCCAGACCGACCTCCAGGTGGTGGTCGCCGCTGACCCGGTCGACCATCGCCTCGAGTGCGGGCGCCAGCCCGAGCTGGTCGAGCAGCGCCGGGCGCAGGTCGGAGATCAGCCCGCGCAGTGCGCCGCCCATGTCGCCCAGGCGTTCGATCGCTTCTGCGACGGCACGGACTCAGCGCTTCCGGATCCTGCGTGTTGCGGGCGGTAGTCAGCAGGACCCGCAGCGCGCCGATGTCCTGGAGCGTCTCGTCGTGCAGCTCCCGCGCCCACCGGGCCCGCTCGCGCTCCGACGCCTCGATGCTCTGGTGCAGCGCCCGCTGGGTGGCGCGCTGCGCGGAGGCGACGGCGATCGACGCACTCGCCGCGAAGGCGCCCAGCAGCCGCCTGTCGTCGGCGCTGAACTCCGGACCGTCGGTCTCGCGGTCGAAGGCCGCCACGACGCCGAGCAGCCAGTCGCGGAACACCAGCGGCACCGCCAGCGTGGCCTTGGCGCCCACCGCGCCGGCCAGCGCCCGCTCGAGCGATGCGGGCACGCCGCCGCTGTCGCCGAAACCCGCGGACTGGCGCTCCCACGGCAGGCGATACCCGCCCGCGGTCGCCGCCAGCGACCCGGCCGTGTGGGTCACGACGAGCTCGTCGCCCTGGGCCAGCGCGAGGGCGACCCCGCGCGCGTCGACCAGGGCGCGGCCCCGCTTGACCACCAGCTCCAGGACCGGCTCCAGCTCGGTGGTCGCCCCGATCGCCCGTGCGATCTCGACGTGGGTCTCGAGCACCTCGACGGTGCGCTGCAGCTCGTTGTGGCGCTCGCGGACCGTGCCGTACAGGCGGGCGTTCTCGATCGCGATGCCCGCCCAGTCGGCCAGCCGGAGCACCGCCTCCTCGTCGGCGTCGTCGAACGCGCCGCCGGACTTCTCGGTCAGGTAGAGGTTGCCGTAGACCTCGTCGCGAACGCGGATCGGGACGCCCAGGAACCCGTGCATCGGGGGGTGCCCCACGGGGAAGCCGTAGGAGCGCGGGTGGTCGCCCACGTTCTCCAGCCGCAGCGGCTGCGGATGGCGGATCAGCTCGCCGAGCACGCCGCGCCCGCGCGGCAGGTCGCCGATGTGGGCGACCTGCTCCTCGGTCAGTCCCGCGGTGATGAAGCGCTCGAGGCCCTCGCCGCGCGAGTCGAGCACCCCGAGCGCCGCATAGCGCGCGCCCGTCACCTCGCGGGCGGCGTCCACGATGCGGCGGAGGACGCTCTCGAGCTCCAGCCCCTGGGCCAGCACCGGCCCGATCCCCAGCAACTGCTCAAGCTGCCTCTGGTCCATCGCGAGTAGTTCACCACAGCCCGCACGCCGCCAGACGTGCGTGCAAGGATCAGATGTTGATGACGACGGAACCGGATCCCGGCGCCGAAGAACCGCCGGCGGAGGCCGCCAAGGTCGTGCTGGCCGACGACCACAGCGTGGTGCGTGAGGGCCTGCGATTGATGCTCGACGCGCAGCCCAACCTGCGCGTCGTCGCGGAGGCGGGCGACGTCGAGACCGCCCTGCGCATGACGCGGGCGCACCGGCCGCGGGTGCTGGTCCTGGACCTGAACATGCCGGGGCGCTCGAGCCTGGAGGCGATCCCCGAGCTGCTCGAGGCCTCGCCGGAGACCCGGATCGTCGTCCTGACGATGCAGGACGAGCCGGCCCTCGCGCAGGCGACGCTGAGGGCCGGCGCCAGCGGCTACGTGGTCAAGGACGCGGCGGGCGACGAGCTCGTCCAGGCCGTGCGGCTGGCTCTCCAGGACCAGACCTATCTGCATCCTCAACTCGGGGCCCGCATCGCATCGCAGGACCCGAGCAAGGACCAGGGCGACGACCTGAGCGACCGCGAGCGCGAGGTCCTGAAGCTGATCGCGCTGGGACACACGAACGGAGAGATCGCCGAGCAGCTCTTCCTGAGCGTGCGCACGGTCGAGTCGCACCGCGCGCACATCCAGCAGAAGCTGAGCCTGACGACCCGCGCCGAGCTGGTGCGCTACGCGCTCGACCGCGGGCTGATCGGCTCGGACTGAGCGGTGCTCGCCAGGTACGGCGCCAGATAGCGCCCGGCGATCTTGGCCGGCGGCCACCAGAGGGCGTCGCCGGTCGCCTCAGACACGCCGTCGCGCCCGCGGCTGATCTCGCCGCGCAGGAACCTGTCACCCGTGCCGGTGAACAGAAGCGCCCGCATCACCGGCCGGAAGGCGCGCGGCTCGAGCGACGCGCCGGCACGCCTGGCGATGACCTCGGCCACGGCGTCGGCCTGCTGGGTCGCGATCCCGCCCTGCTTGACCGGGAACTGCACGCCGTCGCCGGCCGCGTACACGTCGTGGATGCCGGGCACGCGCCCGTGCCGGTCGGTGGGGATGAAGCCGAGCAGGTCGGCGGGCACGCCGCGCGGCGCGGTGCCGTGCAGCGTCGGGATCGTGACGACGCGGTCCACGGTCAGGTCGTCGCCCGAGGGATGCATCGACACGGTGCACCCACGACGGACCTCGGCGTACTGCGCCGTTCGCAGGCCGATGCCCGCGCTGTCCAGCATGGCGGCGACGTCGGCGCTCGCGTCCGTGCCGAAGGCCGCGAGCGGCGACTCCTCGGGCGTGACGATCGTGAGCTCGGCCGACGCGTTCATCTCGCGCGCCCGAGCGGCCGTCATCAGGGCGAGCTCGTACAGCGGCAGCGGCCAGGTGACGCCCGGCGGGACCACGAACGCGACGCTCGTCGTGTAGCCGCTCTCGACATCCTGAATCAGGCCGTGCACGGACTCGCTGTCCTCGCCTCCGGCGAACGTCGTGACCCGGTCGAACGGTCGCTCGCGGCGCGCGCCGAGGGCGACGATCAGCACGTCGTAGTCGATCTCCTCGCCCGCGTCCGTGAACGCCGAGTGCTGTCCCGGCGCGACCCATTCCAGCGATCCGTTGCGCAGCTCCGCGCCGAAGTCGGCCGCGATGCGCGCCAGCGGGTAGCGCGTGGCCGCCGCGGCGGCGAACGGCTCGCGCACCGAAAGCGGCTTGTAGACGAACTCGTCGGCCGGGGACAGCAGCGTCGTGGACACGCGCGGACCCGCCAGCTCGTGCAGCGCCATCATCGCCTCGAGGCCGGCGACGCCTGCCCCCGCGATCAGCACTCGGAGGGTGGATTCGCTTCGTGAAGAGGTCATGGGCCGACCGTAGGCCCGCGCCGCCGCGCTCACATCCGTGGGGCTGCGCGCCGGTGTTGCGGGTTCCTACGGACTCGGTTCCGTGGCGGCTGCGCTCCCTCCGCGAGCGCATCGCACCGACCATCGAGGCGAGTCATCGGAAAGGAGCTCACATGAGCGAGTTCATCGAACGTCAGAGGCCGGTAATCGAGCGCAGCGGGATGGGCCTTCTCCCCGGCATCGCGGCCGCGTTCTTCATCTCGATGGGCCTGATCGCGGCGATCGCCATCCAGAGCATGTGGGTGGTCCTCACCGTGCTCGCCGGCATCTTCATCGTCACCGGGATCGTGATCGCGGTGATCGTCGGGCTGCTCGGCAGCGAGGACGAGATCTACAGCCACGACGAGGTTCAGCGATGACCACGGCAACCGCCACCGCCCCGCGCGAGGCGACCGGCCGCGCGGCCCTGCTCGACCCCGCGGCCTACTGGATCGCGATCGCGTCGATCTACGTGCTCCAGGCCGCCCTGTGGTTCCACTCGGGCAAGAGCAAGGTTTTCGACGACGACGGAGTGATGCCGCCGCCGCTCAAGAAGCAGTTCGACGGGACGTTCTTCGAGTCGTTCCCAGGGCTCGACGCGGCGTGGGTGCTGCTCGGCGTCATGCAGCTCGTGATCTTCGCCGTCGTCGTCGCGAGTCTGGTCCGCGGCGAGTTCCTGCCGACTCGGCGCAAGCCGCTGCTGCTCTCCGGGCTCGCGCTGTCGCTGCTGTGCTTCGCGCTGCTCCTGTTCGGCGACATCTGGACGAACCAGTTCGACGGCGCCGCGTCGCTCTACGCGTACTTCGGCTCCACCGTCGTGATCTTCCTGTTCGTCCTGCTCATGCCGCCCTACCGGCGCGACGGCCTGCTCAGCGGCCTGCTGGAGCGCTAGGCGCGCGCCGCTACGCGGGCTTCCGGCGGCAGTCGGCGCCCTGAACGTGGACGAGCGTGAGAT
>CAVRTK010000004.1:0-923567 GCA_963724205.1 uncultured Actinomycetes bacterium | reverse complement strand
TTTCGCGTCGCTGGGGGATCCGGTGCGAATCCGCACTGCTCCTGGGCTCACGGCCCCAGGCTACGGCCTGCGTGACATGGCGTACAGACCCACTCGACCGGTTGAACAAACACCCGGCCCGAATCTTCGACACATGTCTAAAGACCGTTCGCGATCCAGGGCCGATCCTCTTGGCACGCTGATCGAACTGTGCCGCGGGCTCGCTCCCAGGCACCAGAAGGAGGGCCTTACCGATATGAAACGACTTGCCCTGGGGGTGGGATCCGCCTGCCTGCTCCTACTTCTCGCGTTGCCTGGGGTGGCGTCGGCGGACTCGCTCGAGGCCGTCGGCAACGAGGTGCTCGGCGACACCGTCCCCATCAACACGATGTGGGTGATCGTCGCCGCCGTCCTCGTGCTGTTCATGCAGGCCGGCTTCGCGCTGCTCGAGATCGGTTTCTCGCGCGGCAAGAACGTCGGCACCGGGATCGCGAAGATCCTCGTCAACCTGTCGATCGCCGCGATGTGTTACTACGCGGTCGGCTTCGCCATCGCGTTCGGCACGGGCTCGAGCGAGGGCGACCTGATCGGGACCACCGGCTGGCTGCTGCAGGGCTTCGGCGATCCGCAGAAGGCGTTCTTCCCGAGCGGCCTCGGACTCTCCGACGCGACCATCGAGGCGAAGTGGCTGTTCCAGTTCGCCTTCTGTGCCGTCTCCCTGGCCATCGTCTGGGGCACCACGCTCGAGCGCATCAAGTTCGGCGCCTACGTGCTCTACGCGGTCGTCTTCTCGGCGCTCATCTACCCGATCGGCTCGCACTGGGTCTTCGGCGGTGGCTGGCTGCAGTCGAACCTCGGCATGCAGGACTTCGCCGGCTCGACCGCCGTCCACCTGATCGGCGCCACCGGCGCTCTCGCAGCGCTGCTGCTGCTTGGTCCCCGTAAGGGCAAGTACGGCCCCGACGGGAAGCCGCGGGCGATCCCGGGTCACTCCATGCCGCTCGCCGGCCTGGGTGTCCTGATCCTGTTCATCGGCTGGTTCGGCTTCAACGCCGGCTCGACGCTGAACGCCACCGACACCCGCTTCGGCGAGGTCGCGGTCGTGACCCTGCTCGGCGCCTGCGGCGGCGTGCTCGGTGCGTTCATCGCGACGTCGATCAAGCAGCGCACGATCGACATCGGAATGGTCTCGAACGGCATGATCGCCGGCCTCGTCGCCATCACGGCTCCGTCGGGCTATGTCGAGGCGTGGACCGCCCCGATCATCGGCCTCGTCGGCGGCCTGCTCGTCGTGTTCGCGATCATCGCGATTGACAAGAAGCTCGACGACCCGGTCGGCGCGCTGTCGGCGCACGGCCTGGCCGGCATCTGGGGCACGCTGGCGTGCGGCATCTTCACGGCGCCGCGGCTGGCGGAGTACAACGCGTTCGGCGATCCGGGGCTCATCTACAACGGGAGCTTCTCCCAGCTGGGCACGCAGGCGCTCGGCGTCGTCACGGTGTTCGCGTTCGTGTTCAGCGCCAGCCTCCTGACGTTCTTCCTCATCAAGAAGACGATCGGGCTGCGTGTGTCGGAGGAGCAGGAGGACGCCGGCCTCGACATCGTCGAGCACGGCATGTACGGCTACCCCGAGCAGTTCATCCCGGCGCCCGAGATCGGTGCCGGCTCGGTCGGGCCCGCTGCACCGGCGTACGCGCCGGGCGCGGTGGCTCCCGCCGGGAACACCGCCACCGCGATGACGGCAACGGAGGCGACGGCATGAAGATGATCGTCGCCTACGTCCGCCACGAGGCGTTCGAGCCGATCCGGTCGGACCTGCTCGAGGCGGGCTTCCCGAGCCTCTCCATCTCGGAGGTCAAGGGCTCGGGTCGTCAGAAGGGGATCACCGAGCACTACCGGGGCTCGGAGATCGCGATCCACCTCCGGCCGAAGTTGAAGATCGAGATCGTCGTCGACGACGAGGCGAAGACCCTCGTCGTGGAGACCATCCTTCGCCACGCGCGTACGGGGTCGGTCGGCGACGGGAAGATCTTCGTCATGCCGGTCGAAGAGGCGATCCGCATCCGCACCGGCGAGGCCGGCGGCGAGGTGCTCCAGGCACACCCCGAGGGGTCGGAGGTGCCTGCGTAGCCATGGGATCGATCGTGGAGTTCCCCCACAACGGGCGCCCGGGCGCCCGTGAGCTCCGCGCCGTGGGACCGGCGTGAGACACGAGTTGTCCGCGCCGGAATCCCTCCCTACCCCGCGCGGCGCCCACCTGGAAATGGTGGGCGCCGTGCTGGCGGGGGACGGCCTCGAGCGCATAGCGGAGATCGCCTCGTCCCACGCGGACGCGCCGGTCGCGGTCGTGGTTCCGCGGCTCGGCACGCCCGTCGCGGACTGGGCGCCGTATGAGCGCTACGTCGCGTCGCGGCTCGCCGGCGGCAAGCCGCAGCGGCCGGCCGAGGTCACGGCTGAGGTCCCGATCGTCTCCGGCGGTCAGGAGCTTGGCGCCGTCCTGCTGCTCGGCCCGGGATCGGCCGAGGCGGGCGAGTACCTGCACGTGGCGGCCGTCGCCGCCCTCACCGAGGTAGCGGTCGCGGAGGCCCGCGACGAGACCGAGCAGTCCCTGCGCGGGTCGTTCCTCGAGGAGCTGCGCACGCGCGAGGACCTGGAGACGAACGACATCGTCCGCCGTGCCCGCCGCCTGGGCTGCGACCTGGCCGAGGGAGCGGTCGCGCTGGTGGCGGACCCGGCCGGAAGGGCGCCGGGCCGGCTGCTGGCCTCGATCGCCGCCGAGCACGCCGGCGCGCTCGCCCAGGTGGTGGACGACCGCGTCTACGCGCTGCTGCCCGGGATCCGTCGAGGACGCTCGCCGCACGGCCAACCGCATGGGGCGGCAGGCGGTCATCGGCATCTCCTCCCGCTACTCGGACCCGGCCGAGCTGCGGCGGGCGCTGGAGGAGGCCGAGCTCGTGCTGGAGGTCAAGTCCGGCGGGGGCGAGGAGCCCGGCGAGGACATCGGCGGCGGCACCTACCGCCTGCTGTTCCGGGTGCTCGCGTCGCACCCCGAGGAGGTCAAGTCGTTCTTCGAGGACACGATCGCGACGGTGGTCCGCTACGACGAGCAGTACGCGACCGACCTGCTCGGCACCCTCGAGTCCTACCTCGCCCAGAACTGCAACATGAACGCGACCGCGCAGGCGATCTACGCGCACCGGCACACGGTGTCGTACCGGCTGGAGCGGGTGCGGGAGCTGACGGGACTCGATCCGTTTACGTCTGAGGATCGGGAGCGGCTCGGGCTGGGGCTCAAGGCGTATCGGATCATCAAGCCGCGGCTGCCGCGCTGAGGGCTCGGGCGTAGGCGAGGGTTCAGCTGGCGGTTGGCGGCTGGCGGAACTGGCGGCTAGCAGCAGCGGTCTCCGCCAGCCGCCAGCCTCCGCCAGCCGCCAGCCTCCGCCATCCGCCCGTCCGCCAGCCCGCGTTGACCCCATCGCTACGGTGCACTTACTCAACGTAAGGAGCGACGGAGATCATGCGCATCGGAGTGATCGGCTCCGGCCACATCGGCGCCACCGTCGCCCGCCGGCTCGTGGAGTCGGGGCCACGAGGTCGCCATCTCGAACTCGCGCGGACCGGACTCCCTGCGCGACCTGGCGCCCGGGATCGGGGCGCGTGCCGCCACCGTCGAGGACGCCGCGCGGTTCGGCGACGTGGTCGTCGAGGCGATCCCGTTCGGTGCCTACGAGTCCCTGCCCGACGATGCCCTGGCGGGCAAGGTCGTGGTCGACGCCTCGAACTACTACCCGGGGCGCGACGGGACGATCGAGGAGGTCGAGAGCGGCACGGCGTCGAGCGAGCTGGTCGCGCGGCATCTCAAGGACGCCAAGGTCGTCAAGGCGTTCAACACGATGATGTGGAAGAACATCCGCGACGAGCCCAGGCCGGCGGGCGACCCACGCCGGCGCGCGCTGCCGGTGGCGGCCGACGACGAGGCGGCCAAGCGCACGGTGTCCGAGCTGATCGACGAGCTCGGCTTCGACCCCGTCGACGCCGGCACGCTCCACGACTCGAGGCGGCAGGAGCCGGGGACGCCGGTGTACGGGGCGTCGCTCGACGCCGACGGCGCGCGCGACGCATTAGCGTCCGCGGCCTGAGAACCCTCAACCGCTCCACCGAACTCCCCGTCGACGCCGACACGGCGTGGGCGCTGGTCAAGCGCGCGGACACGTTCCGCTTCGTCGCCGGCCCGTTCCTGGGCGTCGACGGCGACCTGCCCGAGACGCTCGACGAAGGCGACACGATCACCCGGCGGCTGGCGCTGCTCGGCCTGATCCCCGCGAACGAGCACACGATCGAGCTGATCGAGGTGAACGACGCGACGCGCACCGCGCGCACGCGCGAGCACGGCGGCGTCCTCCGGACCTGGAACCACGCGATCCACGTCGAGCCGCTCTCCGCCGCCACCTGCCGCTACAGCGACTCCGTCGACATCGACGCCGGACGCCTCACCCCGGTCGCGCTCGTCGTGGCCGACGCCTTCTTCGCCCACCGCCAGCGCCGCTGGCACCAGCTCGTCGAACGGCGGCGCGTCCGGTGAGGGCGGGGCTCTGCGACACCTGCACCCACCAGAAGCTGATCCGCAACACGCGCGGGTCGACGTTCTCGATGTGCGAACGCTCGAAGAACGAGCCCGAGCGCTTCCCCAAGTACCCGCGCGTCCCGGTGACGGGGTGCCCGGGCTACGAGCCGCGGGCCGACGGCGCTACTTCGCCGGGACCTCGGTCGGCGGAATCGTCGTGATGCTTCCGTCGTCGGCCACGCCGGTCTGGGGAGCGGCGTTGGAGATGTTGCCCTGGAACTCCTTCTCGAGCGGCAGCGACCCGGACGCCGGCGTGGCCAGGGCCTTGCCGTCGAGCCCGGCCGCCACCCGGTAGCAGACCCGGAAGTCGCCGGCCCGCACGGCGGTGACCTTCCACTCGAACGTGGCCGTGCGGTTCGGCCCCAGTGGCCCGAGCGTGTACGTGTTGACGTACGCCGACGAGCGCTCGAGCGGGTCGAGCTGCTGGCGCGAAGCGGGGCGGGCCGATCCCGGGATCTGGTCGACCACGAAGTTCGGGCGGTTCTTGTCCGCCTGCTGCTGCCCGGAGATCTGGCGGTCGAACGACCCGTTCTGGCCGCCCTTCGAGTCCTTGCACTGGACGGTCACCGCGATGTTGGGGATCCGCTTGTCGCCCGAGTTGCGGACCACGACGCGCATCGTCGAGGTCTCGGCCAGCTTCTGGCTGACCGGGAACTCTGCCTCCTCGACGGTGACGGGGTACTCGCCCGCCTTCTCGTCGGTGTCCTGGCGATCGCCCTTGGCGGTCGTGCTGCCGCAGCCGGAGACGGCAACGACAAGCACCGGCATGCACGCCAACGCGTACACGCCCGCTGCTCTCCTCCGGTGCACGGGCCAGGCCCCCAAAGCGCGCGTGAACATACCACGGGGGTAAGCCTCGGGTGCAGGGCAAAGCGGATTCGTTAAGCGCAGGTTGCCTGTTGCCACCCATCACCGCAATGACGTACGCTTTCGTCCCGCTCCGGGCGGCCCGGTCCGCCTTGAGGTAGGGAGGAGAGAGAGCGTTGGTACGCGCAACAGCCGATCGAGTATTCCTGCCGACGAAGAACCTGCTCGAGCAGGTCGGCGACATGATGATCCTGACGGGGAAGACGATCCTGTCGGCGCTCCGACCGCCCTATCCCTACGGCGGCGAGTTCGTGAACCAGTTCCTGTTCGCGCTCAAGCTGTGCTGGTTCCCGCTGCTGGTGTCGACGATCGCGTTCGGCTACGGCGCTCCCGGACTGCAGGCCGGCAACTTCCTCGTGCTGTTCGGCGCGGTCGACCGCCTCGGCGGCTTCTTCGTCCTCGCGACGATCCGCGAGTTCGCGCCGTTCGTCACCGCGATCATCCTCGCGGGCGTGGCCGGCACCGCGATCACCGCGGACCTCGGCGCCCGCAAGATCCGTGAGGAGCTCGACGCGCTCCAGGTGCTCGGCGTCGACCCGGTCAAGAACCTGGTCGTCCCGCGCTTCCTGTCGCTGATGATCGTCACGGGCCTGTTCAACATCTACGCGCTGCTGTTCGGCCTCTTCGGCGGCATCCTCGCGACGCTGACGTTCAAGGCGCCGCTCGGGCCGTTCTTCTCCACGCTGCTCACCAACGCGAGTACCACGGACCTCTGGGGGTCCGTCGTCAAGACGACCCTGTTCGGCGCGATCATCGCGATCGTCTGCTGTTACAAGGGCATGACCGCGTCGGGCGGCGCCGAGGGGGTCGGCCGCGCCGTCAACCAGGCGGTCGTGATCTCGTTCCTCGGGATCTTCGCGTTCAACTACGTCTTCACCCAGACGCTGCTCGCGACCCATCCCGAGATCTCGGTGATCAAGTAACGATGGGCAACCTCCTCGCCGCACCCAAGGGCTGGCTCGCCGCTTTCGGCGACATGATCAAGTTCTCCGCGCGGGTGTTCGGCGAGGTCTTCCGCCTGCGCGTCTTCAAGTTCTTCGGCGAGGCGCTGCGCCAGGCCGGCGTGCTGATCCTCGGATCGACGCTCGTCATCTGGGGCCTGGCCTTCATCATCGGCCTGACCTGCGGCATCGAGGGCGCGTACTTCAACCGCTCGGTCGGCGCCCCCGCGTACGCGGGCGTGTTCTCCGCCTGGTGCGACCTGCGCGAGGCGATGCCCTACGCGTTCGGCTACATGATGTCGGCCAAGGTCGGCACCGGCCTGGTCGCGGAGATCGGCGCGATGCGGATCACCGACGAGATCGACGCCCTCGAGGTGATGGGCATCTCCTCGATGACGTTCCTGTGCGGCACGCGGCTGCTGGCCGCGGCGATGGTCCTGCCGTTCGTGTACATAGGCGCGATCGGCGCCGGGTTCCTGGCCAGCTACCTCGCGGTCGTGCAGCAGATCGGCGAGGTGTCCTCGGGCGGCTTCTTCCTGATCTTCTGGATGTTCCAGAACCCGCCCGACCTCTTATACAGCGTGATCAAGGGCATGGCGATGGCGACGCTGATCGTGCTCGTCGGCTGCTACTACGGCTACACCGCGAGCGGTGGCCCGGTGGGAGTCGGCACGGCGACGGCGAAGTCGATGGTGGTGAACATCGTGGGCGTGCACCTCGTGGGCATGCTCGGGACGCAGGTCTTCTGGGGCGCTAACCCAAGAGCCCCGATAGGTGGATAGAGGGAGACGGCTTGGCTGACGAGCGCAACAGGGACGACGACGCGACGCAGATGCGCAACGTGCCGGGGGACACGCCGCCCGCCGGCTACCCGGTCGTGCCGGACGACCAGGCCACCCGCATGGGCGAGGGTCCCGGCGACCAGCCGACCCGCGTTGGCATGACGCCTCCCTCCACCGAGCAGCCGACGCCCCCCGGCGGTCAGCCGACCGTCCAGGGCGACGCGCCCACCCAGCAGCAGGCCGTACCGCCGCCCCCGCCGGCCGACGGCGAGACGCGGGTGACCAACGAACCGCCCCCGGCACCCCCGAGCGGCGGCGAGGACGACGAGTACCGCTGGCACACCGAGCGCACCGCTCGCAGCGAGGACGCCGAGTCGGACGCGGTCGAGTTCATCGACGTCAAGAAGTCGTTCGGCCGCAACACGATCCTGAACGGCCTGAACCTGGGCCTGCCGGAGGGCCAGATCTCGATGATCCTGGGCCCGTCGGGCACCGGCAAGTCGGTCTGCATCAAGCACATGGTCGGCCTGCTCTACCCGGACGAGGGCGACGTCCTCGTCCACGGCGAGTCGGTCCCCAACATGGCCGACGACGAGCTGTTCGAGATGCGCAAGAAGTTCGGCGTCCTGTTCCAGGACGGCGCCTTGTTCGGCTCGATGAACCTGTACGACAACGTCGCGTTCCCGCTCCGGCAGCACACGGACAAGGGCGAGGAGGAGATCGGCGACATCGTCAACCGCCGGCTCAAGGAAGTCGGCCTCGGCGGCGCGGGCGACAAGATGCCCAACGAGCTGTCGGGTGGCATGCGCAAGCGGGCAGGCTTCGCGCGCGCACTGGTCCTCGACCCGCAGATCGTGCTGTTCGACGAGCCCGACTCGGGGCTCGACCCTGTGCGTACCGCGCTCCTCTGCGAGCTGATCCAGGAGATCCACGCCGAGAACGGCGGCGCGTACGTGGTCATCACCCACGACATCATGAGCGCCCGGCGAGTGGCCGAGTACATCGCGATCCTGTGGAAGGGCAGGATCGTCGAGTCCGGACCCGCCTCGGAGCTCTTCAACTCCGACAACCAGTTCGTACGGCAGTTCCTGTCGGGCGAGGCCCAGGGCCCGCTCGGCATGGAGTAGCGGCGCAAGCGCACCCGGCGGGCCGGGAGTTGCCCGCCATTAAGCTGAAGCACACGTGTTGAGGGGTGAGTGGTTCGCGCGGGTCGTGCGCACGGTGCTGCGGCGACCCCTGGTCGTACTCGGCGGTCTGGCGATCGTCGTGGCCGCGGCGATCTTCCTGGCCACCCGCCTGGAGCCCGCCGCGTCGACCGACTCGCTCGTCGGCAAGGGCTCCGACGCGTACAAGGCGACCCAGCGCTACAACAAGGAGTTCGGCGACGAGGCGGCCGTCGTGCTGGTCAAAGGGGAGCTCAAGCGGCTCGTCCTGACCGAGAACCGCGACCGCATCGCCAGCCTGGAGGTGTGCCTGGGAGCGCCGCCGCCGACGCCGGGCGCGCCGCTGGCCCAAGAGGCGGTGAAGCCCGCAGCCTGCCAGGAGCTCGCCAAGCTCAAGCCGTTCAAGACCGTCATCGGCCCGGGCACGTTCGTGCTGACCGCGATCAAGGGGGCCGAGGACTTCCTGGGCCAGCGCGCACAGACGGCGCGGCAGGACGCCGAGTCGAACCGGCAGCTGGCCGAGCGGCTGTCCAAGCGCCGCGGGGACCCGCCGGCCGAGCAGAAGCGGCTCGGCGAGATCGCCGCGCGCCAGACGGTCAACGAGTTCCAGCGCGAGCTGGTCGGACTCGCGGTCCGCTACAACATCATGTCCCGGCCGCAGTCGCCCGAGTTCATCTCGGCGCTGGTGTTCGACACGCGCAGCCGGCCGGTGGGGGCGCCGAAGGCGCGCTTCTCGTACGTCTTCCCGTCGCGCGACTCGGCGCTGATCTCGATGCCGCTGCGCGAGGACCTGACCGAGGCGGAGCGGGCCCGGACGATCGACCTGATCGAGCAGGCGACCAAGGACCCGACGTTCAAGCTCGAGCGCGGCTCGTACGTGGTGTCGGGCGTCCCGGTCGTCGTCGAGGGGCTGGCCGACGCGGTCCAGAAGGCGATCTTCGTCCTGCTCGCGGCCGCGCTCGTGGTGATGGCGGCGACGCTCGCGCTGGTGTTCCGGACGCGGATGCGACTGCTGCCGCTCGCGTTGGCGCTCGGCGCCGCCGCGCTCACCTACGGCGGGCTGGCGCTCGTGGGCGGGACGCTGACGATGGCCTCGATCGCGGTCCTGCCGGTGCTGATCGGCCTGGCGGTGGACTACGCGATCCAGTTCCAGGCGCGCTGGGACGAGCAGCGCGCGCGGGGCAAGCCGCCGGAGGAGGCCGCCGAGGCCGCCGCCGCCGCGGGCGGCCCGACGATCGCTGCGGCGGCGCTCGCCACCGCGGCCGGCTTCCTGGTCCTGCTGCTGTCGCCCGTGCCGATGGTGCGCGACTTCGGCGCGATGCTCGTCGTGGGCATCGTGTTCGCGTTCGGGGTGGCGCTGACCGCCGGGTTCGGGCTGCTGGCGCGGTACGGCCGAGCGCCCGAGCGCCCCGACGACGTGCCACCGCTCCTGCCGCGCGCGCGGAGCAGCGCCGCCGACGCGATGGACCGGGCGCGGGCCAGCCGGCCGGCGCGCGCGGTGGTCCGGGGCTGGCGGCGGCTGTTCGAGCTGTCGCTCGACCGGCCGCGGGCCGTGCTGGGGGTGGCCACGGCCGTCGCCCTGCTGGGCCTGGTCGCCATGTTCTTCCACGACGTCGAGTCCGACGTGCGCAAGCTCGTCCCGCAGCACCTGCAGGCCCTGGACGACGCCAACCAGCTCGAGGAGGAGACCGGCGTCTCCGGCGAGCTCGACGTCGCGGTGACGGCGAAGGACCTGACCGACCCGGCGGTCATCTCCTGGCTGACGCGGTTCCAGCAGAAGGTGCTCGAGGACAACGGCTACCGCGAGGGCGCGCGCACCTGCTCGGCGCCCAAGGACCCGCCCGACCTGTGCCCGGTGGTGTCGCTGGCCGACCTGTTCCGCTCGGGCACGCCGCAGACGTCGCAGAACGTGCGCGCGCTGCTCGACACCGTGCCGCGCTACTTCTCGCAGGGCGCGATCAGCGCCGACCGCCGCACGGCCAACCTGCGCTTCGGGATCAGGTTCATGCCGCTCGACCGCCAGCAGGAGCTGATCGACGGGATCAAGCGCACGATCGACGACCCGGAGCTCGAGCGGCCCCCGGGGGTCACCGCCCAGGTGGCCGGCCTGCCGGTGCTGGCCGCGGAGGCGAACGCCAAGCTCGCGTCGCCGTGGTGGCGGCTCGGCACGCTGGCCGGGTCGCTCCTGCTCGTCTTCGGCGTGCTGTGGCTCCTCTCCGGCCGTGACCTGGGTGCCGCGGGCGTCCCGCTGATTCCCGTCGCGCTGGCGGCCGGCTGGTCCGGGGCGATCCTGTTCGTCCTCCACATCCCGCTCAACCCGATGTCGGTGACGCTGGGGGCGCTGGTGGTGGCGATCGCCACCGAGTTCAGCGTGCTGATCAGCGCCCGCTACCGCGACGAGCGCGCGACCGGCCTGCCCGCGGTGGTGGCCATCGAGCGCGCGTACGTGTCGGCGGGTGCGGCCGTGCGGGCCTCCGGCATCACCGCGATCGCCGGCTTCGCCGTGCTGATCGCGTCCGACATTGCGATGCTGCGCCAGTTCGGCATATCCACCGTGGTCGACCTGACCGTAGCCCTGCTGGGCGTGCTGCTGGTGCTGCCGGCGGCGCTCGTGTTCGCCGAGCAGCACGGCCCGCTGCGGCGGGACGACTTCGACCCCCGCCCGCTGATCCGCCGGGTTCGGCAGATCCGGCCGCGGCGGCCTCGCCTGCCCCGTCGCAAGGCGCTGGCCAAGTTCGTCCCCTCGTTGCCCCGGCGACGGCGTCGTGCCTGAGGACCGCTTCGGGGAGCTCGGCGCCGGGGACGCCGGCGAGGCCGACGGGCGGACAGCGGCCGAGAAGCTCGCCGACCTGGACGAGCGCCAGCCCGAGCCCGACGACCCCCGGCGCGCGCCGCCCGAGCCGCCGCGGCCCGGCGGCCGCTACATGTGGGTCGTGGGAGTGGCCGCGCTCATCCTGCTCACGGTCGTGCTGGCCCACCAGCTGCAGACGGGGAGCGGGACGTTCATCCGCGGGCCGGACGTCGGCAAGCCCCTGCCCGAGTTCGCGGCGCCGCTCGTCGAAGGGCCCGACAAGGACGCGAACGTGGTGCCCCGGCGGGCCGACTCGGACGTCACCGCGGCCTGCGACGTGCACGTGCCCGGCTCGCTCAACATCTGCGACCAGTGGGACAAGCCGGTCGTCATCTCGTTCCTGTTCGAGCGCGGGGCGAAGTGCGAGCCGCAGTTCGACCGGCTGGAGCGGGTGCGGCGCCGCTATGGCGACCGGGTGAACGTCATCGGCGTGTTCTTCGAGCGCGACCGCAAGAAGGTGCGCAAGGTGGTGGCCAAGCACGACTGGAACTTCCCGGTGGTCGTGGACCGCGACGGCGCGATCACCAACCTGTACGCGGTGGGCGGCTGCCCCACGACCGTGTTCGCGACCGCCGGCGGGACGGTCCGCGAGACCCGCACCGGCAACCTCGACGAGCGCGCCCTGAACACGCTCTTCAGCCGGATACTGGGGTGACGGCGGACCCGGACCTGCGACCGGGCTGGACCGCGCCCGAGGTGGCGGACGAGTTCCCCGAGCTCGCGCTCGTGGTCACCGAGGTCCAGGCGAGCGGCGGCAAGTCGGCGCGCGAGGTGCGCGAGCGCCTGCGCATGCTGTCGAACCGGTTCACCGGGCCGCGAGCGGTGACCCTGCGCCAGGAGCCGGTCCCCTGGGCCTACCGGGTCTTCTTCCGCCAGGTGGGGATCGACCCCGACGAGCGCCGCACGCCGATCGAGCAGATCGCGATCGACCGCCTGACCCACGGCGGCTTCAAGGCGAAGGGGCGGGTCGAGGACGCGGTGCTGATCGCGACGCTCGAGACGGCCGTTCCCGTCATCGCCTTCGACGCCGCCCGGGTCGACGGCGACCCCGGCCTGCGCCTGTCGCAGGCGGGCGAGCCGCTCGGGGACGGAGGCCGCACGCTTCCCGCGTCGCGGATCGTGATCGCCGACCGGGCTCGCGCCCTGGCCGTGCTGTTCGGCGACTCGGCGCCGGACGCCGGGCCGGACCGGGAGACCGAGCGGGTGATGCTGGTGGCCGTGCGGGTGAAGGGGGTGCCCGCCGTCAGCGTGGAGGAGGCGCTCTGGAGCGCCGCAGAACTGCTTGGGGAAGGCAACTGAGTGCGGTACCCTTCGCCAGACCCGGGAAGGAGAGGGGTTATGAGCGAAGTCCTCGATCGCGAGCAGTTCCTGACGCTCGAGCCGGTACCCGGCGTCGAGGTCGACGAGCGCGCCGTCCGGCGCACGCTGCGGGACCAGATCGCCAAGCTCGAAGACGAGCTGGGCACGCTCTTCTGCTCCACCTACCCGCGCAAGGGCTTCGACTGGGGCGTCCGTGCGCGCGGCGGCCCGCGGCTGCTGTCCACCGCCGACCTCGAGCGCGTGCGCGACGACCTGGCGGACAAGCTTCAGCACAACCGAAAGGTGCTGGGCGACCGCACCTACGTCGAGGACCTGAACCGGCGGCGGATCGAGGAGATGCTGCTCGACCCTGCGGCCCACAAGTGGGTGCGGATCGCAAACGAGGACATCGGCGAGCCAGGCTGCAAGCACTGGCATGTGCGCCCGCGCTACGGGCTGCTCGGCATGCTGATGAACTGGTGGCGGGTCCGCATCTCGTCCGGCTGTCCGTTAGCCGGGGGGCGCGGCCGCCGGCCGTGACCCCGCCTCCACCACGACACCATGGGTAAGCGCAGCCGCAAGCGGACGGGGTCCGCCACGGCCGAGGCCGATCGCGGCGGCGCCGCGGCAGACCACGCCGGCGGCACCACGCGGGCCGAACGCGACGCCGCCCGCGCCAGGCGCGCCGCCGCCGCCCGCGAGCGCCGCGCGCCGGCCCCCGGGCAGCGGCCCACGCGCCGCTCAGCGCGCGGGGAGCGCCCGCCCGCCCCCTGGGGGTCGTTCCCGCTGGTCGAGCTGTGCGTGCTACTGGCGATCATCCTCCTGGTCGTCGGCTTCTTCTCCGGCGGCACTCGCGGCGCCACGATGGTGTTCGCCGGTCTCGCGCTCGGATCGCTGGCCGGGCTCGAGCTCTCGATCCGCGAGCACTTCGCGGGGTTCAGGTCACATACCTCGGTGCTGGCGGGAGCGGCGGCCGTGCTCGTCGGCACCCTGGTCGCCGTGGTCGCCGGCACGATCTACCTGCCCGTCCTGTTCGGCATCGTCGTGGTCGTCTTCGTGGCCGGCTTCGTCGCCTTCCGGCGCATGTTCAAACGCGCCTCGGGCGGCCTGTCGTTCCGGTAGTTTCAGAAGCGCGATGAAGAGCCTGCTTCGCACGGGGGAGAGCGCGGCGATGCTCGCCGCGATGTTCGCGGGCGCGATGGCGCTGTGGATCGGGGTGCCGCTCCTGTGGCTGTTCATCGGGTCGAAGGTCCAGGAGTCGACCAACTCCGTGGGTGCGGCGATCGGCCTGATGCTGATCGGCTCGGTGGCGACGATCCTGCTGCTGGTGCCGCTGCTTGCGCGGCTGAACGAGGCGTACGAGCACGTGCGCGAGCACCGCGGCCTGGAGAACTACGGGCAGGCGCCCCTCGAGGCGGTGCTGGTCGTCAGCGCGGTGGCGGCGCTCGGGGCGCTCGTCGTGTGGTTCGTGCTGTTCGGGGAGGGGCCGTCGCTGCCCATACAGGGCGGCAGCGGTTGACCGAGCCCGAGCCCAGCCCGCGGCGGCTCCGGATCACCGGGCTGCACCACATCACGCTGCTCTGCGCCGACGTGGAGCGGTCGGCGTCGTTCTATCGCGACCTTCTGGGAATGCGGCTGGCCGAGCGGTCCCGCAACCCCGACGACCCGAACGCCGAGCACCTGCTGTTCGGACCCGAGGGGGTCAGCGGCGGGACGATGGTGACCTGCATGGCCTATCCCGATCTCGAGGAGGGCTTCGTCGGCCGCGGGTCCACCCACCACTTCGCCCTGGGGGTCGAGTCGGACGACGAGCTGTCGGCCTGGCGCGACTACCTCCGCTCGCGCGGCGTCGACGCGACCGACGTCTACGACCGCGGCAGCTTCAGGTCGATCTACCTCCGCGACCCCGACGGTCACCTGGTCGAGCTGGCCACGCAGGTCGGCCTCCGAAACGGCGAGGGGCCGGCCCTTTCGGACCGGCCCCCCACAGGCGCGTGAAGACTTTGAGTCGTCCTAAGCGACGACGAGCGCCTCGCGCCCGGGTCGGCTTCGCGGCGGTGCGATCGAACTCGTGCTCGCAGACCCGTCGGTGCTGAGCACCGCGGCCAGGGCCATGCGCTGACGCTGAGTGAGCGTTCCGATCTGCTTGTTCTCCGGCACCCCGAGCGAGACCAGCAGCCGCCGGCACCGAGCGCGGCCCCACCGGCGCTGGCACATCAGCAGGTCACTGATCGACATGCTCGCGGCCTCCCACGGGCAGTCGACGATCACCTGACTCGCCGAGATCTCCTCACCGGCTATCTCGCGCTTCAGCTCGGCGCGTGCCAGCCGCACTCGATTCGCCCGCGCCAGCGCACGAAGGTGCTGTTGACCGCCACTGGCCGATGCAGTGTCCCCCATTTAGTCCTCCCAGACAAACTGGCTTGCTTTCCGTACAGGGCCGCTGCAGCACCGGCGGGATCAGAGCACCCCGACCGCAGACCGGGGGCCGCGCCACCCTCCTGGCGAGCCGCAACCGAGTCCTGCAGACGACAGGGGCAAACCTAAGCAGACAGTCGGGTGGGTTCAACCGCCGACTTGGGCAACGTGCCGCTAAGAGCGGCCTTTTTGTAATCGCGTCGGTTTGGTCCGGCGGGGGCGCCGCGGCGCCCCCGCCGGTGCGTCCCGCTATACCTCCGAGGGCATGCGCTCGACCAAGATCGTGGCTACGGTCGGCCCCGCGTCCAGGGAGCCGCAAGTGCTGGACGCGATGCTCGAGGCAGGCATGGACGTGGCCCGGCTGAACTTCGCGCACGGCGAGCCCGAGCAGCACGCGGACACCGTCGACCGCATCCGCGCGGCCGCCGAGCGGGCGGGCCGCAACGTCGCCGTGCTCCAGGACGTGCCCGGCCCGAAGCTCCGGATCGGGCCCGTCGCCGGCGGGGTCGTCGAGCTGACCGTGGGCTCCCGACTCGTCCTGACCCCCGAGCCGGTGGAGGGCAACGCCGAGCGGGTGACGGTCACGCTTCCCGGGCTCTGCGAGGTCATGCACCCGCAGGACGTCGCCTACCTGGCCGACGGCTCGATCCGGCTGCGGGTGCGGGAGGTGTCGGACGGCGAGGTCGTGACCGAGGTCGAGGTGGGCGGGTCGGTCGCCTCGCGCCAGGGGCTCAACCTGCCGAACGTGTCGATGGCTTTGCCCGCGGTGTCCGAGGACGACCTCCGGCTGATCGACGCGGGCATCGACATGGGGGTCGACCTGCTCGCGCTCTCGTTCGTGCGTGCGGCCGCGGACCTCGACCCCGTCCGCCGCCACCTGGCCGAGCGCGCTGCGCCGATGCCGGTGATCGCGAAGGTCGAGAAGCCGCAGGCGGCCGCGGACGCCGAGGAGGTCGTCGCCGCGGCCGACGGCATCATGGTCGCCCGCGGCGACCTGGGGATCGAGCTCCCGATCGAGCAGGTGCCGCTGGTCCAGAAGCGGCTGCTGCGGATCGCCGGGCGGCAGGCGAAGCCGGCCATCACCGCCACGCAGATGCTCGAGTCGATGGTGCACTCGACGCGGCCGACGCGCGCCGAGGTGGCGGACGTGGCCAACGCGATCTTCGACGGCACGGACGCGGTGATGCTCTCGCAGGAGACCGCGGTGGGCCGCGACCCGGCGGGGGCGGTGAGGATGATGGCGGCGATCGCCGAGGCGACCGAGCAGGAGTTGCCCTACGGGCGGATGCTCGCGGAGCGCGGCGTGACAGAGGCGGACGACCAGGCGGCGACGATCGCGTTCGGGGCCGTCGGGGCGGTCTACCGGCTGGGCCTGAAGGCGCTGGTGGCGCCGACGATGACCGGACGGACGGCGCGCCTGCTCGCCTCGCACCGGCCGAACGTGCCCGTGCTGGCGCTGTCGCCGAATCCGAAGGTCGTGCGCGAACTGGCGCTCGTGTGGGGTGTGTACGCCGAGCAGGCCGACGAGCCGCACGACCCGCTTGCGCTGATGGAGGTGTGCGCCCAGGAGGCGCTTCGCCTCGGCCTGGTCGAGCGGGGCGACAAGATCGGCATCACCGCCGGAGTGCCGACCTATCAGGCGGGCGGCACGAACCTGTTCAAGGTCCACACGGTCACCTAGGTCGTGAGCACCGGAGTGGCGATCGCGCTGGCCGGCGTCACGGCCGGCGCGCTCATCCAGTCCGCGACGGGGTTCGGCTTCGCGCTCGTCGCCGCGCCGCTGGCCGCGGCGGCGATCGGCCCCGTCGCGGCGGTGCCCACCGTGGCGGTCGCCGGGGTGGTCGTGAACGCGCTGACGCTCGTCGGGGAGCGCCGGCGGCCGGCGGTGCTGGGCCGGGCGGCAGTCGTCCTGACCGCGGCCGGGGTGCCGGGGATGGTGCTGGGGGCCGTGGTGCTGTCCGAGGCCCCGGAGGACGTGCTGAAGGTCGTCGTGGCGGTCGTGGTGATCGCGTCGGTGGTGGCTGTCGCGCGGACGCCGGTCGCCGAGCCGCGGGCGGGGCACGGCGACGACGTGCTCGCGGGCGACCGGGGCGGGCCTGCTCGCGGGGTCGCTGGCCACGACGTCGGGGGTCAACGGGCCGCCGCTGCTGGTGCATCTGCGCCGCGTGGGCGCCGGAGCCGCGCAGGTGCGCGACACGCTGGCGGTCATCTTCTTCGCCACGGGTCTGCTCACGGTCGCGACGCTGGCGGCGGTCGGCTCGCTGGACCTGCCCGACGGGGTGGGGTGGATCGTGCTGGGCGCGGTGGTGGGGCAGGCGCTCGGACGGCTCGCGTTCGCGGCGCTGAGCGGGCACCGGGAGGCGGCGACGCGCTTCGTGCTGGCGCTGAGCGTCGCCGCCGCGCTGGTGCCCGCCGTGCAGGCGCTCGCCTAGCGTTCTGGGACCTCTTGACCGTCCATATGGCGGTTTAGAGGTCCCAAGTCGGGGCAGCGGGCGACCCACGGCCCGCGCGCCGGAGCGCGCAGCTCCACGCGGCTAGGACGCGGCCTTCCGCGCCGCCCCGCCGTGCTCCTCGAAGATCTCGAGCGCCCGGTCCAGGTGCGACCGCTCGTGGGTCGCCATCACGCTCGTGCGCAGCAGCGCGCCGCCGCGCGGGACCGCCGGGTACAGCGCGACGTTGGTGTAGACGCCGCCGTCGTACAGCGCCTTCCAGAGCAGCACGGCCTCCCAGTCGTCGCCCACCAGCACCGGAACGATCGGGGTGACGACCGGCGTCCCGTCGGGCAGCGTGCCCGCCGGCACCACGGAGAAGCCGAGCGAGTCCAGCCCCGCCTGCAGATAGGCCGCGTTGTCGAGCAGCTTCCGGAGCAGCCCGGGGCCCTCGTCGGACTTGATGATCTTCACCGCCTCGAGCGCGGCGCCCACCGCCGCGGGCACCGCCGACGCGGTGAACATGAACGAGCGCGCCTGGATGCGCAGGAACTCGATGACGTCCGCCGGCCCGGCGATGAAGCCGCCGCAGGAGGCGATCGACTTGGAGAACGTGCCCATGCGCAGGTCGACGTCGTCCTCGACGCCGAACAGCTCGCATGCGCCGGCGCCGCGCGCGCCCAGGGTCCCGACCCCGTGCGCCTCGTCGACCATCAGCCGCGCGCCGTGCGCCTTGCACAGCTCGACGATCCGGGGCAGGTCGCCCACGTCGCCCTCCATCGAGAACACGCCGTCGACCACGACCAGCACGCCGCCGCCGTCGCCTGCCGCGCGCTCGAGCATCTGCTCGAGCTTGTCGAGCCGGTTGTGGCGGAACGGCCGCACCTTGGCCCGCGACATCGCCACGCCGTCGAGGATCGAGGCGTGGTCGCCGGAGTCCGCGATCACCGTGTCCGTCGGCCCGAGCAGCGTCCCGAGCGCGCCGACGTTGGCCTGGTAGCCGGTCGTGAACACCAGCGCGTCGTCGGTCCGCATCCACTCGGCGATCTCGCGCTCGAGCTCGATGTGCAGCGGGATCGTCCCGTTCAGGAAGCGCGATCCCGTCAGCGCGGGCCCGTATTCCTCGAGCGCCGCCGCCGCGGCCGCCTTGACGCGCGGGTCGAGCGTCAGGCCCAGGTAGTTGTTCGACCCGAGCATCACCCGCTCGGCGCCCTCCATCTCGACGACAGGCCCGGCCTGGCCCTCCATCAGGCGGAAGTAGGGCAGCAGATCCTGCTCGCGCGCGGCCCGCAGCTGCTCGAGCCGCTCGTGGTTGCGGGCCTTCTCGAAGAGATCGATCGCTACGTGAGCCATTGGATAGGGTCCTCCGCCGTGTCGCTCGAGGTCCGGCCGGTCCGTTCGCGCGCAGACCTGATGCGCTTCATCCGGCTGCCGTGGCGCATCCATCGTAGTCACGAGCGCTGGATTCCCCCGCTCATCTGGGAGCGCAAGCAGTTCCTCGACCGCAGGAAGAACCCCTACTTCGAGCACGCCGAGGCCGAGTACTTCATCGCCTGGCGGGGCCGGGAGCCGGTCGGCCGGATCACCGCGATGGTCGACCGGCAGTTCAACGACTACCACGACTGGAAGTGGGGGACGTTCGGGTTCTTCGAGTGCCTCGACGACCCCGAGGCGGCGAACGCGCTGGTCGACACGGCCGACGCCTGGGTGCGCGAGCGCGGCTGCGACCGCCTGGTCGGCCCGATGGACTTCACGATGAACGACGAGGTCGGGATCCTGATCGAGGGCTTCGACCTGCGGCCGATGCTCAAGCAGCCCTGGCACCCGCCCTACTACCAGCGGCTGATGGAGTCCTGCGGCCTGGAGAAGGCGCAGGACCTGCTCATGTGGAACCTCGAGGTGTCGGACCGCTCGAGCGTGCTGCCGGTCATCGACGAGCTCGCCGCCCAGGTCGGGCCGAAGCACGGCATCACGATCCGCCACATGCGCAAGAAGGACATGGAGAACGAGGTCCGGCGCTTCGTCGAGGTCTACAACGCGGCGTGGTCGCGGAACTGGGGCTTCGTCCCGATCAGCGAGGCGGAGATGAAGCAGACCGCCAAGGACATGAAGCTGATCATCGACGAGGACTGGCTCTGGGTGGCCGAGAAAGGACGGCGAGACCGTCGGCGTCGCGCTCACGATCCCCGACTTCAACCAGGCGATCGAGAAGGCCAACGGCCGGCTGCTGCCGTTCGGCTGGGCCCGGATCCTGCTGGCAGAAGCGCAAGATCGACCGGGTCCGGGTCGGCTTCCTGGGCGTGAAGCCCGAGTACCAGCACACCGGCGTGGCCGCCGCCTTCTACGTCGAGCACTTCGAGACCGCGACCTGGAAGCCCCAGGACGGCGGCGAGATGGGCTGGATCCTCGAGTCGAACGAGGCGATGAACCGCGGCATGGAGGCGATGGGCGGCCGCGTCGTCAAGAAGTACCGGCTCTACGAGCGGGTTTTCGAGGACTGTTCAGCTCCGTCCGTAACCGCTGTAGACTCGCCGCTTCATGTCGGGAGAGACCCACACGAACGGCGCGGAGCCTCACGTGGAGGGCGACGAGCGGCCGCTTCCGGTCGTGGCGGCGGAGGCGCGGCCGATCGAGCGCGCGAGCCCGGAGTCGGCCGCTGCCGGCTCCCGCCATGGCGGCCACCGGCGGCTTCCTGGCCGGCATCGCGACGCTGGTGCTCGTGCGGATCCTGCGCCGCTCGGCCACCCGGCCGCGCCGCGGCTTCGGCATCCGGCGCAGCAAGCGCGGCGACCGCTCGCTCGAGATCGCGGGCAGCCGCTCGTTCCTCGTCGACGTGCACATCCTCAAGCGTTAGTGGCGCCTCCGGGCGCGGTCGTCGAGCAGGACGTCCGGCCGATCGGCCGGTATCGCTTCCCGCCGCCGCGCCCCGACGGGATAATGCGCCGGCGCGGCGCCGCGCTCGTGCGGGTGGTCCACCTGGGCGACGAGCCCGGCGGTCGTCCGCGCCTGGCCGATCGCGGGCGCCGTGCGGCTGCGGGCCGAGGCGCGCTCGCACGAGGCCGCCGCGCACGCGGTCGAGCGCATGCGCTTCGGGCTGAACCTGGACCACGACCTGCGCCCCGTTCCACCGCCGGTTCCGCACGACCCGCTGATCGGTCCGGTGATCCGCCGCCATCCGTGGCTGCGGCCGTTCCGGCGCGCGGTGCCGTTCGAGGCGCTGGCCTGGGCGATCACCGAGCAGCTGATCGAGACGACGCGCGCGTTCGCGATCCAGCGCCGGCTGACCTACCGCTACGGGCGCCGGAGCGCGTGCGGCACGCTGCGCGACGCGCCGACGCCGGGCGCGCTCGCCGCCCGCGCGCCGTACGAGCTGGCGGCGCTCGACCTGGCGGCCAAGCGGGCCACGGCGATGATCAAGGTCGCCGCGCGAGGTCGACCGCGGGCGCGTCGACCTGACCGAGCACGAGCCCGCCTGGAAGCGCCTGCTGACGATCCCCAACATCGGGTCCTGGACGATCGACTGCCTGGCCTTCCACGGGCAGGGCCGCGACGACATGCTGCCCGCGGGCGACCTGGCCTACGTGAAGCTGGTCGGCCGCCTGGCCGGGCTCGGCCGCCGCGCCACCGAGGACGAGGTGCGCGAGTTCTTCGCGCCCTACGGCGAGCACGCCGGGCTGGCGGGCACCTACATGCTGCGCGCGGCGCCGACCGGCCGTACCTGCGCGCGGCTTGACGCGCCGCCCCGGCGGAACGGGAGAATGCCCCGCGATGGCGGACGCGACGACCCAGCCGGTCGAGGAGGAGCGCGCGCGGATCGCCGCGGCCGTCTACGGGACGGTGCTGGTCCTGGCCGTCCTGTCGTACCTGTCGGAGGACGAGGACCTCGGGCGCGGCGACATCCTGGCCGCGATGGTCGGCACGGCGCTCGCGTACTTCTCCGCGCACGTGTACGTGGACTACCTGGCCGCGCGCATGACCGGCGCCCGCGAGCCCACGCTGGCGCTGACCCGCAAGGTGCTCTGGGAGGAATGGCCGCTGCTGCAGGCCACGCTCGCGCCCGCGATCCCGCTGCTGCTCGGGGGCGTCGGGGTGTTCAGCCGCTCGACGGCGGTCGACATCGCGCTTCTGGTCGCCTTCGCGGACCTGGTCGGGTGGGGCTACCGCGCCGGGCGCCGGTCGTACGGCAACCGCGCCGGCGCGATCGGCAGCGCGCTCGTGGCGGTGACCATCGGGCTGATCGTCGTCGGCCTCAAGAACCTGCTGCACTGATCACAGGCCGGCCTCGAGCCAGTCCACGATCCCGGCGACCGCGTCCCAGTCCTCGCGCCGCCGCGCGTCGATCAGGTCGCGCAGCGCCTGCGGCTCGACCGCCATCAGGGCCTCGGCGCCGGCCGAGGTCCAGCACACGAGCGCGTGGTGGACCAGGTCGTCGACCGGCACGCCCGTCGCCTCCGACAGGTTGCGGAACGTCGGCATCGGGTCGGCGGCCCTCGACGCCTCGACCGTGCGGGCGAACTCGCGATGCTCGGGCGGGACGTCGGGCATGGCCGCGATCGTATGCGCTCCGATAGACGCCCTGGGGGTTTCGCCAGGCACCGTGGCACGACTCCTGTCGACAACCGCCGCCGTCGCGGCGCTCGCCGTCGCCCTTCCCGCCGTGGCGTCGGCCGGCTCGATCAGCGGCCGCGTCACCGACGACGTCTCCGGAGGCCCGGTCGCCGGAGTCAGGGTGGGCGCAGGGCCGGTCGGCTACGGCCTGCGCGACTACACCTTCACGGCGGCCGACGGCAGCTACGAGATCGGCAATCTGGAGGCGGGCCGGTTCAACGTCTGCTTCCTGCCCGAGCCCGGCGTCAACCTGCTGCGCGAGTGCTGGGACAACTCGCCGACCGCGTACGGCGACGCGATAAGCGTCCCGGAGGCCGGGGCGGTGGAGAACATCCACGCGGCGCTCCCGCCGGGCACGGCGGTCGCCGGCCGGGTCACGAGCTGGCAGGGCGACCCGCTGCCCGGCGTCTGCGTGTCCGCCTGGACGCCGGCCGGTGGTGGGATGCGACGGGCGGCCGACGCGACGACCGACGCGCGCGGCGAGTACACGGTCGTCGGTCTTGAGCCCGGAGCCCCGCACAAGGTCGTGTTCGCGCCCGTCGACACGAACCTGGGCCGTTGCGCTGACGGAGTGAGGTACGAGGGCTACGTCGAGCAGTGGTTCGACCGTGAGGCCGGCATCGAGACCGCCGACGAGGTGACCGCCGCCCGCAGCGAGACGCGTGCCGGGGTCGACGGCATCCTCGGCACCTCGGCGACGCCGCCGCCCGGCAGCGAGCCGCCGGCCGCGCGCTGCATCGTTCCGCCGCGGCTCAGGGGCAAGACGTTCGCGACCGCACGGAGGCTGCTCGCCCGGGCGCACTGCTCGACCCCGATGCCGGGCAAGCGCTCGTCACGCAGCTTCCGCCGCGGTCGCGTCATCGAGTCGAAGCCGGGCCCCCACAAGCGGATCCGCCGGGGGGCCCGGGTGAAGCTGCTCGTCAGCCGAGGGCGCTAGGCCGGCGCAGGCGCGGCGGCCTGCTCGCGCGCTGCGATCTCGCGCTGGGCCTCGCGCAGCTCGCCGTGGCGGAGCAGCACGAGCGCCAGCACCACGCCGACGAGCGCGAAGCCGGCACCCGACCAGGAACGCGTCCTGGAAGCCCTCGGTCAGCGCGACGGGGTTCTGCGCGCCGCCGGGCAGGCCGCTGGTCGTCGAGTTGGCGATCGTGGCCAGCACGGCCAGGCCGAGCGCGCCGCCCACCTGCTGCGACGTGTTGACCAGGCCTGACGCGAGCCCTGCCTCGTCGTCACGCACGCCGGCGACCGCGGCGATCGTCACCGGCACGAACGAGAAGCCGAGCCCGATCGCGGCGACGATCGACGGCCCGAGCACGTCGGACACGTACGACCCGTCGGCGTCCACCTGGCTGAACCACGCCAGCCCGACGGCGATCGACGCGAGGCCGAACACCAGCGCGGGCTTGACCCCGATCCGTTCGACGGCCTGGGAGGCGATGCCCGCCGAGATGACGATCGTCACGCGCCAGCGGCAGGTACGCGAGCCCGGCCTCGAGCGCCGAGAAGCCCAGCACCCGCTGGAGGTAGAGCGAGATGAAGAAGAACATCGAGAACAGCGACGCGGCGATCAGCACCGAGAGCACGTTGGCGCTGGCGGGCGTGCGCTGGCGGAAGAAGCTGAGCGGCGCGAGCGGCGACCGCGACCGCGACTCGATCAGGATGAACAGCGCGATCAGCGCGAGCGCCGCGGCCAGCAGCGCGATCGTCCGCGTCGACCCCCAGCCGAAGTCCTCGGCCTTGACCAGCGTGTAGACCAGCAGCACGAGGCCCGCGGTGATCGTCACCGCGCCGACGACGTCGAAGCCCTGGCCCGCCCGCGCCTGCCGGCTCTCGCGCACGTAGCGCGGGGTGAGCACCGCGGCGGCGAGGCCGATCGGCACGTTCACGAACAGGACCCACTCCCAGCCCGCCCACTCGGTCAGCATGCCGCCGGCGAGCACGCCCACCGCGCCGCCGAGGCCGGCGATCGCGCCCCAGATGCCGAGCGCCTTGTTGCGCTCGCTGCCCTCGGCGAACGTCGTCGTGACGATCGACAGGGCGGCGGGGGAGATGATCGCGGCGCCCAGGCCCTGGAGCGCGCGGGCGGCGATCAGCTGGCCCTCGTTCGTGCGACAGGCCGCCGAGCAGCGACGCGGCCGAGAACACGCCGAGGCCGATGATGAACAGGCGCCGGCGGCCGAGCAGGTCGGCCATGCGCCCGCCCAGCAGGAGGAAGCCGCCGAACACGAGCGTGTAGGCGTTGACGACCCACTGGAGGTTCTCCTGCGAGAAGTGGAGGTCGTTCTGGATCGACGGCAGCGCGACGTTCACGATCGACGCGTCGAGCACGACCATGAACTGCGCGGCGCACAGCAGGACGAGGGCGATCCAGCGCTTGGGGTCTGGGGGATTCTGCGGGTGGCTCATGTCGTCTCCGTCGGCTTATAATCGGAGGTAGTATTCCGGTTCTGCTGGAACTATACGGAGGATAGATTCCGTTTGTCAAGCCCCGTCACCACTGATACGGCCGACCGCCCGCTGAGGGCCGATGCCCGCCGCAACCGCGCCCGCGTGATGGAGGCCGCCCGGGCCGCGTTCGCGGAGGGCGGTGTCGACCTGCCGATGGAGGAGATCGCGCGCCGGGCCGGCGTCGGCATCGGCACCGTCTATCGCCACTTCCCGAACAAGGAGGCGCTGCTCGACGCGCTGCTCGTCGATCAGCTCGGGGAGATCATCGAGAACACGCGCGCCGCCCTGGCCGAGGACGACGCGTGGGAGGCGTTCCGCGATCTCGTCCGCGACGGGCGCCGAGACCCAGGCCGCCGACACGGCGTACTGCGAGGTGGTGATGGCCCGCAAGTCGGAGTCGCGCTCACCCGCCGTGGCGGCCCTGCGGGAAGAGCTGACCGAGGAGACCGCGAAGCTGCTGGCGCGCGCGCAGGAGGCCGGAGCCATGCGGCGCGACTTCACCCCCGGCGACGTGGGCACGCTGTTCGCGAGCATCGCCGGCGCGATTCGCAGCAGCGAGACCGAGGAGGCCTGGCGCCGCCACGTGGAGTTCGCGCTCGACGGCCTGCGGGCCTGACTACCGCCGGGCAGCCCGCGCGGCTCAGGTCACGGTGACCGGCACGCGCTGGACCTCGTTGTTGGCGTAGCCCCCGAGGTTCCAGGGCGGGTCGAGCGGCTGGCCGTTGCCCGCCGAGTCGGTGGCCCGGCAGCACAGCTCGTGGTCGCCCGGTGCGTCCGGCTCCCACTCGAACGTCCAGCGCTGCCAGGCGTGCGGGCCCGGCGCGGGGGCCACGTCGGCGGGCGCCCAGGTCGCGCCGCCGTCGGTGCTGACCTCGACGGTCTCGATCGTGCCGGCGCCCGACCAGGCGCGCCCCGTGATCGTGTGCGGCCTGCGCTCGGCGAACCGGCGGCGGGTGGCGAAGTCGGGGATCCCCGGCGGCGTCATCAGCGCGCGCACGACCATCCGGTCGACGGGCGTGCCCTCCTCGTCGGGGTCCTGGCGCAGCCGGTAGCCGCGCGCGTTCTGGTAGCCCGTGAACGGCTGCTCCAGCACGGTCACGCGCGAGAGCCACTTCACGTTCGTCATCCCGTACCAGCCCGGGACCACCAGGCGCAGCGGGAAGCCGTGCTGCGGCGGCAGCGGCCCGCCGTTCATCCCCCAGGCCAGCAGTACGTCATCGCCCAGCGCCTCGGCCAGCGGCAGGCTGCGCTGGTACGACTGCTCCTCGTCGCCCTCGACGCCGCGGTCGAGGCCGGTGAACAGCACCTCCAGCGCTGAATCGGCGACGCCGGCCTCGCCCAGCAGGTCCTTCAGCCGCACGCCGGTCCACGCAGCCGTGCCGATCGCCTCGTTCAGCCACGGCTGGCTGATCGGGCGGGGGTCGAGCAGCGCGCGCCCGTTGCCGGCGCACTCGAAGGTGATCTCGTGCGTCACGCGCTCGCGGGCGCGCAGGTCGTCCAGGGACAGCGTCACCGGCCGCTCGACCGCCCCGTCGATCTCCAGCCGCCAGGTCGCCGGGTCCACCACCGGGACGTCGTAGTGGATCAACAGGTAGTGCATGCCGACCGGCGTCACGTCGTAGGCCAGCGCCTCCAGCGGCATGCCGTGATTGCGCGCGGCCAGTCGCAGCTCCTGGGGTGAGATCGCGGCGGCGTCCGCTGTCCCTGCGGGGAGCACTTCAGACACGACCCAAGCGTCTCACTGGACGACGCGTTCGTCCACCGCAGCACGCCTGGCGCAACCGGCTCACTAGCGGACGCGGTTTTCCAGGGTTACCGTCGATACACCTTGGCGGGGAATGCAGCCACACGCTCTGCTCGCCGGCGCCGCCGCGCGACTATTGCCGCGGCCGTCGCGCTGCTGGCCCTGACCGTCGCCGGAGTGGCCACCGTGCTGGGGGCGGGCAAGGGCCCGCGCTGCACGATCACCGGCTCCAAGCGCGCGGACGTACTAAGGGGCACGCCTGGCAAGGACGTGATCTGCGGCCGCGGAGGCAACGACCGCATCGACGGCCGGGGCGGGGCGGACACGCTGATCGGCGGCGCCGGCAACGACCGACTGCTCGGCGGAGCAGGCAGTGACAAGCTCGACGGTGGCGCCGGCAACGACACGCTTGCCCCCGGCAGAGGGCGTGCCCGCGATCGCGACCGCCTGGCGGGTGGCAGCGGCGCCGACACCGCGGACTTCTCGGGCTCGCGACGAGCCGTCACGGCCGAGCTCGGGCGCGGCCGTGCCAAGGGCGACGGCAGCGTGGTGCTGTCGTCGGTAGAGCGAGTAACGGGATCGGCGAGGAACGACACGCTGGTCGGCAACAGCCGTGCGAACGTCCTGCGCGGCGGGGCGGGTGACGACTCGCTGACCGGCGGGCCGGGCGACGACACCCTCGACGGCGGCGCGGGCGACGACCGCATCGACGGCGGACCCGGTAGGAACAGGATCATCGGCGGCCCAGGGCGGGACCGGATCTCCTACCAGGCTGCCGACGGCGGGGTCGACGTCGACCTCCCGACGGGCCGGGCGACCGGCGCGGCCTCCGACGCGCTCGACGCCGTCGAGGACGTCGTCGGTTCCCGCAGCGGCGACCGGATCATCGGAGGAGACCAGCGCAACGCGCTCGACGGTGGTCCGGGCGACGACGAGATCGACGGCGGTGACGGCGACGACGCGATCACCGGTGGCGCCGGTATCGACAAGGCGTCGTTCGCGTCCAGCGCCCAGGGCGTCACCGCCGGGCTCGACAGCAACATCGCCAAGGGCGACGGCGACGACCGGCTGAGCGGCATGGAGAACCTGGTCGGCTCCCGCCATGCCGACGAGCTGACCGGCGACGAGGGCGCCAACACGCTCGACGGCGGCGCGGGCGACGACGTGCTGGACGGTCAGGCCGGCGACGATTTCATGGTCGGCCGCGACGGGAGTGACACCGCCTCGTTCGTGCGCAGTCCCGTCGGCGTCAACGTGCAGCTCGGCGCAGGGGTGTCGAAGGGCTTCGGCGACGACCGCATGGAAGGCGTCGAGAACGTGCTGGCCACCGCAAACCGCGACGAAATCGCAGGCGACAACGCGGACAACCGGCTCGATGGCGGCGGCGGCGACGATCTGCTGACCGGCGGCGAAGGCCGCAACCAGTTGATCGGAGGGGCGGGGCGCGACACGGCGGACTTTTCGATCGCGAAGGGCGACCTGCGGCTCGACCTGTCACGCGGCACCGCGACCGTGGGCGTCAGCGGCTTCGCGCCTCGCCCGGCGCTCGGCCGCATCGTCGCGCGCGTCGACGCGAACATCGAGTCCGACGACTCGCTGTCCGGCTTCGAGGACGCGATCGGTACCCCGCAGAACGACACGCTGATCGGTGACGGCGCGAGCAACTCGCTCGACGCCTCGGGGGGCAACGATCGCGTGCAGGGCGGGGACGGCGATGACACGGTCGCCGGAGCGACGGGTAACGACCAGCTGTTCGGCGAGAACGGCGACGACAGGCTCGACGGCGGCCTCGGCGACGACACGCTCGACGGCGGCGCCGGGCGCAACGTATGCATCGGCGGCGGCGGCAACGACGTGCTCGACAACAACACCTGCGACGGCGAGCCGCCCCGGCTCGAGGCGCTCGACTTCAACCCGAAGTCGGTCGACACCTCGGGCGCGTCCCGATCGATCGTGGTCACGGGCCGAATCACCGATGACCTATCGGGGAATGCGGGCCCCGGCTTCTCGTCATCGCCCAGCCAGATCCGCTTCAGGAGCCCGTCGGGCCAGCAGTTCAAGGATGCGTTGCTGGACGACACCCACCGGGTTTCCGGCACGCCGAGAGACGGCACGCTCTCTTACACGATGGACATCCCTCGCTTCGCCGAGCAGGGCACGTGGGAGATTCAGTCGGTGTTGCTGGTCGATCAGGTCGGCAACACGCGCACGATGTCGAAGGCTCAGCTCGAGGGGGCGGGCTTCCCGACGAGCTTCCAGCAGACCGGCGCAGGGGACATCACACCGCCCCAACTCGAGGACTTCGACTTCACCCCGACGTCTATCAACACCCAGGGCGCCGCCCAGAACGTGACGGTCACGGCAGACATCACCGACGACCTGGCGGGCAATGCCGGGCCGGGCTTCTCGTCGTCGCCGAGCCAGGTTCGCTTCGTCAGCCCGTCAGGCAAGCAGTTCAAGGACGCGCTGCTGGACGACACGCACCGGGTGTCCGGCACGCCGACGAACGGCACTGTGTCCTACACGATGGAGATCCCACGCTACGCCGAGAGCGGCACCTGGCAGATCCAATCGATGTTGCTCGTGGACCAAGCGGGCAACACGCGGTCAGTCTCCAAAGCCCAGCTCGACGCGCGCGGATTCCCGACGACGTTCAACCAGACGGGCCTGGGGGACGCGACTGCCCCGAATTTGACAGCGTTCGACTTCAACCCGAAGTCGGTCAATACTGCAGGCGCACCGCAGGACATCACGGTGACCGCGACGATCACCGACGACTTGGCGGGGAATGCCGGCACGGGCTTCTCGTCGTCGCCGAGCCAGGTTCGCTTCGTCAGTCCGTCGGGCCAGCAGTTCGACGATGCGCTTCTGGACGACACGCACCGGGTGTCCGGCACGCCGACGAACGGCACGGTGTCCTACTCGATGCAGTTACCGCAGTTCGCTGAGCAGGGCACCTGGCGGGTCCAGTCCATGCTGCTGGTCGACCAGGCGGGCAACACTCGCTCCCTCAGCGCGCAGCAACTGACGAGCATGGGCTTCCCGACGACCTTCACGAACGGGCCCTGAGCCGCCCGCACGTCGCGCTTGTGGGGCAGCGCCTAGAGTGCGCGGGCGATGTCGGACCTGATCTTCTCGATGACCGTATCGCTCGACGGCTACATCGCCGGGCCGGGCGGCGAGATCGACTGGTCCGCCCCCGACGACGAGCTCCATCGGTTCCACAACGAGCGGGTGCGCGGGCTCGGCGCCCACCTGCTGGGGCGGCGGCTCTACGAGACCATGCTCTACTGGGAGACGGCCGACCAGGACCCAGAGCAGTCCGCCACCGAGCGCGAGTTCGCGGCCATCTGGCTGCCCCTGCCGAAGGTCGTGTTCTCCACGACGCTCACGGCGGTCGAGGGCACGAACACCCGGCTGGCCTCGGGCGGGCTGGCCGAGGAGATCGCGCGCCTGAAGGCGGAGTCGGACCGGGACATCGGCATCGGCGGCGCCGGCCTGGCGGCGGCGGCCACCGAGCTCGGCCTGATCGACGCGTACGAGCTGTTCGTCAGCCCCGCCGTTATCGGTGGCGGCACGCCGTTCTTCCCGCCGCTCGCCCGCCGGATCGACCTTGAGTTGGCCGAGACGCGGACCTTCGGCTCGCGGGTGGTCTACCTCCGGTACATCACTCCAGGCCCTGACCCGGCAGCAGGTCGTTCGTGAACGCCTCGTCGACCTGCGGGTCGCGCTTCAGGATCCCGCTGGTCTTCATGAACTCCGCGAACCGCTTCCACTGAGCGGGGTCCTGGTAGCCGAACGGCCTGCCGGCGGGCTGGTCGAACGGCGTCCGCTTGGTCCCCTCCAGCTGCAGCTTGGGATCGAGCTCGCGGTTGGCGCGGGACAGGAAGCCGGCGGCGACGGCCGGGTCGCGCTGGGCCAGCCGCGTGCCGCGGGCCAGCGCTCCGAGGAACGAGCGGATCTCGTCGCGCTTGTCGTTCAGCGTCTTCTCGCTGGTCACGAGCACGAGCTCGTTGTAGGGCGGGATGCCCGCCTCGTCGACCGTGAAGTGCGTCGGGTTCTTCTTCTTGAGGTCGAGCTCGACCACCTCGACGTTCTCGAATCCGCCGAGCGTCGCGTCCACCCGCCCGGTGAGCAGCGACTTCTGCAGGTCGAACCCCACGTTCTGGCGCTCCACGTCGGAGGGGTCGATCGACGCCCGCTTCAGCATCGCGTCGAGGAACGCGTCCTGGTAGTCGATGCCCGCGGTGCCGACCCTCTTGCCCTTGAGCGCGGACGCGTTCGGCACGTCCTTCGGCGGCAGCGAGATCACCGACGTCAGCGGCTTCGGCACGACCGCGCCGACCGCCACGACCTTCTGCGCCCTCGTCGCGCGCACGCAGGACCTCGGGCTCGTAGGAGATCGCCAGGTCGACGCGCCCGGCGGCGACCTGCTTGATCGGCGCCGACGGGTCGGGCGGGCGGCGGATCGCGACGTCCAGCCCCACCGCCTTGAAGAAGCCACGGCCGTCCGCCGAGTAGATGCCCGCGTGGTCGGGGTTCGGGACCCAGTCGAGCATCAGCTCGAGCTTGCGCTCGCCGCTCGGTCCGAGCTTCTCGTCGCGCTCGCCGCAGCCGGCCGCGAGCAGCGCGGCGAGCAGGCAGGCGAACGTCAGGAGGGTCAGGCGTCTCATGCGTGCGTTTCTCCTTCGCGGGTCCAGGGAGTGGCGTAGCGCTCGGCCAGCGCCGTAAGCAGGAACAGCCCGACGGCCAGCGCCGCGAGCAGGACGACGCCCGCGTAGGCGCGCGGCGTCTCGAGCTGGTGGTTGTCGAGCAGCACCAGGTAGCCGAGGCCGGACTCGGCGCCCGCAGCCTCGCCGAACACGGCGCCGATCACCGACACCGTCGCCGCGATCTTCAGGCCGCTGAACAGGCTGGGCAGCGCGCTCGGCAGCTCGACCTTCCACAGCGTCTGGAGGCGCGACGCGCCCAGCGAGCGCATCAGCTTGAGCTGCTCGGGCGCGACCGACCGCAGGCCGTCCATCAGGTTGACGGTCACCGGGAAGAAGCAGACGAGCGCGACGATCGCGACCTTGGGCCAGAGGCCGTAGTCGAACGCGATGATGAAGAGCGGCGCGACGATGACGACGGGTATCGCCTGCGACCCGACGAGCAGCGGGTAGGCCGCCTCGTGCAGCGGGCGCCAGAGGTGCATCGCCGATCGCGGTGATCGCGCCGAGCGCCACGGAGATGCCGAGGCCGACCAGCACCTCGGTGATCGTCGTGCCGAGCGAGTCGAAGAGCAGCGACCGGTCGCTCCACAGGGAGTCCGCGACCTCGGTGGGGGAGGCCAGCGTCAGGTCGTCGAACCAGTCCGTCGAGGCGATCCCCTGCCAGGCCAGGATCGCCGCGGCGAACATGACGGCCGGTGCTATCCAGCGGAACGCCCTCACTGCCCGAGCGCCTCCAGCGCCTGCTCCTTGAGGGCGGCGAACTCGGGGAGGACGACGGTGTGACGGCGCGGGCGCGGCCGCGGCAGGTCGACGTCCAGCGACGCGACGATCCGCCCGGGCCGCGGCGACATGATCGCCACCCGGTCGGCCAGGAGCAGCGCCTCGTCGACGTCGTGGGTGACGAGCACGACCGTGCGGGGCTCGGCGGCCAGCGTGCCGGCCAGCCACTCCTGCATCTGCCCGCGGGTCAGCGAGTCGAGCGCGCCGAACGGCTCGTCCAGCAGCAGCACGGGGCGCCCGGCCAGCAGCGTGCGCACGAACGCCACCCGCTGGCGCATCCCGCCGGACAGCTCGGCGGGCGTCGCCGACTCGAAGCCGCCGAGCCCGAACCGGTCGAACAGCGGCGCGGCCTGGGCCGCGCGCCTCGGCCCCGGCCGGCGCCCGCGCACTCGAGCGCCAGCGCGGCGTTGCCGAGCGCGTCGCGCCAGGGCAGGAGGCCGTCGCGCTGGGGCATGTACGCGCACGCGCTCAGGCGGTCAGGCGCGGCGTGCGCCCCGCCGACCTCGATCGACCCGGCGTCGGGCGACTGGAGGCCGGCGATCAGCTCGAGCAGCGTCGACTTGCCGCAACCGGACGGCCCGACCACGGCCACGACCTCGCCCGCGCCGACGGCGAGCGACACACCGTCGATCGCCTGGACCGGCGGCCGCCGGCGCCGCCCGGGGAAGCGGCGCTCCACTCCGCTGACGGAGACGTCCGTCTCAAGTAAGAGAGGCCCCTCAGCGGGAGCCTCGAGCCTCGTCTGCATGCGCTCCCTTCGCGGGCATTACCCCACAGGTTCGAAGGGTCAGCGCCGGGCGGCCGCGGCCGTGAGCGCTATCTCAGCCCGCCTTCCCGCGAGCCCCCCTGTAGTTGCCCTGGCAGGATAACGCGCTCGTGTCCACACCAGTCACCATCGCCCTCACGGCCGCGGGCGTCGCCCTGATCTTCACGGCGCTGCGGGACGTCTTCGACACGCTCTTCCACCCCGGCGGCAGGGCGGCCGTCAGCCGCGCGGTCATGCGCGTGGTCTGGAGTGCCTTCCACCCGCTGGCCCGGCGCGTGCCGCGCGCGTTCTCGCTGGCGGGGCCGACCGCGCTGATCCTGATCATCGCCTTCTGGGCGTTGTCCCTGATCCTCGGCTGGGCGCTCATCTTCTGGCCGCACATCGACGACGGCTTCGCGTTCCAGGAGGGGGCCGAGCACCGTGAGTTCATCGACTCCGTGTACATCTCGCTGACCACACTCGCCACCGTGGGCTTCGGCGACATCACGCCCGACGCCGGCTGGCTGCGCATCATCACGCCATTCGAGGCGCTGATCGGCTTCGGACTCCTGACCGCGAGCATCTCCTGGCTCAGCTCGATCTACCCCGTGCTGCAGCGCCGGCGATCGCTGGCGTACGAGATCCACCTGCTGCGCGCGGCGCAGAAGGAGGTCGGCGCCGACGTGGCGGACATGGACCCGGACGCGGCGGCGGGGATCTACAGCGAGCTGATGTCCCGGCTCGTCAACGTGGAGCGCGACATGGTCGCGTTCCCGATCGCCTACTACTTCGCCGAGTCCGACGAGCGATTCTCGCTCCCGGCGGCGATGCCGTTCCTCCACGAGGTGGCGCTGGCCGGCGCCGACGACACCGTGGACGAGCGCACCCGCCTACGTGCAGCGATGCTGCGGGACGCGATCGCCGACTTCGCCCAGACCGCCGCCAAGCGCTTCCACGGACACCGCGGGCTGGACACGACCGACGCGCTGCGCGCTTACGCGGACGACCACATGCGCGACTCCGTCGTCGAGCGGTCAGCCGACCCAACGGGCGAGTAGCGGGTCCGCCTTGACCGCCTCGCGCAGCTTGAGGATCGTTGCTCCGCGCAGCTCGGCCTTCGTGCGGGCGTAGACCTCGGCCGGCATGGCGGCCAGCGCGTGCGCCAGCTCGAGGGCACGCGGAACCACATCGCCGGGCGCGACGACCTCGTCGAACGCCCCCAGGCGCAGGCAGGCCTGCGCGTCGATCAGCTCGTTGCCGAGCGCAAGCAGGCGGGCGGCGTGGGGCGGCAGCTCCGCCTTGACGACGCCGATCGCCGCCTGCGGGTAGGGGACGCCGACCTTCACCTCGGTCAGGCCGTAGCGGCCCTCCGCCGAGGCGACCCGGACGTCCGTGCAGAGCGCGAGCACCATGCCTCCGGCGATCGCGTGGCCCGTGATGGCGCCGACCACCGGGCAGGGGAGCGAGTACACGCCGAGCGCCATCCCGTTGATGCCCTCGACCGCGGCGCGCTGGTCGTCGGGCCCGTACGTCGGGACGGCCTTCAGGTCGGCGCCGGCCGAGAAGAAGCCCGGCCGTCCGGCGAGCACCAGCGCGGGCGGAGGCGACGCGGCCACCGACTCGACGGCGGCTACCACCTCGCGCAGCAGGCCGACGTCCATGGCGTTGGCGGGCGGGCGGTCGGCAGAGAGGACGGTGACGCCGTCGCGGTCCTCGAGGGTGACGTGGCTCATGTCGGGACCGTATCCGTACCGAGGCGTAGGATCCGCCACGACGTGATCCATCGGATCGTGCCGAACCTCAACGTTCGCGACGCAGCGCCGGTCACGACTTCTACGTCGACTTTCTCGGCCTGGAGACCCAGTTCGACCTCGGCTGGGTCGCGAGCTTTCGCTCTCCCGCGAACCGTTCGATCCAGGTCAGCCTCGTCTCCGGAGATGCCTCCGCGCCGGAGGACTCGGCGATCAGCGTGCACGTCGACGACGTCGATGCGGCCTACGTGGAGGCTCGCCGGCGTGGCTACGAGATCGTCCACCCGCTGACCGAGGAGCCGTGGGGCCCTCGGCGCTTCTTCGTCCGCGACCCCAACGGGGTCGTCGTCAACGTGGTCGAGCACCTCGACTCAAGGCTGACTCCTCAGCGCACCGCTTTCTTCACGAGCGCGACGATCTTCTTCTCCTCAGCGTCGGTCAGCTCCGTCAGCGCGAACGAGGTCGGCCACATGGCGCCCTTGTCGATGTTCGCCTTGTCGCTGAAGCCGAGCGTCGCGTACCTCGACTTGAACTTCTGCGCGCTCTGGAAGAAGCAGACGACCTTGCCGTCCTTGGCGTACGCGGGCATCCCGTACCCGGTTCTCGGCGTGAGCTCAGGTGCGCTGGCTGTGATGACCGCGTGGAGCCGCTCGGCCATGACGCGATCCGGCTCCGGCATCTCGGCGATCTTCGCGAGCACGTCGCTTTCTCCGTCCGCCTCGCTCCCGCGCGCGTCGCCTTCAGCTCTCGGGCGCGCTCCTTCATCGCGGCTCGTTCCTCGTCCGTGAAGCCCTTCTTTGCGGGTTTCCTCTCGGCCATTGCGAAGCTGAATGCTACGGCTCGGGCAGGAGCCGGTCGACGAGTTCGAGTGCCGGGCGCCCCTCGAACAGGGGCAGGACGTCGGGCCGGTAGAGGATCAACGCGAGGCTCGGCGCGACCATGAAGTCCGCGGCGTTCAGCTCGCTCCGCCGAGGACCCCGTCGGCGATCCAGGCGTCGATCCGGTCGAGCATCGCCGGGAAGCTCGGCGAGGAGCTCGCGCTCCGCGGCTCGGCCGACGGCGAAGACCAGGCGGCCGATCATCGGGATGATCAGGCGCCGCGCCAGCGCCTGCCGGTAGAGGAGATACCCCATCCGGCCGTCGGCGGTCGAGCGGGCGACCGCCGCCGGGTCGCGCACCGCCCAGCGCCAGGGCGATCCGGCGCGCGGCCATCTGCAGCGTGTCGTTCGCCCAGCGCTCGGCCTCCTCGACCGCCCGCCGCCGCCCGGGATCGGTCGGGGAACAGCGGCGGTCGGGGTGGGGTCGTCGAGGAAGCGCGCGATCGCGCGGTTGGTCGAGATTCGCTCGCCGTCGGCGGCGAGCGCCGGCACGGTGCCCGAGCGGTCGCCGATGCGGAGCGGAAGCGGGCGGCGCTCCGCCGGCCGTGCGCGTCTCGCCACCCGCGTCGAACCGTGCAGCCGCGACCGCCAGCGGGTGCAGTGAGCGTGACGATGTCGACGCGCCGGTACGGCACCTGCTTGTGCTCGAGCATGAGCATCGCCGAGCGGCACGCATGCGAGCCGGGGATGACGTAGAGCGTGTACATACCGACTGGTCAGTATGTATACTACCCAGCGGTGAACGTAAGCGCAAAGCCGGCAGCGTCGACCGGCACCCACGACGCGCGCGCGCAGGGGCGCGAGAGCGCGCGACGAGCTCCTGGCCGCGGCGCTGCGAGTGTTCGCCCGCCGCGGCTACCGGGAGGCCGGCGTCGACGAGATCGCGGCCGCGGCGGGCTATTCGAAGGGCGCGCTCTACTGGCACTTCTCCGGCAAGGAGGAGCTCCTCCGCGCGCTGCTCGACGAGCGTATCGACGCGCCGATGCGCGAGATGTTCGCGCTGCTCGTCGGCGCCGCGCGGACCACGACATGTCGTTGGAGGCGAGCCGCGAGTTCGCCCGGCGGCTCAGCGAGCGACCGCGACGTCTGCTGCTCGAGCGCGAGTACTGGAGCCTCGCGATCCGCGATCCCGAGCTGCGCGCCCGCTACGCCGAGCGCCAGACGGAGCTTCGCGGCGCCTGCCCGCGCGCTCGAGGCGCGGGCACGGCACCTCGGCACGCCCGCATGCCGATGCCCGCCGAGGACGTCGCGCGCATCGTGATGAGCGTCATCGGTGGCCTCACCGTCGACGAGCTGATCGAGCCGGCATCGGTTCGCCCCGAGCTGGTCGCCGAGACGCCTCGCCCTGATCTACGCCGGGCTCGTGGCCCGCGCGCAGGGGAGCGCGGCCTCGTGAACGTGCCGCTGCTTGCCGCCGGATGCCTGGCTGTCCTGGCCGCCGCCGTTCACGGGTTCGGAGGCGAGGTGCTCGTGGTGAGGAAGCTGTCGCCGCGAGTGCTTCCGGCCAGCCGTTTCGGCGGGCCCCCGATGACCATGGCGATGATCCACGTCACGTGGCATATCGCGACGCTCGCCTTCCTCACCGTCGGCGGCGGCTCGTCGCGTCGGCGTTGGTCCTCGACGGCGATGCGGCGCAGGCCATCGCCGTGGTCGCGGCCGCCGCATTCACCGGCTTCGCGGTCCTCGCGATCGCGTTGGGGACCGCCTACTCGCCGCGCTCGCCGCTCGCCCACCCCGCGGAGCTGCTGACCCACCCTGGACCCGCGGTGCTCGCCGCCACGGCGGCGCTGGCGTGGTGGGGCGCTCTCTAGAGCGCGGAGGGCGCGCCATTCGCCCAACTACCGGCCGGGCGGACGATGCACCGGTGCACGAGGTCGCGTTCGACGACCTGATCCATGGCCAGGTTGTCCTTGCGTTCGACGGCCGCGTCGTTGAGTTCTTCAAAGGGGGCGCGGCAGCATCAGTCGCATACACCTTCGGCAGCTTCTGTGCCAGGCCACCGGTCCCGACGGCAAGGGTCACTACGAAGTCAAGTTCTCGATAGCGCCATGGGGCGGAGGGTTCGACCTCACCGTCACCGCCGACACCTGGCGGGCTTGCAGCCTCTCATCGCCGAGATCTACGCCGCGCCGATGGCTAGCGCGCGGTCGGCGGCACCGCGTGCGGGTCCGTCAGCGCGTTCACGAACTGCTCGAGCTGCTTCGTCGTCCAGCACTCGAACACGCCGTCGCAGAACGGCTCGTACGCGCGCATGACCGAGTCGCCGTAGTTCCAGTACAGCCGAGGCTCGGGGTTCAGCCAGAACGTGCGGCCCGCGTGCTCGGACACGCGGCCGAACGCGCGCGCCTGCGGCTCGCGGCCGTTCGTGCGCGCGTCGCCCAGCACGATCACGGTCGAGCGCGGGTCGAGGTCGTCGACGATCTGGTCGTGGAACTCCAGCCAGACGCGGCCGTAGTCGGTGTAGCCGGAGACGTCGGCGACGCCGGGCTCGGTGGCGATCGCATGGGAGATCTCCTTGAACGAGCGCTCGCGCTCGAAGATCTCGGTGACCTCCGCGATCCGCTCGACGAACACGAACAGGCGCAGCTTGCGGAACGCGTCGTGCAGCGCGTGCAGCACCGACAGGAAGAACACCGACGCGCTGGTCACCTGACGTCGACACGTCGCACAGCACGTACAGCTCCGGGCCGCCGCGGGCGCTTGGGCCGGTAGCGGAGCGCAACCGGCACGCCGCCGGTCTCCAGCGACGCGCGCATCGTGCGGCGCACGTCGACGACGGCGCCGCGCCGGCGCCCGCGCGCCTCGTGGCCCTGAGTCGCCAGCCGTGCGCTTGAGCAGCATCACCGTGCGGTGCACGGCGGCCAGGTCCTGCAGCGGCCCGCTCGGCAGCGCGCGGTCGAACTCGCTCAGCGGCTTCGCCGGCGGCAGCGACTGCGTGCGCTCGATCAGCCCGCGCTCGAGCTCGCGGCGCAGGTGGCGCTCGAACTCGCGCAGCCGGTCCTGGGGGACGGTGTCGGGGTCGGGCTCGCGGTCGGGGTGCGGGGTCTCGCCCTTCAGCTCGAGCGAGCGCCGGATCCGCTGCACGTCGACGCCGATCACGCCGGAGCCCTCGCCCTGGCGCCCGAACGCCGCGATCGCCAGCCGCGCCGCGTCGCGCATCTCGCCGTCGGAGCCCTCGCGAACGACCGACTGGATCCGCTCGCGCAGCTCGTCCATGTCGAGCCGCTCGCCGCCCTCGAAGCGCTGGTCGGTCAGCCCGCGCTCGACCGCCTCCTTCTCGACCGCGCGGAAGAAGAAGCGGTCGAAGACCAGGTCGAAGATGCGGCGGTCCTCCTGCGACTTGGCGATCGTCGCGGCCAGCGCCTCGCTTGAAGTCCTCCTGCTCGATCCACGAGACGTGGTGGAGCGCCTCGAACGCGTCGAGCAGCTCGGAGGTCCCGACCGCCATGCCCTCCTTGCGGAGCGCGTCGGCCAGGTCGATCACGCGCGCCGGGAACCCGGGCGGCCCGGGCTCGGGCATCCCGCCGTACAGCTTCGAGCCGGGCCTAGCCCGCTTGGGTTCGTCCGATGAGGCCATCGGTCAGCTTGACCCCGGCGCGCTCGGCGACGACGTCGAGGTCGGTCCGGTGCTTGACGATGATCGACATCGTGCGCTTGAGGACGGCCTCGTCGATGTCGTCGGCGCCGAGCAGGATCAGCGCGCGCGCCCAGTCGATCGACTCCGCGATCGACGGCGGCTTCTTCAGGTCCAGGCCGCGCACCATGTGGACGACCTCGACCAGGCGCCGCGCGACGTGGTCGTCCAGCTCGGGCGTGTGCAGGTGGACGATCTCCAGCTCGCGCTCGACGGTGGGGTAGTCGAGCCACAGGTACAGGCAGCGCCGCTTGAGCGCCTCGGTCAGCTCGCGCGAGTTGTTCGAGGTCAGCAGCACGAGCGGCATCGTGTTGGCCTCGACCACGCCCATCTCGGGGATCGAGATCTGGAAGTCGGACAGGACCTCGAGCAGCATCGCCTCGAACTCCTGGTCGGTCTTGTCGATCTCGTCGATCAGCAGGACGACGGGCTCGTCGGCGGCGATCGCCTGGAGGAGCGGCCGGGACAGCAGGAACTCGGGCCCGAAGATGTCGCCCTGCACCTCTTCCCAGCCGGCGTCGGCCTTCTCCGTCTGGATGCGCAGGAGCTGCTTCCGGTAGTTCCACTCGTACAGCGCCTTGGCCTCGTCGAGGCCCTCGTAGCACTGGAGCCGGACCAGCTTGCGCTCCGTCGCTCGGGACAGCGCCTTGGCCAGCTCGGTCTTCCCGACGCCCGCCGGGCCCTCGACCAGCACCGGCTTTCCGAGCTGCGCCGCGAGGTAGGAGACGAGCGACGCGGACTCGTCCGCGAGGTAGCCGACGGCTGCCAGGGCGTCCCTGGTCGCTTCGACGGTGGCGAGTTCAGCGGCCACGATCCGGAAGGATACGAGCCTGATGCCGGCCCTTCTCCTCGCGGACGTCCTCCCGATCCCGCGGAACTTCGACTTCGCGCCCGACCCGCAGCCCTACCTGATCATCCTCGGGATCGGGTTCGCGGTCGCGATCCTGGGCCACATCGCCCAGTCGAAGACGCTGATCGCCACCGGCCTGCTGCTGATCTTCATGTCAACGGTGCTGCTGCCGGTGGCGATCTATCTGGGTGGGAGCTAGCGCTTCGACCGGCAGGCCTGCGGGAGCGGCCGTGCCCGCCCCGTGTCGACCCTGATCGTTCCGGCCAGCACGGCGTTGCCCCTCGGCCGCAGCTCGAAGCCGAACCTGCCCTTCGCCCGCAGCCGGGCCGCCGGACCGGTGCCGCCCAGCACCTGGAAGCTGCCCCGCCCGGGCTTGCCCGGACTCGCGCCGAGAGTGACGCGGACGCACACCCGCCCGGCGGACCTTCGCCGCGGCGTGGCGAGCACGCGCGCCGTCACCCCGTGGCGACGACCGCTCGTCAGCGCCGTCAGGTCGAGCTTGCCCGTCCACTTGCTCTTCAGGAAACCGGCGAGCGCCTTCGGCACGGCCGGCGCGGGCTCGCCCGGCGCGCCGACGATGCTGCCGCGCAGGCTGCCGGCGGCCTCGACGCCGCGGAGTGTCCGGGTGCGCCGGGCTCGGCGTCCGCGGGTCCCGCGAGTCGACACCTTGTCCACGGTCAGCCGCGCGAAGAAGCGGTTGCCGGCCGCGGCCGCCGGCGCGGTGCGCGCGAACGGGGAGAAGGACCTGCCGAGCCCGCCGGGCCCGATCGTGCAGGGATCGCAGTGCTGTCGTTCCTGGACCACGAGTTGTTCGAACGCGTCGTCCCACCAGCCTTCGTTGTCGGTGACGCGCAGGCGGACCGGGTAGGTGCCTGGCACCTCCCACGTCCTCTGGACCGTGCTGGTCTCACCCGTGTCCAGCTCGAACGTCCCGTCGCCGTTGAAGTCCCACTCGTGCCGGACGATCTGCCCGCCGGGATCGGAGGAGGTCGACTTGAACAGGACCGGATCGCCGGCCTGCACCGGGTTCGGCTCGACGCTCATGCTGGCGAGCGGCACGTTCTCGCCCTCGTTCCCGACCCGGTACGGCACGATGGCCTCGTCGTACAAGCCGTCGTCGTCGGTCACCTTGAGCAACGCGTTGTTCTCCCGCGGTTCCTGGAACGTGTACTTGAGGATCGGCTCCGTGGTGTGGAAGGTGTCGCTCCAGAGGTGCCACTCGTAATCGACGATCCGCCCGTCGGGGTCGGACGACCCCGTGGCGTAGAGCGTGACCTCCTCGCCGACGCGCGGCGTCTGGTTCGACATCGTGAGCGTCGCCCGCGGCCTGTTGCGCGGTGAGTCCTGATTGACCTTGACCGTGAATGTGTCCTCCCGCTCAACGCTGTTGCCCTCGCGGTCGGTCACGCGCAGCCGCACGGTCTGCGGGCCCTTCGCGGTGTACGCGTACAGGAAGCTGCTGCCGCCGTACGGGTACGAGCGCTCGTACCGGCCGTCGCCGTCCATGTCCCATTCCTCGCGCGCGATGTAGCCCGTCGGGTAGAGCGGGTCGTTCGCACCCTCGGTCTCGGCGCCGAAGAGGACCTCCTGGTCGACCAGCGGCTCTGACACGTGGAGGCCGTCGCGCAGGCTCGTCCTGCTGATGCGGGTCTCGGGGCCGGGGGGCTCCTGCTCGACCAGCGCCGGGTCGCAGAACAGGAAGCCGAGCAGCGTGCGCTCCCGGCAGAACTCCTCGGTGCTGCATCCGCCGAGCGGCAACGTGACGAGCAATGCGGCAAGGACCAGAAGCAGTCGGCGGGGCATGGCGCTCACGGATCGAGCATCGGCGGCGCCTGTAACGAGCCCGTAACGCGGTGGTACGGTGCCCGCGGCCATGGAATTCCGGGTCCTCGGTCCGCTCGAGGTCCGCCACCGGGGACGGCCCGTGGCGGTTCGCGGTCGCCGGCAGCGGGCGCTGCTCGCGAATCTCATCGTCAACCTCGGCGAGTCGGTGCCCGACGATCGGCTGCTCGAGGACCTGTGGGGCGACGCACAGCCGGCGAGCGGTGGGGCGGCGCTGCGCGTGCGGGTCTCCCAGCTGCGCAAGGCGCTGGCGGCGGCCGACCCGGAGGGCGATCTGGGCGCGGCGATCGTCACGCGCGGCTCGGGCTATGCGCTGGAGGCGGACCCCGAGCAGGTCGACGCCCGCCGCTTCGAGCGTCTGCTCCGCGAGGGCAGGCAGGCGATGCGCGAGGGACGCGCGAGCGAGGCGCTCGCCCTGCTCGGCGAGGGGCTCTCCCTCTGGCGCGGCCCGGCGCTGGCCGACCTTGCCTACGAGCAGTTCGTCCAGCCGGACGTCGCGCGGCTCGAGGAGCTGCGCCTGGATGCGCTGGAGGAGCGCGTCGACGCCCAGCTCGCGTTGGGCCTGCACGCCGAGCTGGTCGGTGAGCTCGAGGGGCTGGTCGCCGCGGAGCCGCTGCGCGAACGCCTGCGAGCGCAGCACATGCTCGCGCTGTACCGCTCGGGGCGGCAGGCGGACGCGGTCGCGGCCTACCGCGACGCTCGCCGAGCGCTGACCCACGAGCTCGGGATCGAGCCCGGCGCCGCTCTGCGCGACCTCGAGCGGGCCATGCTGCGCCACGACCCGGCGCTCGACGCCCCGTCGCCCGCGCGGCAGCCGCGGGCACCGGCCGTCGCCGGGCAGACGGAGGAGCGCAAGCTCGCGACCGTGCTGGTGGCGGACCTCGCCCGGCGAGGCGGAGGAGCCGCTGCACCAGGCGATGGCGGCCGTCATCGAGGACGCGGGCGGGAGGGTCGTCACGTTCCCGGGCGAGCCGCTCGTGGGCACGTTCGGGGCACCCGTGGGACAGGAGGACCACGCCCGGCGCGCGCTCGATGCCGCGCATGCGCTCCGTGACCGCGTGCAGAGCCTGACCGGCGGCATGCTCTCGCCCCGCGTCGGCGTCGAGACCGGCGAGGTGGTGGTCGGCGCCGAGTCGACCGCCGAGGACGACACGGTGGGCGCCGCGGCGCGGCTGTGCCGCTCCGCCGAGTTCGGAAGCGTCCTCGTCGGTGAGCGGGCCGCGGCGCTCCTACGCGGCCGCGGCGCGCCGGATCGTCCGGGCGCGGCGCAGGCGCCGTTCGTCGGGCGCCGGCGCGAGCTCGACCTGCTGACGGCGAGCTACCGCCGCGCGGCCGACGAGGGCCGGCCGCAGCTGGCGAGCGTGCTCGGCGACGCGGGCGTCGGCAAGACGCGGCTGGTGCGCGAGCTGTGGGACCGGCTCGGCCGCGAGACGCCGCCGCCGCCGCGCCGGGCCGGCCGCTGCGTGCCGTACGGGCGCGGCACCGCGTACCTCCCGCTGGCCGAGGTGTTGCGCGAGCAGCTCGGGCTCCAGGAGACCGACCCCGCCGACGCCGTTCGAGCGCGACTGGGCGATCGTGAGGCCCTGGCCATGACGCTCGGCATCGATGCGGCCAGGGAGCTCTCGCCGCTTGCCGCGCGCGAGGCGATCCACCGGGAGTGGGTCGCGTTCCTGACCCAGATGGCGCGCGACCGCCCGCTGGCCCTGCTGATCGAGGACGTCCACTGGGCGCAGGAGGGCCTGCTCGACCTGCTGGACCGAGTGCTCGACGAGGTCGAGGCGCCGCTCGCCGTGGTGGTCACGGCACGGCCCGAGTTCCTCGAGCGCCGCCCGTCCTGGGGTCGCCGCGGCAACGCGGAGACGGCCTGGCTCGAGCCGCTCGCGCCGGTCGACGCGGCGGCCATGCTCGACTCCCTCGCGAGCGACCTTCCGAGCAATCTGCGCGGCGCCCTGCTGGAGCGGGCGGAGGGCAACCCGTTCTTCCTCGAAGAGCTGCTCGCGGCTCTCGGCGAGCGGAGGCCGGCTGAGCCGAGGCAGGCAATTCCGGACTCGGTGCAAGCGGTGCTCGCAGCGCGTATCGACCTCCTGGCCCCGCTCGAGAAGGCGGCTGTGCAGGCGGCTTCCGTGATCGGGCGCTCGTTCTGGGCCGGGCCACTGCGGGAGATGCTGGGCGGCGCGGATCCCGACCTGGGCGTGCTCGAGGCGCGCGACTTCGTCCGGCGGGCGCCGGCGTCCGCGTTCGCCGGCGAGCGCGAGCTCGTGTTCAAGCACGCGCTCACGCGCGAGGTCGCGTACGGGTCGCTGCCCGACGAGCAGCGCGCGCGCCTGCACGGCGCCTTCGCCACCTGGCTGGAGCGCGCCGGCGGAGGCCGCGACGAGGACGCCGCGTCGCTCGCCCACCACTACGCGGAGGCCGTGCCCTCCGGCACACGGGACAAAGCCGTCCTGTGGCTGCGCCGCGCAGGCGAGCTGGCTGCCGCGCGCTACGAGCTCGACGACGCGGTGGAGCTGTTTCAGCGCGCGCTCGAGCTCGAGCCGCCGCCGCGGGAGCGCGTCGAGCTCTCGCACGCCATCGGCCGAGCGGGCGCGCTGAACTACGACCAGGACACGTTCCTCACCGGCATGGAGACCGCGATCGAGGGCGCCCAGGACCGCGCGACGCGGGCCGAGCTCTGCGCCGAGCTCGCGTTCGAGGCGTTCATGCGCGGCGGCATGTGGACCCGCCGCCCGCTCACCGAGGTGGTCACGTCACGCATCGGAGAGGCACTCGAGCTGGCTGCGCCGAACACGCGGGCGCGCGCGATGGCGCTCGTGGCGAGCACCTACGCCGACCTCGGCGACGGCGCGGCGACGGGCGCGGAGGCGTACGCGATCGCGGAGCGCCTGGCCGACCCCGCGCTGAAGTCGGTCGCACTCGATGCGCAGCAGAGGGTCGCCATGAACGCAGGCGACTACGAAGCGGCCTGGGAGCTCAACCGGCGGCGCCTGGCGCTGCTCGACGACGTGACCGACGCGGACCTGCGCGCGGACGTCGTGCAGTCGCCGATCCCCGCGTGCATCGCGACCTGCCGCTTCGACCATGCCCGCGACCTGGCCCGGCGCACGGACGAGGCCACGCGTCAGCTCACGCCGCATCACCGCGTGCACGGCGTGGCCGTGCTGGTGGAGGTCGAGGAGCTGCTCGGGGGCTGGACCGCGATCGATGCGCTGGAGGAGCGCGTGCGGGACGCGGTCGCCGCGAACGAGAAGACCCCGTGCGGCCGCAACGCGCGGTCCCTGCTGGTCTGCGCACTGGCCGCGGCGCACATGGGCGACGACGCGCGGGCGCGAGAGCTCGAGCGCACCGCGGACCGGCTCGACCTGCCGGGACGCCACACGCACGACGCGCCCCGCCTGCGCCTGGCATTGGTCCACGGCGACCGAGCGCGGGCCGAGGAGCTGCTCACGGTGCTCATGGGAGCGGGCGGCTGGTATGCGCGCGGCGCCGACTCGAGCTTCGCCACGCTGGTCACCAAGCTCGACGGGCTGGCGGCCCTGGGCGATCGCGCGCGGGCGGAGGAGCTGGCGTCGCGCGTCCTCCGCCCGGGCACGTTCGTCGAGCCGTTCGCGCAGCGGGCCCTGGGCATCGTCCGGGAGGACGAGGAGCTCATCGAACGAGCAGCCTCCCGGTTCGACGCCCTGGGCCTGGACTGGCACGCGGCCCAGACACGGGCCGCGCTTGTGTGAGTCAGGCAGTCGCCGCGGCGGCCGCACGGGCCGAGTCCTGCTGCTCGATCGCGCCGGCCCGCATCAGCGAGGCGACGGCGATCCAGTAGGCGCCGGCGACCAGCCCGCCGCCGACCACGGACAGCGGCAGCGCGAACACCTGGGTGATCGGCAGGCCGATCGCGACCCACTTGGCGACGCGGCCGGTGCGGTACAGCGACACGGCCAGGTGGATCGAGCCGCCGAGCCACATCAGGTTCGTGATCGAAGCGGCGACCGGGAAGAACGACAGGTCCTCGCCGTTGATGTTGGAGCTGAGCGCAGTGAGCGCCAGGAGGACCATGCCGGTGACGGCGACCTTCGCGCCCGTGTCGCTCTTCGCGTGGCGGCTCAGCGCCAGGAGGCCCGGCGCGGTCAGCACCAGCGCGAGCGAGAACAGGCTGATCAGCACGTGCTCGCCGAAGGTCGTCGACCTGGGTCTCGTGCTCGTTGATGCCGGCGAGCTGGAGCGGGCCGGAGACGAGCCAGGCGACCCCGCCTGCGATCGCGGCGGTGGCGGCTGCGGTGTAGTGCTTGGGTGACATTGCGCTTCTCCTTTGGGGCGACTCGGTTGACGTGTCCCAATGCTCGGCCCCCGGCGGGCCCCTGGCGTCGTCGCCGCCGCTCGACCGCGTACGACTCAGGTCGGATCCGTCGTACGACCCTGAGGTCGATGCCGGCGCGCGCGCTCGCGCTTACCGTTGTCAGCGTGCACCCCGCACTCGACTTCGCACGCGTCCCGAGGCGCCCGCCGCAGGATCGATCTCCTGATCGTCGGAGTGCTGTTCGCTGTGGGCGCTCGCGGAGGCGCTGTTCGCCGACGGCCCGGGCCCGACCTGGGCGCGCGTCCTCGTGGCGCTGCGGCTACGCGCTGCCGCTGCTCTACCGCCGCCGCGCACCGATCCTCGCGCTCGCGCTGATCGTGGCCGTGCTGCTGCCCTGGGCGGCGACGGCCGACACCCCCGAGCAGGGCGCGATGCCGTTTCCCTGCCTGCTGCTGGCCACGTTCTCGATCGGGCTGCACGTGCGGTCGCTGCCGGTGGCCGTCGGGGGTGGCCTGGTCACGATCGCGACGATCCTCTACATCGTCAACACCGACTACTTCGACGGCGAGGCGCCCGGCCCGGTCGACATGGCGATCCTGTCGTTCTTCGTCACGGGCGCGTGGGGCCTCGGCCGCCTGCTGCGGCACCGCGCGGAGCAGATCGCCGCAGGCCGAGGCCGCGGGCGGCGAGCGCGCGCGGGCGGCCGTCGACGAGGAGCGCGCGCGGGTCGCCCGCGAGCTGCACGACGTGATCGGCGCACTCCGTCGGCATCATCGCCATGCAGGCCGGGGCGGCCGAGCAGCTCGTCGAGCAAGGACCCGGACGCCGGCGCGCGAGCACATGGCCACCGTCCGGCGCACCGCGCAGGACGCGATGCGGGAGATGCGCCGGCTGGTCCAGGTGCTGCGCGAGGACGGCGTCGAGTTCGAGCCCCAGCCGACGCTCGGGCAGGCCGAGCAGCTCGTCGCCGACGCCCGGCTGGCCGGCGTGCCCGCCGAGCTCGAGGTGGAGGGCGAGCGCCGCGACCTGCCGCCCGCCATCGACCTGGCCGCCTACCGGATCGTGCAGGAGGGCCTGACCAACGTCCGCAAGCACGCGGGCCCGGTGCCCACGCGGGTGCGCCTGGTGTACGCGCCGAACGCGGTCGACATCGAGGTCCACAACGAGGCGGGCGACCGTCGCCGCGAACGGGAGCGGCGGTGGGCAGGGCCTGGCCGGCATGCGCGAGCGGGTCCGCATCTTCGGCGGCGACGTCGAGGCCGGGCCGGCGTGCCGGCGGGCGGCTTCGTCCTGCGCGCGCGCCTGCCGTTCGAGGAGGATGCGCGGCTGTGATCAAGCTGATCGTCGCCGACGACCACGCGCTGGCCCGCGGCGGCCTGCGCGCGATGCTGGGCGCCGAGGACGACCTGGAGGTCGTCGGCGAGGCCAGCGACGGCGGCGAGGCAGTTGATCTCGCCCTCGAGCTGCGCCCCGACGTCGTCGTCATGGACATCCGCATGCCCAAGGTCGACGGCATCGAGGCGACCCGCCGCCTGCGCGCCCACGACGGCGCCCCGAACGTCCTGGTCCTGACGACCTTCGACCTCGACGAGTACGTCTACGAGGCGCTGCGCGCGGGCGCCGGCGGGTTCATGCTGAAGGACGCCGCGCCGTCGCAGCTGGCCGAGGCCGTGCGCACGGTCGCCGCGGGCGAGTCGCTGCTGGCGCCCGCCGTCACGCGGCGCCTGGTCGAGCGCTTCGTGCGCCGTCCGCCCGCCGACAACGGTGCGGAGCACGGAGTTCGCCGAGCTGACCGAGCGCGAGCTCGAGGTGCTGACGCTGATCGCCCGCGGGCTGTCGAACGCGGAGATCGGCGAGCGAGCTGTTCCTGAGCGAGGCGACGGTCAAGACGCACGTGACCCGGATCCTGTCGCAAGCTCGGCCTGCGCGACCGCGTGCAGGCCGTCGTGCGCGCCTACGAGAGCGGCCTGGTCGAGCCCGGCGCGGAGCCAGTCGGACTAACCCATCCCGGGGACTCAAGCGGGCGCGCTGCGGTGCGTCGATGCAGTTCTGACGGATGGCCGCCGACTGGACCGAGGCTCACGTGCGACGCGCCTGTTCTGGCGCGCGGGCTTCGGCGCGCGCCCGGACGAGGTCGCCAAGTGGACCGAGGCGGGCAAGGACGCGACGCTGCGCTGGATCCTGAACGGCGGCGGCGGGCCCGAGCTGGTCGGCCCCGAGCCGCGCACCCAGGACGGTCCGCTCGACCCGGTCAACGAGTGGGGCCACGACGGCCTCTGGTGGCTCGACCGGATGGTCCGCTCGCAGCGCCCGCTGGTCGAGAAGATGACGCTCTTCTGGCACGACCACTTCGCCACGCGCGACCAGGAGACGCCGCTGATGCTCGCGCAGAACCGCAAGCTGCGCAAGCACGCGCTCGGCAACTTCAAGACGCTCACGCGCGAGATCACCACGCGACCCGGCGATGGGCCTGTTCCTGTCGCTGTTCGACTCGACCAAGTGGGCGCCGAACGAGAACTACGCGCGCGAGCTGATGGAGCTGTTCTGCCTCGGGCAAGGGCTACACGGAGAAGGACATCCGTGAGGCCGCCCGCGCGCTGACCGGCTTCCGCGCCCGCTGGAACGACGGCTTCCGCGGCTCCTACTACGACCGCGAGTGCCACGACACCGGCCGTCAAGAAGATCCTCGGCAAGCGCGGCAAGCTACGACTGGCGCGACGTCATCGACATCGTCACCGCGCACCGCAACCACGCGCCGTTCCTCGTCGGCAAGCTCTGGAGCTACTTCATCACCGAGCCGCTCGACGCGTCGACCAAGGCGCGGCTCGTGCGCATCTACCGGTCGAAGAAGCTCGCGATCAAGCCGGTCGTCGCCGAGATCCTCGCGCACCCGAAGCTGTACGCGAACCTCGACCGGCCCGACATGGTCAAGTCGCCGCTGGTGTTCCTGGCCGGCACGCTGCGCACCAACGGCCTCGGGCGTCGAGCGCCAGTCGTGGACCTGGCTGCTCGACGGCATGGGCCAGGTGCCGTTCCGCCCGCCGTCGGTCGCCGGCTGGGACTGGGGCCCGCGCCTGGCTGTCGACGAACACGATGAAGAGCCGCTTCCAGGCGGTCACCTACCTGTTCAACGACGGCGGCCCGCTCGCGGTGCCCGACGGTTCGACCCCGATCGGCCTCTCGCCCGAGGAGGCCGTCGCTGCGCGCCTGGGACGCGGTCGGCCAGCCCTGGGTCTCCGACGCGACCCGCGACGCGCTCGTGCAGATGGCCGCGGGCGCGTTCTCCGACCTCCGCGCCAGCGACACGCCGCCGCCAGCAGCGCGCCGACATGCGCGAGCGCGCGCTGCGCCACCTCCTGCTCTCCGGCCCCGACGCCCAGCTCCACTGACGCCATGCCCCGCAACGTCCACCGCGCCTGCAACGACTTCCACCAGACCTCCGAGGCGGTCCGCCGCACCTACCTCGGACGACCTCGGACCTGACGCGCCGCCAGGTGATCGGCCGCGGCCTGGCCGCCGGCCTCGCCGTCTACGCCGCGCAGGCGATGCCGTTCAGTCGCGTGCTCGAGGCCGCCGCCGCCGACGCCGCCGCGGCGCCGAACGCGCCGATCCTCGTCTCGGTCTTCCTGCCCGGCGGCTGCGACCTGCTCGACACGCTCGTGCCCGCAGGACCAGTACGGCAAGTACGCCGACCTGCGCCCGTCGCTCAAGCTGGGCGGCGACGTGCCCGGCCTGGGCGGCACCGGCCTGGGCATCAACCCGGCGCTCGCCGACCGGCACGGGCGGCGGCGTCAAGGGCCTGTTCGACGCGGGCAAGATCGGCTTCCTGCCCGGCATCGACTACGCGAACCCGGACCTCTCGCACTTCCACTCGCGCCACTTCTGGGAGACCGGCCTCGTCACCCAGAGCGCCGCCAGCGGCTGGCTCGGCCGCTACCTCGACCGCAACGGCTCGGGCGACAACCCGCTCCAGGGCGTGTCGATGTCGAACGCGCTGTCGCCGGTGCTGCGCACGGGCGGCGCGCCGGTCGCGGCCGTCTCGTCGCCGAACTCCGCGCAGTTCTGGATCCCCGACGTGTGGGGCAAGTCGTTCGACGACGCGATGGCCGCCTGGGCGCGAGATCGCCCAGCGCGGCGCGGCGTACGCCCGGCGAGGGCGCCGCCGTCACCTCGGCGCGCCTGACCAAGGAGGTCGCCGACCGCCTTGCGCCCTACCAGTCCGACGAGGACGAGGGCATCGACCCGCTGCGCTCATCGGTCGAGTACCCGGAGGACAACGAGCTGGGCGAGCGGCTGCAGAACCTGGCCGGCCTGCTCGCGCAGCCGCTCGGCATCCGCGTCGCGACCGTCCAGTCGGAGGGCGACTTCGACACCCACGACCGCCAGCGCGACGACCACACGCGCGGGCCTGACCGAGGTGTCGCGAGGCGCTCGGCGCGTTCCAGGCCGACATCGAGGCGCGCGGCCTCGGCGACCGGGTGCTGACCTTCGTCTGGTCCGAGTTCGGCCGCCGCGCGGAGCAGAACGACTCGGCCGGCACCGACCACGGCGCGGGCGGCTTCGCGCTTCGTGATGGGCACCGCGCGCGAAGGGCGGGATCCTGACCGACTACCCGTCGCTCCGGCCGCCTCGACGACCACGGCAACCTGTCGGTCACCGTCGACTTCCGGCGCGTCTACTGCTCGCTGCTCGAGCAGTGGCTGGGCGCCGACGCCGGGCGCGATCATCCCCAACGCCGGCGCGTTCGGCCGGCTCGGGCTGGTGGCGTGATGCGGCGCGATCGTGTTCCTCGCCGTGCTGGCCGCGATGCTCGCGGTCCCGGCCACGACCGCGTTCGCGACCGAACCCGCAGTCGCGGCCGACCGCCGTCGGCGTCGCCCAGCGCGAGTTCCACATCACCCCGTACCGCCGCTCGGTCCCCGTGGGCGCGGTCAAGCTGAACATCCGCAACTACGGCGAGGACGTGCACAACCTCGTCGTGCGCGGGCCCGGCGGTTCACCGCGATCGGCCCGGACGTCGACTCGGGCAAGAGCGCGACGTGGACCCTCAAGCTGCGCAGGCCGGGCACCTACTCGCTGCTCTGCACGCGGGCCAACCACCTGTCGCTCGGCATGAAGTCGAGGCTCAAGGTGGTCAAGCCGGCCGCCAAGAAGTAGAGACTCCCCTCGTGGGAACCATCCGGCCCTGCCGCGACGACGAGCGCGTTGCGATCCTCGCGATCGTCAACGCGGCCGCCGAGGCCTACCGCGGCGTGATCCCCGCCGACCGCTGGCACGAGCCGTACATGCCGGGCGCCGAGCTCGACGGCGAGATCGCCGCCGGCGTCGAGTTCTGGGGATACGAGGAGGGCGGCGAGCTGGTGGGTGTGATGGGGATCCAGCCGGTCCGCGACGTCGTGCTGATCCGCCACGCCTACGTGCGGCCGGACCGGCAGGGCCGCGGCGTGGGGGCGGAGCTGCTCCGGCACCTGCTCGAGCGGGCGACGCGCCCGGTGCTGATCGGCACCTGGGCGGCGGCCGAGTGGGCGATCCGCTTCTACCGCCGCCACGGCTTCGATCTGGTCGACCCCGAGCGGAAGGCCGAGCTGCTCAGGGCCTACTGGGACATCCCCGAGCGCCAGGTCGAGACGTCGGTGGTGCTCGCGCGAGAGACGCCTTAGGACTCGCCGTCCAGGTAGTGCACCTGCGCGTCCTTGCGCAGGATCAGCTCGAACTCCTCATCCCCGGCCGGCGTCCCGCCCGGCGGGTAGGTGCGGATCCAGGTCTTGCCGGAGTCCGGGTAGTCGTTGACCTCCGGCGCGTTCATCGTCGAGACGACCAGGAAGCGGGCCGGCTCGTCGCCGCGGTTGTCGATCCGGTGGCCGCCGCGCGGCCCGACCGGGCAGGCGATCGACCTCGCCCGGCGTGAGCTCGCGCATCCGGTCCGTCGACCGTCCGCAGCGTCGGGCGGCCGGCCAGCGACGACGATCATCTCCTCGTTCGCGTAGTGCACGTGCAACGGGAAGCTGGAGGCCCCGGGCGGCACCTCGAACAGCGACGCCCCGAGCTTCTCGCTGCCCGCCTGCCGGCCGATGCGCGACCGGCGCCAGGTGAATGGCGGCTCGTCCTGCTCGGCGTCCCAGTGGGGTCGAAGATGTTGGCGCTCATGGGCGCGACCGTACCGGAGCGCCCGCTGCCCAATATCCTCCGCGGCGCACGAGGAACTGAGGAGAGACAGCCGGATGGCGGAAGAGTTCAAGTCCGGACTCGAGGGCGTAGTCGCCTTCCAGACGGAGATCGCCGAGCCGGACAAGGAAGGTGGGGCGCTGCGGTATCGCGGCGTCGACATCGACGACCTGGTGGGGCAGGTGCCGTTCGAGCAGGTGTGGGGGCTGCTGGTCGACGGGTCGTACGAGCCGGGCATGCCGCCCGCGACGCCCTACCCGCTGCCCGCGCGCACCGGCGACACCCGGGTCGACGTGCAGGCCGCGCTGGCCCAGCTGGCCCCGGCGTGGGGCTTCAAGGCGCTGCTCGACATCGACGACGACGAGGCGCGCGACAACCTGGCGCGATCGTCGGTCATGGCGCTCTCGTTCGTGGCCCAGTCCGCGCGCGGCACGGGCCGCCCGCCCGTGCCGGAGGCCGACATCGACCGGGCGACCAGCATTCCCGAGCGCTTCCTGATCCGCTGGCGCGGCGAGGCCGACCCCAAGCACGTCAAGGCGATCGACGCCTACTGGATCTCCGCGGCCGAGCACGGCATGAACGCGTCGACGTTCACCGCGCGCGTGATCGCGTCGACCGGCGCCGACGTGGCCGCCGCGCTGAGCGGAGCGGTCGGCGCGCTGTCGCGGCCCGCTGCACGGCGGCGCCCCGTCGCGCGTCCTGAAGATGCTCGACGAGGTCGCCGAGTCGGGCGACGCGGAGAAGTACGTGAAGGACGCGCTCGACCGCAAGGAGCGCCTGATGGGCTTCGGCCACCGCGTCTACCGGGCCGAGGACCCGCGCGCCCGCGTGCTGCGCAGCACCGCGCACGAGGTCGGCGCGCAGCGCGCCGAGGTGGCCGAGGCGCTCGAGGAGGCCGCGCTGGCCGAGCTCAAGGAGCGCTACCCCGACCGCGTGCTGGCCACCAACGTCGAGTTCTGGTCCGCCGTCGTGCTCGACTACGCGCGGCGTGCCCGCGGACCTGTTCACGCCGATGTTCACGTGTGCGCGCGTGGCGGGCTGGTCGGCGCACATCCTCGAGCAGAAGCGCGAGGCGCGCCTCGTCCGGCCCGACCGCGGACTACGTCGGCCCGGCCCCGCGCCCGGCTGACGCGGTCGGCCGGGAGCCCGCAGCAGCAGCCAGCTAACCGAGGGGGGCAGGGAACATGGCGATGGAGGCCGCCACCACCAAGCAGGACTCTGAGTCGGTCGAGGGCGTCTCCTCGTTCGCCAAGTCGCTGTTCCTGGGGGAGATCCACGAGGACCTGGTCTTCCCCTACCCGCCGTCGGTGCAGGAGAAGGAGCCGCGCGTCAAGGAGCTGGTCGACTCCGCGCGCGAGTGGTCCGAGACGATCTACGACCAGCGCAAGGCCGAGGAGGACCGCTGGATCGGCGACGACATGATCCGCGAGCTCGGCGACCGCGGCCTGATGGGGCTGTACGTGCCCGACCGAGTACGGCGGCCAGGGGCTGTCGCAGACCGGCTACTGCCGCGTGTCCGAGGAGTTCGCCCAGATCGACGCGACCTTGTCGGTCGTCATGGGCGTGCACCAGTCGATCGGCATGAAGGGCATCGTGCTCTACGGCAGCGACGAGCAGAAGGAGCGCTACCTGCCCGACCTGGCCAGCGGGCGCAAGCTGGCCGCGTTCGCGCTGACCGAGCCGAACGCCGGGTCCGACGCCTACCACGTCGAGTCGCGCGCGGTGAAGCAGCCCGACGGCTCGTGGAAGCTGAACGGCCACAAGCGCTACATCGGCAACGGCTCCAAGGCCGGCGTGTTCGTGACGTTCGCCCGCGCCGAGGTCGACGGCAAGGACAAGCACATCGCGCTGATCCTCGAGCCCGACATGGACGGCTTCGAGGTCGGCGAGCGCTACGACACGATGGGCCTGCGCGCGAACGACCTGCGCCAGCTCCACTTCAACGACGTCCGCGTGCCGCGCGGAGAACGTGCTCGGCGAGCCCGGCGAGGGCTTCCGCATCGCGATGCACATCCTCAACAACGGGCGCCTGTCGCTCGGCACGGGGTCGGTCGGCTGCTCCAAGTGGCTGCTCGACCGGATCATCGAGCACGTCCAGGAGCGCGAGCAGTTCGGCAGGCCGATCGGCGACTTCGAGCTCGTCCAGGAGAAGATCGGCTGGATGGTCGCGTTCACGTTCGGCCTGGAGTCGATGGCCTACATGACGACCGGCCTGGTCGACGCCGGGCGTGCCGGACTACTCGCTCGAGTCCGCGATCTGCAAGGTCTCCGGCACCGAGTTCATGTGGTACGCCGCCAACCGCGCGCTGCAGCTCAAGGGCGGCGAGGGCTACATGCGCGACGAGCCCTACGAGAAGCTGCTGCGCGACATCCGCATCTTCCCGATCTTCGAGGGCGCGAACGACGTGATGCGGGCGTTCATCGCGCTGTCCGGGGTCAAGCCGCTGTCCGAGGAGCTGGAGGAGATGGGCGACATCGGGTTCAGCGACCCGATCGGCTCGATCGGCGTGCTCGCCGACTACGTGGGCGGGCGGATCAAGCGGCAGGTGCGCCCGGACCGGGTCACGAAGGCGCACGACGAGCTGTCGAGCTGGCCGACCCGCTGACCGACCAGGTCAAGCGGCTGCGCGACGTCTCCGAGAAGTGCCTGCGCGAGCACCGCAAGGGCTTCATGGAGCGGCAGTTCCTGCAGAAGCGCCTGTCCGACGCGGTCTCCGACATCTACGCCCAGGTGGCGACGCTGTCGCGCATCACCTCGATCTTCGACGACCAGGGCGTCGAGCCGTCCGGCCAGGAGCGCTACATCGCCGAGACGTTCTGCACGCGCGCGGCGCGCCGGGTCGACGCGAACCTCGACCAGGTCGAGTCGAACGACGACGACCGGATGGCGGCGATCGCCAAGCTGGCCTACAAGCGCGGCGAGTACGGCTATGCGCTGTTTGACTAGCGTGCCGGCGATGGAGACGCCCGGACCGCCCACACCCGGCGCCCGGCCCCGGCCCGCCGATACCGGCGCCCGGACCGCCGACGCCGGACCCGCAGCCGCCGACGCCCACCCCGCAGCCGGGGCCGCAGCCCGGTCCGCCCGGCCCGCCGCCGGGGCCCGGGCCGCAGATCTAGCGCCGAGCGGCGCTCAGCCCGACTCGGGCGGCCGCCGGCGCGGCGGCTCGCCCGCCGGGCGCGCCCGGAACGGGCCGTCGGGCGGCGGCGCCTGCTCACGCGGAGGTGGTGGCTTCTCCTCCGGGGCCGGCAGGTCGAAGTCGGGGTCCGAGCGCTCGCGCGCCGAAGCCGGCGGTCCCGACGGCGGCGGCTCGGACGGCCGGACCGCGGTCGGCGGGTCGTTCGCGGGTGGGGGAGGGCGGCGTGGCGGAGGCTCGGCCCGCGGCCGCGACTCGGAGCGCGAGCGCGGCAGCTGCTCCGTCGCCTCCTCGTCGCGCGGAAGCGCCGCCGTCTCCGCCGTGTCGCCCCGCTCGCGCGGCGCGAACGCGATCTCGACCTCCTCCGCCGGGGGCCGGTGCCCCGCGCCGCGCTCCTGAGGCAGGTCGTCGGCGGGCCGGCGCAGCCGCATCCGAGCCCCGCGAGCACGAGGATCGCCGCGCATACCAGCGCGAGCAGGTTCTGCCCGAGCGGGCGGTCGAGCAGGCGGATCACGATCAGCAGCGCCGACCACGCGCCCGCGGCCATGATCACCGCGCCGTCGCCGAACGGCAGGTGGAACGAGCGGCCGTCGGCGCGCTTCTTCAGCAGCAGGAGGACGGCGAGCGCGACGAGCACGATCGCCGCCTCCACGAACGAGAACGGCCCGAACGTCGAGACGATCAGGAGCAGCGCGCCGACCCCCGCGACCCGCTGCTCGAAGTCCAGGTAGCGCCAGGCGCGCGCGGACTCCCCGGCGAAGCGCACGGCCCAGCGGCCGAGCCGGCGCACCATGGCGCCCGACGGCGGCGATCGCCCGCTCGCCGCGCTCGCCGCCGCGCACCGTGTCCGGCGGCGGTGGGCCGGACGGATCGCTAGAGCGGCTGCCGTCCGCCATAGCCCGCCTCGATGTCGTGCCAGTAGCCGATCTCGTCCTCGCCGTCCTCCAGGCACAGGTAGACCTCGCGCCCGTCGCGCAGCGCCGGGAAGTCGAGCAGCCCGCGCTCGAGGTCGCGCAGAACGACGTCCATCTCCTGCAGCTCGAGCAGAGCGCCGCGCAGCGCCAGGAAGGCCGCGGACACCACCGTCCCGGGAGGGCCGCCGCCGTTGCCCGGCGCCGCCTCGGCCAGCGCCTCCCGCGCCTCCTCGTCGCCGAGCTGCTCGCGGGCCTCGCGCATCTGGTCGATCCGCTCGCGGACCCAGCCGATCGCCGCGTTCGCCTGCTCGACGGTGTAGTGCCGCTCGTGCCTCACTCGGACATCAGCTCGCGCAGCGACGCTATCCGCCGGTCGACGAGCTCGCGGACGCGCGGGTCGACTTCGCCGGAGGCGGCGACCTCGCGCGCCTCCTCGAACGCGGCGAGCGCCCGCTCGAAGCGCTCCGGCCGCGCGCTCTTCATCACGTTGTCGCCGCGCAGGAGCAGCGTCCGTACTCGCGCGGCGGGGTCGGCGGAGTCGGAGCCGGTCACGCGGCTACAGGTTATCCTCGCGCCTAGATGGCCGACGACGACATCCACCTGATCGGGCCCGACGAGATCGCCTACCGCCTGGAGCTGACCCCGGGCGAGCTGAAGGTGACGCACACCGCGCTTCACTCGCTGCTCGACGACCTGGGCCACGACGAGCGTGACGTCCAGGCCATCGTGCGGGCGCGTGCTCGCGAAGCTGCCCGACGAGCACTCGATCCGCGCGATCCAGCTTCCGAGCCGCAGGCGTTAGCCGGCGGGCGGCCGGGGCACCGGCGGGAAGTGCTCGAGGACCCAGTCGGGTCCCAGCTCCGAACGCCGGTAGGACCGGCCCCTGATCTTCACGTAGTCGCGGGTCCGCGGGTCGAGCGGCAGGTTGCGCTCGATCGGGTACCACTCGTTGTGCTCGCGGATCAGCTCGTTGACGCGGTCGAAGTTCCACTCTCGCGCGCGGGCGCGCCACTGCTCGGCGAACGCGTCCGGGTCGGCGACGGCCTCGCTCAGCCGCCGGTGCACGCGCTCGAGGCCGCGCCTGTGGCGGCTCAGCTCCCGGTCGATCGCCTTCAGCCGCCGCATGTACGCGGGCGTGACGCCCGCGCGGATGTACTGCTCGACCGTGCGCTGCGTCTGGCGCGCCCGGCGCGACAGGGGACGGCCCGACCCGTCCAGGGCCTCGTCCTCGAACGAGCGCTTCACGCGCCGCTCGACCGGCGATCGCTGCTGCGGTTCCTCCCGCGACACTCCGCTCAGGATAAATAGCCCGCGGCCGCGGGTCAGAGGGCCTCGATCTGGGCGACGACTGTGTTCGCGACCTCCTGGAGGAGGGCGGTCTCCTCGGCGCGCCAGTGCCGGGGCTTGTGTCGATCACGCACAGCGTCCCGAGCGCATGGCCGTCGGCCGCCGATCAGCGGGATGCCGGCGTAGGCGATCACGTCGAGGTCGCGGATCGCCGGGTTGTCGCGCAGCACGGGGTCTTCGCGCGCGTCGTCGACCACGAGCGGCTGTCGCGACGCGACCGCGTGCTGGCAGAACGAGTGGGAGAGCGGGGTCTCGCGCGATCGGACGCCCACGGCTCGCGGGTCAGGCCGAAGCAGCTCTTGAAGAACTGGCGGTCCTGGTCCACCAGCGACACCATCGCCACGGGCGCGTGCAGCACCCGGGCCGCGATTCGGGTCAGCCCGTCGAACCGCTCGTCTGGGGCGCTGTCCAGCAGGCCGGTGCGATTCAGAGCGGCCAGGCGTCCCGCATCCGCTATCGCCCGGGCGACTGGATCGTCGCCGTTCCGGGGCTTGTCAGGCGCCCGGGCCTGGTCCGCGACGCTGGCCAGAGTGGCCTTGGCGTCGTCGTCTCCGCGCATGCCGGCCAGCATCGCCAGGCGCAGGATCGTCGCTTCCCGAACGAACTGAGCGGCGCTCAGCCCGCTGCGGTCGGCCTCCTGCTCGAGCATCGCCCAGAGATCCTCGCCGAACCGCACCGTTGTTGCCCGCATCGGCACCAGCGACACAGTACAGGTCCCTGATCCGATATCGCAATGTGCGCCAATCCGACGGAGTCAGAGCAAATTCTCATAAATTCAGCGCCTATGTTGTCCCCGATCCGGTATCTATAGGAGATGCCACGCCGCCGGCTGCCCCGACCCACCCGGATCTGGGCGACCCCGAGACGTTTCGGACGCGTCTACGAGGCGCACCACGACACGCTCGTGGCGATCGCCTGGCGGGTGCTGCGCGACTCCGCGGCCGCCGAGGACGTCGTCCAGGACGTCTTCCTCGAGCTCTGGCTGCACGCCCACCGGCTACGACCCAGGGCGCGGCACGGTGCGTTCCTACCTGGGCATGATCGTCAAGCACCGCGCGCTCGACCGCTGGCGCACGCGCGTCGTGGCCAGTGGGGCCTTCGAGCGGGTCTGCGCCCAGGCGCGGGCCGGCGCGCCCGCGGTGGACAGCGCCGCCGAGCGCGTCATCCGCAGCGAGACCGCGCAGGAGGTGCGTGACGCCGTCAACGCGCTGCCCCGCTCGCAGCGCGAGGCGCTGCTCCTGGCCTACGGCGGCGGGCTGAGCACGCCCGAGGTGGCGACGGTCACCGGCGCCCCGCTCGGCACCGCGAAGAGCCGCGTGCGGCTGGGCCTGGCCGGCGCGCGCAGGCAGCTGCGGGCCAGCGAAGCGGCGTAGCTAGTCGATCGGGATGTCCTCGACGCGCGCCTCGGGCTTAGGCGCGTCGAGCCGCTCGAGGTACCAGTCGATCAGCGCCCGGACGGTCATCAGCAGCTCGCGCTGAAGCGCGACGAACTGCTCGCGCAGCTCGGGCGGCACGGCGCGGCGCAGCCCGTCCACCAGCGCGATCAGCGCGGACAGGTCGGGCACGCGCGGGTCGTTCGGCGGCGCGCCCACGCCGGCCTCGGCCCAGCCCTGCCAGGCGTCCCAGCCGGGCGGCGGCTTGCTCGGGTCGTCGGGGCCGAACTGGCCGCCGCGCCCGAAGCCCTGGCCCTCGTCACCGCTCCACTGGCTCATGCTCCTCCTCGCGCTCGAAGGTCACCTGCAGCGCGCCGTCCTCGAAGCGCGCGCCGCGCGGCCGGTAGGAGGCCATCGTCTGGCGGCAGCATGATCGTCCGCTTCTGGCCGCCGACGCGGACGACCACCTCCAGGCCGATCTTCTTCAGGTGGATGTCGCCCTTGTCCGCGAACGGCAGCGGCAGCCGCAGCGTCGCCGACCCGTTCTCCGAGGTCAGCTCCTGGCGACAGGTCGTCGTGCAGCACGGCGCCGGGGTCGAGCTCCTCGAAGGCCTCGTCGGCCAGGCGGTCGAGCATCGCCGGCCCGACGACCTCCTGGTCGAAGTAGGGCGCGGTCAGGATCGGCACGGGGGAGAAGGCCGACCGCACGAGCTCCATCTGCTCCTGCTGGTTCTCGCGCCAGCCCGCGAAGTAGCCCTCGGCCGCCTCGGGCGGGAAGACCCGGTTCACCACGACCGCGTCGGTCAGGTAGCCGTACAGGTTCAGGTAGGTGAACGTCCGCATCGCCTCCTTGATGACCATGCGGTCCGGGTTCATCACGAGCCGGATCGACGTGCGCGAGCGGTCGCGCAGGATCGTCGTTCATCGCGACCAGGTTCTCGACCAGGCGCTTGACGTCGTCGAAGACCGCCTCGCTCGGCATCGGGATGTCGAGCAGCGAGCGCGCGAACGGGCGCGCGGCGGCGTACAGGCGCCGCTCCCACGGGAAGACCTTCTCGAGCCACCACGATCGCGACGTCGGGGAACGACAGCAGCCGCAGCGTCTCGCCGGTCGGGGCGCAGTCGACGATGATCGCGTCGTAGTCGCCCGACTCGTGGTGGGCCTTGATCTGGAGCAGCGAGAACAGCTCGTCCATGCCCGGCGGGACGGTCAGCTCGTCGGCCGAGATCGGGTCGACGCCGCGCTCGGCCAGCAGCTCGCCGAGCCAGCCCGACACCGCGTCCCAGTGGCGCTCCATCTCCTCCTGGGCCTGCACCTCCTGGCCCCACAGGCGGTCGCGCGACGGGCGTCGGGCGGCTGCCGAGCTGCGGTCTCGAGCGAGTCGGACAGCGAGTGCGCGGGGTCGGTCGACAGGACGATCGTCCGCAGCCCGGCTGCCGCGCAGGCGGCGCGCGGTGGCCGCCGCGACGCTCGTCTTGCCGACGCCGCCCTTGCCCGTGTAGAGGATCGTGCGGGGCGCCATGCGAAGGCACGTGATCGTAGCCCGCGTGCGCTCGGCGGGACATGTCGGCCGGCGGCGACGCACATTTAAGCCGCGCGCAACAGAGCGCCTGCTACTCTCGCGCGGTCGGCAGGCCTCTTCCCCTAACTCAGGAGATACTCGAAGTGCGATTCCGTGACCGCAGGCTGCTGAGCCTGCTTCTGGTCGCCCTCGCATCGGTCGCAGCGCTCGCGCTGTCGGCGTGCGGCGGCGGCGACGGCGACTCGGGCGACGCCAAGGCGCAGCTGAAGAAGGCCTTCAGCACGCCGATCAAGTCGGCCAACGTGTCGCTCGACCTGTCGGCCAAGGTCGACGGCGTCCCGCAGCTCTCGCAGCCCGTCACCTTCAAGATGACCGGCCCGTACGAGTCGCGCGGGGCCGAAGAAGGTGCCGAAGCTCGACTGGGACGTGAACGTCTCGGGCGGCGGCCAGACCTTCAGCGGCTGGCCTGATCTCGACCGGCGACAACGCGTACGTCATCGGCTTCCAGGGCCAGAACTACGAGGTCGGCAGCCAGCGTCGTCAAGCAGTACGAGCAGCAGCTCGGCGCCCAGACGCAGCAGAACCCGACCTCGCTCAAGCCAGTACGGCGTCGACCCGCGCGAACTGGGTCAACGACGCAAAGACCGAGGGCGACGAGGACGTGGCCGGCGCGGCGACCACCAAGATCACCGGCACGCTCGACGTCGAGAAGATGCTGAACGACCTCAACAACGCTGATCGAGAAGGCCGGCCCGGCCGATGGGCCAGTCCAACGCCCAGAAGCTGACGCCGGAGCAGATCTCGCAGGCCAAGGAGGTCGTCAAGGACCCGACGTTCGAGGCGTTCGTCGCCAAGGACGACGAGACGCTCCGGCGGCTGTCGGCGACGATCGAACTTCACGATCCCCGAGAGCCAGCGCCAGCAGGCGCAGCGGCGCCACCGGCGGCCAGGTGAAGTTCTCGATCCAGTTCGCGAACGTCGGCCAGCCCGCGACGGTCGAGGCGCCCGACCGACGCCAAGCCGCTCACCGAGCTGCAGCAGCAGCTCGCAGAGCGGCGGCCTCGGCGGCCTCGGCGGCGTCGCGGCGGCTCGGGCTCGGGCTCGGCGGCTCGCGGCTCGGGCGGCTCGGGCGGATCCGGCGGTCCTCGGGCGGCTCGTCGCCGTCCAGCGACGCAGTTCAAGAAGTACGCCGACTGCCTGGAGAAGGCGAGCGGCGACTCAGGCCGAAGATCCAGAAGTGCTCGACGCTGCTGCAAGTAGTCGCGCTCCTGAGCAGCAGTCGTCACGAGCGCCCCGCCGGCCCCGCGGCCGGCGGGGCGCTCGTCGTTTCGGGGCCGGGCGCGCGGCCCGACTCCCTAAGGTCCCTGGCCGTGGAAGCGATTCTTCCCTGGGTCGTCCTCGTCGTCGTCGTGATCGTCTTGCTCGAGATCGACCTGCACTGGTTCGCCCGCGGGCGCGAGCCGACCTTCCGCGAGGGCGTCATCTGGTCGATCGGCTGGCTCGTCGTGTCGCTGCTCGCCGGCGGTCGTCGTCTTCGCTGCTCGAGGGCACCGACGGACGCGGTCGAGTACACGACGGTCTACCTGATCGAGCGCTCGCTCTCGCTCGACAACCTGTTCGTCTTCATCCTGCTGTTCGCGTACTTCGGCATCCCGTCGGAGTACCGGGCGCGGCTGCTGTTCTGGGGCATCATCGCCGCGCTCGTCCTGCGGCTGGCCGGCGATCGTCGGCGGCACCGCGCTGCTCAACCAGTTCCACTTCGTCATCTACCTCCTGGCGGCGGCGCTGTTCGTGCTCGCGGTGCGGATCTACCGCGGGGTCGAGCGAGAACGTCGACCCGGACAAGAACCTGATGGTGCGCGCCGTGCGCCGCGATCTTCCCCGTGTCGAGCGACATGCACTACCACTACTTCGTCAAGGAGGACGGGCAGCGCAAGGCGACGCCGCTGCTCCTGTGCCTGGCGGCGGTGGTGTTCGCCGACATCGCCTTCGCGATCGACTCGATCCCGGCCGCGTTCGCGATCACGCGCGACCCGTTCATCATCTGGATGGGCAACGTGTTCGCGCTGCTCGGCCTGCGCGCGCTGTTCGTGCTGGTCGAGGGCCTCGTGCGCCGGTTCCGCTACCTGGACCAGACGATCGCGATCGTGCTCGGCGCCGTGGCGGTCAAGCTGGCGATCGAGGAGTGGGTCAAGATCGGGCCGCTGGCCAGCCTGGCCATCGTCGCCGCTGCTGTTTCACGGGCGGCATCGTCGCCTCGCTGATCGGCGACAAGCGCGACCCCGAGGGGAGCGCGCGAGGACGGGACGGAGCACGAGACAGGAGCCCGCCGAGCCGCGAGACTGCTCAGGCGAAGTAGAAGACGACGCCCATCACGGCGTAGACCGCGAGCAGCTGGACGCCCTCGAACCAGTTCGATTCGCCGTCCTGGGTCAGGAAGTTGGCGATCAGGACGGCGAAGATCATCGCGCCGATCTCGTAGCCGTTGAAGACCAGCGGCATCGGCTCGGGCCCGAACACGAACGACAGCAGCACCAGCACGGGGGCGACGAACAGCGCGATCTGGGCGCTCGAGCCGACCGCGATGTTCACGGCCAGGTCCATCTTGTTCTTGGCGGCGACCAGCACCGCGACCCAGTGCTCGGCCGCGTTGCCGACGATCGCGACGATGAAGATGCCGACGAAGAACTGGGAGATGCCGATGTCCTTCGACGCCTCCTCGATCGACCCGACGAGCACCTCGGACATGAGGCCGACGAGCACGCCGGCGACGGCCAGCGAGATCAGCGCGCGCTTCGTGCTCCAGGTGTCGGCTCCTCTTCCTCCTCTTCCTCGGTGTACGGGTTGAAGAGCGACCGGTGCGTCTTCAGCGAGAAGAACAGCCCGGCCGCGTAGGAGCCGATCAGGATGATCGCGACGATGAACGACATCGTCTTCAGGTCGCCGCAGTTCTCGGAGCCGATGCCGCCGCAGCCCTCGGCGAAGCCCGGCGCCCTCCTCGGTCGACGTGCGGCAGGCCGCCGCCGTTGATCAGCTCGAACAGCGCGGGCAGGATCAGCGCGAGCAGCGCCAGCAGCAGCATGCCCGACTGCGCGGTGGCGGCGGTGGCGTTGAAGGTCTGCTTCTCGCGCTTCCAGCCGCCGACCAGCATCGACGCGCCGAGCACGAGCAGGATGTTGCCGAGGATCGAGCCGGCGATCGACGCCTTGACGACCTCCTGGAGGCCCTTCGTTCAGCGCGAAGAAGGCGATGATCAGCTCGGGCGCGTTGCCGAACGTGACGTTCAGCAGGCCGCCGATGCCGGGGCCGGAGCGCGCGGCCAGGTGCTCGGTGGCCTCGCCCATCAGCGCGGCGGTCGGGATGACGCCGAGCGCCGCGGCGAAGAAGACGATCACCGGCGACGCGTGGGCGATCTCCAGCGCCACCGCGGCGGGGATGAAGATGCCTAGGAAGTAGACGGGCCGATCGCACAGGCGGCCGGGAACCCTACGGGTTCGGTTCAGACCTCGTCGGGATCCGGGTCCGGCTCGAGCTCGTCGGGCTCGTCGTCGGCGGCGTCGCCGTCGACCTCGCGCCCGTCACCGCCGGTGTTGCACGGCCTGGAACTCCTCGAAGATCTCGTCGCGCTTGGCCTCGTCGAGCGGGAGGTCGTCGTCGATCAGCACCCAGTCGGCGCCCTCGTACGCCTCGAGGTTGAAGATCTCCGCGTCGAGCGACGGGGAGTCGTCGACGACGACCATCACCTCGGTCTGGGGGTTGAAGTAGGTCCCCGGGCGGATCAGCAGCTCGTCGATCTCGTATTTGCGTCCTTCGGCCATATGCGGCGGTATTCATATCGCAGAACCGGGCGAGGACAAACCCGAAGTTCAGTCAGCCGCCCGAGCTCGCGCAGCTCGCCGGTCGACCTCGGCCTCGACGTCGAGCGGCGGCTTGCCCTGGCGCGCGCGCCGCTCGTTGCGCGCCACGACGAGCTGGCGGACCTCCTCGCGCAGGGCGGGGTCCGCGCCCGCCGCGCCGGCGCCGGCCGCGCCGCCGCCCGTGAGCGCGTCGATCTCCGCCTCCACGTCGAGCGGCGCCTGCCCGCGCGCCTCGCGCCGGGCGGACTTGGCCTCGACGAGCTGGCGGATCTCGGCGCGGGCCTCGGCGTCGGCGGCCGCGCTGCCCGGGGCGGGGCCGCTCGGCGGGCGGTCGGGCGCGTCGAGCGAGAACGCGCCCTTGCCGATCCGGTCGTAGCTCGACCCGCCGGTGAACAGCATGAGCGACAGCGACGATCACTCCGATCCCCACGACCGACGAGCATCACCCACAGGAAGGCGGCCTCCACAGCCGTACAGTGTGGCCCATGTGGCGCCGTCTACGCCGCCGGACGATGGCTCCGAGCGCGCCCGGCTCATGTACGGCGACCAGCTCGGGCTGGTGCATGCTCTGATCGCGGCGATCGGCTGGCGTCTATGCGCAGTGCGGCATCTGGGTGGTACTGCGGATTCTCTGAAGGGCTGTCGGGTACCCTTGTCGGGAGCGTTGACTGACGAATCAATCGGACGCCTGAACTGACGGCAGCGCGATCGCCGCGCGCCGCTGGCACAAGGAGCACGACTCAGTGGTCGAATTCACGCTTACCGACGAGCAGAAGGACCTTCGCGAGCTCGCGCACAACTTCGCCGAGAAGGAGATGCGCCCCGTCGCCTGGGAGCTACGACAAGGACGGCGACCTGGCCGCAGCGACGTCCTCCAGAAGGCCTGGGAAGTGGGCCTGATGAACACCCACATCCCCGAGGAGTACGGCGGCCCGGGCCTCGACTTCCTGTCGGGCTGCCTGATCGAGGAGGAGTTCGGCTGGGGCTGTTCGGGCATCGGCACGAGCCTGGCCTGCAACGGCCTGGCCACCGCGCCGATCGTCCTCGGCGGCTCCGAGGAGACCAAGCAGAAGTACCTCGGGATGCTGTCCGAGGAGCTCAAGCTCGCCTCGTTCTGCCTGACCGAGCCGGACGCCGGCTCCGACGTCTCGGGCATGCGCACGACCGCCGTCAAGAAGGGTGACAAGTACATCCTCAACGGCTCGAAGTGCTTCATCACCAACGGCAGCTACGCCGACTACTACACCGTCTACGCGAAGACCGACAAGGACGCGGGCCACAAGGGCATCAGCGCGTTCATCGTCGAGCGCGAGTGGGACGGCGTCGCGGTCGACAAGAAGGAGGACAAGCTCGGGCAGCGCGCCTCCAACACCGCGACGATCTCGTTCAACGACGTCGAGGTGCCCGGCCGAGAACCTGATCGGCGAGGAGAACCGCGGCTTCAAGCTCGCGATGATGACCCTCGACCGCACCCGCCCGGGCGTCGCGGCCATGGCCGTCGGCATCGCCCGCGCGGCGTTCGAGTTCGCCACGGACTACTCGAAGGAGCGCGTCCAGTTCGGCGTGCCGATCGCCATGCACCAGGCGATCCAGTTCATGATCGCCGACATGGCGACCAAGGTCGAGGCCGGGCGCCTGATGACCTGGAAGTCCGCCGCGCTGCTCGACAACGGCGAGCGCAACACGCTCGTCTCGCTCGCACGCCAAGCGCTTCGCCGCGGACTCCGCGATGGAGGTCACGACCGACGCCGTGCAGGTCTACGGCGGGTATGGCTTCATCAAGGAGTACCCGGTCGAGAAGCTGATGCGCGACGCCAAGATCATGCAGCTCTACGAGGGCACGTCGCAGATCCAGCGCCTCGTGATCGCGCGCGAGGTCCTGCTCCCGCGCCGCGTCTCGGAGCCGGCTGCCGCCACCGCGTAGCCCCGCTTCACAACCGAAGTTGGCACTCTGGAGGCCGTCCCGCTCGGGGCGGCCTCTCTAGTTCTTCGCCGGAGCGCGCCGAATACCCCCTATATGAGCGCCCGCGCGCGAGCCGCCGCCTGCCTGAACCGCCTGTCCGGCGGAGGGTCGGCCGCCTCCCCTGGACGACGCGCTCTACCGCAGCATCTTCGAGTCGGCGGCCACCGGCATGGTGGTCGGGACGCTCGACGGCCGGGTCGTGCGCGCCAACCGGGCCTTCTGCGCGCTGACGGGCTACGAGGAGCACGAGCTGACCGGGCGCCGCTTCTCCGACTTCACCCACCCCGACGACCGCGACGACGACGCCGACGACATGCGCCGCCTGGTCGCCGGCGAGATCGACGTCCTGCACCACCGCAAGCGCTACGTCCGCCCGAGCGGCGAGGTGGTCTGGGCCGAGCTGCACTGCTCGACGCTCAACGACCGCCGCGGCCGCGCGACGTACATGACCGCGCAGGTCGAGGACATCACCGCTCGCAAGCGCGCCGAGGACGCGCTGCGCGACAGCGAGCAGCGCTACCGCACGCTGGTCGCCCACCTGCCCGACACGGTCGTCGTCGATCTACGACCGCGACTTCCGCACGACCTACGTCGGCGGGTCGATGCTCGAGAAGCTCGGCTACCCGCGGGAGCACTTCATCGGGAAGACGCCGCACGAGTCGCTGCCCGCCGGAGATGGCCGATGCGTGCGTCGCCCGGTTCCGGACCGCGATGGCCGGGATGCCCAACGAGATCTCGCACACGACCGCGAGCGGGCTCGAGCTGGAGATCAAGATCGTCCCGATCCACGACGACGCGGGCGAGGCGGTCGGGGTCATGAGCGTCGCCCACGACGTGACCCAGTACCGCCGCGCGGACGAGACCCTGCGCGAGGCCCAGGAGCGCCTCCAGGCGATCCTCGACTACGCCCCGGCGGTCATCTACCTGAAGGACGCGAGCGGCCGGTTCGTGCTGGCCAACCACGGGCTCGAGGACCTGCTGGGCGTCCCGTTCGAGCAGATCCAGGGGCCGCACGGACGCCGACTTCTTCCCGGCCGAGGTGGCGGCCGAGCTCGCCGCGCAGGACTTCGAGGTGCGGGAGTCCCAGCGGCCGACCGCCCGCGAGCTCGAGATCGTCGTCGGCGGCGAGCCCCGCACGTACTTCGACATCAAGTTCCCGATCTTCGACAGCGCCGGCGAGGCGACCGGCGTGTGCGCGATCGCCACCGACATCACCGCCCGCAAGCGCGCGGAGGTCGCGCTGCGGGTCAGCGAGCAGCGCCACCGCTCGGTGGTCGACGCCCTCGAGGAGGGCGTGCTGCTGCACGACATGAACGGCACCGTCATCGCCTGCAACCAGAGCGCGGCGGACATGATCGGAATCGGCGATCGACGAGATCGTCGGCAAGCTCCCGAGCGAGCTGCCGATGCGCCTGGTCCGTGAGGACGGCACCGACTTCCCGCCGGACCAGCGCCCCGGTTACCGCGCGTTCCTGAGCGGCGAGCCGCAGCTCGGCATCGTCGCCGGCCATCCCGAAGCCGGACGGCGACATGCACTGGCTGTCGATCAACTGCAACCCGATCATCGATCCGCAGACGGGGGCGCCGTTCGCGGTCGCGGCGTCGTTCGCCGACATCACCGAGCAGCTCCGCGCCGAGCGGCTCAAGGAGGAGTTCTTCGCGCTCGTCTCGCACGAGCTGCGCACGCCGCTCACCTCGATCGCGGGCTACCTGGAGCTGGTCCTCGATCCCGAGGAGTCCGAGCTCGACGAGAGCCAGCGCCACTTCCTGACCGTCGTCGAGCGCAACGCGCGGCGCCTGCAGCGGCTGGTCGGCGACCTGCTGTTCGTCGCGCAGTTCGAGGCGGGCAAGCTGTCGCTCGAAGCGGCGCCGGCCTCGCTCGAGCACGTGGCCGCCGAGGCCGTCGAGTCGGCCCGCCCCAAGGCCGACGAGCTGGGCATCGACCTGCGCCTGAACGCCGAGGCCGTCCCGGCGATGCGCGGCGACGCCGGGCGCCTCGGCCAGACGCTCGACAACCTGATCTCCAACGCCCTGAAGTTCACTCCGGCCGGCGGCCGGGTCGACGTACGGGTCATCGACCGCCGCGACCGCGCCGTGATCGAGGTGGCCGACACCGGCCTCGGCATCTCGGAGAGCGACCAGAAGCGGCTGTTCGAGCGCTTCTTCCGCACGGATGCCGCTCAGGAGGCGGCGATCCCGGGCGTCGGGCTCGGCCTGTCGATCTCCAAGGCGATCGTCGAGGGCCACGGCGGCGCGATCAGCGTCGCGAGCGCCGAGGGCCGCGGCACGACGTTCACGATCGACCTGCCGCTCCAGGGTGCCGCGGGCGCCCCCCAGCCGCAGCGCCGGCGCGGCGTCGCCACCGCCTAGACCCGGGCAGCCTTCCCCCCGCCTGTCACCATGCCCGGGCGATGGCTCGGTCCAGAAGCGAAGGCGGGCGTGGCGGAGCCGCTCGGCGCAAGGCCACCCGCGACGCGGTCGTGCAGGCCTCCAAGGTCACGGAGGCGCGCGAGGCGGCGCGCACGGTCGCGCGTCCCGGGCGCTCGCGGCAGGCGCCCGACCCGTTCACCGGCGAGCTGCGCCGGCGCGACGTCCTGCCGCTGCTGGTCCTGCACTTCATAAGCGCCGGGCCTTCGTACGGAAACCAGCTCATGGAGCGGATCTCCGGCGTGACGGCCGGGGTGCTGTCGGTCAACCCGAACACGATGTACCCGCTGCTGCGGTCGCTGGAGGAGCGCGGGCTGATCGAGGGGTCCTGGGAGCACCCCGAGCGCCGCAGCCGGCGCTACTACTCGATCACCGACGCGGGCCGCGAGGAGTACGAGAAGCTCGAACGCGAGGTGCGCCCGTTCCTCGAGTCGATCCAGCGCTCGATCGACGAGATCGTCGCCGAGGTCTACGGGGGCGACTGATGGGCGTGGCGCGCGAGCGGGCGGTGACGGCGCTCGGGCCGCGGCAGGCGCTCGACCTGTGGCTGGACACCTCGCGCTGGCCCGCGTTCGTCGACGGCTTCGGGGCGATCGAGCGCCGGCACGACCGCTGGCCCGAGCCCGGCGCGAGCGTCGTGTGGCGCTCGAAGCCCGGCGGTCGCGGCACCGTCACCGAGAAGGTCGTCGAGATCGAGCCGCCGTCGCGGGTCGTGGTCGACGTGCTCGACGGCAAGATGTCGGGCCGCCAGACCGTCACGTTCATCCCGGACGAGGACGGCAGCGAGGTCCTGGTCGAGATCGACTACGAGCTGAACGAGGGTGGGCCGCTGATGAAGGTGGCCGACGTGATCTTCGTCCGGCGCTCCATGCGCGACTCGATTCGCCGGACGCTCGAGCGGTTCGCGGTCGAGGCGGTGGAGGAGGCGTCCCTGCCGGACGGCCACCGATAGGCTCTACGGCCGCTTACGCCGCCACTTTGGAGGGTTCATGTTCGTTTTCAAGGCCGCGGTCGTCGGGGCCGGCACGATGGGCGGGGAGATCGCCCAGGTCTGTGCCGCCGCCGGCGTCGACGTGGTGCTGAAGGACGTCGAGCAGAAGTTCGTCGACCAGGGCCTGCAGAAGGCCGAGCAGGTCACGAAGGGCCAGCTCGGCGGGCTCGTCAAGAAGGAGAAGATCACCCAGGAGGACGCCGACAAGCAGGCCGAGGAGATCCTGGGCCGGATCGACGGCACCACCACCTACGACGGGTTCGGCGACGTCGACTTCGTCATCGAGGCCGTCCCCGAGCGCATGAACATCAAGCACGCCGTGTTCGGCGAGCTCGACGAGGCCACGCCGGGCCACGCGATCATCGCGTCGAACACCTCGGCGCTGTCGATCACCGAGATGGCCGAGGCCACCCAGCGCCCGGACAGGGTGCTCGGCTTCCACTTCTTCTGGCCGGCCTCCGTCATGCGGCTGATCGAGGTGATCGAGGGCGAGGAGACCTCCGAGGAGACCATGCAGGTGGGGGTCAACTTCGCCCAGCAGATCCGCAAGACGCCGATCCGCTGCGCCGAGGCGCCGGGCTTCGTCGTCAACCGCATCCTCAACTCCGCGGTGTCCGAGATCTGGCGCGCGCAGGAGGAGGAGGGCATCGACCCCAAGGAGATCGACAAGGTCGTCGCCGAGTCGAAGGCCGCGCCCATGGGGCCGTTCTTCCTGGCCGACATGGTCGGCCTCGACACCACCCTCCACGTGGCCGAGCACCTGCTCGAGTCATACGGCGACGAGCGCTTCTACGTCCACAAGGGCATGAAGGAGCTCGTCGAGGCCGGCAACCTCGGCCAGAAGACCGGAAAGGGTTTCTATGAGCACGGCAACTGAGGGCCAGGCCACCGAGGCGCTGGTCGAGCGCTTCGGCCTGAAGACGCTGGTCGAGTGCTGCCTCCTGCTGGAGGAGGGCATCGCCGGCACCAAGGACATCGAGTCCGGGATGATGATGGGCGCCGGCATCCTGCCCGGGCCTTTCACCCGCGCCGACGAGCGCGGGCTCGACGACGTGCTGTCCGCGCTCGAGCGCGCCGAGCAGGAGTGGGGCCCGCAGTTCGCGCCGCCGCTGATCCTCAAGCGCCTGGTCAACCAGGGCCGCCTGGGCAAGAAGTCCGGCCAGGGCTTCTTCGTCTACCCGCAGCCCGACTCCGACTCGTCGTACGAGACGATCGCGCTGGAGACCCGCGGGGACACGGGCATCCTGTGGCTCAACCGGCCGCCCGCCAACCCGCTGTCGCCGCAGGTCCTCAAGGAGCTCGGCGACCTGTGGGGCAAGATCGACGGGAAGCTCCGCGCCGTCGTCGTCGCGTCGTCGAACATCTTCACGTTCTCGGCCGGCGCCGACATCAAGGAGTTCACGAAGATGAAGCCGGACGAAGAGGGCAAGGCCATGCTCGAGTTCGCCCACGGCTTCATGACCTCGATGGAGAAGTCGCGCACGGTCACGATCGCCGCGGTCAACTCGCTCGCCTTCGGCGGCGGTTGTGAGCTGGCGATGGCCTGCGACTTCCGGATCGCGGCCGAGTCCGCCACGTTCGCCCAGCCGGAGATCAACCTGGGCATCATCCCGGGCTTCGGCGGCACGCAGCGGCTTCCGCGCCTGGTCGGCGAGGGCAAGGCGCTCGAGATGAACCTGCGCGGCGACGCGATCGGCGCGTACGAGGCGCTCCGCTACGGGCTGGTCAACCAGGTCGTGCCGGACCACGAGCTGCTCGACACCGCGCAACCAGTGGGCGCGCAAGTTCGCCCAGCAGGCCCCGGTGGCGATCGAGAAGATCAAGCAGGTCTCGCACCAGGGCGAGCTCGGCGAGGGTCTCGAGGTCGAGGGCAAGGCGTTCGGCGAGGCGTTCGGCTCGGAGGACGCCAAGGAGGGCATCAGCGCCTTCCTCGGCAAGAGGCAGCCGAACTTCCAGGGCAAGTAGTGCTGCCCAGGCTGGGGTCTCAGTCTCGGTCGGCGGAGCGGCTCGTGGAGCTGCTCCGCTCGTCCGAGCGCGCGGTCGTCCTCACGGGCGCAGGCATTTCGGTTCCGTCCGGGATCCCCGACTTCCGCACGCCCGGGAAAGGGCTTGTGGGAGAAGGTCAACCCGATGGAGGTCGCCCATATCGATGTCTTCCGGCGCGACCCGGACCGCTTCTGGCACTTCTACGGCAACCGCTTCGCGTCGCTCAAGGACGTCAACCCGAACCGGGCGCACGAGGTGGTGGCAGAGCTCGAGCGGAGAGGGATCGTGCGCGGTGTCGTCACCCAGAACATCGACAGGCTGCATCGCGCCGCCGGCTCGGAGAACGTGATCGAGGTGCACGGCTCGATCGAGTGGTGCGTGTGTCCCGAGTGCGGCGGCAAGGTGGGCATCGACCGCGTGATGGAGATGATCGACGATCACGAAGGCGCGCCCGAGTGCCTGGCCTGCGTCGCGCCGCTGAAGCCCAACGTCGTCCTGTTCGGCGAGATGCTCCCCGAGCACGCGATGTTCGAGGCGCACAGGCTCGCGAGCGAAGCCGACCTGATGATCGCCATCGGGTCGTCGCTGGAGGTCTACCCGGTCGCGTCGCTGCCGCAGGTCGCGCTCGACAGCGGAGCGGCACTCGCACTGGTCACCCAGGGACCGACTCCGTACGACCGGGAGGCCGAGGTCAAGCTCGACGGCGACGTCGTCGACGAGCTGGAGGCGGTCCTGGCCGCGCTGTAGCTCGCGGCCGTGCCGCCTCGCTACTCGTACGCGCGCGTCAGGTGCGCGTAGCGGCGGTCGCGGCCGCCGATCTCGCTGCCGTTCAGCCAGGCCCGGCCGGTCCGCGGCGGCTCGGTGTGCGCCGGGTGCGATGCGTCCGGGTTCGCGGCGCTGGCGGCGGCGGTGCTCGCGGCGGCGGCGAGCTCACGCAGACGGCGGCGCGCCCGGGCCCGCGGTCCCGCTTCGGTGATGCTGAGTACGGAGGTTGCGCTCATGTCATTCATCCTCGTCCCCTCGCTCTCTCCCCTGAATGGACGGATGTCCAGAGTTCGTGTCGCTGGACTCGACCGTCTGTCGAAGAACACTGACGGGACCCTGACGAGCTGACCTCAAGGCGGCGTGAACGCGCGGTAACGCACGTGTGAAGTTCCCGAGAACTCGGCTAGTTGCCGGCGGCCCGGTGGGCGAGCGCGCGCTCCATGGCGTCGACCGCGCTCGCGACCGCGTCGGCGTGGTCGTCCGGGAGGTCGCCCTCGAGCGCGGCGTTGGCCGCCTTGCCGACCGGCCCGCGGGCAGTCGCGGAGCTCGGCCACGTCGCGGCCCTCGCGGCCGAGCTCGGCGATCAGAGCCTCCAGAGCGACGCGGGCCTGAAGGGCGGCCTCGCGCGGGCGTGGAGCATCCAGGTCGGCGCGGGCGCGCAGCACCAGCTCCTCGCCGGCCAGCACCTGGTCGCGCCCGCCCAGCACGGCAGCCAGGCGCTCCTGCGGGGCCAGCGTCTCGCGGCGGCGGGCAGCTCGCCCCAGCGGTTGCCCGGCGGCCGTCCTCGGCAGCTCGTACGCGGCGGCGAAGCGCCCGTCGGCCACCTGGTCGCCCGACCCGTAGCCGACCCGGACGACCAGTGCGCCGGACGCGCTCACGTCGCGCGAGTAGGGATCGAGCGCGGCGGCGCGGTGGGCCCGGAGCACGACGTTGAGCGCCCGCACGGCGGTCTCGACCGTGTCCGCCGTCGCCTGGTCGTCGCCGCGCAGCTCCTCGAGCCAGGCGTCGGCCTGCTCTCGGGAGTCGAACGGCTCGGCGCCGATCAGCGTCGCCCGGGCGGTGGGCACCGGCTCGGGCTGCGCCTCGGTGACGGCCTTCGGCTTGCGCCCCTTGAACAGGCGCCGCTGGGGAGCGCCGAGCGTGCCCAGGACGATGACCTGGCCGGGCGGTGCGCCGGGCTCGGCGCGCGTCAGGTAGCGGCCGTCGGCCGGCCCGAGCACGAAGCCGAACTCGAGCTGGACGAAGCGGAACAGCGTGGGGTCGGTCCGGCTACTCGCCGAGGTGCGCGTCGCTGCCGCGCTTCGGCTTGACCGGGATCGCGTACTTCGACGGGCTGACCCGCACCGTCGGGTTGTCGATCTCGCGCAGGCGGCCGATCAGGTCGTTCCACTGGCCCGGCTTCAGGACCGCCATCGCCTGCTCGCCGAGCTTCTTGTTGTCGCCGAACAGCGGGCGGAAGCCGACGTGGATGTGGTCGTCGTGGTCGCCGATGCGCGAGCGAGTTCTGGCCCTTGTCCATCAGCGAGATGATCTGGTCGGGCCGCATCGTGCCCTGGAGGAGCATCAGCCGGTCGACGCCCTGCTCGGTGATGCCGCCCTTGTCCTGGTGGCCCAGGATCGGCACGCCGTTGAGCCGCGCGATGTCGACCGCGTTGCCCGACGAGTGCTGGGAGACGTTGCCGGACGCGGTGTAGAAGCCGTGCCCGGTCCTGAGCGAGGTGACGGTCGGGCGCAGCCCGGACTCGGCCAGGTACTCGAGCGTCGCGAGCACGCGGCGGTCGATCTGGCCGGTCTTGATGTCGCGGCGGCCGCCGGGGTAGATCTCGACCCGCTCGTCGGAGAGCACGCGCTTCTCGAGCAGCGGCTTCGGCAGCAGCAGGATCTGGCCGATCGAGAAGCCGTCGCCGTCCTCGCCGTAGAGGGCGTTCTTGCCGGAGGCGCGGTAGATCGCGGTCGACTCGAGCAGCTTCCAGCCGTCGAGGATCGGCTTCGGGTCGACCGACGGGGCGCCGCGGCCGGCCGGGCGGATCTGGAAGTAGATGTTCGAGGCCTTCGTGCCCTGCTTGGCGCCGACGCGGCCCAGGATCGTGCCCGCGATGACCCGCGAGCCCTTCTTGAGGCGCTTCAGCTTGGCGTCGCGCGAGTTCAGCGACAGCCCGCGCGCGAAGTAGTTGCGGTAGGTCGTGAACTCCTTGCCGTCGCCGCCCTTGCCGCCGGACTTCTGGTCGTGGTCGAACGTCTGCTCGACGCCGCCGTGACTTGCCGCGGGTTGGGCCGGGTCGGGTGGGCGAACAGGCGCTGCTTGACGACCGCGCGGGCGCGCGGGGCGCTCGACGGCTTCGGCGCGGGGGCCTTCGACCGCTTGGCGACCGGACGGCTGGCGGCGCCGCCGCCCTCGTCGTGCCCGACCTGGCGCCCGGCGGAGGCGGGCTGCGTCGGCTTCGGGTCCTTCGCGGACTCGTCATCCGACGCCGTGGTGACCTTCGGGTCGCCGGCCTCTTCCTTGGGCACCGGGTGGAAGCGCGAGACCGAGCCCAGGTTCTCGTACGTGTAGCGGTTGCCGTAGGCGTCCTGGAGGACGACGTACTGGCGGCCGTTCTTCACGCCGATCTTCTTGATGACGCCGTCGTTGACCGCCACGACGGGCGAGCCCTGGTCGGCGAAGATCTCGATGCCGCGCCGGTCGTCGTCGGAGTGGACGACGTTGGCGGCGTTGTGGCCGCGCTTGACCCGCTTCAGGGCGTCCTGCTCGGACAGGTCGTCGGCGTAGCGCGCGCGGGCGGCGATCGGGAAGCGGCCCTCGGTCAGGCCGGTGAGCGATCCGACCAGGTCGCTGGGCAGGCCCGCAATCAGACGCGCGCGAAGGCTGACGGAGTCGACGTACCAGTCGGCGTGGTTGTAGGCGAAGATCGCCTTGCGCATGTCATCCGGCGCGCCGGCGGCCTTCAGGTAGCGGGCGGCGGCGAAGATCGCGTCGACCGGGTTGTAGGGGTCCTTCTTCTTGTCGTCGTTCGCGTCGACCCCGTACTGGCGCCAGGTGGCGGGCATGAACTGCATCCAGCCGACCGCGCCCGCGCTCGAGACGTTCAGGTTGCGCCCGTAGTCGGTCTCGATCTCGTTGATCGCGGCCAGGTACTCCCAGCGCACGCCGTACTCGATGCCGGCGGCCTGGTAGATCGGCAGGAGGAAGAGCGGGACGCGGAACTTGCGGATGACGAAGTTCGGGACGCCGTTGACGGTGCTCGGGCCGGGGAGCGCGTCGAAGAAGGTCGGGTTGGTCCGAGTGGGCTGGCCGTCGGGCCGGCGGAGGCGGGTCCTGGTCTTGCGCTTGGAACGCTTCTTCTTCCCGGACTCGTCGGAACCCTCATCCTGACCCTCAGCGTTCGACTCGTCGTCGTCGCCGCGGTCGGCGTGACGGCGCGAGCCGGAGTCCTCCTGGCGCCGGCCCCCACGCGAGCGCGGGGAGTCGTCGTCGCCGCGATCGCGGTCGCCGGAGCTGCCGCTGGGCTCGTCGCCGCGCGAGTCGCCGCCTCCGCTGGGGGAGCCGTTGTCGCCGCCGCCACCACCGCCGCTGCCGGTGCCGGGACGGCCGGGGTCGACGGAGGCGCGGGCGCGGCCTCCGGGCCGGGCAGCTCGGCGATGAGCTCGCCGGGCAGCGGGATCTCGTCGATGGGCGTTCCGGGCGGGACGTCGACGGTGACCGTGACGACCTGGCCGCTCGCAAGGCGCACCTGGAAAGACCGCTTCTCAGCAGTCGCTGTTGAGGTGAACGCCACCAGCGCGATGAGCACGAGGCCCGCCGCCAGCAGCGCATACAGGAGCCTCTTTCTCATCCCTGGGCGCTTATCTCCTCCCGAGGCCCCATCGGAGCCGCACGGTCCCGGCAAGCTAGCAAAGTCGCCGGGCGAGGGCGCAACGCTACTTGCTGAGGTTTTTGGCTGCAACCGGGAACCGTCCTGGGGCTGTTAAGCGCTCGTTGAGGGGACATGCACGCCGCTGCTCATCATGGATGAGAACACCGGCGAGAGAAGGAAGTTAGGAACTTCCTATGCCCGCTCTTTCGCACTTATAGACGCGTACGCGTGTAGAAAGCGACGGATTTCGGGGACGGCGGTGCCCGAATTGCAGACAGTAACGCTCGACTTCAGGCTGAGAGTTACTCACGGATTCCGCACCGAGACCCGACCTACAGCCGGTCCGCTACCGTCCCCGGCCATGAGCGACGACGAGCAGGACGAGGGCATCCGCGACCGCATTTCCCGCCAGGGCGAGGAGACGCTCGGCAAGATCGCCGAGGAACTGGTCGGCAATCCGCTCGTCGCGGGCGCGCTCGCGCGTGCCTTCGAGGCCCGCGAGAAGGCCGTCCAGGCTCAGGAGGCGACGATGGGTGCGCTCGGCATCCCGTCCGCCGCCGACGTCGAGCGGCTGACCCGCCGCCTGCGCTCCGTCTCCCAGCGGCTCGAGGGGATCGAGGACGCGGTCGACCGCCTCGACGACCGGCTGGCGTCGATCGACGGGCACCTCTCCACGGCCGGCGAGGACTCCGGGCCGACCGACGCGGTCGCCGAGCGCCTCGACGAGATCGCCCGCGACCTGGCCGCCCTCCGCGAGGCCGTGGCCCCCGGGGCCGACCCGCCGCCGCGGGCGCAGGAGCGGTTGAGCGTCAGCGGGGACTCGGCCTAGAGCGCGCGACGGCTCAGCCCGTCAGCGCCTCCACCGCCACTCGCCCCAGCTCCAGCCCGGCCGCCGTCAGCGCCTCCGCGTCCAGGCGCGATCGCTCGCCGGCCAGCACGTCCGACACCGCCAGCAGGCAGGCGGCGCGCACTCCCCGCAGCTCGGCGATCCGGCACAGCACCGCGGCCTCCATCTCCACCACCTGGGCGCCCTCGGGCGGCTCCTCGCGCGGGTCGTAGAAGAGGTCCGAGGAGACGCAGGTGACGCCCGGGCCCCCGCCCGCGGCCTGCAGCGCGGAGGTCAGCGCCGCGTCCGGGGTCTGGACCTCCGGCGCCCCGAGCGCCCGCGAGGCGCCGTCCCCGGACAGCACGCGGTCCGCCGTCACGAGCCCGCCGAGCGGCAGGGAGGCGTCGAACGCCCCGCAGGTCCCGATCCGCACCAGCACCCGGGCGCCCAGGCCGATCAGCTCCTCGATCACGATCGCGGCGCTCGGCCCGCCCATCCCGGTCGCCTGCACGGACATGAGCTCGCCGTCGGGCGCCATGCCCGTGTAGCCCCAGAGCCCGCGGGCGTGGTTGAAGATCTTCGGCGCCTCGAGCACGTCCTGGGCGACGGCCAGCGCGCGGTGGGGATCGCCGGGCAGCAGGACGCGCTCCGCCAGGTCCGCGTGGGGGCGCAGGTGATTCGGGGGGTGCCCGACGGCCGGTTTCACGCGCGGCACGATATGGGACACTCCGCCGCTGATGGCCCGCCGCCGATCCACACCTCCGCCCGTGCCCGACGCCCTCCGCGACGCGGTCGAGCGCACCGTTGCCGCCACCCGCGAGAGCGCGCAGGAGACGCGCGGCCGCGCCCAGGGCGCGCGCTCGCCGGGCGGCCGACGCGCTCGACGAGGTGCGCGAAGTCGACCCGCGCGCGCACGCAGGAGGCCGTCGAGGGGATCGCCAAGGGCGCCGAGGTCGTGGGCGAGCGGGTCCGCGGCGCCATCGAGGAGGCCCGGCCGGCGACGCACGACGACATCAAGGCCCTCCAGAAGGAGCTGCGCGCGATCGGTCGCCGGCTCGACGCCATCGAGGAGCGGCTGCCGGCGGCCCGGAAGCCGCGCGCGGCGGCGAAGCCGGCGTCGCGCTCGGGCTCGAAGCCCGCCGCCAAGCGGAAGAAGACCTGACGCCCGCGATGGCCGGGCGCCGCATCCTCATCACCGGCATCGCGAGCTACCTGGGCACGGAGCTCGCCCGCCGCCTGGAGGCCGACCCCGAGGTCGAGTACGTCGCCGGGCTGGACACGCGGCCGCCGCGCCTCCAGCTCGAGAAGACCGACTTCATCGAGGCCGACATCCGCAGCCCGACGCTCCTCAAGCTGCTGCCGCAGACGAAGGTCGACACCGTCGTCCACAACCAGATCGTCCGCCAGCCGGGCCCCCGCACCAGCGCGCGCACGATGCACGACATCAACGTGATCGGGTCGCTCCAGCTCCTGGCCGCCTGCGAGAAGACGCCCGAGATCCGCGCGATCGTGATCCGCGGATCGGCCGGCATCTACGGAGCCGAGCCCGCCGCGCCCCAGTTCTTCACCGAGGAGATGAGCCGGCTCTACCCGCTGCGCACCCGGTTCCAGCGCGACGTCGGCGAGATCGAGAACTACTTCGAGACCTACTCGCGCCGGCACCCGAGCGTCACCTGCACGATGCTCCGCTACCAGTCGACGATCGGGCCGTCGGTCGACACGCAGGTGACCCGCTATCTGTCGCTCCCGGTCGTGCCCACCTACCTGGGGTTCGACCCGCGCCTCCAGTTCATCCACGAGAAGGACGCGGTCGACGCGTTCGTCGCCGGCGTCAAGCGGCCGGTGCGCGGCGCGGTGAACGTCGCGGCCGAGGGGACGATCGGCCTGACGCGCATGGTCCGGCAGGCCGGCAAGCTGAGCCTGCCGCTGATCGGCCCGGCGTTCGGCCCCGCGGTCACCGCCGCCCGCCGGGTCGGGCTGTTCTCGTTCTCGCCCGACTTCCGGCGGCTGCTGCGCTACGGCCGCGGCGTCGACGTGTCGCGGCTGATCGACGAGGTCGGCTTCCGGCCCGCCTACTCGATGGAGGACGCGGTCGCCGACTACGTGGCCACCGAGCGCGGTCGCCGGATGGCGCCGACGATGCGGCAGGCGGTCGCGTCGCGGTGAGCGCGCCGCGCGGCAGCCGTACCCGCACGCGCACGGTCCCGCCCACGGGCCCGGCGGCTCACGGTCCCGAGTCGCCGCCCCGCGAGCGGCGGCGTGCCCCGCCGCGGCCGCGCGGCCGCCACGGCTCCGCTGCCGATCGGCCCGGCCCTCGCGTTCCTGCGCGACGTGCGCTCAGCTCTCGACGGGGGCTCCAACCCGGCCGTCGCGCTCGCCACCGCGACCGCGGGCCTGCCGCGCGACGTGCGCGACGGCCTCGACGCCGCCGTCCGCCGCCTGGCCGGCGATTACCACGAGGACGAGTGGGGCTTCGACGAGGAGTTCACCGAGTCGGTCTACCCGCTGCTCGAGGCGATGTACGACCGCTGGTGGCGCGTCGAGGCGGAGGGCGTGCGCAACGTGCCCGCGCACGGGCGCGCGCTGCTCGTCGCCAACCACGCGGGGATCCTGCCCTGGGACGCGACGATGATGGGCGTCGCGATGCTGCGCGAGCACCCGCTGCCGCGCTATCCGCGCTTCCTGGTCCTGAACTGGGCGTTCCAGCTGGCCTACGTCGGGTCGACGATCAGGAAGGTCGGCGGCGTGCCGGCGTCGCCCTACAACGCGATGCGGCTGCTCGAGCAGGAGCAGCTCGTGGCGGTGTTCCCCGAGGGGGTCAAGGGGACCAGCAAGGACTTCAAGGACCGCTACCGGCTCCAGCGCTTCGGCCGCGGCGGCTTCGTGGAGCTGGCGCTGCGCACGGGGTCGCCGATCGTCCCGGTCGCGGTCGTCGGCAGCGAGGAGATCTACCCCAAGATCGGCGAGCTCCCCTGGCTCGCCCGCCTGACCGGCGCCCCGTTCGTCCCGGTCACGCCGACGTTCCCGCTGCTCGGCCCGCTCGGCGCCGTCCCGCTCCCGTCCAAGTGGCGGATCGAGTTCTGCGAACCGATCGAGGTCGCGGACTACGGGGCCGACGCGGCCGAGGACCGGGCGCTCGTGTTCGAGCTCTCCGAGCGCGTGCGCGACACGATCCAGCAGAAGCTCTACGAGAACCTCGTCAAGCGCGGCTCCGCGTTCGTATAGGCTCGCCGAAGGCCATGGGGAGCAGCGCTTTCGAGTCGCCGGACGAATTCCGCGAGGTCATGGACCGCGCGTTCGACCTCATGAGCTCGGACCCCGACATGGGCCCGAAGCTGCGCGACGCCGACACGCCTCAGCGGTTCGTCTTCCCGGACGTCGACGAGGTCGTCAACATCACGGCGGGCGACGACGACGACGGCGGCCAGTACCTGCACTGGGAGTGGACGGACGACGTCGACTGGGAGGCGGAGGTCGAGATGAAGATGGACTCGGCCGTCGCCAACCGTTACTTCCAGGGGAAGGAGAACATCGCGATGGCGATCGCCCGCCGCCGGATCAAGACGTCGGGCAACGTGAAGAAGGCCCTCGCGCTGGTGCCGATCACCAAGCCGGTCTTCGCGATGTACCGCGACATGCTCGAGGAGGAGTACCCGCACCTGCTCGAGTAGCGCACCGCGCTCCCCCGGTGCAGCGCGGCCCGCCGCCGCATAGTCTTCGCGCCCGAGGAGAGGGCGAACGTGCGGCAGCTGACGAGTCTCGACATGCAGTTCCTGGCTCTGGAGAGCCGTACACAGGTGGGCCACGTCGGCGGCCTGGCGATCCTCGACGCGTCGACGGCGCCCGGCGGCGAGCTCGGCTGCCCGGAGATCCGCGAGCTGCTGCGCGAGCGGCTGCCGCTGCTGCCGCCGTTCCGGTGGCGCCTGGCGGAGGTGCCGCTCGGCCTGGATTACCCGTACTGGGTCGAGGACGAGGAATTCGACCTCGACTACCACGTGCGCGAGCTGGCGCTGCCGAAGCCCGGATCGGACCGGCAGCTGGCCGAGCAGGTCGCCCGCATCATGTCGCGCCCGCTCGACCGCGAGCGCCCGCTGTGGGAGCTGTACGTCATCGACAACCTGAAGTCCGGCCACACGGCGGTGCTGACCAAGATCCACCACGCGGTCATCGACGGCATGTCGGGCGCGGAGATCCTGGGCCTGCTGCTGGACCTGTCGCCCGAGGGCCGCAAGCCGGGCGAGCTGCCCGAGCCGCCGGCGGAAGGCGACCGCGACGGAGGCCGGCCCGGCACCGCGGAGATGCTGGCCCGCGGGCTGATGGGCGTGCCGCGCTATCCCCTGCGCGTGCTCAAGTCACTGCCCAAGGCGGTGCCGCACATCGAGGACACCCCGTTCGGAGTCCTGCCCGGCGCGGGCACGGTCGGCAAGGCCACCGACCGGGCCGCCAGCATGATCCGCCGGGGGCGTAGCCTGCGCCCGCCGCGCAGCGGCATGGTCGCCCCCAAGACGTCCTTCAACGGCCGCGTCACCCCGCACCGGCGCTTCGCGTTCGGGCAGTTGTCGCTCGAGGACGTGAAGGAGGTCAAGAACGCCTACGGGTCGACCGTCAACGACGTGGTCGTCTCGATCTGCGCGGGCGCGGTCCGGCGCTGGCTCCTGGCCCACGACGAGCTGCCCGAGGACCCGCTGGTCGCCCAGGTGCCGGTCAGCGTCCGCACCGACCAGCAGGCCGGCACCTACGGCAACCGGATCCTGCTCATGAGCGCGCCGCTGTTCACGAACATCGAGGACCCGGTCGAGCGGCTCGCCGCCCACCACGAGGCGCTGTCGGACATGAAGGTGCGCCACCGCGCGCTGCCCGCCGAGCTGCTGCAGGACGCGAACCACTTCATCCCGCCCGCGGTGTTCTCGCGCGCGGCCCAGCTCACTTTCCGGCTGGCCACGTCACGGCCGGGGCGCCCGACCTGGAACCTGGTCATCTCCAACGTCCCCGGGCCCCAGTTCCCGCTCTACATGGCGGGCGCCGAGCTGGTGGCCAACTACCCCGTGTCGGTGATCACCGACGGGATGGGGCTGAACATGACGGTGATGAGCTACCGCGGGCACATGGACTTCGGCCTGGTGGCCGACCGCGACCAGATGCCGGACCTCTGGAAGGTCCTGGACTGGATCGGCGCGGAGCTCGCCGATCTGCGCAAGGCAGCCGGGCTGCCGGTCAAGCGCGGGAGCTGAGCCCCCGCCGCGGCGGCGGAGCCATCACGACGGGGTGCACGCCGCCCTGGGTGCGGACGCGCCTCCGGCCGGGCGGGTCGTCCGGGCCGGTCCAGGTGTCGAGCACCAGCATCATCCTGGCGACGCCGTCGCGCAGCTTCGCGCACAGCGCCACGCAGCCGTTGCCCTGGCCGTCGAGCAGGTAGGCGGGCTCGCCCTTCTGCGGGGGGCGCGGACCCGCGTCCTCGCGGATCGGCACCGACAGGACGTCGCCCTCCTCGACCCTGCTGAAATCAGCGCGCAGGACGATCTCGCGTTCGTCGAACGGGAAGACCTTCATCCCTCGTTCGATACCCAGGTCCGGCTAGAAGTGCACTCCCCGCATCAGGTAGGCCATCGCGATCGCCTCGGTGGACATCTGCGAGTCCTTCTTGTCGTCGCCGCGCCCTTCCCGTCCTCGCCCTTCGCCGCCTTCGAGTCCGGGAACATCTTGTAGGCCTGGTTCATGATCAGGTCGACGGTCTTCGGCGACACCGCGTAGAGGATCTGGCCGAACGTCCCGAGCTTGGTCGCCACGCGCTTGGGCTTGTCGATGATCGCGTCGCAGATCATCTGGCCGGCCTCCTCAGGCGACAGCGTCGGGAACGCGTCGTAGATCGAGGTCGGGGCGATCATCGGGGTGCGCACGAGCGGCATGAACACGGTGGTGATCGAGACGTTGTCGTGGGCCATCTCGGAGGCGACGCAGCGTGAGAACGCGTCGAGCGCGGACTTCGACGCGACATACGCGCTGAACCGCGGCGTGTTGGTCTGCACGCCGATCGACGACACGTTGATGATGTGGCCCTTCTTGCGCTCGCGCATGCCGGGCGTGAAGGCCATGATCAGCTTCAGCGCGCCGAAGTAGTTCAGCTGCATCGTGCGCTCGTAGTCGTGGAAACGGTCGTACGAGCGCTCCAGCGAGCGGCGGATGGAGCGGCCGGCGTTGTTGACCAGGACGTCGACGCCGTCGTGCTCCTCGAGCACCTCCTTGGCCATCCGCTCGATGTCGTCGAGGTCCGAGAGGTCGGCCGGGTGGACGTGCGCGGTGCCGCCGCGCTCCTCGACCTCGTTGGCGATCTCGTCGAGCTTCTCGCGCGTGCGGGAGACCAGGATGACCTCGCCCCCCGCGTCGCCGATCTGGCGGGCCAGCTCGGCGCCGATGCCGCTGGAGGCGCCGGTGATCAGGATCTTCTTGCCCTCGATCGACTTGGTCAGCGAGCGCTCGCGGAACAGGTCCGGGTCCAGGTTGCGCTCCCAGTAGTCCCACAGCTTGGCCGCGTAGGACTCGAGCGGCGGGACCGCAATCCCCGTGCCGCGCAGCGCGCGCTGGGTGTCACGGGCGTCGAAGTCGCACTTGAAGTCGCGGTTCTCGAGCGCGGCCGGCGGGATCCCCAGGTCGCCGAGGATCTGGTCCTGGATCGCCTGCACGGTCGGCAGCGCCTTCAGCCCCGCCTGCACCGGCTTGGGGATGATGTTCGTCATGTTCGCGTCGACGCGCATCGTCAGCCGCGGCGCGTGCGCGGCCTTCGCGAACGTGTTGATCGTCTGGCCGACCGACTTCGGGTCGGGGTCGACCAGGTGGAACGTGTCGCCGTACAGGTCGTCGTCGTCCATGTGGGCGATGTGGTCCATCGCGCGGGCCACGAAGTCGACCGGGACGACGTTGAGCTTGCCGCCCTCCGGGCCCGCCAGCGGGAACCACTCCGGCAGCGCGTGGCGCAGCTTCTGGATCACCTTGAACAGGTAGTAGGGCCCGTCGATCTTGTCCATCGCGCCGGTCTCGGAGTGGCCGACGACGATCGCGGGGCGGTAGACGCGCAGCGGCGCCTTCACGTTGTTGCGCGCGATCTTCTCCGACTCGTACTTCGTGCGGTGGTACGCGTGCGGGAGCTTCTGGCCCTCGTCGAACATGTCCTCGCGGAACAGGCCCTCGAACCCGCCGGCGACCGCGATCGACGACGTGTGGTGGAAGCGGCCGACGTCGATCGAGTTCGCGAACTCGGTCACGTGCTTCGTGCCGTCGACGTTCGACTTGACCATCGAATCCTCGTCAGCGGCCATGTCGTAGATCGCGGCGAGGTGGAAGAAGTGGTCGATCTTCTCCCCGAAGTCGTCGATGCCGAGCTTCTCCTTCGACAGGTCGCCGGGCACGGGCACGAGGCGGTCGCCCGCACCGAGGGTCTTGCCCAGGTCGTCGAGGCGTCCCCGCGAGCCCTCGCGGACGAGCGCGAACACCTTCGCGTCGTCGCGCTTCAGGAGCTCCTGCACGAGGTGGCGGCCGATGAATCCGGTCGCTCCGGTGACGAAGTAGTTCAACGCAGTCCCTTCCCCCGAACCGGGTCCTTCCTCCAAGGAGCCGCGAGTCTATCCCTACGCAAAGTGCGGGGACGTCCGCCTGCCGCGGAGGTTTCCTTGACTCGCGCGCCCGCGCGCGGGACACTGCCGTGCCACAACCACGGATGAAGGCCGGATAGTGGCGGGTGACAGCCGCGCGCAAGGCGCCGTGATCGACGCCGCCGGCCGACGAAGCGGGCCGTGAAGCCCGCGCTCGGCGGGGTCACCGCAATTGGGGCCCCGCCGTTATCTTCGTGGCGTCGATCGGTGACCGAGTAGCTTGCTGGGCCGATGAACTCGAAGGACGTCGCTGAGCTGGTCGGTGTGACGCCGTCGACCTTGAAGCGCTGGGTCGACACCGGCGTGATCCCCGAGTCCCTCGACGGCGGCGACTGGCCGGCCTCCGCGGTCGCGCACGCGCGCATCGTGGCCCGCCTGCGCGAGCGCGGCCACTCCCTGGCCGACGTGCGCCAGGCGGCGCAGGAGGGGCGGCTCGCGTTCGGCTTCCTCGAGGACCTGTTCCCCGATACGGGCGGCAAGCTCGAGGTCGCCGACGTCTCGCGGGAGACGGGCCTGGAGACCGCGCTGATCGAGCGGATCTGGTCCAGCGTCGGGTTCCCGATCAAGGAGCTCGACGACCTGACCGACGACGACGTCCAGGCGCTCCGCTACATCGCGTCCGTGCTCGAGGCGGGCTTCCCGCTCGTCGCGTTCCTCCAGCTCGTGCGGGTCTACGGGCAGGCGATGGCGCAGATCGCCGACGCCGAGGTCCGGCTGTTCCACCTGTACGTGCACGAGCCGCTGATGCGCGACGGCGTGCCGGGCCTCCAGATGGCCGAGGAGATGGAGAACCTGGCCCGCGACCTGCTGCCGCTGGCCTCGCCGATCATGGACTACATCCACCAGCGCTTCCTGCAGCACTTCGTGGAGCAGGACGTGGTCGGCCACATGGAGGTCGAGCTGTCCGAGCAGGAGGACCTCGGCCGCGTGCGGGTGGCGGTGGCGTTCGCGGACCTGGCGGGCTACACGCGGTTCACCGAGGAGGCCGGGGAGGAGGAGGCGCTCTCGAACGTCGAGCGCTTCATCGACGCGGTCCAGAACACGCTGCCGGACGACGCGCGCATCATCAAGACGATCGGCGACGAGGTCATGATCGTCGCGCAGGACGTACGGGCGCTGACCGACTGGGCGGTCGGCTTCCAGCGGCTCTACCGAGAGCGCCCGACGCCGCGCATCGGCATCCACCAGGGGGTCACCCTGTACCGCGACGGCGACTACTTCGGACGTGACGTCAACCTGGCCGCGCGGGTCGTGGCGCGGGCGCGCGGCGGCGAGGTGCTGGTCACCGACGCCGTGACCGGCCAGGTCGCGGGATCGGCGCACCTGGAGTTCGAGGACATCGGCGAGGTCAAGCTCAAGGGCTTCGACCAGCCGGCGACGCTGTGCCGCGCGGTGCCGAGGGAGGACTGACCACGCGGGCTCTGGACTGCGCGCGTGCTAGTGGGCTCGTGCGGCCCGGCGAGCCGCTGCTCGTGATGGTGAGCGGCGGGGCCGACTCGGTGTGCCTGTTGGACGTGGCCCGGGAGCTGGGTGCCGACGTGTCCGTGCTGCACGTCAACTACGGGCTGCGCGAGGGCGCGGACGCGGAAACCGCGTTCGTGGAGGAGCTCTGCGCGGACCTTGGCGTGACGCTGCACGTCGAGCGGGTCGAGCTGGGTGAGGGCAACCTCCAGGAGGAGGCGCGGGAGCGCCGGTATGCGTATGCCGCGAGCTACGCGGTCGGCGACTTCGCGGCGGCCCACACTGCATCGGACCAGGCGGAGACAGTGCTCTACCGACTGGCGGTGTCGCCCGGGCGGCGGGCGCTGCTGGGGATGGAGCCCCGGCGCGGGCGGCTGGTGCGGCCGCTGCTGGAGGCAGTCAGGGCGGACACCGTCGCGTGGTGCGTATCCCGCGGCCTGTCCTGGCGCGAGGACCCGTCGAACGCGGACCGCCGCTTCGCACGTGCGCGGGTGCGACACGAGGTGCTCGCGGCGCTCAGCGAGCTGAACCCCGCGGCCGAGTTGAACATCGCGCGCACGGCGGCGCTCCTGCGGGACGAGTCGGCGGTGCTTGACGCGCTGGCCGAGGAGCACCTCGTGGCCGGCGCGGCGCTGCAGCTCGCCTCGCTGCGGGGCGAGCCCGTCGCGATCGCGCGCCTGGTCCTGCGCGCCGCGGCGGAGCGCGAGAACGTCTCGCTCGGCGCGCGCGACGCCGACGCCATCCTTGCCACCGACGACCGCGGCACGAACGCGTTCGACGTGCCCGGTGGCCGCGCTCTGGTGGAGTACGGCACGGTCCGCTTCACGCGCGAGGACTCGGCGCCGGCGCCCGGCGAGGTGCGGCTGGCGGTGCCCGGATCCGCCGCGTTCGGCCAGTGGACGGTCACTGCGACCCTCGGCGGCTTCGGGGACGCGGAGCTCGACGCTGCCGCCGCCGGCGATGTCCTGACCGTGCGCGGCTGGCGGGACGGTGACCGCATGCACCCACTCGGCCTGGGCGGGTCGAAGTCGCTGCAGGACGTGTTCACCGATCGCAAGGTCCCGCGCGAGATGCGGCGCACGCTGCCAGTGGTGGTCGCCGCCGGCGGCGAGATCGCCTGGGTGGCGGGCGCCGAGGTGGTTGGCGAGCGCTTCCGCGCGGTCGAGGGCAGGCCGACGGTCGTATTGACCGCTCGCGCCCGGAGCCGGTCGGCGGTCGCGGCGCCCCCGGACGGGGGTTAGTTTGGACCCATAGGGCAAGCTGCGGAAAGCACCCGGTGAAGGGCAAACCCGGTCTGGTGGCCGCGCTGTCGGCCGCAGGGCTGGGACTGGCGGGCAGCGCGGGTACCGCGGAGGCGCTGACGTTCACCGCGCCGTGCTCCGGCGCGACAGGCGAGCAGGCGGTCGTCGCGGCCGCGATCGCCGGCGCCAACGCGGCAACCGGCCCGGACACGGTGCAGCTCACCGCCGGGTGTACGTACTCGCTGACGTCCCCGGACAATCACTGGTACGGCCCCAATGGGCTACCGGCGATCCGCAGCGACATCACGATCCAGGGGAACGGGGCCACGATCGAACGCGCCGCGGGCGCGCCGAGTTTCCGCTTCTTCTTCGTCGGCGCAGACCCCGCCGCGCCCGCCACGCTCAATTACGTCTCGCCCGGCGCGGGCAGTCTCACGCTCCGCGACGTGGTGCTCCGCAACGGCCGCGCCCGGGGCGGCGACTCGTACACCGGCGGCGGCGGCGCAGGCATGGGTGGCGCCATCTTCAGCCAGGGCGTGGTCGCGGTGGAGGGGAGCACGCTGACCCAGAACACAGCCCAGGGCGGGTCGGCCATCAACAGCACCGGCGCGGGCCCCGGCGGCGGCGGCATCGGCACCAACTCGGAGGCCGGCGCCGGGGCAGCGGGCGGTTTCGGGCCCGGGTCGTTCGGTGGCGCCGGCGGGGGTGCCGGGAGCACGGTCGGCGGAGGCGGCGGCGCGGGCTTCCGTGCCGGCCAGAACGGCGGGGCCGCGGGCGCGAACGGGCCCGGCGGCGGCATCGGCGGAGGACCAGCGACCGGGCTAGGCGGCGGAGGCGGCGGTCCGACGGGTGTCCCTGGGGACGGCAGCGGGGGCGGGGGCAGCGGCACCGGCAACGCCGGCGAGAACAGCAACGACGGCGGAGCATTCGGCGCCGGGGCCTCGGACTGTCCGACTCCATCGACCTGCGGGTTCGGCAGCGGCGGCGGTGGGGTCGGCGGGGGTGGCGCCCTGGGCTGGGGGGACGGCAGTGGAGGGGGCGGCGGATTCGGCGGAGGCGGCGGATTCGGCAGCGGCGGCTTCGGCGGGGGCGGCGGCTTCGGCGGCGGCGGCGGCGGCGCCAACGTGGACGGGGGCGGCGGCGGCGGGTATGGCGCGGCAAGCGCGGGTACCGCGCCCACCACCGGCGGCGGCGGCGCCGGGATGGGCGGGGCGATCTTCAACATGCAGGGCCGGCTCGCGGTCCGCAACTCGACCATCACCGGCAACGCCGCCATCGGCGGCACCGACGACGTGCCCGACGTCGCGCAGGGCCTCGGCGGCGCCGTCTTCAACCTGAGCGGCATTACCGAGTCCGTCGGCTCGACATTCGCCGCCAACAGCGCGACCGGCGACGGGGCATCGATCCACAGCGTGGTCTACGACAGCCAGGAGGCACGCAGCGCACAGGTGACGCTCCGCGGCAGCGTCGCCGCCGGTGACACCGGCCCCGCGAATCTCGCCTCCGACAAGCCGTCGCTGACCTTCGCGGGCGCGAACATGGGCAGCGCGAACGCCGAGGTGGGCGATCAGAACCTGGTGCAGGTGACGGCTGCTCGCGGTTCCGGGACCGTCACGGGCACGCCCCTCACGGCCGACCCGCTGCTCGGGCCCCTCCAGGACAACGGCGGACCGACGCCGACCATGGCGCCGAACGACGGCAGCCCGCTGATCGACGCGGGCTCGGCCTTCGGGCTCCCGACCGACCAGCGCGGGCTGCCCCGCCCGGCCGACTTCGGCGGGATCGGGAACGCCGGCGACGGATCGGACATCGGGGCAGTCGAGCGTCAGCCCCCGCCCGTGCCGCCGGCTTCGCCACCGGCCGACGGGGGTGGCGGCGTGGTAGGTGGCGCGGTAGGTGGCGCGGGCACCGCGGTGCCGCCGACCACCACGGGCGCGCCCGTGCGGCGCTGCGGCGGCAAGGTCGCAACGATCGTGGGGACTTCCGGGCGCGACAAGGTCAAGGGCACACGGCGTCGCGACGTGATCGCGACCCTCGGTGGCAACGACGTGGTGAGCGGCGGAGGCGGCAAGGACCTGATCTGCGGCGGCTCCGGCAGGGACACTCTCGGCGGCGGGACGGGGAACGACGACCTGCGTGGCGAGGCGGGCAACGACCGGCTGAGCGGCGGCGCGGGTCGCGACAAGCTGTTCGGGGGCGCGGGTCGCGACCGGCTCGTCGGCGGGCCCGGCCGCGACCGGTTGTCCGGCGGGCCCGGCCGGGACTCGCAGCGCCAGTAGCGCGCGCGGGCGCTTTTTTTATATTTTTTTTTTTTATTGTATGTTTGTTTCTTTTTAATTGTTGTCTTATATTGGTTTGGTACGTGAAGTTTTTAATAGGGGGACGGTTGATGTGACTGTCTTGTGGCGGTGGTAGTCGCTACTTAGATGTTTTACACGTCGGCGGTTATAGTAGACACGGTAAGTCACGACGGCACGCGAATTCATTTCATCGCTGAGCAGGCAAAAATAAATACGTAGAGATCACAGTGGAGCGACGTCGGCGATCACGAAGCCCACCCGATACGCTCGACCCGCACGAGTCGAGCCGCGATGCGTCCGACCGCGCCAGCTTCGCGCGAAACGTCTAGCGAACGCCCGACCACGTCGAGCGGTGACGACAACATCTATCTACACGTCCGACGACACGCGATCCACGCGCCCGCAACGACCACTCACGCGCGAGGACAACGACGCCTCACGCGCCGCACGACGCCCTCGAGCAAACCAACAACAATTCTCTCTCACTCCCCACACCTCACCACAACACTCTCACCTACACACCACCACCCTCAACCTTCCTACACCACAACATCCCACCACAACTCCACTCACATCACACTCACCTCCCCACACACATCACCAACACCCCAACAACTCTCCCCCCACATTCATCTCTCCCCAACACACCTCATCACTCATCATCACTCCCACCCCAACACACCAACCCACACCACTATCACACCCTCACACCTCACACCCATCAACCCAACCCCCCACCAATCACCCACCACACAACTCTCTCCCACACCACACCACCACAACTCACTTCCCACCAATTCACCCAACCACCCCCCACCCCACACCCACTCACCCCCTCCCCCCCCCACCACCCTAAACTCCACACCACACCCCCCACCCCCCCACCCCTCACCCACCACCCCCACCACCCCCCCCACCCCAGCGTCAGCCCAGCGAATGGCCCCCGGCGACCCCGCAATCGGCCGCATCCTCGTCCAGCAGGACGACCTGGCGCACCGCGTCCGCGCGCTTGGCGAGGAGATCTCGCACGACTACGCCGGGCGCGAGATCTTCCTGGTCGGGGTCCTGAAGGGCGCGTTCTTCTTCCTGAGCGACCTCATGCGCAACCTCGACCTGAACTGCGAGGTCGACTTCATGGCGGTCGCCTCCTACGGCAGCGACACCGACTCGAGCGGGGTCGTCCGGATCCTCAAGGACCTCGACGCCTCCATTTCCGGGAGGGACGTTTTGATCGTCGAGGACATCGTCGACTCGGGCCTCACGCTTCAGTACCTGCTGCGCACGCTCAAGGCGCGCGACCCCGCCTCGCTGGAGGTCTGCGCGCTCCTGACCAAGCCCGAGCGGCGCAAGGTGAACCTGCCGATCCGCTACACGGGGTTCGAGATCCCGAACGAATTCGCCATCGGCTACGGGCTCGACCACGCTGAGCGCTACCGCAACCTTCCGTACGTTGCCGTGCTTTCGAAGGACGGGCCGACGGGGGGCTGATCCGCTCTGGAATGCCCTTCGTAGACCCTTGCAAAGCCCAAAATCGGCCTGTTACCCCTGCTAGGCTCTTTCGTTACATCGGGGTATGGCCGACACTGGTCAGGACCCCACTTCCGATGCCAAAGGTCAGTCAAGAGTGAGCAGGTTCTTCAAGAGCGCGGCCTTTCCGATCCTCATCGTCGTCGTGCTCGCGTTCTTCGCGCAGCGCCTGATCAACCCGGGCGAGAGCGAGAAGGCCCCGAACTACACGGAATTCCGGTCGCTCGTGGGCGAGGGCAAGGTCTCCCAGGCCACCCTCAACACGAAGGACAACACGATCGACTACACCGCCACCGGCGATGACAACAAGAAGCACAAGTGGTCGACCGCCTACCCGGACAACACCGAGCAGAGCCTGACCGACACGCTGGCCCGCAACAACGTCAACGTCGACGTGAAGGGCAAGGGGGGTGGGGGCTGGATATCGGTCCTGACCTACGTCCTGCCATTCGTGATCTTCCTGCTGTTCTGGCTGTTCATCATCAATCAGATGCAGGGCGGCGGGTCGAAGGTCATGTCCTTCGGCAAATCCCGCGCCAAGCGCATGTCGGTGGACTCGCCCAAGATCACCTTCCGCGACGTGGCGGGGGCGGACGAGGCGGTGGAGGAGCTCCACGAGATCAAGGAGTTCCTGGAGAACCCCAAGAAGTTCCAGGCGCTCGGAGCGCGCATCCCCAAGGGCGTGCTGCTCTACGGCCCGCCCGGCACCGGCAAGACGCTGCTCGCCCGCGCAGTCGCGGGTGAGGCCGGCGTCCCGTTCTTCTCGATCTCCGGCTCGGACTTCGTCGAGATGTTCGTCGGCGTCGGCGCGTCGCGCGTTCGCGACCTCTTCGAGCAGGCCAAGCAGAACAGCCCCTGCATCATCTTCATGGACGAGATCGACGCCGTCGGCCGCCACCGCGGCGCCGGCCTGGGCGGCGGTCACGACGAGCGCGAGCAGACGCTGAACCAGCTGCTCGTCGAGATGGACGGCTTCGAGATGAAGGACAACATCATCCTCATCGCGGCCACCAACCGCCCGGACATCCTCGACCCCGCGCTGCTGCGCCCCGGCCGTTTCGACCGCCAGATCGTGGTCGACCGCCCCGACCGCAAGGGCCGCGCCAAGATCCTCGAGGTCCACACGCGCGGCAAGCCGCTCGCGAAGGCGATCGACCTGGACATCCTGGCCGGGCAGACACCGGGCTTCACGGGCGCCGACCTGGCCAACCTGGTCAACGAGGCCGCCCTGCTCTCGGCCCGCCAGGGCAAGCGCGAGATCGACCACCTCCAGCTGGAGGAGGGGATCATGCGCGTGATCGCGGGCCCGGAGAAGAAGACCCGCGTGATGAGCGAGAAGGAGCGCACGGTCACCGCGTACCACGAGATGGGGCACGCGATCGTCGCGCACTACCTCGAGAACACCGACCCCGTGCACAAGATCTCGGTGATCTCGCGCGGGCAGGCGCTCGGCTACACGATCTCGCTGCCCACCGAGGACAAGTTCCTGACCACCCGCGCGGAGCTCTCCGACACGATGGCGATGACGCTCGGCGGGCGCGCGGCGGAGGAGCTGGTCTTCGGCGAGGTCACGACCGGTGCGTCCAACGACCTGGAGAAGGTCACCGCGACCGCCAAGCAGATGGTCATGCGCTTCGGCATGTCCGAGAAGCTCGGCCCGCGCGTGTTCGGCCACGACCACGGCCAGCCGTTCCTGGGCCGCGAGTTCTCGTCCGAGCCGGACTACTCCGACGACGTCGCCCGCGAGATCGACTCCGAGATCCGCCGCATCGTCGAGGAGGCGCACCAGCTGGCCCGCGACATCCTCGAGCAGCACCGCGACAACCTCGACCAAGACCTCCGAGATCCTGCTCAAGCGGGAGACGATCGAGCGCGACGAGTTCCTCGGCCTCCTAGAGGGCAAGTCCGAGGAAGAGGTCTTCGGCGCCGACGAGCCGATCATCGCCCAGCCGCAGCTGCCGGGCGGCCCCGAGGCTCCGGAACGCCGTCCCGAGACGCGCCCGCGGCCGCTGCCGCGCCCCGGCTTCGCCGGCGGTTCCGCGGAGATGCGCGGCGACGACTAGGGCTTTCGCCTCGCGCGGCGCCGGCTCGAGTAGCGTCGTCTAGCCCGCCGCGATCACCACGGGCAGCTTGCCGGCGGGTGAGCGCTCGAGCGCGTTCAGCAACTCGACTTCGACCTTCGGCTCGTGCACGCCCGCTTCGCGTGAGCTTGTCGCAGACGCGGTCGCGCAGGCGCTCTTCGGCCGCTTGTCCGTCCTGCGTCGTCCCGCAGTACGACCCGCAGGCGCACGCCGGTCGTCCGTGCCCACGACCTGGAACTCGCGTACTGCGGGGTCGGCTGTCACCACGCCGAACTGCATCGGGCAGCACGGGGACGCGGTGGCCATTGCGCCCGGGCAGTGACAGCACGTCGTCCGCGCGACCCTCGACGGTGCGGACGCGCGTCAGCGTACGGCCGCAGCGCAGGGCTCGTCGGCGAACGTCATGACGTCGGTCACCTCGAAGCGGATCAGCGGCTGCGCGTCGTTGAACAGGTTGGTGACGAGCAACCGGTCGCCGGTGTTCTCGACGATGCACATGTCGTCGAACAGGTGTATGCCCGCGTGCTCCTCACACTCGACGCCCCACAGGCCCTCGGTGCTGCCGAAAAAGTCGAACGGGCGGACCCCGAAGGCGTCCTCGATGCGCTTCGGTGGTCTCCGCCGTGCGCAGCTCGCTGCTCGTGGACATGCTGCCGAGCCTCAGCCGCAGGCGCCCGGCCGCCTGCTCGTCCGCCAGCAGCCCCGCGACCGACGGGTAGCAGTTCATGAAGTCGGGCTGGAACTCGTTCAGGCGGTCGACGAGCTCGCCGATCGGCGCCGTGGCCGCCAGCGGCAGGACGCGGTGCAGGCCGGAGCTCACGGTCGCCGCCACGCGCTGGGTCATGTGTGTCGGCGCCCCTCCGCCGATCGCGGCGATCCGCAACCGGCGCGGCAGACGCGGCTTCAGGCCGAGCCAGTCGTTGTAGCGGAAGAACTGCGCCAGCAGGCCGCGCCAGGCGGCGCGGTCGTAGACGTACAGGCCCTTCAGCCCGGACGACCCGCTGGTGGTCATCGCCCGGTACTCGCCCAGCCACAGCGCGTCGTGGTCCAGGCCGTCGAGGTGCGCCAGCAGGTCGTCGCGGCGGAGCCGCCGGTCGATCACCAGGTCGTCCCAGCGCTCCATCATCTCCGGCTTCGTCAGCGGCGGCACGGCGTCCAGGTCGAGCGAGCCGTCGGCGCGCAGCGCGCCGCTCAGGCGCTCGCGCCAGAACGGCGACCCGGCGCTCGCCCGGCGAGCGAGCTCGCTCAGGCGCTCGCGGCGGTGCGCCTCGCAGGGCGTCGGGCGACCAGCGCTCACGCTCGGCGAGCGCTCGTGCCGCGCGCATCCCGCCGGCCACGTCCGCGATTCGCTTGAGCTCGTGACGTGCGTCCATCTGCTTCCTCCTCGGACCATGTCCTCGAGCGATCGGCGGGCGACGTATCCCGCCAGATCGGCGTCGACGACTTCGGGCTGGGTCAGTCGCTCGAGCTGGAGCCCGAGCTGCATCGCGTCGTAGGCGGTCGCCGTCCGCTCGATCGGCTGGTCGGGCTCCACGCCCCTGTCGGCGGCGAGCTGACGCGGCGGCCGCGATCAGCGGCTCGATCGCGCCGCGGTGGATCTCGGCGAAGCGCGCACGCAACTCCGGGTGGCGGAGCACGTGCGCCCAGAACTCGAAGAACACCGCGAGCCAGCCGTCGCCGCCGTCGCGCCCCTGGCGTTCGATCACGCCGCGGGCCACGCTCTCGATGCCGGTTATCGGATCGGGCGCGCCGGCCAGCGCCTGCTCGACCATCGCGGTCGCCTGGCCCGCGCGCCGCTCGTACACCGCCAGGAACAGGTCCTCCTTCGAGGCGAAGTTCGAGTACACGGCGCCCTTCGTGTAGCCCGCGGCGTCGGCCACCGCGTCGACGGACGTGGCGTGGAAGCCGCCGGTGACGAACAGCCGCTCGGCGGCGTCGACCAGATCGTCGCGCGTGCGGGCCCGGCGCTCCGCTCGGGTGAGGCGTGCCGTAGCGATACCGCCAGTATCTGAATACCGACGGTATCTGTCAAGGGTGGTGCCGCCTGGGCGCCTCGGCACGCGGCGCCGTTGAGCTCGGCGCCGGCGTTCACGAGCAGTCGGGCCGGCGCGGGATCGGCTGGGGAGGGCGTCGGCCGGGGATCAACCTCGCACCACCCGCGCGCAGGCGACGTGGTTGAGGTTGTGGCGCTCGTGGGGGATCAACCTCGACCACCCCCGCGGGCGGGCGACGTGGTTGAGGTTGTGGAGGTCCCGACGCTCGCCGGCCACCCCCGGCCGCGGGGTCTTACCATGCGTAAGCACAGAGATCGAGGGGAGCGAAGCGCGATGGCCATGACAGTCGGATCCGGTCCGTTCGGGCACAAGCCGAACGGTGTGTGGAACCGGGACACGCCCGACACCAAGGGGCTCATCTACTTCGAGGACTTCCCCCGCCGGATGCGCGCCGAGTTCAACGGCGTCACGGTCGTCGACTCACGCCACGCCAAGCTGCTCCACGAGCACGGCCTGCTGCCCACGCTCTACTTCCCCGCCGGGGAGGTCCGCACCGACCTGTTCCGGCCGTCGGACAAGCACACGAAGTGCCCCTGGAAGGGACAGGCCTCGTACTGGTCGATCGACGTCGACGGCATCGTCGCCAAGGACGCGGTCTGGGAGTACAAGGACCCGATCCCCGAGTCGCCGCCGGTGAAGGGCTACTTCGGCGTCTACTGGGACAAGATGGACCGCTGGCTCGAGGAGGACGAGGAGACGATCGGGCACGTGCGCGACCCCTTCCACCGGGTCGACGTGCTCGACTCGTCGCGGCACGTGAAGGTGTTCGTCGACGGCGTCATGGTGGCCGAGACGAAGCGGCCGAAGGCGCTCTACGAGACCAGCCTGCCGGTGCGCTGGTACATCCCGCCCGAGGACGTCCGCCTGGACGTGCTCGAGCACAGCGACAAGCCGCAGACGATCTGCGCGTACAAGGGGCTGGCCTCCTACCTGTCCGTGCGCGCGAACGGCGACGTGCAGAAGGACGTGGTCTGGACCTACGCCGAGCCGCGCCGCGAGGCCGAGCGGATCCGCGGTCACCTGTGCTTCTACAACGAGTTCGTCGACATCGAGGTCGACGGCGAGATGCAGGAGCGACCCTTCTCGCCGTTCTCGAAGCGCTGACGGCTGTGCCCGCGCAATAGGGTCCGCGCCATGGACCTCGGCGCGGGCCCCGTCCTCATGGGCGTCATCAACGTGACGCCTGACTCGTTCTCGGACGGCGGTCTGTACCTGGACGTCGACGCCGCGGTCGGCCACGGCCGCGAGCTGGCCGGCGAGGGCGCGGCGATCCTCGACGTCGGCGGCGAGTCGACCCGGCCGGGCGCCGACGAGGTGCCCGAGGCGGAGGAGCTCGAGCGGGTCATCCCGGTCATCGAGCGGCTGGCCCAGGGCGCCGGCCCGGACGCGCCCGCCGTCTCGATCGACACCCGCAAGGCGGGGGTGGCCGAGCGGGCGCTCCAGGCGGGGGCGCGCATCGTCAACGACGTCAGCGCGTTCCGCCACGCGCCCGAGATCGCCGGCATGGTGGCGAGCGCCGGCGCCCACTGCTGCCTGATGCACATGCTCGGCGAGCCGCGCACGATGCAGAAGGACCCGCGCTACGGCGACGTGGTCGACGACGTGAAGGCATTCCTGGAGGAGCGCGTCGCGTTCGCCGTCGGCGAGGGGGTGCCGGAGGAGCGGGTGTGGGTCGACCCGGGCATCGGCTTCGGCAAGACGCTCGACCACAACCTGGAGCTGCTCCGGCGGCTGGACGAGATCGCCGCACTCGGGAGGCCGGTGGTGATCGGCACCTCGCGCAAGTCGTTCCTGGGCCGGATCACCGGTCGCGAGGAGACCGAGCGGCTGCCCGGGACGATCGCCACGAACGTGCTCGCGTGGGAGCGCGGCGCCCGCATCTTCCGGGTGCACGACGTCGCGCCGCTGGCCGATGCGCTGAAGGTGGCCGCTGTTACTGTGCCCCGGCCGTGGACGAGGACGACGACGACCGGCTAGAGCCCGACGAGGACGACGACGAGCCCACCGAGCCGTCGGTCACCGTCGAGATCACCGGCCTGTCGCTCTACACCCACCACGGCGTAAGCGCTGCCGAGCGCGAGATCGGCCAGCGCCTGGTGTTCGACCTGTCGTTCGAGGTCGGCGACTGCGACGCGACCGTGACCGACCGCGTCGAGGACACCGTCGACTACGCCGACGTGTGCCAGCAGGTCGCGCTCGCCGCCCAGGAACGGTCGTACAAAACGCTCGAGCGACTGTGCTCGGCGATCTGCGATCGGATGATCGATCGCTACGACGCGGAGACCGTCACGGTGCGCGCGACCAAGCCGGAACCGCCAATTCCGCTTCCGGTAGAGGAAGTGTCGGTGGAGGTGTGGAAAGAGCGTTCCTAGAGATGGCGCGTTCTGTCATGGCCGTTGGGTGGGTACGCCCGCCGGCTCCTCGCACGGAACGCGGTTGCGGCGCCGGGGGACGCGGGCCGCGTGACGAGCGAGGGGCTGCACCGAGGACGCCGCGGGCGAGCCTCAACGGCATAGTGCGCGCACGCGATCTCAAGCGCGCCCCTTGAGCGTCGGCTACCTGGGGCTCGGGTCGAACGTCGGCGACCGGCCGGCCAACCTGCGGGCCGCCCGCGACGCGCTCGGCCGGCACGGCGTGGACGTCACAGCGTCGTCGTCGATCTACGAGACCGAGCCGCAGGGCGAGGTGCTCGACCAGCCGGACTTCCTGAACGCAGCGGTGCGGATCGAGACCGACCTGTGGCCGGAGGACCTGCTCGACAGGTGCAAGGCGGTGGAGGCCGAGATGGGCCGGACGGCCGGCGGGCCGCGTCACGGTCCGCGCCCGATCGACGTCGACCTGCTGCTGCTGGGCGACATCGAGTTCGAGTCCGAGCGGCTGCGGCTGCCGCACCGCGACGTGCTGGTGCGGCGGTTCGTGCTGGCGCCTCTCGTCGAGCTCGACCCGGACCTGGCGCTGCCCGACGGCACGCGCCTACGCGACGCCCTCGACGCCCTCGAGGGCCAGCGGGTCCAGCGCGTCGGCCCGCTGTAGAGCGGACGGCCGGTGCTTCCGTCAGACTGACCCCGGGTAGAGATTCCCGTGAGCAGGGAGGACGGCATGGCTGCCACGGCAGACAACACCGCGCTGGAAGGAATCGTCTCCGCGCTGGAGGCGGCGCTGGTCGCTCGCGATCCGCAGGAGGCGGGACACATTCAGCGCGCCACCGCTTACGCGACGGCTCTGGCCGCGAAGGTCGACCCGTCGCTGCTGGACGACCCGGCGACGCTCGCCGGCTTCCGGCTCCACGACGTCGGCAAGGTCGCGCTGCCCGACGCGACGCTCAACCGGCGCGGCCCGCTGACCGCCCGCGACTGGAAGCTGCTGCACAAGCATCCGCTGCTGGGCGCCCAGATGGTCGCGGCGACCCGCGCGCTCGAGGGTGCGGAGGGCGTCGTGCGCTGCCATCACGAGCGCTGGGACGGCCACGGCTACCCCGCGAAGATGCCCGGCCCGGAGATACCGCTCGCGGCGCGGGTGTTCGCGGTCGCGGACGCGCTCGACGCGATCACCTCCGACCGCCTCCACCGGCGCGGGCAGTCGCTCGCCGCCGCGCGCGAGGCGATCCGCGCCGGCGCCGGCTCGCAGTTCGACCCGCGGGTGGTCGATGCGCTCGACGCGCTCCCCGACGAGGAGCTCGAGCAGATCCGCGACGCGGCGCCCGCCGGTTGACCCTCGCCCTGCCCGGGCGCGCCGGCGGCCATAATCCCGCGCCATGCTGGTAGCGGTCGACGTCGGCAACACGCAGACACACGTGGGCATGTTCCGGGGCGACGACCTGGTCGAGCACTGGCGCTTCGCCACCGTGCGCGAGGCGACCGGCGACCAGATCGCCGTCGTCATGTCCGGCGTGCTCGGGCTGCGCGGGCTCTCGCTCGGCGACGTGGACGGCGCGATCGTGTCGTCGGTCGTGCCCCAGCTCGCGCACGAGTACGAGTACATCTCGCACAACTACCTGGACGGCGGCCTGCTGGTGGTCGGCCCGAGCGTCAAGTCGGGCATGCCGATCCGCATCGAGCGCCCGCACGAGCTCGGCACCGACCGCCTGGTCAATGCGGTCGCCGCCTGGGAGCTCTACCACCAGGCGGCCGTGGTCGTCGACTTCGGAACGTCGACCAACTACGACATCGTCTCGGGCCAGGGCGAGTACCTGGGCGGGGTCATCTCCCCGGGCATCGAGATCTCGATGGACGCGCTGTACGAGCGGGCGGCGAAGCTGACGAAGGTCGACATCGAGGCGCCGGCGTCGGTGATCGGCCGCTCGACCCAGGCGGCGCTCCAGTCCGGCCTCGTCTACGGCTTCGCGGGCCAGGTCGACGGCATCCTCCGGCGCGTGCGGGCCGAGATGGGCGGCGAGGTCAAGGCGATCGGCACGGGCGGCCTGGCGAGCACGATCGCGCCGTTCTGCGAGCAGCTCGAGGAGGTCGACGACCTGCTGACGCTCACGGGCCTGCGCATCCTGTGGGAGCGCAACACGGGGTGAGCAAGACCGTCCTGATCACCGGCACCTCGTCGGGAATCGGCCGGGCCTGCGCGGAGGAGATGGCGGGGCGCGGCTGGCGCGTGCTGGCCACCGTTCGCCGAGAGTCCGACGGCGAGGAGGTGCGCGCGCTGTCGCCCGACCTGATCGAGCCGCTGATCCTGGATGTCACCGACCTCGACGCGATCGCGGCCCTGGCCGAGAAGGTGGGCGGCGAGCTCCACGGGCTCGTCAACAACGCCGGCCTGGCGCTGGCCGGGCCGCTCGAGCACCTGCCGATCGAGGACGTGAAGCAGCAGCTCGACGTGATGCTGCTCGCCCCGTTCGCGCTGACCAAGGCGATGATCCCGGCACTCCGCGCCTCGCGCGGGCGCGTGGTGATGATCGGGTCGATCGGCGGCCGGACGACCCTGCCGTTCAACGGCCCGTACCACGCGGCGAAGGCAGGCATCGACGGCTTCGCGGGCGCGCTCAGACAGGAGCTCGATCCGTTCGGCGTCCAGGTCTCGCTCATCGAGCCGGGATCGATCAAGACCAGGATCTGGGGCAAGGCGATCGAGGAGGGAGAGAAGCTGCGCGACTCCCTGCCGGAGGAGGGCAAGCGCGACTACGGCGATCGGATCGACCGGATGGCCAAGGCGGCCGCGGAGAGCGACCGCCGGGGTATCCCGCCGCAGAAGGTGGCCGACGTGGTCGCGCACGCGTTGACGGCCGAGAAGCCGAGGACGCGCTACCTGGTCGGCATCGACGCACGCGTGCAGGCGGCATTGAGGGCAGCGCTGCCCGACCGCGCGCTCGATCGGGTGCTCGGCCAGGTGTCGGGGCTGCGCGGCTGATCGCAGCTAGCCTTTTCGGTGTGACGGAGCGCTCGCTCACCGACCCCTGGACCCTCGGCGGCGTCGAGATCGCCAACCGCGTGGTGCTCGCGCCGCTCGCCGGCATCGGCAACTGGTTCGTGCGCCTGCAGGCCAGGCGCCACGGCGCCGGGCTGGTCGTCTCCGAGATGGTGTCGAGCTTCGGCCTGAAGTACGGCGACGAGCGCACGCACCGCGAGTTCCTGCGCATCCACCCGGAGGAGCACCCGGTCGCGATCCAGCTCTTCGGGCACGACCCCGACGTGATGCGCGAGGCCGCCGAGATCGTCGCCGCCACGGGCGCCGACCTGATCGACATCAACATGGGCTGCCCCGTCCGCAAGGTCGTGAAGACCGGCGCCGGATCGTCGCTGCTCGACGACCAGGACAAGGCGGTGGCGCTCGCCCGCGGCGCGGTCGAGGGCGGCGGCGGGGTGCCGGTGACCGTCAAGGTGCGCAGCGGCAACCTGCCGGGTGAGCGCACCGGCCTGACGCTGTCCCGGCGGCTGGTCGAGGAGGCCGGCGTGGCCGGGATCGGCTTCCACCCGCGGCATGCGTCCCAGCAGCACAAGGGCCGGCCCGACTACGAGATGGCCGCCGAGCTGGTCGCGACGCTCGGCGCGCCGGTGATCCTGTCGGGCGGGATGAGCGACGACGACGACATCCGCGCGGCGTGGGAGCAGACCGGCGCCGACGCGGTGATGATCGCGCGCGGATCGTTCGGCGACCCGTGGCGGTTCGCGCGGCTGCTCGGGCTGCGATCCGGGATGCCGGAGACCGACGAGGTCCTGGACGAGCTGCGCTGGGTCATCCGCCAGGCGGAGGACCACCTGGGCGTCGAGCGGGCGGGTCGCTACCTGCGCAAGTTCTACCCCTGGTACGCCGAGGCGCTGGGGCTGACCAAGCGCGAGCGCGAGGCGCTCGTCACCGCTCCGACGACCGCGGACGCGCGGTCGGCGATCGACGATCTCCAGCAGGCCGGGACCACCTCGCTCGCCGCCTGAGCAGGACCTGTCGCACCGCGCTGGAACCCTTGTCCAGGGTGGGCAGGAACCGGTGTTTCCAGAGCCCGGGCCCCTGCTACACTCACGCGTCTTTTCCACCCGGTTTCAAGGGGTTCTCAGCAGCATGGCCAAGGAGATCGTTCTCACCCCGCAGGGGCTCGAGGACCTGAAGCAGAAGATTGAGTTCCTCTCCACCGAGCGCCGTCGCGAGGTCGCTGAGCGCATCAAGGAGGCCCGCGAGTTCGGTGACATCTCCGAGAACTCGGAGTACGACGACGCCAAGAACGAGCAGGCGATGCTCGAGAAGCAGATCGCCGACCTGGAGGACAAGCTCAGGTCGGCCTCGGTGATCGACCAGGACGCCGTCTCCACCGACGTGGTCTCCGTGGGCTCCACCGTCCACGTGAAGGACCAGAAGACCGACAAGTCGGTCAAGTACACGATCGTGGGCGCGCCCGAGGCCAACCCCGCCGAGATGAAGCTCTCGAACGAGTCGCCGGTCGGCAAGGCGCTGCTGGGCCACAAGCGCGGCGAGATCATCGAGGTCCCGGTTCCCCGCGGGCCCGCTCGCAAGCTCAAGATCACCAAGATCGACGCTTAGGCTGCCATGATCGGGGCGTGACCGACCCCGAGACCGACGCCGAGCCCAGCCCGGAGCAGCTCGTCCAGGAGCGCCGGGCGAAGGCCGACCGGCTGCGCGAGCAGGGAATCGACCCGTTCCCGCACTCCTACCCGGGCGTCACGCCGGTCGCCGCCGTGCACGAGGCGCACGACGACCTCGAGGCGGGCGCCGAGACCGACCAGGCCTACCGGGTCGCCGGCCGGCTGACCGCGCGGCGCGGCCACGGCAAGGCCGCATTCCTCGACCTGGTCGACCGCTCGGGGCGCATCCAGCTCCACGCGCGGCGCGACGTGGTCGGTGAGGAGTCGCTCGACCGCCTGCTTCACCTCGACCTGGGCGACCTGATCGGGATCGACGGCACGGCGTTCAAGTCGCGCCGCGGCGAGCTCTCCCTGCGCGTCGACGACTGGCAGCTGCTCGCCAAGTCGCTCCGGCCGCCGCCCGAGAAGTTCCACGGGCTGGAGGACGTCGAGACCCGCTACCGCCAGCGCGAGCTCGACCTGATGGCCAACGAGGAGACCAGGGACCTCTTCATCCTGCGCTCGAAGGTGATCGCCGCGATCAGGCGCTGGCTCGACGACCGCGGCTTCCTCGAGGTCGAGACGCCGATCCTGCAGCCGCTCTACGGCGGCGCGCTCGCCCGCCCGTTCACGACCCACCACAACCAGCTGGGCAAGGACCTGTACCTGAGGATCGCCACCGAGCTCTATCTCAAGCGGCTGATCGTCGGCGGGCTCGAGCGGGTCTACGAGATCGGCAAGAACTTCCGCAACGAGGGCGTCTCCCACAAGCACAACCCCGAGTTCACCGTGCTCGAGTGGTACGAGGCCTACAAGGACTACACCGACATCGCCGACGAGCTCGAGGAGCTGACCGCCTACGTCGCGGGCGCGGTCGGCTACGACGGCGAGATCGACTTCACCACACGGCCCTGGCGGCGGGTGACGCTGCGGGACGCGATCCTCGAGAAGACCGGCGTCGACGTCCTCGCCCACCGCGACACCGGGGCCCTGGTCGGGCGCGGCGCGCGAGAAGGGCATCGAGCTCGACCCGACCGAGGTCTGGCCCCAGCTCGTCGACGACCTGCTCTCGAAGTACGTCGAGCCCGACCTCAAGGACCCGACGTTCATCATGGACTACCCGATCGAGCTGTCGCCGCTCGCCAAGAAGCACCGGTCGGAGCCCGGCCTGGTCGAGCGCTTCGAGTGCTTCGCCGGCGGGATGGAGTTCGCCAACGCGTTCTCCGAGCTGAACGACCCGGACGACCAGCGCGCCCGGTTCGAGGAGCAGAAGCGGCAGCTGGCCGAGGGCCACGAGGAGACCCAGCCCTACGACGAGGACTACGTGCGCGCGCTCGAGCACGGCATGCCCCCGGCCGGGCGGGATCGGCATCGGCATCGACCGGCTGGTGATGCTGCTGGGCGGCCGGAGCTCGATCCGCGAGGTCGTGCTCTACCCCGCGATGCGCTGAGGCCACTGGGCTGAAGTGCCATCAGGCGGTTGGCCCTTGCGCGGCAGCGCGCGGTCGAAGAGAGTCGCCACGACTCGCATGCGCAGGAGAACGAGAATCCCGGCTGCGGTTTTCGCCATCGTGGCCGGTGCGGCTGCGGCCGTGCTGGCGGTCGCGACGACGGCCGGCAGCGCCCCGACCGTCACCGAGACGCACGCCTACACGTTCAGCGGGTCGCAGGAGACATTCACCGTCCCCGCCGGCGTCACGTCGGTCAACGTGGTCGCGGTCGGCGGCAAGGGCGGCAACGCGGCGTTCGGTACTCAGGCGCCGGGCTTCGGCGGACGGGTGAGCGCCGATCTTCCAGTCACGCCGGGATCGACCCTGTACGTGACGGTCGGCGGGAACGGCGGGAGCGGCTCGGGCGCGAGCGGCGGCGCGGGTGGCTTCAACGGAGGAGCGATCGGGGGGAACGGCAGCGGCGCAAACTCCAACCTCGGCGGGGGCGGCGGGGCCGGCGGTGCCTCGGACATCCGCACATCGCCCTCCGACCTGACCTCGCGCGTCGTGGTTGCCGCGGGTGGCGGCGGTCCGGGCGCCCAGGGCAACATCGTCAACAACGGCGGCGTCGGCGGCAACGCCGAGACGATCGGCGGGACGGGCGGCGGCACGGGACCGGGCGGCGGCGGCGGCGCCGGGACGGACACTGCCGGCGGCGCCGGAGGCGCCAGCGGCGGAGGCTGTGGCAACCCCGGGACAACCGGAACGTTCGGCGAGGGGGGCGCGGGGGCGCACGCTGGGTCCTCCAACGGCGGCGGGGGAGGCGGGGCCGGCTACTACGGCGGCGGCGGTGGGGGCTCAGCCACGTGTGGTGCGGGCTCCGGCGGTGGAGGCGGCGGATCGAACTTCGCCGCCGCGGGCGCGACGAGCATCACCGAGGCGGTCGACGCGAGCGGCACGCCGTCGGTCACGATCAGATTCACCCCCCAGCCTCAGCCTGCGCAGACCACGACGGTCACCGACACCGCCAGCACGACCTCGACCTCGACCTCGACCGCCACCACGACGACACCCGCGCCGCCGCCGGACACCACGGCGCCTGACATCACGCTCAGCGGCGTGCCGAAGCGGGTCGCGTTCAACACGCTCGTGAAGAAGGGCATCCGCGTCCGGGTCACGCCGGACGAGACCGCGAAGCTCGAGGCGGATCTCCGCGCCACGTCACGGGGCGCGAGGATCGCGCGCTACGAGCTGGTCATCGCCACGGGCGGCCACGTCTTCGACGCGGCGCCGCAGACGATCGCCCTGAAGCCGCGCCGGAGCCTGGTCGGCCGCCCGCGCAAGGCCGCTCGGCTGCGGGTGACCGTGCGGGCGTTCGACGCGGCCGGCAACGTGAGCACGAAGTTCGCTCACGTCACGGTCACGCCGCCCAGGCGCTAAGGCTCCGAGCGGGTTCCGATGCAGCGCAGCTCGTTGTTGCCGGTCAGGCAGTCGACGAACAGCATCGCGGCCGGAGGAGTCGGTGAGCGCGGCGTGAGGACTCGTCCGCCGCTCTCGGGACACATGTAGGACTTGCCCCCGGGCGAGACGACCGGCTCGTCGCCCGCGCCGCCGTTGATGTCCGGCTGGAACACCTCGATCGCGGAGCCGCTCGTCTTCGTGTTCTTGATCGCGACACGGATGTCGTTCCCCCCGCCACACGTGCCGTTGGCAGGCGACGCGCTCGTCACCTCGGCGCCGAGCTCCGGCCAGGACAGCACCACGGTCTCGCCGGACACGCCGGCGGGCGCGGCCGACGCCTTGCCGAACTGCGTCCGCGACGACCTCTCGAAGGCGCCCACGCCCTGGCCCGCGAGCTGCTGCGCGTTGTTGGCCACGTTCGCCGCGTTCGCGACGTCGGCGCTGCCGGCCGTCGTCGCCGACCCCGCGGTCTTCGAGATGTCCGCGCTCGCCGCGTTGTCGGCCTGCCGTGCGGCCGGCACCCGCCCCAGCCGCGACTCGCGGATCTCCGTGCCGGTGACCGTGTTCTTCTTCAGGTCGCCGCCCTTCAGCGACCGGTTCTTCACGTCGCTTGAGGTGATCTGCGAGGCGGCGTAGCCCGTGCCCCCGAGGGCGACGAACAGCGCGAGCGTCGCGACGACGTTGGCATAGGTCAGCCGGGCACGGAATCGGGCGAGCATGAGGACCTCCGGAGTCGCTTGACACCCGAAGCTATGCCCGCGAGCGCCGGAGCGCCACCGGCGACGCTTTCCCGACACTTCGGGTGCGCTAACGCGACGTCGCTCCGGCAAGGCCGCATCGCCGGGGTTCGGACGGGGTTCGAATGGGCACCTATTTCGGCCAGGAAACTGGTCCGGGACGGGCTTCAGACCGTAAAGTGACAACCAATGCCATTGCTAGTATCAGCGTGCGAGGAGCGGAGATCTCAAGGGTTCTCATCCCCTGCGGCGAAGGTGCCGATGGAGACCGGGAGCGGACTTGGCGTCCCCCACCCTCCGCAGTACCCGACGCAAGGAAGAAACCGTGTTTGAGCGCTTCACAGAACGCGCCCGCCAGGTGGTCGTCCTGGCACAAGAGGAAGCCCGCATCCTCAAGCACAACTACATCGGTACCGAGCACATCCTGCTGGGACTCCTCCGCGAGGAGGAGGGCCTTGCCGCGCGCGTGCTCGAGTCGCTGGACATCACGGTGGAGCGCGTTCGTGCCCAGGTCGTCCGCATCGTCGGCTCGGGCGAGGAAGTGACGTCAGGGCAGATCCCGTTCACACCACGCGCGAAGAAGGTGCTCGAGCTCGCGCTGCGTGAGGCGCTGTCGCTCGGTCACAACTACATCGGGACCGAGCACATCCTGCTCGGCCTCGTGCGCGAGAACGAGGGCGTCGCCGCTCGGATCCTGCTCGACTTCGACGCGGACTCCGAGAAGATCCGCAACGAGGTCATCCGGATGCTGTCCGGTCCCGGCGGCCGCCGCCAGGGCCAGTCGGGCACGGGGCAGTCGGGCGAGGGCAAGAAGTCTTCCAAGCTGCTCGACCAGTTCGGCCGCAACCTGACCCGCCTCGCGGCGGAGGGCAAGCTGGACCCGGTCGTGGGCCGCGAGACCGAGATCGAGCGGATCATGCAGATCCTCTCGCGGCGCACGAAGAACAACCCGGTCCTGATCGGCGAGCCCGGCGTCGGCAAGACGGCGGTCGTCGAGGGCCTCGCGTCGCGCATCACCAGCGGCGAGGTGCCGGAGCTGCTGCGCAACAAGCAGATCTACACGCTCGACCTGGCCGCGCTGGTCGCGGGCTCCAAGTACCGCGGCGAGTTCGAGGAGCGCCTCAAGAAGGTGATGAAGGAGATCACCCAGCGCGGCGACATCATCCTGTTCATCGACGAGCTGCACAACCTCGTCGGTGCCGGCGCGGCCGAGGGCGCGATCGACGCGGCCTCGATCCTCAAGCCGGCGCTGGCGCGCGGCGAGCTGCAGACGATCGGCGCCACCACGCTCGACGAGTACCGCAAGTACCTCGAGCGCGACTCCGCTCTGGAGCGCCGCTTCCAGCAGATCCGCGTCGACCAGCCGTCGACCGACGAGACCCAGCAGATCCTCAAGGGCCTGCGTGAGCGCTACGAGCAGCACCACCGCGTCGAGATCACCGACGAGGCCCTCGAGGCCGCGGCGGAGCTCGCCGACCGCTACATCTCCGACCGGTTCCTGCCGGACAAGGCGATCGACCTGATCGACGAGGCCGCGTCCCGCATGCGGATCCGCTCGATGACGTCCCCGCCCGTGTACCGGGAGCTGGAGGACGAGATCGAGACGACCCGCCGCGACAAGGAGGCGGCGATCGAGGCGCAGGAGTTCGAGAAGGCAGCGAACCTGCGCGACCAGGAGCGCCAGCTCACCAACAAGAAGCGCACGATGGAGGAGCAGTGGCGCTCAGGTGAGACGGGCGAGCGTCCCTCGATCGGCGAGGAGGAGATCGCCGACATCGTCTCGATGTGGACCGGCATCCCGGTGTTCAAGCTCACCGAGGCCGAGACCCAGAAGCTGATGCGGATGGAGGACGAGCTGCACAAGCGCGTCATCGGTCAGCAGCCGGCGATCGAGGCAGTGTCGAAGGCGATCCGCCGCTCCCGCGCCGGGCTCAAGGACCCCAAGCGCCCGACCGGCTCGTTCATCTTCCTCGGCCCCTCGGGCGTCGGTAAGACCGAGCTGGCCCGCACGCTCGCCGAGTTCCTGTTCGGCGACGAGGACGCGATGGTGCGGATCGACATGTCGGAGTACATGGAGAAGCACTCCGTGTCGCGGCTGGTCGGCTCGCCTCCGGGCTACATCGGCTACGACGAGGGCGGTCAGCTGACCGAGGCCGTGCGGCGCAAGCCGTACTCGGTGCTGCTCCTCGACGAGATCGAGAAGGCCCACCCGGACGTCTTCAACATCCTGCTCCAGATCCTGGAGGACGGCCGCCTGACGGACGCTCAGGGTCGCACGGTGGACTTCCGCCACGCGATCGTGATCATGACCTCGAACGTGGGTGCGTCGGAGATCGCGCGGAACACTCCGCTCGGCTTCGCGGTGTCGGACGACGAGACCGGCATCACGTACGACGACATGAAGAACCGGATCATGGGAGAGCTCAAGAAGATCTTCCGGCCCGAGTTCCTCAACCGCATCGACGAGGTCATCGTCTTCCACAAGCTGGCGAAGGAGGAGATCAAGGAGATCGTCGAGCTCCTGCTGCTCCGGATCCGCGAGTCGATGGCCGAGCGCGAGCTGTCCCTCAACCTCTCCGACGACGCGAAGGACCTGCTCGTCGAGAAGGGCTGGGATCCCGCGATGGGCGCGCGCCCGCTGCGCCGGGCGATCCAGCGCTACATCGAGGACCCGCTCGCCGACGAGGTGCTCAAGTCCAACCTGGAGCCGGGCTCGACCGTCGAGGTCGACCGCGGCGAGCCGGAGACTTCCGAGGACGGCAAGGAGAAGGACCCGGAGGTCACGATCTCCATCACCGCCCCGAAGAAGAAGCGCACGCCGGTCGGCGTGGGGGCGAAGGACGGGGAAGAGGGCGGCGATCAGCCCCAGCTGACCGAGGGCGACGCCTCGCCCTCGCTGCCCGACGAGCCCGAGGTCCTGCCCGACGTGCCCGACGCGCCTCCGAGCGCCGAGGGGCCGTCCGAGCCCGACAAGAGCTAGAGCCTCTGACGGCCCCGCCCCGGCGGGGCCGTCGTCTTTCTGGGGCCGGCTGTCAGCCGACCAGGGACTTCAGGTAGTTCGCGCTGTCGTTCACGCGAAGCCGCACCCACAGCGGGCGGTGGTCCGAGAACTGGTAGGTCCGCCACTCGAGGTAGTACTCCTCGACGGTGTCGCCCTTCTGGAGCGCCTTGGCGCAGTTCGAGGTGGCGCGGACCGCGGCCTCGTAGTCGGCGAACTGCTCCGGGGTGAACACGTGCTTGAAGATGTCGAAGGCCCCGCCGCGGCCCTCGCCCTCCTCGTCCAGGTAGGTGAGCGAGCCGGGCCGGGCGCGGAAGGCGATCTGGTCGTAGTACTTCGACTGGTCGATGTTCGTGGGCCGCCGAAGTGGCTTGGGCACCTCGAAGCCCGCGCCCAGCAGCGCCTGCATCGTCGCGTGGTCGTGCCCGACGATGTTGAAGTCGCCCAGCAGGATCAGCGAGCGGCCCACCTTCAGCGAGTTGTCGGCCCGGTCGCCGAAGTAGTTCGCGATGCGGTCGATCTCCTGGATGCGCTCCTGGAGCTTCGAGCCGCTCTCGTCGCCGTAGTAGATGTGGACCGTGCAGATCTCGAACTTGAACCACGAGGCCTGGAAGAGTGCGGCGAACGGGGTGCGGCGGAACTGCTTGCCGACCTCCTGCTGCTCCACGGTGACGGACTCGGTGTCGGCGTGGCCCGGCTTGGGCTCCACGTTGGACGTGATCAGCAGCTTGGCCGGGAGCACGATCTCGCCGGCGATGTTCTGGAAGTGCACCCGGCGCTTGTCGTACAGGTAGGTCAGGCGCTCGCCGTTGCCGCCGATCGAGGGGTCGGTCACGTCGGTGGCGATCCAGCCGTAGTCCAGGCCCAGGATCTGGATGATCCGCTGCCATTCCTCGAGCTCGTTGACCTCCTGGACGGCCACGAAGTCGAACCGCGACAGGACCTCGGCGATGTAGAAGTAGGTCTCGGGCAGGCGGTTGCCGAAGCCGCGGCGGTTGACCTTGCCCAGATCGCGGACGTTCCAGGTTGCGAGCAGGAGGTTGTCCTCCGCGTCCTTGGCCGGTACGTCCCGGTCGAGCTGCTCCCGGAGGGCGACCAGGTTCTTTACGACCCGTGGTCGGTCGGCGTCGGCGATGCCGGTACGCAGGAGCGAATACCTCATCGCCGGCGATCCTCGCGCCCCGGGCCGTCGCCGGTCAAGGCCCCCCGTTTACTCAGGACGCCTGTTTCTGACCGGTCGGCTGTCTAGCTTCGCCCGCGATGCGTGGGCATGTCGTCGTGTGCGGCTCCGACGGCCTGGCCGTGCGGGTGGTCGAGGAGCTCCGGTCGCTCGAGGAGGACGTCGTGCTGATCGTCCCCGACGAGGCCTGCCGGCCGTTCCGGCGCGCCCGGGACTGGGGCGTCCAGACGCTCGTCGGGGACTTCCAGGAGGACGACGTGCTGCAGGCCGCGGGGGTCGAGGAGGCCCGGGCGGTAGCGCTGCTGGAGGACAACGACGTCGGGAACCTGCACGCGGCGCTCGCGGCGCAGGAGATGGGCGGCGACGAGGTCGAGCTGGTGGTCCGCATCTTCAACGCGGAGCTCGGCGCCAGCTTCGAGCGACTGATCCCGCACGCGCGCTTCCTGAGCGCGTCGGTGCTCGCCGCACCGGCGTTCGCGGACGCCGCGCTCCACGGGCGCACCGGTCAGCGGTTCGAGCTTCTCGGCCGCGTGCTCGAGGTGCGCGAGGCGGACCCGGGGGCGCCTGAGGTCGTCGCCCCGCTCGAGCCCGCCGGCGGCCAGGACCGGGTGTTGGCGCTTGTCGAGTCGGAGCCGCGGCGGGCGCCGATGCTGCCGATGGGCGGGGCGCGCCGGCGGCGGCGGGCCCGGCGGGCGCTCGCGGTGCTGCTCGACCGCCGGCTGGTGATCCTGCTCGGGGTCCTGGCGACGCTGATCGCGCTCAGCGCGGCCGTGTTCAGCGAGTTCTACGACCTGTCTCCGGTGGACGCCGTGTACTTCACGGTCACGACCGTCACGACCACGGGCTACGGCGACATCAACCTGCTCGACGCGAGCGCTGCGCTGAAGGCCTACGGGGCGGGAGTGATGGTGCTGGGGGCGCTCACGATCGCGGTCCTCTACGCGCTCGTGACCGACGCGATCGTCGGGGCTCGCCTGGCCCGCGAGCTGGGCCAGCCGCCGCGCCCGACCCGCGACCACGTGATCGTCTGCGGCCTCGGGACCGTGGGGTTCCGGGTGGTGGAGCGGCTGGTGGCCGAGGGCGTCGAGTGCGTGGCCATCGACCGCGACGACGAGCGCTTCGGCGGGGCCGCCCGCCGCCTGGGGGTGCCGGTGATGGAGGGCGACGCGGGCAACGCGGCCACGCTCAGGTCGCTCCGGGCCGACACCGCGCGCGCCGTGGTGGCCGTGACCGACGACGACGTCGTCAACCTGGAGACCGCCGTGGCCGCCCGCGCGATCCGCTCGGACATGCGCGTCGTCGCCCGCCTGTTCGACCCCGATCTGGCCGACCGCGTGCAGCGCGCGCTGTCGATCAACATCTCGCGCAGCGTCGCCACGCTGGCCGCGCCGGCGTTCGTGGCCGCGCTGTACGAGCGGCGCACGCTCGCGGTCGTCCCCGTCGGGTCCCGGGCGCAGGTGGTGGCCGCCGTGGACGTGCCCGATCGCTCGCCGCTGATCGGCCGCCCGCTCGGGGACCTGGCCGAGCGCCACGAGGCGCACGTGCTGTCGGCCGCCGACCGGTGGCGCCCGGCGGCCGGCGAGCCCATCCGGCCCGGTGAGCTGGTCGTACTAGGGTCAAGGCGCGGAGTGGCCCAGATCGAGCAGGACGTGCGAGGAAGCGGGAATTAGCGATGGCAGAGGTCGAGATCAAGGCGCGGCACAACGGCCCGTACCGGGTGCAGGGGCCGATCCGGCTGATCGACGCGGACGGCAACGAGTACGACCTGGGCGAGCAGGGCGAGGTGATCGCGCTGTGCCGCTGCGGCGGGTCGACCACCAAGCCGTTCTGCGACGGGACCCACTCCCGGATCGGCTTCCAGGCGGCCGAGCGGGCCGTGCGGGACGCCGACGCCGGCTAGCTCATCCGCGCGCCGGCTCCGGGGGCGAAGCCGTCCTCCTCGGGCCTTAGCTTGGTGGGATGGCTCGCACCACCGCCTACGTCTGCTCGTCCTGCGGGACCGAGAGTGCCAAGTGGCACGGCCGTTGCCCAGGCTGCGACGAGTGGAACACGCTCGTCGAGGAGCGGGTCGCGCCGGTGCAGGCGGGCCCGCGCGGCGGTGGCGGCGCCTCCGGCGGCGGGGCGGGCCGGCGCGCCGCCGCGCTGAAGCCCGTGCGGCTGGCTGACGTCCAGGCGCCTGCCGTACGGCGGCTCGTCACCGGCATCGGCGAGCTCGACCGGGTTCTGGGCGGCGGGATCGTCCCCGGCTCGCTCGTGCTGATCGGCGGGGCGCCCGGCATCGGCAAGTCCACGATCACCGGCGGAGCGCTGGGCAACCTGGCCGCGGCGGGCCGGAGCGTCCTGTACGTGAGCGGCTGAGGAGTCCGCGGCCCAGGTCAAGCTGCGGGCGCAGCGGCTCGGGCCCGACGCGCTGCGCGCTCCGATCGTGGCGGAGACCGACCTGGACGCCGTCGTGGCGACGCTGGAGGCCGAGCGGCCGGACGTCTGCGTGGTCGACTCCGTGCAGACCCTCTACGCGTCCGGGCTGACCGGCGCGCCGGGCAGCGTCGGCCAGGTGCGCGAGGTCGCCGGGCGCCTGATGCGGGTGGCCAAGGAGCGCGACATCGCGATCCTGCTGGTCGGGCACGTGACCAAGGACGGCGCGCTGGCCGGCCCGCGGGTGCTCGAGCACCTGGTCGACTGCGTGCTCCAGTTCGAGGGCGAGCGCGAGCGCACCTACCGCACGCTGCGCGCGCTGAAGAATCGCTTCGGGTCGACCAACGAGGTCGGCGTGTTCGAGATGCGCGAGGAGGGCCTGGTCGAGGTCGCGGACGCGTCGCGGCGCTTCGTCGACGAGGCGACGCAGGCCCCGGGGTCGGTCGTGCTCTGCGCGATGGAGGGCTCGCGGCCGTTGCTGGTCGAGGTCCAGGCGCTGGTGGCGCCGAGCGGGCTCGAGCAGCCGCGGCGGGTGGCCAACGGCGTCGATCGCAACCGGCTGGCGCTGATCCTCGCGGTGCTCTCCCGCCACGCCCGGCTGCAGCTGGGGTCGGCGGACGTGTTCGTCTCGGTGGCGGGCGGCGTTCGGGTCGAGGAGCCCGGAGCCGACCTGGCGATCGCGCTCGCCGTGGCCTCGGCGGCGCGCGGCGTTCGGCTGGGCGCGGGCGATCGTCCGCTGGCCGCGTTCGGCGAGATCGGCCTGACCGGCGAGCTGCGCTACGTGGCGCACCCCGAGCGCCGGGTGGCCGAGGCCGGCAAGTTCGGCCTCTCCCCGGTCATGTGCCCGTCGGACGGCGTCCGGACGATCAAGGCCGCGCTGCGGGCGGCGCTGGCACGCGATGCGGAGGAGGCAGCGGCGGCCTGAGTCTCAGATCCGGTTGACGACCGACTGCGCCTCGACGAAGTCGCAACCGGTCCGCTCCACGTATAGCTGCGCCGCGCGCATCCGGTTGCCCGCCTGGGCCAGCTCGACGACGTCCGGCGGCACCCCGGCGGTGCCGTCGTCGTAGTCCATGCCGAGCCGCTCGTAGACCGCCCGCAGCTGCGTCTCCAATCGCTGAACCCGGTCGAGCAGCTGGGCTTCCGTGAGGCCGACAGTCATGGCGTGCTTCCACACTAACCCGGTGTGCTTGCGCCTGCAATCGGACGTGCGGCGATATGGCCCGGGAACCCGCATTTAGGGCCGGTTTGCCGTTCTAGAGCCGAAAACGCCGCAAAAAGGGGGCCAATCGCCTAGAATGGGCTGTGTGCAGACGCATGCCGGGGCTGAGGTCGCCGAACTAGAGAACCGTCAGGAGCCCCGACTGGTAAGGGCACTAGAGCTGGTCGCACCCGGCTCCGCCCTCCGCGAAGGGCTCGATCACATCGTCCAGGCTCACACCGGTGCGCTGATCGCGATCGGCGACCACGACGAGCTGTCGTTCCTGCTGTCCGGCGGGATCAAGCTCGAGGTCGACTACACGCCGGCGATGGTCTACGAGCTGGCCAAGATGGACGGCGCGATCATCCTCTCGGAGAACGCGACGAAGATCCTCTGGGCCAACGTGCAGCTCATGCCCGACCCGACGATCATGTCGATGGAGACGGGCACCCGGCACCGCACCGCCGAGCGCGTGTCCAAGCAGACCGCATCGCTGGTGGTCGCTATCTCCCAGCGCCGCGACGTCGTGTCGCTCTACCTCGACGGCGCGAAGTACATCCTCGAGGACATCCCCGTCGTCCTCGCCAAGGCCAACCAGGCGCTCGCCACGCTCGAGAAGTACCGCAGCCGCCTGGAGCAGGTCTCGACCCGCCTGACGGCACTCGAGTTCGAGGGCGGCGTCGCCCTCCACGACGTGCTCACCGTGCTCCAGCGCGCGGAGCTGGTCACGCGCATGGCCGTCGAGATCGAGCGCTACATCGTCGAGCTCGGCACCGAGGGCCGGCTGATCGAGATGCAGCTCGAGGAGACGATGGTGGGCGTCGCCGCCGACAAGGCCGCGCTGGTCCACGACTACCTGGAAGAGCACACCGACGAGGGCTTCGCGATGGTCCTCGACTCGCTTGCGCGGCTCGCGCACCAGGACGTGCTCGACTTCGGCCGCCTTTCGGAGCTGCTCGGCTACGACCGCAAGCTCAACACACTTGACCATCCCGTCTCCCCTCGCGGGTACCGAATCCTCGGGCGCATCCCGAGGTTGCCGAAGCTCGTCATTCAGGCGATCGTGAGGGAGTTCGGAGGGCTGGACGAGATCCTCGCCGCCAGCGATGCAGAGCTGGAAGCGGTGGACGGAGTCGGAGATATGCGTGCGAAGGACATCCGCGAGGGCCTTCGTCGTCTGCAGGAGATCAACCTCGTGGATCGGTACCTACAGACCTGACCAATGATCAGGGCGTCCCAGCGCCCCTTGAATAAGGAGGACCACCATTTCCGAAGCAGCGATTGAGAACGTCGAGGAAATCGAATTCAGCCGGGAGACCCCGCTGATCGACTACCAGATCGGCGACAGCGTGGTCTATCCGCATCACGGGGCCGGCAAGGTCCTCAAGAAGGAGCAGAAGGAGGTCCTCGGCGAGCAGCGCGAGTACCTGACGATCAAGATCCTCCACAACGACATGACCGTCATGGTGCCGTGTGAGAACGCCGGCAAAGCTGGCCTACGGCGCGTCATCTGCGACGAGGACGTTCAGAAGGTCCTCGGGGTGCTGCGCGACGACGTCAGCGAGATGCCGAAGAACTGGAACCGCAGGTTCAAGCACAACCGCGACAAGATCAAGACCGGCGACGTCTTCGAGCTGGCCGAGGTCGTGCGCAACCTGGCGATCCGGGAGGCCGACAAGGGCCTCTCGACCGGCGAGAAGCAGATGTACACGCGGGCCAAGAAGATCCTCGCGTCCGAGCTGATGTACGCGCTCGAGATGGAGGAGGGCGAGGCCGAGGAGCACCTGGAGGAGCTCATCCGCGACGCCCACGAGGAGCGTTCCGGCGCCGCGTCCGCGTAGCGCGATCTTCACCTGATGTCGGTCGTCGGGATCGTCCCGGCCGCCGGCAGCGGCGAGCGCCTTGGGTCCGACGGGCCCAAGGCGTTCGTCGTCTGTGGGGGCCGTCCCTTGCTCGAGTGGAGCCTCGACGCGCTGCGTGTCGTGTGCGACCGCGTGGTGGTGGCGGCTCCTCCGGGCTACGAGGATCCCGCGCGGGATTTCGTCCGCGGCGGGTCCGTGCGGTCGGAGTCGGTGCGGCTGGCGCTGGCCGCCGCGCCCGAGGCGACGGTGGCCGTGGTGCACGACGCGGCGCGCCCGCTGGTGACTCCCGGCCTGGTGCGCGACTGCGTCGCCGCGCTCGGCGACGGGTCCGACGGCGCGATCGCCGCGGCCCCGATGACCGACACGGTCAAGGAGGCGGCCGCGAGCGACCTGCGTGTCGTCCGCACCCTCGACCGCAGCGTGCTGTGGCGGATCCAGACCCCTCAGGTGTTCATGGCCGACGTGCTGCGCGCGGCGCTACAAGTCGACGACGCGGCCCTGGCCGCGGCGACCGACGACGCCGCGCTGGTCGAGGCCGCCGGCGGAACGGTCCGCGTGGTCGAGGCGCCGGCGGAGAACATCAAGGTGACCCGCCCGGTCGACCTGCGGCTGGCGGAGATGCTGCTGGCCGAGCGCTCGGCCTGAGCCCGGGTAACCTCGCCGCCGTGCTGACCGACTACCACGTGCACCTGCGCCCGGACGACGACCCGGACTGGCCGGCCGAGCGCGCGTTCACGTCCGCGAACGCCGAGCGCTACCGCACCGTGGCCGCCGAGCGCGGGGTGGAGGAGCTCGGGGCCGCCGAGCACGTCTACCGCTTCCGGCAGGCCCTGACCGTCTGGCGGCACCCGTTCTGGCGCGAGCGGGCGACCGACGACCTGGACGCCTACGCGGAGTTCGTCGGGAACGGCAGCGACCTGAAGCTGGGCATCGAGGCCGACTTCGTCCCGGGGCGCGAGGACCAGCTGGCGAACCTGCTCGACCGCTACGAGTGGGACTACGTCGTCGGGTCGATCCACTTCCTGCGCGACGAGGCGCTCGACGTGCGCGGCGAGTACGACATCTGGCGCTCGAACGACCCGGACAAGGTCTGGCGCCGCTACTTCGAGACGCTCGGCGAGGCCGCCCGCAGCGGCATGTTCGACATCCTCGCCCACCCGGACCTGGTCAAGGTCTGGGGCGCGGAGGGCCCGCAGCCCTCGGGCGACCTGCGCCGCTACTACGAGCTGGCGATGGAGGGGATCGAGGAGTCCGACGTGGCTATCGAGGTGTCGACCGCGGGGCTGCGCAAGCCGGCCGGCGAGATCTACCCCGCGCGCGCGTTCCTGGAGATGTGCCTGGAGGCCGGCTGCCCGGTCGCGCTGTCGTCGGATGCCCACACGACCGACCAGCTGGCCTACCGCTACGACGACGCGCTGGAGCTGCTCGAATCCGTCGACGTGAGCGAGCTCGCCGTGTTCGAGGGCCGCGCGCGGCGGATGGAGCCGATCGGATGAGTCACGCCCGGTCAGGCATCGGCTACGACTCGCACCGTTTCGAGGAGGGGCGGCGGCTCGTCCTCGGCGGCGTCGACGTCCCCGCCGAGCGCGGGCTGGCCGGCCACTCGGACGCCGACGTGCTGACCCACGCGATCATCGACGCGCTGCTGGGGGCCGCCGGCCTGGGCGACATCGGCCAGCACTTCCCCGACACCGACCCGCGCTGGAAGGACGCCGACTCCATGGACCTGCTGTCCGAGGTCTGCACGTTCCTGGAGGACCACAACTGGAGCGTGCGCCACCTGGATGCGACCGTCATCTGCGAGGCGCCGAAGCTCGGCCCCCACCGCGACGACATCCGCCGGTCGCTGGCCGGCCGCGCCGGGATCCACCCGCGCGACGTCAACGTCAAGTTCACGACCAACGAGGGAATGGGCTGGGTCGGCCGCGGCGAAGGAATGGCGGCGATGGCGATCGCCACGGTGGAGCGCGACTAGATGGGCCGCGAGATACGGATCCACGACACGCTGACCGGCCAGGACCGGACGCTCGAGCCGCGCGACCCCGGCAAGGTCGGGATCTACGCCTGCGGGCCGACCGTCTACGCGCCCATCCACGTCGGGAACGCGCGGCCGTTCGTCGTCTTCAGCCTGTTCAAGCGCGTGCTGGAGCACGAGGGCTACGAGGCGACGCTGGTCGCGAACGTGACCGACGTCAACGACAAGATCTACGACGCGGCGCGCGCCGCCGGCGTGCCGAGCGAGCAGCTCGCCCGCGAGATGACCGAGCGCTACGAGCGCGACACCGACCGCCTCGAGCTCGGGCGCCCGGACCACGAGCCCAGGGCGGCCGACACGATCGACGCGATCGTGGCGCTGATCGGCGACCTGATCGACGGCGGCCACGCGTACGCGGCCGGCGGCGACGTCTACTTCCGCGTCGGCTCGTTCCCGGACTACGGCAAGCTGTCGAACCGGTCGCTCGCCGACATGGTCCAGACCGAGGACGAAGACGAGCGCCGGCTGGACCTGAAGGAGTCGCCCCAGGACTTCGCGCTGTGGAAGGCGCAGAAGGAGGGGGAGGACACCGCGTGGGACGCGCCCTGGGGCCGTGGCCGGCCGGGCTGGCACATCGAGTGCTCGGCGATGGCGGAGCAGATCCTGGGCGTCGACTTCGACGTCCACGGTGGCGGCAGCGACCTGATCTTCCCCCACCACGAGAACGAGATCGCCCAGACGGAGGCCGCCCGGTCCAAGCCGCTGTCCCGGCTCTGGATGCACAACGGCATGCTCCAGTTCGGCGAGGAGAAGATGGCCAAGTCGGTCGGCAACGTGCGGCTGCTCTCCGACGTGATCGACGAGCGCGGCCGCGACCCGCTGGTCGCGCTCCTGACCTCGGCCCACTACCGCAAGCCGCTCAACTTCTCCGACGCGACGCTCGAGCAGGCCGAGGCCAACATCAGGCGGCTGCGCGAGCTGGCGCGGCGCCTGGTGGCGGAGGGGGACCCGCCCGCCGACCTGCGCACCCACGCCGGCGCGTTCTGGGACGCGCTGGCCGACGACTTCAACACGCCCGGCGCCTGGGCGGCGCTGTCGGCGTGGACCGCGGGCGCGAACCGGCACCTGGACGCGGGGGAGAGCTTCGGAGCGGGTGATCTGCGCGAGATGCTGTGGGCGCTGGGGCTCGAGAACCTGCTCGAGGCGGCCGACCACCAGGCCCCCGCCGAGGCGCTGAAGCTTCTGGACGAGCGACAGGCGGCCCGCGCGGCGAAGGACTACGCCCGGGCGGACGAGATCCGCGACGAGCTTGCCGCGATGGGCTGGGAAGTACGTGACTCGGCCGAGGGGCCGACGCTCGTGCCCCGGCCGTGATCGTGTACGGACGCAACGCCGTGCGCGAGGCGCTGCGGGGGCGCCGCAACGTTTCGCGCGTCTGGGCCGACCGCAACGCCGCCCGCGAGCCCTGGCTCGAGGGCGTGGCCCTCAAGGAGGTCGGGGCCGGTGACCTGGAGAGCCTGTGCGGATCTCCCGACCACCAGGGCGTCTGCGCGGACGCGGGCGACTACCCGTACGCCGACCCGGGCTCGCTGCTGGAGGATCCGGACGCGCTGGTGGTCGTCCTCGACGAGATCCAGGACCCGCGCAACCTCGGCGCGGTGGCCCGGGTGGCCGAGACGGCGGGCGCGGCCGGCCTGGTCATCCACGAGCGCCACGCCGCCCAGGTGACCCCGGTCGTCTGCAAGACGTCCGCGGGCGCCGTGGAGCACCTGCCGATAGCTCGGGTGCGCAACATCGCGGACTACCTGGCCGCCGCCCGCGACGCCGGGGCCTGGGTCTACGGCGCCGATCCGAGTGGCATCGCGTACGACCAGCCCGACTACTCGGGGCGCAAGGTCCTGGTGCTGGGTGGCGAGGGCCGCGGGCTTCGCCCCCGGGTCGCGAAAGCCTGCGACCAGCTCGTCGCCCTGCCGGTTCGAGGGAGGATCGAATCGCTGAACGTGTCGGCCGCCGCGGCGGTTCTGGTGTACGCGATCTTGCAATCCGACCGGTAGTGGTTGACAGGGCTCCATAACTCGTCATACTCCTCGCGCAATAAGGCTGAACCGGAGGTAGACCCTTCGGGTCAGCAGGGACATAAGGCGCAGCTACCAGGGGAGGTACGTCGCGCGCCACGACCCTCTGGGCCTACCCATGGGCCCGGGAGGAGGATCGATGGCTGCTGCACTCTCTCCGTTCCGGAGCGCTGGACCTCAACCAGAGGTTGAGCTCGACGACCATTACCTGGTCGCCATGGCAAAGCAGGGACGGAGCGACGCGTACGACCGGATCATGCGCCGCTATTACGGCTTCGTCCGCCTGAAGGCGTCGTCGTACTTCCTGATCGGCGGCGACTCGGACGACCTGATCCAGGAAGGTCTGGTCGGGCTGTACAAGGCCGTGCGCGACTACCGCAGCGACCGCGAGTCGAGCTTCCGCAACTTCGCGGAGCTGTGCATCACCCGGCAGATCATCACCGCGGTGAAGACGTCGACCCGCAACAAGCACACGCCGCTCAACCAGTACGTGTCGTTCTCGCAGACGCCGGCGAGCGGCGGCGACTCGGAGCCCACGCTCGACGAGGTGCTGCCGGGGCCGCAGGCCCACGACCCGGTCAACCAGGTGATCTCGACCGAGGAGCTGCACTCGCTGGTGGCCTGCCTGTCGAGCGTCCTGTCCGAGCTCGAGTCCTCCGTGCTGTCGCTGTACCTGGACGGGCACTCGTACGAGGCGATCGGCGAGCGGCTGGGGTGCGACACGAAGACCGTGGACAACGCGCTCCAGAGGGTCAAGCGCAAGGTCGGCGCCCACCTGAAGTCGCGGAACGTGATGCTCTAGGAGTTCGCCGGCAGGACCTTTAGCGAAGTAGCCGCGGACTAGACCATTCGTCCAGCCGCGGTCAGGGTGGCCCCGCCGCGCGCCGATCCGGTGCGTGGATGGTCTCCTCCGCCCTCCGACTCTCGGGCCTGGCCCTGCTCGCCGTAGCGGCCACGCTCTTCGCGCTCCCCGCCCTTCGCTCGGGGGCCGATCCCGCGCGCGCCGACGGCCGCCCGGCCGGCGCGGCCACGGCCACCGAGGCCTCGAGCGTGCCCGACGGGCGCCGAAACCGCCGACCTCGAGCCCGTGCGCCTGCTGGCGCGCGAGCGCACCACCGACCGTCCCTCGCCCTCGCGCCCCCGCGGCTACACCGTCGCCCGCATCCGCGCCGGGCGCGCCGTGCGCCTGCGCTCCAAGCCGGGCGGTCCCGGGGTCGCCTCGCTCCAGGCCCACACGGAGTTCGGGTCCAGGCGCGTGCTGTCCGTCGCCGCCGTCCGCGGCCGCTGGCTGGGCGTTGCCGTTCCCGAGCGCCCCAACGGCAAGCTCGGCTGGGTCGACGCGAAGTCCGATGCGATCGACCGCTCGCGCGTAAAGGTCGCGCTGACCGCCGACCTGTCCGAGCGGCGCGTGGACCTGCGTGTCAACGGCCGGGTCGTCAAGCGGCTGAAGGTGGCGATCGGCCGTCCCGGGTCGTCGACCCCCACCGGCCGCTTCGCGGTCACCGACAAGCTCTCCGGCGGTCGCTACGGCCCCTACTACGGCTGCTGCATCCTCGCGCTGTCCGGCCACCAGCCCAACACGCCGGCGGGCTGGCGCGGCGGCAACCGGCTGGCCGTCCACGGCACGAACTCGCCGGGCACGATCGGCCTGCGCGCCTCCGCGGGCTGCCTGCGCGCGAGCGACCGCGACCTGCGGACGCTGATGCGCCGCGTGCCCGTCGGCACGCCGGTCTTCATCCGCCGCTAGACAGCGCGCAGCCGCACCTGGCGCTCAGTTCAGCCGCGCCTGCAGGCGCCGCAGCTCCGCCTCGACCTCCTCCCGGGCCGGGCCGCTCGAGACCGAGAGGCGCAGCTCGGCTGCGTGGAGCGCCTTCGCGAGGTCGCCACGCTCCTGGTAGGAGCGCACCAGGTTGTTCAGCATCCGCAGGATGGTCTCCTTCGCCGTCCACGGGCGGACGAGCCCCGGCGGCGGCTCCCCGTCCAGCACCGTGCCGCCGCCGAACGGGTCGATCAGGAGCGGCGGGTCGGCGGCGAAGTGACCGACCACGAAGTGGCCGGGCAGCCCCACGCCGTCGAGCCGGAATCCCGCGCGCCCGGCCACCGCGACCCACAGGACCGACAGCGTGATCGGCAACCCGGTGCGCCGGGCGAGCACCGTGTCGAGCATCGAGTTCCGCGGGTCGCCGTACTCGGCGGTGTCGCCGACGTAGCCGTGCCGCTCGCCGAGCACCAGCCGGCACGCCGCGGCCTCCCGGTGCGGCGCCCGCGGCGCGTCGGACAGGAAGTCGGCCACCTCGCGGCCCAGGCGGTCCAGCCGGTCGCCCGCGGCCTCCCAGTCGACGTCGCCGAACTCCGCCGCCAGCGCCAGCGCGAAGGCGTCCAGCGGCGGGCTCGCGTCATCGGCGAGTTCGCCGAACCTGACTGGCTTCATGTCGGCGCGGCGCCCCCACGACGCCGCAGGTCAGTGCCCCCCGCCCGCCTGGTCGAGCTTCTCCCGGCCCTCGTCGACGGCCTGCTGGTCGACGTCCTGGTTGGCCGGGGGGCTCGTGGCCTCGCCCGGATGCTCGGCGTCGGGCGACGTGCTGCTGCGGCCTTCGTCCTCGCGCTCGGCGGGTGTCTCGTCGGACATGCGGGAACTCCTCGTTTTCGTGGTCAGGCGGCGTAACGCCGCGTGACTCCGGTTTCCCGAGACGGCACCTCCGTACGCCTCCCGGTTTCCGAGCGCTCCGGATCCGCTAAATGCGGGAGCGCTGGCGCGCCTTAACGTCCAACACTTTGCGTGCTCTACATGTCCGTGATTAGTATCGCCACGTTCACCCATATCGGCGACGGACGGTGGGGCGTCCACGGAAGGAACCTGGCCTGCATTGAAACCGATCACGGATATCAACGACCCTCGCCTCGTCAAGGCGATGGCTCACCCACTTCGGGTACAGATCCTCAGCGTGCTCGAGCAGCGCGTGGCCAGTCCACGCGAGCTGAGCGATGAGCTCGACGCACCGCTCGGAAACGTGTCGTACCACGTGCGGACGCTGTCGGGTCTCGGACTGATCAAGCTCGTGAAGAAGACGCCGCGCCGCGGCGCGATCGAGCACTACTACGAGGCCCGCGGCCGCGCCGTCGTAACCGACAAGGCGTGGGCCGAGGTGCCGGACATCGTCAAGCGCGCGCTGCTGGGCGCGACGCTGGCGAGCGTCAGCGAGGAGGTCAACTCGGCGGCCGCCCATGGCGGATTCGAACGCGAGGACATCCACCTGACGACGTCTCGCGTCAACGTCGACGAGCAGGGCTGGAAGGAGCTCTCGAAGTTGCTCGGCGACACCTGGAAGTCGATCGAGAAGATCCAGCGCGATGCGGGCAAGCGCCTGCGCGACGACGACGAGGGCGCGATCAACGCGGGCCTCGTGGCCATGCTGTTCGAACGGGCCGAAGAGGGCGGCAACCCCTCGGCCGACGGGAGCCGCCAGCCCGCGACTCAGGGCGCCCGCCGCTGACGAGGCGGCGTGCGACGCCGGGGTAGGGCCCGGCGTCGCCATCAGCCCTTCATTCAGGGATCAGGCGTGCCCGGCGCTCGCCGGCGCTCCGGTGCCGGCTCGGGTGGATCGGCGTCCGGGTCGGCGCCGCCTGTCACTCCGCGCTCGGTCTGGTGGCGCAGCGCGACGTAGAGGACGAGCCCGACGACCACCACGACGACGATGATCACGAGCGCGGTGCCCATCGTCACACCGGGCGCAGCGAGCCGGTCAGGTGGGGCTTGCCCTTGCGGGCGTCGTGGACCGCGAAGTCGCGGCCGCCGCCGGCCGGCCAGTCGGCGAACGCGACCTTCGACGGAAGGACCAGCGGCGCCTTGAACGCGACCTCGACCGACAGCGCGCCCGGGAGCTCGCCCTCGAGCGCGGCCAGGCAGCGGGCCTTCAGCCACATGCCGTGCGCGATCGCGCTCGGGAAGCCGAACAGCTTCGCGCTGAGCGCATGCATGTGGATCGGGTTGATGTCGCCCGACACGCTCGCGTAGCGGCGGCCGATGTCGTCGGGCACCTTCCAGTAGGCCCGGGGCTCGGGCGGCTCGGCCTTCTTGTCGCCGCTGCTGCCGCCACCACCGCCCGTCCTGCGCAGGTAGGTGCTCGTGCTGTGCCAGACCGCGTCATCGCCGACCGAGGCGGCGGCCACCAGGTCGAACTGCAGCCCGCGATCGTGCTCGCGCAGGTTCTCGGCGCGGACCTTGAAGTCGAGCTTCTCGCCCGCTCCGATCCAGCGCCTCTGCTCGATCCGGTTCTCGATGTGGACGAGACCCATGACCGGGAACGGGAACGACCCGTCGGTCATGACCTTCATCTGGAGCGGGAACGCGACCATGTGCGGGTAGGTGGGCGGCAGCTGGTCGCGCACCCGGAACCCGCAGACGCGGTCGTAGTGGGCCAGGTGGTCGCGGTCGATCTCCACGTCCTGGACCGCGTACTCCAGGTCGGGCAGCTCCGGCTCGCCGCGGCGCAGGCCGGGCAGCTTGCGCGGCAGCTCGGTGACCGCGCCGGTCAACGCGCGTGGATAGAGCGCGGAGAGCGAGGGTGGTGAGTCGAGCTCTTCGACCGCCATCGACAGCCCCCTACGCCCCGAGCAGGTTCTGGCCGTCGACGCGCACGACCTGGCCGTTGACGCCGCCGGACGCCGGGCTGGCGAACCAGGAGATCGTCTCCGCGACGTCGACCGGCAGGCCGCCCTGGGCCAGCGAGGCCATGCGCCGCCCGGCCTCGCGGGTCGCGGCGGGCATCGCCTGGGTCATCGCGGTCTCGATGAACCCCGGGGCGACGGCGTTGATCGTCGCGCGGCGCTTGGCCAGCACCGGCGCGAGCGCCTCGACGGTCCCGATCACGCCCGCCTTCGTCGTCGCGTAGTTCACCTGGCCGCGGTTGCCCGCGATCCCGCTCATCGAGGAGACGGTGATGATGCGGCCGTCCGGCCGCAGCGTGTCGCCCTCGAGCAGCGCGTCGTTGAAGCGCTCCTGCGAGGTCAGGTTGACCGCAAGGACGGCGTCCCACTGGGAGTCGTCCATGCGACCGAGCGTCTTGTCCTTGGTGATGCCGGCGTTGTGGACCACGATGTCGACGCCGCCGTGGCGCTCGTTCAGGTACTCGACGAGCGTCGCGGGCGCGTCCTCGTCGGTCACGTCCATCTGCAGGGCCTCGCCGCCGATCTCGTTCGCGACCCTGGCCAGGTCCTCGCCCTGCGCGCGGATGTCCAGGCAGACCACCTTCGCGCCGTCGCGAGCCAGCGTCTCGGCGATCGACCGGCCGATGCCGCGCGAGGCGCCGGTCACGACCGCGACCTTGCCGTCGAGCGGCTTCTCCCAGTCCTTGACCTCGCCCGACTCGCCCGCGCCGATGCGGATGACCTGGGCGTCCACGTACGCGGACTTGGAGGATGCGAGGAACAGCAGCGTCGACTGCATGTTGGCCTCGGCGCCCGGGGCGACGTAGACGAGCTGGACGGTCGCCCCCTTGCCGCCGACCTCCTTGGCCACCGAGCGGGTGAAGCCCTCGAGCGCGCGCTGGGCGATCGCCTGGTTGGGCGACTCCGACTCCTCGGGCGGGGTGGCGAGCACGATGATGCGGCCGCTCGTCGCCACCTTGCGGATGGTGGCGTGGAAGAACTCGTAGATGTCGCGCAGCGCCGGGCTGGTGTCGATGCCCGATGCGTCGTACACGAGCGCGGCGAAGGTCTGCTCGTCCTCATCGGAGGGCGCGTAGTCCTTCGCCCGGGAGACGGCCTTCTTCAGGTGGGCGCCGCCGAAGCGGTGCAGTTCGGCGCCGCCCGCGCGCAGCACGTCGGTGGCGGCGGGCAGCAGGCGCGCGCCGGGTGCGCCACCGAGCAGGGCGGGGCCGTCCAGCAGGGCCTGACCGGGCTCGTAGCGGCGGAGGGAGGCCGCGGTGGGGACGCCGAGCTGCTTGGCGACGAACCGGCCGGGAGTGGACTCGAGAATCTGGTGAAGAGTGTCAGCCATAGGCCCTGAACCTACTGAACGAACGGTCACTAGACTGCGCCGCCGCTAGTGAGGGCATACCCGTCTTCGAGCGAACCTACTTAGGAGATCCCAGATGGCCGCGACCGCGCGTCAGGCCGCCGTCATCGGCGGCAACCGAATTCCCTTCGCCCGCTCCAACGGGCCGTACTTCGAAGCGTCGAACCAGGACATGATGACCGCGACGCTCGATGGGCTCGCGGCGCGCTTCGGGCTGGGGGGTGAGCGAGTCGGCGAGGTCGTCGCCGGGGCGGTGCTGAAGCACTCCCGCGACTTCAACCTGACCCGGGAATGCGTGCTGGGCAGCGCGTTCGACTCCGCGACGCCCGCCTACGACATCCAGCAGGCCTGCGACACCGGCCTCCAGGCCGCGCTGCTGGTCGCCAGCAAGATCGCGCTGGGGCGCATCGACGTCGGCGTCGCCGGCGGGGTGGACACCACCAGCGACGCGCCGGTCGCGGTCAACGAGGACCTGCGCGAGGTCATGATGGAGGCCAACCGCACGAAGTCGGCGGCCGGCCGGCTGAAGCTGCTCGGCCGCCTGCGCCCCGGCCAGATCGTGCCGGAGATCCCGCGCAACGCCGAGCCGCGCACCGGCATGTCGATGGGCGAGCACGCCGCCGTGACCGCCGAGCAGTGGGACATCGGCCGCGAGGAGCAGGACGAGCTGGCCGCGACCTCGCACCAGCGCATGGCCAAGGCCTGGGAGTCCGGCTTCTTCGACGACCTCGTCACCCCGTTCCTCGGCGTCGAGCGCGACAACAACCTGCGTCCCGACTCGACCGCGGAGAAGCTCGCGAAGCTGAAGCCCGTGTTCGGCGACGAGGAGAGCGGCACGATGACCGCCGGCAACTCCACGCCGCTCACCGACGGGGCGTCGGCGGTCCTCCTGGCGAGCGACGAGTGGGCGAAGGAGCACAACCTGCCCGTCCTGGCGCATGTCGTCGACTGGGAGACGGCCGCGGTCGACTACGTCCACGGCGACGACGGGCTGCTCATGGCGCCGGTCTACGCGGTGCCGCGGCTGCTGAAGCGCAACGACCTGACCTTCGACGACCTCGACTACATCGAGATCCACGAGGCGTTCGCCTCGCAGGTGCTGGCCACGCTCAAGGCCTGGGAGGACGAGAAGTTCTGCCGCGAGCAGCTGGGGCTCGACGGCCCGCTGGGGAGCGTCGACCGCGCCAAGCTGAACCCGCACGGGTCGTCGCTCGCGGCCGGGCACCCGTTCGCCGCCACCGGCGGCAGAATCCTGGCCACGACGGCCAAGATGCTCGAGGAGAAGGGCTCCGGCCGGTCGCTGATCTCGATCTGCGCGGCGGGCGGCCAGGGCGTGGTGGCGCTGGTCGAGAGGTAGATAGTGGTCGCCTCGGGCAGGATTGAGGCATGACTTCCGAGCCACGAAGCGTTCGCATCGGCGACGACGAGCGCGGCGGCTGGTCCTCCGACCGCCCACGCAAGGCCGGCGCGCCCGCGCGCGAGCCGGACATCTCCGTCCGCGGGCGGGTGCTCAAGCCGACCGACCTGCTGCGCTACTCGCCCGGCAGCCTGCTGATGATCGTGTCGCCGTCACCGGCGATCCGGTCGCGGTTCGCCGAGCGGCTGATCGAACAGCGCGGGGCGCTGTTCTCGCTCGAGAAGGTGCGCGGGCTGCTGGCCGGCCGCGTGGCCGAGGAGGACATGGACGCCAAGGCCGTCGAGCTGCTCGACGCGGCCGTCGCGAAGCGCCTCGAGGCGGGCGACACCGTGGTCATCACCGCGGGCGTCGCGCCCGACGAGCGCGAGCGCCACGTCAAGACCGCGGCGCGCTTCCGTCGTCCGCGCCACCTGATCCTGCTCGAGGCCCCGCGCGACGAGGTGCCCGAGGACGACCGGGCGCCGCTCAACGACCTGCGCCGCCGCCTGGATGCCGGCGAGCTGGGCGGCGACGGCTTCCACTCGGCACTCCGGCTGGGCGGCGACGCCACGGGCGAGCTGAAGCGCCTGGTCTTCCGGCCCGAGCCGCGCGACGAGTAATCAGGGCACGAGGCCGGCCCGGACACGGGCGGTCGTGCGGTTCCCGGCCTGGTCCGTGACCGGGACCCGGAGCGTCACCGCCGCCTGACCCTGCCGTTCGAGCCGGCGGCCGGCCGCGTCCGACTGGGCCCGCGACAGCTCGATCGTCCGCAGCCCGGGACGCCCGGGCGCCAGGCTCCGCGGCGGGGACCCGCCGGGCACGGTGCAGCGTTCGTCGCAGGTCACCGCGATCGTCAACCGGCGCCCGCTCAGGCGCTGCGCGGGCGGGCTCTGGACCACGACCAATGGCGGCGTACCGTCGGGGCCCGTGGGCCCGGCCGGGGGCTCGCCGGTGGCGGCGGTCCAGTCGAACGTCGTCTCGACCTGAGAGCCCGTGTAGCGGCGCCCCATCGCGGCGGGCGTGCTCAGCGTGAACCGGTACGTCCGCCGTTCGCCGGCGCGCAGGTACCCGAGCGCCTCGCCGTCCATCTTCCCGAGCACGCCCGCGTAGACCGGGCGCCCGGTGCTCAGGTCGTCGACCCGAAGGCGGGCGCCGGCCGACAACCGCCCGCCGCCCTCCCCGGGCGTGTCCAGCACGTCGATCTGGGCCAGCCTGAACGCGCCCGTCGCGTCACCGCTGTTGCCGACGGTGACGGTCCCCGTCACGCTCCGGCCCGGCTTCATCGCGCCGGTCCGCAGGATCGCGTCGCCGTTCAGCCCCTTGGTCAGGACCGCGGCGCCGGTGGCCGCGACCGGGTCCGCCGCGGCGTCGCGCGGTCCCGCGTCGACCCGGCTGACCGCCAAGGCCAGAGCTCCGATCAGCAGCACGGCACCCCCGAGGACCAGGGCGTCGCGCCGCCGGCCGGGCGGCGCCGAGCCCAGATGGTGCCCACGGCGGATGGTGGTGTGCGGTCGTGCCACCGGCGGAAGACTGGCGCAGCCCTCGGCTGGACGGCGCACCCGCGCCTAGACTGCGGCAGCAGCGCCGGAGTAGCTCAGCTGGTAGAGCAACGCTCTTGTAAAGCGTGGGTCGTCGGTTCGAATCCGATCTCCGGCTTTTCGCCATCACCGCGGGCGGTCGAGCGGCCCTCGGAAAGGCGGTCGCGCAACGTCGCTCTTGCCCGCTGCACCGCGCTGTGAACGGACGCAGGGCTGGTGTCGAGCACCGATGCGGCGTCCTTCGCCGAGCACCCCAGCACGTAGCGAAGGATGAGGGCGGTGTGCTGTCGGGGAGGGAGGTGCCGGACGGCGAACTCGAGCGCGAGCTCCGTCGCCTCCTTCGCGACGACGGCGTCGTCCGGCTCGAGTCCGGGCGCCGCAATCACGTCGAGCACGTCGGCATGCGCCTCGTTGCCCGCGACCGGGCGCGCGAAGCGCCGGCGGTGCAGCACGTCGATGGATGCGTTGGTCGCTATCCGGTGCAACCAGGCCCGGAACGACAAGTCGGCACTGATGCGGGTGCGGTATCTCCACGCGCGGAGGAACGTCTCCTGCACCGCGTCCTCGGAGTCCTCGACCGAGCGGAGGATCCGGTAGCAGCGCGCCTGCAATTCGTGCCGGTAGCGCTCCGTCAGTTCCGCGAACGCGACCTGTTCGCTTGCGCCGGCCGGGATCGAGCATGTGGATTGCATCGCCGGCGACGGTATGGACGATCCGGAGCCTCGGCATCGGGGAGCTCACCGAACTGCCTCCCTGATCCCTCAGGACGGTGCGGGCGTGCCGGCGTCGGCCAGCGCGTGCACGAGTTTTCCGCGCCCAGTGATGTCGAGCTTCTGGTAGACGTGGCCCAGGTGGGTCTCGACCGTCTTGCGCGTCACGAACAGGGTCTGCGCGATCTCGGGGTTGGTCATCCCCTGCGCGGCAAGCTCGGCCACCCTGTACTCGGACGCGGTCAGTTGCTCCACTCCCGCCCCGCGCACGTCGGTGGGTCGCCCGCCCGCGGCGCGGAGCTCACTGCGGGCGCGCTTCGCGACCCGGTGGGCACCGCCGCGCTCGGCCAGCCGGATCGCCTCCTCCAGCGCTGTGCGTGATTCGGCACGACGGTTGGCGCGCCGCACGGCGGCTCCCAGGTCGGTGAGGGCGCGAGCGTGCTCCAGGCGCGCGGGTGAGGACGCAAGGACATCGACCGCCTCGCGCAGCGGATCCGGCGACGGTCCGCCCTCCTCGAGAAGCGCGACGGCGTGGAGCGCGATGCCGATGCCGCTCGCCGCGCCCCGCCGCCGGGCCCGCGCGAGGTCATCCGCCGCCATGCTTCGTGCGCGCGTCGAGCTCACCCGTCTGCGCGAGCGCGAGCGACGCGCGGGAGCGCCAGCGCGACGCGAGCGGGTTCGCGGCGCCCCAGGCCTCGTCGTGACGGCCGAACTCGATCAGGTCGTCCACTCCCTCTCGCGCGCGGCCCTGAGCGATCCGCAGCAGGCCGCGCGCCTCGAGCAGCGAGTTGCTGGCCATGCCGGGTGGGATGTCGTCGCCGAACCCGCTCGACGACAGCTCGCGCTCGGCGCCGTCGACGTCGTCGGACTCGATCAGGGCGTTGACGAGCAGGGCGACCGCGAACCTGGTTCCCAGAGGGATCTTGTGGGTGTTGAGTAGCTCGAGCGCGGTCCGGGCGTCGCTCTCCGCGTGTGAGACGTCGCCGCGTCGCATTGCGGCCCACCCGCGATGGACGATGACGAACGCTTGCGCGGGGATCGACACACTGGCCTCGGCGTCGGCGAGCATCGACGCGAGCAGCTCATCGACCAGGTCGAGCGCGTCGGTCCCGAGCAGCCCGTCGGCGAGCAGGTAGAGGGCGCCGGACACGTCGAGATCCTGCTCGCGCAGCAGGCGCCCGCCGGCGAGCGCGGTTCGTGTCCAGGCCACCGCCTCGGGCTCCAACTCGCTCGCGCGGGCACGTTCGAACGCCACGAGCGCGAGCACGAGCCGCTCGCCGGGCGTGCTTGCGGGCAGGTCGGCGAAGCTCTCGAGGCGCGCCGCGGCCAGCGCGCGGTTCTCCAGGCTGCCCTGCTGGGCGTACCCGGCCCGGTCGGCCTCGAGGAGCAACGCAAGCTCGCGGTTCGACTCGTCGAGCCTGTCGATCGCGGACCCGATCGCCGCGACCGCGCGATCCGCCTGCCCGCTCCACGTCAGAGCCCCGCCCAGCAGTCGCACGGCTGTCGTGAACGCCTCGGGCTCCGAGAGCGCATCGACTGCGGCTGTGAGCGGCTCGATCGCGGCGTCGGGTCTCCCCACCCTCAGCTTCGCGAAGCTGAGCTCGAGCAGGACGTCGCCCGTCGCCTCGGGCGGTGGCGGTTCGTTCAGCGCTCGGTCGAGCCAGGCCCTGGCTGCGTGGGGCGCTCCCCGCCTGAGCGCGTCCGCCGCGACGCGCCGCAGCAGGTCGACCCGCTCCGGGTTGCCCGCCGGCTCGGCGTGGACGAGTTGCGCCGCAATCCGCTCCGGTGAGGCACCGCTCGCGGTGAGGATCCGTGCCGCGCGCGCGTGTGCTGCGGCCCGTTCCCGTGCACCGATGTCCGCGTAGATCGCCTCCCGGACGATCGGGTGTGCGAACTCCAGGCAGTCGGCCGGCGTCAGGATTCCGAGCGCCGCGAGCAGGTCCGCCTCGCGCGCGACGTCGTCCCGGGGCAGCTCTGCGAGCTCCGCCGCCTCGCCCACGCTCGCGCCGTCGCCCAGCACGGCGGCCGCTCGCACGAGCGCGGTCGCGGATGGCGGCCGGCCGGCGAGCCGCAGGACGACGGCACGGGCGACTGCGGCGGGACCGATTCCCCGGACGCGCACGGCGCCGTCGGCATCGGTCGCGAATTGCTGCTCGGCCGCCTCCCGCATCAGCTGCTCCAGCAGGAAGGGGTTGCCGCCCGTGGCCTCGCGGCAGGCGACGGCGAACTCGGGCGAGATGCCTGGCCCCAGTCGTTGGGCGCACAACGCCGCCGTCGCGTCGGGACTCAGCGGCTCGGGCCGCAGCACGATCGCCTCCGGCGCGGCGACGAGCTGCGCCAGCTCCTCGGCGTCACTTTCGGCCGGTCGCGCACCGGCTACGATCGCGACCGCGAGTCCGTCGAGCCGGGGAGCGAGGTAGTTGAGGAACCGCAGCGACTCCGCATCCGCCCAGTGCAGGTCGTCCACGCACAGCGCTACGGGCGCGTCGTCCGCGAGGTTGTTGAGCAGCCAGTAGAGCCCGTGCAGCATTGCGAACGGGCTCTCGTGGAAGGATGAATCCGCCGCGCCTCCGGTCGGCGCGAAAAGGCCCGCCGACAGCGCTGCGGCGCCGGCGAAAAGTCGCTCGCGATCGGGTTCCGCTGCCCTCGCGACGGCCGGCTCGAGCAGCTGCCGGACACAGCCGTAGGCGAAGTCGCTTTCCAGATCGCTGGCGCGGGCTCGCAGGCATGCGAAGCCGGCTTCCGCCGCGGTCTCCATCGCCGCCTTGAGCAGGCTCGTCTTGCCGGCGCCGGCGGGCGCTTCCACGACGATGAGCTTGCCGCGGCCCTGCGCCGCCTCACGGAGAGCGCCGTCCAGCTCCGTGAGCTCTCGCTGACGCTCCAGGAGTGTCGCCGCAGTCTCGATCGGCATTTCGCAATCCCTCGCGGGATCGTGCCAACCCTATCCCCGCAAGTTCAGGGAGGCGGATCCGGGAGCTCCCCGACGTCGCGCTCTCCGGGCATCCGTAGCGTCGCCGTCGTGACCCCACTTTGCGCCGCGCTCGCACTGCACCATCGACGAAAGGACCCGCAATGACTGGCGACTCGCCGAACACGAAGCCGATCCTGGTACTCGGCGGCACGGGAAAGGTCGGGCGCCGGGTCGTCGAGCGGCTCGAGCGGCGCGGCATCCCGGTGCGCGTCGGTTCGCGCCAGGGAGACCCGCCGTTCGACTGGACCGACGAGACGTCGTGGGCGCCCGCCCTGCGGGACGTCCGCGCGGCGTACATCTCCTACTACCCCGACATCGCGGCGCCTGGCGCAGCCGCGGCCGTGCAGTCGTTCGCCGAGTCGGCGCTCGACGCGGGCGTCCGGCGGCTCGTGCTCCTTTCCGGGCGCGGCGAAGAGGAGGCCCAGCGATCCGAGGCGGCGCTCCAGTCCACGGGCGCCGACCTGACGATCGTCCGGTGCGCGTGGTTCATGCAGAACTTCAGCGAGGACTTCCTGGTCGATGCCGTGCGCGAGGGCGAGGTCGTGCTGCCGGCGGGCGATCAGCTCGACCCCTTCGTAGACGCGGACGACATCGCCGACGTGGCCGCCGCAGCGCTGACCGACGACCGCCACATCGGCGAGCTCTACGAGCTGACCGGCCCGCGGCTTCTTACCTTCCAGGAGGCGGTCGGCGAGATCGCACGGGCGGCCGGCCGGCGGATCGAATACCTCCAGGTCTCCGTTGACGACTTCGCGGCCGGCGCGCAGGAGCAAGGCGTTCCGACGGAGGTCGTGAGCATGCTGACCTACCTGTTCGCCGACGTGCTGGGCGGCAACGCGTACCTGACCGACGGGGTCCAGCGCGCGCTCGGGCGACAGCCCACGGACTTGCACGACTACGCGCTCCGCGCGGCGGCCACCGGTGTCTGGGACCGGTCCGCGCGCGGCCGTCTCTCAGCCAACGCTCAGGCGATGCCCGGCTGAATCGCAAGCGGCGCGCCGAGTCTGGGTGAAACCCCATCCACCAGGAGGAATCACCCAATGCCCAACGTAATCCGCAGATCAGCAGCCGCAGCAGCCGCGCTCGGCGCCCTCGGCCTCGGCGGCGCCGCGATCGCCGGCGCGGCCGACAGCGGCAGCGGCACGGGATCGGGGACGTCGTCGTCCTCGAACACCGCGTATTCGCAGAGCCGGCCGCCGCGCCCGCCGCGCGAGGCGCTGTCGAGTGACGCCGCCGCGAAGGTGAAGGCCGCCGCGCTCGACAAGGTGCCCGGCGCCACCGTGCTCCGCACCGAGGCGGGCGGGCCCTACAACTCGGCCTACCACGCCCACATCAAGACCTCCGACGGCACCCGCAAGGTCGTGCTCGTCAACTCGTCGTTCGAGGCGACCGCCGTTCAGGCCGACCGCGGGCGCGGCGGCCGCGGCAAGGGCGGGCCGGGCGGCCGGGGCGGCCCCGGCGGCCACGGCGAGACCGCGCTGACCGGAGACACCAAGGACAAGGTCGAGGCGGCCGTCAAGGCCAAGTACTCCGGCGCGACGATCGTCCGCACGGAGACGAACAACGACGGGACCGCGCCGTACGAGTCCCACATCAAGACCAGTGACGGCAAGGAGCTCGAGGTCCTCGTGAGCAAGGACTTCGAGGTCGTCGACGCGCGCGAGCACCCCGCGCGCCCGTAGCCGCGGCGCACCTCAGCCGGCGTGGGCGGCGCTTGCCGCCCACGCCGAGCGCGACCAGCTGGCGCTTGTGGAACACGACGGGCGCCCGCCCTACTGGTCCGCGGGTTAGGGTCGCCCTATGGCCGGACGGGCGCGTGGCCCCGTTTGCTGTCTCCTGCTGGCCGCCTCGGCGGTCGCACCGTGCGTCGCGCCGGGCAGCGCATCAGCGGCCCGGAGGCCGATCACCGGCAAGCTCGCCAAGGGCGGCTACTCCGTGATGGCGGTCGCCTACAACGGGCGGGTCGTGGTCTCGAAGCAGGGGCGCCGGTTCCGCATCGTCCCGCCGGCGTCGCGCGTGACGCTGCACCTACGCGACAAGGACGGCCACTACGCGGGCCCGCTCGTGCTCGGCGGCACCAAGCGGAAGGCGATCCTCGGCGTCCGGGCCGGGACGAGCCTGGGCTCGATCGCCATCGGCAAGGGCTACGGCCGGCTGCGCGACCGGGTGCGAGCGGCCGCGCTCGACGCGAGGCGCTTCGCCACCTCCCGCGCCGGCGTGCCGATCGGCGCGCGGCGCCTGGGCCTGGTCCAGACGACGGTGGCGGCGGCGTCGGGTCGCGGGCAGGACAGCGACCGGGACGGCCTGCCAGGCGCGTTCGACATCGACGACGACGGCGACTTCTCGCTCGACAACGTCGACCTGACGAAGGGCGTCCGCGCGGCGGCGCACGACCCGGCCGATCCGTTCCACGCGTTCTGGGTGATCAACGGCGGGCTCGAGGTCTCCTACATCGCCGACGACCGCGGCCTCACTCAGGGTGCGGCGGGCTATGCCCTGAACCAGAACGCGGCCGGTCCGTTCGCCGCGAGCGGCGAGTTCGAGAAGCTCCGCGACCTGTTCATGAGGGAACGTGGCGCCCTGTTCTTCCCGCTGCCTCCGGGCGATCTGCGCGAGCTCGACTGCGGCGGACTGAGCTACTGCAAGCCGGGCGGGACCGGTGGCTCGCACACGCGCACGCAGAAGTTCCCCGAGCAGTTCGACCCGGACGGCGACGGCTTCGGGACGATGGATCCGGTCCGGGGCTTCGCCGAGGGCCAGGACGGCCTGGGCACGCTCCAGACCGTCGACCCGAACAGCGTGTTCGGGCTGGCGCCGAACGCTCCCGCGTCGCAGATCGCCGCCGGCCAGAACCTCGACACCTACGTCGAGCACATCACCACGAACGGCGTGGAGACCCTCCAGCCGGTCTCCCTGGCCGGGGTGTTCGGCACCGTGCCCGCGCTCGCGGGCTGGTCCGACGGGACGCGCTCGGAGCAGATCGCCTACCCGGTCCCGCGCGGCGGCCAGGGATCCGAGGGCAACCCGATCGAGATCAAGCCGGGGACGGGCGGCGACTACCTGCTCTCGCTGACCGTGTGGCGCCCGCAGCGGCGCGCGATCGCAACGGCTGGCGAGGGGGACGGCTGGATCGACATCGGCGGCCTGCGCTACCAGATCGTCGGCAAGACGGCCGAGCAGAACCGCAAGGTCTGGCGCTGCCCGGACTCCGCCTACTCCACCTCCGACCCGAACCTGGGCGCGGGGCTGGGCGGCCTCCGCGACTCCGCGCCCGCCCGGCCCGTGGCGCCGGCGAACACGCTCACATTCACGGTCAACCTGTCCGAGTGCTTCCGCTTCTCGGGGCTCGGCGACATGAAGCCGGGCACTCCGCCCTCCGACGTCTTCGTGACCGCATTGAGCGCCTTCGGCGACGCGGCCGAGGGCGGGGGCTTCGCGTTCAAGCCCGTGTCGCCCGCGACGACGACCAACGCGTTCAGCGGCACCTGGCGGTTCGTGGGCGGGACGCCCGGGACGGAGATCGAATGGACGGCGCAGGCCCACAACGGGACAGCCGATCGGATCGGCCCGATCGTCTACGGCTCGTACGAGGTCACCGGCGGCACGCCGCCACCCGGCTGGACCTGCTCGGTCGGGCGCGCGCAGCGCGACAACGACCTCTACTCCTGCACGGGCAACACCCTCGGGCCCGGCCAGTCGGCGACGGGGCGGGTCACCCTCAACGCGCCCGGCACGAACAACATGGCGATCGACCTGCTGGCCTGCCTGTCCGACAGCTGCACCGGCTACGGCATGCGCCAGGAGCCGTGAGCAGCGCGGACGGCTAGGGCGCGTCGACAGGCGACGGGCCCGAGCGGAGGATGATCTTCGTCTCCGTGTCGGCGACGCCCAGGCGCAGCCGGAGCACGCGCAGCAGCGTGTCGAGCTCCGCGGTGTCGCGGCAGGCGACGCGCAGCTGGTAGTCGGGCGCGCCCGCCAGGTGCAGCACCTCGGTGACCGTGTCGAGACGGGCCGCCGCGGCCGCGAACTGGTCGGAGTCGGTGCCGTGGGCCAGGGCGACGCCGACGAGCGCCTCCAGCCGGCGGCCGCCCGCGGCCGGGTCGACGAGTGCCACGAACCCGGTGATGACGCCGTCCCGGCGAAGCCGTCGCACGCGGTCCGCGACGGCGTTGGCGCTGAGGCCGACGGTCGCGCCGAGGTCGCGCCAGGAGATACGCCCGTCCTCACGGAGCAGGCTGAGGATCTCACTGTCCAGCTCGTCCACCTCCGCGATTATCTCAGCATTTGGCGGACTGTGCTTTGAATAGCGCAGTCGATGAGCTAGACCCCGAGTCATGGACCCGACCACCGCACTTATCGCCGGCCTCGCCGCCGGAGCCGTGATCGCGATCCAGGTCGGCGCCGTCAGCCTTCTCCTGGTCGAGGCTTCGATCAGCTCAGGGCCGCGCCTGGGCGTGGCCGCGGGCATGGGCGTCGCCACCGCGGACATGGGCTTCGCGGCGGTCGCGGCGGTCGCCGGGGGCACGGCGGGCGCGCTGCTCGCGAGCCACGAGACCGAGATCCGGCTGGTGGCCGCGGCCATGCTCGCCGCGATCGCCGTTCACGGGCTGGTCGCGCTCGTCCGCAGGCGGGACGATGCGCCGCTCGGTCTCGACGGGCCCGTGAGGGAGACGGTCGCGACGCAGTACGCCCGCTTCCTGGCCATCACCGCCGCCAATCCGCTGACGATCGCGTCGTTCGCGGCGATCGCCGCGTCCCTGTCGTTGCGCGGGCTCGCCGCGGGTGCGGCCTTCGCCGCCGGCGTCGGGATCGCGTCCGGGGCGTGGCATGCCGTGCTCACGCTGACCGCCGGGCACGCGGGGCGCCGGCTCGGCGACCGCGCGCGGACGGGCCTGGCGATCGGCGGGCGCGTCGGCGTGCTCGCGATGGCCGTGCACCTGGCACTCGCGGTCTGACCGCGAGCTCAGCCGGCGGCGGCGACGGCGTGTTCGATCGAGCCGTGGCCGTTCGACTCGACCGGCACGGGCGGCGGCTCGTCGGCGCTGCGGTCGTTCAGCCGCGCCTCGACGACGCCCATGACGAGGCCGAACAGAGCGTGGCGCCAGGTCGCCTGCGCGAACGAGCGAGCGGTCGTCCCGACGGGCGTGAGCTCGCCGCGCGCCGGGTGGTAGCGATCCGCGACCCGCCCGAGCGGCCACAGGGCGACGTGCTCGACCAGGCCGGCGGCCAGCGCCCAGGCGACCGGCGGGCCCGGCAGCAGCGGGCGCAGGCTCGCGTAGGTCGCGCCGAACATCATGCCGTTCTGTACGTGGAGCGCCGTGCCCACGGCGGGCCAGGCGGGGCCCGTGGTCACGGCCTTGCCGAGGAACTCGACGTCGTCGTAGTCGTAGCCGAAGACGCGCTTGTCGAGCGGCTGCTGGGCGGCCCAGACCGCCGCGGCCAACCCGCCGGCCAGGGCTCCGTTCAAAGCTCTGTGCATCGCCATCAAGTTCGAGCGTAACCGTCCCGGGAACTCCGCGTAGTAGAGACCCGTGAGCTCTTCCCTCCAGGAGCAGGCGCTGATGCGCTACCACGAGCGGACTCGCCGGCGCGGAGTCAACACGCCGGTGTACTGGCTCGTGCGGGCTGTGCTCCAGCCCTTCCTCCAGGTCTACTTCCGCCTCGTCCGCGGCGGACGGCACCACATCCCGGCCGAGGGCGGGGTGCTGCTGGCCTCCAATCACCGGTCGTTCCTGGACCCGTTCGTCATCGGCTGCTGCCTGCGCCGGCCGATCTTCTTCGTGGCCAAGCAGGAGCTGTTCGAGAACCGGCTGATCGGCTGGTTCCTCAACTGCCTCGGCGCGTTCCCGATCCGCCGCGGGGAGTCCGACGAGGAGTCGGTGAAGACCGCGCTCGCGCTGCTCGAGCGCGGCGACGCCATCGTGATCTTCCCCGAGGGCACCCGGATCCGGCAGGGCGCGCTCAAGCAGCCCAAGCGCGGCGTCGGCCGGCTGGCGCTCCTGAGCGGCGCCCCCGTCGTCCCGATCGCCGTGCACGGCTCCGAGCACGCGCGCCGCGGCTGGATCTTCCGGCCGGTGAAGGTCAAGATCCGCATCGGCCGCCCGCTCACCTTCCCGCTCGTCGAGGAGCCGTCGCAGTCGCTCGCCACCGAGGTGACCGCGCGCATCTGGCCGTGCGTCGAGCTCCAGTACGAGTGGCTCGGCGGGCTGCCGCCGCTGCGCAAGGCCGCGGTCGTCGGCGCCGGCTCGGCGGGCACCGCCACGGCCGTGCTCCTGGCCCGCGCCGGGCTCGACGTGCAGCTCGGCTGCCGCGACGCTGGCTGCGCCGAGCGCATCGCCGCCGCGGGGCGCAACGAGGAGTACCTGCCGGGCGTGGATCTGCCCTCGGGCGTGGTCGCCACCAGCCTCAGCCAGATCGAGTTCGCCGGCGTCGACCTGGTCGTGCTCGCGGTGCCGTCCTCGTCGCTGCCCCAGGTGGTCGGCTCGGTGGGCGCGCGGATCGGCGACCGGAGCGCGGTGCTGGCGCTGTCGAAGGGGCTGGTGCAGCCGCTCGGCACGCTGCCGACGCGGTACGTCGCCGACCGCGTCAACGCGCGCGCCGTCGCCTTCCTGGGCGGCCCGTCCCATGCGGCGGAGTCCGTGCAGCGGGGCGCGCACGTGGTGCTCGCCTCGTCGGACGAGCCGCTGCGCGACCAGCTCGGCGACGTGCTGGCCAAGGCGGGCCTCGACGTGGAGCGCACCGACGACGTCGTCGGCGTGCAGTTCGCGGGCGCCGCCAAGAACGCCGCCGCGCTCGCGGCCGCGGCCGCCGGCCTCGACGGCATGAACGCCGCGGGCGCCGCCGCCTCCCGCGTCTTCTCCGAGGTGCACGCACTGGCCGCCCAGCACGGGGCGCGCACCCAGACGTTCCTCGGCCTGGCCGGAGCGGGCGACCTGGTCGCCACGGCGCTCGCCGAGCATTCGCGCAACCGCCGCGCCGGCGAGCTGCTCGGCCAGGGCGTGCCCGGCGATCAGATCCCGGCGATCCTTCCGCAGGCCGCGGAGGGGATCTCGTCCGTGCCGTTGCTGGTCGAGGCACTCGACCGCGACGGCATCCCCTGCCCCGCGCTCGAGTCGCTGTGCGGGCTGATCGAGGGCCGCATCGACGCCTCGCAATGGCTCGCCAGCGTGCGGCGCGCAGCCTGACCGGAGCACGGGAGGACTAGCCTGATGCGGTGTGGCGGTCGTCGAGACGGACAAGGCCAGGCTCGATACGGAGTTCACCGAGCTGTACCGGTCGCATGTCCGGGACGTCTACTCGTATTCGTACTACCGGTGCGGGAACCATCACGACGCCGAGGACCTGACCGAGCAGACGTTCCTGCAGGCCTACCGTCACTTCGAGCGCGCGCAGCGCGAGTCGCACGGCCGGCCGCTGCGGCCCTGGCTGATCCGCATCGCGCACAACCTGGCCGCGAACTACTACCGCGACCGCTCGCGCCGGCCGCAGACCAACCTGGAGGACGCGGGCGTGTTGGCCGCGACGCACGAGACCGCCGAGCTGGTCGAGGGGCGCGAGGACCTGCAGCGGGTCCTCGAGGGCGTCGCCAAGCTGCCCGACGACCGCCGCGAGGCGCTCATCATGCGGTTCGCGCTCGGCATGGACAACAAGGAGATCGCCGGCGCGATGGGAAAGACGGAGGGCGCCACCAAGGTGCTCCTGCACCGCGCCATTCGTCAGCTCGAGGGGTTCCTGAAAGAAGATGACTGACGTCGAACGACTTCTGCACTACGCCCTGACCCCGGTCGATCCGCCGCGGGACATGACCGCACGGTTCGAGCGGCGGCTGTCCGAGCTGACCGACGCGGCGCTCGGCGAGATCGCCGAGTTCGACCCGGCCGTCGTGCGCAGCCCGCGCCGCTGGGCGCGCGTGGCCGCGGCCGGCGTCATCGCGGGAGCGGGGGCGGGGACGCTCGTGCTCGTGCGGGCCCGCCAGCAGCACAAGCGCAACCCGGCGTCGGGGCTGAAGGCCCTGGGCCGCGGCGGTCGCGACGTGGCGGACCAGGTCCGCCGCAGGCTCGACCGCGAGCGCTAGCTAGCGCGCGGCCGGCGTCTTGGTCTGCGCCCGGCGGCGCAGCGTGTGCTGGAACGCGCCGGACTTGCCCCCGACCGTGGTGGGCGGGGGCGCCGACGGCGTCGCGAGCGCTGCCCCGATCCCCAGCAGCGAGATCGCCAGGTGCAGGAGGTTGTCCTCCGTGTTCACGGGGATCAGGCCCAGGATCGACTCGCCGTCGCCGATCACGAACCCCCAGACGGTCACCACCAGGTAGGTCAGCCCGAAGCCCCACGCGTAGAGCTTCGCGCCGCGCCACGAGCCCGCCAGCGCCAGGCCGAGCACGCCGCTCAGGATGTGGACGACGTTGTGCCAGCCGTTCACGTCGAACAAGCCGATCAGCGCGTCGCGGTTCGCGGGATCCTTCGTCGCGTCCCCGGTCGAGAAGTCGGCCGTGTAGAAGAAGCCGATGATTCCGGCCAAGAGCAGCGCCAGTCCGAAGACGAGCGCGTAGACCTGGGCGGGCGATTTGCGCATGAATGTGATCCGGTCTGGTTCGGAGGACGAAGGAAGCCGCGAGGATTCTAAGGACCCACGCCCGATGAGACCGACGGACATCCAGCGTCTGGCCGACGAGGAAGTGATGGTGCTGCTTCGTGACGGCAACCCGGACGCCTTCGAGGTGATCTACGACCGCCACGGCGGGGCGGCGTTCTCGCTCGCCTACCGGATGGTCGGCGACCGCAACGTGGCCGAGGACGTCACCCAGGAAGCTTTTCTGTCGATGTGGCGCAGCCGCGTGCGCTTCGACCGCGAGCGCGGGAGCGTGCGCACCTGGATCCTGGGGATCGTGCACCACCGGACGATCGACGCCCTGCGGCGGAACGTCGCCCACGACCGCCGGCGCACGTCGGCCGAGGGCATCGAGGAACGCCAGGAGGCGCCCGAGCGCACCGAGGTGGAGGTCGCGCGGCGCGACGAGGCGCGCGAGGTGCGCGAGGCGATGGAGACCCTGCCCGGCGAGCAGCGCGAGGTCCTGCGACTCGCTTACTTCGGCGGCTTCACGCACACCCAGATCGCCGAGATGCTCAACCAGCCGATCGGCACGGTGAAGGGCCGGATGCGGCTCGGCCTGGAGAAGATGCGGCGGGCGCTGTCGCCCGAGGAGGCGACGACATGACGGCCCGGGATCACGACCGCTTCGCGGACGACGTGGGCGCGTACGTGCTCGGTGCGCTGGAGCCGGCGGAGGCCGATGCGTTCGCGAGCCACCTCGAGAACTGCGAGGAGTGCCGTGAGGAGGTGGTGCGGCTCGGGGTCGCGCGCGACGCGCTGCCGCGGGCGGTGGAGCAGGTCGCGCCTCCCGCGGAGCTCAAGGCGTCGTTGATGGAGACCGTGCGCGCGGAGGCAGCCGCCGCGGCACCCGCGCCCGCACGGGCGGAGCCGGGCCGCAGCCGATCCCGCCCGGGGCGGCTGCGCGACCTGCTGTTCGCCCGCCCGGCGTTCGCGGCGGCTGCCGCGGCCGTGCTCGTGGCCATCGGCATAGGGCTCGGAGCGCTGGTCGGGGCGACGGGCGGGGGCGACTCCGAGTCGTCGCGGACCGTCGCCGCGAAGGTCGACCAGGCGCGCATGCCCGCGGGCGCGGCGTCCCTGGTCCTGCCGGACGAGGGCAGCTCGGGCGCGGCGATCCTGAACGTCGAGGGCATGCAGCAGCCGCAGGCCGGGCACGTCTACGAGGTGTGGATCATGCGCGGCGGTCAGGTCACGCCGTCGACGCTGTTCACGGTCAAGAGCGACGGGAGCGGCAGCGCGGGGATCCCCGAGGAGCTGCGCGGAGCGGACGCGGTGCTGGTCACCCGCGAGCCGGCGGGCGGGTCGAAGACGCCCTCCGAGCCCGCGGTCCTGACCGTTCCGCTGTCCTCGTAAGGACCGCATAAGCCCGGGCGGGCGGGCTGGATATCGTGACTCGCGTGGAGACGTGCTACCGCCATCCCAGCCGCGAGACGGGCGTCTCCTGCTCGAACTGCGGGCGGCCGATCTGCCCGGACTGCATGACCTCGACGCCGGTCGGCATGCGCTGCCCGGAGTGCGCGCCCGGCCCGACGCGGGTGCAGCGGGCGACGTCCGCCGTGTCGCCGGACACGCCGATAGCGACCTACGTGCTCATGGCGATCTGCATCGCCCTGGAGTTCGGCGTCCTGACGAGCGGCGGCTCCATCCAGGGCGGCGGCCACGAGGGCACCAAGCTGTTCCAGGACTTCGCGCTCCGCATCGGCGGCTTCACGGTCGTTCGGCCAGGAGGTCGGCGGGGTCGCGACGGGTGAGTGGTGGCGGCTCCTCACCGCGGGGTTCCTGCACTACGGGCTGACCCACCTGCTGTTCAACATGGTGTCGCTCTACTTCCTCGGCTCGATGCTGGAGCCCGCGATCGGTCGGAGTCGGTTCCTGATCATCTACTTCGTGTCGCTGCTGGCCGGGTCGTTCGGCGGCGTGCTGCTGCAGGGGCCGGCCGACCAGGGCGCCGGCGCTTCCGGAGCGGTGTTCGGGTTGATGGGCGCGGCGATCGTCGTGATGCGCTCCCGCGGGATCGACCTGATGGGTTCGGGCCTGCCGTTGTGGCTCGGGCTGAACCTCGTCTTCACCTTCTCGATCGCCGAACATCTCGATCGGGGCGCACATCGGCGGACTGATCGGCGGCGCGCTGGCGGCGCTCGTGCTGTTCGAGCTTCCGCGCAAGGTGCGCGGCCTGCCCCGCCAGGCGCCGACGCTGCTGGCGGCGGGGGTCGGCCTGCTGGCGGTGGTCGGAGCGGTGGCCGCGGCGTAGCCGCCGCCTACGAGTACGCGGACACGAAGTGGGTCGTCGCCGGCTCGCCGACCTCGGAGGCGAGCTCGCGCGCCGCGTCCTCCACGCGGCGGTCGGTCGCCGTGACGCGCTGGTGCTGGCGCAGGTGCTCCTCCCACGAGTCGACGACGAACGTCTCCAGGAACCGCTCGGGATCGGCCGGGTCGCGCCACAGGCCCCAGCGCCGCGCGCCGGTCCGCCGCCGCACCCGGCCCGACCCTGCGCATGCGCTCCGCGAACTCCTCGGCGTTCTCCGTCGGGACCCGGTACTCCACCGTCACCAGCACCGGCCCCTGCTCGGGGCGCGGCTCGATCACGAGCGCCGGCTCGAAGGTGTACGGCGCCGATCGCAGGTCGAGCGTCTCCCCGCGCGTCAGCCGGAACCGCAGCGCGGTCAGCGTCCCAAGCGCCAGCACCGCCGCCGCGGTCGCCAGCGCGACGCGCGCGTCCGTCGCCGAGGCCAGCACGCCCCACAGCCGCGGCGCCCAGCGCCGTGCCGCCCTGGATCGTCAACAGGTAGAAGCCCATCCCGCGCGCCCGCACCCACCCGGGCAGGGCGCGCTGCGCCGAGACGTTGAAGCTCGACAGGCACGTGACCCACGCGGTCCCGCCGACGAGCGAGACGAGCACCGCGACCGCCACGGACTCCAGGGCGGCCAGCGCGGCGAGCGACGCCGCCACGACGAGCGTGGCGGCCACCACCAGCCGGTCGAGGTCGACCCGCTCCTTCAGCCGCGGCAGCAAGCCGGTCGCGATCACCGCCCCGGCGCCGAAGCAGGTCAGCAGCAGCGCCGAAGCCCGCGGCGCTCATGTCCAGGTCCGACCGGGCGACCACCGGCAGCAGGGCCAGGAACGAGCTGCCCGCGATCATGAACGTCGCCGAGCGGATCAGCACCGCGCGCAGCGCCGGCGAGTTGCGCCCGTAGCGCAGGCCTGCTCGGACGGCGCCGGCGAGCCGCTCGGTCGGCATCTCGGACTCCGACCGCTCGCGCCGCCAGGTGAACAGCACGACCACGATGCCGAGGAACGACAGGGCGTTCAGCGCGAAGACCGCCTCGGTGCCGACGCCCGCCACCAGCAGGCCGCCGATCGCCGGGCCCACCGCGCGCCCGATGTTCATCGACGCCGAGCCGAGCACGACCGCCTGCGGGAACTCCCGCCGCGGGACGAGCTCGGGCTGGATCGCCTGCCAGGCGGGCATGTTCACCGCCGTGCCCAGCCCCAGGGAGAACACCAGCGCGAGCAGCACCTCCGGCGTGACCGCGTCGAGCCGGGTCAGGACGGCCAGCGCCCCCGCCGACAACAGCATCCACGACTGAGTGCACAGCAGCAGCCGTCGCCGGTCGACGATGTCCGCCAGCGCGCCCGCGGGCAGCGCGGTCAGGAACACGGGCAGCGTCACCGCGGACTGGACGAGCGCGACCTGCGCGGGCGACCCGCCCAGCGACCCCATCAGCCACACGGCGCCGACGTTCTGCATCCACGTGCCGATGTTCGAGACGAGCTGGGCGGTCCACAGCGCCCGGTACAACGGGTGCCGCAGCGGCGCCCACGCCGACATCGGCGCCACGGGCGCGGCGGCCGAGGACCCGGTCACCGCCGAAGCGACTCCACCCGCCGCTTCAGGTCGTCGACCGACCGCTTCATCACCTGCCCGGAGAGCACCTTCTTCACCGGCCCCGGCATCCACACGCCGGCGTCGAGCGCCACCGCGTAGGTCGCGAGCGTGGTCCCGTCGCCCTGGTCCTCGAACTCGAACGACCCGTCGATGTCCTTCACGTCGCCGCCCAGGTACTCCCATGTGATCCGCCAGGGCTCCTCGTAGGAGTACTCGAGCCGGTAGGAGACCTTCTTGACCTTCGCGTCGATCGACGAAGCTGACCTCGCGGCCCAGCCCGTCGTCGTAGCGGGACACACCTCGACGGACTCGGACGGCGTCCTGCCAGTCGGGGAAGGTCTCGTAGTCGGTGATCGCGTCGAAGCAGTCCTGGGGCGGCGCCTCGATCAGCGCCTGCTGGCTCCCCTGCTTCAAGCCGCGCTGCGGAGGTCGAGCTCGATCGAGCGTCGCTCGGGCGGTGCCTCGACCCGGTCGGGGTGCAGCAGGTGACCGAGCAGCTCGACACCCTCGACGAGTCGCGGCCCGGGGCGCGAGAAGTAGGCGGCGGCGTCGACCGCGATCACGCGCTCGGGCGCAGAGCGGACGCGAGCCGCTCCGCGTGCTCCATCGTCTCCTGCGCGGCCTGCTCCGCGTAGTAGCCGCACGGCATCGAGACGACGACCTCCGGCCGCGCGGCCTGCGACCTCGGCCCACTCGGCGACGCGCGACTTCTCGCCCGGGAAGCCGAGCACGTCCTCGCCGCCCGCCAGCTCGATCATCTGCGGCACCCAGTGGCCGCCGATGAACACCGGGTCGAGCCACTCGAGCGCCGCCACCCGGACCGGGTCCGCGGTATCGACCAGATCCTGCACCTCGTCGAGCCGCTCGGCCGCCTCCTCGAGGAACTCGTCGGCGGCGTCGAGGGCGCCGGCGGCCTCGCCCAGCCGGCGCACGTCGGCCAGCACCTCGCCGAGCGTGGCCGGGTCCTGGGACATGACCGTCGGCTGGGAGTCGATCCGCTCGGCGACCGCGCGCACGTCGTCGAACGACACCGCGCACACCTCGCACACCTGCTGCGTGACGATCAGGTCGGGCTGAAGCTCGTGGAGCAGCTCCTCGTCGAGCGCGTAGATCGACTTGCCCTGCTCGGTCCGCTCGCGCACCTCCCGGTCGATCTCCGCGGCCGTCAGGCCCTCGGGGATCACGCTGCGGGTCAGGTGGGGCAGATCGCTCGCCCCCGGGGGGAAGTCACACTCGTGCGTCACCGCGACTACGCTTCGCCCGAGCCCGAGCGCAAACAGCATCTCGGTAGCGGAGGGGACGAGGCTCGCGATGCGCATGACGGAGAGGTGAGGATGGCACGTCTGTCTGACCAGGAGATCGACGAGGCGCTGGACGGCTGCGACGGATGGAGCCGCCAGGGCGACGCGATCGTGAAGGAGTTCGACCGCGGCGACTTCGCCGGCTCGGTCGACTTCGTCAACGCGATCGCGCCGGGCGCCGAGGAGATGAACCACCATCCGGACCTGGCGATCTCCTGGAGCAAGGTGACGGTCACGATCACCACCCACTCCGCGGGCGGGCTCACGTCCAACGACTTCGAGCTCGCGCGCAAGGTCGACGCCGCCGCGTAGCGGCCCCGCTCAGGGCCGGCGCACGAGCGAGCCGAGCCGGCGGTAGCCCGCCACGCTCGGGTGATCGCCATCCGCCGTCAGGCCGGCGCTCCATGCGGTCGGGGTGGTCGCGGTCCGCCAGCTCGGCGTTGAAGCGCAGGAGCGGCACGTGCTCGTCGCGTGCGATGTCCTCGATCATCGCGTTCAGCCGCCGGATCTCGCGCGCCGCGCGCCGGTCCCCGTTGTTCCAGGGCAGGACGTCGGTCAGCATCACCCGCAGCCCGCGCTCCCGGCCGTTCGCGACCATCGCGCGCAGATCGCGCGCCGCCAGCGCCACCGGGCGGCCCTGGGCTATGTCGTTGATCCCGCCCTGGACGATCAGCGCCCGCGCACCGCGTGCGCACGCGTGAGGCGCGCCGCGATCTGGTCCGTGCGCTCGCCGAACACGCCGCAGTTGCGCACGGCGAAGCCCCTGCCCAGGCGCACCTGCGCCCACAGGGGGAACTGGCTGTCGGGGTCGACGTCGGGGCCGATGCGCTCCCGGACGGCCGGGTCGGGGTCCCAGTACGGCGATCCGGCGGTGATCGAGTCGCCGAGCGCGGCGATCAGGACGGGGTCCTGGGCGCCCTCGGACGCGGGCTTTCGGCTCTCGGCGCAGCCGGACACGAGCAGGGCGAGAACGGCGCAGGCGAACAGTTTCACGAGGGTTGATTCGCGGCGCTTCGACGCCGGGATCACCTGCTACCGTGGGCCAGGTCCGCGCATGAGCGACGACGACCCCTCGCGAAGTAGCCAGTTTGCGCCCGGCCGTCCCCGCGCCGATGCGCCCCTGAGAGCGCCCATTCGATGACCGCGCTCCTGTTGATCCTCGCCGTCCTGCTGCTCGTTCTGCTGAACGGATTCTTCGTCGCGGCCGAGTTCGGCCTGGTCCGGGCCCGCCGCGAGAAGCTCGACGCGCTGGTCGAGGAGGGCGGACGGCCCGCGCGCGGGGCCCGGCTGACGCTCCATCAGCTCGACAACATCGCCGAGTACCTGTCGGCCTGCCAGCTCGGGATCACGCTGACCTCGATCGGCATCGGCTTCCTGGGCGAGGTCGCGCTCGCGAGCATCCTCGAGGACGCTGCTCGGCGGCGTCCTGTCCCACGCGGTCGCCGCCCCGCTGTCGTTCGTCATCGCCTACGTGCTGGCCACGAGCGCCCACATCACGCTCGGCGAGCAGGTGCCGAAGATCTACGCGATCACCCACCCGGAGGCGATCTCGATCCGGGTGCGCGCGCCCGCTGGACTGGTTCCGGATCGGGCTCAAGCCTGCGATCACCGCGCTCAACGCGGCGTCCAACGGGATGCTGCGCGTGGTCGGCGTGCGCGCGGACTCCGCCGAGTTCGAGGAGGCCACCCGGGCCGAGGACCTGAAGATGCTGATCGCCCAGGGCGTCACGGGCGGCACGCTCGACCCCGGCGAGGCGGGCATGCTCCGCGGCGTCTTCCACCTGCACGAGCAGGAGGCCCGCCAGGTGATGACGCCGATCCCTGCGGTCGTCACCGTCGACGTGTCCGAGACCGTCAGCACCGGACTGCAGCGCTGCGTCGAGTCGGGCCACACCCGCCTGGTCGTGACCGAGGACGAGAACACCGACCGGGTCAAGGGCATCGTCCACAACAACTCGCTCGTGCGGCTGATGATGCGCGAGGGCCCCGAGGCGTCGATCGAGCCCGCCGTCAAGGACGCGCTGATCGTGCCCGAGACCAAGTCGCTCGACGACCTGCTGAACGACCTGCAGCGCGAGCGCGCGTCGATGGCGGTGGTCGTCGACGAGTACGGCCGCACCGCCGGCATCGTCACCGTCGAGGACATCATCGAGGAGATCGTGGGGGAGATCGCCGACGAGACCGACCCGGCCGGCAACGTGCGCCGCCTGGCCAACGGCGACTGGTACGCGCGCGGTCATGTCCCGATCACCGACCTGACCGACTACGGCATCGATCTCGAGGCCGACTCGGACGCCTACAACTCCGTCGGCGGCTTCGTGTTCGGCGAGCTCGGCCGGCTGCCCAAGCGCGGCGACATGGTCCGCTCGAACGACTACTCGCTGCGCGTCGAGAACGTGCGCGAGAACCGCATCGAGGCCGTGCGCATCCGCGACCACAAGCCGGAGTCACGGCGCTCGGGCAACGGCGCGAGCTCGGGCACCGGCGAGTTCGAGTCCGTCCGCGACGGGGGATAGCTTGGCGGGGCAAGTACCTGTCCCGTACACGGAGGTCTTGCCGGATGTGGTCCCTCAGGCTCACCGATTCCCAGCGTGACGCCCTGCGGCTGCTGATCCAGGCGCAGGGGGAGGTCGGGCCCGTCGCTGACCGGGGCGCTCGAGGCGCTCGATCTGGCTCGCTGGGACGACCTGCCCGACGCCGCGCTGCCCTGGGCCGACGTCGGCCGGCTGGCCGCGGCGCAGGGCATCGGCGAGGCCGACGTCGTGTGGGACCTGGCCTGCGGCATGCCGCTCAAGCAGGCTCCGCCCGGCTGCTTGAGGCCTGGCGGCGAAATATGGGTCATCTGGCCAATGGCGCGTTGGCGCTCGGCTTGAGAGGTTGACCGTCGCGGCCGTCGGCTCGCGGCCCGCATTCCTACGTCTCGAGGGGACCCAGTCAGATGCTGAACCCAGGCCAGGGGCGCGGCGCCTCGTCGTCATCGCGTTTGTGCTCGCGCTCGTCGCGGCGCGACGCTCGCGCCGGCAGCGGCGAGCGCGGACACCGTCACGTTCGCCGGCGCGGGCCGACTTCATCGACGTCTTCCCCAACGAGACGGGGACGCGCAACGTCGCGATGACGATCAGCTACAGCGGGACCGAGCACCTCGAGCGGGGTACGCAGGTGCAGCTCTCACCCGGCGCCGCTGGATCCGGGCTTCGCCGCGGGGACCGCGACGGTCATGGTGCCGACCGACTGGGGCATCGGCGGAGACCGTGCAGGCAACCGCGCTGGCGTCGTACACCTCGGGCCCGTCGCTCGAGATCACGCAGGCGCACTTCCTGACCTGGAGTCCCACCGTCTACACGCTGCGCGATGGGCACGCTCGTGCCTGGACGTCAGCGGTAGCCGGCGCATCGACACCCGCACGCATCCGCACAACGTCACGAACGTCGCCGTCCGACGCCGGGGTCGTGGACGCGAACGTGACCTGGGACCACTCGCCCGAGATCTCCAGCTGACCGACTACGTCCTCATCCGCCTTCGCATGAGCGCGTCGAATGTGGCCGGTCGACGAGCCAGGCGTGGCCGTTGTCACCTGACACCACCTCCTTCCACGACGACGGGCCTGCTGCCCAACACGCAGGTACTGCTGGCGCGCTCCGCTCCCTGAAGGTCGTTCCGATCCCGCCGTCGGGCAGCCAAACCATCCCCGCGCCGTCGCCCGAGCCCGAGGACTGCAAGACCACCGGCACCGACCCGCCCGCGCCGGCCAGCGGGCCGTGCGGCCCGACGCGCTCGACGGCGACGGCGAGTTCGACCTGACCTGGGGCCCGGCGCCCGAGTCCGGCGTCACCTACGAGATCGAGCACCGCGACGCGAACGACAGCGACTGGTCGCCCGCTGGACAGCGGCCTGACCGAGCCGTCGTACTCGGCGAACGAGGACGAGGGCACGTGGAGCTACCGCGTCCGCTCGACGGAACGCCCAGCGCGGCTTCGAGCGAGTGGGTCGAGGTCGCCGCGACGGTCAAGGTCGACAAGACCGCGCCGAGCGCGCCCGTCGCCTCGACCGACCCCGCCGACCCTGAGTACGACGGCTGGTTCAAGGACTCCGTGACGTGTCGTTCGACGGCTCGGCCGACCCGAGCCTGCCCGACGGCAGCGCCGGCAGCGGCGTCGACTCCTACACCGGCGGCGACGACGTTCGACACGACCGGCGACGCACACCGCGACCGGCACGGCGACGGACGTCGCGGGCAACGAGTCCGGCCGCGACCGAGAAGACCGTCAAGGTCGACGCGACCGCGCCGACGGTCACGCATCGAGTGCCCGGCCGAGCCCGTGTCCAGCTGGCAGCGAGCGCGCACGCGCGACCTGGACCGCGACCGACGACGAGTCCGGCCTGGCCACGCGCGGCGAGCGGCACCGTCGCCGCTCGACACCGAGCGACGCGCGGGACGCACACCGCGACGCCCGCCGGCGCCGCAGGACAGCGTCGGCCACGACGAGCGCCGCGGCACGTGCGAGTACGACGGTCAACGCGCCGCCGCCGGCGCGCCCGGCGCGCCGGCGGGCCCGGCGCTCGACCGCGACGGCGACGTTCGACCGTCGACTGGGACGCGGTCGACCGACCCCGACGGGCGACGATCGTGACCTACACGCTCGAGGAGCGCGACGCCAACGACGCCGACTGGACGTCGCTCGGCGACGAGCTGCGACGCGCTCCGCGGCCGACGTCGACCTGACCGACGGCACCTGGACCTTCCGGGTCAAGGCCGTCGACTCGCCGCGGCGGCGAGAGCGACTGCGATCGCGTCCGACGGCGCCGACCAAGGTCGACGACGGCGCAGCCGACCGCCCCGGTCGCGACGACCGACCCGGCGCGCCGGCATCGACGGCTGGTTCAAGGACTCCGTGACGGTCTCGTTCGGCGGCTCGACCGATCCGGACCTGCCCGACGGCAGCGCCGGCAGCGGCGTCGACTCGCTACAGCGGCGGCGAGCGTTCAACACGACCGGGACGCACACCGCCACCGGCACGGCCAAGGACGCCGCGGGCAACGAGTCGGCCGCCGCGACAAGACCGTCAAGGTCGACGCGACGCCCCCGGCGATCAGCTGCCCGCCCGACGACGCTCATCGTCGGGCAGCCCGGCGCGACCGTCGCCCTGGACCGCCACCGACGGCGAGTCGGGCTGGTCAACGGCTGCGACCGGGCACGGTCGCGCTCGACACGAGCATGATCGGCCCGAAGACGCGCACGATCCCGGCGACCGCGACCGACAAGGTCGGCCACACGACGAGCGGCGGCAACCTGCGAGCTACACGGTCGCCTACAAGTTCGCCGGCTTCGGGGCGCCGGTCATCACCGACGGCGTGAACACGGGCAAGGGAGGCAAGACCTACCCGGTCAAGTGGCAGCTGAAGAAGTACGACGGCAAGCTGATCTCCGACTCGGACGCACAGGCGCTCCTCCCGTACATCGGAGTCAACGTGAACGAGGTCAGCTGCGGGACGTTCATGTCGATGCAGGAGTCCGTCCTCCAGGACGTGACTGCGACGGAGACGTCCCTGCGCTACGACGCCAAGGCGCACCAGTTCATCTACAACTACAAGTCGCCCAAGACCGCGGGCTGCTACGTGCTGTCCATCAGCAGGGCGGACGGCGTCACGACGAAGCGCCTGAACTTCCAGTTCACCGGCTGATCTACACGAGCCGCCGTCGCACCGCAGCGACGGCGGCCTGCACGCGGTTGTCGACGTCGAGCTTGCACGAGGATCGCCTCGACGTGGCGCTTGACGGTGCTCTGGGAGATGTAGCAGCTCGCGCGCGATGTCGGGGTTGTCGCGGCCGGCGGCGATCAGCCTCAACACCTCGACCTCGCGCGGCGAGAGGGGCGAGCCGGACCGGGTCGGCTGCTGGTCCTCGGGCGTCAGCTCGCGCAGACGGCCGACGACCATCGCGGCGATGCGCGGGGAGATCAGCGTCTCGCCCGCGACAGCGGCGCGCACCACGCCCGTGACGATGTCCTCGACCGCCTCGTCCTTCAGCAGGTAGCCGCTCGCCCCCGCGACCAGCGCGCCCAGGACGTCCTCGTTGTGAGTCGAGGCGGTGAGGACGAGAAGTGTCACGTCGGGAGCGGCCGCGGCGATCCGGCCGGTGGCCGCGGGCCCGGGCATGTCGGGCGTGTTCAGGTCGAGCAGGACCACGTCGACCGGCTCGCGCTCGAGGACGCCGAGCGCCTCACCCGCCGTCTCGACGTCGGCCACCACGTCCAGCCCCTCGCGCACCAGGACCTTGCAGAGGCCGGCGCGGAACAGGTGCTGGCGATCGACGAGCATCACCCGGACGGCCTCCGGGGTTTTGCTCAAGGCGATCGCAGCGTTCACTGCAGGTTTCTTTCCCGGTCGAGCTCAGGGATACTCGTAGAAGCCCCGGCCGGCCTTCCGGCCGAGCTGTCCGTCGGCGACCATATGGCTGCACGCGGGACGGAACCGCGACGTCGATCGACTCGCCGATCGCGGCGGCCACGTCCAGCCCCACGAAGTCGAGCAGCGCGAGCGGGCCCATCGGGTGCCCGGCGCCGAGCTTCATGCAGGCGTCGACGGCCTCGGGCTTCAGGCCGTGCTCGTCGAGCAGTTCGACCGCGGCGAACAGCAGCGGGAACAGCAGCCGGTTGACGACGAAGCCCGGGATGTCCGGCACCTCGACGACGGTCTTGTCGAGCGCCTCGCACAGCGCGTAGCTGCGCCGGCGCGTGTCCTCGGTCGCGGCGTCGGGGAAGACGAGCTCGACGAGCTCCATGCGGTCGACGGGGTTGAAGACGTGCAGGCCGACGAAGCGCTCCGGCCGCCCGCATTCGACGGCCAGCCGCTCGACCGACAGCGACGAGGTGGTCGTCGCCACGATCGCGTCCGGGGCCAGGACGTCGTCGAGGGAGCGCAGCGTCGCGGCCTTCACGTCGTGGTCCTCGACGATCGCCTCGACCACGAACGTCGCGTCGCGCAGCTCCGCGACGTCGGTCGACGACGCGGGCCGTCCCGTCCAGCGCCTCGGCGGCGCGCGCCGCCGACTCGTCGCTGCGCGCGAGCAGGACGACGTCGCCCCGTTCGGCGGCCAGGCGGGCCAGCTTGCACGCGATCGTCCCGCTGCCGACGACCCCGAGGCGCTCGCCGAGATTGGTTGACTCACCAGTCAATCGAGCCGGTAGAGTAATCCGCCCTGGCGCCCCGCCGCTTCGTCGGGCGCCGGAGGGCACCACTTCTCCGGAGGAGTCAGACGCCATGCAGAACGGAAACGGCCGCGAGGTCGTGATCGTCGAGGCCGCCCGCACGCCGATCGGACGCGGCCACCCCGAGAAGGGCTACTACAAGGACACGCACCCGAACGAGCTGCTCGGCGAGTCCTACAAGGCGGTCATCGAGCGCGCCGGCATCCCCGCCGAGGAGGTCGAGGACGTCGTCACCGGCTGCGTCCAGCAGTACGGCGAGCAGATGTTCAACGTCGGCCGCAACGCGTGGCTCCAGGCCGGCCTGCCGATCGAGACGCCGGCCACGACCGTCGACCGCCAGTGCGGATCGGCGCAGCAGGCCGTCAACTTCGCCGCCGCGCTGATCGCCGCCGGCGTGCACGACGCCGCGATCGGCTCGGGCGTCGAGCACATGGGCCACATCCCGATGGGCGTCGGCTTCAAGTGGGTCGACGAGGTCGGGTCGCCGTGGCCGCCCGCGATCATGGAGCGCTACAACCTGGTGCCGCAGGGCATCAGCGCCGAGATGATCGCCGACAAGTGGGAGATCCCGCGGTCGGAGCTCGACGAGATCGGCGTGCGCTCGCACGCGAACGCGCACCAGGCGACCGAGGAGGGCCGCTTCGAGCGCGAGACGATCCCGTTCCAGGTGAACGGCGACACCTACGTCAGCGACCAGGGCATCCGCCCGGGCACGACGCTCGAGAAGCTCGCCGAGCTGAAGCCCGCCTTCAAGGAGGACGGCAAGGTCACGGCGGGCAACGCGTCGCAGATCTCCGACGGCGCCGCCGCCGTGCTGCTGATGGAGCGCAAGAAGGCCGAGGCGCTCGGGCTGAAGCCGCGGGCGCGGATCGTCGACCAGACGACCGTCGGCGTCGACCCGGTGATCATGCTGACCGGCCCGATCCCGGCCACGCGGAAGATCCTCGAGCGCAACAAGATGTCGATCGACGACATCGACCTGTTCGAGGTCAACGAGGCGTTCGCGTCGGTGCTCGCCGCCTGGCGCCGCGAGCTCGAGCCGGACATGGACCGCGTCAACGTCAACGGCGGCGCGATCGCGCTCGGGCACCCGCTCGGGTCGACCGGCGCGCGGCTGATCACCACGCTGCTGCACGAGCTCGAGCGCTCCGACAAGGAGATCGGCCTCGTGACGATGTGCTGCGGCGGCGGCCTCGGGACCGGGACGCTGATCCAGCGCATCTAGCCGGCGCTAGCCGGGCAGCGTCGAGCCCGAGAGCGAGCGCATGAGCGACAGCATCGCCTCCGGCGACTCCGGCGGCCGTGCCGCCGCGACCCGGCGCTGGGCGATCTCGACCAGGCTCGTCGAGGGTCTCGCGCAGGCGCTTGCCGGTGCCCGGCGTCATCGCCGGGACGAAGATCTCGACGCCGATCAGCCCGATGTGGCCCCAGGGGTCCTGGAAGGTCGTCGTGGCTGCGCAGGTCGGCCTCGTACTTGAACTCCGCGCGCCCACTCCGGCGTGGCGTTGACGACCGGGACGCGCAGCGTCGTGCCGGGCTCGGTGACCTGAGCCTGGTTCCAGTCGATGTAGGGCGCGGAGGACAAGGCCCTTCAGCATCGGCACCTCGGCCCGGTGGCTTGACCCAGAGTGGGGACCGCTCGAGTGGCGCTTTCGGTAAGGACTCGGTATGGGCGGGCCGCAGAGGTGAATGGCCGTTCGTCCTAAACGGGCGGACGATCCGGACCCCTGCCGCTTCGTCCACAAGCGGCGGTTAGCGCGAATCACGTTGCGCAAACGAGCCGACAGAGCAGCCACGAGGGAAAAAGCTGCCACCGCCAGGGCATGCGCCGTTTCCGGGGAGGCGCAGCAGGCCCGCTGGTGAGCAGGTGACGCGGTCGGCCGGGCCCGGTACGTACCCCTGCCCCCGGGCCCGGTCCGGCCGCCTCTTCTCTGGTGCGGGGCGGCCGGGCCGCCTACCCGCCGAAACCGATGCGCGGCTCGCTCGACGCCTCGCTGACGTAGACCACGTCGCCGATCTTCAGGTCGACGCGGCCGTCGGCCGTCTGGAGCTGATGCCAGCCGTCGCCCGACAGCGCCTGCCGAAGCCCGTCGAGCGCGTCGTCCTCCAGCCGTACGGCGATCGCGGCGCCGCTCTCGAATCCGATGTTCACCCTTTGCATTGCCGGCTCCTCAGTGCTTGTCGATGACGCGGTCGATCAGGCCGTACTCCATGGCCTCGTCGGCCTTGAAGAACCGGTCGCGCTCCATGTCGTCATGGACCTGCTCCTGGGTGCGGCCGGTGTGCTTGGCGTAGATCTCGTCGATCCGCCGGCGCAGGTCGATGACCTCCCTGGCGTGGATCTCGATGTCGGTCGCCTGGCCCTCGAAGCCCGACGACGGCTGGTGGATCAGGATCCGGCTGTTCGGCAGGGCCAGGCGCTTGCCCTGCGCGCCGCCCGCCAGGAGCAGCGAGCCCATCGACATCGCGACGCCGTAACAGATCGTCGTCACGTCGGGCTTGATGAACTGCATCGTGTCGTAGATCGCCAGGCCCGCGTAGATCGATCCGCCGGGCGAGTTGATGTAGAGGGAGATGTCCTTGTCGGGGTCGTCCGACTCCAGGTGCAGGAGCTGGGCGACGATCAGGTTCGAGATCTGGTCGTCGACGGGCGTGCCCAGGAAGACGATCCGCTCGTTCAACAGCCGGGAGTAGATGTCGAACGAGCGCTCGCCGCGGGCGCTCTGCTCTACGACCATCGGTACTAGTGGCACGGGGCTCCTCTCGCGGTTCCGTTCCGAAACGCAACTGTTAGGTTGCACGTTAGACTGTACACTACGCGCAACCGTGCAGTTGCGAGAAGCTTTCTCAGAGGGGGAATCATGCCCACCGACGATTCTGTGACGCGTTCCGTCGTCCTCCCGGTGCCGCCGGAGGACGCCTGGGACGCCCTGACCCGGCCCTCCGAGCTGGCCGAGTGGCTGGCCGACGAGGTGGAGTCCGACGGGCCGCTCGAGGAGGGCAGCGAGGCTCTGCTGCGCTGGGACGACGGGCAGGAGCGCGTGGCGGTGGTCGACGCGGCGGAGGAGTCCTCGCGGCTCGTGTTCACCTGGAGGGCGGACGGCGACCGGCGACGAGACGCGGGTCGAGTTCACGCTCGTGGAGCTCCCGCGACGTGAGACGTTGCTCACAGTCGTCGAGTCCGGGTTCGCGGCGCTGCCGGCCTCGTGGGGGCCGAAGCTCGTGGCCCACACCGGGGCGCTGGCCGCGGTCTGATGTCCGAGGAGCAGGTCGGCGCGGTGTTCGCCGCGCTGGCCGACCCCACCCGCCGGCAGCTCGTCCAGTCGCTCTCCCAGGGCACCACGGTGACCGCCTCCAGATTGGCTCTGGAGCTGCCGATGACGCGCCAGGCCGTGGCCAAGCACCTGGCCGCGCTCGACCACGCCGGGCTCGTCGCCGCGGAGCGCCGGGGGCGGGAGACCCACTACCGGCTGACCCCCGCCCCGCTGACCGAGGCGGCGTCGTGGATGGCGGGAGTCGGGGCCCAGTGGGACGATCGCCTCGAGTCCCTGCGCACCCATCTGACGCGGGGCTGATCCCCGTTTCGGAGCGCGCCGCTCCGGTAACTGGGGTTCTATGGCGTCTTCGACTGCCAGCGGAAGCCTGATCGCGGACAGGTACAGGATCACGGACCGTCTCGGCTCCGGCGGGATGGCGACCGTGTACCTGGCCGACGACGAGCGGCTCGGGCGACAGGTCGCCGTCAAGCGCCTGCACGCCGGGAGCCCCGAGGACACCGCCAAGCGCTTCAGCCGCGAGGCCCGCCTGGGCGCCTCGCTCAACCACCCGAACGTCGTGACCGTCTACGACACCGTCACCGACGAGGACTCCGTCGTGATCGTGATGGAGCACGTCGACGGCGAGTCGCTGGCCGACACCCTGCGCCGCGGGCGGGTCGAGCCGCGCGAGGCGGTGCGGATCCTCCGCGGCGTCGCGGCCGCCCTCGACCACGCGCACGAGCAGGGCATCGTCCACCGTGACGTCAAGCCCGCGAACGTGCTGCTCGGGAAGGACGGGTCGGTCAAGCTCGTCGACCTGGGCATCGCCACCGCGGTCGAGAACACGCGCATCACGCAGCTCCGGCAGCGTCATGGGCACGGCGGCCTACATGGCCCCCGAGCAGCTCGACGGCAGCGACGCGGGGCCGCGCACGGACGTCTACGCGCTGGCCGCCGTCGGCTACGAGTTGCTGACCGGGCGTCCCGCCTACCGGGGCGCCACGCCGGTCGAGATCGCCCACGCCGTGGTCGGCGGCCCGCCCCCCGACATGCGCGAGGGCTGGCCCGACGCGCCCGCCGCGGCGGCCGATGCCGTCCGCCACGGGATGGCGTTCCGCCCCGACGACCGGCCGGCTTCCGCCACCGCGTTCGTGGACGAGCTGGCCCGGGCGCTCGAGACCCCGCCCACCGCGCGCACGTCCGCTCTGCCGCCCACCCGCCGGCCGGCGCCCGCCCCGGCCGCCACCTTCGCGGAGCCGCCCGGCCGCGCGCCGCGCGACCGCTCGCCGGCCCCGCTGCTGGCACTGCTGGCCATCGCGCTGGTGGGCGGCATCCTGGCCTTCGTGCTGCTGAGCGGCGACGACAGCGGCGACAAGGGCGACTCCTCGTCGAGCGCCGCGGCCGAGCAGCGCCGCGAGGCGCGCGCCGAGCGCCGCCGCGAGCGCGAGCAGCAGCAACAGCAGGCGCAGTCCCAGGAGCAGCCGGCGACTCCGGCACCGGCGCCGGCCCCGGCTCCCGACGAGTCGGGCGACGGGTCGTCGTCGTCCTCCTCGGACTACGAGGTGCCGCAGCCCTCGGGCGACTCGGCCGAGGAGGGCGCAAGCCTCCAGAACCAGGGCTTCGAGCTGATGAACCAGGGCAAGTACGACGAGGCGATCCCGGTGCTCGAGCGCTCGGTCGAGGCGTTCCCCGAGGGCACCGACGACGTCCAGTACGCCTACGCGCTGTTCAACCTGGGCAGCTCCCTGCGCCAGGCCGACCGGCCTGACGACGCGATTCCGGTGCTCGAGGAGCGCCTGAAGATCGACAACCAGCGCGACAAGGTTCAGGCGGAGCTCGACAAGGCGCGCGACGCCGCCGGCTGAGGCCGACGGTTAACCCTTCATCTTCGTAGGGAACGATGCCCGTGTGGCATCACGCTCCTCCGGAACCCTGCTCGCAGGCCGCTATCGCACCCTCAAGCGCCTGGGGTCGGGCGGCATGGCGACCGTGCTGCTGGCCGAGGACGAGCGGCTGGGTCGCGAGGTCGCGGTCAAGCGCATGCACTCCGAGAGCCCGGAGGAGATCGCCAAGCGGTTCCGGCGCGAGGCTCAGCTCGGCGCGTCGCTGAACCATCCGAACATCGTGTCGGTGTTCGACATCGAGACCGACGACGAGAACGTCCTGATCGTCATGGAGTACGTCGCCGGCGGCACGCTGAAGGACGCGCTGGCCCGCGGGCCGCTGCCGCGCGACGACGCGCTGAAGGTGCTGCGCGGCGTGGCGACGGCGCTCGACTACGCGCACGAGCACGACATCGTCCACCGCGACATCAAGCCCGCGAACATCCTGATCGACACCGACGGCCGGGCCAAGCTCGCCGACCTGGGGATCGCCACGGCCGCCGAGGTCACGAGCATCACGGCCACCGGCGCGGTCATGGGCACGGCGGCCTACATGGCGCCCGAGCGCCTGGACGGCGATGCGGGTGGGCCCGCGGTCGACATCTACGGCTTGGCCGCGGTCGCCTACGAGACGCTGACCGGGCAGAAGGCGCGCAGCGGGCGGTCCGCGGTCGAGGTGGCCCGGGCCGTCATGTCCGAGCCACCGCCCGACCTGCGCGAGCACGTCCCCGACGCGCCCGAGTCGGCCGCGCGCGTGCTGCAGCGCGGCATGGCGCGCGACCCGGCACAGCGGCCAGGGACCGCCGGCGAGCTGATCGACGACCTGTGCCGGGCGTTCGAAGAAGCGCCGGAGCCGGAGCCGGCCGCGCCCGTCCCGATGCCCGTGGAGGAGGCCACCACGCCGCTCGCCGAGTCCCGTCCGCAGCCCGCCTACGTGCCCCAGCGCGCGGAGCGGCGCGGCTGGCTCGTCCCCGTGCTCGGGGTGCTGGCGGCGCTCGCGGCCGTCGGGATCGTGCTGGCGCTGACATCGGGCGACGACGGCGGCACGAAGGACTCCTCGCCGGCGAGCTCCGCGCAGGAGTCGTCGCCCACCACGGAGTCGACCGCGAGCGAGCAGCAGGCCGCGCCGGCCGGCTCCGAGGAGCCGGCGTCGACCGTGAGCGACTTCTACACCCGCGCCGCCGACGACGACTTCGACGGTGCCTGGGACCTCGCCGGGCCCGGGCTGCGCGAGCAGCTCGGCGGCTACGACGGGATGGTCGGCACGCTCAAGAGCCTCGAGGTGATCGAGTTCCCCGAGCTCAAGACGACCGTCCAGTCGGGCGACAGCGCGACGGTCGCGCTCCAGTCCGTCGCCACGCACACCGATCACACGGACCGCTGCAGCGGGACGGCCGAGCTGACCGGCGGCGAAGGGGACTGGAAGATCGAGCAGCTGAACGTCGACTGCAACCAGGGGACGGACAGCGGCGCTGCACCGCCTCAGGAGACGCCCGGGAAGGGCCCGGCCGGCGGGCGGCCGGTGCCCCCGGGTAAGGAGAAGAAGGAGAAGAAGAAGGACAAGTAGTACGGCGCTCTGGCGGTCTGGTTAGGATCGCGCCGCGATGGATCTGACCCTCTCGCCGCAGGAACAGGCCTTCAGGGACGAGCTGCGCGAATGGCTCGCGCGAGCACCACCCGGGCCCCGAGCCCGACGGCGACGAGGCAGGCTTCGAGTTCCGCAAGGCGTGGCAGCGAACGCTGGCCGACGCGGGGTGGGCCGGCATCTCCTGGCCGCAGGAGTACGGCGGCCGCGGGGCGACGCTGATCGAGCAGGCGATCTTCAACGAGGAGATCGTGCGGGCCAAGGCGCCGCAGGTCGCGAACGTGCTCGGCCTGGTCATGGGCGGCCCGGTGGTGATCGCGCACGGCACCGAGGAGCAGAAGCAGCGCTACCTGAAGCCGATCCTCACCGCCGAGGAGATCTGGTGCCAGGGCTTCTCGGAGCCCGAGTCGGGGTCGGACCTGGCGTCGCTCAAGACCAAGGCGGTCAAGGACAACGGCGACTGGGTCGTCACCGGGCAGAAGGTGTGGACCACGTTCGCGCACGAGGCCAAGTGGTGCATGCTCGTCGCCCGGACCGACTCGGACGCCCCGAAGCACAAAGGGCTCACCTACTTCCTGATGGACATGGAGCAGGACGCCGTGCAGGTCCGGCCGCTGCGCCAGATCACCGGCGAGTCCGAGTTCAACGAGCTGTTCATCGAGGAGGCGCGCATCCCCGACGAGAACGTCATCGGCGGAGTGGGCAACGGCTGGACGGTCGCGCTCACCACGCTGATGCACGAGCGGGCGGGCCTCGCGTTCGGCCTCCAGGTGCAGCTCAAGATCGCGATCGGGCAGGTGATGGAGCTGGCGCGCGAGCGCGGCGTCGACCGGGATCCCGTCGTGCGGCAGAAGATCGCGCAGCTCTACATCGAGTCGGAGGCGATCCGGCTGAACGCGTCGCGCGGGCTGACGCAGATCATGAAGACCGGCATCCCGGGGCCCGAGGGTTCGCTGACCAAGTGGATGTGGTCGGACACGAACCAGGCGCTGACCGAGCTGGCGATGGACGTGCGCGGGCCGGAGGCGCCGATCACCGACTCCGAGTGGACGTACCGCTTCCTGCGCGCACGGGCCAACTCGATCGAGGGCGGGACGACCGAGATCCTGAAGAACATCGTGGCCGAGCGGGTGCTCGGGCTGCCGCGGCTGCGCTGAGGGGGCGCGTCAGTGAACTTCGACTTCAGCGACGACCAGCGAGCGATCAAGTCGACCGCGCACGAGTTCCTGGCCTCGCGGTTCAAGCCGGAGAAGGTCCGCGAGCTGGCCGAGTCCGGCGAGTACGACTCCGGCCTGTGGGACGAGATGGCCGAGCTGGGCTGGCCGGGGATCTTCGTGTCCGAGGACCACGGCGGGCAGGGACTGGGCGTGCTCGAGCTGGTGATCCTGACCGAGGAGCTCGGCTACGTCGCGGCGCCGTCGCCGTTCGCCTCGAACGCGGCGGCGGGGCTCATGCTGCAGCACGCCGGGTCGGATTCGCAGCGCGAGCGCTGGCTGCCCGGAGTCGCCTCCGGCCAGACGCTCGGCACCGTCGGACTGGTCAGCGACGGATCGGCGCCGCTGGTGCCCGACGCGGAGACGTCGGCGTTCGTGGTGCTGGTGGACGGCGACAGCGCGACCGTCGTCGAGACCTCCTCGGCCTCCGTGGAACGCGTCGACACGATCGACGACACGCGGCCGTACTCGCGGGTCTCCGCGTCCGGTGGCGAAGAGCTGCCCGGGGACGTGCGCGGGGCGCTCGACCGCGTGGCCGTGGCGATGGCCGGCGAGCTGGTCGGCCTGTCGCAGCGGACGCTCGACATGGCCGTGGAGTACGCGAAGGACCGCCAGCAGTTCGGTCGCCCGATCGGCGCCTACCAGGCCGTCGCCGCACAACTGCGCGCAGATGCTGATGGAGACCGAGAGCGCGCGGTCGCTGACCTACTACGCGGGCTGGGCGGCCGACCACGAGCCGGAGTCGCTCCCCGTCGCCGCGTCGATGGCGAAGGCGTACGCGTCCGACGCGGGCTTCCGGGTGCCCGCCCGGTCGCTCCAGGTGCACGGCGGGATCGGCTTCACCTGGGAGCACGACCTCCAGTTCTTCCTGAAGCGCGGGAAGACCGGCGCGCACCTGTTCGGCACCGCGCGCGAGCACCGCGAGCGCGTTGCGGAGCTGACCGGCCTGGGCTGACCCAGTGAAAGACGAAGCGCCCGCACTGGGCGGGCGCTTCGCTCAGTCCTTCGTTGTGCGCCGGCGCGCTAGTGCCGCGCGCCGCACCTCTTGATCAGGCGCTCGACGTTCGACGGGAACTTGCCGGTCTTGTTGACCTTCCCGATGATGTCGAGGAACTCGATCAGGTCGTAGTTCTTCTCGATCTGGTTGATCGCGCACCGGCAGGCGCCCTCGGACCCGCCGCCGTTGGTGCAGCCCTTGATGAACTGCTTCTTGACGTTGGGCGGGTACTCATTGAGGTCCGACGAGGGCTCTTCCTCCTCGGTCTCCTCCTCGGTGGTCGTCTCCTCGGTCGTCGTCGACTCGGTGGTCGACGGGAGCGTGGACGTGTCCATCGTGAACGTGGTCGGCACCGACGACTGGGCCGTGGAGGCCTGCGTGGTCGAGTCCTTGTCGTCGTCGCCGCCCGACAGGACCAGCGCCAGGACGACCGCGCCGATGATGACCGCGGCGATCAGGCCGGCGATCAGCGCGATGCGGCCGGTGTTGTTGCCACCGCCGCCGCCCTGGCCGGGAGGCCGGGGTAGCCGCCGGGGCCACCGGGACCGCCGGGGCCGTAGCCAGGAGGACCGCCCGGTGCACCGGGACCGCCGGGGGCGCCCGGGCCGTAGCCGGGAGGACCGCCCGGGCCGGGACCCTGAGCCTGGAGCGGCTGGGTCTGGGCCGTCGGCGGGCCCGCCGCGGGCGGCGGGGGCGCCGGGGGCGGGGGAGTGGACGCCGGGCATCACGGGGACGGCGCCGATAGCGGTCGCCCCGCCCGCGGCGCCGGCGCCGCCACCCTGGACCGACAGCGTCGATCGGCCCATCTGGACCGTGTCGCCCGGGTTCAGGACCTGCGGACCGCTGATCCGCTGGCCGTTGACGTAGGTGCCGTTGGTCGACCCGAGGTCCTCGACCACGAGCTGGCCCTGCGGGTTGCGCGTGATGCGCGCGTGCTGGCGGGAGATCTCGGGATCGTCGCCCAGACGACCCTCGGCGCCGGCCGACCGGCCGATCTGCGAACTCCTGCCCGACTTCGATGTTGCTGCCCTCAGCAGGGCCGCCTGTTATGCGAATCTGTTCTCCAGCCATAGTCGGCCACCCTATCGCGGATCTCGGACCCCACAAGGGGCAATTCGGACGCGACTGTCAGCCGTCCAACCGGCCGCCCACGAACTGCGTGAAGCCGGTGATCCGCTGGCGGATCTCGACGTAGCCGCGGGCCTCGAGCGCATCCACCAGCTCGCGGCGCTCGAACATGTGGATGCCGCTCCGCGCGCGCACGAGCGACTCGAACGTGCGGAGCGGCGCGGTGCGCGTCCGCGCCGAGGTGAAGATCGCGATGCGCCCGCCCGGAGTCAGCACGTCGGTCATCGAGTCGAGCGCCTCCATCGGCTCCGCGAACAGGTTCAGCGCGGCGAAGCAGCAGACCGCGTCGAACGACTGGTCGCGGAACGGCATCTCGATCACGTCGCCGCGCACGTACCCGACCTGCTCGCGGCGTTGTCGTCTCGGAGACCGCCCGGCGCAGCATCGTCTCCGACGCGTCGAGCCCGACCACCAGCCCCTCGGGCCCGACGACCCGCGCGAAGTCGCGCGTGAAGCCGCCCGTCCCGCACGCCACGTCCAGCACGCCGTCGCCGGGCGACAGACCCATCAGCAGCCGCGCGATCCGGTGCTCGTCGGCCATGCCGGGGCCGAACACGCCCTTGATCACCCGCCCCGCGGCGGGCCGCCACCAGTTCTCGTACACCATGGGCAGCAGCGTCGGAGAACATCAAGTCGTGCGCCATCCCGGGCGACTCGGGCTGGGCGTCCCCGAGCACGTCGAGGAACCCGTCGACCACCAGCGCGTCTCGTGCCTCCGGCCGGAGGAGGACGCGCAGCGCGTTCCAGCCGCCGGCTAGTCCTGGATCGACGGCAGCGGCTTCATGCCCGGCTCCGGCGCGCCGCCGCGGCGCTCGCCGTCGAAGGCGATCTCGTTGAGCCGGGCGATCTCGCGCTCGCCCTCGGCCCGCACGGGATGGCCCTCGGGGAGGCGCACGATCAGGTGCCGGATCCGGTTGCGGAGCTGGAGCGCGAAGTGCGGGGTGGAGGCGCCCATGAGCTGGCGCAGGTCCTCCATCGTGGGCTCGCGCAGCGCGCGGTCGGGGCGCTCGTACTCGCTCATCGCCGGGAAACCTACTGGTCCGGATACTGAACGGGGATCAGCGAGGACACCTCGTCGATCCGGTCCTGCGCCGCCGGCGACACGGTCTTCGTGTCGCCGAGGATCCAGACGTGGTTGTAGACGGCGTCGCGCGGGTCGTCCTCGTAGCCGGGCTGCACGTCGAGGAAGTAGCCGTCGAGCGGCTTCGGCAGCGGGTCGGCCTGGTCGGTCAGCAGCAGCGGGGCGAAGATCCCGTTGGTGCCGAGCGCGCCGCCCGCCGCCAGGTCGAGCGGCCGGTCGGTGCTGGCGACGGTGAGGTTGCGGCCGGCGGTGTTCGCGTCCCAGCCGAAGTCGTCCGACCCGCGGAAGCGCGCGAACGCGAGCGCGTTCTCGACCGGGTCCTTGCCGGAGATCCGCTCGACCTTCCCGAAGCTCCCGAGCTGGCTTGACGACGCTTCTCGGACACGGCCTCCTCGGGGCCGAGGACGTAGATGTTCGGGCGCTCGTGGGCGGCCAGCGCGCGTCTGGGTCGCCTTCGGGACCTCGTTCTGCTTGACGAACAGGACCGGGTCGCCGGAGCGTGCGGCCCAGGCGGCGGCGGGCATCGCGTAGGGCGCGCGCTCGCCGGTCGTGACGATCACGTTGCCCGACGGCTTGCCCTTGGCGGCGGAGAAGAAGCGGTCGATCGCGGCGGCGGTCTCGTAGGGGTTCTTGCCGCTCAGGCTGGCCGGCTTGAGGCCCTTGGGCGCGCGCGGCTTCGACCCGATCAGGACGACCTGGGCGCCCTTGGTCAGCTGCGATCCCGACGGCTTCAGCCGGTCGAGCGTGTCCGAGCTGACCGACGGCAGGCCGCTGCCGTCGGACAGCAGGGTCGGCGCGCGGACCGGGGCGGCGTTCAGCATCGACGCCGCGAGCGCGCCCTGCCAGTCGTCCTTGTCGACCAGCGCGACGACCGCCGGGCGGGTCCGCTTGCTGGTCGCGGGCCACACGGCGCTGACCGCGCCGGCGACGTCGGCGGCCGCGTCGCCGCCGCCCACGCGGGTGGTGTTCTTGGTCGCCACGGTCGGGAAGCCGAGCTCGGCGGCCGCGCGCGGCTGGTCGGACTTGACGCCGGTCGCGGGCGTGCCCGGATCGGGCGCCTTGACGCCGCCGCCGTTGTCCGCCTCGTCGCTCAGCGAGCAGCCGGCGACGACGAGCGCCGCCACGAGGGCGAGCAGTGTGGCGGGGATTCGCACCGACGGGAGGCTACCGGCGCGGACCGAGGGAACCGTGAAGTCGCCCGCGGAGCGCCGCTGGACGCGCGGTCAGGCGTTACGATTCCGCTGGATTGACTGGTCAGTCAACCGAACGTTCCCTGAGGACACCGGAGAGGCCGATTCACAGTGAACTTCCGTCTGAGTGACGAGCAGCAGGAGTGGCAGGCGTACTGCCGCAAGTTCGCCCGCGAGGTCATCCGCCCGGTCGCCGCGAAGCACGACCGCGAGCAGAGCGTCCCGTGGGAGGTGATGAAGGAGGCCCGCGAGTGGAAGCTGAGCGGGATGGAGTACCTCGCAGGAGATGGCGAAGGACGAGGACGGCCTCTTCAACGTCATCTACGCCGAGGAGCTCCACTGGGGCTGCGCCGGCATCGCGCTCGCGATCTCCGCCTCCGGCCTCGCCGCCGCCGGCATCGCCTCGTCGGGCACGCCCGAGCAGATCGGCAAGTGGGTGCCCGAGTGCTACGGCACCGGCGACGACATCAAGCTCGGCGCCTACGCGGTCACCGAGGCCGGCGCCGGCTCCGACGTCAAGTCGCTGCGCACGACCGCGAAGCTCGACGGCGACGAGTGGGTCCTGAACGGCTCCAAGGTCTTCATCTCGAACGGCGGCATCGCCGACGTCAACGTCGTCGTCGCGACCGTCGACCCCGACCTCGGCCACCGCGGCCAGGCCTCGTTCATCGTCCCCGGCGACCAGCCGCGGCATGTCGATGGGCAAGAAGGAGGACAAGATCGGCATCCGCGCGTCGCACACGGGCGAGCTGGTGTTCGACGACTGCCGCATCCCGGTCGACTACCTGCTCGGCGGGATGGACAAGCTGAACAAGAAGCTCGAGCGCGCGCGCTCGGGCGAGTCGACGGGCCGCGCATCGGGCGCGCTCGCGACGTTCGAGATCACCCGCCCGCTGGTCGGCGCCTCGGCGCTCGGCATCGCGCAGGCGGCGTACGAGTGGACGCTCGAGTACCTCGAGGACAAGGTCGAGGAGGGCATGCCGCTGATGGAGCAGCAGCGCATCCAGCAGACGCTGGCCGACGTCGCCACCGAGATCGAGGCCGCGCGCCTGCTCGTGTGGCGCGCGGCCTGGATGGGCCGCAACGGCGTGCCGATGACCGGCGGGCCAGGGCTCGATGTCCAAGCTCAAGGCCGGCGACGTGACGATGTGGGCGACGACCACGCTGATGGACCTGGTCGGCCCCTACGCCCAGTCCACGGAGTGCCCGCTCGAGAAGTGGTTCCGGGACGCCAAGATCTACCAGATCTTCGAGGGCACGGCCCAGGTCCAGCGGCTGGTCGTCTCGCGCATGCAGCGCAACGAGTACCGCGAGCGCCTGGCCGTACGCCGGCGAGCGTGCTCGAGCAGGCGCCGGGCAACGCCACGGGCGACGTGATCGGCGACGCGCGGAAGGCGATGTCGGCCGCGTAGCAGCCGTTCGCCGGCGCGCGTCGTCGCCGGGAGTCACAATGTGGTCCGTGGTCTCGTTGAACCCGGCCGTCACGGTGCTGATCGCGCTGGCGATCTACCTCTACGTGCGCGCGGTGCGCGTCCTCGCCGCGCCGCGGGTACGAGGTCCCGCGCCGGCCAGCAGGCCGCTTGGTACGGCGGGATCGCCCTGACGGCGATCGCCCTGCTCGGGCCGCCCGACGCGCTGTCCGGCGACCTGATGTCGGCGCACATGGCCCAGCACCTGCTGATCGCCGACCTGGCCGCGCCGCTCCTGCTCGTCGGGCCTGCGCACGCCGGTGCTGGTCTTCTACCTGCCGCGGCCCGTGCTCGTGCCGCTGGCGCGGCGGCGGCGCCTGCGCGCCGCGTTCCGCTTCGTCCGCAAGCCGCTCGTGGCGATCGCGATCTACGTGGTCGTCCTCTACGCGCTGGCACATGGCGTTCGCGTTCGAGGGCGCGCTGCGCTCGCCGGTGCTGCACGCGCTCCAGCACGAGTCGTTCGTGGTGGCGTCGCTGCTCGTCTGGTGGCCGGCGATCGAGCCCAAGCGCCGCCGCCTGCGCGGCGAGCTGTGGAAGGCCGGCCACATCATGGGCTGCCGCCTGGCCGGGATGTTCCTGGCGATGGCGTTCATCATCGCGTCGTCGCCGTTCTACGCGGGCTACTACGGCGACCGCGCGCAGACGGAGCACGGCATCGACCCGCTGCTCGACCAGCAGATCGCCGGCGGGCTGATGATGGGGCTCGACCTGGCTGATCATGTTCTTCGCGCTGGCGTTCTTCTTCTACCGCTCGGCGCAGGACCACGACCGGGCCGAGGCGGCCGAGCGGGCGACGGCCGCCGTAGGCTGAGGCCGCCGATGGCCTACGACGAACAGCTCGCCGAGCGCATCCGCGCCGCGCTTCCGGACCGCGACGACGTCACCGAGCGCAAGATGTTCGGCGGCATCGCCTGGATGATCGCCGGCAACATGGCCTGCGGCATCATGGCCGGCGACTCGCTGCTGGCCCGCGTCGGCCCCGACGCCACGGCCGCCGGGCTGGAGGAGCCGCACACCCGGCCCGCGGAGATGGGCGAGCGGACGATGAAGGGCTACGTCGTCGTCGACCCGGACGGGATCGCCGGCGACGAGGGCCTGCAGCGCTGGGTGGACGAGGGCGTGGAGTACGCGCTCTCGCTGCCGGCGAAGTAGGACGTACGCCGGCGGGTGCGCATACGCCAGATTGCGTAGGCCCGGAGCCGCCCGTCGCCCGACGACAGAACGCGCGCGGGAGCGGACCATCGGCGCATGCGCCGATCGACCCCTCAGGACCTGGTGGACGCGGCCCGCCGCGGCGACGATCTGGCGTTCGAGCGCCTGATCGATCCGCACCGGGGCATGCTCCGGGCGCGCTGCTACCGCATCCTCGGCTCCGACCACGACGCCGACGACGCGTTCCAGGAGGCGCTCGTCCGGGCGTGGCGAGGACTGCACCGATTCGACCGCACCGGCGCGCTCGGCCCGTGGCTGTACCGCATCGCGACGAACGCGGCGCTCGACGTCCTCGACAAGCGGCGCCGGGGGCCCGTGATGGTCGACCGCCCCGAGACCGAGGGGCCCGCCTCCGCGATCCCGAGCGTGAGCTACGAGCAGCGCGAGGACCTGGAGCTGGCGGTGGCCGCCGTCCTCAAGCACCTCTCGCCCCGCCAGCGGGCGGCGCTCGTCCTGAGCGATGCGCTCGGGCTGTCCGGCCGCGAGGCGGCGCGGGCGCTCGACACGTCGACGGCGTCGGTCAACAGCGCGCTCCAGCGCGCCCGTCAGGTCGTCGGGGACCGCATCCCCGAGCAGGACGCGGAGCCCGCGCTGCACTCGCTCGACGACGCGGAGCTGCGAGCGGACGTCGAGCGCTTCGCGCAGGCCGTGGAGCGCGACGACGTGGGGGCCGTCGTGACGCTGCTCAGGGACTGAGTACCGCGCGCAGCGAGTCCACCCGTGCGTGCGATGCCTCGAGGTCCGCGCGATCGAGGCGCTTGCTGCGGGCCGCCGCCAGCAACCGGTCGAACGCCGCGGCCCCGCCCGCCTCCGAGCCGACGACGAGCGCCATGTCGGCGCCGGCCAGGATCGACCTGACCGCACCCTCGGCCGGCGAGGTGAACGCCCGCACCGCCGGCGTCTCCAGATCGTCGGTCACGATCAGCCCGCCGTAGCCCAGGTCGCCGCGCAGCATCCCCGTGACGATGCGCCGCGAGAACGCGGCGGGCACGCCCCGGTGGTAGGCGGGATACACCGCGGTGGCCAGCATGACCAGCCGCGCCCGCGCTCCGCGGTAGGGGATCAACTCACGCTTCAGGCGAGAGCGCGGCGCGTCGACCACGGCGCTGGCGAAGTCCGTGTTGGCCGGGGCCGACCCGAGGCCCGGGAAGTGCTTGAACGTGGCCGCCACGCCTGCCGGCCTGCAGGCCGTCGGCGAACGCGCCGGAGAGCCGCGCCACGCGTCGCGGGTCGCGGCCGAACGCCCGCGCGGCGATGAACGATCCGGGCGACGCCGGGACGTCGGCCACCGGCGCGAAGTCGATGTCGATGCCGAGTGCGTGCAGCGATCGCGCGGTGGCCAGGCCCTCGGCGCGGGCGACCCGACGTCGAGCCCGTCGCCCCGATCTGCGGAGCCGACCGGAACGGCGGCGCGGACTGCAGCCGCTTGACGATCCCGCCCTCCTGGTCGATCGCGACGAGCGGCGCGGGGACGCCGGCCTCGCGCGCGACGTCCTTCAGGCGGGTCACGAGCTTGCGCACCTGCCGGCGGGTGGCGATGTTCGGGCCGAACAGCACCACCCCGCCGACCTCCCCGCGCCGCACGCGCCGCAGAAACCCGCGCGACGGCGAGGTTCCGTTCATCCGGACGAACAGACGCTCGCCGACCAGCCGGCGCAGCGGCACCGCGGGAGCCTCCGCCGGTGGGTCGGACGGCTGCGCCTGTGCGGACGACTGGTCCGGCGCAGGAGTCGAGCCGGGCGCCTCGGCCCGGGCCGGAGCCGGCTCGCGCAACAGCTCGGACGGCGGGTCCTCGTCGCCGCGAGAGAGAGCCAGCACGGTCGTCGCCACTGCGGCCACCGCGACGACTCCCACGATCCGTTCGAGCCGGTCCACCCCCTCAGTTAAGCGCGAAAGGGCAGCCGCTTGACCGTTCGAGCGAACGCCGTCCGCTAGGGCTTGCGCGCCTTCCAGATGTGCTCGAGCGGCCACCGGCGGGCCCACGCCAGGTGGTCCTCGCCGAAGTAGGTGCTCGTCGCGTCCGGCGGCGGGTGGAGCTCGACCAGGTCCTCGACGACCAGGCCGGTCGCCGCGAACAGGCGGATCCAGTCGCCGTAGCCGAGCTGGAACTCGATCGTCTCCTCGTCCTCGCGGCGGTGCATCCCGAAGTAGTCGACGGTCAGCTGGCTGCCCGGCGTCTCCGCGCCGCCGGGCCAGCAGGCGTCGGCGAACGGGGTCATCATCGAGAACGCCAGCAGGCCGCCGGGGCGCAGCACGCGCGCGGCCTCGGGGATCGTCCGGTACGGGTCGGTGAAGCCGATCGCGCCGTGGTCGCAGAAGACGATGTCGAAGCTCTCCTTGGAGAACGGCGTCGACTCGGCGCTCGACTCGACGAGCGGGAAGTGGACGTCGGCCTCGTCCATGAGCCTGCGGGCGTGCGCGAGCTGGCGCTCGGACACGTCGAGCCCGACGGGGTGGGCGCCCGTTGCGGGCCAGGTAGATCGACCACTGGGCGGCGCCGCAGCCCGAGCTCGAGCACGTCCTTGCCCTCCACCTGGCCGAGCGCGCGCACCTCGTCCTCCGGGATCTGCCAGACGCCCCAGCCCGGCCGCTCGATCTTGAGCTGCGGGCCGTGCTTGAGCTGGTAGGAGTCGCTCTCCCTGTCCCAGTACGCGCGGTTGTGCTCCACGTGGGCCATCGGCCCGCGGGATTCTGTCACTCGTGGCGCTCGGCGCGCGCCGCGAGTATCTCCTCGCGCTCGCGCAGGCGCGTCTTGCGCCGGTGCTCCGCCTCGCGCTGGCGCCGGTCCTCGTCGTCGGTCTGGGGGTCGACGGGCGGAACCGGGGCGGGCTTCCCGTCGTCGGTGAGGGCGACCATCGTCAGATAGGCGGTCGAGGTGTGGGTGACCTCGCCGGTGTGGACGTTCTCGGCCTCGACCCGCACGCCGACCTCCATCGACGTGTTCCAGGCCGCGTTCACCGTGCCGCGGACGGTCAGGATCATCCCGACGAACACCGGGTGCAGAAACGTCATCCGGTCCATGCCCGCGGTGACGACCCTGGTCCCGGCGTGGCGGATCGCCGCGAGGCCCGCCACCTCGTCGCACATCCGCATGATCGTGCCGCCGTGTACGTTGCCCGCGGTGTTGGCGTCCTGGATGCCCATCCAGCGCGTGATGAGCGAACTCGATTCCGAGGGCTGGCGCGGGTCCATGAGCCGGGTAGTCTAGGTCGCGAATTGGGTCCAACGGGAACTTGAGAGAGGAGCGGCCATGGCTGGGCTAGGCGGTCGCATGTCGACGGTCATCAAGGCCAAGATCTCGAAGATGCTCGACCGGGCGGAAGACCCGGGCGAGACGCTCGACTACGGCTACAACAAGCAGCTCGAGCTGCTCCAGAACGTGAAGAAGGGCATCGCCGACGTCGTCACGGCGAAGAAGCGCATCCAGATGCAGGCCCAGAAGCACGAGCAGCAGATCGTGAAGCTCGACACGCAGGCGCGCCAGGCGCTGTCGCAGGGCCGCGAGGATCTGGCCCGCCAGGCGCTCGAGCGCAAGACCGCGCTTCAGTCCGAGCTCCAGTCGCTCGACACGCAGATCAATCAGCTCGAGACCCAGCAGGAGCAGCTGATCGCGAACGAGAAGAAGCTGCGCCAGAAGATCGAGGCCTTCCGCACCAAGAAGGAAGTCATCAAGGCCCAGTACTCCGCATCCGAGGCGCAGGTCCGGATCTCCGAGGCCGCCAGCGGCGTCGGCGAGGAGATGGCCGACCTGGGGCTGGCGATGCAGCGCGCCGAGCAGAAGACCGAGGACATGCAGGCCCGCGCGGGCGCCGTCGAGGAGCTCGAGGCCGCGGGTGCGTTCGACGACATCACGGCCCTCGGCTCGGGCGGCCAGGATGAGATCGACAAGGAGCTGGCCCAGCTGACCTCCGGCGCTCAGGTGGACGACGAGCTGGCGAAGATGAAGGCCGAGCTCGGCCCGGGCTCAGCCGAAGGCGCCGACAAGCCCGCACTCGGCCAGGGGGAGCAGGCGTGATCGTGCGTATCGCTGGCCAGGGCCAGTACCGGATCCCTGACGAGGACCAGACGAAGCTCAACGAGCTGGACAACGCGGCCGTCGAGGCAGTGGATGCCGGCGACGAGGCGAAGTTCCAGGAGCTCTGGGGCCAGATGCTCGCGCTCGTCGAGGCGGACGGCAACGCGCTCGACGAGGAAGAGCTCGTCGAGTCCGACATCATCCTGCCGCCTCGCGACATCTCGATCGACGAGGCGCGGCACGAGTTCACCGGCGAGGGACTGATCCCGGACTAGTGCCCGCGGTCCTGATCACCGGAGCGGGTCGCGGCATCGGGCGCGCGGCCGCGCTCCGGATGGCCGCCGCCGGCTGGGACGTCTACGCCGGCGTGCGGCAGGCCGGCGACGCGCCCGAGGGCGAGCGGATCACGCCGGTCGTCCTCGACGTCACCGACACCGCCCAGGTCGCCGCCTTGGGCGAAGCGCTGCCCGAGCGCCTGGACGCGGTCGTCAACAACGCGGGCGTCGTCACGCCGGGCCCGGTCGAGGGACTTCCCCTCGACGCCCTGCGGCAGCAGCTCGAGGTGAACGTGACCGGGCAGGTCGCCGTCACCCAGGCCGTGCTGCCGCGGCTGCGCGAGAGCAAGGGCCGCGTGCTGTTCGTCTCGTCGGTCAGCGGCCGGGTGGCGTCGCCGCTGATGGGCGGCTACAACGCGTCCAAGTTCGCGATCGAGGGGATCGCCGACGCGCTGCGGATGGAGCTGAGGCCGTGGGGCGTCGCGGTCGTGCTGATCGAGCCGGGGTCGATCGACACCGACCTCTGGCGCAACGCCCAGGACAGCGCCACCGAGGCCGAGGAGAGCATGGAGCCCCGGCACCGCGACCTCTACGCCGATCACCTGGCCGGGATGCGCAAGGCCATCACCCGCATCCAGAAGCAGGCCGCGCCGGTGGACAAGGTGACCGCGGCGATCGAGAAGGCCCTGACCGCCGACCGGCCGAGGTCCCGCTACCTGGTCGGAGCCGACGCGAAGATGCAGGTCGCGCTGCGGGCGGCCCTGCCGACACGGGCGCTCGACGCCGCGATCGGCAAGGCCACCGGCCAGCCCAGCTAGGCATTTCGTAAAGATCTCGCCCAGTGTGTTTCGGGCGCCTCGTTCGCGGAACGCCTTATGTATGGCGACCACGCTCAAGCACAATCAAATACAGCAGGAACGGGGTAGCCATCGGGGGAGGACGGACCGATGGGCAGCACCCCACGATCCCCGCAGCAACGCCCGACCGCCCGGAAACGGTGATCTCGACCAACGGGCGGCCGACAACAGCCGCGAACGGCTGCTGGCGGTTCTCGGGCGCTAGACGACTTCTACCGGGGCGGGGTCAGGCGCCACCACTCGGCTTGATCCCCGCCCCGCTGTCGAACATGTCGATCGGGTCGTAGAGGTCCTTGATCGCCGTCAGCCGCCCGAACTTCGCGGCGCCGAACGCCTCGACGATGCTGCCCCTATGAAGCGACTCTTCCTGCTGCGTCACGCGAAGTCGAGCTGGGACGACGCGGGGCTGCCGGACCACGACCGGCCGCTCGCCCCGCGCGGGCGCCGAGCGGCGAAGCTGATCGCCGGGCACCTCGCGCGCGAGGGGATCGAGCCGGAGCTCGTGCTGTGCTCGTCGTCGGTGCGGACGAGGCAGACGCTGGAGCGGATCGGGCTGAACGCGCCCGTCGAGATCGAGGACGCGCTCTACGCGGCGCCGGCCTCGGAGCTGCTCGCACGTCTCCGAGCGGTGGGCAGTCGGGTCGACTCGGTGATGCTGATCGGCCACAACCCCGGCATCCAGGACCTGGCCCTGAGGCTGGCGGGGCGCGGGCCCGACCTGGACACCATGCGCCGGAAGTTCCCGACGGCGGCGCTGGCGACGCTGGAGTTCGACGGCGCGTGGAGCGACCTGGCGCCGGCGACCGCGGAACTGGTCGCCTTCGTGAAGCCCAAGCAGCTCACGTAGGGGGGCGAATCTCGGATCGCGCGCACTTAGGCGTCTGGTGGACGCCTTAGTTAGCACGATCGAGCAGATCATCGGCCGGATTGCCGGGCGGCAACACGGGATCATCGCCTGGGCGGAGATGATCGCCGCGGGCGTTTCAGCCGAGCAGATCCGGCACCGGGTGAAGATCGCGCTGCTGATACGCGTTTACCGCGGCGTCTACAGCGTGGGGCATCGGGCGCTGACAACGGAAGGGCGGTACCTGGCTGCGGTCAAGGCGTGCGGCGATGACGCGGTGCTGTGCGGCCGAGCGGCTGCTTACCTGCTGGGCATCCTCAAGGCCGTCGTTCCCCCGCCGCCGGAGGTGGCGACGCGCAATCAGCGGCGGATTCCCGGCCTGAAGACGCGTCGCCTCCCGGTCGACCGGCGGGACATCATGAAGGTCAGAGGCATTCCCTGCACGACCCCCGCCCGCACGATCGTCGACCTCGCGCCGGCGATGGACGACGACTCGTTCGCCCGCCTGTGCCACGAAGCGGGGGTCAAGTACCGCACGACGCCGCGGCAGGTCAAGACGGTTATGGCCCGCCGCGGCCGCTGCAACGGCGCGAACCGGATCCGGCGCGTCATGGCGGGGGAGACCAAGGTCGCGCTCAGCGTCCTCGAGCGCGCGTTCCTCGATGTCCTCGAAGCCGAGGGGCTGCCGCTCCCCGACACGAACACACGCGTCGGCAACCACCGGGTCGACTGCCGGTGGGTCGATCAGGGCGTGACGGTCGAGCTCGACTCGTTCCGGTACCACAACTCGAAGCACTCCTGGGACCACGGCTACGGGCGCGAGCGCGAGGCTCGCGCCCGCGGGGACGAGTTCCGCCGATTCACCTACGACGATGTCTTCGAGGACCAGACCTACATGCTCGCCGAGCTGCGGAAGCTGCTCGTCTAGAGCGGGATCTCCCAGAGCGGGAACCAGCGCTCCAGCTCGGGCTCGATCGGCAGCTCGTTCTCGAGCTGCGCCTTGAGCTGGAACTCGCGCTCGTTGTTGCGCTGCTGCTGGCCGGGCGCGGGCACGAACGGGTAGTACTTGCCGCGCTTGAAGTTGTAGATGAAGAACACGGGCTGCCGCCCTCGTCCTCGAACGCGAACACCGCGGCCAGCAGGCGGTCGCCGTAGCCGCCGGCCGACAGCTCGGTGGAGACGACGTTCACGGCCTGCACCAGGTCGTCGAAGTCCGGGTCGCGCAGCACGATCCAGCGGTAGCCGAACTCGTCGTCGGCGGTCTCGACGGTCGTCCCCGTGTCCTCGGCGGCGCCGCGCAGCAGCTCCTCGGTGTCGCGCACGATCTGGCCGAAGTCGGCGGTGCCGAGCGGCTGGAACACGATGCCCGCGGCGTTCTTGTGCTTCAGATCCAGGCCCGTCTCCATCGTGATCTGCGCGGTGACCATCGCGAAGATCCGGTCGGGCGCAGGCCCCTTCAGCTTCTTGCCCCCGCCGAAGAGGGCGTCGAGGAAGCCCATCCCCTAGGCGGCCATGTACGCCTGGCCGGCGCTCCGCTGGAGCTCGCCCTCGATGCGCTGAAGGCGCTCGATCCGCTTCTCCATCGGGGGGTGGGTCGCGAACAGGCCGACGATCGCGTTCTTCGCGCCCGCGGGCACGATGAAGAACGCGTTCATGTCGGCGGCCGCGCGCAGGTCCTGCTGCGGCACCCGGCTCATCTGGCCGGAGACCTTCATCAGCGCCGAGGCGAGCGCGCTCGGCCGGCCGGTGATGATCGCGGCGCCGCGGTCGGCGGTGAACTCGCGGTAGCGCGACAGCGCGAGCATCAGGAAGAAGCTCAGGATGTAGACGACCCAGGAGACGAGCAGCACGACGAGGAAGCCCGGGCTGTCGTCGTCGTCACCGCCGCCGAAGAACAGCCCGAACTGCGCGATCATCGCGGCGATCGAGGCGAAGAAGCCGGCCATCGTCATGATCAGCACGTCGCGGTTCTTGATGTGCGAGAGCTCGTGCGCCATGACGCCCTCGAGCTCGTGCGGCTCGAGCGAGGTTCATGATCCCGGTCGTCGCGCACACGACCGCGCTCTTCTTCGAGCGGCCCATCGCGAACGCGTTCGGGATCGGCGTGTCGGCCACGGCGATCTTCGGCTTGGGCAGGTCGGCCTGGATGCAGAGGCGCTCGATCATCGCGTGCAGGCCCGGCGCCTCCTGAGGCGAGACGACCTTCGCGCCCATCGACGCGAGCGCGAGCTTGTCCGACAGGAAGAGCTGCGCCGCGAGCAGGCCCGCGATGACCACGAGCATGATCGCGAAGCCCGCCCCGGCGGCGAACATCGCACCGATGAGGGCGACGTACAGAAGCCCCAGAAGGAAGATGGTGAGGAGCATCCGGAACTGGAGTCCGGGGTCCCTTCCGAATGACGTCTTGGTGCGGGCCATACGTGAAGTCTAGATAACCGGTTAACCCGGCATTAAAGACGGGGCCGTGTGCTACTTTCGCTGCTCCTCTGGGGCCGAAAATCCCTGCATAACGCAGGTAAACCGATCTCTTTCCGGCGGCCCCGGGACGCACCATGAAGAAGCTCTTCCTCGCTGGTCATAGTCCTTGGCCTGTCGGCCTATCTTGCGCTTCCGATGCCGGGTCAGACGCGGTCTCTGCCCGGACAAGATCGAGCGCAAGCAGCGCCAGGTCGAGAAGAAGCGCGCCCGCGAGGGCGTGCTGACGCAGACGATCTCGGGCTACAGCTCGCGCATCCGCGGGCTCCAGGGCGACATCCGCGGATACGCCGCGCGCGAGGCGAAGCTGCAAGGTTCGTTGCAGCAGAAGCGCGCCGAGGTGCAGCGCGTGCAGGACCGTCTGGAGATCGCGCAGGACCGGCTCGTGCGGCTGCGCGCACGCCTGAAGGAGGCGACCGACGTGCTGTCCGACGCGGCTCGTCGAGATCTACAAGGACGACGAGCCCGACGTGCTGACCGTGATCCTGGAGTCCGACGGCTTCGGCGACATGCTCGACCGCACCGCGTTCCTCGAGCGCATCTCCGAGCAGGACCGCGCGATCGTCACCCGCGTCCGCGCGCTGAAGAAGGAGACCAAGAAGCTGACCGACGAGCTCGGCGACCTGGAGGAGCGCAAGCAGGCCGCGGCCGACGCGATCCTCGCCCAGAAGAACCAGGTGTCCGAGGCGCGCGCCCGGCTCGTCGAGCGACAGGGCGAGCTGGCCGACCAGCGGGCCAAGCGGCGGACCGTGCTCGCGTCCACGCGCGAGCACCGCGCGCACCTGGAGGGCGACCTGAAGGCGCTCCAGAAGGAGCAGGCCGCCGTGCAGGCGCGCATCCGCGCGGCGTCAGGCCGCGAGCTCCGGCGGAGGCGGCGGTGGCGGCGGCTCCGCCAACGCCCCGATCAAACGCGGCTCCGGCGGCCTGATCTGGCCGGTCAACGGGCCGATCGTCTCACCGTTCGGCCAGCGCTGGGGCCGGCTGCACGCGGGCGTCGACATCGCGGTGCCGAACGGCACGCCGGTCCACGCGTCGCAGTCCGGCCGCGTGATCATCGCGGGCGCGGTCGGCGGCTACGGCAACTACATCTGCATCGCCCACGGCGGGTCGCTGTCGACTTGCTACGGCCACAACACCTCGCTCGGCGTGTCGCAGGGCCAGTCGGTCAAGCAGGGCCAGGTCATCGCCTCGTCCGGCTGCACGGGCCACTGCTTCGGCCCGCACGTCCACTTCGAGACGCGCATCAACGGGTCGCCGGTCGACCCGATGGGCTACCTGTAGCGGCCGGCGGGTACTGCACGCCTGTGACCGAGCCACACACAGCGGGTGACGGACGCCGCCGCGAGCCGCCGAAGCTCGTCCGCAAGCTGCAGGAGCGGCGACTGACCCACAAGGAGGCGCACCCGGTCGTGCGCGGCGCGTTCATCGTGGTCGGCCTGGTGCTCCTGGTGGGCGGCATCGCGATGCTGGTGCTGCCCGGGCCCGCGTTCGTCGTCATCCCGATCGGGCTGGCGATCCTGTCGCTCGAGTTCGCCTGGGCGGGCCGCCTGCTCGACAAGAGCCTGATGAAGGCCGACCAGGCCAAGGAGAAGGCGCAGCGGGCGAGCCGCAGGCAGAAGCTGCTGAGCGCCGCGGCCGCCGTTGCGGCCGTCGCGGCCGCGGTGGTGGCCGTCGTGCTCTACGACCTGCCCGGCCCGCTCTGAGCCAGTTCGACGCGCGGCGAGTAGCCTCAGCCGCCGCGTGCAGCCCGAGATCGACATCGGCCCGCTGACCCTGCAGACGTTCGGGGTCTGCTTCGCGATCGCGTTCCTGTTCGCGGGCGGGCTGGTGGCCCGCCGCCTGACGGAGATCGGCGAGCCGCCGGACTGGTCGTACGAGCTGATCTTCTGCGCGCTGATCGGCGGGCTGGTCGGCGCGCGGGTCGACTTCCTGATCCAGAACTGGTCGGAGGTCAACGACGACCTGCTCGGGTCGATCTTCTCCGGCTCGGGCCTCGTCTGGCTGGGTGGCGCGATCGGCGGCGCGATCGGCGTGGTGGCCTGGGCCTGGTGGCGCGGCTTCCTCGGGCTGAGGCTGCTCGACCTGTGCGCGCCCGGGCTGGCGCTCGGCTACGCGATCGGCCGCGTCGGCTGCCAGCTCTCGGGCGACGGCGACTACGGCAAGCCCTCCGACCTGCCCTGGGCGATGTCGTACCCGGAGGGCACGGTGCCGACCGACGACCAGGTACACCCGACGCCGATCTACGAGACGCTCGCCATGGGGCTCGCCGCGCTCTGGCTCTGGCACCTGCGCGACCGCTACCGGCCCGGCGTGCTGTTCGCGATCTACCTGGTGATCGCGGGCGCCGAGCGCATCCTGATCGAGTTCATCCGCCGCAACGACGACGTGGTGCTCGGCCTGACGCTTCCCCAGATCATCTCCGCGGTCATGGTGGTGGTGGGCGTCGCGTGGCTCGTCCGCGTCCACCGCCACGGCGGGCTCGCCGCGGAGGCGCACGCGGGACGTGCCGGCGTCGGCCGCGGCACAATCCGCCTGATGCAGATCGCCAACCTGAGCGACCTCGAGCAGTTCACGACGCTCGACGGCTCCGGCATCCGCGAGATCGCCGGTCCGAGCTGGACCGCCGCCGAGAATCAGAGCCTGGCCGAGGCCACCGTGCCCGCCGGCGGCGCGACGGCCGAGCACCACCACGTGCGTACCGAGGAGATCTACTACTTCACCGCCGGCTCGGGGCGGATGAAGCTGGGCGACGAGGTGGCCGACGTGAGGGCCGGTGACTGCGTGGTGATCCCGCCCGGGACCCCGCACAAGCTGTGGGCCGGCGAGGGCTCGGACCTGGTGCTCCTGTGCTGCTGCGCCCCCGCCTACAGCGACGAGGACACGGTCATCACCGAGCCGGAATAACGCGTAAACCCGCGGATGCCGAGCGGACGGTCGGCCTAGCCCATTTGAGGTAAAGGTTTTCGCGGGTCGATGCCGATGGGGGAGGTGATGCGAACCCTCCCCGGACTCCTCCTCTCCGTCCTCACCGCCGCCGCGATTGCGATCTCGGCGGTGCTGGTGGCGTCGCACTTCGGGATGCGTGACTGGCCGACTCCTCCGATGCCGGACACGGCAACGCGGCTGATCACGCCTACCGAAGCGGCGGGCAAGGTTCGCGAGCGCATCACCGCCTCCGGCGACGACCCGATCGACGTCCGGATCGCGAGCGACCGCGGCTCGTCCGCCGGTCGCCGTCCCGCGCGCCGCCGACGGCCGCGCCGGGCGAGCCCGCCGCGGCGCGTCCCGCACCGGCAAGCGCCGCAGCGGACGCCAGGCGTCGGGACGCCGCTCCGGTGGCAAGGACCGACCGGCCCGCAGCGGCAACGGCACGGGCAGGGGCACCGACGACGCCGAGGCCACGCCGGCCGAGGACGAGGCCCAGGCGACGCCGTCGCCCGAGGCTCCCGCCGAGGCCCTGCCGGTCACCCCGGCCGGCAGCGACCAGCAGGCGCGGACGGAGACCTCGACGACGCCGGAGCCGGTCGCGCCCGCCGTCTCGGACCTCTCGGTCGTCCCCGCCGTCCCCGCCCCCGGCAAGGACGAGGACGACGCCGGCAAGGGTCACGGGCACCACGGCGACCGTCACGAGCACGACCGCGCGGGCCGCCTGGCCGACGACCTGCTCGACTCGCCTCGCTGAGCGCGTAACATCCGGGGCCGCCGCAGCGGCCTCGGACCAGGCCGCGAAGCCACATCCAGCCGCACGGGTCCACGTAGACGCGTGAAAGCCGGAAAGGCATACATCTCGAGCCTGGGCACGACGGGGCTGCTCGTCGCCTCCTCGCTGCTGCTGCTTGTCGTGGTCGGCACCCTCGTGGCCTTCGACCGCTGGCCCGAGGGCGAGGGCGCGCGGGCCGACGATGTCGCGATCGGCGCCGAGCGCGCCCTCGAGGCGCGCCCCGTCTCGGACAGGCACCAGACGCGCGCTCGCGCCCGGGCGCGGGCTCGTGCTCGCGCCGAGCGGCGCCGGGCCGCTACGCGCGGCCGCCGGGCCCGTGAGGCGCCGTCGACGGACGCGACTGAGACGTCCGCCGCGACGGTGCCGGACCCCGTGATCTCCAACCTGCCCGCGCCCGTCGCCGACGGGAGCCCCGGGCAGACGGGCGGTGGGACCGGGTCCGCGCCCGGTGGTGGCGCGGGCGGCGGCTCCGGAAACGGAGGCGAGACCACCCGCCAGCTCGGCGACGCGGTGTCGAACGTCAGCCCGGATCTCGGGACCGCCATCGGCGGGGTGGGCGGCGCGCTCGACGAGGCGGTGCCGACCGAGGCCCCGTCGCTCCTGCCGTAGACTTCTGTTCTGCGTTGCTGACGGCAGGCGTAATGCGGGCCCGAGGCGGGAATGGACCCCTTTAGAGCGCGGACACGGATGAGCCCGCGCCGTACCCCACGGAGTGCCGGATGCAAGCCCGGAAGGCCTACATCTCGAGTCTCGGGACCACCGGGGTCCTGATTGCCTCGTCCCTGCTGCTGCTGGCGGTCGTCGGCGCGCTGGTCGCATTCGACCGCTGGCCCAACCAGGCTTCCGCCGATCCTCTGACCGTGCAGGTCGCCCGCGAGGCGCCCGACACGGTTCGCCGTTCGGCCGCCGGCCACTCCGCGGCGCGGGGCGCGGCCCTGCCCGCCCGGGTGCGCGAGGGCCTGCGCTCGGATGCGGCCTTGCGCCAGGTCGCGGCTCGTGCGGGCCGGGTCGAGCGCCGCGCCGGCGGCACCGGCGACTCGCGCTCCACGGCGTCCCACTCCGTCCTGTCCGGATACCAGGCTCCGGACTCGGTCCCCGGGTCGGCCGCCACGGGATCGCTCGTGGCGGACGGCGGGGCGACGGGGGGTTCCGTGCCCGGAGCGGCCGCGCCCGACCCGCCCACCGGTGTGCTGCCGCAGCTGCCCGGGGCGCTCGCGCCCTCCGAGGGCGGCGCGGTGACCGGCACGACCGATGCGGTGGCCGGCACCGTCGAAGGGCTCAGCCCGTCGGTCGGGGAGACCGTGCGTGACACGGGCACCATCGTCGACGGCACGGCCAGCGCGCTGCTCGGCGGAAGCTAGAGCTAGGCCGCCTCCGCCCGCCGGCGCACCGCGGCCTCGATGAACCGCAGCGACGCGGCCTGGATCTCCATGTCGTGCTGGAGCGACCGGTGGTGCCCGCCGGGCACGATCAGCAGCCGCTTGGGCTCGCCCGCGGCGGCGTAGAGCTCCTCGGAGACCGTGTAGGGCACCTGCTCGTCGCCCTTGGCGTGCATGAGCAGGAGCGCGGTGTCGGGCGCCAGCGCCGCGGCCGCGTCGCGGACCGAGACGGTCTCGAGCCACGGCTCGATCGCCTCGCGGTCGGCGCGGAAGCCCTCGAGCGACTCCGCGCGCAGGCCGCGCAGCAGCCCGTCCTCCGTGGCCGGGCAGATCGCGGCGACCGCGGCCACTGTGCCGCCCGACAGCGACGCGGCGCCGATCGCCGTGAAGCCGCCCATGCTCGACCCGCGCAGCGCCACCTCGCGCACCCCGGTGGCCGCCCGCAGGACCTCGCACATCGTGAGCGCGTCGTCCCAGGCGCCCGGCCCGAGCGCGCCCTCCGAGCGCCCGTGCCCGCGCGCGTCGTAGGCCAGCGCGGCCATCCCCATCGCCCGCGCGGCGCGGGCGAAATCGAAGTGCGACTCCTTCGCCGACCCGGCGCCGTGGCAGATGACCACGCCCGTCGCCGCGCTGCTCCTCGGGGGTGAACAGGGCGTACGCCAGGCCGTCGCTGACCCCCAGCGAAGGCCGGGGTGGCTCCGGGTGCTTCATAATCGCCATTCGATCATGTCCCGCCGGCTCGAGCAGCAAGCGGCGCCGGCAGGAACCGGTGTCTCCCACGTCTACCCGATCGGGTCGCGACTCGACGAGCGCGGCCGCCTGGAGGTCGGCGGCTGCGACGTGTTCGACCTGGCCGCCGAGTTCGGCACGCCGGCCTACGTCTACGCCGTCGAGGACATCCGCACGCGCGCCCGCGCCTACGTGGACGGCTTCCGCAAGCGCACCGACCACTTCGAGGTCGTCTACGCGAGCAAGGCGTTCCCGTGCACGGCGGCCTACCGGCTGCTGGCCGAGGAGGGCATCGCCTGCGACGTCGCGTCGGGCGGCGAGCTGTACCTGGCCCTGCGCGGCGGCTTCGCCCCGGAGAAGATCTACTTCCACGGCAACAACAAGTCGCGCGCGGAGATCGCCTACGCCCAGGAGGCGGGCGTCGGCCACGTGGTCATCGACTCGTTCCACGAGATCGACCTGATCGAGGCGCCGCAGCGCGTGATGCTGCGCGTCACGCCCGGCATCAAGCCGACGACCCACGACTACATCGCCACCGGCCAGGTCGACTCCAAGTTCGGCTTCGGGCTCGACGACGTGCCGCGCGCGATCGAGGCCGTCGGCCGGCGCGGCCTCGAGCTGGTCGGCCTGCACGCGCACCTGGGCTCGCAGATCTTCGACCTGGGCCCGTTCGAGAAGCTCGCCGAGGTGCTCACGCAGATGGGCGACTACCCGCTGCTCAACCTGGGCGGCGGCCTGGGCATCGCCTACACCGCAGGACGAGACGCCGCCGCCGATCGACGAGTACGTCGAGACGCTCGTGGGCGGCGCTCCCGACGGTGTCACCGTCCTGTGCGAGCCGGGACGGTCGCTGGTCGGCAACGCCGGGGTGACGATCTACACGGTCGGCACCGTCAAGGAGATCCCCGGCGTCCGCACCTACGTCGCGGTCGACGGCGGCATGTCCGACAACCTGCGCCCGATGCTCTACGGCGCGCGCTACGAGGCCGAGATCGCCGACCGCTTCGGCGGCGGGACCGTCTGCACGATCGCGGGCAAGCACTGCGAGTCGGGCGACGTGCTCCAGCGCGACATCGAGCTGAACGACGCCGCGCGCAGGCGACCTGCTGGTGATGCCCGCCACCGGCGCCTACGGGTACGCGATGGCCAACAACTACAACGGCATCCCGCGCCCGCCCGTCATCTTCTGCGAGGACGGCAAGGCGGACGTCGTGGTGCGCCGCGAGAGCTACGAGGACCTCGCGCTCCGTGACGTCGTTTAGCGTCGGGCTGCTGGGCCACGGTACGGTCGGGGCGGCGTTCCACGAGCTGCTCGACGCGCGCGCGGACGCGATCGAGGCGACGACGGGCCAGCGCCCGGAGATCTCGGGCGTCCTGACCCGCTCGCGCGGCGACTTCGACGACATCCTCGAGCGCTCGGACCTGATCGTCGAGGTGATCGGCGGCGTCGATCCCGCCCGCGAGTACATCCTGCGCGCGCTCCAGGCCGGCAAGCACGTGGTCAGCGCCAACAAGGCGCTGCTCTCCCAGCACGGCGAGGAGATCTACGACGCCGCCCGCGCCGGCGGGGCGCAGCTGCGCTTCGAGGCCGCCGTCGGCGGTGTCGTGCCGGTGATCCGCGTGATCCACGAGACGCTGGCCGCCGCGCACATCGACCGCGTGCACGGGATCGTCAACGGCACCACCAACTTCATCCTGTCCCAGATGACCGCCACGGGCGCGTCGTACGAGGAGGCGCTGGCCGAGGCGCAGCGGCTGGGCTACGCGGAGGCCGACCCGACCGAGGACGTGAACGGCCGCGACGCCGCGGCGAAGATGGCGATCATCGCGCGCCTGGCCTTCAACGCGCGGATCGGGCTCGACGACGTGCAGTACGAGGGCATCGAGCGACTGACCGCCGACGACATCGCCTACGCCAAGGAGCTCGGGCTGTCGCTCAAGCTGATCGGCACCGCCGAGCGCCGCGGCGGCGGGCTGTCGGTGCGCGTGCACCCGGCGTTCCTCTACGGCACGCATCCGCTGGCCGCGGTCAACGGGTCGTTCAACGCGGTCACGATCGAGTCGCCGGCGATCACCGAGATCACGCTGAGCGGCCCCGGCGCGGGCGGGTCGCAGACCGCGTCGGCGGTGCTGGGCGACGTGATCTCCTCGATGATCCCGCCGCCCACGCTGCCCGCGCCGCCCGAGGCGATCCCGATCGTCTCCGACGTCGAGTCCGGCTTCTACCTGCACCTCCAGGTGGCCGACCGGCCCGGCGTGCTCGCGCAGATCGCGGAGATCCTGGGCATGCAGAGCGCGTCGGTGAAGTCGGTCATCCAGAAGGGGCTGGGCGACGACGCGCGGCTCGAGATCGTCGTGCATCCCGTGCTCGAGTCGAAGTTCCTCGGGGCGGTCGAGATGATCGGCCGGCTCGACTTCGTGCGCGAGCGGCCGCGCGTGATCCGCGTGATCGACGAGGCCTTCGAGGCGCCGCCCACCGCCGACTGATGTCCCTCTGGCGCTACCGCGACCGGCTGCCGGTCGACCCGCTCGTGACGCTCGGCGAGGGCGACACGCCGCTGATCCCCGCGCCGCGGATATCCGAGCGCGTGGGCGCCGACGTGTGGCTGAAGTTCGAGGGCGCGAACCCCACCGGGTCGTTCAAGGACCGGGGCATGACCGTTGCCGTGTCGGCGGCGATCGGAGAGGGCGCCGAGGCCGTCGTCTGCGCTTCCACCGGCAACACGGCGGCGAGCGCCGCCGCCTACGCGGCGCGCGCGGGCCTGCGCGGCGCGGTGATCGTCCCCGAGGGCAAGATCGCCACCGGCAAGCTGGCCCAGGCGCTCATGCACGGCGCCCGCGTGGTCGCGCTGCGCGGGAACTTCGACCAGGCGCTGAAGCTGGTCCGCGAGCTGGTCGAGAACCACCCGATCGCGCTCGTCAACTCGGTCAACGACTACCGGATCGAGGGTCAGAAGACCGGCGCCTTCGAGGTATGCGACGAACTTGGCGACCCGCCGGACGTTCTAGCGATACCCGTGGGCAACGCAGGCAACATCACCTCCTGGTGGCGCGGCTTCTCCGAGTGGGCGCCGGACGGCCCCCGCCCGGCGCTGCACGGGTTACCAGGCCGCGGGCGCGGCGCCGCTGGTCCACGGCGCGCCGGTCGAGAACCCGGAGACCGTCGCGTCGGCCATCCGCATCGGCAACCCGGCGCGCTGGGAGGAGGCGATGAACGCCGTCACCGCCTCGCGGGGCCAGATCCGCGCGGTCACCGACGACGAGATCCTGGCCGCCTACGAGCTGCTCGGCGCGGGCGAGGGCGTGTTCTGCGAGCCCGCGTCGGCCGCGTCGGTCGCCGGTGTGCTGAAGCACGGCGTGCCGGAGGGCTCGCGGGTCGTGTGCGTGCTCACCGGCCACGGCCTGAAGGACCCGCAGACCGCGCTCTCGCGCGCGAACGCCGTGGTTCCGTGCGAGCCGTCGCTGGCCGCGGTGGAGAAGGCGGTCCTGGCCTAGATGCAGCGCCGCCGGCGTGTGCGGGTGCCCGCGTCGACGGCCAACCTCGGGCCGGGGTACGACTCGTTCGGCGCGGCGCTCTCCGTCCACCTGTCGCTCGAGGTCGAGGAGACCGGCGAGCTGAGGGTCGAGAGCGACATCCCCGGCGTGCCGACCGACCGCTCGAACCTGGTCGTCCGCGCCTTCGAGGCTCTGCACCCGGCCGACGGGCTCACGTTCCGGATGGTCTCCGAGATCCCCGTGTCCGCCGGCCTCGGGTCGAGCGCCGCGGCGATCGTCGCCGGCCTCGTGGCCGCCGACCACATGTACGAGCTGGACGCGCCGCTGTTCGAGGTGGCCGCCGAGCTCGAGGGCCACCCCGACAACGTCGCGGCCGCGCTGTACGGCGGGTTCGTGATCTGCACGGCCGGCGAGCCGCCCCACCGCTTCGAGCCGCGCGCCGGCCTGGAGGGCGTGATCGTCACGCCGCCCGATCCCGTCCCGACCGCCGAGGCGCGCGCGGCCCTGCCGGCCGAGATCCCGATGGGCGACGCCGTCCACAACGTCGCCCACGCGTCGCTGCTCGTCCTCGGCCTCTCGACGGGCGACCTGTCGCTGGTGGCGCGCGGCCTGGCCGATCGCATCCACCAGCCGCGCCGCGAGCACCTCTATCCCCGCTCGATGGACCTGGTGCGCCGGGCGCAGAGCTTCGGGGCGGTGGGCGCGTCGATCTCCGGGGCGGGCCCGACGGTCCTGTTCTGGACCCACTGGGAGCACACGGGGACCGTCTTCGACGCGCTGCGGACCGAGTGCGGCGAGGACTGCCAGGTGAGCCGCGTCCAGTTCGCCCCCGGCGGGGCGGACGTCACCGCGCTTTAGCTACGCGCCGGCGGGCTCGGGCTGGGCGCCGCGGCCCGCGACCACGGTGCGGTCGCGCCCCTCGCGCTTGGCCGCGTAGAGCGCCTCGTCGGCCCGCCTGATCAGCTCCGACGGCTCCTCGAGCCCGTCCCAGACGGCCGCGCCGGCCGACGCGGAGGCCCCGGCCGGCACCGCGACGCGCACCTTCTCGACCACGGGCCCGATGTCGGCGGTGCCGCAGTCCGGCAGGAGCAGCGCGAACTCCTCGCCGCCGAAGCGGGCCAGCAGGTCGCTGTCGCGCAGCTCGGCGGGCCACAGGGCCGCGATCTCCTTCAGCAGCAGGTCCCCCGCCTGATGGCCGAGCGTGTCGTTGTAGGCCTTGAAGTGATCGAGGTCGATGATCGCGATCGACACCGGCGTCCCGGCGCGGGTCGATCGGGCCAGCTCGCGCGGCAGCGCGTCCTCCCAGACGCGGCGGTTGGGCAGCCCGGTCAGCGTGTCGGTCGACGCCAGCCGCTCGAGCTCGTCGGCCTGGCGGCGGATCTCCCCGACCAGCTTCATGACCGTGAAGCAGACGACACCCGCGGTGACGGTCCAGACCAGGGCCAGCCGCGCGTCGACGGCCGCGCCCGCTCCGCCCTCGGCCAGTATCGGCAGCGACAGCGTGACCGCGACGCAGCCGACGGCGACCGTGATCTGCGCGCGCGTGCCGTACAGGAGCAGCCAGAGGACCGGCAGCAGCACGAGCGGCCCGTAGCCCGTGAGCGCGCCGTCCTGGCTCTCGCGCAGCATCGCGACCACGCCGAAGCAGGCCAGCGGCGGGATCGCCTGGGCCCAGTCCGGCAGGTCCGGCCACGGCACGAACCAGGTCACGGCCGCCAGGACGACAGCCAGGCCGAGCGCGCCCGCCAGCCATCCGACGCCGACCGGGTCGTCGCCGAGTGGCAGTACCGCGAAGGCGACCACCATCGCGACGACGAACGGCGCGGCGCGCCGGATCAGCAGCTCGCGCGCGAAGGGGCGACTGTCTTCCTGCCTCATCCGGGATGCATCGCCCCGGACCGCGCGGGGGATTAGCCGCCGCCTGGCCGGGCCGACGAATAGATTTCCCCGTCTCATGCGCACCCCCGACTCCTCCGAGCCCGAGATCCGCGCGGCGGGCGGCATCGTCCACCGGCAGAGCGGTGACGACACCGAGGTGCTCGTCGTCCACCGGCCCAAGTACCAGGACTGGAGCCTGCCCAAGGGCAAGCTCGACCCGGGGGAGACGCTCGAGCAGGCCGCCCTGCGCGAGGTCGAGGAGGAGACCGGCTGGCGATGCAGGCTCGGCTCGCACGTGGGCGGGAACGAGTACCGGGACCGCCACGGGCGCTCCAAGCGCGTCGATTGGTGGCTGATGGACCCGATCGAGGGCGACTTCGAGCCGAACGACGAGGTCGACGAGATCCGCTGGGTCTCGATCGCCAAGGTGCGCGAGCTCCTGACCCACGAGGACGACTACGGGCTGATCGAGGCCGCAGGACTGGCCTGACGCGCGGCACGGCCTCGGGTTAGCCCCGGCGCAGCGGCCCGCCTGCCCCATGGGCCGGGCCCGCTCGGGCGAGCAACCTGAGCGGTATGAACGCGTATCCCACTCAGATCTCGAGGGCGCTGGTCGCGGCTGCGGCCGCGCTCGCCCTTCTCGCCGTCCCCTCGGTCGCCTCCGCGGCACCCGACTGGACGCCTGCCGTGTCGTTCCCGGATCAGGCGTTCGTGTCGCACGGGTATGCGGGCGGGAAGGAAACTCGCGCGCACCTCGAGGTCGTGACGCGCAGCCCCGTGAACACCCGGATTGTGGTCAGCACGAGCCGACCGGGCGAGCCGCGGCAGACCGAGTTGGAGGTTCCGACTACGTCGGCCGGGTTCCCGTTCCGTACAGAGATCGCCGTTGCGCCCGGCGGAGAGGCAGTTCTGGCCTGGCAGGAGATCGACCCCAAGGGTGACGGCAATACCCCGTCGCGCTTCCATGTCCGCTATCGCTCGGCCTCCGGTGAGTGGGAGCCGGAGAAGGTCGTCCTTACCGATGACGCGACGGACGACCGGACCGGGCCCACAGTGAGGCCCGTCATCGGCGCCGACGGCACGGCGGTCGTTGCGATCAACCACCACGAGAAGGACGACGCCGGCGAGACGGTCCCCGATCAGCGCGCGGATGTCGTGGTTCACCCGGCCGGCGGCTCGTGGGAGGCCCCCTTCCGCCTGTCCGCGGCGAACCGCTCCAGTGTCAACCCCGACGTCGGGGTCGACCGCGCCGGCAACATCACCGCGACGTACGCGGAGCGCTACAACGAGGCGACCGGGCTGCAAACCGCGTTGGTACGCCGCCGCGCCGTCTCGAACAAGGTGTGGACGACAGCCGAGGACATCACGCAGTCGGCGCCTCAGGGTCAGGCCGGCGCGCCCGCACTCGATGTCGCTCCCGACGGACGCGCAGTGATCGCAGTGCAGCGCAACTTCAAGGTCGTCGCCGCCGTCCGCGAGTCGGCGAGCGGCAGCTTCGGCGCTCTGACCCGCGCCAGTTCGGACAACGATCAGGCGGCCGTCTCCGACGCCGCGCTCGCCCCCGACGGCACGGCCTACGTCGTGTACGCCGTCTCGCTCAGCGCGGAGGGGCGCCACGTCGGCCTCGTCAGGGCCGCGCCGGGTGCGTCGTTCAGCGCGCCGCGCCGGATTTCGCCTGGCGGGATCGAGCGACTCGCGAGCGGGATCGCGTTCGCCGGAAACGACGCGGTAGTCGGCTGGACGGGACAGCTGAGCGCCTCCGCCACCGACGTGGTGCAGGGCACGCGGTGGCCGGCGGGGTCGTCGGTGCCCGACGCTTTCCAGGATCTCGACACGGCATCTGAGGACGGCCTCGACCAGGTCGTCAGCGACCGCGAGGGGTCCGTCGTCGTCGCCTGGTCCGGAGTTCAGGCGCACACCGCGACGTTCGACGGCGGTGGCCCGGTCGCCCGAACCGCTGAGGTGCCGGAGGCTGCCACCGCCGGCGAGGCCGTGACGCTGCGCGGATCGTTCGCCGACCGCTGGTCCGCTCTCGCGGGTGAGCCCTCGTGGGACTTCGGCGACGGCGCAACCGCGTCAGGTGGCGAAGTGGCCCATTCCTGGGCGGCACCGGGCGACTACACCGTCACGCTCCGGGCCGCCGATACCTTCGGCAACGCGACCGAGCGCAGGTTCACGGTCCACGTCAGTGAAGGTCCGGCGGCGCCGGCGCCCGCCGCTCCCGCCCAGCCCGCCCCGGCCGCTCCGCGGGTGACGCTCAAGCCGCCGAAGTGCCCACGCAGCTTGTCGAGGGCCGCGTGCAAGCGCTTCCTGATCAAGCCGGCGACATGGAAGAAGGTCGGAGGAACCGCGAGCGACGCCCCCGGCGTCACCGTCACCGTCAAGCGCAAGGGCTCGAAGACGCGGACGGTCAAGGTGTCCGTCAGGAGCGGGAAGTGGACCGCGCGGCTCAGCGGCCTGAAGGCGGGCGGCACGACGACGATCAGCGCCCGCGCGATTGCCGCGGACGGCACGAGGTCGAAGGCGGCGGCGCGGAAGCTGAAGTTGCGCCGCTGACCGGACGGGTCAGGCGGGGACGAGCTCCGCGCGCAGCTCCGCGACGCGCGTGCTCTCCTCGCCGAGCCCGACGCGTTCGAGCACCTCTTCGGCGAGCGCCAGGTAGTCCGCGCCCAGCTCGGGGCGGAAGTCGACGATCGACACGCCCCGCTCGGCCGACTCCGCGTAGCGGATCGACGAGCGGATGACCGCCTGGAAGACCTTCTCGCCGAACCGCTCGCGCAGCTGGACGAGCGCCTCACGCGAGTGGATCGTCCGCAGGTCGGCGATGTTCAGGACGACGCCGAGCCACTCGAGGTCGGGGTGGAGCGACTCCTTGGCGAGCTCGATGATCTCGAGCGCCTGCTCCACGCCCTGCAGCGAGAAGTACTGGGCCTCGGTCGACAGGAGCGCGTAGTCGGCGGCCACGACGGCGTTGACCGTCAGCAGCCCGAGCGCGGGCGGGCAGTCGATGAGGATGAGGTCGTAGCGGCGCTTGGGCTCGCGCAGCGCGCGCTTGAGGGTCATCTCGCGGCCCATCTTGCCGCTCAGCACGAGCTCGGACTCCGCCAGGCCGAGGTTGGCGGGCAGGACGTCGCCGTGGATCGCGTCCATGGCCTTGGCCTGGCCGGCGAGCACGTCCGCGACCGTGGGGTCGGCGTCGGCGGGCACGTCGAAGTAGTCGGAGAGGTTGCCCTGCGGGTCGAGGTCGACCGCGAGCACGTCCAGGCCGATGCGGCGGTACACGTCGGTCAGGGTGCGCACCGTGGTGGTCTTCCCGGTGCCCCCCTTCTGCGAGAGGACGGCGATCGTCGTCGACATGAAGGCGCGACTATAGACACCGAGGCGGAGCACCGTTCCGCGCTCCGCGGACCTCCTGCAAAGCAGGCGCAAATGGGGGCATGGCCGGGCCCCCCGCAGCTGCGCGAGGCCCGTCCCTCCTCCCTCGAGCCGGGCGCTACCCGGTGGTAGCGCCGGCCGACGTCCCGAGCGCCGAGTGGCGCCCGCCGGCCGGCCCGGTCAAGCAGATGTAGTGGAGCTCGAAGCGGCCGATCGTGATCCGGTCGCCGTCGGCCAGCTCGTGCCAGTCGACGCGCTCGCCGTTCAGGAAGACCCCGTTGAGGCTGCGGTCGTCGAGGATGCGCGCGGAGCCGGGCTCCAGGTGGATCAGCGCGTGGCGGCGGGAGACGGTGGGGTCGTCGAAGCGGATGTGCGCGGACAGCGAACGGCCGAGCCGGGTCCATCCCTCCTGGATGGCGACCACGCGCACGTGGTCCTCCTCGAACGCCAGGTAGTCGCCCGGCTCGACGAGCGCGTCGCGCGCCTCGTCCAGCCAGTCCGGGTCGTCAGCGGCGGGCATGGCGCTCGGCTCGGCGGTGGCCAGGTCGCCGAATATCGACCCGCGCTTGAACGACTCGCCGCCGCAATGAGGGCATTCGGGCACCTCGTCCATCTCGTGCAGGGCGACCGCGAATCCGCATTCCTCGCACCTGAAGCAGCCGGCGCCCGCCAGCGTGCCCATGCTGAATCTCTGCAGTGTCTCGTCGACCCCGATAGTGCGGATCATAACGAGTTTACGAATGGGTTCGAGTGCCGGACTGGGCGTTCGCTCGCAAATTGCGGTCTGGCGAAGGGGACTCGCGTGCGGCGGAGAACTCGTTCCGCCATGAAGCGCGACCTGCACGAGACACTGCTCCGCAACAGCGTCGCATCGGTGGGCGCCGACCGCGACGGCTGTTCGGGCTGCCGCCGCATCCCGCTCTCCGGCGAGCTGATGCACGACCTGGAGGACGGCCGGCACCTGTGCTCGCTGTGCCTCAAGCGCGTGCCGGAGTCGCAGCGCGAGGCGCTCCGCTCCGAGCGCGTGCACGTGCTGGCGCGCCGCCTGCCGGTGCGCCGCCGCGCGGCTCCGCGCGCGGCAGCCGCCTGACGGCCGCCGCAGACATAGAATCCCGCGCGCCGTGATCCCGGTCGCGCTCGACACCTACATCTCCGCCCCGCGCGACGAGGTCTTCGACTTCGTGGCCGACATCGCCGCGCGCCCGTCCTGGAACGACCACTTCCAGCGCGAGTTCCACCTGACCCGCCCGCGCACGTCCGAGGTGGGCTCGGCCGCGCGCTACCGGACGGACCCTCCGTTCCAGCGCCAGCTCTACAGCGATCTGGCGATCGTCCGGCTCGACCGCCCCCGCCGGATCGTGGAGGAGGGCGTGCAGGGCAGGCTGAACCGCGGGCGCGTACAGCTTGTGTGGGACTTCAGCCAGGAAGGGCCGAGCCTGACCCGGGTCGGCATCGAGATGCGGACCGAGGCCGGGGGCCGGCTGCAGGCGACCGCCCAGTCGCTCGGGGCGCGCGGCTACTACAAGCGCCAGTACGCCACGGCGCTCGAGCGGCTGCGGCTCATCTTCGAGGAGCGCCCGCAGGGCGAGCTCGTCCGGGCGACCGTGGCCGGCTACGAGCCGCTCAAGGCGCCGCGCTACGGGTAGACTGCCCGGCCGCTATGACCCCCCGCCGTCTGACCACCCTCCTCCTCGCGTGCGCGCTGCTGGCGTTCGTGGCCGCCGGCTGCGGTGAGAAGGGTGAGGAGAAGGACCCCGTCCGCGAGGGCATCGCCACCGATGTCGGCGGGATCGACTACAACGTCTACATCACCCGGCAGCTCAACCCGGAGGGCGTCGAGGACCGCGACTACTTCTCCGGCGAGGAGCAGTCCGAGGAGTGTCTGGCGAAGCCGAACTCCACCCCGCCGGCGCTCACTCCGGAGGAGCGGCCGCAGCGCTGCCCGACCAACCTGTACGGCGTCTTCATCCAGGTCTGCAACGAGACGACCGACGGCGAGCCCACCCCGGCGCGCGAGCCCTCCAGCGTCGAGGGCAGCGAGTTCGCCGGCGACTTCGAGATCGAGGACGCGCAGGGCAACAAGTTCGAGCCGATCGCGCTCCCGCCCACCAACGTCTTCGCCTACCGGGCGCGGCCGCTCAACAAGGGCGACTGCATCCCGGCCTCCGGCTCGGCGGCCTCCACCGCCCCGACCGCGGGCGCGCTGCTGGTCTTCCGGATCCCCGTCGCGGCGACGGAGAACCGCCCGCTGGAGCTGTCCGTCTCCGTGGGCGGGCAGACGCAGAAGTTCGAGCTGGATATCTAACAGCGGAGGGCAGACCGCGGACCGCAGTACGGCAGGGGCTTACTTCAGCCCTGCCTGCAGCACGATCTTCGCTGCCGGCGCCGCTGTCTCCCCGCCTGCGCCTGCCTTGACGAACAGGACGCCTACGGCGAGCTTCGGGCTCTTGATCGGCGCGTAGGCCGCGAACCAGGCGTCGGTGTCCGACCCGGCGGGCTCGTTGGTCTCGCTGGGGGCGCTCTCGGTGGTGTTGCGCAGCTCGGCGGTGCCGGTCTTGCCGGCGACCTTGACCCCGTCGATCGCGGCCGCCGTGCCGGTCCCGTAGCGCACCACCGCGACCATCATCCGCTCCACCTGCCGCGCCACCCGCGGCGTCGTGACGCGGATCGGCGCGGGGCGGGGCGCGTCGGCCACGATCCTCGGCGGGGTGCGCTTCCCGCCGTCGGCGATCGTCTGGGCGAGCGACGCCATCTGCAGCGGCGTCGCCAGCACCTTGCCCTGCCCGATGGCCGATGACCCGACCGCCAGCGGGCCGCCGATCTCGTCGGGCCCGGGGATCGTGCTGATCGCCGCTCCCGGCACGCCCGGCGGGCGGTTGAACCCGAATCGCTCGGCCGTGTCCACCAGCCGCTTCGCGCCGACCTTCACCCCGAGCGGCGCGAACACCGAGTTGCACGAGTGCGCGAACGAGGCGACGAACGTCCCTCCGCACGACTCGCCGTTGGCGTTCTCCAGGTCGACGCCGTCGATGACGGCCTTCGTCTCGACCGGGAAGCGGCTCGACGTCTTGACCTTGCCGGTCTCCAGGCCCGCGGCCGCGGTGATGATCTTGAACGACCGAGCCCGGCGGCTGGGGCGCCGAGAACGCGATGCCGGCCAGCGCCCGGATCTGCCCGGTCTGCGCGTCGAGCGCGGCGATGCCGCCGAACCGGTCGCCGAGCGCGGTGAGCGCGGCCTCCTGGACGCCCAGGTCGATCGTCGTCCGCACGGGCTCCGACTCGCGCGGCCTGCTGCTGGCGAGCATCCGGTCGCCCGCGAGCAGGCGGCCGCCGGGGGTGCCCGCGACGTACGGCTCCGTGGCTCGTTCCAGGCCGGTCTTGCCGATCGGCGTGCCGTCGGGGAAGCCGCGGCGGCGCAGGTCGGCGCGCTCGGCCGCGGTCTCCGCCGGGCCGACCGACCCGGCGATCGACGCTCCCGTGGTGCCGCTCGGCGCTCGCGCGGTGGCCGGGCCGCTCACGATCTCGCGCCCGTCGCGGGCCTCGATCTTCGCGCGCGCGGGCGCCTGCGTGACCCGTCGCAGCCGATCGCCCTTGCGCAGGCCGGGGAAGACCAGCGATCTGTCCCAGTCCACCCGCTCGTCCTTCACGTCGAGCACCAGCGTTCCGCGCACGGTGCCGAACACGCGCGTCTCCATGGTCATCGGGATCCGGGCGCGGTCGCCGTCCTCCGCGGATCTCGCCCGCGTCGATCGACCGCGTGGTGGCCGTCGCGGCCGCCCGCGCGTAGGCGCCGCGGAAGGCGGCCAGCGGCGCCCGCTCGCGGTCACCGGGCTCGATCAGGCGGTGCATCGCCTCGTAGTCGCCGTTCTCCCAGGCCCGGACGAACTCCCGGGCCGTGCGCTCGGTGCCGGAGTCGCCCAGGCCGCCGACCAGCAGGCCGATCCCCAGGGCGAACGCCCCGAGCGCGACCAGCACCGGCACCCCGCGCTGGAGCAGGCGGCGACGGCGCGACGGGGACAGGCGCGCGAGAGTGTCCCTGGGGGACTGGAAGCGGAGCGAGCTGGGCAAGCGGCGGGCGTGCGACGGTCAGGCAAGCGCCAGGCTACCCCGAGATCGGGCGGTCCAGACCGTCATGGAGGCGCCAATTCGGACGGCGCTTACCGCCGGCTTACGGCCTCGCCGCTCTACTGTCACTCGCTCCGTGACCGGGATCGACTGGATCATCGTCGTTTTTACGCTCGCGATGGCGGTGTGGGGCTACGCCCAGGGCCTGATCGTGGGAGCGCTCTCGCTGGCCGGGTTCGGGGCGGGCGCGTTCCTGGGATCCAGGCTCGGCCCGCTGCTGCTCGAGGAGGGCTCGAAGTCGCCCTACGCCCCGCTGACCGCGCTGATGGGGGCGCTCGTCATCGGCGGCATCCTCGCGTCGCTGTTCGAGGTCCTGGGGTTCCGGGTGCGCAGGACCCTGTGGGGCATCGTCGGCGAGCCCCTGCGGATCGTCGACGGGATCGGCGGCGCCCTCCTGCTCGGGTTCGTCGCGCTGGGCGTGGCCTGGATCGCGGGCGCGGTGGCGCTTCAGACGCCGGGGCTCGAGAACGTCCGGCGCGACATCCAGCGCTCGGCGATCCTCTCCCAGCTCAACGAGACGTTCCCGCCCTCGGGACCGGTCTGAACGCGCTCGCGCGGTTCGACCCGATCCCGAGCGTCGCCGGGCCGGAGGCGCGCGTCGCGCCGCCGACGTCGCGGATCGCGCGCGACCCGCAGGTGAAGGCGGCGGGGCCCAGCGTCGTCAAGGTGCTCGGCACCGCGTGCGGCCTGGGGGTCGAGGGGTCCGGATGGGTCGCCTCATCCGACGGGATCGTCGTCACCAACGCCCATGTCGTCGCCGGGCAGGACGACACCACCGTCCAGGTGCAGGGCGAGGGCCCCCACCACGACGCCGAGATCGTCTGGTTCGACGAGCGCAACGACCTGGCGCTCCTGCGCGCGCCCGCGATCGCCGGCAGCGTCCGGGCGCTGCGCATGGACGTGGACGCCCCAGCCCGGCACGTCGGCCGCGGTGCTCGGCTTCCCGCAGAACGGCCCCTACGACGTCGAGCCCGCGCGCCTGGGCCAGACCCGCGAGGTCCTCTCCGACGACGCGTACGGCAACGGCCCGATCCGGCGGCGCGTGACCTCGCTCCGCGGCCGTGTCCGCTCGGGCAACTCGGGCGGCCCGCTGGTGGACGCGCAGGGCGAGGTGGTCGGCACGATCTTCGCCTCGACGCTCTCGCGGCGGCGGCCGCAGCGGCCTCGCGGTCCCGGACTCGGTGGTGGCCAGCGCCCTGCGCCAGGTGGGCGGCCCGGTGCAGAACGGGCCATGCGCGCGGTAGCCCGCTGCTAAAAATGCGGCCAGTGTCCCCCCGACTCGCACTCGCGGCGCTCGTAGCGCTGCTCGCATTGCCGTCCGCCGCCCTGGCCCAGAGCGGCGGCACGGAGCCCGACGACTCCGGCGGGGTGTCCGTCAACCCGTGCGAGCGGCCGCTGCTCGACCTGCTCTGCCCGGACCTGCGCATGGCGCCCCCGTACGACCTGAGCATCGACCGCAAGACCAAGCCCGGGCGGACGCTGCTGCGCGCGGCCAACTCGATCAACTCGCGCGGCGCCGGGGCCGGCCGAGCTGTACGGCACGCGCAAGGGGCGCTACACCGCCTCGGCCGTGCAGCGGATCGCCCGCGCGGGCGGCGGCAAGCTGTCCGTGCGCACCGGCGCCCGCCTCTACTTCAAGTTCATCCCGGACCAGGACCGCTACTGGAAGTTCGAGAACGCCGCGCGCTTCGAGCTCTGGACGGTCGACGGGCTGCTGCGGCCGGTGAAGCTCGTCCGCACCGGGCCGAAGGTCATCTACTGCCTCCGCGACCTGGAGCGCACCCGGGCGATGAAGGCGTCGCCGCGCACGTTCCGCTACCCGAAGCTGCAACCAGAGCGGCCAGATGAAGCACGTGACGCTCGGCACCTCGGTGGGCTGGTCGGATATCTATCCGTCGACGTATCACCAGCAGTGGATCGACGTGACCGGGCTGAAGGGCACGTTCGCGTTCAAGCACATCGCGGACCCGAAGAACGGCATCTGGGAGACCGACGAGACCAACAACGAGGGCGTCACGATCGTGACCCTGCCCTCGGGCCGCGCGGTGTCACGCTCGAGCCGCGGCGGCGACGACCCCTACTCGCGCCCGGCAGGCGCGAGGTAGACGAGCCGCCACGACTGCGCGTAGTCTCGGGACTCGATGCCCAAGACCCTCGTAATCGCCGAGAAGCCCTCCGTCGGCCGCGACCTGTCGGCCGCGCTGCCCGACTCGTTCAAGTCGTCGAAGGACAAGACCTACCTCGAGGGCGACGAGTACGTGATCACGTGGGCGGTCGGCCACCTGGTCGGCCTGGCCCCGCCTGACGACTACGACCCGAAGCTGAAGAAGTGGCGCTTCGCCGACCTGCCGATCCTCCCGGAGCAGTTCCGGCTCGTCCCCAACGACGAGAAGTCGAAGAAGCAGCTGAACGCGATCCACCGCTGGATCCGCGACGACGACGTGGACTCGATCGTGAACGCCTGCGACGCCGGCCGGGAGGGCGAGCTGATCTTCGCCTACGTCTACGAGACCGCCGGCGTACAGAAGCCGGTCCGGCGGCTGTGGCTGTCGTCGATGACCAAGAAGGCGATCAAGGACGCCTTCGAGCGGCTGCGCGACGGCGAGGAGCTCAAGTCGCTCGAGGCCGCCGCCCGGTCACGGTCCGAGGCCGACTGGGTCGTCGGCATGAACGCCACGCGCGCGGCGTCGATCCGGCTGCGCAGCGCGTTCGACGGCGCGGTGTCGCTGGGACGCGTGCAGACCCCGACGCTGGCGCTCGTCGCCCGCCGCGAGGAGGAGATCCGCGCGTTCAAGCCCGAGCCGTACTGGCTCGTCGAGGCCGGCTTCGAGGCGTCGGAGCGGCGGGTCTATCGCGGCCGCTACATGGGCGGCAAGCGCCTGCCGGAGGACGAGGCGAGGAAGATCGTCGAGGCCGTCGCCGGCGGCACCGGCACGATCACCAAGCTGGAGAAGAAGGAGGAGCGCGAGAAGCCGCAGCTCCTCTACGACCTGACCTCGCTCCAGCGGCACGCCAACACCCTCTACGGCTTCAGCGCCCGCCGCACCCTGGCCGCCGCCCAGCGCCTGTACGAGGAGTACAAGGCGATCACCTACCCGCGTACCAACTCGCGCTTCCTGCCCGGCGACCAGATCCCCGAGATCAAGCCGACCGCCGAGCTGGTCGGCCGCAACTCCGAGTACACGCGGGCCGCGAAGTACGTGACCGGGCTCGACAAGCTGCCGCTCGGCCGCGTCGTCAACGACGACAAGGTCGACGACCACCACGCGCTGATCCCCACGCGCGCCGAGCACGACCTCGACCGCATGGGCTCCGACGAGAAGCGCGTCTACGACCTGGTGGCCAAGCGCTTCCTGGCGATCTTCCATCCCGAGGCGGTCTACGAGCGCACCCGCGTCGAGACCACGGTCGTCGATCACGTCTTCCGCACGAGCGGCCGGCGGATGCTCGAGCCGGGCTTCAAGGCCGTCTACGGCGAGGAGGCCGACCCGCCCAACGGCGGCGACGACGACACCGGCGGCGACCAGATGCTGCCGCGCCTGGAGCAGGGCGAGAACGCCGACGTCAAGGACGTCGAGTCGCTCCGCAAGGAGACGCAGCCGCCCCGGCGCTTCACGGAGGCGTCGCTGCTCGGCGCGATGGAGACCGCCGGCAAGGACATCGACGACGTCGAGATGCGCGAGGCCATGAAGGACTCGGGGATCGGCACGCCGGCCACGCGCGCCGCGATCATCGAGCGGCTGATCGACGTCGGCTACATCGAGCGCGAGGGCCGCGCGCTGCACGCCACCGAGAAGGGCGTGCAGGTCATCCGCCTGCTGGGCGAGCACCCGCTGACGTCGCCCGCCCTGACCGGCGACTGGGAGTCACGGCTGACGAAGATCGAGCACGGTGGCGACTCGCGCCCGAAGTTCATGTCGGACATCGCCGAGTTCACCCGGCAGACCGTGCTCGAGCTCGACAAGCTGAAGGACGTCAAGATCGAGCGCCAGAACCTGGGCCCGTGCCCGGTCTGCGGCCGCGACGTGATCGAGAACCGCAAGGGCTACTCGTGCTGGTCGAAGGACGACCCGGGCTGCGGTTTCGTGATCTGGAAGAAGAAGGCCGGCAAGAACCTGCCGGTCCAGACGGTCAAGGAGCTCATGGCGTCGCTGCGCGAGTCGCGCGAGCGCGGCGACGACCCGCCCGTCGGGCGCACCGCCAAGGCGGTGACCGGGTTCCGCGGCCGCTCGGGCCGGACGTTCCGGGCCAAGCTGCTCCTGGAGCAGTCGGAGGACGAGAAGTGGCGCGTCGAGTTCGACGAGGACTGGGCCAAGGAGCCGCCGAAGGGCGAGGCGGACGGGGAAGGCCCGAACGGCGCCGCCACCGACGGCGCTTCTCCCGCGTCCGATGGCGCGGCCGCGCCGCGAAGCGGTCACCCAGAGCTGAACCGGGCGTACGGGGCGCTCCCGCGGGGTACATTCCCCGCCCTGATCACGGGGGGAGAGCGCTCGAATGTGGCTGACCATTACGGAGGGTGACGGCAAGGGGCTGTCCGTTCACGTCGTGGGCGAGCGCGTGCTCGTCGGCTCCGGCCGCGAGAACCGGCTGATAATCCACGACGACGAGATCGACCCGATCCACGCCCTGTTCGAGATGGGCGCGGACGGCGAGGTCGAGGTCCAGGACGTGCGCACCCGGACCGGCACCTGGGTGAACGGCGAGCGGATCAACGGGGCCACGGCGCTGCGAGACGGCGACGAGGTCAGGCTGGGCGGAACCGTCCTGACCGCGACGCTGGAGAACCCCGAGTCGAGCGACGAGGTGGCCGACCCGGCGGTCGAGGTCGCGGTCCCGCCCGAGCCCCCGGCGGGCGTCGCGGACGACGAGGCGGTCGCGCTGCTGACATCGGAGGAGGGCTCCCATGTGGAGGTCGTCCCCGAGGGCCGGCGCCGCCGGCTGACCGAGCGCGTGCGGCTGGCGACGCTGCTGGCGGCGGGCGCGGCCGCGCTGGCGGTGATCGCGGTGATCGCCGTCCTGGCCGCGAGCGGCGGCGACGACGAGGCCAGCACCGCGGACATCGTCCGGGACGTCACCCCCTCGACCGTGCTCGTGCGGGTCTCCGGCCCGGCGGGGGATGGCGCGGGCAGCGGCTGGGTCCTCGACGCCGGCAAGGGGCTGGTCGTCACCAACTTCCACGTGGTGAACGGCGCCACCGGGGTCACGGTCACCGGGCAGGAGAGCTCGGGCGACGCCAAGATCGTGGGCGCCGCGCCGTGCGAGGACCTGGCCGTGCTCCGCGTCGGATCGACCGACGGGCTGAGGACGCTGCAGCTCGGGTCGCAGTCGGGGCTCGAGCAGGGGGAGGAGGTCGTCGCGATCGGCTACCCGGCCAACGCGTCGAACGAGGACAGGCTGACCTCGACCGCCGGCGTGGTCTCCGTCGTCGAGAGCGCGTTCCGGTTCCCCTCGCCCGACTCGCCCCAGTACGCGAACGTCGTCCAGACCGACGCCGCCCTCAACCCGGGCAACTCCGGCGGCCCGCTGGTCGACGGGGAGAAGCGCCTCGTCGGCGTCAACACGGCGATCCTGACCTCTGCGCAGGGCGCGCCCGTCGGCGGCCAGGGCTACGCGATCGGCGTCGACCGCGTCAAGCAGGTGGTCGGCGACCTGCGGGAGGGCAGGTCCCAGGGCTGGGCGGGCTTCGGCTTCCTGTTCGCCACCGACAAGCAGGCGAAGAAGGAGAAGCTGCCGACCGAGGGCATCGTCGTCAGCCCCGCGGTGCCCGGGTCGCCCGCGGAGAAGGCCGACATCGGGCCGCAGGGCGCGCTGCTGCTCGCGGTCAACGGCCAGAAGCTCGACGGCACGCTGACCGACTACTGCTCGAAGGTCGGCGACGCTCGAGCCGGGCCAGCCGGTGCCGGTCACGCTGCTCGACAAGCCCGGCGCCAAGCCGCGGACCGTGCAGCTGCCGTTCAGCGGATAGGCAGGTCGGCGACGTCGAGGAGCCGCTCGAGCCGCGGCGGGCCGTCGTCGTCCACCCAGGTGACGACGCCCGGGAAGTAGGGGCTCTGCTCGGGCTCGGCGCCCAGGAAGGCCGGCTCGTGAACCCACGATCCGGAGTTCCACAGCCGGCCACCGTTCTCGAGTCGCCAGCCGCTCGCGTCGTCCCTCGGCCAGGGCCCGGAGCGGTGGGTGTGGCCGAAGATCACGTGCTCCGCGTCGATCCCGAGCGCGCCGACGACCGCGCCGATCGAGCGCAGGCCGGCCCGGCGCAGCTCGACCGCGGACAGCTCGGGCCTTGAACGGGCCGATGCCGAGCCTGTTGAGGGCGGCGACCGCGGCGGGGATCGCGGCGCCCCGGGCCAGCTTCGCCGCTCAGCGCCCGGGCTGTTCAGCCGCTCCCACATGTCCACCGAGCGCCCGCCGCCCGCCAGCTGGCGCCCGTTGCGCGAGGACTGGGCCAGCGTGTAGGCCAGCTCGTAGACCGGGGCCAGCGCGGCCTCGTAGTCGGCGGGGGTCATCTGCGCCTGGACGCGCGACTTGCGGGCGACCACGCGCTGCGCCAGCCCGATCGCCATCACCTCGATCGTCGGCACGGTCCCGTGCCAGTCCATGTAGTGGCCGTGGGTGGCGTAGACGTCCGGGCGGATCCACAGGCCGGGGTAGGCGAGCGTGAAGTCGGTGGGCTCGAGCCAGGTCGCGATCCGGCCGGTCGGCGTGTCCGTGTCCGGGAGCGGCCTGTCGGTGTTCTCGACCGTCAGCGACTCCGGGCCGCCGTCGAGCGCGGTCCGCTCCAGCAGCGGCGCGGCCAGCTGGTAGTCGTGGTTGCCGCAGAGCAGCGTGACCGGCTTGCCGGCGAACGCGGAGGCCGAGCTCCTCGAAGAACGGCTGGGCGGCTGCGCATGGCCGACGCGATCGGCCCCTCGCGCAGCTCGACGACGTCGCCCAGCAGCACCAGCCGGTCGGCGTCGGCCAGCGCGGTCGAGCAGGCGCTCCCGGATCTCACCGCGCCGCAGCAGGTCGTGCCCCGCTGCCTTTCCCAGATGGAGGTCGGATACGACGGCGGTCGACATGCGAGGAGTGATGAAAGCAGCGCTACTCTGGACGCCCAGACTCTTGACCTCGCTCTTCTGCCGCCACAACCGCTTCACGGCCGACTGCCCGATCTGCTCGAAGGGCACGGTCCTCGACCCTGAGCGGCAGGCCCAGCGTCCCCGGTCGAGCTCGCTCGGCCGCAGGCACGCGCCGCGCGGGGTCCGCGCGAGGTGCCGCGCCGTCCAAGGGCGCCCGCGTCGTGACCGGGCCGTACGTGACCGCGGGCCCGTACGAGGACGAGGACGGCGGGGCTCGCTACGAGGTTCGCCTGGAGCGGGTGCCGGGCGGAGTTCGCCTGGCGACCTGGTCGCTGGGTCAGCTCCAGCGCGGCGCGCCGGTGCTCGACGCCGCCGACCTGCCCGGCCTGATCGGCATGGCCCGCGAGCGTGCGCTCCTGTCCGAGCGCGACCTCGGCTCGCTGGAGGCGGCGATCGACTCCGACCCCGTCGACGGTGGCGGGGAGCCGCCCGAGTTCGGCGCCTCACCCGGGCGGTCCGGTGACCTGCGCGACGAGCTGCGCGTCGAGCCCGTCGGCGACGGCCAGCTGCGCATCGCCCGCTGGATCATGCGCCCCAACTTCGGCTGGGAGCTCCAGGACGCGCCGGTGATGCTGCCGGCCAAGCGCTACGCCGAGGCCCTGCGCGCCGCGGCCCGCGCCGGGCTGCTCCCCTAGCGCCGGCCGCGCGCGCCGCGGGTCTGCCTTTCTCCCTGCTACGGTCGCCTTCGTGCCGGCCCGAACGCCGACACCCCAACGCCTGCCGGAGAGCGTCTATTGGCGCCGACGGCTCGTCGCGATCGGCTGCGTCCTGCTCTTCGTGATCATCGTCGCTGCCGTTTTCTCGGGCGGGGACGACAAGGGCACGAACTCGAGCGCCCCCGCCGAGACGCAGCCGCCTCCGATCCCCGACACGTCCGCCAGCGACGAGACCGACTCCAAGTCGACCGACGATGACGAGGACTCCTCGTCGTCCGGCTCGGGCGGCTCGGGCGGCTCGGGCGGATCCGCGGGGTCGACCGGCTCGGGCGGCAGCGCGGGCACCGGCGGCACCGGGAGTGCGGGTGGCACCGGGGGCACGTCCGGAGGCACCGGCGGGACCGGTGGCACTGGCGGCACCGGTGGCGGCGGGACCAGTGGCGGCGGTGGCGGCGGCTCGGACCAGGGCAGCGGCGGCGCCGCGGCACCCACGCCTCCGTCCTCGAACGGCGGCGTGCAGGCGCCGCCGTGATCCTGGCGCGATAGGAAAGCCCTGCTAGGCTCGCAGAGCGGTCCGGCACCGATGCCGGCCGCGAGGCAGCTTGCTTGGGTCCCGCCAGAGTGCGGTTCGGGTCAGCCGTAGCCTCCCGAATCGTTCGCGGCCCGCTATGCGATAGCGCCGCAGTTACAGGAGTTTTTGTTCATGTCTTCGCAGTCCTTCGCCGATCTCGGCGTCTCGAGCGCGGTCACGCGCGCTCTGTCCGATCGCGGCATCACAGAGCCGTTCGCGATCCAGAACCTCGTCGTCGCCGACGTGCTCGCCGGCCGTGACGTGCTCGCCCAGTCCCCGACCGGATCCGGCAAGACGCTCGCCTTCGGCGTGCCGATCGTCGACCGGATCGAGGCCGACTCGCCGCGCCCGGCCGCGCTGGTGCTCGCCCCGACGCGCGAGCTGGTCTCGCAGATCGTCGAGGAGCTCCGCCCGATCGCCCACGCGCGTGCGCTGAAGATCGCCGCCGTCTACGGCGGCGTCGGGCTCCAGTCAAGCAGTCGCGCGACGCCGCGCGGGCGCAGATCGTCGTCGCCACGCCGGGCCGGCTCGAGGACCTCCTCGACCGCAAGCGCGTTCGCGCTGAGCAACGTCGAGGTGCTCGTGCTCGACGAGGCCGACCGCATGCTCGACATGGGCTTCAAGCCCGCGGTCGACCGGATCGTCGGGCAGTGCCCGAGCAACCGCCAGACGCTGTTCTTCTCGGCCACGCTCGACGGCGAGGCCGGGCGCGTGGCGCGCGACTACACGCGTAACGACGCGGTGTCGCACTCGCACGCGGCCGACCCAGACCCGCCTCGAGGCGATCGAGCACCGCTTCATGGCGGTCGAGCGCGACGAGAAGCTCGTCGCGCTCGTCGCGCGCGCTGCGGCACGACGACCGCGACCTGGCGCTCGTGTTCGTGCGCACGAAGCGCGGCGCCGACCGGCTGGTCAAGCGGCTCGGCCGCGAGGGCGTCGAGGCGGTCGCCATGCACGGCGACAAGTCGCAGAGCCAGCGCGAGAAGGCGCTCGCCCGCTTCCAGTCCGGCCGGGTCGACACGCTGGTCGCCACCGACGTCGCGGCGCGCGGCATCGACGTGCGCGACATCTCGCACGTCATCAACTTCGATCCGCCCGAGGACGGGGACGCCTACACCCACCGCATCGGGCGCACCGCGCGCGCCGGGCGGACCGGCGTCGGCATCACCTTCTTCGGCGCGGAGGACGCGGTCGACCTGCAGAAGATGGCGGCCAAGCTGGAGCTGCACCGCGAGTTCGCCGAGAGCGGGTTCGTCGTGCCGCGCGGCGGCGGTGGCGGCGGCTCGCGGCCCAACGGCTCGCGGAACGGCGGCGGCTCGCGCAACGGCGGCGGCTCGCGCAACGGCGGGCGCCCGAAGCGCCAGTTCGATGCCCAGGACGGCTCGCGGAACGGTGGCGGGCGGCGCAAGAACCGCTCGCGCAACGGCAGCAGCAACGGCGGCGGGCGCCCCAGCGGGTCGGTCGTCGCCAGTGCCGGCGGCGGACGCCGCCGGCGCAGCCGCTAGCCCGGCCTCCAACACACCGCACTCGCGACCTGGGACCTCTTCCCCGCCATATAGGCGGTTGGGAGGTCCCAGAACGCCGGGCCGGCGCCGTGCGCCCGTGCCGTCCTCGCCTCGTCGTACGCTGGCCTGTCCATGTCGCTCAGGCTCGTCACCGGACCGGCGAACGCCGCCAAGGCCGCCCACGTGCTCGGGCGCGTTCCGCGATCGCCTGGCCGACGAGCCGTTCCTGGTCGTCCCCGCCTTCCGCGACGTCGAGCACGCGCAGCGCGAGGCGGCCGAGCGCGGGGCCGTGCTGGGCGCGCGCGTCGTCCGCTTCGCCTGGCTGTTCGACGAGATCGCCGAGCGCTGCGCGGACGACCCGAACCGCGGCCGCCGCGCGTCGGACCTCCAGCGTGAGCTGATCGTCGGCGAGGCGGTGCGCGCCGCGCCGCCTCGACGGCGCTCGCCGAGTCCGCCGAGCGACCCGGCTTCACGCGCGCGGCCACGCGGCTCGTCGCCGAGCTCGAGCGCGCGCTGATCACCCCGCAGCGCTTCGCCCGCGCGCTCGCCGACTGGGCGGGGGACGGGCCGCGTGCCGCGTTCGCCGGCGAGCTGGCCGCGATCTACCGCGGCTACCGCGCCGGCATGGACGCCGCCGGCCTGGCCAGCGAGGAGCTCGCCGCCTGGCGCGCCGCCGACGCGCTGCGCGAGCACCCCGACCGCTGGGGCGGGACCCCCGTCTTCGTCTACGGGTTCGACGACTTCACCGAGCTGGAGCTCGACGCGATCGAGTCGCTCGCCCGCCGGGCCGACGCCGAGGTCACGGTCTCGCTGCCCTACGAGCGCGGGCCGCGCCGCGTTCAAGTCGCTGTCCACGATCTTCCAGCGGCTCGACCGAGCTGGCGGCCGGCAACGTCGTCGAGGTCGAGCGCGACCGACGAGTTCTACGCGCCCGAGTCGCGCGCCCGCCCTCCATCACCTGGAGCGCAACCTGTTCGAGGCCGGCGCGGCGAAGGCCGACCCGGGCGACGCGGTCCGGCTGCTCGCGGCCGGCGGCGAGCGCGCCGAGGTCGAGCTGGTCGCCGCCGAGGTGCTCGACCTGCTGCGCGGAGGCACGGAGCCGGGCCAGGTCGCCGTCGTGTTCCGCGACCCGGCCGCGTACGGATCGGTCGTCGAGCAGGTCTTCGACGCCTACGGCATCCCGTTCTCGATCGACCGGCGGGTCCCGCTCGCGCACACGGCGCTCGGCCGCGTCGCTGCTCGCGCTCCTGCGCTGCGCGACCGGCGCCGGCACCGCGGACGACCTGCTCGCCTGGCTCCGCGCGCCCGGCTTCCTGGACCAGCCCGAGCTGGCCGACCGCCTGGAGGCCGAGCTGCGCCGGCGCGGCGAGCGGACGGCGGGCAAGGCGCGCGAGCTCTGGGAGGAGACGCGCTGGACGCTCGACGAGATCGACCGCCTGGCGCACGCCGCGGAGCGCGGGGCGGAGCCGCTGCTGGCCGAGCTCGACAAGCGGCTCGCGGCGCTGTTCGCCCGGCCCTACCGCCGGCAGCGCGCACGTCTTCGCCGGCGCGGAGCGCGACGACCCGCGCGTGTGGAACGAGGCTCACGCCGCGATCGAGCAGCTCCGCAGCGCTGGCCGAGAAGGGCGTCGCGCCGTCGCTCGACACGCGCGCGATCCACGACGCGCTCGCCGACCTGCCCGTGCGCATGGGCGACGACCCGCGCCCCGAGCGCGTGCAGGTCGCCTCGCCCGAGCAGGTGCGCGCCCGCCGCTTCCAGGCCGTGATCGTCGCCGGGATGCAGGAGGGCGAGCTGCCCCGCGGCGCCACGCCCGAGCCGTTCCTGTCCGACGACGACCGGCGCGACCTGGCGATCGCGACCGGGATGCGCCTGCCCGTGCGCGACGACCAGCTCGACCGCGAGCGCTACCTGTTCTACGTCTGCGCGTCCCGCGCCGAGCGGGTGCTGATGCTCTCGAGTCGCGTGTCCGACGAGGAGGGCAGCCCGCAGGTCGGGTCGTTCTTCCTCCAGGACGTCGCCGACCTGTTCGCCGACCCGCCGCGCCGCCTCCGGGCGCTCGGCGACGTGGCCTGGGCGCTCGCCGACGCCCCGACGGCCGAGGAGTGGCTGCGCGCCGCGGCGGTCGCGGGCCCGCGCGCCGAGCAGCGCCCGCCCGGCGGCCTGGCCGATCCCGCGGTGCTCGAGGCGCTGGCCGATCGCGAGCTGTCCACCAGCGCGCTCGAGGCGTACTCGGACTGCCCGGTCAAGTGGCTCGTCGAGCGGGTCCTCAAGCCCGACCAGCTCGAGCCGGACCCCGAGTACATGGTGCGCGGCAACTACGCGCACGCCGTGCTCGAGCTGACCTACTCGCGGCTGCACGAGCAGACCGGCGAGCGGCGCGTCACGCCGGCGAACCTGGAGCAGGCCGAGGACATCCTGCGCGACGCGCTGCGCGAGACCGAGGGCGAGTTCCAGCTCTCCCCGCACCAGACGCGCGTGCGCGCGGCGGTGCGCAAGCTCGAGTTCGACCTGCTCCGGCACCTGCGCCGGGAGGCCGAGGCCGGCGGCCGGTTCGAGCCGACCCGGCTCGAGCTGCAGTTCGGCGGCGGCGGCGAGCTCGACCGCCTGCCCGCCCTCGACGTCGACGGCGTGGCGATCCAGGGCAAGATCGACCGGGTCGACACGCCTCGACGGGCGCGCGGTCGTGCGCGACTACAAGACCGGGCGCAGGTCGTGGCCGGTCGCGCGCTGGGAGGAGGACCGCCGGCTCCAGGTCGCGCTCTACATGATCGCCGTGCGCGAGCTGCTGGGGCTCGAGCCGGTGGGCGGCTTCTACGTCCAGCTCGCCGCGCGCAAGGCGCGGGAGGCGGTCCCGCGCGGGGTCGCCGAGCGGGGGTGGGAGGACGCGATCGACCCCGCGACCTTCGACAACGACCTGAAGGACCGCGAGGAGATCGACGAGCTGCTGGCGGCGGCGCGCAAGCAGGTCGTGGCGCTGGCGGGCGAGATGAACAGCGGAGCGATCCGCCCCTGCCCCGACACCTGCTCGTTCCGGGGCGGCTGCACGTATCCCTCGATCTGCCGGAGCGAGTGATGACGGGCTTCGACCTCACCGAGGAGCAGCGCGAGGCCGTCGAGCGGCGCGAGGGCGCGCTGTTCCTGAGCGCCGGGGCGGGCAGCGGCAAGACGCGCGTGCTGGTCGAGCGGTTCGTGCGCGCGGTGTGCGAGGACGGCGTCGCGGTCGAGCGGATCCTGGCCATCACGTTCACCGAGAAGGCGGCCGCGGAGCTGAAGGGACGGCTGCGCAAGGCGTTCATCGACGCGCGGCGAGCGCGAGCACGCGCGCGCCGCGGAGGCCGCGTTCATCTCCACGATCCACGGGTTCTGCGCGCGGCTGCTGCGGGCGCACGCGCTGGCCGCCGGCCTCGACCCCGAGTACGGGGTGCTGGCCGAGAGCGACGCGGCGCGGCTCCAGTACGCCGCGTTCGACGGGGCGCTCGAGGCGTTCCTGGGCGAGGCGTCGGCCGCCGATCGCGTCGACCTGGTCGCCTCCTACACGCCGGACAAGCTGCGCACGATGGTGTCGACGGTGCACGCGCGGCTGCGCGCGGGCGGGCAGCGCCACCCGGTGCTGCCGGAGCCGCCGGAGCCGCCCGAGCCGGCCGGTGAGCGCGAGGCGCTCGGAGCGCGCGATCGCGCAGGCCGCAGTCCGAGCTGGCCGAGGCCGACGGCGCGACGGTCGAGAAGGTCCGCAAGCAGCTCGCCGGCTGCGCGGACGTGCTCGACGCGCTCGATCCCGGTGAAGCTCGGCGATCCCGCCGACTACGAGGACTCCGTCCTGAAGATCGGCCGCACGAAGGCGCTCCAGGGGCCCGGCGTGGCCGCGTTCATGGAGGCGCACGAGGCCTGGCTGCGGCTCTGCTCGGCGCGGCGGGCGGCGCAGCAGTACCGCCACGTGCGCACGCTGCTCGGCCTCTACGCCGAGCGCTACGAGGCGCTCAAGCGCGACGAGTCGGCGCTCGACTTCGAGGACCTCGAGCTGCTGGCCCGCGACCTGCTGCGCGACCGGCCCGACATCCGCGCGCCTGTGGAGCGAGCGGTTCGTGCACGTGATGGTCGACGAGTACCAGGACACGAACCGCCTCCAGGACGAGCTGATCGACCTGATCGCGGCCGGCCGGCTGTTCGCGGTGGGTGACGACCGGCAGTCGATCTACGGCTTCCGCCACGCGGACGTGGAGGGCTTCCGCGAGCGCCGGGCGCGCCGCCGAGGCGGAGGGCCGCGCCGCGCGGCTGCGGAGCAACTTCCGCAGCGACCCCGCGGTGCTCGGCGTGGTCAACGACGCGTTCGCGCGGGTGTGGGAGGACTACGACGCGCTCGCGCCGGGGCTGGCCGCCGACGGCGCGGGCCGCTCCCAGCCGGCGGTCGAGCTGATGGTGGTCGACCGGGCCGTGAGCCGCTGGGAGGGCCTCGGCGAGGACCCGTTCGGCCCGACGATGCACGCGGTCCCGGCCTGGCGCGGCGGCGGAGGCGCGGCTGCTCGCTGCGCGGATCGACCGGCTCGTGCGCGGGGGCGAGGCGGTTCACCTGGGGCGACGTCGCGGTGCTCATGCGCGCGGCGACCGACATGCCGCTGTACGAGCGCGCGCTGATCGGAGCGCGGCATCCCGACCTACGCGGCGGGCGCGCGCGGCTACTTCTCCCAGCAGCAGATCGGCGACCTGCGCGCGTACCTGGCGGCGCTCGCCAACCCGCTCGACGGCGTCGCGCTGTACAGCCTGCTGGCGTCGCCGCTGGTGGGGGCGTCGCTCGACGCGCTGACGCTGATCCGGCTGCACTCGCGGCGACGCGCAGCGCGACCCGTGGTGGGCCCTGCGCGACGACGTTCTGCGGCGGGGGCGACCGCTCGGACCCCACCGGGCTCGCGGACGCCCTGCCCGCCGCGGACCGCTCGGCGCTGGCGGAGTTCGTGCCGCGCTTCGCCGCCGAGCGCGAGGCCGCGCCGCGCCTGTCGCTCGAGACCGTGATCGACCGCGCGGTCACCTCCTCGGGCTACGACCGCGCGGTGCTGGCGCTGCCCTCGGGCGACCGCCGCATGGCCAACGTGCGCAAGCTCATGCGCCTCGCGCGCGAGTTCGAGTCGCGACAGCGGCCGCGACCTGCGCCGCTTCATCGACTACGTCGACGAGCAGGAGCTGATCGCCGCGCGCGAGGGCGAGGCGCCGCTCGAGAGCGAGTCGCTCGACGCCGTGCGGCTGATGACGATCCACGCGGCCAAGGGCCTCGAGTTCCCGGTCGTGTGCGTGGCCGACCTGGGCCGCGAGGGCAAGGCCGACGACACGCCGCTGCGCGTGTCGAACGACGGCCGGGTCGGGCTCGAGCTGGCGTCGCTCGCCGGGCGCGGGTCGGCGGCGCTCGACCTCGACGCGCTCAAGCAGGAGGAGGAGGAGCGCGCCGAGGCCGAGGAGCGGCGGGTCTTCTACGTGGCGATGACGCGCGCGGAGCGGCGGCTGTGCTGAGCGGCGCGACCGACGTCGAGAAGTGGCCGGCGGCGAAGCCGCTCGGCAAGCCGGTGGACTGGATCTGGCGGGCGGTGGCCCCGGACCTGGCGTCGGGCGGTGCCGGCGACCAGCGCGTGCGGGTCACGGTCTGCTCGCCGGACACCGTCGACGACGTGCTGCCGCGCGGCGGACCGGGCGCCGGCCGACGCGGCGGCGGGCGCGGCAGCGCGATGCGCCGGAGCGCGACGGGGCGCCCGAGTTCCCCGCGGTCCAGGCGCCGGTGTCGCTGCCGCTGGCGCGGCTGTCGTACTCCGCGCTCGAGCACTACGCGCGCTGCGGCTACCGCTTCTACCTCGAGCGCGTCGCGCGGCTGCGCGACGGCACCGCGGCGCCGGTGGGCGAGCTCGTGCCCGGTGGCGGGCGACGACGAGGTCGGGGTCGCTCCGGCGCGCAACGTGTGGGCGGGCAACGGCGACGGCGCGGCGGCCGCCGCCTCCGCGGGCGAGGGCGACGGTCAGCTGGGGCTGCCGCTGGCGGCGGCGACCGCGACGATCGCGCCCGGCGGCCGGCGAGCTCGACCCCCGCCTGCGCGGCTCGCTCGTGCACCTGCTGCTCGAGCACGTCGACTTCGCCCGGCCCGAGGCGCCCGGCGACGCGCGAGATCGCCGACCGGATCGCGTCGCAGCGGCGCGCGCAGCCGCGCCCCGAGGACGTCGCCGACCTGCGCGGCATGGTCGAGTCGTTCCTCGGGTCGTCGCTCTGCGAGCGCGTGCGCGCGGCGCGGCGCGTGCGCAAGGAGCTGCCGTTCGCGTTCCCGCTCGCCCCGGAGGGGGCGGGGGAGAGCATCCTGGTCAACGGCGTGCTCGACGTGCACGCGCGAGGAGGACGACGGCACCGTCCTCGTCGCTCGACTACAAGTCCGACCGGCTCGAGCGGCGCCGACCCGGTCGCGTTCTGCGACGAGCACTACGGCACGCAGCGGGTCGTCTACGCGCTCGCCGCGCTGCAGGCGGGCGCGGAGCGCGTCGACGTCGTGCACGCGTTCCTCGAGCTGCCCGACGACCCGGTCACCGTGACGTTCACCCGCGACGACGCGCCCGGCGCTCGAGGCGCGGCTCGTCGAGCTGGCCGGCGGCATCATCGCCGGCCGCTTCGAGCCGACCGACGACCCGCACCGCGAGCTGTGCGCGACCTGCCCGGGACGCGCGGCGCTGTGCTGCTGGGACGAGTCGCGGACGCTCGCCGCGAAGCACGTCGGCGCCTCAGCGTGACCTGACCCACAGAGCTCAGCGTGAGTTGACTCACAGATCGTCCTTGCGGGCGATGAATTTCCGCGGGCTGTTCCGTCTCATAGAGCGAGATGACGTTGCGCCGGCCCAGCCCCCGAACTGATCTGCTCACGCCGCCCCCGGCGAAGGGTGTGGATAGCCGTACCGCAGGTGTGGAGTTCCCCGCAACGTTCTCGCAAGCGGCGGCACTTAGGTTCGCATCATGAACTCGATCGTCCACATCGACCACCAGCGTCAGGCCGGCCGGCCGCGTATCGCGACCGGTGCGTGGGACGACTTCGAGCCCGTCGCCCGTCGCCGCCGCGCGCCCGTCTCCGTGGCTGCGCCGCACACGAAGGCCCGGCGGCCCCACGCCCACCTGACCTACGCCGAGACCCCCGCTCTCTACCTCCGCGAGGAGATGAGCTGATGAGCGCGACCGCGGCAGCGGGCGGCGTGGCCGCCTCCAGCGCGACCGCTTCCACAGCGACCGCCTCCGCCGACGCGCTCGCGCTGCCGAGCGTCCGTCAGATCGCTCGCAAGCTCGCCGTCGGCGCGGGCGTCCTCACCGGCGTCGTCGTGCTCGCCACCGCACTCCCCGGCTTCGAGGAGATCCCCGCGCACCTGGCCGGCGCCGATCCGGGCTGGATCGCCGCCGCGCTCGTGCTGGAGATCCTCTCCACGCTGTCGTTCTCACTCGCCTTCCACGGCGCCTTCGAGCGTCGCTCCACGCCGCGCACAAGTGCCAGCATGTCGCTGGCCGTGCAGGGGATGAACATCCTCCTGCCCGCCGGCGGCAGCGGCGGACTCGCTGTCGGCGCCGTCATCATGGACCGCGCGGGCGTGCCGCGCGGCATCGCGGCCAGCCGCACGGTCGCGCTGTTCCTCGTCACGAGCCTGGTCAGCTTCGCTGCCGTCGTGGTCGCCGGCCTCGGCGTCGCCACCGGCGTGCTGAACGGCCAGGCGGCGCTCGTCGCGACGGCGGTGCCCGCGCTCGGCGCGCTGCTCCTGATCGCCGGGGTCGCGCTTCTCCCGCGCGTCATCCGCGGCGACGGCGAGCGCCCCGACGGACGCGTCCGCGGCTCTCTGTGGTCCGCCCGCAACCATCTGAGCGAGGGCATCGACGTCACCGGCAAGCTGCTGCGGGACGGCGAGCCGCTCCTGATCTGGGGCGCGATCGGCAACTTCGCCTTCGACGTCGCAGCCATCGCGGCGAGCTTCCACGCCGTCGGGGTCGACGGCCTGCCCGTCGGCCTCCTGATCCTGGCCTACACGCTCGGCCACGCCGGCGCGATCATCCCGCTGCCGGGCAGCTCCGAGGGCGGCCTGATCGGCATGTTCGTCCTCTACGGCGCGTCGCTCAGCGGAGCCACCGCCGCCGTGCTGGCCTACCGCGCCGTGCACGCGGGCGTCCCGATGGCGCTCGGCCTGATCGGCATGGCGGACGTCCGCCGCCTGCTCCGTAACGGCAAGCTGGTCCACGAGGCGCCCGCCGGACGACGGCTGCGCGAGCCGGCGACCGCCTGATCAGGCGGCGCGCCCGCCGCGGCCGCGCTGGCGACCGGGCAGGATGCTCGGGCGGCGCGGGTCGATGACCGCGTGCTCGGCCAGCACGTCGGTGAACGCGTCGACGAGCGGGGGAGGGTCCGCGCGGGTGAACGCGACCAGCTCGCGCCGCACGGGCGGGTCGGGGCGCAGCATCGCTCCGGTGAAGCGGGGCTCGACCGCGTTCTCCGGCACCAGCGCGGGGCCGAGCCCGGCGGCCGCGAGCTGCACGGCGGTGGCGGTGTGGTGGGTGCGCACGGCCGGCCGCGGGGAGAAGCCGGCCGCCGCGCACGCTTCGGTGACCACCGGCGACAGCCCGTTGTCGGGCGAGTAGAGCGTCCACGGCCGGTCGGCCAGCCGCTCGAGCTTCACCTTCTTCCGGGCCCGGCCCTCCCCGGCGAGCGGGTCGTCGACCGCCACGACCACGACCAGGTCCTCGGCGCCCAGGCTCCGCAGCGGGCCGTCCCAGCCGCGTGGGCGCGGGCCCACGGCGACGTCCGCGACGCCCAGCCGCATCTGCTCGGCCAGCTCCTCGATGTGGCGGTACTCGTGCAGCTCGAAGCTGACCTGCGGGTGGGCCAGGCGCCACGCGCGGATCGCCGCCGGGATCACGCCGATCGCGATCGAGTGCAGGGTGCCGATCCGGAGCTGTCCGGCCTCGAGCTCGCCCACCGCGCGCGCCTCGTGGCGGGCCTCCTCCGCGGCCCGCACGGCGGCGAGCGCGTGAGGCAGGAACGCGCGCCCCATCGGCGTCAGGCGCACGGCCTGCGGCTGGCGCTCGAGCAGATCGCCGCCGACGCTCCGCTCCAGCGCCTTGATCTGATGCGACAGCGCAGGCTGCGAGACGAACAGCCGCTCGGCCGCCCGCGTGAACGAGCCCTCCTCGGCGACCGCGACCAGGTACTCCATCTGCCTGAGCGTCATGCACGCAGTCTATGAGATCGAGTGATGCATTTGTATTTTTGTTATGGGTCGCAGATGGCGACAATGAAAGAGCAGGCACACGAACCCACCACCACCGGAGGTCCCCCCAATGGCCTACGCCATCCGCTCCATCCGCGACCGCATCCGGCGGTTCGCCGAGGACGACCAGACGACGGCCGTCCACTTCCACCAGGGCCCGCAGGGTCAGCCGGCGCCGTGCTTCGACGAGCGCTGCCCGAACCCCCGCCTGTCCGTCTGACCGAAGCTGCGTCCCGGGCGGCCGACCGGCCGCTCAGTGGACGCGTCAGCCGCGCCCGGGCGGGAACCCGACCTGGACGTCGCCCTCTCCGCGGACGATCGTCGGCACGACGCCGGAGTCGTTCGAGTAGCGCATGAGCTCGGACTTCCAGTCCGCGCTGACCGTCGCGTCGCGCTCCTCGACGTCGGCGCCCTCCGCCGCCAGGTGGTCCCGCGCCGCCTGGCAGTAGGGGCAGCCCGGCTTCACGTACATCACGACGCCTGACATCCCGGGCCAGTCTACGCCGGGGAGGGGAGCGAATTCCGTCCGCCCCGCCGCTTACGTTGGTGAGATGGCCGAAAACGCCCTCGCATCGGTGGCCGATCCCGCGATCGCTGATCCGGCGTCGCCGAACCGGCGGGCGTCGACGGCTATCCCGGCCCGTTCCCGGTCGGCCGTTACGCGATCAAGCTGCGCGAGCGCATGCGCTAGCTCGCGCGCGTGTGCGTGGTCGGAGAGGTCACCGGCGCGCGCATCGGCAAGGGGCCGAACGTCTACTTCGAGCTGCGCGACCCCGACGGCGCGCTGCCCTGCGCGATGTGGCGCACCGACTTCGAGCGGGCGGGCCTCCGCCCCGAGGACCTGCGCGACGGCGCCCAGGTCGTCGCCGCCGGGCGGCTGCGACTACTACGTGGGCAGCGCCAGCGCGTCGCCGCAGCTTCCGCTTCCGCGTGCAGGAGCTGCGCCCGGCGGGCGAGGGCGACCTGCTCGCCCGGCTCGAGCGGCTGCGCCGGCAGCTCGCCGGCGAGGGGCTGTTCGACCCGCAGAAGCGCCTTCCGCGGCCGCGGCTCCCGCGCCGCATAGGCGTGGTGACGGCCGAGGGCAGCGCCGCACGCCGCGACTTCCTCGCCGCGCTCGAGCGCCGGTCGTGGCGGGGGACGATCGTGTGGGGCTACGCACCCGTGCAGGACCGCCGCGCCGCGCCCGCCATCGCGGCGCAGATCCGCGAGCTCGCCGCCGTCGCGAACGTCGAGGCGATCGTCGTCACCCGCGGCGGAGGATCGATCGCCGACCTCTGGGCGTTCTGCGACGAGGCGCTCTGCCGCACGGTCGCCCTGCTGCCCGTGCCCGTCATCAGCGCGGTCGGCCACGACGTCGACCGGACGCTCATCGACGACGTCAGCGCCGTCTGCTGCTCGACCCCGACGCACGCCGCCGAGGCCGCGGTCGGCGTCGACTGCGCGGTGGCGCGGGCGCAGCTCGCGGCCGCCGCCGTGCGGATCGACCAGCGCGGGCGCGCCGCCGCCGACCGGAAAGGGCCGCTCCTGGCCGCGGCTGTGCGGGTGGACCGCGCCGGCCGCTCGGCGGTCGTCCGCCGCGCCCGCGAGCTGGCCGTCGCTACTCCCGCGCGCCGCGCGCGCAGCTCGACCGCCATCGCGTGCAGCTCCACCAGAAGGCGCGCGAGATCCGCGCGGCGTCGCGCCGCGGCGTCGATCTGCGCGCGCGCAGTGGCAGCGCCGCATCGCCGGCACCGTGCTCGACCGCAAGCTCGCGCGCCGCCCGGGCCAACGCGGACCGCGAGCGCACCGCCCTCGCCGGCCGCGCCGCCGACCTCGACCGCGCCGCGCGCGCGCTCGCCGCCCGCCAGGCGCGCGCGCTCAAGACCAGCCAGGCGGCGCTCAACGCGCACGACCCGCAGCGGACGCTCGAGCGCGGCTACGCCGTGGTCGCCACCCGGGACGCCGACCCGCTCGCCGGTGTCGGACGCGCTGCGCGCGGCGGGCGCAGTTCGACGTGCTGATGGCGGACGGCGCCGTGGCGGCGATCGTCGACCAGGAACGAGAGGGGAGGCCCGATGGCCGCGACTGAGACCACCACCTACGAGACCGCCGTCGAGCGGCTCGAGCAGATCATCGCCCGGCTCGACTCGAACGAGGCCGGACTGCGCGAGACGCTCGAGCTCTGCACGGAGGGCCGCGCGCTGATCGAGTACGCGGCGGGCGAGCTCGACGCCGTCGGCCAGGGGCTGCGCGAGCTCAAGCTCGACGAGCTGATCCAGAGACTCGAAGGCGCTCCCCCGGCGAGCTGAGGCGGCGGTGAACCCGAGATCCGACGGTTTGCAGGCGCGTCAGCCGGCGGGGCTTTTCCGTCTGCCCCCGCGCGTACCTTGGGCGGAGTCGGCCCCGACTCCCGGGGGCCAGAGTCCAAGGGAGAGCGCACCCGAATGCCCCTCTGCTTCATCGAGCCAAAGGAAGCGATCCGTGTCGTCGCCGAGTCGGTCGGCCGCGAAGCGCGCCGCCAGCTGCTCGGCGAGGTCACGCGCGCGTGGGTCGAGGAGATCCCGGACGACGAGCTCGAGACGCACTACGCGAAGGCGATCGACGACCTCGACGACGACGACCTGTCGATGCTCGCCGCCTGGCACGCGTCGCTCGAGGTCGGGCAGCCCGTGGCCAACAAGGAGTTCCTCCTGAAGGCGTTCGCCGGCCTCGGCGAGCACCGGCGCGAGGCGCTGAAGATCGCCGCGGGCTTCCGCGGCGACGAGGCCTTCGAGGCCGGCGCGTCCGAGGAGCAGGCGCTGGCGGCGGTGCTGCCCTGGCTGTCCGAGGCGCGGACGATCGAGCTGGCCGCCGAAGCGGTCGAGCTCTACTGCTGGGACCGCCTCGGCTCCGACAACTAGTCGGCTCCTGCAAACCGTCGGATATCGGGGTCATCGGACCCTCGCGGCCTGGCGGCCGCCACGGGTCCTGCTTCCCCGATCTCCTCGGTTTTCGGAGCCTCCGGCCTGCTGTAGTTAGGGAATGACCGATCGCCGCCGTCGTGTCGATGACCTGCTCGATGACGCTCGATCGCACCTCGATCGCGTCGACCCCGAGCAGGCCCGGCAGGCCGTTGAGCGGGACGGTGCCGTGCTCGTCGACATCCGGTCGGACAACCAGCGCGCGCAGGACGGTGTCATTCCTGGCGCGCTGCATCATCCGCGCAACGTGCTCGAGTGGCGGCTCGACCCGGAGTCCGAGCAGCCCGACCCGGCGCTGAGCTCCGACCTGGAGCAGCGGGTGATCATCGTCTGCGACGCGGGCTACGCGTCCAGCCTGGCCGCCGCGGTGGCGCAGGAGCTCGGCTACCCGAACGCCACCGACCTCGTCGGCGGGTTCCAGGCCTGGCGGGCGGCGGGCCTGCCGGTCGACCCGCCCGGGTGATGAACGCCTCCGCGCCAGCCCCACCTCCGTTCTGATCCACCGGAAGGGGTAGGGCGAAGACCCTTCTGAGCGAGCCGTGGGAGCGGCGCCGCTCGACGGCCTCACACGCCGGTGTGTGCCCTCCCCCGGGAGGCGCACTGGCCCCTGGCGTGAGACGGCCGACCTATCCCGAACACGGAGGTCCCCCACCAATGCCGAACATCGGACCACTCGAACTGGGGATCGTGCTGATCGTCGCGCTGATCATCCTCGGCCCCAAGAAGCTGCCCGACATGGGCCGGTCGCTGGGCAAGGGGATGCGCGAGTTCAAGAGCGCGATCTCCGGCGACGGACCGCGAGGACCGACGACGAGAAGGCGCCGCGCCTGACCGCGGCCACCGAGGACGAGCTCCGCGAGGAGCGGCACGAGCGGGCCGCCGCGGCCGCCTCGTAGGGCGATGGGCCTGCGCAACATCCGCCGCGGCGGCGCACGAAGAGGAGCTGGAGCTCGTCGATCACCTCGACGAGCTCCGCTCGCGCCTGATCGTCTCGGTGACCGCGTTCGGGGTCGCGCTGGGGCTCTGCTTCTGGCGCAACGACCTCGTGCTCGCACTGATGAACGAGCCGCTCCACGGTCGCCAGCCGATCACGCTGGGCCCGGCGGAGGCGTTCACGACGACGTTCACGCTGGCCAGCTATGCCGCGCTGGTGCTGACGCTGCCCGTGCTGCTCTACCAGCTCTACGCGTTCGTGATCCCGGCGTTCGGCCAGCGGGAGCGCAGGGTCGCCACCCCGCTGGTCGCGCTCGTGCCGGTGCTGTTCGTGGCCGGCGCGGTGTTCGCGTACTACGTGGTGCTGCCGGCCGCGCTGACGTTCCTGCTGAACTTCAACGCCGACAACTTCCAGACGGAGATCCGCGCACGCGACTACTACTCGTTCGCGTCGATGACGATGGCCTCCGTGGGCATCCTGTTCCAGGTGCCGGTGGGAGTGCTGGTCCTGACGCGGCTCGGCATCGTGACACCGCGGCAGCTGCAGAAAGAACCGCCGCTACGCCTACCTGGCGTGCACGGTGCTCGCCGCGCTGCTTCCCGGCGTCGACCCCGTGTCGATGCTCCTCGAGACCGCTCCGCTGGTGCTGCTCTACGAGGGCAGCATCGTCCTGGCCTCCCTCCTCGGCCAGGCCGCGGATCGCGGCGAGCCCGAGCCGACTCCGTCACCGAGCGGCTGAGCGGGCTGTACCGCTGGGCGGGCGGGTGCAGGCCGACCGGACGTCGGCCTAGCCTCGTCCGCCCATGCGGAACGCCCCGACAGCACTCGTGGCCCTGCTCGCGGTTGCGCTCGCGATCGCTGCGGGGTGCGACACCGAGCTCGGGGCGGGGTCCTCGCAGCCCGCGCCGAGCGATGCCGCCGGCCCGCGCGGGACCGTCTCCGCGACGGTCACGAAGAACACCGACGGCGACACGCTGCGGCTCTCCGGCATCGGCCGCGTGCGCCTGATCGGAGTCGACACGCCCGAGGTCTACGGCGGTGTCGAGTGCTACGGCCGCCAGGCCAGCGCGTTCACGGAGCGCGTGCTGCCGCCGGGCACGCGGGTCCGCTACAAGCTCGGCGTCGAGCCGCGCGACCGCTACGGCCGCGCGCTCGCCTACGTCTGGCTGCGCGACGGGCGCTTCTTCAACCTGATGCTCGTCGATCGCGGCTACGCGCAGGTCCTGACGATCCCTCCGAACGTCGACTACGCCGACCGCTTCCGGGCCGCTCAGCGCCGCGCGCGCGAGGCCGGCCGCGGCCTCTGGTCACGCGCCGCCTGCCCGGGCTGAGCCGCCCTGCGGCGCCGCGCTCGACGCGGTTTAATCCGCCCTGTGACAGCCTCGCTCCCGCCCAACATCCAGCAGGTCTTCGACTCGTTCATCACGACCGAGTTCACGACGCTCGACTCGCGCGGCCAGCCGATCACCTGGCCGGTGACGCCCTATTACAAGCCGGGCGTCGAGTGCATCGACGTGACCACCGGCCTCGGCTACCCGAAGAAGGCGGACGACGCGGAGGCCAACCCGAAGGTCGCGCTGCTGTTCTCCGAGCCGATGGGCAGCGGCCTGCACGATCCCGCCGATGGTGCTCGTGCAGGGGACGGCGCGGGTGGACGACGAGGACCTGGATGCGAACCGCGAGCGCTACCAGCGCGAGGCGATCGAGAAGCTGCCCGCGACCAAGGACGCGCTGCCGCCCAAGTTCCTTCAGGGCTGGTTCTCCTGGTACTTCACCCGGCTCTACATCAAGGTCCGGCCCGAGCGCGTGTACGTGTGGCCACGGGGGGACTGGTCGCAGGAGCCGGAGCTGCTCGACTCGCACATGGAGGAGGTGCGCTCGGGCCACGACGAGGAGCCGGAGAGCCCGCCGCCCGCCCCGCTCGGGGGCGACCCGGTGTGGGACACGCGCATGGAGTCGTTCGGCCAGCTGTACGACACCGCGGTTCTGTCGATCGTCTCGCCGGACGGCTTCCCGTTCTCGGTCCGGATCCCGGTGACCGTCGACCGCAAGGCGCGGCGTGTGCGCATCGAGGACGTGCCGCTCGCCGTCCCGCTCGCGCCCGGCCGCGCGTGCCTTGCGGCGCACGACCACGACGAGGACTTCACCTGGCAGCGCAACTTCCACGTCCGCGGCGACCTCGTCCCTGACGGCGACGGCTGGGCGATCGTCCCGCGCAAGCTCGTCGGCGGATTCGAGCTGCCGCCCGGATCGATGCTGGTCAGGATCCGGCAGAACATGCCGAAGATCCGGCGCTTCCGGAAGATCGCGAAGCGCGAGCTGGCCAAGCGCGGCGGCTGAGCGCGCCGCTCAGCCGGCCAGCTGCAGCAGCCCCGCGTGCAGGCGCTCGACCTGCGCGCGCACGTCGAGCCGCTCGATCCAGGCGTGCGGCACGTGGGTCGCGCCGAAGCGGGCGCCCAGCAGCGCGCCTGCGACCGCTCCGTTGGCCGCCGCGTCGCCGCCCACGTTGACCGCCCACTCGACGCCCTGCTCGAACGTGTCGCAGGTGAAGTACGCCGCGAACGCCACCGCTATCGGCGTCACCACCGACTGCGGCTCGCGCGGCGCCATGTCCTCGGCGATCCGCCGCACGCCCCCGAGGGCCGGCAGCACCACGTCCTGGAGACGGTCGTCGATCTCGAGCGGGTCCTGGAGCGAGTTGCTGAACGCCCGCGGCCCGCCGGTCACGAGCAGCGCCACGGACTGGTTGAGGAGCAGCGCGGCCTTGCCGGACAGCGGGTCGAAGTCGGTCAGCGCGGCGTCCGCGGTCGTCGCGTCCCGCAGCCCCTCGGGATGGCGCGCGAAGGCGATCGCGATCGGCAGCCCGCGGGTGAGCGCCGTGTTCCCGCCGCCCGGCTGGAGGACGACGCGAGGTGGCGACGTAGGAGTTGGCGCCCGCCGACACGCGCCGGAGCACCTCGGCGGTGGCCTCGTCGAGGCCCTCGGGCTTGGTGCCGAACCAGGACACGTAGGCGCTGAGCACGTCGTCGGGGTCGAAGCCCCCGCGGGCGATCAGCGAGTCGGCCAGGCGGAACGCCATCTGGGTCCCGGGGGCCCCGTCGTCCGGGCCGCGGCCGAGCAGCTCGCCCACGGCGTGTCCCATGATCGCGCCGAGGGTCTTGTCGGGGTCGATACGAGTGGCAGGCATGGTCAATTCGCAGACTAACCGTGATCGAGAAAACTCTCGACCTCGGCGACCGCCTGCTCGGTCGATTGGAACTGGACCGCCTTCATGCCGAGCTCTCGCGCGGTCGCGCAGTTGACGTCGATGTCGTCGATGAAGATGCAGTCCTCGGCCCGAACGCCGCCGCCCAGGCGCTCGACGGTCAGCTCGTAGATCGCCGGGTCGGGCTTGCGCATGCCGACGAACGCGGAGTCCACGATCACCTCGAAGATCTCGTCGATCTCGGGGAGCATCGAGCGCCACTTCGGCTCCCACTCGCGCACGTTGTTGGTCAGGAGCGCCGAGCGCAGGCCGCGGTCGACTCGCAGCGAGCGCACGAACGCGATCATCTCCTCGTTCGGCTCGCAGGTGGTCGAAGTAGACCTGGTGCAGCTCCCGCAGCGACACGCCGCCGCCCATCTCCTGCTCGATCGAGGTGAGGAACTCGTCCTCGGTGACTGCGCCCTTCTCCAGCTCGTAGAGCGGGTTCCTGCCGGTGCGCGCTCGGTCACCCGGGCCATCGCGCTGACGACCTCGTCGAACGGGATCCCGGACTGCTCCTGGTAGTGGAGGAACGAGTCGATCAGCGGCGTGGTCAGGACGCCCGCCGAAGTCGCAGACGAACGCGCTGGTCACGCGGCGGAGTCCGGCTCGTCGCGGACGACGATGTCGTAGGCCCCGACGCCGTCGCGGCCCTCCATCCGCCACCCGAACACGGCGGCGTGGACGCGCAGGCCCGTCGAGCGTCAGCGACGCTCCCGCTCGCGCCGTGCCCGAGACCCGGCGCGGGAAGTCCTCGCCGGGCAGCCAGAGCTCGATCCCCGCGTTGCGCTGGCGCCCCTCGCCGTCGTAGACGGTCGAGATCCGCGTGTCCTCGACGGCCAGCGGCGAGCCGTCGCGCACGAGCCAGCCGACGACGCGCTCGTCGCCGTGGCCGCGCGCCCCGTGCGGGCGGCGCGCCAGCGCCAGCACGGCCAGCCCGGGCTCGAACACGCAGGCCAGCGTGCGGACGCGCGTCGACCTCCGACCAGGCCGGCGGCCGCGTCGGTCTGGCTGACGACGCCCAGGCACTCGACGCGCCCGTCCGTCGACCTGGCCGCGCACGCGCCCGACGCGGGCGATCGTGCCGCCCAGGTCGGCCGTCGTCGGACACCGCGTCGAAGTCGAGCGCGATGCGGTCGCCGACCGCGGCGTGGGTGGCGGTCGAACTGGGCCGGCGTCGGCGAGCGTCGCCGGCTGCCCGCCGCTCGAACAGGAGCGTCATCCCCGATCGCACCGTCCCGTGGAGGTCGTGGGCGGTGTCGTGGAACGTGAACGTGAACGCGGGCTCGGTCACGGCTCGAGCCGCCGCCGCTCAGGCGCGGGCTCGTCGTCGTCGACCTCGGTCGCGGTGCCCTCGACGTAGTCGCCGTTCGGCTGCGGGGTGACGCCGGAGCGCCGGCGCTCGGCGCGCTCGTTCCAGGCGCGCTCGGCGTGCGGCGCGGCCTTCATGCCGACGTACGTGATCGGGTTGCGCTTGGCGAACAGCCCGACGACCGTGCGGCGGACGAGCGCCCGCGTCGGCGGGATCAGCAGCAGGAAGCCGAAGATGTCGGTGATGAAGCCCGGGCGTGAGCAGGAACGCGCCGCCCAGGATGATCAGCGCGCCGTCGGCCACCTCGCGCGCGGGGATGCGACCGGCGGTGGTGGCCTCGTTGAAGCGCCGCCAGGCCGCGCGGCCCTGCGACTTCATCAGCATCGTGCCGGCGATCGAGTCGACCAGGAGCAGCAGCGATCGTGGGCAGGATCCCGATCACCCCGGCCGAGCTGGATGATCACGTAGAGCTCCGCCAGCGGCACGACGATGAACAGGATGAACAGCAGGACCAGCGGCATTTCCGGGGAGGCTACTAAGATCGGACGCATGCCCTCAGTGGACGAAGTGCAGGACGCCCTCACCAACGTCATCGATCCCGAGCTGGGACTCGACTTCGTCGAGCTCGGCCTGATCTACGAGATCGAGGTCGACGGCCGGCAAGGTCGACGTCACGTTCACGCTCACCTCGCCGGGCTGCCCGATCGGCCCGCAGGTGTCCGAGCAGATCGAGGAGTTCGTCTCGGAGCTCGACGGAGTGGAGACCGTCAGCTCGCACATGACGTTCAACCCGCCGTGGACGCCGGACGCGATGAGCGAGGACGCGAAGTTCGCGCTCGGCTACTGGCGCGCTCGACTCGACGCCGCGCGCGACCGCGCCGCCGTGCCAGCAGCTCGTCGGTCGTCTCCTCGATCGCCGCCGCGACGAAGTCCATGTCCGGCATCGCGTCGTAGTCCCCGAGCAGCCCGAAGTCGAGTGACCCGTTGTAGGACATGATCGCGATCGCCAGCGCGTGGTCCTCGGGCAGGAACGCGACCGGCACGATCTGCTGCAGCTCCCTGCCCTGGAGGTAGAGCGGGAACTGCGGGCCGGGCACGTTGGTCACGATCAGGTTGAACAGCCGCGTCGAGAAGTTGAGCCGCGAGGCCTGGGCCAGCAGCGTCGGCGGCGCGAAGTCCTGGAGGCCGGCGATCACCTCGGCGCCGAGCGCCTGCTTCGACTCCTTCAGCGACCCCATCTCCTCGCGCACGATCCCCAGGCACTCGACCGAGTCGTCGCAGTAGACCGGCAGCGGCCCGCGCATCGCGGCGATCTGGTTGCCGGTCCCGCCGCGCTGGTCGTCGCTGCGGATCGACACCGGCACGAGCGCGCGCAGCTCGAGCCCCTCCGTGCGCACGCCGCGCGAGCGCAGGAACCTGCGCATCGCGCCGGTGACGACGGTCAGCACGACGTCGTTGACGGTGCCGCCGAGCTTGTCCTTGATCTCCTTGAAGTCGGCCAGCTCGTTCTCGACCCACAGGAGCCGGCGGTGCGGTCCGATCGGCACGTTCAGCGGCGTGTCGGGCGCCGGGTTGAGCCCCGCCCAGGCGACCTCGCCGATCGCCTCGACCGACTCGCGCGCCGCGCGCACGGCCGGCCCCGGGTGCTGGAGGGCGGAGATCCCGCGACCGGCCAGCCGCACGCGGCGTCCGGGCGATGCTCTTGACGCCCTCGGCGATCAGCTCGGACTGCGACGGCTCGGGGTGCGGCGTCCACGGCTCGTCGGGCGGATCGACCTCGCGCGGCACGGGCGTCGAGGTCGAACAGCACGCCCATCGATGTCGACGCCGGCGATGCCGTCGATCATCGAGTGGTGGGTCTTCGAGATCAGCGCGAAGCGGTTGTCGTCGAGCCCCTGCACGAGCCACAGCTCCCACAGCGGCTTGGACCGGTCGAGCCGCTGGGAGAAGACGCGGCCCGCCAGGTGGCGCAGCTGGTCGAGCGTGCCCGGCTTCGGGCAGCGCCGTGTGGCGCACGTGGTAGTCGATGTTGAAGCGCGGGTCGTCGACCCAGAACGGCCGGCCCATCTCGAAGCGCGGCTCGGCCAGCTTCTGCCGGTAGCGCGGGCACCAGGTGCAGCCGCGACTCGAGCCCCTCGATGAACTCGTCGTAGCCGGGCGGCGGGCCCTCGAAGATCGCGATCGCCCCCACGTGCATGTGGGACGCCTCGTGCTCCTGGGCGAGGAACGAGGCGTCGACGGGGGACAGGCGATCTTTGTGCCCGGCGGCCATGGTCGGAGCCTACCGGCACACTTATAGGCGTGCGAACGCTCGCCATCGTCCTCGCGATCCAGTTCGTGATCGGCGGAGCCCTGCTCCTCCTGGTCGCCACCGGCAAGCTCGGCGGTGACGACGACCCCAAGTCGGAGCCCGCGTCGGCGCGGCAGGTCGACCGCTTCGACGAGGACCGCGCCTGGGCCTGGCTGAAGCGCCAGGTCGCGCTCGGACCGCGCCCCGCGGGGTCCGCCGCGTCGCGCAGGCTCGCGGGCCAGCTCAAGAAGGCGCTCCCGCGCGGCCGCTACCAGGCGGTGCCGGGCGGCCTGCGCAACGTGATCGGCACGACGCCGGGCCGCGACCCGGAGCGCGTCGTGGTGGTCGGCGCCCACTACGACACGAAGGAGATCAAGGGGTTCGTCGGGGCCAACGACGGGGCCGGGCGGCACGGCGGCGCTGGTCGAGCTCGCCCGCGGGATCAAGCCGCGCACGCTCGAGGCCGACGATCGTGTGGATCGCCTTCGACGGCGAGGAGGCGCCCGGGCCGGGCGACGCCGGACTTCGAGGAGCGCGGCATCCGCGGGGCCAAGGTCGCCGCGAAGACCTACAAGGACGCCGAGTCGATGATCCTGCTCGACTTCATCGCCGACAAGCGCCTCAGGATCCCGCGCGAGGGCAACTCCGACATCAGGCTGTGGGGCAAGCTGCGCTCGGCGGCGCGCCGGGTGGGCGCCTCCCGCCACTTCCCGGACGACACGCAGGGGGCGATCTCCGACGACCACATCCCGTTCATCGCGGCGCGGGGTGCCGTCGATCGACCTGATCGACTTCGACTTCCCCTGCTGGCACGAGACCTGCGACGACCTGAGCGCCGTATCCAGGGAGAGCCTGGACGTAAGCGGCGAAACGGTCCGCGAGCTGCTCGCTAGCCTCTAACCGGCATGTCCACCACCGCCCCAGAGAAGCTGCTCCTGGCCGCGCCCGCGCGGCTACTGCGCCGGCGTCGACCGCGCCGTCCAGACCGTCGAGCGCGCGCTCGACATCTACGGCCCGCCCGTCTACGTGCGCAAGGAGATCGTCCACAACAAGCACGTGGTCGAGCAGCTCCGCGAGCGCGGTGCCGTCTTCGTCGACCAGGAGACCGAGGTGCCGGAGGGCGAGACCGTCGTCTTCTCCGCCCACGGCGTCGCCCCGAGCGTCCACGCCAACGCGGAGCAGCGCGAGCTGCGGACGATCGACGCGACCTGCCCGCTCGTGACCAAGGTCCACGTCGAGGCCAAGAAGTTCGCCGCGCAGGGCTACACGATCGTGATGGTCGGCCACGCCGGCCACGAGGAGGTCGAGGGCACGATGGGCGAGGCGCCCGACTCGATCGTGCTGGTCGAGACGCTCGAGGACGTCGAGAACCTCGAGGTGCCGGACCCCGACCGGGTCGCGCACATCTCGCAGACCACGCTGTCGGTCGACGAGACGCGCGAGATCATCGCCGCGCTGCGCGAGAAGTTCCCCAACATCACCGGGCCGCGCACCGACGACATCTGTTACGCCACGACCAACCGCCAGGCCGCCGTCCGGCAGATGGCCGCCGAGTGCGACCTGGTGCTCGTCATCGGATCGCAGAACTCCTCGAACTCCAACCGGCTGGTCGAGGTCGCGCGCGAGTACGGCGCCGACTCGCTACCTGATCGACAACGAGACGCAGGTCCGCGAGGAGTGGCTCGAGGGCAAGCGCGTCGTCGGGATCTCCTCCGGCGCGAGCGCCCCCGAGGAGCTCGTCCAGCGGCTCGTCCAGTTCTTCCGCGACCGCGGCACCGAGGACATCGCCGAGTTCGAGGTCGTCCAGGAGGACGTCCGCTTCATGCTTCCGAAGGAGATTCGGAAGGCAATGGCCGCGCAGGCCTGATCCTGGCGTTCTAGCCGGGCGGCAGCGGCGCGAACTGGAACCCGTGGATCCGCAGCCCGGGTGACTCCGCCACGACCGTGCCGTCGGTCGAGTGCAGCCCGGGCTCGACGTCCGCGCCCGACAACACGGCCCACGCCGACCCGGCGGTGAACTCCACCGTGGCGGCGGCGCCCGCGTCGGCGGCCTCGATGTAGTCGGGCCCGTCGATCCAGTCGCGCACCAGCTCGACCCGCTCGCGGTCGGCGGGCAGGGCGACGTCGGCGGTCTGGGGCTGGAGCAGGACCCCGGGCTCGTCCTCCGGGCGCACCGCCGGCACCAGCTCGGGCGGCGGCGCGAAGTCGGAGTCGGCGTCCGCCAGCAGCTCCTGGATCACCAGCTCGCAGTCCTGGTAGTCGCCCTCGCCGTAGTGGATGTAGCGCAGCCGCAGCCGCCGGTCGAACACGTAGCGCCCCGGCCAGCCCTTGTTGCCGTACTCCTGCCAGACCAGGAAGTCGGGGTCGAGGACGACCGGGAACGGGATCTCGAGCCGCTCGATCGCGGCCTCCGCCACGGCGCGGTCGCGGCCGAACGAGTAGCCCGGCGAGTGCACGCCGATCACCCGCAGCCCCGCGGCGGCGTAGCGCTCGTGCCACGCCTTCAGGTACGGCAGCGTGCGAACGGAGTTGATCCGCGCGGTGTCGATGAACTCGAGCACCACCGGGCGGCCCATCTGCTTGTCCATCCGCAGGAACGCGGCGCCCACCCAGTCCATCCGGGGCGGGAACTCGGGAGCGACGATGTCGGTTTCGGGGGGAGTGCGCATCGCCCTTGCGTATAGCAAGCGCGATGTTCTCGGTCAGTAGAGGTAGAGCGGAGGCGAGATCACCAGGTCGATGATCCGCGGCGATACGAAGATCTCGATCAGGCAGGCGATCAGCAGCGTGGGCAGCGCGATCAGGGTGGTGACGATCGTCGCGGCCAGCAGCTCGTCCCAGCGGCCCTCGCGGCTGGCGATGATCCAGGCGGCCAGCGGCAGGAACAGCGCGGTCAGCTCGGGCAGCGCGTGGGGGAGCAGGCAGGCCAGGAGCACCTCGGGCGAGGTCTGGAAGTGCCAGGCGATCGTCGACGCCCCGTGGCCGAGCGCATAGGCCTGGGTCACCAGCGAGAAGCCCGTGGCGCAGATCACGAAGCCGATGGCCAGCGGGCCCGCCTTCTCGTGCACCAGGCGCGACAGGCCGGTCTGCGTCTGCGCGATCTGCGGCAGCGACGAGCCGGCCATGAAGCCGGCCAGGCAGGCCATCGAGTGGAGCGCGAGCACGAGCAGGTTGCGGCCGAACAGGTGCAGCGCGTCGCCCAGGTCGCCGGACGTGCTGATCCCGTGCACGAGCAGGGGGGTGGGGTCGGGCATGGCGACGCGGGCGATCAGGAGCACCGCGACGAGCAGGCCGACGGCGGTCGCCACGCTCCAGACGAGCCAGGTCGCGCAGCACCGGGCCGGGGTCGGACGTTCCAGCGCTCCAGCGTCGCGCGGGTGACGGCCCATCCGCGGACGAGGGCTAGCTGGTTGGCGTTCACTCCCTACCTCATCGGCAGCGACCTAGCGGGTCTCCAGCACCCGCAGGTCGTGGGCGATCATGTCGGGGCTCGTCTCCTGCATCGGGTAGCCGACGCGCTGGTAGCCGCGCGCGTCGACCAGGACCGCGCGGGCCATGTGCTCCTCCCGCACGGTCTGGGGAGTGGTGCCGTAGGCCCGCCACAGCGGCGCCAGCTCGTGACGCTGCCCGAGGGCGAAGTGCATCCGGCCGGTCATGTGCTGCTCGGCCAGGAACCGGCGGGCGCTCTCCTCGGTGTCGCCGGCCGGGTCGACCGATATCGCCACCACCGGCATGTCGTCCCCGATCTGGTCGAGCGCCCCGCGGATCTGCTGTGCGGTAGCCGGGCAGGTGTCACGGCAGTTCGAGTACAGGAACGTCACGAGCGACCGGCCTGCCCGCGCAAGCTGCGCATGCTGATCGGGTCTCCGGACTCGTCGCTCAGATCGAAGTCCGGCGCCGGCAGGCCGGCGGGCGAGCCGGCTGCCGCGGAAGCCCGCGTCGCGGGCGACGACGCCCGTCGGCGGTGGCATCGCGGCCGCCGTCCGGGTCGCTGTCGCGGGTCAGGTAGCCGGCCAGCAGGGCCGCGAAGGCGACCGCCGCGACGACGGCGGTCACGATGATGACGCGCGGATTCATCGAACCTGTGGCAGGGTAGCCACGTGACCCGTCGCCTCCCTGCCGTCGCCGCGGCGATGCTGTCGCTCGCGGTGCTCGCACCACCTGCCCACGCCGTACTGCCGCCCGGCAACGTCGTCGTCAACGGCGATGCAGAGGCGGGTCCCGGCGCCGGCACGTCGGCCGAGACACAGCCGCCGCCGGGCTGGGACAACATCCCGAACTTCACCACCGTGTTCTACGGGGCGGCCGTGGCTTCCCCACGCCGGCCGAGGCGCCGCCCGGCGGGGGCGCGAACTTCTTCGCGGGCGGCCCGGACAACGGCTTCGGTGACCTCCGGCGCACAACAGGGGATCGACCTGAGCGGCGCGGCGCCGGAGATCGACGCAGGGCAACGTGCAGGCGACCCTCACCGCGGACCTGGGCGGCTTCGACGGTCAGGAGGACAACGACCACCGTCGCCGCCTCCCTCGACGACGGGGTCGGGCAGACCGGCACCGGCTTGTTCCTCCAGCCGGTGAGCGCGGCCGACCGCGGCGGCAAGACCGGCTTCGTCCGCCGCCAGGACTGCCGACCCTTCCGGCAGGCGTTCGGCAGGCATTGATCGCCGTTATCGCAACGCTCCAGACCCCGGCACCTACAACGACGGCTATGTCGACAACATCGACCTTCGCCTGTCGAACGCCCCCTGCCCGACCGCGGCGGACGCGCCGCTCGACCCGCCGGTCGCAGCAGCCCGAGGCGCGGGTCAACGCGAACGCCCAGGCCACGAGCGGCCGCATCCTCGTCAAACGGCCCGGGGGCACCGAGTTCCAGGAGCTGAGCGACTCCCGCTCGATCCCGATCGGATCCGAAATCGACGCGACCAAGGGCGTCGGTCGAGCTCGAGACGGCGGCCAACACGAGCGGCACCAGCCAGAAGGGCCAGTTCTACGACGGCTCGTTCGTGCTCACCCAGACCGGCGGCGCCCGGCCGATCACCGACCTGAGGATGACCGGCCGGATCGACAAGTGCCCGGGGACCGGCAAGGAGAACGTGCGGGCCGCCGCCCGGTCGCGCCGCCTCTGGGGCAACGCGCGCGGCCGCTACCGCACCCGCGGCCGCTACGCGACGGCGACCGTGCGCGGCACGAAGTGGTCGACGCGCGACACCTGCACGACCACCACGGTCTCCGTGTCCCGCGGGAACGGTGGTCGTCCGCGACCTCTCGAAGCGCCGCAACATCAAGCTGAAGGCGCCCCGGCGCTACACCGCGCGCGCCCGCAAGCGTTAGAAACTCGCGTTCTCGGCGTATGGGGTGTTCACCCCATCGAGGGCCGGCGGTACCCGCACCGATAACGTGATCGAAGGCGACAGAGCCGAAGCCTTCACAGCACTTACCTTGGGTCTGGTTTTCGCGGGGCGCCTACTGGGCGCCCCGCTTGCTTTCCGGGTGCGCCGCGGGCTCGAGGGCTTGGACTCCGGGCGCTACACTTTCTGAAGTCTTGAAAGCAGAGCGGCTTTAGGGAGTATTTGAGAATGGCCACCGGCGCGGAACTGCTCCGCAAGATCAGGGAGCAGATCACCGAGGTGGACCCGCGCGAGGTCCACGACCAGCTTGAGAACGGCAACGGGTCCCGTCCCGTGGTCGTCGACGTGCGCGAGCAGCACGAGTTCGAGGAGGGCCACATCCCGGGCGCCGTGCACGTGCCCCGCGGCCACCTCGAGACCCGGATCGAGGGCGCGGTGCGCGATCGCTCGCAGCCGGTCGTCCTGTACTGCGCGTCGGGCAACCGGTCGGTGTTCGCCGCCGACACCCTGCAGCGCTCGCTCGGCTACGAGGACGTGGCCTCGATGACCGGCGGCATCACCCTGTGGAAGGACCGCGGCTTCGAGGTCGACGTGCCGCGCGCGCTCAGCGCCGAGCAGCGCGCCCGCTACTCGCGCCACGTCCTGCTGCCGGAGATCGGCATCGAGGGCCAGCTCAAGCTGCTCGACGCCAAGGTGCTGCTGCTGGGCGCCGGCGGGCTCGGATCGCCGACCGCGCTCTACCTGGCCGCCGCCGGCATCGGCAAGCTCGGCATCGTCGACGACGACGTGGTCGACGTCTCCAACCTCCAGCGCCAGGTCATCCACACGACCGACGGCGTCGGCACTCCCAAGGTCGACTCCGCCGAGCGCGCGATCAAGGACCTCAACCCCGACGTCGAGGTCGAGAAGTTCAACACCCGCCTGGATGCGTCGAACATCATGGAGATCATCGACGGCTACGACGTGATCGTCGACGGCGTCGACAACTTCCCGACGCGCTACCTGCTGAACGACGCCACCGTGCGCACGAAGACGCCGGTCGTGTCCGCGTCGATCCTCGGCTTCGACGGCCAGCTGTCGGTGTTCGCGCCCTACGACGGGCCGTGCTACCGCTGCCTCTACCCGACGCCGCCGCCGGCCGAGCTCGCGCCGTCCTGCGGTGCCAACGGCGTGCTCGGCGTGCTGCCGGGGACGATGGGCCTGCTCCAGGCGACCGAGGTCATCAAGCTCGTGGCCGAGACCGGCGAGCCGCTGATCGGCCGCCTGCTGCTGTACGACGCCCTCGCCGCTACGACCACCGAGCTCAAGGTGCGCCGCGACCCCGAGTGCCCGATCTGCTCGCGCGACCCCGACTCGATCTCCGAGGACGAGATGGGCGTCTTCCCGGACTACGAGGCGTTCTGCGCCGGGGCCGGATAGCCTCCGGCGCGATGAGCATCGTCAAGATTCCGCCGGTCCTCCGAAACTCCACAGGCGGCGCCAAGGAAGTCGAGGCCGACGGCCAGAGCGTCGGTGAGCTGCTGCGCTCGGTCGCGACCGAGCACCCCGACACCGAGCGCCAGCTGTTCGCCGAGGACGGCCAGCTCAACCGCTACGTCAACGTGTACCTGAACGACGAGGACGTCCGCGTCCTCGACGGGCTGGAGACGCCCGTTCAGGAGAGCGACACGCTGGTCATCCTGCCCGCGATGGCGGGCGGGTCGCGCTAGCCGGTCGCGCCAACCGAAGACGGTCGGTTTACGCGCCCGCCCGGGGCGGAATCAACGCAGAGGAACCGGGCAAGGGGGTATGGGGATGCGTTCGCGCGCGTTGATTGCGGTCGGTCTGGCCGCGCTGATGGTCTGTGTGGGAGCTTCGACGGCGGCGGCGGCCGACGTCGACTATCAGCGAAACGCGCCGCCGTCCTGGTTCACCGCCGACTTCAAGCAGAAGGTCGACGCGGCCGGTCCGATCGGCGTGCCCGTGGCCGAGCCGACCGTCCTCGACGTCTGCCCCGGCGCGGTCGTCCACGAGGGCGGCGTCGGCACCGGCACCTGCCTGGTCTTCCCGTACGGCTGCACCGCGAACTTCGTCTACTCGAGCGGCGGTGGCACTGCACCCGCGGTGTCCGACGGCAGCCTCTACCTGGGATCGGCCGGCCACTGCTCCGACAAGGTCGGCGACACGGTGTACGCCGCGATCTCCACACCTGGGGTCGGGCCGAGCATCGCGCGCATCGGCACGGTGTCGAAGCGCGTCGAGGACTACCCCGACAACGGCAACGTGCACGACTTCGAGTCGATCAAACTCGACAGCGGCCTCCAGGTGTTCCCGGAGAGCCCGGTCGGTGGGCCGCAGGGCATCTACGACGGCTGCGACGTCGGCCAGCCGCTCAAGTACTACGGCCACGGCTACGAGATCGCGGTTGCGCAGGGCAAGCCCGAGGGCGGAGTCGCGGCGCACTGGTACGACGACGGCTTCGGCTGGGCGGGACCCGCCTTCGGCGGCGACTCCGGCAGCGGCGTGATCAATGCCGCGACCAACCAGGCGGCCGGCGACCTGACCGCCTCGGCGATCGTCTACCTGCCCGCGTTCGCACCGGGCGAGACGATCGGCAGCCGCATCACCTGGATCCTGAGCTTCTCCGGCCTCTCGCTGGTGAACGCCGACCGGACGCTCTCGCGCGACACGACGTCGACGTGCGGCACCGCTTCCGACAGCCCGCTCGCGAGCAGTGGCGGTGGCAAGGGCGGCGGCGGCAAGGGCGGAGGCGGCAAGGGCGGAAAGGGCGGCAAGCCGCGCGCATAGCTCAGGCCGCCGCGGTCAGCGACCGCGCGCCGTCGCCGGCGAGCTCCTCGATCTCGGCGACCGCGCGGTCCTCGCGCAGGTCCTCGGCGATGGCCGCGGCCAGCCGCTGAGCGTTCTGCGCGAACCGCGGCTCGTCGATCACGCGCCGGACGGCGCCGGCGATCGCGTCGGGCTTCGCCTTGGGCTTCAGCCGCAGGCCCGCCTCGTGGTGGGCCACGCGCGCCGCGTTGTCGAGCTGGTCGCGGCCCAGCGGCAGGCACACCTGCGGGACGCCGGCGGCGAGCGCCTTGATCACGGTCCCGTGGCCCGCGTGGGTGACGACCGCGGCCGCCTCCTTCAGGACCTCGGAATGCGGTGCGCTGCGGACGACGTCGACGTTCGACGGCGCGGTGATCTGGCCGGGGTCGATGGCCGGCCCGGTCGTCGCGATGCCGCGGACGGGCAGCGAGCCGAGCGCGGTGACCGCGTTCTGGAGCACGTCGCGGTGGTCCATGAACGTCGAGCTCAGGCCGACCAGGACGAGCGGGTCGTCGCCGGCGGGCGGCGCCCAGTCGCCGGCCCAGGCGGGGTCGTCCAGCCGCGGGCCACAGAAGCGCACGTAGTCCGGCGGCGCGTACTCGTCGAACTCGAACGCGCGCGAGGTCAGGATCAACACGCGGTCGGCCTGGCCGAACTGGTCGAGGACGTGGGCCAGCGGGGCGACCCCGTTGGCCCGCCGGGCGGCGTTCAGGTCGTCGAGGCCGCGATCGAAGAGCCGCGTGGTCATCTTCCCGAGGGCGGCGTCGCGGAGGCGGCCGACCGGCCCGCGCATCGGGGTCAGGCCGGGACCGATCGGCGGGATGCCCCAGCCCGGGATCGCGAACAGGTTGGGGATCATCACCGCGGAGCGGACGCCCTCCGCCTCGGCCGCGATGATCGCGCCCGTCAGGAAGATGTTCGCGATCACGGCGTCGGCGGGCTCGCGCTGAAGCTCGGCGCGGGTGTCGGCGGCGAAGCGGTCGGCGGGGCCGCACATCACGCCCTCGAGAACGCGGCCGAACGCCTGCTGGGGCGACTTCGCGTCCCAGTCCTGGATGATCATGCTCGTGGGCTCCAGGTCCGGCCGCTGCGGGGCGGTCGTCCAGGGGATGAGCGTGGCGCCGGTGGTCGCGACGTCCGGGGCGAGCACGCGGTCGGCGAGCACGCGGACGTCGTGGCCGCGGTCGACCAGCGCGCGGATCACGGACATGTCGGGCGGGACGCTGCCTCCGGCGTCGGTGATCGCGAACAGGAAGCGCTTGGGCGAGGTCATCGGTGGTCCTCCTCGGCATCGGGGTTCAGCGCCAGCAGCGCTTTGACTGTCCTGCGGATGGATCGGGCCGTGGCAGCGCGGGAGAGGCCCTGGTCGCGCCGGAGCAGCTTCCACGCGTAGACGTCGGTCGCGACGATCAGCTCGGTGGTCAGGTCGGGGCGGCCGAAGGTCTTCTCGACCCAGTCGCGATGGCTGGCGCGGCCTCGGGCGAGCAGCGGAGCGATCGCGCTCATCTTCTCCTCGAGCGCGAGCGCGCGGATCGTCGCGTCGCCCGTGATCTCGTAGTCGTCGACCAGCGCGCCGACCGCGGCCGCCGCGTCGCCCGCTGCTCCGGCACCGCGGCGCGCGACGATCTGCCGGCTGAGCTCGTCGGCGGCGGACTCGAGCAGTGCGTCCTTGCCGCCGAAGTGGTTGAGCACGGTCTGGCCGGAGACGCCGGCCGCCGTCGCGATGCTCTGGATCGTCACCTCGTCGAACCAGTCGTTCAGGAACGCGTGGGTGGCGGCGTCCAGGATGCGCCGGCGAGTGGCCTCGCTGGCCGCGCGCCGCGACTGCATGTTGTAAGTCCGCGTGCTGTTCATTTGACCATGACCCAAATCATTTGGGTGACAGTAAAACGAACTGCGCGGGCTGTCAAGCCCCGGTCAGTCCCGGCAGCTCTCCGTGGCGTCGTCGATCGTGCGCTTGGTGTCGTCCGCGACCTCGCCGCCGGTGCGGATGGCCTTGTCCGCCTCGGCGAACTTCTCGAACGGCAGCTTCTGCTGGAGCTCGTCGATCGTGCACTGGCAGATCTCGCGCTGCCCCCCGGAGGTCGTGGCGCAGGCGTTCACGAACGCCCGCACGGTCTCGGGCGGGTAGCGGTAGCGCGGCTCGGACGCGCTCGACCCGGACTCGGTGGACTTGTCCCCGGAGCCCTTGTCGTCGTCACCGCACGCGCCGAGCAGCGCGGCGGCGGCGACGGCGATGGCTAGCGACTGCCGGCGCAATCTGCCGTCGCCTGGTCCAGGTCGTCCTTGACGCTTGTGGGGAGCTCCTTGCCGTCCTTGATCGCCGTGTCGGCGTCCTTGAAGGAGTCGTCTCCGCTCTTGCGGTCGTAGGGCAGCTTCTCCTCGAGCTTGTCGACGATGCACGTGCAGTCGTCGCGGCGCTGCTTGTCGTCCCCGCCGCGCCCGGTCTTGGCGGCCTCGGACGCGCAGGTGTCGACGAAGTTGTCCTTCGCCTCCTGCGGGTACTTATCGGTGTTCGCGTTGTCCTGGCTCGTCGTGCAGCCCGCGAGGCCGATCGCGAGCACCGCGACGAGGGCGGTAAGGGTCTTCCTCAAGTTCGTCTCCGGGTAGGTAGGCGCTCGGAGGGTACCGGGATACAGGGCTATACTTTTTGAAGTGATCGAGCCGCGCCTCGACAACCGGCCGTGCGGTGGCAAGTACGGCGACATCGTGCAGGCCATCGGGCATACCCCGCTGGTCGAGCTGAAGCGGCTCTCGCCCAAGCCCGGCGTCCGTATCTACGTGAAGCTGGAGGGCACCAACCCGACCGGCTCCGTCAAGGACCGCGTGGCCCGGTCGATGATCGAGGACGCCGAGGCCAGTGGCGCGATCCAGCCCGGCCAGACCATCCTCGAGCCGACCTCGGGCAACACCGGGATATCGCTGGCGATGATCTGCTCGCGCAAGGGCTACCCGCTCAAGGTCGTCATGCCCGACAACGTCACCGAGGAGCGCACCCAGCTCCTGCGCATGTTCGGCGCCGAGATCGTCTACTCGCCCGGCGAGCAGGGCTCGAACGGCGCGGTGGCCAAGGCGCTCGAGATGGCCGAGGCCGACTCGAGCTACTACATGCCCTACCAGTACGGCAACCAGGCCAACCCGCTCGCCCACTACAACGGCACCGCGGTCGAGATCCTGGAGGAGCTCGACGACGTGGCGGCGTTCGTGGCCGGGCTCGGGACCGGGGGCACGCTGATGGGCAACGGGCGGCGCCTCAAGGAGGAGAACGAGGACACGCTGATCGTCGCCGCCGAGCCGCTCCAGGGCGAGCTCGTCCAGGGTCTCCGCTCGCTGGACGACGGGTTCATCCCACCGATCATCGACCTCACCCTGCTCGACCGGAAGATCTTCGTCTCCAACCGCGACGCGGTCGTCTGGACCAAGAAGCTCCTCGACGAGGAGGGCATCTTCGCCGGGCGTGTCCACGGGCGCCGTGGCCTACATCGCCTCGCGCGTGGCGGAGAAGCTCGACGAGGGCAACGTCGTCTTCCTCTCGCCCGACGGCGGCGAGAAGTACCTGTCCTCGGGCGTCTACTCCAAGCCGATCGAGCAGCTCGAGGCCGAGGGCGTCCTGGATACCGCGTCGTTCTGGTAGTGCCGCTGCCCTTTTGGCTAGGGCACGATCAGGTGGACGTCGCCGAACTCGTGGAAGAGGTAGCCGCGCGCCCGCGCCGCCGCGTACGAGCGCTCCAGCAGGGCCTGCCCCGCCGCCGCCTCCAGCAGCTGCAGGTGTGACGACCGCGGCTCGTGCCAGCCGCTCAGCAGGCCGTCGATCGCCCGCAGCCCGCGCTCGGGCGTGACGACCAGGCCGGTCGACCCCGCGCCGGGTGCGACCGTGCCGTCGGGGGCGGCGACCGTCTCGAGCGCTCGCACGACGGTCGTCCCCACCGCGATCACCCGGCCGCCCCAGCCGTGCACGGCGTTGACCAGCGCGGCGGTCGCCGGCGGGACCCGGTAGCGCTCCGCGTAGGGCCGCTCGCCGTGGTCGAGCGAGGACACGCCGGTGTGGAGCGTCACGGGCGCGACCAGGATCCCGCGGGACACGAGCGCGGTGACGATCTCCGGCGTGAACGGTCGCCCGGCGCTCGGCATCTCGGCGCTGCCGGGCTCGACCGCGAACACCGTCTGGTAGGCGTCGATCGGCCACTCGCGGCCGACGTAGTCGTACCGGATGGGATGGCCGTGCTCGGCCAGGTAGCCATCGATCCGGGCGCCGCCCAGGTCGATCCGGGCCAGGGCCAGCCGCGTGCTGCCCGGGTAGGGCGCCACGAGGGTCGCGGTCGCGCCGCCGGGCAGCTCCAGCGTCGCCCCGGCGGGCGGGTTCGGGTACGGCAGCCGTCCCGCGCGCCGCAGCTCGACGACCCAGGCCTCGCCGCCGGCCGGCGTCGACAGCCGCAGCTCGACCCTCCGTGTGTCCAGCTTCGCGGGCACGGCGGCGGGCAGGGTCCCGGAGTTGTTGACGACCAGCAGGTCCCCGGAACGCAGGAAGCCCGGCAGGTCGCGGAAGCGCGCGTGGCGCAGCCGCCCGCCGTGCCGGCACGCGACCATCATCGCCACGTCGGCGCGATCCGCGCCACGGACCTCGGCCGGCTCGGTCGCCTCGACGACGGCCGCCAGCGCCGCCTCGCTCATCCCGCGGCCGTCGCCTTCAGGTCGGCCACCCGGTAGCGGCCGCTCGGCAGGTCGCCCTCGATCAGCGCCATCAGGCCGGGCACGCTGTCCTCGGGCGGCGGCCGGTCGGAGATGTCCTCGCCCGGGAACGCCTCCTGGTGCATCTGCGTGCGCATGTCGCCGGGATCGACGGAGTACACGCGCAGGTCGGGGTCCTCGGCGGCCAGGATCGCGGTGATCTGGTCGAGCGCGGCCTTCGACGACCCGTACCCGCCCCAGCCGGGGTACGCCTCGACCGCGGCGTCCGAGGTGACGTTCAGAACGGCAGAGCCGTCGGGCATGCGCGGCAGCGCCAGCTGGAGCAGCGCCAGCGGTCCGAACACGTTGGCCTCGTAGACCCGCCGGACTTCGGCCAGGTCGTAGGCCGCGAGCGCCGGCTGCGGGCTCGGGCCCAGCAGGCTGGCGTTGTTCACCACCAGGTCGATCGGTTCGCCGGCGGCGTCGACGAGCGTGTGGCGGTGGGCTTCGTCGGCCACGTCGCCCGCCACGGCGACGACGCCGTCGAGGTCCCCGACGGCCTCGCGCAGCGCGATGCCCGCCCGCGCGTCGACCACCACCTTCCAGCCGCGCGCGGCCAGCTCGCGGGTCAGCGCAAGACCCAGTCCTCGTGATGCTCCGGTGACGATCGCAGTAGCCATGCACTGCATCGTGCACCTTCAACCGCACTTGAAGTCAAGTGCGGAGGGCGCGAGTCAGGGCAGCGAGGGCTTGGAGGCCTTCTCGCCCTCGCGGCGGCGCGCCTCGTCGTCGTCATCGTCCGACGAGTCGATCGAGATCGCCTGCCGGAACTCGCGCACGCCCTTGCCCAGGTTTCGGGCCATCTCCGGCAGCCGCTTGGGGCCGAGCACGATGAGCGCGATCACCAGGACCACGAGCAGCTCGGTGACGCCTACCTGACCAGGCATGGATCCCAGGATAGGGCACGCTCCCCCGCCGCTAGGGTTGCCCGGATGAGGATGACCCGGGCCCAGCGAGACCAGATCGTGTCCCACGCCGAGCGCGACGCCCCGAACGAGTGCTGCGGCTACCTGAGCGCGAAGGACGGGGCGGTTCAGGAGATCTTCGAGGCCGAGAACACCCGCCATTCGCCGTACGCGTTCGACTTCGGGTTCAAGGACCTCCAGGCGGCCAACGAGCTGGATGACGACGGCTTCGAGGTCGCCATCTACCACTCGCACCCGCGCAGCGCCGCGGAGCCCTCGCAGACCGACATCAACGTCGCGCAGTACCCCCACTGGACCTACCTGATCGTGTCGCTCCAGAACGGCGGCGGCGGGGACGCCGACCTGCGCGCCTGGAAGATCGCCGACGGGCGCGTCCAGGAAGAGGAGATCGTCTACGACGACTGACGGCCTCGCCTGCCCGAGCTGCGGCCGCTCCTATCCCCGCGAGAGCGAGGAAGATTTCTGCGGCGACTGCGGCATGCCGCTGGTGCTGGCCGGGGAGGACGCGGAGTCCGACGTCCTCCCGCTAAGCGACGCGCGCGAGCGCGCCCGCAAGATCAAGCCCGAGTTCGCGCGCGGGCCGTTGGTCCGCGTGGCGGGCGGCCGCAACCAGGCCGAGGCCGAGCTGATCCAGAACCTGCTGCTCGAGGAGGGGATCCCCAGCATGTTCCGCCGGAGCGCCGGGTTCGACGTGCCGGACATGCTGGCCGCCGGCGACCGCGACGTCCTCGTGCCCGAGTCGGGCGCCGAGGCGGCCCGCGACCTGCTCCTGGCCGCGGACCTGATGCCGTCGGCGTCGGTCCCGGCCTACGAGGACCCGAACCCGGTCAAGCTGCTGGTCGCGTTCGTCGTCGCCGGGGGGATCGCGTCGCTGATCGCCTGGGCGCTGATCGAGCTCGCCGGCTAGGACACCTAGACCACCAGGCAGGTCGACGTGCCGTGCGCCACCAGCTTGCCGTCGCTCGCGCGCACGATCCTGCCCTCGGCGGTCGCCACCCGCGAGCCGCGGTGCACGACCACGCCCTCGGCCCGGATCTCGCCGGTGTCGGCGGTGATCGCCCGCACCAGGTTGAACTTCGTCTCGAGCGTGGAGTAGGCGCTGCCCTCCGGCAGCGTGGTGTGGACGGCCGCGCCCATCGCGGAGTCGAGCAGCGTGGCCGCGACGCCGCCGTGCACCACGCCGATCGGGTTGTAGTGGCTCTCGGAGGGCACGCACGCGAACACCGTGCGCCCCTCGGACGACTCGACGAGGTCGAAGCCCAGCAGCTCCTGGATCGGCGCGGGCGGCAGCTCGCCGTCGCGTATAGCGCCGATGAAGTCGAGCCCGCTCATCGTGCGGGCCTGCGCGGACAGCGTCGCTGCGGCGTTCATGGCTGCGGCTCCTCTTCGGCCATCGCCAGCACGTCGTCACGCGACATCGACCCGACCATGTCGGGATGCTGGTCGGCGATGTGGCGCTCGGCCTGGGCGACGAGCTCGTCGTCGTCCTCGGCGCGCAGCGTCACGCCGCATTCGCAGTTGATGACCTTTTCCACGGTGCCTCCCGTCGAGGTTCGATACTGCGCTCGTTGTAGCGGGCCGACGTTGACGAAACCTTGAGCCGCGATCAAGCCGTCTGGATACAGGTGTGCGGGCCGCTGATCGTGCGGATGGGCGACCGGCGCCTGGAGAACGACCTGCCCGGCCGCCAGGGGCGCCAGATCGTCGCCTACCTCGTGGTCAACCGCGCGCGCACGATCACCCGCGACGAGCTCCAGGAGGCGCTCTGGTGGCGCGACCCGCCGGAGGGAGCCGGCGGGACGCTGTCGACGCTGCTCTCGCGCACGCGGCGGGTGCTGGGGGAGGAGCGCCTGCGCGGCAAGAGCGAGCTGCGCCTGGTCCTGCCGCCGGGGGCATGGGTCGACATCGAGGTCGCCGCCCGTGCCGTCCACGTCGCCGAGTCGGCGGTCGCGCAGGGCGACTTCCCGCGCGCGTGGGCGCCGGCACGGACGGCACTGAACGCGGCCAAGCGCGGCTTCCTGCCCGGCTACGACGCGCCCTGGATCGACCAGCGCCGCGACGACGTGGCCAACCTCCACGTCCGCGCGCTCGAGGCGATCGCGCAGGCCGGGCTCGGGCTGCGCGGGACGGAGCTCGCGTCGGTGGAGCGCGCCGGCCGCGCGCTGATCGTCCTCGCCCCCTTCCGCGAGTCCGGATATCGCTACCTGATGGAGTACTTCGCGGCCCGCGGCGACCCCGCCGAGGCGCTCCAGGTGTACGAACGGTTGCGTCGCCTGCTGGCCGACGAGCTGGGCACCGCGCCCGGTCCGCGCCTGCAGGAGCTGCACCGCGAGCTGCTCGGACGCGGCTGATCGTCCGTTCCGGCCGCCCCTGGTTCCGCCTATCTGGACTGGACGTTTGTACACCTTGAAGAAAGGGGGTCTTGCAGCCAACCTTCCGGCCCCCTGTTCCGTTTGAACCAATGAATGGAATCGAACGGGTAAGGGGGCCGCAGGGAGTGCTCTTAGCCATGCCGTACAACGCTGATCGAACCGGCGGGTTCTTCGCGGAGCTCGCCGTACATGACTCGCGGGAGGGCATCAAGCGGGCCTTGGCCGCGGCCGAGGAGCTGCTCGACCTCCGGATCAACTACCGCAGCGACTGGTCGGGCGAGCGCGTCGGCCGCGCCGTGTCGGTGGCCGGCCGCGGCGGCAGCCTGAGCCGCGACGGCGACTCCGTGGCGGTGCCTCTGCGCTTCACCGACGGCCGCCTGGCCGGCGAGCTGCGCTGCACCGGCACGAACGGCGACCCGGTCACCGACCGCGACATCGCCTTCCTGCGCGTGCTGGCCCGGATCGTCTCCGGCCAGCTCGAGAACGAGGAGCAGGAGCTCGAGCGCCGCCGGCTGCACGCGGAGTCACTCGGGGTCCAGGCGCTGCTGGCCGCGATCGACGCCCGCGACCAGTACACCAGCGACCACTCCAAGAGCGTCGTGAAGCTGTCGTCGATGGTCGCGCGCAAGCTGAAGCTGAGCGCGCGCCAGATCGCCGAGACCGAGCAGGTGGCGATGCTGCACGACGTCGGCAAGGTCGCGGTCCCCGACCACATCCTGACGAAGCCCGGACCGCTCGAGGAGCACGAGCGCAGGCTGATCGAGGAGCACACGGTCATCGGCGCGAAGATCGTCCGGTCGATCGCCGGGCTGGCTCACCTGGCGCCCGCGATTCGCGCGGGCCACGAGCGCTGGGACGGGCGCGGCTATCCCGACGGGCTGGCCGGCGAGGAGATACCGATCATCTCCCGCGTCACGTTCGCCTGCGACGCGTTCGACGCGATGACCTCGGACCGGCCGTATCGCAAGTCGCTCGGCATCGACTGCGCACGCCGCGAGCTCGAGGCGAACGTCGACTCGCAGTTCTGCTCGACCACCGTGCACGCGCTGATGTCGGTGATCGACCAGCAGGCCGCCTGAGCGAAGCCCGCGTCAGGATGACGGGGTGGACCTCCGTCAGCTCGAGTACTTCGCGGCCGTCGCTCGCCACCGCCACTTCACGCGCGCCGCGGAGGAGCTCTACGTCACGCAATCGGCGCTCTCGCAGCAGGTGCGCCGCCTCGAGGCCGAGCTCGGGATCCAGCTGCTCGTGCGCGGCCCGCGCGGCGCGGACCTGACGCCCGCCGGCACCGAGCTGCTGGCCCGCGCAGAGGCGATCCTGGCCGAGCTCGCTCGGGCCCGCGCGGACATGGACGCGCACGTGGGCGCCGAGCGCGGGCTCGTGCGGGTCGCGGCCGCGGCGGCCGACGCCCGGCACCTGCCCGAGGCGCTGGTCGGCTTCCATCGCGCCCACCCCGGAATTCGCGTCGCCCTCCGGCATGGGTCCGCGCGCGAGGTCGCAGAGCTGGTGGCCACCGGGTCGGCGGACCTGGCCGTCGCCGCCGTGGAGGGCGGGGAGACGCTGTCCGACGAGCCGCTGCGCGCGGCGCTCCCGCCGGGCGACGAGCTGGCCGGGGCGGACGGCGTCGCCCTGTGGGACCTGCGCGACCGCCCGTTCATCCTGGCCGAGCGCGGCACCGCCCTGCGTGAGACGGTCTTCGCCGCGTGCGAGTCCGCGGGCTTCGGGCCCGTGCCGCCGTTCGAGGTCGGTGACCCGCGCACCGTGCGCCTGCTGGTCTCCGCCGGCCTGGGCGTGGCGCTCGTGCCGGCGTCGTGGCTGGCCGAGGAGGAGGGCCCCGAGGTGGGGGTCGCGGTGCTCGCCGATCCGGTGCCGCGTCACCGGGTCGCGCTGGTCGCGGCCGCCGACCTGCCGCCGGCGGCCGCGCTCCTGCGCGACTGGCTCACCCGATGACGGCGTCGATCTCCTGCACGAGGCGGCGCTTGGGCCGCGAGCCGACCAGCGTCAGCGCGGGCCGGCCGCTCTCGAACAGCATGAACGTGGGCATCGACATCACGCCGTAGCGCGCGGCCGTCGCCTGGTTGACGTCGACGTCGACCTGGACGACCCGCAGGTCGTCGCGCTCGGCGGCGATCTCGTCGAGGATCGGCTCCATGACCCGGCACGGCGCGCACCACGCGGCCGTGAAGTCGACCAGGACCGGTACCTCCGACTCGAGCACCTCGGCGTCGAAGTGGGAGTCGTCGAGCTTGCGTACGGATGTGGTGGTCATGCGGCCAGCGTGGCGGGCGACGGCGCCGCCGTCCAAGTGGGATTCGTGATGGGAGCGATCAGGCCCCGGACGTGAACGACATCGTGTTCAGCCCGAAGCCGCCGTCGATCCCGATCGCCTGGCCGGTCACGAAGCCCGCGTCGCGAGAGGCCAGGTAGGCCACCAGCGCCGCCACCTCGTCGGGCAGGCCCAGGCGGCCCGTCGGCTGGGCCTTCGTGACGCGGTCCAGGATCGGCTGCGGCATCGCGTTGACGGCCTCGGTGGCGATCAGGCCCGGGAGGATCGCGTTGGCCGTGATGCCGCTGCCGGCGTTCTCGGCGGCGAGCGTCTTGACCATGCCGATCAGCCCGGCCTTCGACGCCGAGTAGGCGACCTGGCCGGGCAACCCGCCGCTCGCCGCTCCGCTCGAGATGACGACGATCCGCCCGTAGCCGCGCTCGCGCATTCCGGGCAGGCAGGCCCGCACCGCCTTGAACGCGCCGGTCAGGTTCACGTCGACGTCGCGCGCCCACTGCTCGTCGGTCATGCGGTGCGCGGGAGCGACCGTGTTCGTGATCGCTGCGTTCGACACGCACACGTCGACGTCGTCGAGCGGCGGCAGGTCGCCGTCGCGGAGGTCGACGGTCAGGTCGCACCCGGCCGCGCGGTCGAGCGTGACGACGTCGAACCCGTCGGCCACGAGCCGCGCGGCGATCGCGGCGCCGATGCCGCGCGCTGCGCCGGTGACGAGGGCACGCATGGGGCGCACGCTAACGCGGCGCGGCGGCGGACGCCTATGGAACTCCATTACGTTCCGCGCCATGGCCACCACAGACCGCTGGTTCACCTCCGAAGAGCTCACGCAGATGTCCCGCCCCACCATGGACCGCGCCATCGAGGCCCTCGACGCGCGGCGACACGGCCACCGCCCGCCGGCTCTGCGAGGAGATGAAGCACGAGTGGCGCGCGCTGCACGACCTGATGGTCGAGGGCATCGCCGGGCTGATCTCCTACATCGCCGAGACCCAGGGCGAGGACGCCGTCGCGGACGCCTGGCGCTACGGCAACGAGCGCGGCTGGAAGAGCGACGTCCAGAAGATCGACGCATACCCGCGCAAGGAGATCGTCAAGGCGCTCGCCGCCACCTGGCGCGCGCACTCGACGAGCGGCGTCGGCCCGAAGCCGGGCGCCTTCACGATCACCGAGGACGACGAGAAGTTCACGTTCTCGATGAACCCGTGCGGCTCCGGCCAGCGCCTGGTGCGGCTGGGGAAGTACGAGGGCGAGAACGGGTTCAAGACGACCGACAAGGCCCACACCTGGTCCTACGGCCGCGAGGACTTCCCGCTCTACTGCACGCACTGCGCGTTCATGAACGAGGTGCAGCCGATCGAGTGGATCGGGTTCCCGGTCTACCCGAGCGACCCGCCCGAGGACTACGGCAAGGACCCGTGCGTCTGGTACTGGTACAAGGACCCCGCCGACATCCCGGCCCGGCACTGGGAGCGGCACGGCCTTCGCAAGGGCGAGCGATGAATCCGGCGGTCGAGCGCGGTCCCAACCCCTGAACCGCGATAAGACGGAGGCACGACCATGACCACGCATGCGACGGCGACCCGCGAGGACTGGACCGAGGCCCGCAAGCAGTTGCTAGCGGAGGAGAAGGAGCTGACCCGCCGCAGCGACGCGCTCGCCGCCCGCCGCCGCGAGCTGCCCTGGGTGCCGGTCGACAAGGAGTACGTCTTCGAGACGAACGACGGCCCGAAGACGCTCGAGGACCTGTTCGAAGGCCGGTCGCAGCTGATCGTCTACCACTTCATGCTCGGCCCGAACACGCCGGACGGCTGTCCCGGCTGCACGTTCGCGACCGACGGCTTCCAGGGCGCGGCCCTGCACCTGGCCCATCACGACGTGACGTTCCTGCTGTCCTCGCGCGCGACGCTCGAGGAGATCGACGACTACCGCCGGCGCATGGGCTGGCGGATCCCCTGGGTGTCGTCCGGCGGTACGAGCTTCGACCTCGACTTCGCGTTCCTGGAGCAGGGCTACAACTTCGGCTCGCCGGGCGGGACCGACGTCGACGTCGTCGACGACATGGAGCTGATGGCGCTGAGCGTGTTCGCTCCTCGAGGACGGCGTCGTCCACCACACCTACTCGGCGTTCGACCGCGGCACCGACGTCCTCAACCCGACCTGGCAGCTGCTCGACCGCGCCCCGCGCGGCCGTGACGAGCAGAGCCACACGGACTGGCCGCGGCGCTCGGACGAGTACGAGACCGAGCCGGTCGCCGGCTAGCTGTAGGGCCCGCCGCCGGCGGCCTGCGCCTCGCGGGCCTCGCGCTGCAGCCGCTGCTTGTGATTGGAGCGCCGGACCGCGGTCACGATCTCCATCACCGCGGTGATCGCGATGCCGAGCAGGAACGCGCAGATCGCCACGACGAGCGGGAAGAACAACCCGAACGACAGGTGCGGGGCCACCGCCAGCGGGATCCCCTCCGGCCCTTCGCAGATGACCCGGTACGGGCCGTCCTGCGGGGCGTCGAACTTGAACTCGGCCGAGTACGAGTCCGAGTTGACCTCCAGCGTCGAGCCGCTGACACGCTCCAGCGCGACGGGCTGCGGGTCGCTGCCGACGAAAGACACGTTGCACCGCAGGCCGCCCGGCGGCAGCTGCAGCGCCCGGTTGTTGTCGACCGTCTGCACGTAGATCGCGCGGTCGCCCGACTGCACGTCGACGGTCGTCGCCCGGTTGGTCTGGAAGTTGTCGATGTCGGGGTCCAGATCGTCGATGAACTGGACCACGAAGAAGATCGCCAGGATCGTGCCGGCGATCGCCGGTAGCGCCGACAGCCAGTACCAGTTGCGGTTGGGTCGCAGGCGCTTCGGGTCGATCGGCGGCGGCGGCTGGTAGTGGGGCTGGGGCGGGTAGCCGCCGTAGCCGTGGCCGGGGTAGGGCGGAGGCTGCCCGCCGGGCGGCGGAGGCGGGTACCCGCCAGGCGGCGGGGGTGGGGTGGGCGGATAGCTCACGCGGGCGATCTTGTCAGGCGAGCCAGCGCACCGGGCGGCCGGGGTACGGACACGGAGGTGACGCACCCGTCACACTCCCGGGCATGGATTTCGCACCCTCAGACAGAGTCACCGAGCTGAGCGAGCGCATCGAGCGCTTTCCTCGACGAGCACGTCTACCCCGTCGAGATGGAGACGCTGCACGCCCTGGACACGGAGGTCGGGCCGGGCGTTCCCTACCCGCAGATCCTCGTCGACCTGCGCGAGAAGGCGAAGTCCGAGGGCCTGTGGAACCTGTTCCTCCCGGACGAGCACGGCGCCGGCCTGACCAACTGGGAGTACGGGATGCTCTGCGAGGTCATGGGCCGCAGCATGGTCTCGCCGTTCGTCTTCAACTGCTCGGCTCCCGACACCGGCAACATCGAGATCCTCATCGACCACGGGACCGAGGACCAGCGGGCCCAGCTGGCTCGAGCCGCTGCTCGAGGGCACGATCCGCTCCTGCTTCTCGATGACCGAGCCGGAGACGGCCGGGTCCGACCCGACCGGCCTCGCCGGTCGCGCCGAGCTCGACGAGTCGACCGGGGAGTGGGTCATCAACGCCCACAAGTGGTTCACCAGCGGTGCGGTCGGCGCGAGCGTCGCGATCGCGATGCTCGTGACCGACCCCGACGCCGCGCCGCACAAGCGCGCGTCGATGATCCTGGTGCCCACGGACGCGCCGGGCTTCGACCTGGTCCGGCCGATCTCCGTGATGGGCCACGCCGGCGGACCCGGCCACTGCGAGATCCGCTACGAGGACTGCCGCGTGCCGCAGGCCAACCTGCTCGGCGAGCGCGGCGCCGGCTTCAAGGTCGCCCAGGACCGGCTCGGCCCCGGCCGCATCCACCACTGCATGCGCGCGATCGGCGCGGCCGAGCGGGCGCTCGAGATGATGTGCAAGCGCGCGAACACGCGCGTCGCGTTCGGGTCGACGCTGGGCGAGAAGCAGTTCGTCCAGGACTTCATCGCCACGTCGCGGGTCGAGATCGACTCCGCGCGCTGGCTCGTCCTGAACGCGGCCTGGCAGATGGACACCTACGGCAAGCGCGAGGCCCGGCAGGCGATCTCGCTGACCAAGGTGTCGGCGGCGAACATCGTCATGGACGTGCTCGACCGCGCGATCCAGGTGCACGGGTCGCTCGGCATGACCGACGACACGCCGCTCGTCCGGCCTGTGGCGCCACCTGCGGATGCTGCGCCTGGCCGACGGGCCCGGACGAGGTGCACAAGATGGTGATCGCGATGCGCGAGCTGAACAAGTGGCGCGCCGACGAGTCGGCGCAGCAGAACGGCAAGCCCGAGCCGGCCGCGGCCGGCCGGACCGCCTAGAGCGAGACGACGAGGAGAGACATGCTGGATGCGACGCTGACGAAGCAGTCCGACGCTGCGCTGACCGACGAGCAGCAGGACTTCGTCCAGGCGCTGCGCGACTTCTGCGAGCGCGAGGTGAGCGGCCGCGGCCGCGACGACGACCCGCACGACGACGCCGTCGCCAAGCAGATGGCCGAGCTCGGCTGGTACGGGCTGGAGATCGGCGAGGAGTACGGCGGGTCGGGCGGCTCGTTCCTCGACGCGACGCTGTTCCTGGAGGAGACGACCCGCGGCCGCGCCCCGATCGCGGGCTACGGCGTGACGCTGATCGTGGTCGGCGCGCTCAACCGGCTCGGCACCGAGGAGCAGAAGCGCGACCTGCTCGGCCGCGTGGCGAACGACGGCGGCACGCTGGCGATCGCGATGTCCGAGCCCGAGGCCGGCAGCGACGTCGGCGCGCTCCAGTGCAAGGCCGAGCGCGACAACGGCGAGTGGGTCCTCGACGGGTCGAAGATGTGGTGCTCGTTCGCCCACAAGGCCAGCCACATCCTCGATCGTGTGCCGCTCCCAGCGCGGGTCGGACAAGCACGAGGGGCTGTCGATGATCTTCGTGCCGCGCGACGCCGAGGGGCTGACGATCACGCCGATCGAGACGCTCGGCGGCACGGAGACCAACGAGCTGCACCTGGACGGCGTGCGCGTGCCCGAGGACGCCCTGCTCGGCACCGAGGGCAACGGCTGGATCCAGCTGATGGCCGGCCTCAACTACGAGCGCGTGATCCTGGCGGCGACCGCGCTGGGGCTGGCGCAGCGGACGTTCGACGACGCGCTCGCCTACGTGAAGGAGCGCAAGCAGTTCGGCCGTCCGGTCGGCTCGTTCCAGGCGCTCCAGCACCGGTTCGCCGACCTGGCGACCGAGCTCGCCCAGGTGCGCCTGCTCGTGCGCTGGGTCGCTCGCCTGACCGACGAGGACCCGCAGCGGATGCTTCCGCAGGAGGCGTCGATGGCCAAGCTGGCGGCGACCGAGCTGGCCAAGAAGTGCGCGCTCGAGGGCATGCAGATGATGGGCGGCTACGGCTACGCCAACGAGTACCCGATGGAGAGCTACCTGCGGGCCGCGGTCGTCGGGACGATCTACGGCGGCACGTCGGAGATCCAGAAGAACATCATCGCCAAGACCCTCGGTCTCTAGCGCGAGACCGACGCAAATGCGGTTGCCGAGTTGAAAGGCAGCCGGTATTTGCCGACAATCAAAGGGTTATCGGCAGGATCGCCTCGCGTACCCCTTCACGCGGCGGTGCTGCGCACGCTTGCGTCCGCCTGCGCGCTCGGGCTGATCGCCGCCGCTCCCGCGAGCGCGTCGGATCGCCTCAGCGTCGATCTCGGGGTCGTCGCTGTGGATGTGTCTCCGGATGCGGCGACCGTAAACCTGGCCGCCGGCCCTGGCGTGAACGCACAGGTGCAGGTGCCCGACCCGGCACCGTCGCTGCCGGACCTGCCGCTCGACGCCGAGCCCGTCGAACCCGACGCCCCCAAGCCCGAGCGATGCGGTGGGCACCGTCCGCGACACGGTCGACGACGTCGTGAGCGGCGCTCCGCGGGCGCCCGGGTCCGCGCCGACCAGCGATCCGCGCCTCGCCCGCGACGAGCAGCGGCGGCGGTCGGATCCGGCGGCGGGTCGAGCGTCCGGCGCCGTCGAGCAGCGCCGGGCGCCAGACCGGCAGCGGTGGGTCGGGCTCCGGCGGAGATCGCGACCGCCGCCGCGGGTCGCGCTCCGACCGCGGAGGCCGCGACGGCGGCGACCGGGACTCCGGCGGCCGCGGCGACGACTCCGCGGGAGGCGCCGCAGGCGCGACCGGTGCCGGTGGATCGGCGCCCGTCGGCGCGAAGCGCGCATCGGCCTCCACCGAGGGCAAGCCGCGGCTCGGCGGACGAGCGGATCCGGCGTCAGCGGCACGCTCGAGCGCGTGGTCGAGGTGATCCCCACGCCCGATCTGGGTCGCTGCTCGGAGTCCTGTCGCTGCTGACCGGCGCGCTTCTTCGGCCGCTCGCTGATCGTGGCTCGCCGCGCGCGGCGCCTCTCCGCCCAGCGCGAGGAGCTGCTCCAGGACGTCGGCCTGCTCCAGCAGGCGCTGCTGCCCGAGATCCCCGAGAAGCTCGGCGAGCTCGCGACCTCGGTCGCCTACCGGCCGGCCGACGGCCCCGCCGCGGGCGGCGACTTCTACGACGCGTTCCTGCTCGACGGCGAGCGCGTGGCGATCATCGTCGGCGACGTGTCCGGCCACGGCCGCGCGGCGCTCGCCCGCACCGCGCTCATGCGCTACACGCTGCGCGCCTACCTGGACGCCGGGCTCGAGCCGCGCCGCGCGCTGAAGGTCGCGGGCAAGGCGCTCGACGACGACCTCGGCGGCGACTTCGCCACCGTCGTCCTGGCCGTGCACGACCCGGCGCACGCGACGCTCACCTACGCAGCCGCCGGCCACCCGCCGCCGATCGTGACCGGCTCGGGCGCGTTCGAGTCCGTCACCGCGCTGTCCTCGCCGCCGATCGGCGCGGGCCTGCCGACCGGCCAGCGCCAGACCACGCTCCACCTGCCCGGCGACGCGATCGCCTGCTTCTTCACCGACGGCCTGATCGAGGCCAAGCACGGCGGCGAGCCTGGTCGGGCGCGAGCGGCTCGGCGACATGCTCGCCGACCTCGGGCCCGCAGCGCGACCGCCGCGGGGCGTGATCGACGCGGTGGCGTTCTACGCGGACGAGACACCCGACGACATGGCCGCCTGCGTGGTGCGCCCCGATGCCGACAGGCGCCGTCGACCACGTGCCCGACCGCCTGGAGGAGGTCGAGCTGACCGCGCACGACCTCGACGGCGACCGCGTCGAGCGCTTCCTGGCCGCGTGCGGGCGTCGGCGCCGAGCGAGCGCGGCCGCCGCGCTCAGGTCGGTCGGAGGCCGACGTCGGGCGAGTTCGGCGAGCGCGCTGCTGCGCGTGCGCGTCGACAAGGCCGGCGCGCGCTGCGAGGTCGAGTCCGCCGCCGGCCTGCACGACCCGCTCGGGGCGCCGCCCCGCGTGGACGACGCCCCAGTCCGGGCCTAGCCTAGCCGACGACAGCGCAGGCGACGAGCGACGCCACGTAGGCGAGCGAGCCGATCCCGATCGCGGCGACGGACTCTCCGTTGCGCGGGACCGCGAGGCCCAGGACGATCGCCGCCGGGCCGAGCACCTGGGGCAGCCCGCTCCAGAAGGCGACGCAGGCCAGCAGGGCCAGCGCGGCCAGAATCAGGGCGACGCGCGCCGCGTTGGGGCGCTCGATCGAGCGCGGGACGACCCGGCCGAACAGAAAGACCGCAGCGAGGATTGCGATGACGCTCGTGAACGCGAACGGGCCGGCGCCGCCGTTCTCGCCGTTGCCCGCGAAGTTCGCGACGGCCAGCGCACCGATCGCCACGACCGTCGTGACCGCACCGATCAGGCGCAGGTTGGTGATTCCGCTCAACGTTGCCGACATGTGACACCTCCTAGTCGAAATGGACGGCGTCACGCTAAGCCCGGCTCAGCGCCGTGCGAATCGGCCGAAGTGCTCGACTTCGGGCTCATCACGAAAGGCGGAGATTGCAGGGATTGGTTCGCTCCTCCGACCGATGGCGCAAACGGCCGCAACGGACTACGTTGCGTTCATGAAGCGGGTGCGGGAGCTCGTGAGGACGCGGGACCTGATCGACGGCGCGCTCGTCGTCGCGATCGTCGCGCTCGGCACCGTCGAGATCTGGGTCGGCCGACGTGCCCGACGGGTCGCGGGTCCGGCTGACGTCTCGGCCTGCTCATGTCGGCGCTGCCGCTGCTGTTCCGGCGCCGGTACCCGTTCGCCGTGATCGCGGTGATCGTCGCGGCGCTGCCACTGGCGGGCGACCTGTACGACGAGACCACCGCGATCTTCGCGGCGATGGTCACCGCGGTCTACTCGGTGGCCGCGCTACGCCGACACGTCGCGGGCTGTTGCAGGGCTTGTGCTCGTGCTTCCTGGCCTTCGGTGCGGGCCTCGCTGCCGATGGCAAGCCTGAGGACATCCTCTTCGTCGGCGTCATCTGCGGGCCGATCTGGGCGGGCGGTCGACTGGTGCGGGCGAACAAGCAGACCGCCGACGCGATGGCAGACCGGGCCGTATCTCGCCGAGCGCGAGCGCGAGGAGCGCGCCCGCGCCGCCGTGGCCGAGGAGCGCTCGCGGATCGCGCGCGAGCTGCACGACGTGGTCGCGCACTCGATCAGCGTGATGGTCGTGCAGGCCGGCGCAGAGCGCCGGGCGCTCGGGCGACGACCGCGCCCGAGACCCGCGAGGTGCTGGGCACGATCGAGACGACCGGCCGCCAGACGCTGGCGGAGATGCGGCGCCTGCTGGGCATGCTGCGCCGCACCGACGACGAGCTGGAGCTGGCGCCGCAGCCGAGCATGGAGCACGTCGACGCGCTGGTCGAGCAGGTGCGCGAGGCGGGGCTGCCGGTGACGCTGAGCGTCGAGGGCGACGCCACGCCGCTGCCCGCCGGCGTCGACCTGTCCGCCTACCGGATCGTGCAGGAGGCGCTGACCAACGCGCTCAAGCACGCGGGGCCCGCCAGCGCGCGTGTCACCGTCCGCTACGGGCAGCGACGAGCTGGAGCTCGACATCGTCGACGACGGCGCCGGGGCGCGCGAACGGCGACGGCGGTGGGCCACGGGCTGATCGGCATGCGCGAGCGGGTGACGATGTTCGGCGGCGACCTGGACGCGGGCGCGCGCAGCGAGGGCGGCTACGCCGTGCGCGCGCGGCTGCCGATCGCGCGATGAGCATCCGCGTCCTGCTGGCCGACGACCAGGCGCTGGTGCGCGGCGGCCTGCGCAAGATCGTCGACACCGAGCCCGACATGCAGGTGGTGGCCGAGGCGGTCGACGGGCTCGACGCCGTCGACGCCGCCGCGCGGTCGAAGCCCGACGTCGCGGTGGTCGACATCCGCATGCCGCGGCCTGGACGGCATCGAGGCGACCCGCCGCATCCTGGCCGGCGCCGGCGGGCGCGGACGTGCGCGTGCTGATCGTCACCACGTTCGGGCTCGACGACTACGTCTACGAGTCGCTGCGCGCCGGGGCCAGCGGGTTCATGCTCAAGGACTCGCCGCCCGAGGACCTCGTCGCGGGCATCCGCCTGATCGCGTCGGGCGCCGCTCTGCTCGACCCGGCGGTCACCCGCTCGGTGATCGAGGAGTTCACCCGCCGCTCGCCGGCGCCGGCGCAACAGCCCGGCGTGCCCGACCCGGACCTGACCGCGCGCGAGCGCGAGGTGCTCGAGCTGCTGACCCGCGGCCGCTCGAACGCGGAGATCGCGGGCGACCTGTTCCTGACCGAGGCGACGGTCAAGACGCACGTCGCCCACGTGCTGATGAAGCTCGGCGTGCGCGACCGCGTGCAGGCCGTGATCTGGGCCTACGAGGCCGGGCTGGTCACGCCGGGCGCGGGCTGAGCCCGCGTACGCTGCCCGCTCCCCGACGCCCAGGAGGATCGATGGACTACCAGACGCTCCGCTACGAGCGTGACGACCACGTGGTCGTGCTCACCTACGACCGGCCCGAGCAGCGCAACGCGGTCTCCCGCCAGATGAACGCGGAGCTGCACCACGCCTGGCAGCGGTTCCGCGACGACCCCGAGGCGTTCGTGCTGGTGATCACGGGTGCGGGGAGCGCGTTCTGCGCGGGCTGGGACCTGACCGACGCCGCGGAGTGGCCGCAGCCCGAGCTCGACGCGTTCCGGACCGACCTGGCGAACTCGCCCGGCGTCTGCGGCTACACGCGCAAGGTCGACGTGTTCAAGCCGGTGATCGCCGCGGTGAACGGGCCGGCCGTGGCGGCGGGGCTGGAGAACGCGCTGCTGGCCGACATCCGGATAGTCGCCGCGAACGCCGTGTTCGGCGCGCTCGAGCGGCGCTGGAACATCGTCGGCGGCGACGGCCTGACCGTGCGGCTGCCGCTCGTCGTGGGCTACGCCAAGGCGATGGAGCTGATCATCACCGGTCGCGAGGTGGGCGCCGAGGAGGCGGAGCGCATCGGCCTGGCCAACGAGGTGGTGGCCGAGGGCGCGGCGCTCGACCGGGCCGTGGAGCTGGCACACCAGGTGGCCGCGCTTCCCCAGGGGGCGATCCGCACGGACAAGGAGACCGTCATGCGCAACGTCGGGCGGACGCTGGAGGAGCGCCTGCGCAACGAGGCCGAGGCGACGATGTCGATGTTCCTCCGCCGCGACTCGCACGCGATCGGCGCGCGGGCCTTCAAGGAGCGGCAGGCGCCGCAGTGGCCGAACCACGGCCTTTGAGACCTTGCGCTACGGCGGGTCGACGCGGTTGAGCGTGTTCAGCTCGAGCACGCCGCTCACCCAGATCGCCCCGCCGCCCATGGTGATCTCGTTGGCGCCCGCGGTACCGGCCGAGATCGGCCGGCCGCCCAACGCGTTCTTCTCGGGGTCGATCGGCAGGAGCTGGCTCGCCTCGTCGACGGCCCAGACCTGGTCGTTGTCGGCAGCGAGGTCGCCCTCGATCCCGTCCGGGATGCGGATCGTGGCCGCGACCTTGCCGGAGCCGGGATCGATGCGGATGACCGCCTCGTCGTCCAGGCCGGCGACCCAAACCGCGTCGTCGCTCGCGGCGATCTCGCCCCGGAAGGCGCCCTCGGACAGCTTGCTGCCGACCTCGAGCGGCTTGCCGGCCTTGCCCGACCCGGGATCCACGCGCGTGACGGTCCCGTGGTCGCCCAGCACCCACAGCGCGCCGGCGCCGAAGGCGATCTCGCCGATCGTGCCGTCGGGAAGCTCGATCGGGGGGCCGGGCCGGCCCGACGAGGGGTCGATCGGCACCACGCGGCCGTCGCCCGGCGTCGCCACCCACACCTTGCTGTCCCCTGCCGCGATCGAGTCGCCGTCGGTGGTGCTCTGCAGCCCGATCGGGTTGCCCACGACCGTGTCGCGGTCGATCTCGATCCGGGAGATCGTGCCCGCGTTGTTGTTGACGACCCACAAGAAGCCGTTCTCGGTGACCAGCCCGGCCGGGCCGTCGCCCACGGCGATCGGATCGCCGGTCTCCCCGGACTCGAGGTCGACGCGCGTGATCGTGTCCTGCTCGTAGTTCGACACCCACAGCGCCTCGTCCCCGACCGTGGAGCCCGCGGGGGTCTTGACCTCGACCGGCGTGATCAGCGTCGCGTCGTCCTCGAAGGCCGAGCCCTCGCGGACGTCGCCGCCGCCGCTGTCGCCGCCCGACGCGAGGAGCGCCACGAGCAGGACCAGCGCCAGAGCACCGAGCGCGGCTGCGGCGATTTTCCACGTCCGCGACGTGCCGCCCGCCCCTCCGGGGCCCCCCGCCTGCTGCCGTAGACGTGTGGCGGGCGCCGCCGCGCCGGTCGCCACGCTGCGCTCGGGCAGTGACACCGCGCTGCCCTCGATCGCCGCGCTCGCGGCGCGAGCCAGGTCTCCGGCGGACGGGTAGCGGTCGGCCGGGTCCTTGGCCATCGAGCGGCCGAGCACGGCCTCGAGCGCGGGCGGGTAGGCCGCGCTCGCCAGCCCGAGCGGCGGCGGGGGCTCGCTCATGTGGGCGAAGATCTTGGCCACGTCCGTGTCGCGCTCGAACGGGACCCGGCCCGAGAGCGTGTGGTAGAGCAGGCAGCCGAGCGAGTAGACGTCCGAGCGGGCGTCGAGCGGAAGCCCCTGGATCTGCTCGGGCGCGATGTAGTCGACGGTCCCCACGAACATCCCGGTCTGGGTCACGCCGCTCTCCGACCCGAGCTGCTTGGTCAGGCCGAAGTCGGTCAGGTAGGCGTGGTCGTGCCCGCCCTCGTTCGCGATCAGCACGTTGCCCGGCTTGATGTCGCGGTGCACGAGGCCGCGCGCGTGCGCGGCGTCGAGCGCCGAGCCCACCTGGCCGAGGATGCGCACGGCCCGCACGGGCTCGATCTGCCCGTAGCGCCGGATCAGCTCGCGCAGGTCGATCCCGTCGATCAGCCGCATGGCGATGTAGAGCAGCCCGTCGGCCTCGCCCGCTTCGTGCACGGGGATCACATGGGCGTGCTCGAGCTGGGCGGCGATCCGCGACTCGCGCTGGAACCGCTCCCGGAAGGCCGGGTCGCCGGCCAGGTCAGGCGTGATCAGCTTGAGCGCGACCGGGCGGTCCAGCGCGAGCTGCGTGGCCCGGTAGACGACCCCCATCCCGCCGCGCCCCACGAGGCCCTCGACGCGATAGCCGGCCAGCACCTGCCCGTTGGCGAGTTCCAGCATCAGCGGGACCATTACGTGCCGTGCGGCTCAGGTCAATGCCACGCGTCAGGAAGGCCGGACCAGGAACTCCCGCCAGGCGTGCTCGATCTCCACGAACGGCTTGCCGAACGCGCGCTCGAGGGCCGGCCTGTGACCGCCGGGGTGCAGGTTCGACGCCAGCTCCACGCAGGCCGGCTCGCCCGCGACTTCGTCGAGCAGCGAGAAGACGGTCCCGCCCAGCAGCGGCGCGTCGCGCGCCGATGGAGGGAACGAGGGCTTGCCGCCCTCGCGCAGCCGCCGCGCGATCGCGGGGCGCAGGTGGTCGGCCTGCCACGAGAAGAACGACGCCGCGCCCTCGGCGAGCCAGGCCCAGCCGATGTAGCGCCGGAACGAAGCGGGGCGGAACGGCGGGGGCAGTTCGGGGTTGTTCACGCCGATGACCAGGTGCGCGTACTCGCGCAGCGGCGTCAACCGGAGCGCCTCGCGCGACCCGGCCACGTTCGACGCCCGCCTCTCCAGCTCCGCGGCGGACAGCACGTGGATCTCCCGGCTCCCGTACCACCCGGCCAGATAGCGCCGGGCGGCCGGCGCGGCGAGCGCGCGCGCGAGCGGGAGCCACGGCTGCGCCAGCGTCAGCTGGTAGGGCGCGTCGTGGACGATGAGCGTGACGTCCTCCGGCAGGCGCTCGAAGCGCTCGGCCAGCTCGGATCGGAAGTCCTCGAGGGTGTCGAGCAGGGCACGGACGTCGTCCGAGTCCCCGTCGTCGTGCCGCGCGGAGAAGGAGCGCGAGTGAGTCTCGGTCCAGGCCACCCGCGTAGGGTGCCGGATCGCGCGGCAGTGGGGGCCCGCTGGGGGCGGGTGCTACGCGGCGACCTCGTCGCTGAATGCGCTGATCAGCCGCAGGGTTCCGGCGCCGACGTTCTCGATCTCGTGCGGGACGGTCGCGGGAATCAGGACGCTCGACCCGCGCTTCAGCACGGTCTCCTCGCCGGCGACCCGGGCGCGGGCGTCGCCGTCGACGACCATCAGGACCTGCTCCGCGGCGTTCTTGCGGCGGCCCGTGGTCATGCCCGGCGCGATCTTGTCGGTCGCGACCGCGAAGTCGATCCGGCCGGGATCGCGGTCGCCCGTGTGCCAGCCGTCGGTCAGGTCCCTCTCCGCAACATCTGCCTTGGTCATTTCCCTGCGCTCCTCTTGATCGGCCCTCGTCGTTGTACGGTCAATCAAGCCAGGGACAGATTGCGCCCAGGTTGCGCCGACGTGGCGGCGCCCACCCGGTCCCGCAATGTTCGCTTTCAGCGGGCGGCACCCGTCTCACGATGTGAACGTCAGGTCCCGCTGGCCCCACTGATGCAGGGCTTGCCTCCGGGAAGGGGACGCGGCGGGGTCGAGCACATCGGTCAGCGCGCCCACCACCGCCGGGTCGAACCTGGCGCCGGCCTCGTCCCAGAGGTCGGCGAGAGGGTCAGCGCCCGGGATCTGCGTGAGCCCCTCGTACGCGGCGCAGACCGAGAGGATCCGGCTGGCCAGCGGGATTCGCTCCGCGGCCAGGGCGTCCGGCCCTCCCGCCCCGTCCCATCGCTCCGCGCGGTGACGCACGATGATCCCGATCACTCCGAGACCCGGGATTCGCCGGAGTGCCTCCCCGCCCGCGGCCGCGACGGCGACCGAGGCCGACCGGTCGCCGGATGCCGTGCAGGGTCCCGTGACCAGCCGGCCGACGTCGTGCAGCACCGCGGCGAGCCTGAGCTCGACCAGGGCGACTTCATCGAGTCCCAGGCGCCTGCCGACCTCGTCGGCAAGCGGCTCGAGATCCGCGGCCGGGACACCGTGGACGAGGCAATGAGCGTCGATCATCTCCCTCAACGCGAGGGGCGCTCCCACCATGGCGTGCTGAACCCTGCGGTGGCTGCGAGCGTCATCGATCGCGGCACCAGCCAGCTCTCCGAGCCCGCGCGCGAGATCGACGGCGTCCGCCCCGGCCTCGCGCCCGGGTCCTTGCCGGGCGGCGACCAGCGCGCCGCGGGCCTCGGTTCGAAGGCCGACCGGCGCCACGAGCGCGCTCTTCGCCGGTCCGAGGATCGCCTCGAGCTCGAGGTCCGCGGCGTGGACATCGGCAGCTTCGGCTCGTCCGTGGTGCAGAACGCCGGACAGCAGGCGCGCGTCCGCCGCGATCCGCCGGCCGATGTGGTCCTCGTCGAGGCCGTGAGCCGCGATCACGATCAGCGCGCGCGGATCGCCGGGATCCTCGAGCAGGATCGCGCAGCGATCGGCGGCGAGGACTCGGCGGGCCTGCACCGCCAGACGCTTGAGCAGCAGTGAGCCGTACAGCTCCTCGTAGGCCGGTGATGCAGGTTCCGGGGCAGGCCGGCGACGCGGCGGGGCGGCCGGCGGATCGAGCGGCCGTTCAGTCGCGAGCTGATAGGCGGTGAGCTCGTCGGCGCGCTTCGCGACGCTCACCAGGACGAACGCGAGCGCGATCAGGACCATCCACGCTACGAAAATTGCGACCAGCACCTCTGCCTCCCCTGGGGTAGCGGCCATGTCGGCCTTGGGGTGCGCAGCGATCTGCGCAGGGCGGGTTGTTCCAACGCCGCCCCGTGCCTAGTCGGAACCTAGACGGATGTTGGGTGTCTGGACCCGAATCGCGGCGCTGACTGCCGCCGGCGTACGACATCCGGCCAGATGAGACATGGAGGGCGAGGGCTCGGGAACCGTTGCGGCGCCAACTTATTTCCCGAAGCTTGGAGGTGAGGCATGGATCGCAGACCCCGTCTGGCCCTTGCACTCGCAGCGGCGACAGCCGTCGTAGTGATGAGCGCACCCGCATCCGCAGGGGCGGAGCCGGCATGGAAGTGCCGGGCGAGCGTCGCCTATGCGGCGAGTCCCGGCGAAGACCGCATCGAGCCGTTCGTCGCGAACGGCAACCCCAACACGAGTCAGACGGGCGCCGACCGCGAGCGCTGCGCCGATGACCTGGCACAGGTCACGGGCGACCAGGCCGTAGGCCCCCTCGAGCAGAGCAATCCGTTCGCACGCACCGAGGTCCAGCCCGACACCGGCCCATCCGCCGCGCAGGTGGTGTCGGCCGATGCACGCGCCGACGCGACGACTGTCAAGAGTCCCGACGGCGGCTTCACCCTGAGTACCGCGGACGTGCAGGCACACGCCGACGCTCGCTGCATCGGCGGGACGCCCGTCCTGTCCGGCTCGAGCGGCGTCGCGAGCGTGACGATCAACGGCCAGCCGGTCGTGCTGGACGGGACGTTGGAGCAGGTCGGCACGGGCTTGAACGGCTCGCCGGTCGGCGGCCTGATCCGGGTGACGTTCAACGAGGAGGAGAGGACCGAGACGTCGCTCGTGCGGCGCGCGGTTCACGTCCGGATCACCGACGCGTCGGGTGCCGTGGTGTTCGAGGCAGTGGCAGCGGAAGCGTCGGTGGGCCGCGACGACGCCGTCTGTGTGGGCGACACGTCCGGTGGCGGCGCCCCGGTCTGTCCCAACGGATCCGAGTACGACGGCCCGAGCGGTCTGTGCGTGCGCATCGTGACGGTCCGATCGAGCGGCGACTCGGGCGAGAACGGCAACTGCCCGGACGGGTTCACCCCCACGGGCGACGGGAACTGCATCCGCGCGATCCCGGTCGATGACGACGGCAATCCGCTCGGAGGGTCGATCGTGCCCCTCGACCAGGTTCCGGCCGCGGCGAAGAGCATCTGCCGCAACAAGCGGTTCGGCAAGAAGCTCGTCGCCATCAGGGGCACGAACAGGCGGGACAACATCACCGGCACCAACAAGTCAGACCGCATGTTCGTCCTGGGCGGCAACGACCTCGTGTCGGGCGGCCGTGGCAACGACTGCCTGGAAGGCGGCCGAGGAGTCAACCGGCTCGACGGCAGCACCGGCAGCGACTACCTGCTCGGCGACCGATCGCGAGATGCGCTGATCGGCGGATCGGGCGCCGACCGGCTGTTCGGCAGGGGCGGGAACGATCGCCTCTCCGGCGGCTTCGGCAACGATCGGCTGTCCGGCTCCAGCGGCCGCGACAAGCTGGTGGGCGGACCTGGCAACGACACCCTCGCCGGCGGCTCCGGGAACGACTCGTTCGACCTGGGCACCGGTCGCGACCGAGTGTCGGGCGGGGCCGGAAACGACAAGGTGAACGCCGCGAACGCGGGCGCCGGGTCGCGGATCGACTGCGGGCCCGGGCGCGACACCGTCCGCGTCAACAGGGTCCGGGGCAAGCGGTTGAAGAGGTGCGAGCGTGTCTTCGTCTTGACGCGTCGGCGCTAGGCACGACACGGCGGCGGGACCTCGCGCTCAACCGGGGTTCCGCCGCCGTTATGCCGCATATGCAAGGGAAGCTGCGCCCAAGGTCCGCGATAGGGCGCCGGAGGCCGTGCAAATCCGCAGGCCTCCGTTATGCCGGGCCCCCTCGGGAGACAGCGACCATCGCAAGGGCGGACGGACGTTCGAGGGAGGCAGGCTCAATGGACGGACAGGGGTTCGAGAACGGCGGGGTCGAGGGCTCGCGGGGCCCACGGCGCCGCTTCACCCGCGCGTACAACCAGCGCTGCGCGTGCCGCAAGTGCGGAGCGCACGCCATCTGCGTGGCGTTCAGTACCGGCTTGTCCGGCTACTGCTCGGTGTGCGGCGGGGCCGACCTCGAACCGGTGCTGGACCGGCGCATCGGGAGTCGATGAGTTGCCGCGCTGCGTCGCACCTACGCTCCGGGCGGGGGCGCTCGCCCTCACGCTCCTGGGCGCGGCCCTGCCCGCCGGCGCCGCGACGGCCGACACCGCAACCGACGCGGCCGCCGCGGGCCTCCTCACCGAGGTCTTCCATCGCCCTGTGTGCGCGCCCACCCAGCCGGGTCGCGTCCGCTGCCTGTCCGACGTGGTGACCGACCCCGCCGGGTCGGTGCTGGCCAAGGCGACCCCGAGCGGATTCGGCCCGGCGGACCTGCGCAGCGCATATGGGGTCGTCGTCGCAGCGCTCAACCAGGGCGCCGGACACACGATTGCGATCGTTGCCGCGTACGACAACCCGACCGCGGAGTCGGATCTCTCCGTCTACCGCGCCCAGTACGGGCTCCCGCCGTGCACATCCGCCAACGGCTGCTTCACCAAGCGCGATCAGAACGGCGGCGTCGCCTATCCGGTCCCCGACGAGGGCTGGGGCGGCGAGATCGCGCTCGATCTGGCGATGGCGTCCGCGATGTGCCCCAACTGCAAGCTCCTGTTGGTCGAGGCCAAATCCAACTCGACTGCGGACGTGGGCGCGGCCGTGAGGACTGCGGCGTCCCTTGGCGCCACCGAGATCTCGAACAGCTACGGCACCCCCGAATACTCGGGGATGCTCGGCGATGAGCAGCACTACAACCAGCCGGGCATCGCGCTGACGGCATCGTCGGGTGACAGCGGCTACCGGGTCGAGTTCCCCGCCGCATCGCGCTTCGTGACGGCCGTCGGGGGCACGAGCCTGGTCCGCGCGCCGACCAGCGAGCGCGGCTGGACGGAGACGGCCTGGTCGAGAGCCGGCAGCGGGTGCTCGGCCTACGTGCCCAAGCCGGCATGGCAGTCCGACGCGGGCTGCGGCGGTCGGACCGTCGCGGACGTCGCCGCCGTGGCGGATCCCGCCACCGGGGTTGCCGTGTTCCACACCGACGGCACCAATCCGGCCTCGAGCGGCTGGCTCATCTTCGGCGGGACCAGCGTCTCGGCGCCGATCGTCGCCGGCATCTACGCCCTGCGCGGGCACGGGGCATCCAACGACCCCGTGCACGACCTCGCCCCCTTCGTGGACGTCACCTCGGGGTCGAACGGATCGTGTGGCAACTATCTCTGCCAGGCCGGGCCCGGGTTCGACGGGCCGACCGGCATGGGCAGCCCGAGCGGCGGCGAGCGGCCTCCGACTCAGTCCCGGCCCTCGGACGGCGCGACCGGGACCGGCGATTCTGCCGGTTCCTCGGCGGGGTCGAGCGCTCCGGTGTCCAGCTCCGGCGCGCCGCCCAGCCTGACCACCAAGCGGGCTGCCGTTCTGGCCCGCAGGAAGCTGCTCAAGGCCTTCGGGAGTCGGTTCGGGCGCCGTCGCGTCTACCGCAGCAGGTGCACGCGCAGGGATCGAGTCACCGCCACTTGCCGAGTCTCGTGGTGGTACCGAGGCGAGGACTACCGTGGGTCGGTGACGATCAGGCACACGACGATCAGCGCCGGAGGGACCGTCAAGTGGCGCGGGTCGTACACGGTCAAGAAGGTGAGCCGGCACTGCCGCGCAGCCCGGCCAAAGCGGCGCTGCAAGGTCCGGGAGTACCGGCAGAGCTGACGAGAGCCGGGCCGGTCAGCGGGCGCGGCCCTGGATCTCGACCGCCTGCTGGAACGTCGGGCGGTTGATCCAGTGGATGCGCGGCTGCTCGATGGCGCCCAGCGGGCGGTGCACGACGGTGTCGAAGCAGTACTGGAGCTTGTCCCCGTCGCCTCCGGACTCGCTCACGCAGTCGGCGTCGCCGCCGTAGAGCTTCTGCGGGTCCGAGTTGGCGACCGCGTCCTTCAGCGACGCGGCCAGGGCCGTCCGGCAGCGGGCCAGCCTGCCGCTGCCGCAGTACTTGCGCGAGTACCGGCCCTTCACCTTCTGGCCGAGCAGCGTTCGCAGGTCCTTCTTCGCGTAGCCGTACCAGCCGTCCTGGTAGGCGGATCCCAGGTGCTGGCCGTGGTTGTTCGGCTCGTTGTCCAGGATCAGCATCCCCTCGACGCCTTCGAACAGCTCCTTGCCGAGCGCGGGCTCGAACTCCGCGCGCAGCCAGCGCGGCCACCAGGCGTCCATGATGCGGATCGCCTCGGCGTGCTCGTAGACGCCGTCCCGGTCGTGGTCGCGGCGGTGGGCGCCGTCGCGCTGCCAGGCGCGCAGCTTGGCGATCGCGTCGCTGACCTGCGGGTCCTTCTGGCGGGTGCCGAGCACCTTGAGCGCGTAGGGCAGCACCGCGTACCCGCGCAGGTCGGTGGTGCCGGCCAGCTCCATCGCGTCGATCAGCTCGGTCAGCGACATCTTGGCCGAGCCCTTGATGCCCTTCTTGATGTAGCCGTCCAGCATGTCCGAGCGGTACACCGACGAGAAGCCCCAGTTGGCGTCGGACGCGCTGTATCCCGGCGCCTGCTTGTTGTTCCAGCTCGTGATGTAGGACTGGTTGACCACCTGCGGGTGCTGCGAGAACGGCGTGTAGCGAGCGGTCTGGTTGTCCGGGTTCCAGCCGCGCCACTCGAACCGGGTGCGGGCACGGGTCGGGAAGCTCGGGTCGACGTCCTTCGCCCGCACCGGGTTGTTGCCGGAGTTGAAGTAGGCGACGTTCTTGTCGTCGACGTACAGCCAGTTGAACGTGTAGCCGATCTTCGACGCCGCGCGCTGGAAGTCGGCGGGCGTCTTCATCCGGTCCGGGTTGTTGAAGTCGCTGAACCCGAGCGCCGAGTCGACCTCGTGCAGGTAGGTGGTGCGCAGGCTGGTGTAGACGACCGGCTTGCCCTTGATGGTCCCGCGGCCGATCACGATGCCGAGCGCGGTGCGGCCGACCCTCAGCGTCTCGCTGCCCGCCGGAGTCTGGTCGGCGGCGCTCGGCACCCACGAGTTGGAGCGCTCGAGCACCTCGATCGGCCGGCACGATCCGCGGTAGAGGTAGTGGTCGGACTCGGTGGTCGCGGGCGACCCGTCCGCGTTGCAGAGGTCGAGGGCGAACTGGTCGATGTTGTCCTGCCCGGCCGACGTGGCGCTCCACGCGTAGTCGCGTCCGCGGCCGAGCTGGACGTACAGGTTGACGCCGGGGAACGCCGCGCCGCGGGCGTCGATGCCGGGCCCGTGCATGTCCTGCTCCATGAGGATCTGCGGGGCGAAGTACGCGGTCTGCGGGCCGAACACCGCCAGCGGGTGACCGGACTCCGACTCCTTCGCGGAGATGACCAGCGCGTTCGACATCGCCTGGTTGCGCGGGATGCAGAGGATGCCGGGAATGCAGGTGCCGCCGCCGCCACCGCCTCCGCCCCCGGAGCCGCCGCCGCCGCCTCCGCCTGAGCCGCCGCCCTCGCTGGCCACCTGCGCGCGCTTGAACGAGCCGTCGTCGGGCAGGGCGCGGCTGCCGCCGGCCACGCGCTTCGGGTCGGGCTCGTAGGAGAACCGCTTGCCATGGACGGTGGTCGGCGCCTCGGGGTCGTTCTTCGAGCGGAAGTCCGCCCAGACCTTCGCGCCCCGGCGGCTTCCGAACTTCTTGACCGCCGCCTGGTACACGAGCGCCGAGTCGACCTCGCGGCCGCCGCCCTTTCCGAAGATCCCACCCACCAGCGCCGCGATCGCGATCGCGTCGCGCTCCTGCCAGTCGTCGGGGCCCTGCGGCCGGTTGATCGCCGCGTACTCGCCGGGCATCTTGTTCGGGTTCAGGCGCGCCTCGGCGATGTAGGCGTTCACGCCCTCCGTGTAGGCCTTGATGTCGTCCTGGATGACCTTGCCCTCGTCGCCGTACAGGTCGTCGAACTGGTCGACCTGGCGTTGCAGGTCGCCCTCGGTGTACGGGGCGAGCGTCCACTGCTCCTGGTCGAACGCGCGGTTGCCCTCCGCGCCGCCGACGAAGCTCGACAGCTGCCCGCGACCCAGGTGACGGAGCACGTCGATGAAGAAGAGGCGGTCCTCGGCGGCGGCGTAGCCCGCGCCGAACATCGTGCCCGCGCGGGTGTCGCCGTAGATGTGGGGCACGCCGAAGCCCTTGTCGCGCACGAGCGTGACGTCGGAGCGCGGCGAGTACGTGCGGTCCACGTCGTCGGGCTTCACGCCGAAAGTCGCGTCCTTGAAGTACTTCGGCACGTCCTCCGCCTTCAGGCCCGGGGTCGCGTAGACCAGGTCGCCGTACATGGCCAGCTGGTCGTTGGAGTGCGGGGGATAGGCCCGGTTGTCGGCCGGGGAGGCGAGGAACTGCGCCGATCTGCCCGAGCGTGGCGAAGCCGTTGGCGCCGGGCGGGGCGATGTTCGTGAACCCCTTCCCGTCGTTCTGCCCGTACGGCTGGGCGGCGCCGAAGGCCGCCGGGGGGAGGGCGAGCGCGGCCAGGAGGACCGCGGTCGCGACGAGGTTCGAGCGCATCGCGGCGGCAGGTTAACCACGGGTCAACAGGCGTGCGGCACTTCTCGTGGCGTGGGGAAAACCCCACTCGCGGGCGCGAGCCTGCCCGATGGCCCGGAGGGCGGCCCGCGGCGATCCTTGCACTGTGCGCTACATCACAGCAGTCCTCGCCGCCGCCGCCCTTCTTCTGATCGCCGCGCCGGCCCAGGCCGCGTTTACCGGCGACGTCACCGCCACGGAGGCGAAGCTGACCGGTGACGGCGCGCTGGACCTGCTGCAGATCGGCACCAACGGCGCCTACCTCAGCCACTCGAACGCGGGCGCCGGCTACTCGAGCGACATCGACTGGAACTCCTCGCCCGCCGTCACCGAGCTCGTCCCGCTGGCGGCCCAGTTGCGCGTAGTCATCGAGGGCGGGGGCGGCGACGACCTGCTCCGCATCGGCGACGACATCCAGAGCGCCGACACGATCCCGTTCCCGTTCTACTTCAGGGGCGGGGACGGCACCGACTCGCTGATCGTCGACGCGTCGAAGGACACGGCGAACCGGTTCGTCGACGTGAGCGCCGACTCGCTCTCGGCCGGCATCGGCTTCGACAACACGGAGGCCGGCTTCAACTCGCAGAGCGCCGAGAACACCGTGGTCCAGCTGGGCAAGGGAGCCGACACGATCCAGGTCCACGGCACCAACGCGGCGATCCCGGTCTCCCTGGACGGCGGCGACGGGAACGACACGGCGCGCGTCGGCACGGCGGGCGCGGGCATCGGCGCGCTGCGCGGCGAGTTCGCGTTCGGCGGCAACAACGGCGACGACTCCCTGGTCGTGAGCGACGCGGCCTCGACCACAGGGTCGGTGACCGACATCGACGCCGGCGGGCTGCACCGCGGCGGCGGAACGGCCAGGCCGGCGTTCGGCACGGAGCACGTGTCGTTCACCGCGGGGTCGGGCGCCGACTCGATCGCCAAGTCGGCGGGCATCCCCTGGGCGATCGACACGGGCGCAGGCGACGACTCGATATCCACGCGCGACGCCGTCGCGGACAGCGTCGCCTGCGGGGCGGGAGCCGACTTCGAGATCAGCGATCCGCTCGATGCGCTGGGCGCCGACTGCGAGCGCAGCGACCGCGACGGCACCTCCTCAGGAAGCGGCGGCACCGGAACCGGTGGCGGCACGGCCGGCGACGGCGGCACCGCCGGCGGCGGTGCCGCGGGCGGGCAGCTCGAGCCGGACACGAAGGCGCCGGTGATCTCCGTCGCCGGACTGTCGCGCAAGCCCGTGCGCGTCAAGGCGCTGCTCCGCGGCCTGAGGCCGAAGCTGTCCGCCGATGAGCCCGCCCGCTTCGACGTCCAGCTGCTCGGGTCGGCCCGCCGGGTCTCGCTGGCGCGGGCCTACGACCTCACGCTGGCGAAGGCCGCGCTCCCGGTCGGGACCGGCGCCCGCGCGGTGAAGCTCAAGCCGAAGAGGCGCACGATCGGCCGGGCGCGGCGGTTCAGCGTCCGCCTGATCGTCACCGCCACCGATGCGGCCGGCAACCGGTCGGTGGTCACGAGGACGCTGAAGGTGAAGCGCTGAGTGCCCACGGCTCGGGCTCGATTCGCGCCGCGTTGATCACGTAGCTCAGCAGCCGGTACCAGCCGGCGGTGGCGATCAGCTCGATCATCTGGGCGTGCGAATGGGTGGCGGCCAGGCGTTCCCAGAGCTCATCGCTGACCGCTCCGTTCTCGTGCAGCTCGTCGGAGAGGCTGAGGATGGCGGCGTCGGCGTCGGACCATTGGCTCGTGTCGATTTGTGGCGCCGCGATCGCCCGGGCGTCGTCCTCCGAGATGCCGACGCTGGGGCCGAACGCCGTGGCGTGGACGCCCCACTCGTAGAACGCGCCGTTCAGCGCGGTGGTCCGCAGGATCATCAGCTCGCGCTCCCGCGGAGCGACCGTCTTGCTGCCGAGGATCCCCGCGCCCAGCGGGCGCATGCGGCTCATCAGCTCGGGATGGACGGCCAGCGTGCGGAACAGCTTGAGCGGCTCGGCGTCCGCGCCGGGCGGCATCCACTTGGCCAGCATCGCTGCGGTGTCTTCGTCGTAGGGCGGATCGAGTGGAGGTATTCGTGGTGCTTTCATATCCGAAGCAGCTTATTGCTTCTATAATCGAAGCGCAATGCCCGCGCCCCGTCCTGGCACACCGGCCCGCGGATCGTCCTCGGGCCGGCCCGTGATGGCCCTGCTCGACCTGCTCGGGCGCCGCTGGACCCTGCGCGTGCTGTGGGAGCTGCGCGAGCCCGCGGACTCGTTCCGCGTCCTGCAGGCCCGCTGCGACGGCATGTCCTCGTCGGTCCTGACCGCCCGCCTGGGCGACCTCCGCGAGGCCGGCGCGGTGGACGCGCGCGCGAACGGGGGCGGCTACGCGCTGACCGCCGAGGGGCAGAAGCTCCTCGAGGCGCTGGAGCCGCTCGACGCGTGGGCAAAGCGCTGGGCCCGGCGCGGCTGAGGGGGCGAGCTTCACCTGCGCGCGGACTTACGCGCGTATGGACGACCACGCGTGAACGAAGATCGGCCCACGTCACCCTGAGCGGGACCTGTGTCACACGAGTTGCCACTGATGGACGGGCCTCAGCTCGACCCACCCCCCGGCGGACGCGGACGTGTGTCGACCCATGCACGCCGGTCGAGCGCGCGATCGCGCGGATCGCAGGCTCGCCAGAAGCGGCTGATCACGTGGCGCAGCTGCTCGCCGCCGGCGTCACCGAGAGCTCGGTGAAGCGGATGGCGGCGCTCCACGGGCCGGCTGCACCGGCTCTTCCGCGGCGTCTACCTGGTCGGGCCACGCGGTACTGCCTCTCTCGCGCGCGAGCTACGCCGGCGTACTGGCCTGCGGGCATGGCCGGCGCTCAGCCACCGCAGCGGCCGTCGGCCTGTGGCGCTTCCTGCCGCGACGCAATCGGACGGAGATGGACATCGACGTGACGGTCGCCGGCCGCAGACCCCGGCGGCATGCCGGGGATCGCCGTCCACCGCACGCGCTCCCTCGACCGCCGCGACTTGCACCCGCATCAGCGGCATCCCGGTCACCGACCGCCGCCCGCACGCTGCTCGACTTCGCGGAGATCGGCGAGTACCGCGAAGCTCGAGCGGGCCTGGTCAGCGAGGCCCAGGCCCGCAACCTCATCACGTCCCCAGAAAATCCGATGCTCCTCGACCGGTCGCCCGGCCGGCGCGGACGCCGCGATCCTGGCCGAGCTTCTGCACAGCGCGCCACGGCCCGCAGCGATCCCACTCCGAGCTCGAGGAGCTGATGCTCCACCTGATCCGGGCAGCCCATCTGCCCGAGCCTGACATGAACGTCCTCGTGCTCGGCCGCTACAAGGTCGACTTCCTGTGGCGCGAGCATCGCACGATCGCGGAGACCGACGGCGCCGGCTGGCACTCGAGCAACCGGCGGCGCGACCGCGACAACCGTCGCGACAGCGACCTACGAGCGGCCGGCTACAGCCTCGAGCGCTTCACCGACCACGAGCTGACCTACGAGCCGCACGCCGCGGTCGCGCGGCTCACGCGCGCGATCTACGCCGCCTGTTGACAGCGGCTCCCAACTCGCAGACGCTGAGGAGTGCGCTCCGCGTACTCCCCGCTGATCGTCGCGCTGTTCTTCGCACTGGCGTTCGCCGCGCCCGCCCATGCCGCGTTCACCTCGAGCATCTCGGGGGCGAACGTGACGATGACCGGTAACTCGGACAGCGACCTGCTGATCATCGAAGTCGACGGCGCCGTGCTTGCGCACAGCCGCGCGGGCGATCCGGGCTTCGCGAGCGAGAACGACTTCAACACGAGCGTCGCCGGCACGCAGACCGTGACCTCGTCCGTCGGCCCTCTGTTCACCATCAACGGTGGCCCGGGCAGCGACTTCATCGTGATCGGCAGCTCCGACAGGAGCGCCGCCGCCTTCCCGCAGCCGTTCACCGTCGACGGCGGCTCGGGCCTCGACGCGCTGCTCCTCGACGCGGCGGTCGACACCCAGGCGCGCAGCCTTCTGTTCAACACGAGCGGCGACGAGGGCACGATCACGTTCACGGGCGCGAACGGCTCCTACACCCACGACGAGGTCGAAGAGGCGTTCGCGGCCCTGGGGTCGGGGAACGACACCGCCACCGCGGTCGCAACCCCGCCCGCCGCCACGGTCGGCTTCACCGGAGGGGGCGGGAACGATTCGGCCACGGTCGGCGGCGTCCTCACGGGGCTCGCCAACATCGAAGGGCGCTTCCAGGTCGAGGGCGGCTCCGGCGCCGACGACACCGTGTTCGTGAACGACGGCCCTACAGGGTTCGGAGGGGCCTACCTGGTCACGCCGGAAAGCACCCACCGGTCCGGAAAGGGCGAGGTCGGCGTGAACAGCGAAGTCGACCGCCTGACGCTCTCGACGAGCTCCGGGCCCGACGCGATCTTCAAGTCGGGTCCCAAGGCCGTGACCATCAACGCGGGCGGCGGCGACGACTTGATCTCGGCGCGCGACTCCATCGGCGACACGGCCAACTGCGGGGCGGGCAGCGACTTCGTGCTCACCGACCCCCTGGACACCCTGGCCGACTGCGAGTCGAGCGACCGCGTGACCGCGCCGCCGGGCGACGGTGGCGGTGGCGGCACCGGCGGCGGCACCGGAACGACCACGATGGACACGACGACGATGCAGTCGATGGTGGCGATGCAGGCCGAGATGCAGGACGACACGGCGCCGACCGCGGCGGTCAGCGGCGTGGGCAGGACGATCAAGCTGAGGACGCTGCTGCGCGGCCTCACGGGGATGGTCGCCGCCACCGAGCCGTCCTCCTATGAGGTCCAGCTCCTCGGGTCGAGCAACAGCGTTCGCCTCTCCCGGACGTACAACGTCGTGCTGGCCCGCCAGAACCTGCCGGCCGGCGCCGGCATGCGCAGCATCCGGCTCAAGCCGAGCAAGCGCCTGATCGGTCGCGCCCGGAGGTTCAGCGTGCGCGTCGTCGTCACACCGACCGATGCCGTCGGCAACCGCGGCAAGGCAGTCACCAGGACGCTGAAGGTCCGGCCCTAGGAGCTAGGCGAGCATCGGGACGGCGTCCGAGGCGATCGCCTCGATCTGCTCGGCCGCCCGCTCGAACTCGTCGTCCGAGAGCACCGGCGTGCCCTCGAAGGGCAGGTCGCGGTGCAGGTCGATCCAGGATCGACAGCCGCCGTACTCGTCGCGCACCTTGACGGTGACGGGACGAGGGATGCGGTAGGTGCGCAGCAGGATCACGTGGAGCGGATGGCGGCGCTTCCAGCGCAGGCGCTTGTCCGCGAAGTCGGTCGTCCACACGTAGTAGGGCGACAGCGCGTCGACCGCGCGCGGGTCGGTGATCAGGTACGACGCGGACACCTCGGCCCAGGCGCGGATCCGGACGCGGTCCGGCTGCGGGATGCCGTGGTCGCTGGTGAACGACGAGGCCGGCGGCTCGCCGTCGGCCCAGACGCCCTCCTCGATCGCGCGACCCAGCTCCGGCCGGTGCGACTCGCGCACGAACTGGCCCTGCTGGTGGTCGAACGTGGGATAGAGGAAGAACCGATCGTGCTCGATCTCGAAGTGCTTGTTCTCCTCGCGAATTCCACCCTTGCGCAGGGTGATGAGCTGCTCGCCTTCGGCGAGGGCGCGCACGGTGACAGCCCATTCCTTGAATGCGATTGGCATCTAGAGAGGAACCTCCGCCGCGCCTCGCAGACAACAGAACTTGTGGGATTTGGCGCGGGAGGCCGCATCTTACGTGGACCTCGCCAGGAAATCAAGGCAATTCCCCCGCCGCCACGTCGATCACAGCGGCGAAATCACGGCCTCCGAGCCCGGTCGTCGGCTGCGCGCGAATAAAGGGATTCGACGAGCTTCGCCACGGGCAGATCCACTCCCAGCGCTTCCGCCTCGCGGATGCAGTGGCGCACGTCCTTGAGCATGTGCTCGAGCTTGAAAAGCGGGTCCAGATCGCGCTCGATCATCGGTCCCGCCTTGAGCTCGAGCATCGCCGACGCACCCGACCCCGCGGCGACGATCTGGCGCAACTTGTCAAGATCGAGGTTGGCTGTTCTGCGCCAGCACGAGCTGCTCGGCGAGCGCCGCGGCGTTCACGGCGGCCAGCGTGTTGTTGATCGAGCTTGACCATCTCGCCGTGACCGCTCGGGCCGACGTGGACGACGAGCCGGCCCATCGACTCGAGCAGCGGCCTGGCGCGTTCGAAGTCGCCTTCGTCGCCGCCGACCATGATCGTCAGCGTCGCGTCCTCGGCCTTGGGGCGCGAGCCCGTCACCGGTGCGTCGAGGAAGCCGATGCCGCGCTCGCGCAGCCGCTCGCCGATCGACCGGCTGGTCGTCGGCGCGATCGTCGACATGTCGATCGCCAGGGCGCCCTCGGCCAGCTCGTCCGCCGCCTCGAACAGCACCCGCTCGACCTCCGGGCCGTCGGGCAGCATCGTGATGACCGCGTCCGCGCCCCGGGCCGCCTCGGCGGCCGACTCGGCCACCTCGACGCCGCCGTGCTCCGTCGCTGAACGCCTCCGCCCGCTCGCGCGTCCGGTTCCACACGGTCAGGTCGAAGCCCGCGCGGCACACGTTCGCGGCCTGCGGCCGGCCCATGATCCCCAGCCCCAGGAAGGCGACCTTCTCAACCGCTGCCATGCCCACCTCCACCCGGGGTCTCGATTCTCAGGCGATCACCGGCGCGGAGCGTACCGGCGGCCTTGGCGGGCAGCTCGTCGCCGTTCAGCAGGTTGCGCCCGCGCTCGCCGTCCTCGCCTCCCTCGGCGCCGGGCGGGGCGTGGCGGCGCCGCTCGGTGAGCAGCGAGTAGCTCATCTCCGCCAGCGCCTCGACCTCGCGCACGACCCCGTCGCCGCCGCCGTGCTCCCCGCCGCCCCCGCTGCCCGCGCCGCAGCGAGTACTCGACCGCGCGCAGCGGGAACTCGAGCTCGAGCGCCTCGACCGGCGTGTTGAGCGTGTTCGACATCGCCACGTGCACCGCGTTCGGCCCGTCCGCGTCCGGGCAGGCGCCCTGGCCGCCGCCGATCGTCTCGTAGTAGGTGAAGTCGTCGTTGCCGAGCGTCAGGTTGTTCATCGTCCCCTGCCCGAGCGCGCGGCCGAACGCCTTCAGGACCAGGTCGGCGACGCGCGAGCTGGTCTCCACGTTGCCCGCCACGACCGCGTGCGGCGGCTCGGCGTTCAGCAGGCAGCCCTCCGGGGCGATCACCTCGATCGGCCGGTAGGCGCCCGCGCAGGGCGGCACGTCGGGGTCGGCCAGCACGCGCACGGCGAAGTAGCAGGCCGACAGCGTCACCGACAGCGGGCAGTTGAGGTTGCCCTCGTGCGCGTCGGCCGACCCGGTGAAGTCGAGCGTCAGGTCGCTGCCGTCGATCGTCGCCGTCAGGCAGCAGCTCCAGGTCGACGTCGTCGCGCGCCTCGAGCACGTCGCGCGCGGTCCGCTCCCCGGCGCCGAGCTCCTCGATCGCCGCGCGCGTGCGGCGCTCGGCGTAGTCCAGCGTCGCGTCCATCGCGGCGCGCAGGTCGTCCAGCCCGTAGCGGTCGACCAGCTCGCACCAGCCGCCGCGCGCCCGCGCGGTTGGCCGCCAGCTGCGCGCGCAGGTCGGCCACGCGCTGGCGCGGCCCGCGCATCCGGCCGGTCAGGTCGTCGAGGACGCCGCGGTCGATCTCGCCCTGCTCGCACCAGCTTGGTGGGCGGGATCACGACGCCCTCGTCCTCGAGCGTCGTCGGAGTCGGCCGGCATCGAGCCCGGGCACGGAGCCGCCGACGTCGGCGTGGTGGGCGCGGCTGGCCGCGAACCCGATCAGCTCGTCGCCCGCGAAGACCGGGGAGATCGCGGTGATGTCGGGCAGGTGGGTGCCGCCGCGGTAGGGGTCGTTGAGGATCCAGGCGTCGCCCTCGGCGTGCTCCTCGTCGAGCACGGCGGCGACCGCGCTCGGCATCGCGCCCAGGTGCACGGGGATGTGCTCGGCCTGCATGACCATCTGGCCGCGCGCGTCGAACAGCGCGGTCGACGCGTCGCGGCGCTCCTTGATGTTGGCCGAGTGGGCGCTGCGGACGAGCACCACGCCCATCTCCTCGCACGCGGCGCGCAGCGCGCCGAGCATCACCTGGAGCGTGACCGGGTCGATCTCGTCGCTACTCACGCTCGATCACCAGCGTCCCGTCGTCGGTGGCGCCGCCGCTCCAGCCCGGCGGGACGACCAGCGTGGCCTCGGGCAGCTCGACGATCGCCGGGCCCTCGACCTCGGCCGGGGCGCCGCGGTGCACGGCCGCGTCGTGCTCCTCGCCGTCGAAGTACGCGCGCGCGGCTGCCCGCCTCCGCGTGCTCGCCGCGCTCGCCGCCCGGCAGGTCGGCGCCCGGCAGCGCGACCGCCACGCGCACCGTGACCAGCTCCAGCGTCGGCGTCGTCGTCGGCGTAGCCGTAGCGCTCGTCGTGCGCGCGCGTCGAAGGCGCTCGCGCAGGTCGTCCGGGTCGGGCGAGGGGTCGCCGTCGATCGTCAGCTCGAACGCCTGGCCCGCGTAGCGCAGGTCGTAGGAGGCGCGCGTCTCGGCGTCGTCGCCCTGCAGCTCGTCGCGGCCGCGCCCGGCCAGCCGCTCGACCACGTCGGCGATCGCGTCGCGGGTGAAGTCGTCGCCGGTCAGCAGGACGCTCTCGACCAGGTCGCGGCGGCGCTCGGACACGAGCATGCCGAGCGCCGACAGCACCCCGCTCGCGCGCGGCACGACCACGCGCGTCATGTCGAGCTCGGCGGCGATCGCCGCGGCGTGGAGCGGCCCCGCCCCGCCGAACGCGAGCAGCGCCAGGTCGCGCGGGTCGATGCCGCGCTCGACGGTCATCACGCGCACGGCGCGCGCCATCTCCGCGCTCGCCACGCGCGCGATCCCGGCGGCGGTGTCGATCGGTCGACAGGCCGAGCGAGTCGCCCAGCTCGTCGACCGCGCGCTCCGCGGCGTCGATGTCCAGCTCGACGCCGCCCGCCAGCGGCGACTCGCGCGTCCAGGTAGCCGAGCAGCAGGTTCGCGTCGGTCACGGTCGGCTCGTCGCCACCGCGGCCGTAGGCGGCCGGCCCCGGGTCGGCGCCCGCGCTGCGCGGCCCGACGCGCAGCGCGCCGCCGGCGTCGCGCCAGGCGATCGACCCGCCGCCCGGCGCCGACCGTGTGCACGTCGACCATCGGCAGCGCCAGCGTGCGCCCGCCGATCTCGCGCCCGCCGGTCGTGGCCACCCGGCCGTCGCGGGCCACCGACACGTCGCACGAGGTCCCGCCCATGTCGAGCGCGACCACGTCGCCCGCGCCCGGCCTGCGCGCCGGTCGTCGCCGCGCCGACCGCGCCGCCCGCCGGGCCCCGACAGCACGGTCCACGACCCGTGCCGCGCGGCGGTCGCCGGCGTCGACCACGCCGCCGCCCGACAGCACGATCTCCGGCGCGGGCAGGCCCGCGTCGCGCGCGCGGTCGGTCAGCCGCTCGAGGTAGCGGCGCAGCAGGGGCGAGACCGCGGCGTCGACGATCGTGGTCGCGCAGCGCTCGTACTCGCGGAACACGCCCGCGGCCTGGTGCGAGGTCGAGACGTGGATGCCGCGCTCGCCCAGCGCGTCGGCGACCGCGCGCTCGTGGTCGTGGTGGCGGAAGCCCCAGAGCAGGCAGACGGCCGCGGACTCGACGTCGTCCGGGCAGGTCGTCGATGCGCGACGCGCAGCTCGTCCTCGTCGAGCTCGCGCAGCACGCCGTCGGGCCCGCAGCGCTCGGGCACCGCCACCCGCAGCGACGGCCGGCACGAGCGGCGGCGGGTGTCCCGCGCACAGCCGGTACAGGTCGGCGCGCGCCTGGCGGCCGAGCTCCTCCAGGTCGGTGAAGCCCTCGGTCGCGAACAGCGCGGTCTTGCGCGACCTTGCCCTCGAGCAGCGCGTTCGTCCCGACGGTCATGCCGTGGACGAAGCGCTCGACGTCCCCGGCGGACGCGCCGGCCTTGCTCGAGCGCCGCCTCGACCGCGTCGATCACCCCGCGCGACTGGTCGTCGGGAGTCGACGGCGCCTTGGCCGTCACGAGCCGGCCGTCCGCGATCAGAGCGGCGTCGGTGAACGTCCCGCCTACGTCGACTCCCAGCAGCACCCGCGGCAAGCTACCCGGCGCGCTGCGATCCGGAAGGCGCAGGCCGTCCATGGCCGCGCGCCGTTTCGAGCTATCGACGGCTAAGCCGCGACGGGCTCCGGTCAGCGTCACCGTGACGCTGAACTCCTCGTCGAGGTGCTTGTGCGACGGGCAGTACTTCGAGCCCGGCAGCGGTACGCGCTGGCACGGCGTGCCCTTGCGCGTGCTGGCGTGACAGCAGAGCGGCGCGCCGTCCATGCTCAGCCCCTCGCGCTCGCGCAGGTCGACGTACATCGTCGCGATCGAGATGTGCGGTCGATCATCTCGTAGACGTGGCGCTGGCACTTCATCGGGAAGTGCACGCGTACGTCGTTGAACAACGTGCGGGTCGGCCGCGCGAAGTAGTGGCGGTCGTTCCCGAGTCGCGTGAAGGCCGCCTCGCATGCCTTCAGCACCTGCTGACGATGGATCGGTCGCACCCCAGCGATCGTCCACGACCAGCGGCGCGAGCTCTCGGTAAAGCGAACGGCTGAACTGGTACATACGCGGTCTCCCTGCCCTGACCTGCGCAAGGTCCCCTCTTGCGCAATGTCGCGGCATGTAACCAGTGCGTTGCTAAGCCCCTGAGTACCCCTTGTTAAGACTGCGTTAAGCACTGACCGCCGGTCAACGCCACTTCTCCAAAGTCGGCTCGGCCCCGTCGCCGCGCACGACTGCGTGGGTCAGGTCGAGCCTCGGGTCGGTCTCCGGATGGTCGACGCGCTGGTGCGCGCCGCGGCTCTCCTCGCGGGCGAGGGCGCAGGCCGCGACCATCTGCGCGAGCGGAAACGGGTCGTCGCGCAGCTCCTCGAGTCCCGCCGCGCGTGCGCTCGATGCCCGGCGAGCCGCCAGAGCGCCGCGCGGGTCGCGGGCGGGGGGACCGGGGAGGGGCCCGGCGCGGGCGGTGGCCCGATCGCGTCCGGCGCCGGCAGCGCGGGCTCGTCCGAGCGCGGCCAGCGCCGAGCGGCGGCCGAAGACGAAGCACTCGGCCAGCGAGTTCGACGCCAGCCGGTTCGCCCCGTGCAGGCCGTTGCACGCGCACTCGCCGACGGCGTACAGGCCGGGCAGGGTCGACGCGGCCGTCGAGGTCGGCGCGGATGCCGCCCATCGTGTAGTGCGCGGCCGGCGCGACGGGGACGAGGTCGCGCGCCGGGTCGACGCCCGCCTGGCGCAGCTTGAGCAGCACGTTCGGGAAGTGGGTCATGTCGATCTCGCGCATGTCGAGCCGCACCTCGCCGCGCTCGCGGCGCACGGCCTCGACCGCCAGCGCGACCTGGTCGCGCGGGGCGAGCTCGTCGATGAACCGCTCGCCGTCGGGGTCGAGCAGCTTCGCGCCCTCGCCGCGGATCGCCTCGGTGATCAGGAAGCCGTCGTGCTCGTCGTCGCGGAGCATCGCGGTGGGGTGGAACTGCACGAACTCCAGGTCGGCCAGCGCGGCGCCCGCGTGGTGGGCGAGCGACATGCCCGCGCCGATCGCCCCGCGCGGGTTGGTCGTGCGCTCCCACAGCGCGGCGGCGCCGCCGGTGGCGAGGATCGTCGCCCGGGCGGCGATCGGCACCGGCGTGCGCGGCCCCGCGCCGCGCGCGGGCGTCTCGGCCAGCATGCCGACGCAGCGGCCGTCGCGGCATCCAGAGCGCGCTCGCCGACGTGTTCTCGAGGACCTCGATGCGCGGGTCGGTGGCGACGAGCGCGGACAGCTCGCGGGTGATGCGCCGGCCGGTCGCGCTGCCGCCCGCGTGCGCGACGCGGCGGCGCGAGTGGCCGCCCTCCAGGCCGAGCGCGAGCGCGCCGTGGCGGTCGGCGTCGAAGTGCACGCCGAGCGCCGCCAGGTCGCGCACGCGCCCGGGCGACTCCGCGCACAGCACGCCGATCGCGCGACAGCCGGCCCAGCCCGCGGCCGGCCTTGACCGTGTCCTCGACGTGCAGCTCGGCCGAGTCGTCCGCGTCGAGCGCCGCGGCGATCCCGCCCTGCGCCCAGTAGGAGGCCGACTCCGCGAGCGGCGAGCGCGACGACCAGCGCCACGCGCGCGCCCTCGCGCGAGGCCGACGAGCGCGGCGTAGAGGCCCGCGGCGCCCGCGCCGACGACGGCGACGTCGGCCCGCAGCGGCGTCGGGTCGAGAGCTCCGCTGGTCACGGGCGGATTACGGTACCGGCATGGGCGCGCCCCTCTACTTCCGGTCGGAGTCCTCGCTCGAGCACGAGACCGGACCGCATCCCGAGGGCCCGGGCCGCATCCCGGCGATCGAGGACGAGATGGAGCGACGCGACTGGCTCGGCTTCGAGCGCCGCGACGCGCCGCGGCGTCGACCCGGCCGTCCTCGACCGCGGTCCACCCGCAGGCGCTACGTCGACTCCGTGCGCGAGATGAGCGAGCGCGGCGGCGGGTCGTTCGACCCCGACACGGTCGCATCGCCCGGCACCTACGAGGCGGCGCTGCACGCGGCGGGCGGCGCCTGCGCGCTGGTCGACGCGCTCGTCGGCGGCGAGGCGCCGACCGGGTTCTGCGGGCCTGCGGCCGCCCGGCCACCACGCCGAGTTCGCGCGTGCCATGGGCTTCTGCTTCTTCAACAACGTCGCGGTCGCGGCGCAGCACGCGCTCGACGCGCACGGGCTCGAGCGGGTGTTCGTCCTCGACTGGGACGTGCACCACGGCAACGGGACCAACGACATCTTCTACGAGCGCAGCGACGTGCTGTTCGCGTCGATCCACCAGTGGCCGCTCTATCCCGGGCACCGGGCAGCTGTGCGACACGGGCATCGGGCGACGGCGAGGGCTTCACGCTCAACCTGCCCGTCCCGGGCGGCTCGGGCGACGCGACCTGGCTGCCGCTCGTCGAGCACGTGGTCGTGCCCGCCGCGCGCGCGTTCGACCCGCAGCTCATCCTGGTGTCCGCGGGCTTCGACGCTCATCGCGACGACCCGCTCGCCACCTGCCGGCTGACCGAGGAGTCGTTCGCGGCGATGGCGCGCTGGGTGGTGTCGCTGGCCGGCGAGCTCGGGGTGCCGTTCGGCGCGGTCCTCGAGGGCGGCTACGACCTGCGCGCGCTGGCCGGGTCGGTGGCGGCGACGCTCGAGGTGTTCGCGGCCGGCGACGACGCGACCGCGTCGGTCGAGCCCGACGCGGTCACCCAGCAGGCGCAGAGCCACTTCGCGCGCTGGTGGCCGGTCGCGGCCTGAGGCCGCCGGGCCGGGACTCCCCGGTCTACTTCGGCTCGACGAAGCGGGCGTAGGCGCCCGGGTTGTCGCTGCCGGCCTCGCGCGCCTTGTCGCTCGCGGCGTCGACGCTGTCGTACTGGCCCGCGAACACGACGTAGAGGCCGGGCTCGAAGCGCTTGAAGTCGTCGGACTTCAGGACGCCGGCGGGCAGCCCGCGCGGCGACGGCCTTCTGCGCGGTCTGCGTCGGCGGTGTCCTTGCTCTTGGTGGTGATGCAGGACGACGGTGTACGCCTTCTTGCCCTCGGGCCATGTGGCGGGCCCGTTCGGCTGCGCCGGCACGGGCGCCGTGGCGGGCGGGGGCTGGGCGGGCGCGGGCGTGGGAGCCGCGGCGGTGGGCGTCTCGCCCGGGTCGGCCTCGGTGGCTCCGCCGGGGCCGGAGCCGACCGTGATGCGTGTCCGGGCCCTCGTCCTTGTTCGTGAGCTGCGTGACGCCGAAGCCGGCCGCGATCCCGCCGGCGATCACGAGCAGCGCGATCGAGCGCGACCGGGATGCGCCAGTTCGGCGGGCGGCGGTAGCCGTGCGCCGAGTCGCGGCGGCCGCAGTCGAGGCAGAAGGGCTGGCCGCGGTCGACGGGCTTGCCGCAGCCGGGGCAGGCGGCCTGCGGGCCGGCCGCGGGCGGAGTGGGAGGGGCCGCTGTCTGCGTCACTGGGCAGGTGGGGGCGGCGGGGGCGGCGGGATGGCCGAGCGGTCGACGTGCGCGAGCTCGCCGGCGGCGGGAGCGGGCGGGGGCGGAGGCGGGATGGCCGAGCGGTCGACGTGCGCGAGTTCGCCGGCGGCGGGAGCCGGCGGGGGCGGCGACGGGATCGCCGCGGGGGCGACCTGCGCCTGCTCGGCGGCGGCGGGCGCCGGGTCGGCGGGACGGCGCCGTCGTGGATCCGTCGGCGTCCCGCAGGTGGGGCAGAAGCGGTCCTCGGTCGAGAGCAGCGTCGCGCACTCGGCGCAGCTGCCGGCGATCCCCGCCGCCACCGTCCGGGTGTCGGCGTGGGCGTCCACCGCGTGCTGGAGCTCGCGGACCTCGCGCTCGAGCTCGGCGACCTCGGCCGCGCGGCGCTCGACCACGGGCGGCCGCGCTCCCTTCGACCGCTTGCGCGGCATCGACGACGAGCGTGCCGAGCTCGGCACGCTGCTGATCGCGCGCGCGCCTCAGGCGCCGGAGCCGGCGGCGCAGCTTCCCCCGCTCGGCCGGTCCGGCGGAGGCGGCCCCCAGCGGGTCGGGCGACGGCGCGACCTGGGGCGTGTCGACCCGCGTGGGCGTCCCCGCGCGCCGGCGGCGCCTGGATCTCGGCGGTGACGGCGGTGGCGTCGCGACCGTCCGCGTGTGCGCCGTTGCCGTTGGCGTTCTCGGGCACGGGCGGATCTCCGGCTGTCGTCGCCTGGTCGGCGGCGCCGGCCTCCTCGCTTCCGCGTGTCGAAAGGGGACGCATCGGTTGGGGGCGTCGGAACGCGTCCGGACGGGACTATATCTCCCGCTCCAGAGCGATTTCCGGTCGCTCTTGGGTCAATGCCCTGTACACCTCGAACACACGCATGGCCATGCGGTTGCTGTCGAACAGCGCGGCGCGGTCGCGGCCCTCGACGCGCGGGTCGGGGTCGTCGAGGTGCGCTTCGAGCGTAGCCGTCCACGTGGCGAGGTCGCACGGCGCGGCGAGCGTCCCCGGTATGCCGCGCAGGGCGAGCGGGGCGATGCCGACGTCGGTCGACAGCACCGGGACGTCGCACGCGAGCGCCTCCAGCGCGGCCAGCCCGAAGCCCTCGCGCTCGGAGGTGACGGCGACCGCGTTCGCGGCGTTGATCAGGCAGCGGGACGTCGGCCGGGACGGTCCCGGCGTAGGTGAGCAGCTCGGCGCCCGCCGCGCCGGCCAGCTCGAGGGCGCGGTCGTGGCGCTTCTCGGGCCGGGCGGGGTCGCTCGGGAACAGCAGGTAGCGCCCGTCCGGGTCGAGGCCGAGCGCGCTCGCGGGCGGCGCGGCGGTCCATGCGCTCGAAGCGGCTCGATGTTCACGCCGGTGGGCAGGACCGCGACGCGCCGCGTGGCCCCCGCGCCGGCCAGGCCGGCCGTCGGGCTGGCGGGCGAGCCACCCCGACGCCGTCGCCGGCAGGTCCATGCGCCGCGCGACCGCGCGTGACAGGCGGCCGAACCGCGGATGGCCGAGGTCGGTGCCGTGGAAGGTGACCATGCGCGGGGCGCCGCGCAGCACGAGCGTGCACCAGGCCGTCATGCCGTAGTGCGCGTGGACGACGTCGAAGCGGTCGCCTGCCGTGCCTGCTCGCGCAGCTCGCGCGCGCGCGCGCGTAGGGCTTGACGCCCGCCGGTCGGGGTGAACGCGAACACCTCGACGTCCAGCCCGTCGATGCGCCGGAGCGCGTCGACCTGGTCGCGCACGAAACCGCCGAGCGCGGGCCGCTCGTCGCTCGGCCACATGTTGGTGACGATCAGGACCCGCATGAAGGCGGCGGCAGCGTAAACCCGCGGCCCGGTTTTCACAGAGGCGTCACACAACCGGCACGAACTTGTAACGCCCGCGTCTGGAGCCGTCACACGCCTTCGCGGACCATCGCCTCGTCCACTCAGAACACCGGAGGAGAACGATGCAGACGACGACGACTCCGACCCGCCGCGAGCGGGTGCGCAGCGGCGCGCGGCGGCTGGCCGTGCAGGCCGGCCAGGGCACGGTCGAGTACGTGGCGCTGATCCTGCTGGTCGCGCTGGTCATGGCCGGGCGTGATCGCGGCGATGAAGGGCTTCAAGACCGACGAGGGCACCGCGCTCGGCGACACGATCATCAAGAAGATCAAGGACGCCGTGAACCACGTCCAGTTCTGACGTGGGCGCCCGGCCCGGAGGGCACGGGCCGCGCGGCGACGCGGCCCGCGCCCACATCTCGCAACACTGTTGGCGCGATGGGAGCATCGGTCTCGCACGTGGAGCTGCGGCTGCCGGAGGCGGGGGACGTCGAGGCGTTCCTCGACCTGGTGGTGCGCAACCGCGACCACTTCCGGCCCTACGAGCCGCGCCGGCCGCCCGCCTACTTCACGCTCGCGGGCCAGCGCGACCAGATCGCGGCGGCCCAGCGCCAGGCTCGCCTGGGCGAGCGCTACGAGTTCGGGATCTGGGAGCCGGACGGCGGCCGGCCTGGTCGGGCGGATCTCGCTGGGCGGGATCTCGCGCGGCGCGCTCCAGAACGCCTATCTGGGCTACGGCGTCGACATCGAGCACGGCGGCCGCGGCATCGCGACGCAGGCGGTCAAGCTCGCCGTGGAGATCGCGTTCGACGAGCTCGGGCTGCACCGCGTGCAGGCGGCGGTCGTGCCGGAGAACACGGCCTCCGCGCGGGTGCTCGAGAAGGCGGGCTTCCGCGAGGAGGGCCTCGCCCGCCGCTACCTCTTCCTCGACGGCCAGTGGAAGGACCACCGCATGTTCGCGCGCACGGCCGACGGACTGACGGCCGGTCACCGCGAGCTCGACGGCCGTCGCACCCGCCGTGCCACCATTGGCGGCCGATGACCGCCCGCGACCGCACCGGGCCGATCGCCGTCTTCGACAGCGGCGTCGGCGGCCTCACCGTCCTGCACGAGTGCCTCGTGTCGCTCCCGCACGAGGACTTCGTCTACTTCGGCGACACCGCCCGCTTCCCGTACGGCGACCGCACCCCGGACCAGCTCCGCTCGTTCGCGCTCGAGATCGCCGACCACCTGGTCGCCCAGGGGGCGAAGGCCCTGGTCGTCGCCTGCAACTCCGCCACGTCGGCGGCGCTGACCGACCTCGACGAGACCTACGGGCGCCACCTGCCCGTCGTCACGGTCGTGCGCCCCGAGTCGCGGCTGGCCGCGTCGGTCACCCGCAACGGCAAGGTCGGCCTGCTGGCCACCAGCGCCACGGTCGCGAGCGGCGCGTACGAGCGCGCGCTCGCCGAGGTCGCGCCGGAGGCCGAGCTGCACGCCGTCGCCTGCCCCGCGCTCACCCCGCTGATCCAGGAGGGCCGCGAGGTCGACGCGCACGTCGTCGAGCTGGTCGACGAGTACTGCGCGCCGCTCAAGGCCGAGGGCGTCGACACCGTGATCCTGGGCTGCACCCACTACCCGCTCGTGCGGCCGATCATCCAGCGCGCGCTCGGCCGCGGGGCGACGCTCGTCTCGTCGGGCGAGGCGATCGCCGAGGACCTGTCGACCCGGCTGGCCGCCGGCGGGCTCGCGAACGACGACGACCGCCGCGGCAGCTACCGCTTCCTCTGCTCGGGCGACACCGACGCGTTCGCCCGGCTGGCCACGCGCTTCCTGCAGCTCCCGCTCGGCGACGTCGCCCAGGTCGACGTGGCCACCGCCGTGCGCCCGCCCCGGGGGGTGGCCGCGTGAGCGCGACCGGCGTCGCCGCCGACCGCCGCAACGACGGCCGCGTGCCGGCCGAGCTGCGCCCCGTCTCCGTCACGCCCGGCTTCGTCCGGACCGCGACCGGGTCGGCGCTGATCGCGCAGGGCGGCACCCGCGTGATCTGCACGGCGTCGGCGGTCGAGAGCGTCCCGCGCTGGATGAACGGCAAGGGCCGCGGCTGGGTCACCGCGGAGTACGCGATGCTGCCCGCGTCGACCGGCGACCGCAAGCAGCGCGACGTCGCCAAGGGCCGCCCGGACGGCCGCACCGTGGAGATCCAGCGGCTGATCGGCCGCGCGATCCGCGGCATCGTCGACTTCGAGGCGCTCGGCGAGCGCACGATCTACCTGGATTGCGACGTGCTCGAGGCCGACGGCGGCACCCGCTGCGCGTCGATCACCGGCGCCTACATCGCGCTGCACCTGGCCTGCGCGAACATGCTCGACGCCGGGCTGCTCGACCGCCTGCCGCTCACCCAGTCGGTCGCGGCGGTCTCCTGCGGGATGGTCGGCGGCCGCGCGCTGCTCGACCTCGACTACTCCGAGGACTCCACCGCCGAGGTCGACGCCAACGTCGTCATGACCGGCGACGGCGGCCTCGTCGAGGTCCAGGCCACCGCCGAGCGCACCCCGCTGTCGCGCGCGTCGCTCGACGACCTGCTCGCGCTCGCCGAAGCCGGGATCACCCAGCTTCGCCAGGCGCAGAGCGAGGCGGTGGGCGGCGGCCTCCCCGGGTAGACGGACACGGCGATGGAGTTGATGCTGGCCAGCCGCAACGCGCACAAGCTCGACGAGTTCGCGCGCATCCTCACGCCGCCGCACACGGTCGTGCCGCTGCCCGACGAGGTCGTGCTGCCGCCGGAGACCGGGACGTCGTTCGCGGCCAACGCACAGCTCAAGGCCGATGCCGCCGCCCAGGCGACCGGGCGACCTGCGTTCGCCGACGACTCGGGCATCGCGGCCGCCGCGCTCGGCGGCGCGCCCGGCATCTACTCCGCCCGCTACGCCGGCGAGGGAGCGACCGACGAGGCCAACCTGGCCAAGCTGCTGCGCGAGGTCCCCGAGGACGGCGACCTGCGCGTGGCCTACGTCTGCGCGCTCGTGTGGTCGGTCCCGGGCGAGCCGCCGCAGGTGTTCGAGGAGCGCTGCGAGGGCCTCCTGACCCACACGCCCCGGGGCACGGGCGGCTTCGGCTACGACCCCGCCTTCGTCCCGCTCGACGTCCCCGGCGGCCGCACGATGGCCGAGCTGAGCGCCGAGGAGAAGGACGCGATCTCCCACCGCGGCCGCGCGGCCCGCGCGTTCCGCGACTGGCTGGCATCGCAGCGGGAGGCGGCGTGAGGCGCGGCCACCTGCCCGTGCCGAGCGCCGGCGTCGTCGCTCCCCAGGCCTACCAGCCGGGGCGCAAGACGCGCGCCGCCGGGCTCTCGATCATCTCCAACAGCTCGCTGATCCTCCTCAAGGTGGCCGCCGGGGTCGTCACGGGGTCGATCGCGCTGATCACCGAGGCGATCCACTCCGCCATCGACCTGGTCGCCTCCGTGGTCGCGTTCTTCTCCGTCCGCAAGGCCGACCAGCCCGCGGACGAGGACCACCTCTACGGCCACGCGAAGGTCGAGAACCTGGCCGCGGCGCTCGAGGGCGTGCTGATCGTGCTCGGCGCGGCCGTGATCATCTTCGAGTCGGTCCGCCGCCTGGCCGACCCGCCCGAGCTCGAGTCGCTCGGCGTCGGCATCGCGGTGATCGCGCTGTCCACGATCGTGAACCTGGGCGTGTCGACCTGGCTCTACCGGCAGGCCGACGCCCACGACTCGCCGGCGCTGGAGGGCGACGCCGCCCACCTGCGCACCGACGCGCTCACCTCGATCGGCGTGCTGATCGGGCTCGTGCTCGTCCAGGCGACGGGGATCGACGTGCTCGACCCCATCGTGGCGCTCGTCGTGGCCTGCGCGATCATCTTCTCCGGCGTCCGCATCGTCACGCGCTCGTCGCGCGTCCTGGTCGACGAGGCGCTGCCGCCCGACGAGCTCGGCGAGATCCGCCGCGCGATCGAGGAATACGGCGCGCCCGAGGTCTACGGGTTCCACAAGCTGCGCGCGCGCCGCGCCGGCAGCCGCCGCTACATCGACCTCCACGTCCAGTTCACGAGCGGGACGACGCTCGAGCGGGCCCATGCCGTGTCGCACGACCTGAGCGAGGCGATCCGCGGGCGGGTGCGCGGCGCGGACGTGCTCGATCCACCTGGAGCCCGAGAACACCGCCCTCGCGAGACGCGCCGGAGCGCGGACCCCGGCGGCGGAGTCAGCGCAGGTTGACGGCGGCCGACGCGGCCACCGCGAGCAGCACCGCGAAGTAGCCGACGTAGCCGTTGACCAGCACGAGCGTCGCGGCGATCAGGCAGATGCCGACGGTCACCCACCACGAGATTCGGGAGAGAGGCACGCGAGTATTGTGCCGACGGTGTCCGACTCCACGCTGACGCCGGAGCTGGCGATCGCCTACCTGGGCGAGCTGTCGACCGACATCCGGGCCGCCGCCGTGCTCGACGGAGGGCGGCGCCGCGGCCGCGCTGTCCGGGTTCGACGAGGGCGGGGAGGACGACGTGCGCGGCCTCGTCGGCGACCTGTTCGACCACGCCGCGGCGGCGCGCGGCGACGGGCGAGCCCGCGTCCGGCCAGGTCGAGGTCGCGCTGCCCGAGGGGACCGTCTACGCGCTCCGCGAGCACGGCTGGACGCTCGCGGTCATCACCGGGCCGGTACGCGCTGTCGTCGCTGATGTTCTACGACCTGCGGATGGTCATCCGCGACCTCGCGGGGCTCGGGCAGGGGGCGAGGGCGTGAAGGAGCGCAAGGGCCCGTTCGGGGTGATGGTCGGCGGGATCGTCGACTCCGTCGTCCAGACCGCGCGGCGGCGCGCGCAGGACCGCGAGCCGCGCGCGCTGGTCTACGGCGCGGACGGCCGCCCGCGGATGCTGGACGCAGGCGAGGAGGGACGCGACGGGCTGGTCGAGACGGCCGGCGCGGCTGATCGAGCTGGTCGGCGCGGACGGGCGCGCGGCCGACGCCGACGCCGAGGCCGAGGCCGAGGCCGACGCGGCGGAGGCCGAGGCCGAGACGCGCGCCGAGGCGGAGGCGGCCGGAGCCGACGAGACCGGGGGCGAGACGCCCGCGTGACGCTGCTCGACCCGGAGCTCGCCGCCCGCGCGATCGAGCACGCGCTCAGCAGGGGCGGCGATCTGGGCGAGGTCTACGCGGAGGACCGGGCCGGATTCGGCGTCGCGCTGGACGACGGCCGCGTCGAGCGCCCGCAGTCAGGGCACGGCCGCGGCGTCTCCGTACGCGTGGTCGTCCGGCGACTCCACCTACTTCGGCCACGTCGACGGGCATCGCCGAGGCCGACCTCCTGCGGGTCGCCGGCTCGGTCGCCCAGGCGGTCAGCGGCGGCGAGCCGCGCACGATCGCGCTGGAGGCCGCGCAGCCGGCGCACGACGCACGAGATCCGCGACCGCCCGGAGGAGGTCGACGCCGCGACCAAGGCCGACGTCCTGCGCCGCTGCGACGAGCGGGCCCGCGCGGCCGGCGAGGCGATCGCCCAGGTCGTCCGCCTCCTACGCCGAGACCCGCCAGCGGATCGAGGTCTACAACTCCGACGGCGTGGCGGCGTCCGACGACCGCACGCGCGTGCGGCTCGGGGTCCAGGTCGTCGCTCGCCGGAACGGCACGGTGGAGACCGGCCACGAGACGCGCGGCGGCCACGCCGGCTGGGAGCTGATCGCCGACGACCCCGGGCAGGTCGCCGAGAGGCCGCCCGCAAGGCGCTGACGATGCTCGACGCGGTCGACGCGCCCGACCGGCCGGATGCCGATCGTCGTGGGCAGCGGGTTCGGCGGCGTTCTGCTGCACGAGGCGGTCGGCCACGGCCTGGAGGCCGACGCGATCCAGAAGCGCGCGTCGATCTACGCCGGCCGGCTGGGCGACAAGCTCGCCGACGACGGCGTCACGGCCTACGACGACGGCCGCCGCCCGAACGAGTGGGGCAGCGACGGCATCGACGACGAGGGCACGCCGACCCAGCGCACGACGATCCTCGAGGACGGCGAGCTGACCTCGTACCTCTACGACCTGCTGCGCGCCCGCAAGGACGGCGTCGAGTCGACCGGCAACGGCCGCCGCGAGTCGTTCCGCCACCTGCCGGTCCCGCGCATGACCAACACCTTCTTCGCGCCCGGGCGAGGCGAGCGAGGAGGAGCTGATCGCCGGAGTCGAGCGCGGCCTCTACGCGGTCTCGTTCGGCGGCGGCCAGGTCGAGCCCGCGACCGGCGACTTCGTGTTCGGCGTCTCCGAGGGCTACCTGATCGAGGACGGCAAGGTCACCTCGCCGGTCCGCGGCGCGACGCTGATCGGCAACGGCGTCGAGGCGCTGGCGGCCATCGACGGGATCGCCTCCGACCTGTCGATCGCCACGGGCTACTGCGGCAAGGCGGGCCAGCGCGTCGCGGCGGGCGTCGGCCAGCCGCACGTCCGCCTGCGGGCGCTGACGGTCGGGGGCACGGCGGCGTGAGCGCCGACCTGCGAGGACGTCGCGCGCCGCGCCGTCGAGCGCGCGGTCGACGCCGGGGCGGGCGACGCCGAGGCCTGGGTCGAGCGCTCGACCGAGCGCCAGATCCGGGTCTACGAGGAGAAGGTCGAGTCGCTGACCGACGCGACGAGCGCCGGGCGTCGGCGTGCGCGCGTTCATCGACGGGCGGGTGGGCTACGCGTACGGCACCGACATGAGCGACGACGGCATCCGCGCGGTCGCCGAGGCCGCGCACGCCGCGGCGGCGATCGCCGACCCCGACGAGTACGCGGGCCTGCCCGAGGAGTCGGGCTCCGCGCCGGTCGAGGGCCTGCTACTCGCCCGAGCTCGCGGGCTGGACGACCGAGCGCAAGATCGACCTCGCGGTGGCGATCGAGCGGGCGGCGCGCGCCCACGAGGGCGTCTCCCAGGTCGAGGACACGGTCTACTCGGACGGCGAGGGCACGGTCGGCGATCGCCAACTCGCGCGGCTTCGCCGACTCCTACGAGACCACCTCGGCCTGGGCCTACTGCTCCGCGTTCGCGGGCGAGGGCGCCGACCTGATGACCGGCGCTCGGCGTCGGCATCGGGCGCGACCCGGCGGCGATCGACCCGCAGGCAGGTCGGCGGCGAGGCGGCCGGCCGCGCGCTGGCGCTGGCGGGCGCGCGGCAGCCGTCGAGCCGCCGCTGCCCGGTCGTGCTCGACGCGTTCGTCGCCGCGTCGTTCCTCGGCTTCATCGGCGGGATGCTGTCGGCCGACGCCGTGCAGCGCGGCCGGTCGCTGTTCGCGGACCGCGCGGGCGACGAGATCGCCACCCCGCTGCTGCGCGTGGCCGACGACGGCGACCGACCCGGGCGGCTTCGCGAGCGGCCCGTTCGACGGCGAGGGCGTCGCCCGCCGCCGGACGCCGCTGATCGAGGACGGCCGCCTGGCGTCGTTCCTCTTCGACAGCCCGCACCGCCCGCCGCGGCGACACGACGACGACCGCCAACGCCGAGCGCGGCTCCTACCGGACGCCGCCGGGCGTCGGCACGTCGAACCTGGTGCTCGACCCGGGCGATGCCGACGCTCGAGGAGCTCGTCGCCAGGCGGGCGACGGCCTGTACGTGACCGACGTGGCCGGCCTCCACTCCGGGGTCAACCCGGTCTCCGGCACGTTCTCGGTGGGGGCGACGGGCCGCCTGATCGAGAACGGCGAGCTGGCGCGCGCCGGTGCGCGAGATGACGATCGCCAGCGACCTCGTCTCGATGCTCCGGGCGTGCAGGCGATCGGTTCCGAGTCGCGCTGGGTCCCGTTCGGCGGCAGCGTCAAGGCGGCGCCGCTGCTGCTGGGCGAGATGACCGTCTCGGGCTCGTAGTGGCCGTAACTGCCGCTCGGCGTAAGCTTCGACGCGTCCCGGCCCGACAAAACCCGCTACTAGCGGAAAAACCAACCCGCAAATCCCGCTTGGAAAGCGGCATCGTCCGGGACGGCTGTTAGCTTGCCGCGCTAATCGAGAAGCTCGCAAGGAGGACTCAATCGTGACCAAGTCCGAGTTCGTGGACCGAGTCGCCGACCAGGCCGGCATCGGCAAGAACGAGGCAACGAAGGCGGTCGACGCCACGCTGCAGGTGATCGAGGAGACGCTGAGCCGTGGGGGCGAGGTGTCTTCACCGGCTTCGGCAAGTTCACCGTCGCCGAGCGTGGCGCTCGCCAGGGCGTCAACCCGCAGACGGGCGAGCGGATCGAGATCGCGGCCAGCAAGGTGCCGCGGTTCAGCGCCGGCTCCGCGCTCAAGAGCGCCGTCAAGGGCGGCTGAGCCCAGCTTCCCACCCGGGCCTCACGGCCCGGGATCCGTTTCCCGACCGGCTGGCGGCGCTCGTAGAAGAGCGCCGCAGCCAGGTCGTGCTCGGCCTCGACCCCGATCCGGCCCGTCTGTGGCCGGCGGCGATCGAGTCCGGGGACGGGCGGCGCGCCGCCCCCCGGCGCGCCGCCGGACGAGGCCCGCGCGCTCGCGGCCGCCGCCGTCGCCCACCACTGCCGGCTGGCGATCGAGGCGGCCGGCCCCGCGTGCGTCGCGGTCAAGCTCCAGATGGCCTGCTTCGAGCGGCTCGGCGCGCCCGGCTGGGACGCCGCTCGAGGACGCCGCCGCGACCGCACGCGACCACGGCCTGCTCGTCATCGCCGACGGCAAGCGCGGCGACGTCCCCGTCACCGCCGTCCGCCTACGCGCAGGCCCTCCTCGGCTCCACGCGAGTCGCCGTTCGGCCCGATTCCCGGGCTTCGGGGCCGACGCGATCACCGTCAACCCGCTGCTCGGCCGCGACGCGCTCGAGCCGCTGATCGTGGCCGCCGTCGAGAGCGGCGCGGGCGTCTTCGTGCTCGTCCGCACCTCGAACCCCGGCGGCGCCGACCTCCAGGACCGGGAGCTCGAGGGCCGCCCGCTGCTACGAGGCGCTCGCCGGCCATGACCGCTGACGCGGCGGCGCCCTCGGTCAGCGCCGCCAGCGGCCTGTCCTGCGTCGGCGCCGTCACCGGCGCGACCCGCCCCGACCTGCTCGCGCCGCCTGCGCGAGCTGATGCCCGACGCCGTCTTCCTGCTGCCGGGCGTCGGAGCCCAGGGCGGTACCGTGGAGGACCTTGCCCCTGCCTGGGCGAGCCACCCGGCGGGCGGTCTCGTGACCGCCTCCCGCTCGATCGTCAACGCCTACGCGACGACGGGCGGCGGAGCCCGCCGCGGCCGCCCGCGACGCTGCCGAGGAGCTGCGTGCCCAGGCGTGGTCCACCGCAAGCTGAAGCGCCACCGCGCTTGCACCCTTCGCCCAAATGCGCCAGCTCGAAGGTACGATTCACATACTTAGATGGGTACCTATGCACGCCGCAGCCCGCTGCGCTTCCTGGCGCCCGTCGCGCTCGTCGCCTTCGGCCATAGCGCTTCTGTGGTCCTCTCGTCCTCGGACGGTGGGGACAGCAACAACACGCCCTCGGCCTCCGAGCGGGCAAGGACCGCGACCTGGGCACCTCGACCAAGAAGAAGAGCAAGCGCCGCTCGGCCGCCGACGGCGGGCTCCCGACCAGGACCTACACGGTGAAGAGCGGCGACACGCTGGGCTCGATCTCGGAGAAGACCGGCATACCGGTCGACAAGCTGCAGGAGCTGAACCCGCAGCTCGACCCGCAGCAGCTCGTCTCCGGGCAGAAGATCAAGCTGCGCGAGTGAGTGCCCGCCCGCGGCGGGGGACAGCCGCGGCGCTCGTCACGCTCGTCGCCCTCCTGGCGGCGGCCCTGCCGGCCGGGGCGCGCGCCGCCGATGCCGCCCCGCCAAGCCGTCGATCACGGCGGAGACCGCGATCGTCATCGACGGGCGCACGGGCGAGACCCTCTACGCCCGCCGGCCGAACCGCCGCCACGCGATCGCCAGCACCACGAAGATCGTCACCGCGCTCGTGGCGCGCGACGGCGCCGACCTGGGCGACGTCCTCACCGCCTCGGACTACAAGCCGGCGGCGATCGAGTCGCAGCTCGGCCTCAAGCACGGCGAGAAGATGTCGCTGCGCGACCTGCTGCGAGGCGCTGATGCTGCCCAGCGCCAACGACGCGGCGATGACGATCGCGGAGGGCGTCGCCGGGTCGACGCTCCGACTTCGTCGACGAGATGAACGCGAAGGCGGAGCAGCTCGGCCTGGAGGACACGCACTTCGCCAACCCGATCGGGCTCGACGACCCCGACAACTACTCGACGCGCCCGCGACCTGGCGATGGCCGCGCGCGAGCTGCTGCGCGACCGCGCCGCTGGCGAAGATCGTCGACTCGCCGCGGGCGCAGCTGACCACCGGGGACAAGACGCGCACGGTCGTCAACCGCAACCGGCTGGTCGGCCAGTACCCGTGGGTCAACGGCGTGAAGACCGGCCGCACCCGGGATGCCGGCTACGTGCTGGTCGGCTCGGCCACGCGCGGCGGGGTCAGCGTCATCTCGGTCGTCACCGGCGAGCCGAGCGAGTCCGCGCGCGACACCGACTCGCTCGCGCTGCTGCGCTACGGGCTCGGGCAGTTCCGGCGCGCCGCGCGTGGTCAGCAAGCGCAGGCGGGTCGAGCGTGGCCACGGTCAAGTACCACGACGAGGACCGCATCGACATCGTCCCCGCCCGCGACTACTCGCTGACGATCCGCCGGGGCGAGCGGGTGCACAAGATCGTCGACGCTCCCGACCAGCTCGAGGGCCCGCTGCCGCGCGGAGAGCGGGTCGGCACGATGGCCGTGACCTACCGCGGCAGGGTCGTCCGGCGCGTCCCGCTCGTCACCGCCGAGCCGTGCGCGGCGCGACCACCTGGGAGAAGGTGACGGCGGGGGTCGGCGGGAGCACCGTCGCTGTAGCCTTCCTCGCGCTCGCGGCGCTGGCCGGCCTGGCCGCGCTTCGCGTGCGAAACGAGCGACGCCGGGGGAGAGAAGCAGTGCGAGCAGGTCGCCGACGATGATCATCACCGTCACGCTCAACGCCGCGATCGACCGGACCCTCGCCGTGCCGAACTTCCGGCTCGGCCGGCGCCATCGGTCCGTCGAGCAGCGCTCGATGGCCGGCGGCAAGGGCGTCAACGTCGCGCGGGCGCTGAAGAAGCTCGGCCAGCCCGTGATCGCCACGGGCGTGGCCGGCGGGCCCGACCGGCACCCGCATCATCGAGCAGCTGACCGAGGAGGCGATCCTCAACGACTTCGTCCGCATCCGCGAGGAGTCGCGCACCTCGATCGCCGTCGTCGACCCGACCTCGGGCGAGCAGACCGAGATCAACGAGCGCGGGCCGACCGTGTCCGAGGCCGAGCTCGAGCTGTTCGTCGACAAGCTCCTCTACCTGGCCAAGGGCGCGGCCGTGTGCGTGTTCTCGGGGTCGCTGCCGCGCGGCGTGCCGACCGGCCTGTACGCGGACCTGATCGCCCAGGTCAACAAGATGGGCGTCGTCACCGTGCTCGACTCCGAGGGCGAGGCGCTGCGGCTGGCCACGCGCGCCGGCCCGACCGTCGTGACCCCGAACGAGCTCGAGGCCGAGGAGCTCGTCGGCCACGAGTTCTCCGACTCGGACGACCATCCGGCGGCGCTGCAGGAGATCACGGAGCTCGGCGCGCGCGAGGCGATCATGACGCTGCCGACCGGCGCGGTCGCGACCGTCGGCGACAACGGCGACCGGCACATGTACCGGGTGGCCATCGAGCAGGGCGTGGTCGAGACCGTGTCCTCGGTGGGCGCGGGCGACTCCTTCCTCGCGGGCTACGTCTCCTCGCGCTACGGGGGCCGGCGGCCGGACGAGTGCCTGCGCTTCGCGGTCGCCTGCGGAGCCGAGTCGGTGCAGCACTTCGGGGCCGGTGTGATCGACCCGAAGGAGGTCGGCCGGCTGCTCGACGACGTGAGCGTCGAGGAGCTCACCGAGCACGCGGTCTCCTCGGGCTGAGGCCGGTGGCGGCCGCCGCCGGCGGACCGTTCCGGAAGTTCCCCGGAAATTGCGGGGAAGACCGTGTGACGAGGGTCCGTGGAGGGCCCGAAATGCGTTGCTAAGGTCACTGTTCAGTCCGCCGCCGAACCTAGGATTGCCGCCATGGAAGTAGAGATCGGTCGAGGCAAGAAGGGCCGTCGTGCGTACGGCTTCGACGACATCGCGATCGTCCCGAGCCGCCGCACGCGCGACCCCGACGACATCGACATCACCTGGACGCTCGGCCCCTACCGCTTCGAGCTTCCGCTGCTCGCTTCGGCCATGGACGGCGTCGTCTCGCCGCGCACGGCGGGCATCGTCGGCAAGCTCGGCGGCCTGGCCGTCCTCAACCTCGAGGGCGTCTTCACGCGCTACGAGGACGCGGACGAGCAGCTCGAGCGCATCGCCCACCTCCCGCGCGAGCAGGCCACGGCGGAGATGCAGCGCATCTACCAGGAGCCGATCAAGGACGAGCTCGTCGCGCAGCGGATCCGCGAGATCAAGGAGCAGGGCGTCGTCTGTGCCGCCTCGCTCACGCCGCAGCGGGTGAGCCGCTACTACGAGATCGCGCTCGAGGCCGGCCTCGACATCCTCGTCATCCAGGGCACGGTCATCTCGGCCGAGCACGTCTCCGCCGCCGTCCGAGCCGCTCAACCTCAAGGAGTTCATCCGCGAGGTCCCGGTGCCGGTCGTGGTCGGCGGCTGTGCGTCCTACTCGACCGGCCTCCACCTGATGCGCACCGGCGCGGTCGGCGTGCTGGTCGGCGTCGGGCCCGGCGCCGCCTGCACCACGCGCGGCGTGCTCGGCATCGGCGTGCCTCAGGCGACGGCGATCGCCGACGTCCAGGGCGCGCGCTCGCAGCACATGCTCGAGACCGGCGAGTACGTCAACGTCATCGCCGACGGCGGCATGCGCAACGGCGGCGACGTGTCGAAGGCGATCGCCTGCGGCGCCGACGCCGTGATGATCGGGTCGCCGCTCGCGCGCGCCTACGAGGCGCCGGGCCGCGGCTTCCACTGGGGCATGGCCACGTTCCACCCGACGCTGCCGCGCGGCGCTCGCGTGAAGACCACGCAGAACGGCACGCTCGAGCAGATCCTGCTCGGGCCCGCACACGAGAACGACGGCACCTTCAACCTGATGGGCAGCCTGCGGACGTCGATGGCCACGTGCGGCTACGAGGACATCCCCTCGTTCCACCGCGCCGAGGTCATGGTCGCGCCCGGCGCTCCAGACCGAGGGCAAGCACCTCCAGCGCAGACCAGGAGGTCGGCATGGGCGCGACGTCCGCCGCGGCGGCCGCTCCGTCCACCGACAACGTCAGCGGCGGCAACGGCGGCGGGCCGGTCGGGCTGGCCACCGACTCGAGTCCCGAGACCGCGCTGGTCGGCGAGTAGCCGGACGTGAGCGAGGCCGCCGTCAGCACGCGTCCCGCCGAGCGTGACGCGCGGCCGGCGACCTCGCAGGAGGTGCTGGTCCTCGACTTCGGGGGCCAGTACTCGCAGCTCATCGCGCGCCGCGTGCGCGAGTGCGGGGTGTTCTCCGAGCTGCTGCCGCACCACGTCTCGGTCGATGCGATCCGGGCGCGCGCTCCGCGCGGGCTGATCCTCTCGGGCGGGCCGGCGTCGGTGTACGCCGACGAGGCGCCGAAGCTGCGGACCGAGCTGCTCGAGCTCGGCATCCCGGTGCTGGGCATCTGCTACGGCATGCAGGCGATGGTGCTGGAGCTCGGCGGGCGCGTCGAGTCGGCGCCGGTCGGCGAGTTCGGCCGCTCCCAGCTGCAGGTGCGCGACGAGGGCCGGCTGCTGACCGGTCAGCCGCACGAGCAGTCGTGCTGGATGTCGCACCGCGACACGGTGTTCGAGCCGCCGCCCGGGTTCACGGCGCTCGCCTCGTCGACCGAGTCGCCGGTCGCGGCGCTCGAGGACGTGGACCGCGGCCTGTACGGCATCCAGTACCACCCGGAGGTCGTCCACACCCCGTACGGCAACGCGGTGCTGAAGACGTTCCTCGAGGACATCTGCGGCTGCGACATGACCTGGTCGGCGGCCTCGGTCGTCGACGAGCAGGTCGCGCGGATCCGCGAGCAGGTCGGCGACGGCCGCGTGATCTGCGGCCTGTCCGGCGGGGTCGACTCGTCGGTCGCCGCGCTGCTCGTGCACAAGGCGATCGGCGACCAGCTCACCTGCGTCTTCGTCGACCACGGGCTGATGCGCAAGAACGAGGGCGACCAGGTCGTCGCCGCGTTCCGCGACCACTTCAAGGTGCCGCTCGTCGTGGCCGACGCGGAGGAGCGCTTCCTCGAGCGGCTCGCCGGCGTCACCGAGCCCGAGCGCAAGCGCAAGATCATCGGCAACGAGTTCATCCGGGTGTTCGAGGAGGAGGCCGCGCGGATCGAGAACCCGCGCTACCTGGTCCAGGGCACGCTCTACTCCGACGTGATCGAGTCGGGCGGCGGCACCGGCGCCGCCACGATCAAGTCCCACCACAACGTCGGCGGGCTGCCCGAGGACCTCCAGTTCGAGCTGGTCGAGCCGCTGCGCACCCTCTTCAAGGACGAGGTCCGCCAGGTGGGGATCGAGCTCGGGCTGCCCGAGCGCCTGGTCTGGCGCCAGCCGTTCCCCGGCCCGGGCCTCGCGATCCGGATCGTGGGCGGCGAGGTCAACAAGGAGCGCCTCGAGATCCTGCGCGACGCGGACTTCGTCCTTCAGGACGAGATCCGCCAGGCCGGCCTGTACCGCGAGCTGTGGCAGTCGTTCTGCGTGCTGCCCGGCGACCTGCGAACGGTCGGAGTGCAGGGCGACGAGCGGACCTACGGCTACGTCGTCGTGGTCCGGGCGGTCACCTCGGACGACGCGATGACCGCCGACTGGGCGCGGCTGCCCTACGACCTGCTCGAGCGCATCGCCTCGCGGATGATCAACGAGATCCCGCAGGTCAACCGGGTCACGCTGGACATCACGTCCAAGCCGCCGGGCACGATCGAGTGGGAGTAACGTCGGCCGCGCCGTGACCGAGCAGGCGCGCCCGACCCCCGCCGTAAACAGCGTCACCGCCCTGATCGAGGAGCTGCGGGCGCTCGAAGGCGCGCTGTCGGCCGGCAACGGCGTCAAGTGGTTCGTCCGGCTGTACCGCGAGGTGACCGAGGCGCTCGCCTCGGAGCTGAGCGCGGGCGACCTCGAGGACCCGGTCTTCCTGGAGCTGCTGGTGCTGGTGTACGGCAACAGCGTGCTGAACGTCTGCGAGGACATGGAGCGGCGGTCGCGGCGCATCGCCCGCGCGTGGGCGCCCCTGTACGAGCGCCGCAACGACCACCGCGTCGCGCCGATCCAGTTCGCGCTGGCGGGGCTCAACGCGCACACCAACCACGACGTCCCGATCGGGCTCGTGCACGCGTGCAAGTCGACGGGCATCGCGCCGGACTCGGACGGGCCGCAGTACCGCGACTACATGCGCATGACCACGCTGCTGAAGCGCACGACCGACGAGGTCAAGCGGTGGCTCGTGACCGGGGCGCTCGAGGAGGCTCGACCACGCCTTCGGCGACGTCGACGACACGGTCGCGATGTGGTCGCTCCAGCGAGCGCGCCAGGGCGCCTGGACGAGCGGCGAGGTCCTCTGGTCGCTGCGCGACAACGAGCACCTGACGGTCGCCTACGTGGGCGTCCTGGACCGGATGGCCGGCCTGGCCGGCCGCGGCCTGCTGCTGCCGACGGCGCTGTAGCCCTCCAGTTCGCTGAATTCGGGGCGGGGACGGAGCCGAGACGGACCGGAGACGCCGTTCCGGGACGCTGGTCTCGTGTTCCGGTCCCGATCCCGCTCCGCCCGCCACGCCGCCGGCCGCGACCTGCGCCTGCTCGCCGGCTCCGCGTTCCTGTCCGCCGCGGGCGACATCCTCGCGCTGCTCACGCTCGCGCTGCTGGTTCACGACCTGACCGGCAGCGGCATCGCGGTGTCCGCCCTCTTCGCCGCGACGATGATCCCCGTCGTCGCGCTCGCGCCGCTGGCCGGGGCGATCGCCGACCGGTTCGAGCCCGTACGCGTGATGGCCGCGGCTTCGGTGGCCCAGGCAGTGGTGGCGACGGCGCTGGCGCTCACCACGGACCAGTACGTGGCGATCCTCGCGCTGTCGGCCCTGCTGGCGGCCGGGTCGGCGATCAGCCAGCCCGCCGAGTTCTCGCTGGTGCCACACATGGCGAGCGACGACCGGCTCGCCCACGCGAACGGCGTCATGGAGGCGGCGCGCTACGCCGGCTACGCGGCCGGGCCCGTGCTCGCGGCCCTGGTCGCCGCGGTGGGCGGACCATCGCTCGCGATGCTCGTGAACGCGGCCAGCTTCCTGGCGATCGCCGGCGCCGCCGCGCTGATCCGGACGCGGCGCGCCGCCGCGCCGGGCGCCGCCGCACCGACCGTCGCCTGCCCCGCCCGCCCGCGCCGACGGCGCCCGCGAGGGCATCGCCCACCTGTGGGGCGACGACGTCCTGCGGCCGACGCTCGCCGCCGCCGTCGGCGCGCTCCTGTTCATCTCCGCATCGCTGACCGTCGAGGTCTTCTACATCCAGGACGTGCTGCACGCGGGGACGACGGGATACGCGGTCACGACGCTCGCCTGGATGCTCGGGATGGTCGCCGGCGCGACCCGCATCGCTCCGCGCATCCCCACCGAGGCCGCGGCGGTCGCGGCGCTCGTCGGGCTCGCCGTGCAGGGCCTCGGAATGGCCGGTCAGACCGTGTGGGCGATCCTGCCGCTCGCGGTGATCGGCTACGGGATCGGCGGCATCGGCCACGGCGCGAAGAACACGCTGCTGCGCACCCTGATCCAGCGCCGCGTCCCCGAGCGCGTGCACGGCCGCGCGTTCGCCGCCTACAACGCCGCCCGCAACACCGCCGAGGTCGTGGCGCTCGCGGCCGGTGGCCTGCTCGTCGCCGCACTGGGCGCCCGTTCGGCGCTCGCGCTGGCCGGCCTCGGCCCGGTGCTGGCCGCGGCCGCGGGGCTCGTCGCGCTGCGCCGCTCGCGCGCCCGGACCGCGGGCTTTACGGTCAACGCCCGCGAACCGCTACCTGAGGTGCACTGACCATGGACACCACCCCGGAACTGACGCAGGCGACCGCCGCCATCGACGACCTGCCCTCGCTCTGGGACGGCTTCGCGAAGCTGGTCCGCGAGGGCCTCGGCATCACCGCGTTCGGGGTCCAGATCATGGACCTGCCCCCCGACTACGCGACCAAGTCCCACGACGAGACGGCCAGCGGCCAGCAGGAGCTCTACGTGGCTCTGCGGGGCTCCGGCGCGGTGGTCGTCCACGGCGCGGACGGCGACCAGCGCCTGCCGCTCGACCCCGACCGCCTGGTCGCCATCGGCCCGGCCACCGACCGCACGCTGACGAGCGGTCCCGACGGCATGCGCGTCCTGTGCGTGGGCGCCACGCCCGGCCGGGGCTACGAGCCGCCTGCCTGGACGGCCGGCGAAGACTGAGCCACACGCCGCTCCCCCTGGCAAGCTGGGGGCGTGCGCCAGCGCCTGGCACTGGTCCTCGCCGTCGCCGCCACAGCGGTGGGCGCCGCCTCGGCGGACGCCGCGCCGACCGCTCACGCGGCGGTGGAGACTCCGCTGAGCCAGACGCTCGGCTCGGGCGCATGGATCTGGTTCTCCGACCCGCGGGCGGTCTACTACCACGGCCAGCGGCGCGCGAGCTACGTCGCGTACGTCAACGCGCAGGGCAACGCGATGATCGGCTCCTACGACCACGACACGCACGTGATCTCCACGGCGGTCCTGAAGTACGGCATCGGCCGCGACGACCACGCCAACCCGACGCTGCTGACCCTTCCCGACGGGCGCCTGATCGCGTTCTACTCGAGTCACGGCGGCCGCCGGATCTACTTCCGGAAGACCGTCTACCCGGAGGACATCGCGTCGCTCACGCCCGCGCGGCGGGTGCCCACCGACCGCGGCCGCTTCGGCGTCACCTATCCGCAGCCGATCCGCCTGGGCCGCGAGCGCGGCCGCATCTGGCTGTTCTGGCGCGGGTCCGACTGGCAGCCGACGTTCGCCACCTCCGACGACGGAACCCGCTGGAGCAGGCCCCGGACGCTGATTCAGGAGACGATCCCGGGCCACCGCCACCGGCCGTACGTGAAGGTCGCGTCGGAGGGCTTCGACACGATCCACTTCGCGTTCACGGAAGCCCACCCCGGTCGCTACCCGACGGGCATCTACTACATGAAGTACCAGGAGGGCCTGTTCTACACGGCGTCGGGCCGGACGATCGGCTCGCTGTCCACGCTGCCGATCACGCCGCCGCAGGCCGAACAGATCTACGACCCATCGGTGAAGGGCGTGCGCGCGTGGATCTACGACGTCGCCGCGGACGAGAACGACCGGCCGGTGATCGTGTACGACGAGATCTACCGCCACAACGACCACCGCTACCGCTACGCCCGCTATACGCCGATCGGGTGGGTCGACCGCGAGATCACGCCCGCCGGGCCCGCGATCACGAACACGCCCGGCTGGTACTCGGCGGGCGTCACGCTCGACCACGAGGACCCGAGCATCGTCTACCTCTCGCGCAAGGTGAACGGCCAGTACGAGATCGAGCGCTGGAAGGCGCGGGACTTCGGCCTGAGCTGGACGCACACTCCCATCACCGAGGGCTCCGCCGAGCCCAACCTCCGCCCGGTCAGCCCGCGCGGCCTGGCCGACGACGACGTGCTGTTCTGGATGCGCGGCCAGTACCCCAACTACCTGAAGTTCCGCACGGCGCTTTGGATGATGCGCACCCCCGGCGCGCCGGACGGCGGATAGGCTGCGCACGATGGCTGATCCAGAGCTGACCGGAAGCTGCGGCTGCGGAGCGGTCAAGTTCGAGATCGACGCGCCGCTCGTCGGCGCCGCCTACTGCCACTGCACCCGCTGCCAGCGGCGCACGGGCGGAGGCTCGTCCGCCACCGCGCTGGCGCAACCGGGCTCGATCCGGGTGACGGAGGGCGATGACCATCTGGCCGCCTGGGCGCCTGGTGACGGCTGGGACAAGCTCTTCTGCTCCGAGTGCGGATCGGCGATGTTCGGCCGTCCGCCCGGCACCGACGGGCTGGCGGCTGTCCGCCTCGGAGTCATCGACGGCGACCCCGGCGTGCGGCCCGCCGCCCGGCAGTTCGTCGCCTACGCGGCTCCGTGGGAGCCGATCCCGGACGACGGCCTTCCGCGCTTCGACGAGCGCCTGCCGCTACCCGGCCAGGACGACTAGCTGTAGGCGTCCCACGCCTGCAGGGCAGGCAGCGGGTCGAACGGCGATCCGCCGTCGTACCAGCCCGGCGCGGACCACATCTCGAAGTGCAGGTGGCACGCCGTGGCCGACCCGGTGTCGCCGGTGGGACCGACGAACTGTCCGGTGTAGACGTGGTCGCCCTTGCTGAGCGGCGAGGGCGAGGCGAAGTGCATGTAGGCGTGGTCGACTGTCGTCGTTGTCGGTGTCGATCACGATGTAGTTGCCGGCGGCCGAGTGGTAGCCCTTGACCTTCACGGTGCCACCGCGGGCCGCGACCAGCTTGGTCCCGCAGGCGGCCATGACGTCGTGGCCCTGGTGCGAGTGGCCGCTGCGGCCCGCGCCGAAGCGCGCGCCCTCCTGGCCGTAGTTGTGCGCCCCGCGCACGGGGAAGACGTAGTGCCAGAGGTCGAAGGCGTCGCGCTGCGTGTCCTCCGCCGAGGCGCTCCGGGCCACCGCGCCGGCGCCGTCGGTGACCGACAGCAGGAACTTGTAGCGTCCCTCGGGAGCCACGCCGGCGGGCACCGTGCCCTCCCAGCGGATGCTCTGGACCTCGCCGGGGGCGACACTCGGTGCCTCCCATGTCTGAACGACCGACCCGTCGTTCTGGCGAACCAGCGTGACCGTCGCCTTGACCGGCGCGCCGCCACCGACGCGGTACTTGAACTCGATGCCGCCGCGCTCGCCGAGGAAGTACTTGACGTCGCTCGTGCCCGTCTCGAGCGGCGGGGCGCCCGGATCTGCGGGCCCGGCCGCCGCCGACAGCTCCGCGCTCTTGATCGGCGGAGGGGGCGGCATGACCTTCACGGCCTTGGTCTTGGCCTGCGCGCGCTCGCCGGCCCACACCATCAGCGGGCCGCTGGGGGCGCCCATCGGCACCTTCAGCTTGATCGTGCGGTCACTGGCCGGGTCGACCTTGACCTCGACGTCGTCCCGCTTGCCGCGGCCGCCCACGAAGATGACCTTGGTGACGCCGCCGAGCGACCGGCCGGAGACCTTCAGCGCGCCGCCGCCGCGGACCGCGGTCTTGGACTCGCACTCGGAGACGCAGGCGATCTTCGACGGCTTGGGCATCGCCACGTAGGTCGTGCCGCCGTTCTGGGCGAGCGCGCCTCCCGGAAGCAGGAGCAGACCGGCCGAGGCGGCAAGGCTCAGGCAGCCGAACCGGCCCGCCCGAGCACGCTACGTACGAACTATCGCTGTCGTCAGAGGAACGAAGAGTCCTCGCCGGCACGCGTTTACGCCTCTCTTTCGGTGCCTACGGGGTTAGCTGACGGGCTCGCGCTGAAAGAGCAGCGCTACGGCCTGAGAGCGGCGGCTGCCGCGACCGATTCGCCCCACCGGGGTGGCCCCCGATTGGTTCCCCCGCTCCCGTCCGACCGGAGTCGATCGGGATTCGGCAGATCATTGAACGCGCGGCAGTATAGACAGCCGGTACGGCGGATCCATTCCGGTGGAATTCGGTGTTTGCGGGCTCGCGACCTTCGCTCTGCAACGGCGCGTGCGCTGAGGTTCCGGCCGCCAGCCCGGAAAGACCCACTGCTAGCCTCCCCGAGCGCTGATATGAAGACCTACGTAGCCACTCCCGCCACGCGTGAGCGCAACTGGCTGGTCGTCGACGCGACCGGGCAGACGCTCGGGCGTCTGGCCACCCAGATCGCCGACGCGCTGCGCGGCAAGCGCAAGCCCGAGTACACGCCGCACTGCGACACGGGCGACTTCGTGATCGTCGTCAACGCCGAGAAGATCACGGTCACCGGCAACAAGCGGCAGGAGAAGCGCTACTACCGCCATTCCGGCTACCCCGGCGGGCTCCGCTCCCGGACGCTCGAGGAGATGCTCGCGCGCCGGCCCGAGGAGGTCATCCGCAAGGCCGTGAAGGGCATGCTGCCGCGCAACCGCCTCGGTCGCGCGCAGCTGACCAAGCTGAAGGTCTACGCCGGCCCGGACCACCCGCACGCAGGCCCAGAAGCCCGAACCGATGGAGATCGAGACCCGATGACCGAAGAGCCGCCCACCCCGCAGGACGACGAGACGCCGGCCGCGGAGGCCGACGCTCCCGCGGGCGGCGAAGCCGAGACCGGCAGCCCCGAGGGCGCCGAGCCGGCCCCCGAGGCCCAGGCTCCGGCAGGCGACGAGGCCGTCGAGGCCCCGGCAGCCGACGAGGCCCCGGCGGACGACACGCCCACGGCCGAGGAGACCGGCGGCGCGACCGCCGAGGGCACCAACGCCCCGGACGCGCCGGCCGAGGCCCCCGACGTCGTCGGCCCCGAGGGTGCCGAGGACGCCGGCAGCGGCGCCGAGGCGGGCGCGCAGGCCGCCGGGACCGATCAGGACGCCGACGCCGCCGATCGCCGCGAGCGCCCGAAGCCGAGCGCGAAGAAGCAGGCGCGCCGCCAGGAGGCCGCCGCGAACGAGCCCGACGTCGTGCCGGGTGCCCACCTGGAGCCCGACCTGGTGCTCGAGAGCGAGTCCTCCCAGGACGCCCAGGACGAGTACGGCGCCTACGCGCAGACCTACGAGTCCGACCGAGGAGGACGGGACGCCGAGGGCGCGACCGCCGACGCCGCGGCCGCCCAGCCCGAGCGCAAGGTGCTGGACCTGGCCGCCGACGCCCGCTACCCGGCCACCGGCAAGCGCAAGACCTCGGTCGCCCGGGTGATCCTCAAGCCGGGCAACGGCACCTACCTGATCAACGGCCGCCCGCTCGAGAACTTCTTCCCGCGCGCGGGCCTGCAGCGCCAGGCGCGCCAGCCGCTCGAGACCGCGGGCTACGAGAGCCGCATGGACGTCGTCGCCCGCATCCACGGCGGCGGCGTGTCCGCGCAGGCCGGCGCGCTGCGCCACGGCATCGCCCGCGCGCTCGTCGAGGCCGACCCGATGCTCCGCACCGAGCTGAAGCGGAAGGGCTTCCTGACGCGCGACGCGCGCGTGAAGGAGCGCAAGAAGGCCGGCCTCAAGAAGGCGCGCAAGCGCCCGCAGTTCTCGAAGCGCTAGTCCCGCCGTGGGCAAGCTGTTCGGCACGGACGGCGTCCGTGGGGTCGCGGGCGAGTTCCTGACCGCGGACCTCGCGCTCGCGCTCGGTCGCGCCGCCGCGGCCACGTCGCCCGCGGGCGCGCCGCAGGTCCTGATCGTGCGCGACACGCGCGAGTCCGGCGAGATGCTGGAGACGGCGCTGGCCGCGGGCGTGTCCGCGGCCGGCGGGCAGGCGCTGCTCGGCGGAGTGCTGCCCACCCCGGGCGCGCCGCTGCTGCTGCGCCGGTTCGGCTTCGACCTGGCCGCGGTGGTGTCCGCGTCCCACAACCCGTACCGCGACAACGGCATCAAGTTCTTCGGCCCGGAGGGGACCAAGCTCTCGGACGAGCAGGAGGCGCTGGTCGAGGAGCTGGTGGAGACCCACGACGACCACGCGGGCGCCGCCGAGCACCCCGGCCACGTCAAGGAGCTGCACGGGGCCGAGGGCGACTACCTGCGCGAGCTCGAGTCGCGCTTCGCCGACCTCGACCTGAGCGGCACGCGCGTCCTGCTCGACTGCGCGCACGGCGCGACCTACCGCGTCGCGCCCGAGATCTTCCGCCGGCTGAAGGCCGACGTCGACGCGTTCGCCGTCGAGCCCGACGGCCGCAACATCAACGACGGCGTCGGGTCGACCCACGTCGACGCGCTGGCCGAGCGCGTGTCGGCGGGCGGCTACGACGTCGGCTTCGCCTTCGACGGCGACGGCGACCGCGTCCTGGCCGTCGACCGGGAGGGCGCCGTGGTCGACGGCGACGAGCTGATCGCGCTCGCGGCGCGTCCACCTGCGCGAGAAGGGGGCCCTGCCCGGCAACGGTGTCGCCGTGACCGTGATGACCAACTACGGCTTCCACCAGGCGATGCGCGAGCACGGCATCGAGGTCGCCACCACCAGCGTCGGCGACCGCTACGTGCTCCAGGAGCTGCTCCAGCGCGGCTGGGCGCTGGGCGGCGAGCAGTCGGGCCACATCATCGACACGGGCTTCGTCCCGTCCGGCGACGGGATCGCCGCGGCGCTGCTGGCGCTCGAGGCGCTCGGCGGGCGCGGCGCGGGCCTGACGGAGCGCGGCGCGATGCGCAAGCTGCCGCAGAAGCTCGTGAACGTGCGGGTGGCCGACCGCGACGCGGTCAAGGACGGCGACCGCCGTGTGGGACGCCGTCGAGGCCGAGTCGAAGGCCCTCGAGGGCCGCGGCCGGGTGCTGATCCGCCCCTCCGGCACCGAGCCGCTCGTGCGCGTGATGGTCGAGGCGCCCGGACGCCACGGAGTGCGACGAGGTGTGCGACTCGCCTGGTCGCTGTCGTCGAGCGCGAGCTGGGCTGAACGCGCCACGCGCGCTACCCTGGGGAGGGTCCGTAGGAGCCGCGGCGAAGCGGCTCTTCGTGTTCGAGAGGCCAAGCGGCGACCCAGCCCCGGCCCCGGAGAGGAGGTGACCGTCCATGTGCGGCATCGTTGGTTACGTCGGCAGTCGTCATTGTCGTGAGCTCCTTCTGAACGGGCTCGAGAAGCTCGAGTACCGCGGCTACGACTCCGCGGGCGTCTCCATCCTGGCCGAGGACCGCATCGAGTCCGTGCGCGCCGTCGGCAACCTCTCCAAGCTGCGCGAGGCCGTCACCGAGCGCGTCGCCCCGGACGGCGGCGGCGCCGCCACCGCCACCGAGGAGGCCGACGGCCGGACCGGCATCGGCCACACCCGCTGGGCCACCCACGGCCGCGTCACCGAGGCCAACGCCCACCCGCACTTCGACACCGCGGACCGCATCCACATCGCGCTGAACGGCATCGTCGAGAACCACGTCGAGCTGCGCGACAAGCTGGTCGACGCGGGCGCCGACTTCACCAGCGAGACCGACGCCGAGGTCGTGGCCCATCTGATCTCCCACCACTACGACGGCGACCTCGTCGCCGCCGTCCAGCGCCGCGTACGGCGAGCTGCGCGGCCACTACGCGTTCGTCGCGATGTCGCTGGACGAGCCCGACGTCCTGGTCGGCGCCCGCAAGGAGTGCCCGCTGGTCGTCGGCGTCGGCGAGGGCGAGCAGTTCATCGCCTCCGCGATCCCGGCCTTCCTGGCCGAGACCCGCACGATCCAGCTCGTCAACGACGACGAGATCGTCGTGCTGCGCCCCGAGGGCGCGTCGTTCTCCACCAGCGACGGGCACGCCGATCGAGCGCGAGGCGACCACCGTCGACTGGGACATGGAGGCCGCCGAGAAGGGCGGCTACGAGACCTTCATGCTGAAGGAGATCCACGAGCAGGCCGACGCGATCGCCGAGACCGTGGCCGACCGCCTGATCGGGCGACACGGTCGACCTGGGCGACATCGGCCTGAGCGACGACGAGCTGCGCAACCTCGAGCGGATCTCGGTCGTGGCCTGCGGCACCTCGTACCACGCGGGCCTCGTCGGGCGCTACCTGATCGAGGAGTGGGCGCGCGTGCCGGTCGACATGGACATCGCGTCCGAGTACCGCTACCGCAACCCCGTGCTGGGGCCCGAGCAACGTCGTCGTCGGCATCTCCCAGTCAGGCGAGACCGCGGACACGCTGGCCGCGATGCGCCTGGCCCGCGAGCGTGGCGCGCGCGTCCTGGCGATCACCAACGTGATGGGCTCGCAGGCGACGCGCGACTCCGACGGCGTGCTGTTCACGCGCGCCGGCCCTGAGGTCAGCGTGGCGGCGACGAAGACGTTCGTGGCGCAGGCGGCGGCGATGGCGCTGCTGGGCCTGAAGCTGGCCGAGCTGCGCGGCACGCTGCCGCCGGAGCGGATCGCCGAGCTGGCCGGCGAGCTGCGCGCGCTGCCGCACAAGGTCGCCGAGGTGATCGACGAGCGTCGACGAGCCCGTCACCGCGATCGCCGAGCACTGGTCGGCGTCGGAGTTCTTCCTCTACCTGGGCCGGCACGTCGGCCTGCCCGTCTGCCTCGAGGGCGCGCTCAAGCTCAAGGAGATCTCCTACATCCCGACCGACGCGTACGCGGCCGGCGAGATGAAGCACGGGCCGATCGCCCTGCTCGACGAGAAGACGCCGGTCGTGACGCGTGGCCACCGACGCGCCGGTGCTCGACAAGGTGCTCTCGAACGTGTCCGAGGTCCGCGCCCGCGGGGCGCACGTGATCGCGGTCGCCACGGAGGGCTCGAAGCACGTCGCCGAGCACGCCGAGGAGGTCGTCTACGTGCCGCGCACGGACTGGCTGCTGCAGCCGATCCTGGCGATAGTGCCGCTGCAGCTGCTGGCGTACCGCATCGCCAGGGCCCGCGGGCTGAACGTCGATCAGCCGCGGAACCTGGCGAAGACGGTCACGGTCGAGTAGCCTACCGGATCACCTGACACGGTGCCCCACACGAGGCACGCTCCGTTGGCCGGGTCCGGGCGGTCCTGACGGGCGGCGCCCTCGATGATCACCTGCGTCGTGTTCTGCTGCACGTGCACGCGGAACGTGTTCGAGTTGGCGATCGTGAACGAGTCGACGGTGCCGTTGGCAGATCAGGCCGACGTTGGCCTCGCCGACGCCCGCGCGGCGCGCGATGTTGGCCGGGCCGCCCGACTGGTTGGTGAACGACAGGACCATGCGCGGGTCCTCGGTGCCGGCGGTCATCGACTGGTCCTGGCAGGACGCCGAGAAGCGGCCGAGCGGGGTCGATGCCGAGGTCGATCGTCGCGCCGGTCTGGTTGTCCTCGACGGCGAACGGCGCCTGCGAACGCCTTCGACTCGGGGCACGTCGGCCAGGAACTTGTTGGGGATCTGGCCCGTGTTCGACCCGCCGCGGGCGGTGGCCACGAGGTTGCCCTTGGCCCGGCTGTTCGACGAGCTCGCGCCGACGGCGCTGACGCCGTCCACAGCACCCGCGTTGCGCGCGAAGTCGACGGCGGCGACGGCCGTGCCGGTGGTGGCCATCACCAGGGCGATGGTCGAGATGACGGTGCCGGGGGACGGGCTCCGGAGCCGCATGGTTGAGCCTCCTGGGTCTGGAAGATCGGGAACGGCTCTGGATTAAGCCGGAATCGGCGCGGCTTGGGCGCCGATGCCATGGACTTCTCATGATTGGCCGATGGCCGATTGGCGGATTGGCCGAGCTGCCAATCCGCCAATTCGAGCCAATCGTCGTCCTACCGCGCGGGCGCCGGCTCCATCTCCAGCTCCGGAACCACCCGATCCAGCCACCGCGGCAACCACCAGTTGCGGTCGCCCAGCAGCTGCATCACCGCCGGCACCAGCACCATGCGCACGATCGTCGCGTCGATCAGGATCGCCGAGGCCAGCCCGACGCCGATCAGCTTGATCGGTACGTCGGGGCTCAGGATGAACGCCCCGAACACCGCGACCATGATCGCCGCCGCCGCCGTGATGACGCGCGCGGTGCGGGCCAGGCCCTCGGTGACCGCCCGGCTCGTGTCGCCGCTCTTCAGGAACTCCTCGCGGACCCGCGAGAGCAGGAACACCTCGTAGTCCATCGAGAGCCCGAACAGGATCGCGAACATGATCACCGGCAGGAACGGCGGGACGGGGGTCGCCTCGCTGATCCCGACCAGCGAGCCCGGCGAAGCCGCCGTCGGCCACCAGCGCCACGACTCCGTAGGCCGCGCCGATCGACAGCAGGTTCATCACGCCTGCCTTGGCCGCCACGACCGGCGCGCGGAAGGCCGCCAGCAGGAGCAGGAACGAGAGGCCGAGCACGCCGCCGATGAACAGCGGCAGCCGCTCCGCGGTGATCGCGCCCTGGTCGACGAACGACGCGGTCTCGCCGCCGACGTCCACGTGCAGGCCGCTGCGCGGCAGCACGTCGTCGCGCAGCGTGTGGATCAGATCCTCGGTCTCGGTCGACTGCGGCGATCCGGCCGGGATGACCATCAGCGCGGCGGTGTCGCCGCCGGCGTTGAACCGCGGAGCCTCGACCGCCGCCACGCCCGGCTCGTCGGCCAGCGTCCGCGACAGCGCGGCCACGCGAGCCCGGTCGCCCGGATCGCCTCGCGTCGGCCACCAGCAGCAGCGGCCCGGACGACCCGGCCCCGAAGCCCTTGGCCTGGAGGTCGTAGGCCTGGCGGGTGGTGGTGTCCTTCGCGTCGTTGCCCGCGTCGGGGAACCCGAGCCGCAGCCCGAGCACCGGCGCGGCCAGCGCCAGCAGGATGCCCACGCCGGCCAGCGCGGCGGCCCAGGGACGACGCTGGACCAGGCGGCTCCAGCGGGCGGCGGGCGCACGCGAGGGGTCGGCGGGAGCGCGACCCGTACCGGGCACGCGCAGCTTGTTGACCCGCTCGCGGGCGAAGCCCAGCAGCGCCGGCAGCAGCGTCACCGACGCCGCCATCACGGTCACGACCGCGGCGATCGCGGCCAGCGCGACGCCGTAGTTGTAGGGCAGGCCCATCAGGAACAGGCCCATCAGCGAGATCACGACCGTGCCGCCCGCGATGAGCGACGAGCGCCCGGCGGTGGAGACGGCCTCGACGGTGGCCTCGCGGGCGTCGGACCCCGCGGCCAGCGCGCCGCGGAAGCGCGTGAGGATCAGCAGCGCGTAGTCGATGCCGACGCCGATGCCGATCATCGCGGCCACCTGCGCCGACCAGTCCGGGGTGTCGATCACCGCGGCGAGCACGCCGCCGATCGCTGAGGAGATCCCCAGGCCGAACAGCGCCGTGGCCAGCGGCAGGCCCGCGGCGATCAGCGTGCCGAACGTCAGGAGCAGCACGATCGCGGCGATGGCCAGGCCGACCATCTCCGACGACACCTCGGCCTGCTGGGAGTTCTCGATGACCTGGCCGCCGAGCTCGACGCGCAGCCCGTCGCTGCTCGCCGACTCCGCCATCGCGATCAGCTTCTCGCCGGTCGCCTTGGGCACGTCGTCGACGGCGCTCACCGACAGCGGGAGCCGCGCCACCGCGATCTGCCCGTCGCGCGAGACCTGTGCGTCGCGCGCGGTGACGCCGTCGCCGATGCCCGGCAGCCTCTGGGCGCCGGCCAGCAGCTGGTCGATCCGCTGCGTGGCTCGCGGCCGAGCGGGCGTCCTTCGCCTGCCAGACCACGTCGACGGTGGACGGGTTCTCCTGCGGGAAGCGCTCGGCCAGCCGCTGCTCGGCCGCCTTCGACTCGGAGCCCGGGGTGGAGTAGTCGGCGCGGAAGTCGCCGCCGAGCTGCGACGCGGCGCCGATGGCCACGACGAACGCGGCGATCCAGGCCGCCAGCACCAGGCGGCGACGGCGGAAGGCGAAGTCGCCGAGCCGCGCGAGCCGGCCCGTGGGCTTCTGCGTGGTGGTGGGGGGTGACATTCGAGTGGGCCTCCTCCGTCGCTTTAGCATTGCTTTAGCAACGGTTGACGGGTAAACGATTGCCACAGCAATGTACGCCGCAACGATTGACATGTCAACCGTTTCATCTACAATTAATTCCATGGGGAAGGACGCGAAGGACAAGAGACCCGCGACTTCCAGGCCTGGTACGGGAACCTCCAGGCGACGATGCGGAGCCTTCAGCGCATCGACCGCGAGCTGGAGGCAGGCGATCGGACTGCCGCTCGCGTCGGTCGAGCTGCTCGTCAACATCACCTATCGAGGACGACGGCCGCATGCGGATGGGCGAGCTGGCCGACAACCTGCTGCTCTCGCGCGGCGGGGCGACGCGCCTGGTCGCGCGGCTCGAGGAGGCGGGGCTGGTCGAGCGGGTGATCCCGCCGGACGACCGGCGCGCGACCTACGCGGTGATCACCGAGAAGGGGGTCGAGGCGCTCGAGCGCGCGCGAGCCCGTGCTGAAGCAGGCGGTGCACGAGCCACTGGCTCGATCTGCTCGACGAGGACGAGCTCGCCGCGATGCGCAGTTCGTCGCTGAAGATCCTGCGCGAGACCGGCTCGAACTGCGACTGGCTGATCGACGACCTGGACGCCGAGGCGGAGGCCGCCGCGGACGGGCGTTAGCCTCCGGGCCGTGATCGGCCTGGACCTGCTCGAGATCGACCGGCTGGAGCGCGCGCTCGAGCGCCGGCCGCGGCTGGCCGAGCGCCTGTTCACCGAGGCCGAGCGCGAGTACGCCGCCGCAGCGGGCCCGGCCCGCTCAGCACCTGGCCGCGCGCTTCTGCGCGAAGGAGGCGGTGGCCAAGGCCGTGGGCGTCGCAGGCGGCTGGGCGTTCCGCGACGTCGAGGTGGTGGCGACCGAGGGCGCGCCCGAGGTGCGCCTGAGCGGCCGGATCGCGGAGCTCGCCCCCGGGCCCGTGCGGATCTCCCTGACCCACACGCGCACGACCGCGGGCGCGGTGGCGATCGTCGCCGCATGAGCCTGCCGGACTGGGCCGACCCGCTGTACGAGGCGGGCGAGATGCGCGCCGTCGACGCCTGGGCGATCGAGGAGCAGGGCGTTCCCGTCGCTCGACCTGATGGAGCGGGCGGGGGAGGGGCTCACGCGCCTGACCGCCGAGGTGGCGACCGGCCCCGGCCCGGTGCGGGTCGTGGTCGGGAAGGGCAACAACGGCGGCGACGGCCTGGTCGTCGCGCGGCTGCTGCGCCAGGAGGGCCGCGAGGTCGAGGTGATGGCGCACCGGCGACGTCGCCGAGCTGAGCGGTGACCCCGCGGCCAACCTCGAGCGGCTGCCGGGCCCGCCGCCCGGGCCGTTCGACCCCGACCGCCTGGCGGGGTCGAGCGCGATCGTCGACGCGATGCTGGGCACCGGCTTCGAGGGCGAGCCGCGCGAGCCGATCGCCGGCGCGATCGCCGCGATCAACGACTCCGGCGCGCCCGTGGTGGCCTGCGACGTCCCGAGCGGCGTGAACGCGTCGACCGGCGAGGTGCTGGGCGACGCCGTGCGGGCGACGGTCACGGGCACGTTCCACGGGTCGAAGATCGGCCTGCACGTCGCGCCCGGCGCCTTCCACTCCGGCGACGTGCGCGTGATCCCGATCGGCGTGCCGCGCGGCGCGCCCGAGCCGGGGGTCGCGGCGCTGATCACCGACCGGGTGCTCGGCCTCGTTCCGCGCGCGCCCGCGCGACGGCTCGAAGTTCAAGTCGGGCGTGGTCGTGATCGCCGCCGGGCTCGCGCGGGCTGACCGGCGCGCCGACGATGGTCGCGCTCGCCGCCCAGCGCACGGGCGCGGGCTACGTGCAGTGCGCCGTGCCGGAGTCGGCCGAGCAGGCGCTCGAGCTGCGGCTGCTCGAGGCGATGACCCGCGGCCTGCCCGAGGAGGACGGCGCGCACACCGAGCGCGGGCGCCGAAGTCGTCGCCGAGATGGCCGAGCGGGCGGGCGCCGTGGTGCTCGGGCCCGGGATCGGCAAGGGCGACGGGGCGCGGGCGTTCGCCCAGGCGGTGGCGCGGGCGGTCGACAAGCCGCTCGTGATCGACGCCGACGGGCTGAACGCGTTCGCGCGGCGAGCTCGAGGCGCTGCGCGACCGCCCCGGGCCGACGCGTGCTGACCCCGCACGCGGGCGAGCTCGGCCGGCTGCTCGGCCGCGAGTCGAGCGAGATCGAGGCCCACCGGCTGGCCGCCGCGCGCGAGGCGGCCGAGCGCTCGGGCTGCGTGGTGCTGCTGAAGGGCGACGACACGATCGTCGCCGCGCCCGAGCGGCCCGGTCGCGATCAGCCCGGGGGCGACGCCGGCGCTGGCCACGGCGGGGACGGGCGACGTGCTGGCCGGGATCGTCGGGCGCGCTGCTTTCGAAGGGCCTCGGCCCGCTCGAGGGCGCCGCGGCGGCGGTGATCGCGCACGCCCGCGCGGGCAGCGCCGCCGCGGAGCGCATCGGCGGAGCGGACCACGTCGTCGCGGGCGACGTGATCGACTCGATCCCCGCGGGGATGGCGCCTGGCTGATGGCCGTCGAGCGCGCGCTGGCCCGCGATCGACCTCGGCGCGATCGAGCGCAACTGCGCGCACCTGCGCTCGCAGCTGACGGACGGCGCCGAGCTGTGCGCGGTCGTCAAGGCCGACGGCTACGGCCACGGCGCGCAGTGGTGCGCGCGCGCGGCGCTGCGCGGGCGGCGCGACCTGGCTGGCCGTCGCCACCGCGAACGAGGCCGCCGAGCTGCGCCGCCACGGCGCTGGAGTCGCGCATCCTCGTGATGGGCGCGCTGACGCCCGAGGACACCGCGCACGGCGCTCGAGGCGGGGGCGGAGGTCGTCGCCTGGACGCACGAGCTCGTCGACTCGCTGGAGAGCCACGCCCCGCCCGGCGCGCCGATCCGCGTGCACGTGAAGCACGACTCGGGCATGGGCCGCCTGGGCACGACGGACGCCGACCTGGTGCGCGAGCTGTGCGCGAAGGTCGAGGCGCACCCGCGGCTCGAGCTGGCCGGCCTGATGACGCACTTCGCCACCGCCGACGAGCCCGGCGACGACCACTTCCCCGCCCAGCTCGAGGCGTTCACGCCGCTCGCGCGCGAGCTCAAGGAGGCCTACCCGCACCTGATGGTCCACGCGGCCAACAGCGCGGCGACCCTGCGCGAGCCCGCCGCGCACTTCGACCTCGTCCGCTGCGGCATCGCGGTCTACGGCCTCGACCCGTTCGGGCAGGATCCGGCCGAGCGCGGCCTCGAGCCCGCCCTGCGGCTGGAGTCCTACGTCGCCGCGGTCAAGCGCTTCGAGCCCGGCCAGAGCGCGGGCTACGGCCGCCGCTGGACGGCCGACGGAGCCGACCTGGGTCGGGACGATCCCGATCGGCTACGGCGACGGCTGGCGGCGCGCGCTCACGAACAACGCCGACGTCCTGGTCGGCGGCCGCCGCTACCCGATCGTCGGCACCGTCTCGATGGACAACATCACGGTCGACCTCGGGCCCGGAGACCGACGTGGAGCCCGGAGCGCCGCGCCGTGCTGATCGGCGAGCAGGACGGCGAGCGCATACTGGCCGAGGAGGTCGCACGTCGGCTCGACACGATCAACTACGAGGTGACCTGCGGGCTGACCCCGCGGGTGCGCCGCCTGCACGAGCACCTTTGAGGGCGCTCGACGATTCGCCCGCGGTCCGGGCGGTGCGCGAGGCGCTGCCCGGACGCCCGCGCCTGGATCGTGGGCGGGACCGTGCGCGACGCGCTGCTCGGCCGGCCGATCGTGGACGTCGACCTGGCCGTCGACGGCGACGCGCACGCGGCGGCCGAGGCGATCCGCCGGCGCCACCGGCGGCCCGATCTTCCGGCTGTCGCGACGCGTTCCGCTCCTACCGCGCGCTGGCGCCCGGACCGCTCCTGGATGGCCGACCTGACGCCGCTCCAGGGCGCCGACGATCGAGGCCGACCTGGCCAACCGCGACTTCGCGATCAACGCGATCGCGGTGCCGCTGCACGGCGGCGAGCCGGTCGACCCGAGCGGCGGCCTGGCGCGACGTGGACGCGCCGGCTGCTGCGCGTGCTGCCCGGCGCCTACGAGCGCGACCCGCTGCGGCCCGCTGCGGCTCGTCGCGGCTGGCGACCGAGCTCGACCTGGCGCCCGACCCGGCGACCGCCGAGGCCACCCGCGCAGGCGGCGCCGCGCATCACCGAGGCCGCCGCCGAGCGCGTCTTCGCCGAGCTGCGCCGCCTGGTGCTGGCCGACCGCGTGCTCGACGGGCTCGACCTGGCCGACGACCTGGGCATCGTCGCGCGCGATCGTCCCGGAGCTGGCCGACCTCCACGGCGTCGCGCAGAGCAACTTCCACCACGCCGACGTCCACGGCCACACGCTCGAGGTGCTCCAGGAGCTGATCGGGCTCGAGCAGGACCTGGAGCGCGTGTTCGGCGAGTCGGCGCCCGGCCTGCGTGCCGTGCTCGACGAGCACGCTGGGCGACGAGCTGACCCGCGGCCAGGCGCTGCGCTTCGCCGCGCTCTTCCACGACATCGGCAAGCCCGCGACGCGCGACGTGCTGCCCGACGGGCGGGTGACGTTCATCGGCCACGACTCGGTCGGCGAGCAGCGTGATCGCGACGATCTGCCGCCGGCTGCAAGACGAGCACGGCGCTGCGCGAGTACCTGGGCCGGATCACCCGCCACCACCTGCGGCTCGGCTTCCTGGTGCACGAGCGCGCCGCTGTCGCGCGCCGCGGTCTACCGCTACCTGACCGCCACGGAGCCCGTCGAGATCGAGACGACGCTCCTGACCTGCGCGGACCGCCTGGCCACCCGCGGGCGCAACGCGGAGGCGGCGATCGAGGCGCACCTGGACCTGGCGCGCGAGATGATGGCCGAGGCGCTCGACTTCCGCGAGCAGCGGCAGGCCGAAGCTGCCCGTCCGCGGCGACGTCCTGGCGCGCGAGGCTCGGGCATCGAGGGCGGCCCGGAGCTGGGCGAGCTGATCGAGCGCCTGCGCGAGGCCGCGTTCACCGGCGAGGCGACGACGCCAGAGCAGGCGATCGCACTCGCCCGGCGGCTTCGCCAGAATCCAGCGCGATGACGATCGTCGACTGCGCGGTCTACAAGGACGGCGAGCGCCGCGCCGGCAACCTCGAGCTCGAGGAGGCCTACGAGCAGTGCGCGCACGACAACTCCGTCGTGGGTGTGGATCGGGCTGCACCAGCCGACCGAGGAGGAGTTCGACTCGGTCAAGGACGAGTTCGAGCTGCATCCGCTCGCGGTCGAGGACGCGATCAACGCGCACCAGCGGCCCGAAGCTCGAGGAGTACGGCGACATCGCTGTTCCTCGTCCTCAAGCCGGCCCGCTACCACGACGACACCGAGGAGGTCGAGTTCGGGGAGATCCTCATCTTCATGGGCGCGGGCTTCCTGATCACCGTCCGCCACGGCGAGACGACCGAGCTGCACGACGTCCGCGAGGAGGTCGAGAGCGATCCCGAGCTGCTCCGAGCGCGGCCCGGCCGGCGTGCTGCACGCGATCGTCGACCGGATCGTCGACGACTACACGCCCGTCCTCGCCGGCGTCGAGGACGACATCGAGGAGGTCGAGGAGGAGGCGTTCTCGCCCGCGCGCACCAACCCGGCCGCCGCGCATCTACCACCTGAAGCGCGAGGTGCTCGACCTGCACCGCGCGACCGCGCCGCTGGTCGGGCCGCTCGAGCGGCTGTCGAGCGACGACCATCGCTACATCCCCGAGGAGATGCAGTCGTACTTCCGCGACGTCTACGACCACGCGATCCGGGTCAACGAGTCGGTCGAGAACTTCCGCGAGATGCTGAACAGCGTCCTCGGCGCGAACCTGACCCAGGTCACGGTCCGCCAGAACGACGACGTCCGCCGGATCTCCGCCTGGGTCGCGATCCTGGCCGTGCCGACGATGATCGCCGGGCATCTACGGCATGAACTTCGAGCACATGCCGGAGCTGAAGTCGACGCTCGGCTACCCGGTCGTGCTGCGGCGTGATGGCGACCGCCTGCGCGTCGCTCTACGCGTACTTCAAGAAGAGCCGGCTGGCTCTGAGCCGGTCCGCGATGTCCGGTTTCGCCCGCCCCGAGTCGTTGTATGGGTGTGACTGAACGACGAACTCTTCACGGAGCTGGAGCGGCCCGCTCACCCGGCGCCTCGACACGCATGGTCGGCGATCCGCGGCGCGGCCGAGGACCTGCGCCAGGAGGCCTTCGCGCGCGCCTGGGCCGAGCGCGCCGCGCGACGCCGACCGCGACCACCTGCGCGCCTGGGTGCACCGCACCGCGCGCAACCTCGCCGTCGACCACCTGCGCCGGCGCCAGCGTCCGCGACTGGGTGCCGTTCGCCGACGAGACGGTCGGGTCGACGCCCGACCCCGATCCCGGACGCGCGGCTGGCGGCGCGCGAGGCGCTCGACCGGCTGTCCCCGCACGAGCGGCTGCTCCTGCTGCTGCGCTTCGAGGGCGGGCTGTCGCTGGCCGAGATCGGCGGCCTGCTCGACATCTCCGAGGACGCCGCCCGCAAGCGCGTGGCGCGCGCCCGCGCGCGCGCTGGCCGCGGCCCACAAGCGAGGTCACCCCGCGCGAGCGCCCGCTCGTCCTCGTGCTGGCCGCGCACGAGCGAGGACCCGGAGCCCTACCAGCGCTGGATCGAGCCGGCCGGCGGCCCAGGCGCGCGTGCTCGACCGCGAGCGCTTCGAGCGCCAGCTCGCCTCCGCCGACGCGCTCGTCGTCGTCGGGCAGCAGACCGACATCCACCCGGCGCTGTACGGGCAGGACGAACGGTCGCCGCGCAGGGCGACCTCGACCTCGGCGTCGACCGCCGCGACCTGGCCGCGCTGCGCGCCGCGCTCGCCCAGGACGTGCCGCTCGATCGGCATCTGCCGCGGCCACCAGCTGCTGAACATCGCCTTCGGCGGGACGCTCCACCAGGACGTCGGCGGCCACGACCGCTGCCGAGCACCCGGTCGGCACGAGCGCCGGGTCGGTCGCCCGCCGGGTCCTCGGCCGCGGCGGCGAGGTCTGCTGCCAGGCACCACCAGTCGGTGCGCCGCGCTCGGGCGCGGGCTGCAGGTCACCTCGTCGTCGGCCGACGGCGTCGTCGAGTCGCTCGAGATGCCGCAGCCGGCAGCTTCGCGATCGGCGTGCAGTGGCACCCGGAGGACCAGATGGGCGGCCGGCACGCCGGGCCGGCTGGCCGAGGCGCTCGTACAGGCGGCGGCATGAGAGGAGCAGCCCGACATGATCATCAGGCGCACGACCCCGGACGACGCGGCCGCGCTGCTGCGCCTGGCCGCCCTCGACTCGCAGCGCCCGCTCGACGGCGACGCCCTGCGTGGCCGAGGTCGACGGCGAGCTAGTCGCGCGGCGCTCTCGCTCGACCGAGCGGCCGCGCAGATCGCCGACCCGTTCCGCCCGACCGCGGCAGCTACGTGGACCTGCTGCGAGATGCGGGCGGCATCAGCTCGCCGGCGCCCATGCCGCGTCCGCCGGGCGCAGCCTGCGCGCCCGCGCTGCTGCAGACTGCAGTCGTCCTGATCCTCTGCGATCTGCGGTCGTCGCTGCAGACTGCAGACTGCGCTGCGTCGTAGTCTCCCGCCGCATGGCGCGACGACTGCATCTTCTGCTCGATCGTCAAGGGCGACGCGCCCGCGACGAAGGTCGACGAGGACGAGCACACCATCGCGTTCATGGACATCCACCCGTGGACGCGCGGGGCACGCGCTCGTCATCCCGAAGCGAGCACTCACCGACCTCCACGAGATCCCGGACGAGACGCTCCAGCACGCGATCACCGCCGCCAAGCGGCTGGCGCCAGAAGGCGGTGGACGGCTCGACGCGGACGGCGTGAACCTGCTCAACTCGGCCGGCCGCGCGGCCTGGCAGACGGTCTTCCACTTCCACGTGCACGTGATCCCGCGCTACGAGGACGACCCGCTCGAGCTGCCCGTCCGCCCGCAGGAGGGCGACCCGGACGAGATCAAGCAGATCGCGGAGAAGCTACGTGGCTAGCCCCGTCAAGCTCGATCGGGAAGGGCGACGTCGGCATCCTCAGCCTGACGCACCCGCCGCTCAACCTGTTCGACGTCGACGCTGATCAACGACCTCATCGCAGGGGCTCGAGGAGGCTGGAGGGCGAGATGCTGCGGGCGCTCGTCGTCCGCGCCGAGGGCGACGTGTTCACCGGCGGCGTCGACGTCCACGTCTTCGACGACAAGACGCCGGAGCAGGCCGCGGCGCTGTTCCGCGACCTGGTCGTCGATCGTCCACAAGCTGGAGGAGATGCCGTTCCCGACGATCGCGTCCGTGCACGGGCTCTGCCTGACGGCGGGGCTCGAGCTGGCGCTCGGCTGCGACCTGCTGCTGGCCTCCGAGAACGCCCGGTTCGGGCTGGTCGAGCGCGTCGTCGGCCTGACGCCGGCGATGGGCGGGACGCAGCGGATGGCCGAGCGGGCCGGGCCGGCTCGCGCGCGCGAGTTCGTGATGACCGGCGACCTGTACGACGCGGCGACGCTCGAGCGCTGGAACGTGGTCAACCGCGTCTACCCGGACGACGAGCTGCGCGGCGAAGACGATGAAGTTCGCCCAGAGCCTGGCCACCGGGCCCGACCAAGGCGCACGCCGCGACCAAGGCGATGGTGCGCGCGTACCTGGAGCACGGCGTGCCGGCGCCGACGACCGGATCGGCGACATCGCCGGCGGCGCTGTTCGCCACCGAGGACCTCCAGAACGCGGTCGACTCGTTCCTGGCCGAGGGCCCGGGCAAGGCCACCTTCGAAGGCAGATGAAGGAGGCGCTCGCCGTCGCGCCCACCGCGGCCCTGTCCGCGAGCGGCGTGGCGGAGAACGGCGGCACCTGGATCTCCTGGCGGTCGTACGGCGAGGGCGACCCGGTCCTGATGATCATGGGCTTCATGGGCTCGGCCCGAGCCTGGTTCCGGCTGCTGCCGCACGTGGCCCGCGGGCACCGGGCGATCGTGTTCGACAACCGCGGCACCGGCGACTCGGACCGCCCGCGCGGGCTGTTCACGATGGACGACCTGGTCGCGCGACGCGATGGCCGTGCTCGACGCGTCGGGGGAGGACAGCGCGCACGTCATCGGGGTCTCGATGGGCGGGATGATCGCCCAGCACCTGGCGCTCGCAGCATCCGGAGCGCGTTCGCTCGCTGTCGCTGTGCTGCACCCACCCGGGCGCCCGGCAGCGCGACGGCCGCGCGCCCTGGCGGATGGTCGCGAGCATCGCGCTGCGGCCCTTCGTCGGACCGGGCGGGACGTTCAGGATCGTCTCGCCGCTGCTCTACTCCGAGCGGACGCGGACGCAGTACCGCGACCGGCTCGAGGCCGACATGGCCATGCGGGCGGAGGAGGTCACGCCCGCGCACACCGCCCTCGGCCAGGGGGCCGCGATCTTCCGCCACGACACGCGCCGGCGGCTCGGCGACCTGCGCATGCCCGTGCTCGTCCTGCACGGCGAGGACGACCGGCTGGTGCCCGTGGAGAACGGGCGCGAGCTCGCCCGGCTGATCCCGCACGCCGAACTCGTAACCGTGCCGAATGCAGGGCATCTCCTCGGGACCGACGCCGAGGACGAGACGGCGTCGGCGCTGCTGGATTTCATCGCCGCGAACCGCTGAGGGGTGCCGGCGAATCCGCTTTCCAGGCTGGTAGCGTTGCCGCGGCTGCCGGACGGCCGGACAAAAGGAGAAGTTTGGCGAAGGAAGACAAGATCGAGATGGAGGGGGAGGTCACCGAAGCCCTCCCCAACACGATGTTCCGCGTGAAGCTGGACAACGGGCACGAGGTGCTCGGCCACATCTCGGGCAAGATGCGGCGGCACTACATCCGCATCCTGCCCGGCGATCGCGTGAAGATCGAGCTGTCGCCCTACGACCTCGATCGCGGGCGAATCACCTACCGGCACAAGTAGCGCGCAGGTTCCGCCTCAGGCGGCCTGCGTCGCCGCGGTCGGCGGCAGCGCGTCCACCCATTCCCGGCCGGTCGCCCGCTCGAGGTGCTCCGCCGCGTCGAGCAGCAGTGCCTCGGCGCCCCAGGGCGCCAGCAGCTGCAGCCCGATCGGCAGGCCGCTCGAGTGGAGGCCGACGGGGACGCTGATGCCGGGCTGCCCGGTCAGGTTCGCGATCCCGGCCTGGCGGACGTTGACCGCGTCGGGGGCGGTCGGGCCGGACGGCACATCGACCCTGGGGTTGTCGATGCGCGGCGCGGGCGCCGCGACCGTCGGCCACACCAGCAGGTCGTAGTCTGCGAACGCCGCGACCATCGCGCGCCGCAGCTGGCTGCGCACGCGGTCCGCGCGGATCACCAGGTTCGCGGGCAGGAGCAGCTCGTACTTGAAGAGGCCCGCGCGTGAGCGGGTCGGCTGCGGCCAGGTCCTCGTCGCTCAGGTCGGGCAGTCCCTCGAGCGTCAGCCGGATCACGGTGGCGACCTGCGCGTGCTCGGCGCCCGCCAGCTCGGGCTCGCCGGTCTGCCAGCCCGTCGCCTCGATCGCCGGCGCGGCAGGCGGCTTCGACCTCGGGGTCGACGTCGTCCCAGAACGGCGACCGCACCAGCCCGACGCGCAGCCCCGCCGCGTCCGCCACGCCCTCCGGCAGCGCGCGGTCGAACAGCACCGACCCGAGCAGCCGCGCGTCGGCGGCGTCGCGGCACATCGGCCCGCCGACGCCCATCGAAGCGTGCGCGTGCGTGTAGCCGTCGCGCGGCGTCGACCCGAACGTGCCCTTCAGCCCGGTGATCCCGTTGTAGGCCGCGGGCAGGCGCATCGATCCGCCGCCGTCGGTGCCGACCGCGCCGGCCACGAGCCGCGCCCCGACCGCCGCGGCCGAGCCTCCCGACGACCCGCCGCCGCAGTGCTCGGCGTTCCACGCGTTGCCGACGGGCCCGTAGGCCGACACGTGGCCGGTCGACCCGCCGCCCCAGAAGTGCATCTGCGTGACGCCCACGACCACGGCGCCCGCGTCGCGCAGCAGGCGGTAGACGCCGGACTCGCCGGGCGGCAGCGCCTCGAGCGGCGACCCGTCGCGCGGGCCGCGCCACGGCAGCGTGAACATGTCCTTGACCGCGATCGGCACGCCGTGGAGCGGGCCCGCGCGGCGCGGCGGCCAGCATCTGCTCGGACTCCTCCGGGAACTTCGCGACGATCGAGTTGAGCGGCCCGTCGCGCTCCTCGATCCGCTCGAGCGTGGCCGTCAGCAGCTCGCGCGCGTCGAGGTCGCCGGCGGCGATCGCGGCGGCCTGGTCGCGCAGCCCCAGGTCCTGCGGGTGCCCGCCGCTCATCGCGGCGCGCCTGCTCGGGTCGAGGTCGGGCTCGACCCACACGCCGCGCAGGTCGGCGTCGGCCAGCGCCTTGAACCCGGGCCCGTAGACCGCGTCCGCGGCGCGCATCACGGCGAGCTCGGTGTCGTCGACCTCGATGTCCGCCAGGCTCGAGTCCGGAGCGTACGTACTGCTCGAAGGTGTCCACGGCGGCAACGCTAACGCCCTACGTCGTTTGCAGGATGCACAGGTCGAATGGCGAACAGAGAGCGCAACCCGGGGCCACACTCCGTGTTTCAGACGATCGTGCGACGAATCGCTACAGCTTTTGCCTGCTTGGGCGCCCTCGTGGTCGCCGCTCCCGCCAACGCCGAGGTCCGCGAGCTCGGGCGTCAGCGCCGAGTCCCCGCTCGCCGACCCGAGCTGCCCCACCGACTGCCAGGCGATCGGCCGCGTCAGCGGCTATCCCGTGCAGATCGGCGCCCTGAAGAACCCGTTCCTGGTCAGCGAGCCGGGCACAGTCGTGGCGTTCACGCTCAAGCTCGGCAAGCCCGACGCGGAGCAGACCACGTTCTTCTCCAACCTGTTCGGCGGCCAGCCTCAGGTCCGCCTCTCGATCCTGAAGCCCGCGCGCACCAAGCGCCGCCACCGTCTTCAGGCGCAGAGCGACGTCGTCAACGTCCAGAGCTACTTCGGGTCGACGCCGACGTTCGCGCTCGCCAAGCCGCTGAAGGTCGACAAGCGCTCGGTCATCGCGCTCACGGTCCCGACCTGGATGCCCGCGTTCGCGGTCAACCAGCCGGCCGACGTCGCCTGGCGCTTCTCGCGCGAGAACTGCGACGACGCCCAGGAGCCGGCCGCCCAGCAGACGCTGAAGAGCCTGCGTACCTACGGCTGCTTCAAGCGCACCGCGCGCCCGGTCTACTCGGTCACGTTCATCCCTGACCCCAAGCCGACGACCGAGACTCCGGCCGAGGGCCAGAAGGACGACAGCCAGACCCGCCCGAGCAGCAGCCACGGCGACGCCCAGACCGGCGGCGTCCGCCCGTAGCCCGCTTACGCGCCACAGCCCAAAAAGGGCTGTTTCGAGCGCCCCGACAGCGGTACCATCGCGGTGGTGACCACCGAGGGTTGGATCTTCATGGTGGGGTTCCGCGTCTTCGACGTGGGGCTGCTGATCCTCTGGCTGGTCTGGTTCTTCCGCCTGCGGGACGACGACGACTCGACCGACGACGACGGTCCGGGCGGCGGCGGGCCCGACACCCCGCCGGACAACGGGCCCGGCGGCGGCGGCATCCGGCTGCCGCTCGGCTGGGCCAGGCCAGGCGGTCCGCGCACGCGCGACCACAAGTCGCCGTGGTCGCACAAGCCGCGCCGCGGATCGGAGCCGCGTGCCGCAGCCGGCTCCCTGCGCGCGTCCGGCAGCCGGCGTCGCCGCAGCCGGCGCACCGCCGGGGCTAGATCAGCACGCGCCGGGGTTCTGGGCGCAGAACTGCTCGAACCGGTCCGCCGGGGAGCCGGGCTCGGGCGGCGTGTCGTTCGTGGGGGAGTCCTCCTGCGGCGCCGGTGGGTCGTTGCCGTCCGGCGCGGGCACTCCGCCGTTGCCCGGGTTCGGCTGGTCCATCGGGCCGGTCGCGGACGGTCCCGACCCGCCCTCGCCCGCCTCGGTGCCCGTGGAGCCCGTCCCGGTCGTCGTCTCCGACTCGCTTCCGGTGCTGCCGGTCGACTCGCCCGGGACCGTCAGCGGCGGCTTCCGGAGCTCGGTCGTCCGCCGGATCCTCGGCGTCGCCGCCGCAAGCGGCGAGGAACACCGGCGCCAGAAGCGCCAGCGCGAGCCAGCCGGAGCGCCGCACGGGCCGCCCTATTCGGCGTTCATGGCCGGCAGGCGCCGGCCACAGTGCGGGCAGTCGTTGACGTCCTTCGGCGCGAGCTGCTCGAGCGAGCAGCCGCACAGGCGCAGGTTCTCGACGGCCCAGGGCAGGTTGCTGGGGTTCGGCGCCAGCGGCAGCACCTTGCCGACGACCTGGAACTCCTCGCCGGTCTCACGGTCGACGTAGACCGTTCCCGGCTCGACCTCGCGGATGACCTCGCGGTCGCTGCGGGAGCGCAGGCGATATTTCTGACGGTCGCTCAAGGCCCGGGCACGATATCAACCGCCAATGCGGATCCTGATCTTCCACGGCTACCTGCTGCGCGGCACCGGCAGCAACGTCTACAACGCCTCGCTGGCCCGCGCGCTCGCGGGGCTGGGGCACGAGGTGCACCTGCTCTGCCAGGACCGGGAGGCGGACGGGCTCGACTGGGTGTCGGACGAGGCCGGCCCCGGCCGGGTCAAGGTCTACAACCCGGACATCGGCCGCGTGCTGCCGGTCTACGTGGCCGACGAGTACGAGGGCTTCGACGCGATCACCTACGACAAGCTGAGCGACGACCAGCTCGACCACTACCTGGAGGCCAACGTCGCGGCGGTCCGGGAGGTGGCGGACGGCGCGGAGCCCGACGTCGCGCTGGCCAACCACCTGGTGATGGGGCCGGTGATCGTGGCCCGCGCCCTCGGCGGCCGGGTGCCCTACGCGGTCAAGGTCCACGGCAGCGCGCTGGAGTACACCGTCCGCCGCGACCGCGACCGCTTCCTGCCGTACGCGCGCGAGGGCCTGGAGCAGGCGGGCGGGGTGCTCGTCGGGTCGCGCCACACGGCCGAGTCGCTGTGGGAGGTCGTCGACGATGGGCGGCCTGCCGGACAAGACCCGGCTCGGCCCGCCCGGCGTCGACACGAAGGCGTTCCGCCCCCTGCCGGTCGACGAGGCCGCGGAGGCGCTCGAGGGGCTCGCGTCGCGGCTGGAGGGCGCCGAGGCCGCGAGCTGGGGCGGCGACGCGGGTGCGGCCGCCGCCCTGCACCGCCTCGACCCGCGCCGCGACCGGATCGTCTCCTACGTCGGCAAGCTGATCGTCTCCAAGGGCGTCGACCTGCTGCTGGCGGCCTGGCCGCTCGTGCACCGGCGGGTGCCCGAGGCCGAGCTGATCGTGGTCGGGTTCGGCGAGTACCGCAAGGGGCTCGAGCGGCTGCGCGACGCGCTCGGCGCGCGGCGACCTGGACGACGCGCGCGAGGTCGCCCGCCAGGGACGCGAGCTCGAGGGCGGCCCGGCGGGCGAGCTGGAGTACCTGGGCGCGTTCCTCGACGTCGGTTCCCGAGGGCTACGCCGACGCGGCGGGGCCGGCGATGGAGCGCGTGGCGTTCACCGGGCGGCTGGAGCACGAGGACCTGCCCGACCTGCTGTGCGCCTGCGCAGGCCCAGGTGGTGCCCAGCACGTTCCCCGAGGCGTTCGGCATGGTGGCCGCGGAGGCGGCGGCCTGCGGCGCGCTTCCGGTCGCCGCCGAGCACTCCGGCCTGGCCGAGGTGGCGCGCACGTTCGCGCCCGAGGTCAGCGACCAGGTGCGGCGGCTGCTGACCTTCGAACGCGGGCCCGACGCGGTCGCGCAGATCGCCGACCGCCTGGTGAGCTGGCTCGAGCTCGACCCGGAGGAGCGCGAGCGGGCCACATCGGCGCTGGCGCGGGTGGCGCACGAGCGCTACTCGTGGGAGGGCGTGGCCCGCGGCGTCATCGCCGCCGCGGAGGGCCGGCTGGACGAGCTGCTCGAGCCCGCCGCCTGACTCAGCGCCGTCGCTCCGGCCCACCCATTATTGTTCCGGCCGCTTGATGGTCTCGCGGAGGAGGATCTCGATCCCGCTGGCCGTCGCGGCGTTCGTCGCCGTGCTGGCCTCCGGCTGCGGCAACACGCGCGAGGCCGACCTCGAGAACGGCAAGCGGCTCTACACCGGCCAGCTGGCCGACGGGCAGAAGAAGCCGACCGCGAACTACCAGCCCTGCGGCGCCTGCCACGCGCTCGCCCGGGCCAACGCCGCGGGCACCGCCGGCCCGAGCCTGGACTCGGCGTTCTCGCAGGCCCGCACCGACGGCATGACCTCGAGCACGTTCGAGGGCGTCGTCCTCGGCCAGATCAAGCACCCGCGGCGCGGCAGCATCATGCCCGCCGACCTCGTCGAGGGCGACGACGCCGAGGACGTCGCGGCCTACGTGGCCAAGGTGGCCGGCGAGCCCGGCGAGGACAAGGGCCAGCTCGCCGCCATCGGCGGCGGCTGCAAGGGCGACCCGATCGCGGCCAAGGGCGGCACGCTGACGATCCCGGCCTGCGACACCGGCGCCCTGGCCTTCGCCAGCGCCGAGGCCACCGTCCCCGGCCGGGGCGGTCGAGATCGTCATGCCCAACCCGTCGCCGATCAACGCACGACATCGGCATCAAGGGCGACGGCAAGGGCGAGGTCGTCGGCACGGGCGGCGAGTCGAAGGTCACCGCCAACCTGAAGCCCGGCGAGTACGAGTACTACTGCTCCGTTCCCGGTCACGAGGACGGCGGGATGAAGGGCACGCTGACCGTCAAGTAGTCACGGACGGTCGCTCGGCCCGTGGGGAGGGGCAGATGCACCGTGAGAGCAATCAGCGCGGGTCCGTCCGAACCGCCTTGGTCGCCCTCCTGGCCTGCCTGGCCCTTCTCGGTGCGCCGGCGCGCGCAGACGCGGACCGCAGCCTGGCCGGCGTTCCCCCGGGCCTGGTCGAGCAGGCCGCGTCGCAGAACTTCGTCGTCCACTACACGAGCGCGCCGGGCGATCCGAACGCGATCACAGCGGACGCCGCGCAGCGCCTGATCGTGACCGCGGAGCGCGCGCTGGGCGACTCCCGGAGCCGGCTCGACCTGCCGCCGCCGATGGACGACGGCGACGGGCGCGCCGACGTCTACGTCTACGCGGGCACGTCGCGCGGTCCGGAGCGCGGGTTCGTGCGCGCCGACTCGCGGGACGACCGGGCGAGCGGCTGGCTCGCGGTTCCGCCGGAGGCCACCGGCGACCTGTTCGCGGTCACCCACCTGGTCGTCCACCTGCAGCAGCTCGCGTTGTACCGGCCCGCCGGTCGCGCGCTGGCCGAGGGCAGCGCCACCTGGGCTCCGCTGCACCTGTACGCCAACGAGCTGCGCACGCTCCCCGACAGCGCCCAGTTCTTCGCCGACGACCCGATCGACTGCGACGATCCCGACCGCTGCGGCCTGCCGGGCTACAACGCCTGGCGGTTCTTCGAGCTGCTGGCCGAGCGTCACGGGCCCCAGGTGGTGCGGACGATCTACGACCGCAGCCGGATGCTGGGGGCCAGGGACCACCGGCCCCACCTGATCGAGGCGCTGAGCGCCGTCCTGGCGGAGCGGGGGAGCACGACTGCCGGCGACGTTCGGGGAGTTCGCCGCGGCCAACCTGGTCGGCGGCTACGGGCTCGCGGCGCTGGCCCGGCGCCGCTACGGGGCCACGGAGCCGTTCGGCGACCTGGCCAGCGGCACGCGCACGCGGCGGTTCCGCCCGCGCGGCGTCTCGCTCGACCACCTGTCGTCCGCCTTCTATCGCGTCCGGTCAGGATCGGACGCGGCGGGCACCGGGCGCCGGCGCTGCCGGCGCGCCCGGCTGCAGATCCGGATCGACGGGCCCGCCGACCTGGAGACTCCCGTCTACTGGGCGCCGTTCCGGCCCCGGCGCGGGCGGGCCCGCCCGCTGACCCTGGACGCGTCGGGCCGGGCGCGGCTGGACCTGCCCTGGACGACGTGCAGCGGTCGCGAGATCGGGATCGCGCTGCTCAACCCGAGCACGGCGGTCGATCGCCGCACGTTCCGGCTGGCGGTCGCGCTGCGGCGCCGGTAGCCGGGGCCTCAGAAGGGCGCGGCCAGGCGCTCGAGCTCGTCGATGAGCCCCGGCGCGGCGGCGACCAGCCCGTGAGGGCCGTCCTCCAGGTCCCGCACCACGCCGCCCGCCTCCGTGACCAGCAGGCGGCCCGGCCGCCCAGTCCCAGCGGTGCAGACCGCGCTCCCAGTAGCCGTCGATGCGCCCGGCGGCCACCCAGGCCAGGTCGATCGCCGCGGCGCCCGCTCGGCGCACGTCGCGGACCGCGGGCAGCACCTGGCGGAGCACCTCGGCCTGCCGGGCCCGGCGCTCCGCGTCGTACCCGAAGCCGGTGGCGATCAGGGCCCGCTCGAGCGGCGCGCCCTCGCGCACGCGGACGCGCCCGGCCGTTCAGCGTCGCCCCGCCGCCCCGCTCGGCGGCGAACAGCTCGCCGCGCGGCGCGTCGAACACGATCCCGACCAGGCCGCCGTCGGCGTCCTCGAGCGCCACGCTCACAGCCCAGGCCGGGTAGCCGTACAGGAAGTTGGTGGTGCCGTCGAGCGGGTCGATCACCCAGCGGCGCCCGCTGACCGCCTGCTCCTCGGCACCCTCCTCGCCGAGCAGGCCGTCGTCGGGCCGCTCGGCCCGCAGCAGGCCGACGATCGCCTCCTCGGCCTCGCGATCGGCGTCGGAGACCATGTCCGTGGAGGTGGACTTGACCTCGACGCCCTCTGCCGGGGCTCCGAAGCGCTCCATCAACAGGGCGCCCGCGGTCCGGGCGCAGTGCTCTGCCAGCTCCCGGTCGGTCAGAGCAGGGCCCGCAGCACGACGACGATCAACGTGATTGAGCCGACCACCACCGCCACCCAGAGCAGGAAGCGGAACGCCTCGGCCTCGCTGCGAAGGGGGTTCAGCACGGCGGTGAGGTTAGCGACGGCGTACCGCCCTCAGCGGGTACCGTGCCCGCCCATGACCTCCAACGAGAAGCCCACCATCACGATCCCCGAGGACGAGGCGCCGTCCTACCAGCTCGAGATCGAGGACATCGAGGAAGGCGACGGCGACGAGGCCGTCCCCGGCAAGATCGTCGAGGTGCACTACGTCGGCGTCTCCTGGAGCACGACTCGCCAGTTCGACGCCTCCTGGGACCGCGGCCAGACGTTCAAGTTCGGCCTCGGCAAGGGGCAGGTCATCCCCGGCTGGGACCAGGGCGTCGCCGGCATGAAGGTCGGCGGCCGCCGCAAGATCACGATCCCGCCGGACCTGGGCTACGGAAAGCGCGGCGCGGGCGGCGTCATCGGCCCGGACGAGACGCTGGTCTTCGTCGTGGACCTGATCGGCGTGCGGTAAGAGACGCGTCAGAGGATGTAGACGCGCTGTAGACGATGATCCACATCACGTCGACGAAGTGCCAGTAGATGCCGGGCACCTCGACGCCGCGGTGCTCCTTGGCCGTGAAGTGGCCGCGGAAGGCGCGGATCGTCGCGAACAGCAGCAGCGTCAGGCCGACGAAGACGTGGGCGCCGTGCAGGCCGGTGAGGCCGTAGAAGATCGACGCTCTGGGCGCTCTCGTTGATCGCGAACCCGATGTGGAAGTACTCGTTGATCTGCACGGTCAGGAACGTCAGGCCGAGCAGGAACGTCGTCAGCAGGCCCGCCTGCATCCCGAAGCGGTTCTCGTTCTTGGCCGCGACCAGCGCCCAGTGCATGGTCAGCGATGACGACAGCAGCACGCAGCTGTTGATGCCCGCGATCAGGACCGGCAGCTCGGTGCCCGCCGCCGGCCATTCGTCGTTCGCCACGACGCGGAAGAAGAAGTACGCCGTGAAGAACGCTCCGAAGAGCATCACCTCGGAGATGATGAAAAGCAGCATCCCGAGCAGCTGGGCGTCGACGCGCGAGGAGCGGTTGGCCTCGGGCGGCCCGTGGTGGTCGTCGTGCTGCGCGATGTCGCCGACGCGACCGAGCGAGGCGGATTCCATCAGGCCTTCGCCCCCTGCGCCGGTCGGCGACGACGTGCTCGACGGCCTTGCCGGTGGTCTGCTGCACGCGGTTGATCAGGTCACCGCGCAGCCAGCCGGACTTGGTCGACGGGAACGTGGAGATGACGATCTCGTCGACGGCGTAGAAGCGCAGCGCGTTCTGGATCGCGGTGAACGGATCGGCCTCCGAGACCTGGCCGATCGCCATCAGCCCCTCGTCCTCGAGGTGCTGAAGCATGTGCGCGAGCCGCTCGCTGGCCTCGCCGGAGCTGCCCGTCGCCCTGGGGGGCGATCACGATGAACCGGTGGCGGCTCTCGGCCGCCTTTCCCTTGAGCACGCCGATGAGCGCCTCGCCGCTCGATCGTCTGGTTCGCGACGACCAGCGTGCGCGTGGCCTCGGCCCGGTCGGCGTCGAGGTCGACCACGACGTGCTCGACCGGCAGGCCGCTGTCGTGGCGGACCCGGTCGACCAGGTCGCTTGCGCAGCCAGCCCGAGCGGGTCTCGGGGTGGGTGGAGATGATGACCTCGTCCGCGCCGAACTCCGCGATCGCGTCCATCGTGGCGCCGTAGGGGTCCTCGTCCATGATCTCGCCGTGCGGCCTCGATCCCGACCTCGCGCAGCGACGCGAGCGTCAGCTTCATCCGGTTCTCGGCGGCCGCGCGCACCGACGTGTCGTCGATGACGTAGCCGTGCTTGGGCACGTTCTGCGGGCAGACGACGGTGACGTGGAACGGCTTGCCCTCGGCGTGCGCCTGCTCGGCGTGCTTGCTTGACGGCGTCGATCAGCGGCCGTCCGGCGACGGTCTCGTTGGCGACGACCAGGATCCTGCGCGGGACGTCGGTCATTCAGGCGCCCCCGCCCCGGCGGCGACCGCCGGTTTCTTCGCGGGCTCCTTGAACACGCCGTGCACCGCGCCGGGGACGCCGTACTCGTAGGGGCCGCCGACGACGGTCGGCACCTCGTCGAAGTTGAAGATCGGCGGCGGCGAGGACACCTGCCACTCGAGCGTGTGCGCCCGCCACGGGTTGGCCGCCGCGGCCTTGGCCCGTGCCGCCACGAGGCGACCATGTTGTAGAGGAAGATCAGGAACGACAGGCCGAAGATGAACGACGACACCGAGATGAGCGCGTTCAGCGTCGCGAACTCGTCGGCGTAGTCGGCCACGCGGCGCGGCATGCCGTCGACCCCGACCAGGTGCATGGGGCCGAAGGTCAGGTTGAAGAAGATGAACGACATCCAGAAGTGCGCCTCGGCCGAGCGTCTCGTCGTACATCCTGCCCGTCATCTTCGGGAACCAGTGGTAGATCCCGGCGAAGATCGTGAACACGCTGCCGCCGAACAGCACGTAGTGGATGTGCGCGACGACGAAGTAGGTGTCCGACACGTGGATGTCGACCGGGATCACGGCCAGCACCACGCCCGAGATGCCGCCCAGCGTGAACATCGTGATGAAGCCGAGCGCGAACAGCATCGGCGTGGTCAGGTGGATCACGCCTCTCCACAGCGTCGCGAGCCACGAGAAGATCTTGATGCCGGTCGGGACCGCGATCAGCATCGTGGTGAGCATCATCGGCACGCGCAGCCACGCGAACATGCCCGACACGAACATGTGGTGGGCCCAGACCGTGAAGCCCAGCAGCACGATCGCCATCAGTGAGAACGCCATCATCCGGTAGCCGAACACCGGTTTCCTGGCGTTGGTCGAGATGACCTCGCTGATGATCCCGAACCCGGGCAGCATCATGATGTAGACCGCCGGGTGCGAGTAGAACCAGAAGACGTGCTGGTACATGATCACGTCCCCGCCGGCGGCCGCGTTGAAGAAGGCCGTGCCGAGCGCCCGGTCGAGCAGCACCATGAACTGCGAGCCGGCGATGAACGGCGTCGCGATCACGACGAGCAGCGACGTCGTGAAGTTGGCCCACACGAGCAGCGGCATCCGCCAGAACGTCATGCCGGGCGCGCGCATCGTGATGATCGTGACCAGGAAGTTCAGCGCGGTCGCGATCGACGAGGCGCCCGCGAACTGCACGGCGACCGTGAAGAAGGTCTGCCCGAGCGGCGTCTCCGTGGAGAGCGGGGCGTAGGCCGTCCAGCCCGTCGCGAACGATCCGCCGGGCGCGAAGAAGCTGGCCACCATGAGGATGCCGGCCATCGGCAGCATCCAGTACGACAGCGCGTTCAGGCGCGGGAACGCCATGTCCGGCGCGCCGATCATCAGCGGCAGCACGTAGTTCGCGATGCCGGCGAACACCGGGATGATGAACAGGAAGATCATCAGCGACGCGTGCACCGAGAACAGCCCGTTGAAGGTGTTCGGGTCGATGAACTGCTCGCCCGGCGCGGCCAGCTCGGCGCGCATGATCATCGCCAGCAGCCCGCCGATGATGAAGAAGACGAACGTCGTGACGATGTACTGGATCCCGATGACCTTGTGGTCGGTGTTGACCCGGAAGTAGTCCTGCCAGCGGGTCGCGCCGTGGCCGGAGTGGTCCTCGGGGATCGTGGGCGCGCCGGAGGCCCAGCGGAACCAGTAGTCGAAGCAGCCGATCCCGATCAGGAACGCCATCGGGATCGAGATCATCGCGACGGTGGCGATCGCGTCGCCGTCGACGATCGGGTCCCAGCCGTAGGCGGCTCGAACTCCGCACACGAGCGCGAACGCGACGCCCAGTCCGATGGGCATCGCCAGCAGAACCCTGTACCAGCCAGGGGCGCGCAACCTAGCCGCCATGGTCACCTGCCCAGACCTCCCTTGGAGAGCATGCTCTCGTGCATCGCTAGTCATCCCTGCGGCCCCGCTTCAGCCTCTGCCTGGCGTCTTGCCGCCGCGCTTGGCCCAGGCGTCGAACTCGGCCTGCTCGACCACCCGCACGGTCTGCCGCATGGTGGCGTGGCCGAGGCCGCAGAGCTCGGTGCAGACGACCTGGTAGGTGCCGACCTTGTCCGGCGTCACCCGGATCTGCGTCGTGATGCCGGGCACCGCGTCCGTCTTCAGCCGGAACTGGGGGACCCAGAAGGAGTGGATCACGTCCTTGGTGTGCACCTGGAAGTAGACGGGGCGATCCTTCGGGAGCCAGAGCTGCTTGGCGGTCTTGATCGGCTTTGCGCCGCCACCCGGGTTGGGGTAGTCGAACGTCCAGGCGAACTGCTGGCCCTAGACGTCGACGGTCAGCTCGTTCTTCTTCTTGGCCTCGACGTCGTCGAGCACGATCCAGGCGTAGGCGGCCAGCGCCGAGACGATGAGCGTCGGAACCAGCACCCAGATGACCTCGAGCCGCGCGTTGCCGTGGATCGGCGCGCCGTCGGACTTGTCGCCGGGCCGGGCGCGGAACCGCGTGACCGAGTAGATCGCGACCGTCATCACCAGCACGAAGACCGGGACGGAGACGATGATGAGGACGTCGTAGAGCGTGTCGATCTGAGTCGGCGCTCGACGTCGCGTCCGTCGGGAACCAGTCGATGGCAAGGCCTGCCACGACGCCGATCACCGAGGCGATCGCGCCGATCAGGAACATGCGCATCAGCGGATGCTTTCCGCCTCGCTCCGCGGGGTGGTCCTCCATCGCGGCGGCAGTCTATGGGACGACGCCGATGGAGGTGGGGCCAGGCGATCCGGACGCCGGCGCGTCCCTTACGGGCGCGCCGGGGCAACGGGACGGGTTCAGGCGGCGGAGGCCGCTTCGGCGGTCCCGCGGAAGCTCGACGGCGGGGCGCCGTGGTGGCGGCGGAAGGTCTTCGCGAACTGGGCGGGCTGGCGGTAGCCGACGCTCGAGGCGACGTCGCGCACGGGCAGAGCGCCGTCCTGGAGCAGCTCGAGCGCCTTCTGCATGCGGACTTCCGCCACGTACGAGCGGAAGCTCGTGTTCCCGATCTCTGCGAACGACCGCTGAAGCTGGCGCCGCGAGGTCGCCAGCCGGCGGGCGACCTGGTCGAGCTCCAGGTCAGTTGGATATTCGCGCTGGATTATCTCCTTCGCCTCCTCGAAGAGCGCCTTGCGGCGCTCCACTGTCCCGTCTCTCATCTGGCCTCACCCCCTATGCATTTCGTATCCACGGCGCAGCTGGCGCCTCCGCACATGCGTACGGGAATGAGCGCTCCGCGGATCAGGCGCGTTGCCCCTTATCGACCCCGAGGCGCTTACTTGGCGTAATCGACTAACCGGGGAGGCGGTTCGTGCGAACGGGGTCGCATGGCGCCCACCCCATCGGCTATGTTCAAGAGACAAACCGCACTAGACCGGAGCAGGGAGAGAACGGGATGCAGGTTCGCGAGGGAATGAGCTCGGTGGTCCTGACGGTCGGGCCCGGCCACACGCTGCGCGAGGCCGCGCGGCAGATGGCCAGGCGCGGTGTCGGCGCTGCCGTCGTCATCGACCCCGACGAGCAGGGCCCGGGCATCGTCACGGAGCGCGACATCCTCGACTCGATCGGCACCGGCCAGTCGCCCGACACCGAGCGCGTGGCCGACCACCTGACCCCGCACCTGGTCTTCGCCGCCCCGGACTGGTCCCTGGAGCGAGCGGCCGCCGAGATGGTCCGCGGCGGCTTCCGTCACCTGATCGTCGTCGACGGCGGCGACATCGCCGGCGTGCTCTCGATGCGCGACATCGTGCGCTGCTGGACCGACGACGGCGCGACGTGCGACGTGGAGGAGCACGAGCGCGACCGCGCCGGGGCGACGGCGGCTTAGCTCTGCGCGCCGGGCTTCGCGTCGGGCGGCGCGTACCGGTGGTGCAGCATCAGCGCGTTCCCGTCGGGGTCGCTGAAGTAGGCCATGTGGCAGACGCCGCTGTCGATCGTGTCCGGTACGAACTCGATGCCGCGCTCCTCGAGCGCCGAACGCGCCTCGTGGACGTCGTCGACGTGAAGCGCGATCGGGTGCGTATGCGGCTGGAACGTCAGGCCGAACGCGTCCGACTGCATGACCGCGATCGTCAGCGTGCCGGTCTCGAACTCGCCGGCGGGCAGGTTGCCCCAGCGCTTCGAGAACGGCAGGCCGAGCGTCTCGCCGTAGAAGGCCGCGGCCTTGTCGTAGTCCTGCGTGGGCACGCAGACGAAGTCGACGCCGGTCACGCTGACGGCGCCGCCCGCCATCAGTGCTCCAGCGGGAGTTCGCGCATCTCGCGGCGTGCGCCGCCGAGCCACTTCACGATGGCCACCATGGCGATCAGGACTCCGACGGCCGCCATGATCCAGGTGAGCACGACGCCCACGAGCATGATCGTCACGCCGAGCGCCAGCACCACGGGCAGGTACGAGGGATCCGGGAGGTGGACCTCCTCGGTGGGCTGGGGCAGGCGCCCGCCGCTCTCGGTCAGCTCGGGTTCGGCCATCGGCTGGTGAGCCTAGTAGACGGCCGCGGCCAGGAACGAGGCGCCGAAGACGAGGATGCTGATGGCACCGGCGATCAGCGCGGTGCGGATGTTCTTCTGGGCCAGACGGCGATCCATACGGCCCTGGTTTCTATCAGGTCGGGTCCCGAAAGTGACAAGGGTGTGACGCCGGATTGCGCTTTCGTGGCGCGCTCATGAAGAATGCGCGCGTGCCCCAAGCAGGCGACCAGCCAATAATCGGAGTCGACGTCGGCGGCACGAAGGTCGCCGCGGGCGAGGTCGTGGGCCAGCGGGCCCCCAATCTCGTGGAGCATCCGACCGACCTGCGCGGCTCCGAGGAGCTGCTCGCGGGGATCGAGTCGGCGGTCCGCGAGGCGGTCGGCAAGGGCCGCTCCCCGGCGGCGATCGGCATCGGGGTCCCCTCGCAGATCGACTACGCGACCGGCACGGTCGTCTCGAGCGTGAACATCCCGCTCGTCGGCGTGAAGCTGAGGGAGGAGCTGAGCGGCCGGCTCGGCGCCCCGGTCTTCGTCGACAACGACGCGAACGTGGCCGCGCTCGCCGAGGCCTACTACGCGGAGGGCACCGAGGAGGGCGAGCCGGTCCGCAACGTCGTGATGTACACGCTCGGCACGGGTGTGGGCGGCGGGGTGGTGATCGACGGCCGGATCTTCCGCGGCGCGACGGGCCTGGGCGCCGAGCTCGGACACGTGGTGATCGACAAGGAGGGGCCGAACTGCCCGGGCAAGTGCCCGAACCGGGGCTGCCTCGAGGCCCTGTGCAGCGGGACAGCGCTCGGCCGCGACGCGATGGACCTGGCCGAGGCGCGGCCCGAGTCCGCGCTCGGCCGCCGCCTGAAGGAGAACGGCAAGGTGACCGCGCGCGACGTGGTGGCCGAGGCCCACGACGGTGACGCCGAGGCCGTGCGCCTGATCGATCGGTACGGGGAGAACCTGGGCGTCGGCATCTCGAACGCGATCAACGCGTTCGAGCCGGACCTGATCGTGATCGGCGGCGGCCTGTCCGCCGCGTCCGACCTGTTCCTCGAGCGCGCCTGGGAGGAGGCCGGCTCGCGCGCCCTTCCGGCGCTGTTCGAGAGTGTCCGGCTGGCGGTTGCGCGCGCGGGCGCGCAGGCTGGGGTAATCGGAGCGGGGCTCCTGGCCGCTCAGGAGACAGGGAGAAATGTGGATACTGCGAACTTGACCGCGAGCGAAGGGGTCCGATGAGCACGACGACCGACACGCAGGCTCTCGACGAGCTGTGCGTCAACACCATCCGAACCCTGTCCATGGACGCCGTCCAGAAGGCGAACTCCGGTCATCCCGGGGCGCCGATGGGCCTGGCCCCCCTCGCGTACGTGCTGTTCACCCGCGTGATGCGCCACAACCCGTCCGATCCGGACTGGCCCGGGCGCGACCGCTTCGTCCTGTCGGCCGGGCACGCGTCGATGCTCCTCTACTCGATGCTGTACCTGACGGGCTACCCGATGACGATGGACGACCTCAAGGCCTTCCGCCAGGTCGGGTCGCCCACCGCCGGCCATCCCGAGCGCAAGTACAGCCCGGGCATCGAGACGACCACCGGCCCGCTCGGGCAGGGGCTCGCGACCGCGGTCGGCATGGCGCTCGGCGAGCGCATGCTCGCGGCCCGCTTCGGCGAGGACCTGGTCGGCCACCACACGTTCGTGATCGCCAGCGACGGCGACATCCAGGAGGGCGTGGCCGCCGAGGCCAGCTCGCTCGCCGGCCACTGGGGCCTCGGCCGCCTGATCACCTTCTACGACGCGAACTCGATCCAGCTCGCCAGCCCCGTCGACCTGGTGATGAGCGAGGACGTAGGGAAGCGCTACGAGGCCTACGGCTGGCACGTGACGCGGGTGAGCGACGCGAACGACGTCGACGAGCTCGAGCAGGCGGCGCGCGACGCGATGGCCGTCGAGGACGCGCCCTCGATGGTGATCGTCCCCACCCACATCGGCTACGGCTCGCCCAACAAGCAGGACTCGCCCAAGGCCCACGGCAACCCGCTCGGCGAGGACGAGATCCGGCTGACCAAGGAGTTCTACGGCTGGGACCCGGACAAGCAGTTCTACATCCCGGACGAGGCGCTCGAGCACTTCCGCGAGAGCTGCTCCAAGGGCCAGCAGCTCGAGGACGAGTGGCGCCAGGCGCTACGACTCGTGGAAGTCGGACAACGCCGACGACGCCAAGCTGTTCGACTCGATCCAGGCGGGCACGATGCCCGACGGCTTCGACTCCGACGTCCCGCGCTTCGACGCCGACGAGAAGGGCATGGCGACGCGGGCGGCGTCGGGCAAGGCGCTCAACTTCTACGCGAAGCGGGTGCCCCACCTGGCCGGCGGCTCGGCCGACCTGGCCAGCTCGAACCTGACCGACATCGAAGACGGCGGCGACGTCCTCAAGGGCGACTACGGCGGCCGCAACATCCACTTCGGCGTGCGCGAGCACGGCATGGGCGCGATCGTCAACGGCCTGGCCCTCCAGGGCTGTCCGCGCCTACGGCGGCACGTTCCTGAACTTCTCCGACTACATGCGCGGGGCGGTGCGGATCGCGGCCCTCATGAAGGCGCCGGTGATCTACGTCTGGACGCACGATTCGATCGGGCTCGGCGAGGACGGTCCCACCCACCAGCCGATCGAGCACATGGCCGCGCTCCGCGCCATGCCGCGATTGCGCATGATCCGGCCGGGCGACGCCAACGAGACCGCGAGGGCGTGGCGGTTCGCACTGCGGGAGACCGAGGCGCCGACCGGCCTGGCGCTGTCGCGGCAGGGCGTTCCCACGCTCGACCCGGACTCGGTCCCGGACGACGCGATCGAGCGCGGCGCCTACGTCCTCCGGGACGCCGGCAACGGCAACCCGGACGTGATCCTGATCGCGACCGGCACCGAGTTGCCGCTGGCGATCGAGTCCGCGGACGCGCTCGCATCCGACGGGGTCGACGTACGCGTCGTCTCCATGCCGTGCATGGAGAACTTCGACGAGCAGGACCAGGACTACCGCGACTCCGTGCTGCCGCCCTCGGTGCGCGCGCGGGTGGCGGTCGAGGCGGCCAGCCCGTTCGGCTGGGACCGCTGGATCGGGCCCGACGGCGCCTTCGTGGGCATGTCCACGTTCGGCGAGTCCGGGCCGGCGAAGGAGGTATACGCACACTTCGGCATCACCTCGGAGCACGTCGCCCAGGCTGCGCGCGAGGCGATGGACCGAGTGGGGGCGAGGAGCGGAGGCTGATCATGGCAATGGCAACCGGCGTCAACGAGCGCCTTTCGAAGCTCACGGAGGCCGGCGTCAGCGTCTGGCTCGACCAGATCCGGCGCGGGATGATCGAGTCGGGCGAGCTGCAGCGGCTGGTCGACGAGGACTCCCTGCGCGGGGTCACCTCGAACCCGGCGATCTTCGAGAAGGCGATCCTCGGCTCGACGGACTACGACGAGCTGATGAAGGCGATGGCCGAGGAGGGCAAGGGCCCGAAGGAGATCTACGAGGCGATCGCCGTCCAGGACGTGCAGATGGCCTGCGACGTCCTGCGACCGATCTGGGACGGGTCCGACCACGACGACGGCTTCGTGTCGATCGAGGTCATGCCCGACATCGCGCACGACACCGACGCGACCCTCGCCCAGGCGCGCGACTACTGGCAGCGCGTCGACCGCCCGAACCTGATGGTCAAGATCCCAGGCACGCCGGAGGGCGTCCCGGCCATCGAGCAGGCGATCGCCGAGGGCATCAACATCAACGTCACGCTGCTGTTCTCGGTCGAGGCCTACTCGGCGGTGGCCGAGGCCTACGTCCGGGGGCTCGAGCGGCGCAAGGAGAAAGGCGAGTCGGTCGACATCCGCTCGGTCGCCTCGTTCTTCGTCTCGCGGGTGGACACCGAGGTCGACAAGCGCCTGGAGGACGCGGGCCGGCGCCGACCTGCTGGGCACCGCCGCGGTGGCCAACGCGCGGGCAGCGTACATCCGCTTCAAGCACGTCTTCGAGGGCGAGCGGTTCGCCGACCTGCGCGAGGCGGGCGCGCACGTGCAGCGCCCGCTGTGGGCGTCGACGGGCGTGAAGAACCCGCACTACCCGGACACGAAGTACGTCGACGATCTGATCGCGCCGCACACGGTCAACACGATGCCGATGCCGACGCTGCTCGCGTTCGCCGACCACGGCGAGGTGTCGGGCGCCACCGCCGACGCCTCGGAGGAGGACGTCGAGAAGGAGCTCACGGCGCTGGCCGAGGCCGGCATCGACATGCACGACGTCACGAACAAGCTGCTGCGCGACGGCGTGAAGCTGTTCATCGACGCGATGGAGAAGCTGATCGCGGGCGTCGAGTCGCAGCGCGAGGCGGTCGTCACCGGCCGCCCGCCGGCGATCGAGTCGGTGATCCCCGACGAGCTCGAGCCGAAGATCGCCGAGCGCATCAAGCGCGCGACCGAGGAGCAGGTCGCCCAGCGCGTCTGGCGCAAGGACCCGACGCTGTGGGGCGGCGACAAGGACACGCCCGAGCTGTCGAACCGGCTCGGCTGGCTGACGATCTCCGAGTCGATGCTCGAGCACGCCGGCGAGCTCTACGAGTTCGCCGCGAAGTGCATGAGCGACGGCCTGACCGACGTCGTGCTGCTGGGCATGGGCGGGTCGTCGCTCGCGCCCGAGGTGTTCCGCCGCTCGTTCGGCCAGGTCGAGGGCGGCATGACGCTGCACGTGCTCGACTCGACCGACGCAGACGCGGTGCGCGAGGCCGAGGCGGCGATCGACCTGTCGAAGACGCTGTTCCTGGTCTCGTCGAAGTCGGGCGGGACCGTCGAGACGCGCTCCCAGTTCGAGCACTTCCACGCGCGCGTGCGCGAGGCGGTGGGCGAGGACGGGGCCGGCGACCACTTCGTGGCGATCACCGACCCGGGGTCGTCGCTGGTCGAGCTGGCCGACGAGCACGGCTTCCGCGCGGTGTTCCAGAACGACCCCGACATCGGCGGCCGCTACAGCGCGCTGTCGTACTTCGGGATCGTGCCCGCGGTGCTGATGGGCGTCGACATCACGAAGTTGCTCGAGGGCGCGCAGGTGGCCGAGCAGGCCTGCGCGAACTACGACCACTCCTCGAACAACTCGGGGCTGTGGCTGGGCTGCGCGCTCGGCGAGCTGGCCCGCGAGGGCCGCGACAAGCTGATGTTCGCGGTGGCCGAGCCGGTCGGGTCGTTCGGCCTCTGGGTCGAGCAGCTGATCGCCGAGTCGCTAGGCAAGCAGGGCCGCGGCGCGCTGCCGGTGGCGGGCGAACCGCTCGGCTCTCCGGACAGCTACGGCGACGACCGGGTGTTCATCCACCTGCAGCAGAAGGACGCGCCTGAGGCCGGGTTCGCGTCCGAGATGAAGGAGCTGGCCAAGGCCGGCCATCCCGTGTTCACGATGGACGTCGACGGGCCGCTCGACCTGGGGCGGGTCTTCTTCTTCGCTGAGTTTGCGACCGCGGTCGCCGGCTGGGTGCTGGAGATCAACCCGTTCGACCAGCCCAACGTGCAGGAGGCCAAGGACGCCACCAACAAGGTGCTCGGGGCCGACGAGAAGGAGCAGATCGAGAACGCGGACGACGACGCGCTCAAGAAGCTGCTCGGCGAGGTCCGCCCGCCCAACTACCTGGCGATCGGCGGCTTCGTGAAGCCGAGCGACGAGTTCGACCGGGCGATCGGCGAACTGCGGGCCGCGATCCGCGACGCCACCAAGGCGACGACCACGTTCGGCTACGGGCCGCGCTACCTGCACTCGACCGGGCAGCTGCACAAGGGCGGCCCGCCCACCGGCGTGTTCCTCCAGCTGATCCACGACGGCGACGAGGACGTCCCGATCCCGGGGGCCGACTACACGTTCAACCAGCTCAAGAACGCGCAGGCGGACGGCGACCTGCTGACGCTGCGCGCGCACGACCGGCCGGCGGAGCGCGTCCGCCTCGAAGGCGACCCCGTCGAGGCGGTCGATCGACTCACCCAGAAGATCAAGGAGATGCTCTGATGCAGATCGGCTTCGTAGGCCTGGGCAAGATGGGCGGGAACATGGTCCGCCGCATCCGGCGCGACTCCGACCACGAGGTCGTGGGCTTCAACATCGAGCAGAGCGTCGCCGACGCTCTGGCCGACGAGACTGGGATGACGGCCGCGTCGTCGCTCGAGGACCTGGTCCAGAAGCTCGACAAGCCGCGCCACGTCTGGCTGATGGTTCCCTCGGGCGGCCCGACGCAGGAGACGATCCAGGCGCTGCACGGGCTGCTCGACGAGGGCGACCTGATCATCGACGGCGGCAACTCGCGCTGGACCGACTCGGCGGCCAACGGCGCCGCGGCGGCCGAGCGCGGCCTGGAGTTCATGGACGTCGGCACGAGCGGCGGCGTGTGGGGCCTCCAGGAGGGCTACTGCATGATGGCCGGCGGCAGCGACGAGGCGATCGGCCGCATGACGCCGATCCTCGACGTGCTGGCGCCGCCGGACGGCTGGGGCCACATGGGCGGCCCGGGCGCCGGCCACTACGTGAAGATGGTCCACAACGGCGTGGAGTACGGGATCATGCAGGCCTACGCCGAGGGCTTCGAGCTGATGCACGAGTCCGACTACGACCTGGACATGGCCAAGATCTCGAACCTCTGGCGCCAGGGCTCGGTCGTGCGCTCGTGGCTGCTCGACCTGGCGGCGCTGGCGTTCGAGCAGGAGGGCAACGACCTGGCCGACATCCGCGGCTGGGTGGCCGACTCGGGCGAGGGTCGCTGGACGGTGTTCGACGCGATCGACAAGTCCGTGCCCGCCCCGGTGATCACCGCGGCGCTGTTCGCCCGCTTCGCCTCGCGCCAGGACGAGTCCTACGCGGCCAAGGTGAACGCGGCCCTGCGCAACCAGTTCGGCGGCCACGCCGTCGAGCGCGAGAAGGCGACCTGACGGGAGGCCCGATGGCCACGATCGAGCAGCAGCAGGGCACCGAGGCGAACCCCCTCACCGAGGGGCTCGAGCGGCTTCCGGTCCACCCGACGACGCTGGTCATCTTCGGGGCGACGGGCGACCTGGCGAAGCGCAAGCTGCTGCCGGCGATCTACAACCTCGCGCACGAGGGGGCGCTGCCCGAGCGGTTCAACCTGATCGGCGTCTCGCGCTCGGACATCGGCGACGACGGCTTCCGCGAGCTGGCGCGCGAGTCGATCCTCGAGTTCTCGCGCCGCTCGCCCGACCAGAAGGTGCTCGACTCGCTGCTCGGGCGGATGCGCTACGTCGGCAAGTCGTTCGACGACCCGGACGGCTACGACCAGCTCTGCCGGCTGTTCGACGAGCTCGACGAGGAGGCCGGGATCGCGTTCAACCGGCTGTTCTACCTGTCGACTTCGCCCTCGTTCTTCCCCGTGATCGCGGGCATGCTGGGCGAGAAGGGGCTCGACAAGCGCGAGGGCGCAGAGGTCCGGATCATCATCGAGAAGCCGTTCGGCACCGACCTGGACTCCGCCCTGCAGCTGAACCGCGAGGTGCTCTCGGTCTTCCGCGAGGAGCAGGTCTTCCGCATCGACCACTACCTGGGCAAGGAGACCGTCCAGAACCTGTTGGTGCTGCGCTTCGCGAACGCGCTGTTCGAGCCGCTCTGGAACCGCTCCTACATCGACAACGTGCAGATCACGGCCGCCGAGGACATCGGCATCGGCACGCGCGCGGGCTACTACGACACCTCCGGCGCGCTGCGCGACCTGATCCAGAACCACATGCTCCAGCTCCTGACGCTGATCTGCATGGAGCCGCCGGCGTCGCTGACCGCCAACCCGGTGCGCGACGAGAAGGTGAAGGTCCTGCGGGCGATCACGCCGCCGTCGCCGGGCGACGTGCCGTCGATGGCGGTGCGCGCGCAGTACGCGGCCCGGCGACGTGACCGGCCGCGAGGTGCCCGGCTACCTCCAGGAGGAGGGCGTCCCCGACGAGTCGGTCACCGAGACCTACGCGGCGATCAAGCTGAAGGTCAACAACTGGCGCTGGGCCGGGGTGCCGTTCTACCTGCGCACGGGCAAGCGGCTGGCGCGCAAGACCACCGAGATCGCCGTGACGCTGAAGCCCGTGCCGCACCTGGCGTTCCAGCAGGAGGGCTCGCTCGGCGTCCAGCCCAACCAGCTGATCCTGGCCGTGCAGCCCAACGAGGGCGTCGCGCTGTCGCTGGTCGCGAAGATCCCGGGCGCGCGGATGGCGGTCCGGCCGGTGAACATGGAGTTCCTCTACGGCACCTCGTTCATGTCGCAGTCGCCCGAGGCGTACGAGCGGCTGATCCTCGACACGATGCGCGGCGACGCCACGCTGTTCGCCCGCAACGACGAGGTCGAGGCGGCGTGGACGATCGTCGACCCGATCCTCGACGGCCTGGCAGGACCAGCGCGGGCCGATCCCGCAGTACGAGCCCGGCACGCCGGGCCCGGCCGAGGCCGACGCGCTGATGGAGCAGGGCGCGCACTGGCGGCCGTTGTGAGGGCCCGCTCGTGAGCTCCGAGGGGGTCTGGTCCGCGCAGGACACCTCGCCCGCGGCCGTCGAGGCGGCGCTGCGCAAGCTGCTGGCCGAGCGCCACGAGGAGTCCGACGCCTACGTCCCGGCCCGCGTGCTCAACCTGATCGCGATCGTCGACCGCGACTGGAAGGGCGAGATCCAGAACCGGCTCGAGCGGTGTCGGGCGCTTCCACGCCTCGCGGACCGTGCTGTGCGCGTACGAGAACGGGCGGACGCACGCTCGACGCCTACGCGACGATGACCGCCGCCCCACGACCCGAAGCCCGGGGAGATCGTGCCGCTCGAGGAGCGGGTCGAGCTGGACGTCGGCCCGCGCACACCTGAAGCGGCTGGCCAACGATCGTCGACCCGCTGATCGTCCCCGACCTGATCACGCTCGTCTGGTCGCCGCACCAGCACGACGACGCGGTCGACGAGCTGATCGGCCTCGCGCAGGTCGTCCTGATCGACACGGTCACCTCGCCCGAGCCCGGCGGCGGCGCTGCGCCGCTCGGAGGAGCTGTGCAAGGACGCCTACGTCGTCGACCTGGCCTGGGTGCGGTCGATGCCCTGGCGCGAGCGGATCGCGGCGACGTTCGACCCGCCGGCGCGGCGCGGCGCTGCTCGACGAGATCGAGTCGATGACCGTCCGCCACCACGACGAGTCGACGACCGCGGCCGCGCTGATGCTGGGCTGGCTCGCCACCCGGCTCGGCTGGGAGCTGCCGTCGCCGTTCGAGGACGTTTCCGGGACCGCTGTGCTCGCGGGCCCGCCGCGACGGCCGCGAGATCGAGCTGCGGCTGGAGCCCACGCCGCAGAACGTGCCCGGCCTGGCCGGCGTGACGATCGAGGCCGGCGGCGAGTCGCTGTCGCTCGACCGCGGGCCCGGCGGGCTGGCGGCGAAGCAGCGCACGACGGCGGGGCGGGAGTCGTCGTGGGTCGTGCTCGGCGCCTCGCGCGGCGAGTCCGGGATCCTCGGCGAGGGCATCCGCCAGGCGCTCCTGCGCGACCCGACGTACGCGCCGGCGCTCGAGGCCGCCTCCGCGATGCTCGGCGCGGCGGCGCCCGCCTAGATGGACCTCCAGGTGGTCGACGACGTCGCCGGCGAGGTGGCCGAGCGGCTCGTGGCCGCCGCCGAGCGCGGCGGCCACATCGCGCTGACCGGCGGCTCGACGCCGGGCGTCGCGTACGAGCGGGCGGCCGCCGTGGGCGCGGACTGGACGCGGTCCGTCCTGTGGTTCGGGGACGATCGTGCCGTGCCGCCCGACGACGAGCGATCCAACTACCGGCTGGCGAAGGAGACGCCTGCTCGACCCGATCGACCCCGCGCTGGCGCCCACCGTCCACCGGATCGAGGGCGAGAACGGCCCCGAGGAGGCGGCGATCGGCCTACGAGGAGCTCCTGCGGTCGGAGGTCGGCGGGGACGTCCCGGCGCTCGACCTGATCCTGCTCGGCCTGGGCCCGGACGGGCACTGCGGGTCGATCTTCCCGGGCAAGCCGGCGATGCGAGGTCCGCGACCGCGCGGTCGTCGGCGTGCCCGAGGCCGGGCTCGAGCCGTTCGTGCCCGCGGGTGACGATGACGCTGCCCGTGTTCAACGCGGGGCGCGAGGTGCTGTTCATGGTCACGGGCGAGGGCAAGGCCGACGCCGTCGCCCGCGCGTTCGGCGGCGAGCCGCGCGAGGACACGCCCGCCTCGTACGTGCGGCCGCCGAAGTTGACCGTCCTCCTCGACCCCCCAGCGGCATCGCTACTTCCGAACACGTGAGGTCGTTCGTACTCGACTCCTACGACGGGCGCAGCCCGTTCCCGCCGATCGCGGACTACGGCTTCCTGTCCGACTGCGAGACCGTCGCGCTGGTCGCGCCGAGCGGGTCGATCGAGTGGATGTGCCTGCCGCGGTCGGACTCGCCGCAGCGTGTTCGGGGCGCTGCTCGACCGCGACGCGGGCATCTTCAAGCTCGCGCCCGCCGACGTCGACGTGCCGGCCGGGCGGCGCTACCTGCCGGGGACGAACGTCCTCGAGACGACCTGGATGACGCGCATGGGCTGGATGATCGTGCGCGACTGCCTGTGCATCGGGCCCTGGCACCACGAGGACGACCGCTCGGCCACCCACCGCCGATCGCCGACCGACCACGACGCCGACCACGTGCTGCTGCGCACCGTGAAGTGCGTGCAGGGGATCGTCGAGCTCAACCTGGACTGCGAGCCGGTGTTCGACTACGGCCGCGTCGGCGCGTCGTGGGAGTACGCGGGCGACTCGTACAACGAGGCGGTGCGCCCGGGCCGGCGGCGACGTCGAGCTGAAGCTGACCACCGACCTGCGCGTCGGCTTCGAGGGGCGGCGCGCGCGGGCGCGCACGACGCTGCGCGAGGGCGACACCGCGTTCGTCGCGCTGTCCTGGTCCGAGCACCCGGCGCCGCGCGACTACGCGGAGGCCTACGACCGCATGGAGCGGACGTCCGACTACTGGCGCGAGTGGCTCAACCGCGGGTCGTTCCCCGACCACCCGTGGCGGTCGTACCTGCAGCGCTCGGCGCTGACGCTGAAGGGGCTGACCTACGCGCCGATCGGGCGCGATGCTCGCCGCCGCGACGACGTCGCTGCCGGAGACCCCGCACGGCGAGCGCAACTGGGACTACCGCTACTCGTGGATCCGCGACTCCACGTTCATGCTCTGGGGCCTCTACACGCTCGGCTTCGACTGGGAGGCCAACGACTTCTTCTACTTCGTGGCCGACGCGGTGGCCGACGGCGAGCGACGACATCCAGATCATGTACGGGATCGGCGGCGAGAAGCAGCTGCTCGAGGAGGAGCTCGACCACCTGTCGGGCTACGAGGGCGCGCAGCCCGTGCGGATCGGCAACGGGGCGTGGAACCAGCGCCAGCACGACGTGTGGGGCGCGGTGCTCGACTCCGTCTACCTGCACACGAAGTCGCGCGACATGCTGCCCGAGCGGGTGTGGCCGATGCTCGAGCGGCTGGTCGGCGACGCGATCGACAACTGGCGCGAGCCCGACCGCGGCATCTGGGAGGTGCGCGGCGACCCCAAGCACTTCACGTCGTCCAAGCTGATGTGCTGGGTGGCCCTGGACCGCGGCGCGCGGCTCGCGAAGCTGCGCGACGACTACGAGAACGCCGAGCGCTGGCAGACCGTCGCCCGCGAGATCCACGAGGACATCTGCACGAACGGGGTCGACGACCGCGGCGTGTTCACGCAGCACTACGACACGACCGCGCTCGACGCGTCGGTGCTGCTGATGCCGCTGACCCGCTTCCTGCCGCCGACCGACACGCGCATCCGCAACACCGTGCTCGCGATCGCGGACGAGCTGACCGAGGAGGGGCTCGTCCTCCGCTACCGGGTCGAGGAGACCGACGACGGCCTGAAGGGGGAGGAGGGGACGTTCGCGATCTGCTCGTTCTGGCTCGTCTCCGCGCTGGCCGAGATCGGCGAGCACCGGCGCGCCCGGGAGCTCTGCGAGAAGATGCTCTCGTACGCGTCGCCGCTCCAGCTCTACGCGGAGGAGATCGACGCGCGCACCGGCCGGCACCTCGGCAACTTCCCCCAGGCGTTCACGCACCTGGCGCAGATCAACGCGATCATGCACGTGATCCGCGCCGACCACTCGGAGGACACCAGGCAGTTCAGCCGGGCTCGATGAGGGCGCTCACCGTCGTCCCGCTGCAGGCTGGCTCCGCTGAGCTGACCGAGATGCCGGATCCCGGTGCCGGCCGAGCGGCGAGCTGCTGGTCGACGGCATCGCGCTCGGGCGTCTGCGGCACCGACGTCGAGATCGTCGGACGGCGAGTACGGCTGGGCGCCGCCGGGCGAGGAGCGGCTGGTGCTCGGGCACGAGTCGCTGGGCCGGGTGCGCGAGGCCCCGGACGACAGCGGCTTCTCGGCCGGCGACCTGGTCGTCGGCGTCGTGCGCCGCCCCGACCCGGTGCCCTGCGGGGCGTGTGCCCACGGCGAGTTCGACATGTGCCTGAACGGCGAGTACACCGAGCGCGGGATCAAGGAGATCCACGGTTACGGGTCGTCGATGTGGACCGTCGAGGCCGACTACGCCGTGCGCCTGGACGCGTCGCTCGAGAGCGTCGGCGTGCTGATGGAGCCGACGACGATCGTGGCCAAGGCCTGGGACCACATCGAGAAGATCGCCGCGCGCGCATACACCGAGCAGAAGCGCGTGCTGGTGACCGGCGCCGGGCCGATCGGGCTGCTGGCGGCGCTGCTCGGGTCTCAACGTCAGCTCGAGGTTCACGTGCTCGACAGGGTCGAGTCGGGGTTGAAGCCCGACTTGGTGCGCGCGCTCGGTGCCACCTATCACTGCGGCTCGGTCGACGACGCCGTGGGCGAGTGCGAGCCCGAAGTCGATCATCGAGGCGACCGGCGTGGGGCAGCTCGTGTTCGACGCGATGACCGCGACGGCGGCGGGCGGGATCACCTGCCTTACGGGCGTGTCCCCGGTGGGCCGCTCGCTCCACGTCGATGCCGGTGCCGTCAACCGCGAGCTGGTGCTGGAGAACGACGTCGTCTTCGGGTCGGTCAACGCCAACCTCGGGCACTATGCGATGGCGCGCGAGGCGCTGGCCGCCGCCGACCGGTCGTGGCTCGAGCGGCTGATCACGCGGCGGGTGCCGTTGTCGCAATTTGCGGACGCGCTCGAGCGCCGCGACGACGACGTGAAAGTCGTCCTCGACCTCGCTGCTTAGTCCGCGCGCTACCTGGGAACAAGCCCGGGGCAGGGGTTCTTTACGCGTGCCCGATCGGCGGGCACAGGTTCGGTTCACAGATGCTTCGATCACGTGCGCTGCTGGTGGTGCCCGTCGCAATGACGGCGGCGATGGCCGGTGGCTTCGTCGCCCACGGCGAGGAGAGCCCGGCGCCTGCCCAGCTCGTGCCCGCGGCGTCGCTGCCGCCCGTCACGACGCCGTCGGTCAGCGTTCCCGACACGCCGTCCGTGTCCACGCCCGACCTGCCGTCCGCGCCCGTGCCCACCCCGGATGTGCCTTCCGTCTCGACGCCCGACGTGCCGTCGGTGTCGACGCCGTCCGCGCCCTCGTCTCCGTCCGCTCCCGGCGTCCCGTCAGTGGGATCGGGCGGGTCCGGCGGGTCGTCCGGCGCCGGGTCGTCGTCCTCGTCGACGCGCTCGGCCGGCGGCGGCAGCACGGCCGGCGGCGACGGATCGGCCGGCGGGGGCGGATCGGCCGGCGACGGCGGGTCCTCCGGGGCCGGCGGATCGACGCGCGTGCGGGGGGCGGCTGCCCGCAGGACCCCAGCTCAGCGCCGGCGCGCCCGTGAGCAGCGCTTCCAGGCCCGCGTCGAGCGGCTCCAGGGCTGCCTCGGCGCCCTGCCTGCGGGCGAGCGCCGCGTAATCGACCTGCGCGCCGGGCTCGGCGGCGGCGACCCGCTCTCGGCGGCCCAGGTGGCGTCCCGGCTCGGGACGAGCCGCGGCCAGGTCGTGCGGGCCGAGCGGCGCGCGCTGCGGCGGCTCGGCGCGGCGAACCGGTCCACCGGCTGCGGTGGCGTGAGCGGCGGCGCTCCCATCGGCCGCGACCCGGCGGCGCAGCGCGCGTTCCGGATGTCGATCGGCGACATGCCGCGGCTCAAGCCTTCCGTCCTGCTCGCGCAGAGCACCCCACTCGTGCCGGCGGGCGAACTTGCCGCCCGCGGGCACGGCGACGTGCGCGGCGCGCGGGCGTCCGGTGGCAGTTCCGGTGAGGCGGGCACGGGCGCCGTGGCCGGTGCCTCCAGCTCGGGCGGCTCATCGCCGCGGATCGAGCGCGCCGCGACCACGCTCGCCGCCGTGGGGGACGGGCCCCCGCCCGCGGTCCCGCTCACGATCTTCGCCCTGCTGGGGCTGGCCGCCCTGGCCGTCGTCGCGCTCAGGCGGCGTGACGAGGTGACCCCGGCGCCCGGCGCTGCTGCCTACCCGCCCGCGCCCCCTGCGCCGGCGGCCGCTTCCGAGCCGGCGCCCACCGTGACCGAGCCGGCGCCCACCCTGCCCGAGCCCGAACCCCAGACTTCCGACCCCTCGGCCGAGTACAACTCGGCCACTCAAGCCCCACCCGGCGACACGGCGGCGGCCGCTGCCTCATCCCTCGATACGGCGGCCGCCTCACCATCGCCAGGCGTTCCGGCGGCCGCGCCGGGTCCCCCCGCCGCTTCGGCGGCGGCCAGCGCGGCCGCCGGCGCCACCCCTTCGGGCGGCGCCACCCCTTCGGACGACCGGGACAAGACGGTCGTTCGCCGCCGCACGGGCGGCATCGTGGGCGCCGTGAAGCCGGCGGGCGAGACCGCCGCCCAGGCAGCCCGCGAGGCGGCCGGCTCGGCGCAGCGACGCCTGGCGGACATCGCCCGCCGCGTGCGCAACCCCCGCGACTGACGCCTGCGGGCGGCAGCGCCGCCGGGGTCGTCAGTCTTTAGGCATGGCTGCGCCCTCGCTCGCGTCCGCGCGACAGCACCCGTCCCGCGGCCTGCTGGCCGTGGGCGTCGCGCTCGCGCTGGCGGACGCATCGGTGGTGACGCTCGCGCTGCCGGCGCTGCTGGACGAGCTCGACACCACAGTCGACGGCGTCGCGGCCGTCATCGGCGTCTACACGCTCGTCCTGGCGGCGACGCTGCCGCTCGCGGAGGCGCTCCGGCGCCGGACGGGGACCGCCGTGCTGGGCGCCGCGGGGTTCGCCCTGTTCGCGGTGGCCGGCATCGGCTGCGGGCTGGCGGACGCGCTGACCCCACTGCTGATCGCGCGCGCGTTCCAGGCCGCGGGCGCCGCCGCCGCGCTGGTCGCCGGGTTCGCCGCGATCGGGGCCGGCCGCGACGAGCCCTCGCGCCTGTGGACGGCCGCCTCCGTGTTCGGCATCGCGGTCGGGCCCGCGCTCGGCGGCGCGATCACCCAGGTCTTCGACTGGCGGGCGATCTTCCTGGCCCAGGCCCCGATCGCCGCCGTCGCGGCCATCGCCGCCGCGCGGACGACGGCCCGCGACGCCGACCACGACCGCGCGCCCGGCCGCCTGGCCGCCGGTCCCGCGATCGCGCTGGCCCTGGTGTCGGCGGCGCTCACCGGCGTCCTGTTCCTGCTGGTGCTGATGCTCGTGTCGGGCTGGTCGATCGAGCCGCTCGCCGCGGCGGCCGCGGTCAGCATCCTGCCGCTGGCCGCCTTCGCGGGCGATCGCATCCCCGGCGGCGACCAGCGGGTCAGGGCGGCGACGGGCAGCGTGCTGGTCGGCACCGGAATCCTCACGCTCGCGACGGTCCCGGCGGCCTCGGTGGTCTGGATCGTCGTTCCGCAGGTGCTGGCCGGCGCGGGGATGGGCCTGGCCCTGCCGGCGCTGGCGGGCGGCCTGCTCCCCGAGCGAACGGCGGCCGAGGCCGCCCGCCTGCTCGCTGTCCGCCACTGGGGGATCACCATCGCCCTGCTGGTGCTCGCCCCGGTGACCGCCGCCGCGCTCGAGCGCGCCGTGGACGACGCGCGCGAGCGCAGTGCCGCCGTCGTCCTCGACGCCCGGCTCGACCCGCGGACCAAGCTCGACCTGGTCGGCCCGATCACCGGGCCGCTCGACCCCGAGGACCCGCGCGGCAGCCTCGACAAGGCCCTGGACGACACACGGGGCAGCGTCGGAGGCGGCGACGACGAGCGGCAGGCCTTCGACGACATGGCCGACCACCTGGACGGCACGCTGGTCCGAGCGGTCGCCGACGCCTTCCGGCCCGCGTTCCTCATCACCGGCGCGCTGGCCCTGATCGCCGCCGCCGTCCTGGCCGCGCCGCTCGTCACCGAGCGCCGCCCGCGGGCACTCCCGCAGGTGGCCGCGATCGCCCTGGCGGCCGCGGTCGCGCTGCCGCTGCTCCAGGCCCTGGTCGCGCCATCCGCGGCGCCCGCGCGCGGCGAGATCAGGGACCCCTGCCAGGACCGGGACCTGCCGGGCACAGGCGGCATCACCGGCTTCCTCCAGGACGCCGGGCTGACCGCGCTCGACCGCGCCGCATGCAAGTTCGGGTCGTCGCGCGAGGAGCTGGCCCTGGCCATCGCCGACCCGGACGAGGCCCGCGACTACCAGCGCGAGCACGGCGTCGACCCGCGCTCGGCCACGGGCCTCCTCCGGGGCCTGCTGCCCTGACCGGCGGCTCATGATTCGCGCGTCCGCGACGCGGGAAGACCCCTTGCGATGCCTACTGAACCGGATCCCATAACCCTGTCCGAGATAGCCCGCCGGGCGACCGAGATCGTCGACCCGCAGGGAGGTGACGACGACGTCGTCCACCTCTACACGCAACTCGAGGACGACGACCGGCCGATCACCACGGTCCAGAACCTGGAGGAGCGCCTGGCGTTCGCCCAGGAGGGACTGGAGGACGACGGCGACAACCCCGCGGTCGCGATGACCGGGGCCCTGATCCTGTACCTGGCCCACCGCCGCGACCAGATCGACGACGACCCCGAGGACGTCCTGCGCCTGACCGCCCGCGCGGAGTGGAAGGGGCACCCGCCGACCGCCATCCAGAACTGGCTGGAAGCGCGCGGCGTGACAGTCTGAGTAGCGTCGAGGGGGTGAGCGTCCCCCTCTCCGTACTCGACCTCTCGCCGATCGGCTCCGGCCAGAACGCCGCCCAGGCGCTGGCCGGCAGCACCAAGCTGGCCCGTCGCGCCGACGAGCTCGGCTACCGCCGCTTCTGGGTCGCCGAGCACCACAACATCCCCTCGGTCGCGTCGACCGCGCCCGAGGTCCTGATCGCGCACCTGGCCGCCAACACGGAGCGCATCCGGGTCGGCTCGGGCGGCGTGATGCTGCCGAACCACGCGCCGCTGGCCGTCGCCGAGCGCTTCGGCATGCTCGAGGCGCTCCACCCGAACCGGATCGACCTGGGGCTGGGCCGCGCGCCCGGCACCGACATGCGCACGGCGCTCGCGCTGCGCAGCACGTCACCGCACGAGTTCGAGAAGCAGCTCGCCGAGCTGCGCGGCTTCCTGGCCGACGGCTACGGCGGCATGCGCGCCGTCTCCGGGCAGCACACGGTGCCGGAGATCTGGATGCTCGGCTCGACCGACGGGGGCGCGCGGATCGCCGCGGCGCTCGGGCTGCCGTTCGTGTTCGCCCACCACTTCCACCCGCAGTTCACCGAGCCGGCGCTCGAGATCTACCGCAGCCTGTTCCAGCCCTCCGAGCTGCTCGAGCGGCCGCGCGTGATCGTGGCCGCCGCGGTGATCGCGGCCGACGACGACACCCGCGCCCGCCGCCTGGCCGCCACCGCGGGAGTCTCGATGCTGCGGCTGCGGCAGGGCCGGCCGATGCCGATCCCCACCGTCGAGGAGGCCGAGGCGCTGCTGCCCCGCCTGTCCCCGGAGGAGCTGACCGTGGTCGACGAGGTCGCGAGCCGGCAGATCGCGGGCGGACCGGGCCTGGTCCACTCCGAGCTGCTCGACCTGATCGAGCGGACGAGGACCGACGAGCTGATGATCACCTCGAACATGCCCGACCCCGCCGAGCGCATCCGCGGGCTCGAGCACGTCGCCGCGGCGTTCGACCTGCGGCCGCAGGAGCGCGCGGCCGCCTAGCGAGCCCGGGCGGCGTCGACGACGCCCGGCAGCCAGTCCCGCACCGCGTCCGCGACGCCGGGCAGGTCCTTCTTGAGCCCGTGGTCGCCGGCGATCACCACGACCTGGCGGTTCGATGCCGGCTCGGGCACGCCGAAGCGGTCGTTCTGACCCTGCACGACCAGCACGGGCACCTCGACGCCGTCGAGCTCGTCCTGCCGCGACTTCGGCGGCCCCTCGCGCTGGGGCGAGAGCAGCGGGAACGCCAGGCACAGCACGCCGGCGGCGTCCGCGTCGGCCGCGGTGCGGCAGGCGACCCGCGCTCCGGACGAGCGCCCGCCCACGATCAGCGGGAGGCCGGCGAGCTCGCCCCCGACCAGGTGCTCGATCACGGCCAGCCAGGCGGGGTCGAGGCGCGACGGGGCAGGGGCGGACTTCTTGCCGGCCACCAGGTAAGGCTGCTCGACCAGGGCGACGGACAGGTCGGCCTCGAGGGCGGCGCGGGTGGCGACCATGAGGTCCGGGGCCGACACCGATCCCCCCGCCCCGTGACCCAGCACGAGCGCTCCGATCGGCGACGGGGCGGGCTGCACGTGCGCGCGGGCCGGTCCCGACGGCGTGTCGATGTCGACGCTCACCGGGATCGCCCTCCGCGCCGCGCGCCCTCGCGCATGGCGTCGAGCCGCCGGCGGTCGCGCTTGGTCGGGCGACCCTCGCCGCGCACAGGCGCGGGCGGCACCGCCAGGCGGCGCTCGGTCGCGTGCGCCTCGCGCGCGGCCGCCGACTCGGGAGTCTCGTCGTACAGGGCCTGCGCCAGGGCGGCCGGACCGCGCTTCTCCGCCGTCGCGGCGACCACGGCGGTCAGCCGTCGCCCCTGGGCGAACGTCACCTCGACCTCGTCGCCTGGACGCACGTCCTTCGACGGCTTGACCCGGGTCCCGTTGACCTGCACGCGCCCGCCGGTCACCGCCTCCGTGGCCAGGCCCCGGGTCTTGTACAGGCGCGCGGCCCACAGCCACTTGTCGATCCGCACGGGGTCGGAGGAGGGCTCCATCCCCCCAATGGTCGCGGATCGCGCGTACGATCGCCGCCGCCGTGATCGAGCTGATCGAGAACCCGCTGCGCGACCGGGCCCGCGTCGCTCCCGAGACCGACCCGGCCGGCCCGGTCGGCTACCACCGCTCGCTGCCCGGCTACGAGCCCACCCGCCTGATCGACGCGCCCGAGCTGGCCGCCGTCTGGGGAGTGGCCCGCGTGCTGCTGAAGTTCGAGGAGGAGCGCTTCGGCCTGCCGGCGTTCAAGTTCCTGGGCGCCTCGTGGGCGGCGCGGCAGCTGCTCGGCGACCCGCCGTACGACCCGCGCATCACGCTGATCGCGGCGACCGACGGCAACCACGGCCGCGCCGTCGCGCGCGTGGCCCGGCTGGCGGGGACGGGCGCCACGATCCTCGTGCCCCGCGGCACCGTCCAGGCCCGCATCGACGCGATCGCCGGCGAGGGCGCGGCCGTCGAGGTCGTGGACGGCTCCTACGACGACGCGGTCCGTCTGTCCGCGCAGATGGCCGACGACACCCACATCGTCCTGTCGGACACCTCCTGGCCCGGCTACGAGGAGGTGCCGCTCCACGTGATCGACGGCTACGCGACGATCTTCCACGAGATCGACGAGCCCGTCGACGTCGCGCTGATCCCGATCGGCGTGGGCTCCCTGGCCGCGGCCGCGGCCCGCCACTACGCGCCCACGGGCACCCGGCTCGTCGGCGTCGAGCCCGAGGGCGCCGCCTGCCTGCTGGAGTCGGTCAGGGCGGGGCGGATCACCGAGGTGCCCGGCCCGCACACGTCGATCATGGCCGGCCTGAACGCGGGCCTGCCGTCGCTCGTGGCCTGGCCCGACGTCAGCGCGGGCTTCGACGCGTTCTGCGCCGTCGACGATCAGGTGGCGATCGACGGGATGCGCGCGCTGGCGGGGCTCGGGGTCCGCGCGGGCGAGGTCTCCGGCGGCACCGCGGGCGCGGCCGCGCGGATCGAGCACGACCCCGGCGCGACGGTGCTGGTCCTGCTGACCGAGGGCGTCACCGATCCGGCTGCGTATGAGCGTCTGGTCGGTGGACCAGCCGCCACGTGATCCACAGCCCCAGCGCGAACAGCGGCAGGCCCATCGCGGTCCGGGCCACCCCGAGCGCCACGACGTCGCCCGCCAGGTAGAGCGGCAGCTGCACGAGCAGCCGCAGCCCGAACAGCACGACCCACACCCAGGTCGCCCACACGAACACGCGCGTCCGCGCGGCGTCGCCGCGCCAGGTGTTGCCCTCGCCGGTCACCGCGCCCACGATCACGCCCACGAGCGGCCAGCCGGCGGCGATCGAGATCAGGAACGCCGACGCGTACGCCGCGTTCGCCAGCAGCCCGGGCAGGAAGAAGTCCTCCGCCTTGCCGCTGCGGGTGGCGATGAACGCGGCGAAGCCGACACCGGCCAGGCTCGACACCACGTTGCGGGGCGACTCCCGGCGCACGAGCCGGGCGATCGCGAAGCCCAGCGCCAGCACGACGGCCACCGCGGCGGAGAGGGTGACGTCCGACCCGGAGATCGTGTAGGCGACGACGAACGCGACGGCCGGCAGCGAGGTCTCGGCTATGCCCAGGGGGCCGCCGAGGGTCTCGGCTATGCCGGGCCGCTCGGAGGCGACGGCGAGCCGCCTAGAAGACGCGCGCGTCGACGACCATCGCGGCGAACAGCAGCGCGAGGTAGGCGAGCGAGAAGAGGTAGCTCCGCAGCGCGGGCCGGCGCTCGACCGCTCGCAGCAGCCGGGCCGACATCACCACGAACGCGCCGCCCAGCAGGGCCGCCGCGACCGCGTAGAACACGCCGAACAGGCCGGTCGCCACCGGCGCCAGCGTCACGGCCACGAGCACCAGCGTGTAGACCAGGATCGACCGCCGCGTCGCGGCCTCGCCGCGCACCACGGGCAGCATCGGCACGCCTGCACGCGCGTACTCGTCCTTCATCAGGAGCGACAGCGCCCAGAAGTGAGGTGGGGTCCAGAAGAAGACGATCGCGAACAGGAGCAGCGCGTCCAGCTCGACGCCGCCGGTGACCGCTGCCCAGCCGACCAGCGGCGGCACGGCGCCCGCCGCGCCGCCGATGACGATGTTCTGCGGGGTCGTGCGCTTCAGCCAGATCGTGTAGACGAACACGTAGCCCAGGAAGCCCGAGAGCGCCAGCAGTGCCGCGGGGACGTTCACGGTCAGCGACAGCAGCGCAAACGAAGCGACGCAGAGGACGATGCCGTAGGCCATCGCCGCGCCCGGCGACACGCGCCCCGAGGCCACCGGCCGGTCGGCCGTGCGCGTCATCACGCGGTCGATGTCGCGGTCGAAGGAGTGGTTGACCGCGCCCGCGCCGCCCGCCGACAGGGCACCGCCCAGACAGGTCAGGAAGACGAGCGCCGGCGACGGGTGGCCCGCCACGTACATCGTGGTGATCGTCGTGAGCAGAAGGAGCGTCTGCACCTTCGGCTTGGTCATCTCGAAGTAGTCCGAGACCACCGTGCGCACGCGCGTGCGCGGGCGCGCCAGAGTGGCGGTCGCCGTGCGCGGCGCGTAGCGGACGCCGGCTTCCATCAGGCCGTCACCAGCTCCCGGTGCGACGCGGGCTCGGACGCGGCGGCGCGCGCGGGGTAGACCTGGAAGGTCATCCAGGTCGAGGCCATCCAGAGCAGCGTGCCGAGGCCCAGGTGGAGCACGATCATCGCCTCATACTCCTCGAGCCAGACGTTCAGCGCGCCGACCAGCACCTGGACGGCGAGGATCCCGAGCAGCGCCCACGCGGTCCGCGACAGCGCGGCCGCTCCGCGGCGCAGCGCCGCGACCGCCAGCCACACGACGAGCACGCACGTGATGTACATGAACACGCGGTGGGTCAGGTGGATGTCGACCAGCCGGGCGTCCCCGAACGGCAGGAAGCCGCCGTTGCAGGTGGGGAACTCGCGGCCGCAGGCGTGGTGGGCGCCGTCGCCGAGCTGGTAGTCGGGCCGCCCGTAGTGCTGGGTGCCGGCCATGTAGCCGCCGGCCACGACCGTCATCCACACGAACACCTGGGTGGTGATCGCCAGCCGGCGCAGGCCGAAGCCCTCCTCGGACGGCTTCTCCGCGCGCGAGGTGCGCCAGATCCACATCGCCAGGCCCAGGATCAGCATGGCCAGGCCCAGGTGGGCGGCGACCAGCTCCTCCTCGAGGTTCTTCTCGACGGTCAGCGCGCCCAGCAGCCCCTCGGCCACCACCCCTCCGAACGCGAGGCCGGAGGCGCGCACGATCCCGCGGTGGTCGCGGTAGCGGCGCAGGGCCAGCACGAACAGCGACAGCGTGAGCAGCCCGACCAGCGAGGCGACCGTGCGGTGCGAGTACTCGACGACGGTGTTCAGGTCGGCGCCGGGCACCACGTCGCCCTGGCAGAGCGGCCAGCCGTGGAAGCCGGACCCACCCGGGCCGCAGCCCAGGCCGGAGTCGGACACGCGCACCAACCCGCCGAGGATGACGAGCAGGAAGGTGGCGACGACCGTCGCTAGAGCCAGGCGACGGAAGCCCTGCGAGGGCGTCGTCATGTGCCCGACGCTACCGGCTGCGCGACCGAACCGGCCGGCTCCGAGTTCCGCTGGGCCTCACGCCGGATGTCCTTCATCGGCTCGACGGAGCGCACCCGCGGAACGACGTCGAAGTTGTTCTCCGGCGGCGGCGACTGCACGAACCACTCGAGCGTGTTGCCCTTCCACGGGTCGTTGCCCGCCACGCGCCCGCGCTTGACCGCCCACACCGCGTTGATGCAGGTCAGCACCACGCCGATGCCCAGGATGTAGGAGCCGATCGTCGAGGTCAGGTTGTAGCCCGACCAGCCGGCGCTCTCGGGGTAGTCGTACACGCGGCGCGGCATGCCCGACAGGCCCGCGGAGTGCTGGATCAGGAACGTGACGTTGAAGCCGATGAACATGAGCCAGAACGACACCTTGCCGAGGCCCTCGCTCATCATCCGGCCGGTCATCTTCGGGAACCAGTAGTAGAGCCCCGCGAAGATCCCGAACACCGAGCCGCCGAACAGCACGTAGTGGAAGTGCGCGACGACGAAGTAGGTGTCGTGGAGCTGCCAGTCGACGGGGAAGATCGCCAGGATCACGCCCGAGATGCCGCCGATCACGAACGTGGCCAGGAAGCCGATGCCGAAGTAGAGCGGCGTCTTCATCAGCAGCGTGCCGCGCCACAGCGTCGCCAGCCAGTTGAAGATCTTGATGCCGGTCGGCACCGCGATCGCGAACGACGACAGCATGAAGAACGCGAGCACGACGGTCCCGGTCGGCGTCGTGAACATGTGGTGCGCCCACACGAGCATCGACAGGAACGCGATGCCCGCGGTCGACGCGGCGATCGCCTTGTAGCCGAAGATCGGCTTGCGCGCGAACACCGGCAGGATCTCCGAGATCATCCCGAAGGCCGGCAGCACCATGATGTAGACCTCGGGGTGGCCGAAGAACCAGAACAGGTGCTGCCAGAGCATCGGGTCGCCGCCCGCGGTCGGGTCGAAGAACCCGGTGCCGAAGTGGCGGTCGGTCAGCAGCATCGTGGCCGCGGCGGCGATCGCCGGCAGGGCCAGGATGATCAGGTACGAGTAGATCAGGACGGTCCACACGAACAGCGGCATGCGGCCCCAGCCCATGCCCTTCGCGCGCATGTTGTGGATCGTCGCGACGAAGTTGATCGCGCCGACGATCGACGACAGGCCGGTCAGGTGGACGAGGAAGATCCAGGAGTCGACGCCCGACCCGGGTGAGAACGCGTCCTCCGACAGCGGCGCGTAGAAGGTCCAGCCGACCGCCGGCGGGTCGAAGAAGACCGACGCGTAGAACGCGAAGCCGCCGGCCAGGAAGAACCAGAACGACAGCGCGTTCAGGCGCGGGAACGCCATGTCGCGCGCGCCGATCATCAGCGGGACGAAGTAGTTGGCGAAGCCGGCCAGCACCGGGACGATGAACAGGAAGACCATCGTCGTGCCGTGCATGGTCACGAGCGCGTTGTAGGTGCGCGGCTCGATCAGGGTGTTGTCGGGCACCGCGAGCTGCGAGCGCATCATCAGCGCCTCGACTCCGCCGATGATGAAGAACACGAACGTCGAGAGGATGTAGAGCAGGCCGATCTTCTTGTGATCGGTTGTGGTCAGCCACCCGAGCCAGCCGCGCGGCTTCTCCGTAACGCCGTGCGGGAGCACGATCTCGGGCCGCGCCGCCACCTTCTCGCGGGGAGCGGTGGCCAGGCCGCGGTCGGTTGCGTACTCGGATGTCGACACGGTTCTGCTGGTTCCTTCCGTCTTACTCGCGGGTTCCCCGGGCCTCGCGCTGCTTGGTCAGCGCGGCCTGCGATTCGCCGATCAGGCGCTTCTGCTCGTCCACCCAGCGCTGGTACTGATCGACCGGCAGGGCGATGACCCGCGCGCGCATGTCGGCGTGGTTCTCGCCGCAGAGCTCGGTGCAGGCGCCCTTGAAGATCGCCGCGCCCGTGTAGCTCTTGTACTTCGAGTCGCCCTTCTTGGTGACCTTGAACCAGGTCTGGTTCGTGTACTTGGAGACCGGCGGGACCGCGTCGGCCTTGCCGCCGAGCTTCGGGATCCACCACGAGTGGATGACGTCCGAGGACGTGATCTTCAGGACGACGGTCGTGTCGTACGGCACGACCATGTCGTAGTAGGAGAACGAGCCGTTCGGGTAGCGGTAGCGCCACAGGTACTGCTGGCCGTTGACCTCGACCTCGAGGTGGTCCTGGGCGGGGCCGGGCGGATCGGGCTGGTCGATCGTCGCGTACTGCGAAGCCCGTGCGGCGTTCAGGCCGCCGGGACTCGAAGCGGGCGGGTTCTTGATGTCGCCGAGGTAGAAGAACGTGACCACGGAGAGGACCACCAGGAGCACGGCCGCGCCGATCGTCCACGAGACCTCGAGCGTGGTGTTGCCGCGGATCTGCGCGGGGGGCGGGCCGCCACGGCGGAAGCGGTGCTTGACCAGCACCCAGATCAGCACGCCCTCGACCAGCAGGAAGATCAGGAAGCCCAGGAAGAGCGCGATCTTGTAGAGCGTGTCGATCGACTCCGCGTTCTTCGACCCGCCGCCGGACTCCGGCGTCAGCACGTCGGCGAAGGCCCCGGGGGCCGTCACCAATATGAGCACCGCTGCCCCGAAAAGGGTAAGGGCGAACGCGCGAACGGGCATGCGAAGAGGGGAGGCTCTCAAGGCGGCGGGCATTGTATCCAGGAGGAGTACGGCCAACCGCCGACGGTGCGCCTCACGCACCCGTGAAAGCCGGCGTGCGCTTCTCCACGAACGCGCCCACGCCCTCCATGAAATCGGGCGTGCGCGCCAACTCGTGCTGCAGCTCCGCCTCCAGGTCCAGCTGCCGGTCCATGTTCGGGTAGATCGACTGGTTGAGCGCCCGCTTGGCCGACGCGTACGCGCGCGTGGGGCCCGCGGCGAAGCGCTCGACCATCTCCTCGGCCGTCGGCAGCAGCTCGTCGTGGGGCACGACCTTGTTGACGAGCCCCCAGTCGAGCGCCTGCTCGCGCCGAGACGCGCTCGCCCAGCAGCGCCATCTGGAACGCGCGTGCCTTGCCGACCGTGGCGGGGACGAACAGCGTCGATCCGCCGTCCGGCATCAGCCCGATGTTCACGAACGCCAGGCCGAAGTACGCCGCGTCGGAGGCCAGCACGATGTCGCAGCACAGCGCCAGCGAGCAGCCGATGCCGACCGCCGGGCCGTTGACCGCGGCGACGACCGGCTTCGGCAGCCTGCGCAGGCCGACGATCACCGGGTGGTAGAGCTCGAGCAGCTCCTTGCGGACGTCGGGCATGTTGTCGTCCGGGTGCGGGTCGAAGCCCGCCTTCAGGTCGGCGCCCGACGAGAAGCCGCGCCCGGCACCCGTGACGAGCACGGCGCGGACCGTGGGGTCGGCGGCCCGCTCCTCCACGACCTCCTTCATCTCACGGCCGAACTCGCCGGTCCACGCGTTCAGCGTCTCCGGGCGGTCGAGCGTGATCCGGCCGACGCCGCCCTCCTGCTCCCACTTCACGGTCTCGTAGCTCATGGGCCACATAATCCCCTACCGATGCTGATCGAGTCGGTCACCTGGCTGGGCCACTCGGGCTTCCTCGTCCGCGCCGGGCGGGCGAACGTCTACATCGACCCCTACCGCGTGCCCGAGAGCGCGCCCGCGGCGGACGTGATCCTGGTGACCCACGATCACTACGACCACTTCTCGCCGCAGGACGTCGAGCGCCTGACCACGGACGCCACCTGGCTGATCGCCCCGCCGACGGTGGCCGAGCGGGTGGCGGGCCAGGTCGTGTCGATCGCTCCCGGCCAGATCGTCGAGCCGGAGTCGGTGCGCGGCATCGACGTGCGCGCGGTCGCCGCCTACAACACGTCGAAGCGCAACAAGGACGGCGAGCCCTTCCACCCGCGCGCGGCCGGCGGCGTGGGGTTCGACCTGCGGATACGGGGCGAGCGGCTCTACCACGCCGGGGACACCGACGTGATCCCGGAGATGGACGAGGTCCACGGCGTCGAGGTCGCTCTGCTGCCCGTCTCGGGGGTATATGTGATGACCGCGGGGGAGGCGGCCGAAGCCGCGCGCCGGATCGCGCCGAAAGTGGCAGTACCGATGCACTGGGGCGAGCACATGGGCACACGCGCCGACGCGAACGAGTTCGCGCGAAAGGCGCCCGTCGACGTCCGTATCCTGGACAAGGCGGTGTAACGGTGGCCACGGACCGCACACAGGCAGCGCTCGAGCGGATGGCCCGCGAGGAGCCGCGGCTGGCCGCGCGGCTGATCCTGATGACGATGCCCGCCGCGGTGCAGCGGCTGCCCGGGCCGCTCGCCTACGACCTGATCGTCCGCGACCTCGGCGCCTGGCGGACGACGGTGGGGCCGAACGGCGACGGGGCGCGGATCGAGCCGCTCAACGGACAGACCGATCCGGTCGACTTCAAGCTGTCCACCGACGCGAACGGGCTGGCGGAGCTCGTCGCCGGCGGCTCGGGGCTGAAGCTGCTGCTGACGGGTCGCATGCGCATCCGCGGCAGCCGGCGCAAGGCCGCGAACCTGCGCGTGCTCTCCGAGGCCACCGACGTCACGATCGCCGAGGCGCTGCGGTTCGGCGCGGAGATCGACGCCGATGCGATCTACCGCTCGCTGCCGTACCTGATCGATCCCGCGTGGACGCGCGGGCACACGTTCATCGTCGGCTACCACGTCCACCCGGGCGGCTCCTGGTACGTGCACGTCGGTGACGGCGCGCCGCTTGTCGTGACCACGGAGCGGCCGGGCCGCGTCGACACCGACGTCAGCGTGACCGCCGAGGTCTACCGGCGCATGGTCGCCGAGGAGCTGTCGCCCAACCTGGCGATGCGCAACCAGCTCGTGGCCGTGCGCGGCGACCTGCACGGGATGACGCTGCTGGGCCGCTGGATCGATCGCTCGCAGGGCCGCGACGACGGCGAGCTCGAGCGCGAGGAGCGCCAGCGCATGGTGCAGGCCAACCGGGTCGGCACGTGGGGGTCCCACCCGGAGTCCGCGATCGGCCAGGGCGAGCTGCTCGGCTACGGCGAGCTGTACGCGCTCTGGGAGCGCCAGAACTGGAAGGCGCACGAGCTCGACTTCTCCGTCGACAGGGAGCACTGGGTGGCCACGCCGAGCGACGCGCAGGAGGACCTGATCTGGTCGCTCGGGTCGTTCGCGATCGGCGAGGAGCGCGTGACCGCCGACCTGGCCCCGTTCCTCGGCGCCGCGCCGTCGGGGGAGGTGGAGATCTTCCTGGCCACCCAGCTCGTCGACGAGGCGCGCCACACCGCGTTCTTCGATCGCTTCACCGGCGAGGTGCTGGCCCTGTCGGCCGAGGACATGCGCGGCCGGATGCACGAGATGGGCGAGCGGATGCTGACCCCGTGGACCGACGTGTTCGACGACGGCCTGCGCGACGTGGCGCGCCGCATCCAGGCCCGGCCCGACGACCTCGCGCTGTTCGTGGAGGGCATCACGACCTACCACCTGATCATCGAGGGCGTGCTGGCGATGACCGGCCAGCGCTTCATCCTCCAGTACCTCGAGCAGCACGGGATGTACCCGGGCTTCCAGAAGGGGTTCGGGCTGGTGGAGCGCGACGAGCATCGCCACATCGCCTTCGGGGTGCGCTTCCTGCGCGACGCGATCGCCCACGACCCGGCCCTCGGCCGGGTGGTCGAGAACACGCGTCGCCGAGCTCGTGCCACGGGCGGCCCACGTGTTCGTGCCGCCCTACGCGCAGTCGCCGCGGGAGTTCGTGACCTACGGCTACGACTCCCGGGCGCTGTACGGCTTCGCCTACCGCAAGCTCGCGCGGCGCATGCAGGTGCTCGGGCTGGAGTGCCCGCCGGCCGAGGAGCTCATGCCCGGACCGATCGCCACGGCCGACGAGGCGCGGGCCGCGGGCGCGCCGGCCTGAGCCCCGTTCTGGTCCGGCCGGCGGGGTAAGCTCCCCCCGCTTTGAGACGGCGAAAAGGGAGCGCCCTACGCCGCGCCGCGCTGGGCGCGGTGGCCGTCGGCGTGCTCGCCCCGGTGCTCCGCAGGCCGTTGAAGATGCCGCGTCCCGTCACCGCGGCCCTGGCGTGGCAGGCCCCGTTCGCGCTGGCGATCTCGCAGCCGCGCACGCGCGCGCGCGACGCGGGCATCTATGCCCTCCAGATGTGGGCCTACGTCGCCTCGTACGAGATGCCGAACGACGATCCCGAGCAGCTCATGCGCCGGCTCCGGGCCGACTACCCGATCCGGGTCGACCGCGTCATCGGCCTGGGGGAGACGCCGACGATCCGGCTCCAGCGGACGCTCGGCCGGGCCGGCGTCGTCCGCCCGCACGACACGTTCCTGTCCGCCGTCCACTGGTCGTGGTTCCTGGTGCCCCACGGCACGATGGCGTTCATCCTGCTGCGCCACCACGACGTGTTCGTGCAGAGCGCGGTGATGATGGCCGCGACGTTCGACCTGGGCTGCGTCGTCTACTGGCTGGTCCCGACCGCACCGCCGTGGTGGGCAGGATCGGTGGGGAAGATGCCCCACGTCCGCCGGATCATGACCGAGGCCGGGGAGAAGTTCTGGAGGCGGTGCGTGGAAGCGGCTCTACGATGCACTGGCGGGCAATCCCTTCGCCGCTATGCCTTCGCTCCACTTCGGCACTTCGGTCATGGCTGCCTTCGTCCTGTCGGACGTTGGGCCGCGGCATGGCGCGGTGGGGTGGGCGTACGCGCTCACGCTCGGCTTCGGGCTCGTCTACCTGGGTGAGCACTACGTGTGCGACCTGATCGCGGGCTTCGGCCTGGCCTACGGGGTGCGCACGGTCGGTCCCGCGGCCTGGCCGCACCTGCGGCGGGCGCAGCTCGCCTTCCAGCAGCTGGAGCCGCCGGGTCCGGTGACGCGGGCCGGCGGTCCCGGGGACCTCGATCCGGACCTCGCGGTCCCGGACGCCGCCGAGCAGATCGACGACCAGGACACGGTCGACCCGACCCAGCGCGGCAGCGAGATGCTGCGCAGCCGGCGGCGCGTGCTGTCGCTGTTCGCCGCGGTCGCGCTGATGATCGTGGCGATCTACGTCGTGTTCCCCAAGGTCGTGGGCCTGGAGGGGACGTTCGACCGCTTCGACGAGGCCACCTGGTACTGGATCGTCATGGCGTTCTGCATGCCGGTCCTGACCTACTACTCGTACGCGGTGCTGGTGCGGAGCGTGTTCGGCAAGCGCGGGCCCGACGAGATCCGCGAGCGCCTGACGATGCCGGCGTCGGGGCTGATCACGCTGTCGGCGCTGGCCGCCTCCGCGCTGTTCTCCGCGGCGGGCGCGGGTGGCGTCGCGCTGACCTACTGGGCGCTGCGGAAGGCCGGGATGGAACGCCGTCGCGCGGTGTGCCGCGAGGTCGCCTTCCTGGCCATCCTCTACTCGGTCTACCTGCTGGCGATCGTGGTCTTCGGGGTGCTGCTGGCGGCCCAGGTGCTGCCCGGGGACGACCACCTGTCGGTGACGATCGTCCCCGCGGCGATCGCGGGCGGGGTGATCCTGCTGCTGGGGCTGACCGCGCTGCTGCCCGGGGACATCGAGCGGCGGGTGCGGAGCCTCGGGGGACATCCGCGGACGGCGAAGATCGCGCGGAGGCTGGCCGCGCTCCCCGCAGACGCTGGCCCAGGGCGTGCGCACGGCGATCGACCACGTGCGCAACCCATCGCTCGGCCCGGAGGCATATGCCGCGGCGATCGGCTTCTGGGCCGGCAACATCATGACCCTGTGGGCCGCGTTCAAGGCGTTCGGCGTCGAGGTGCCGCTCGGCGTGCTCGATCCAGGGCTTCTTCGTCGGCATGGTCGCCAACCTGGCGCCCTCGCCGGCCGCCGGCGTGGGTACGGTGGACGCCGGCCTGATCGGAGCGTTCGTCGTCTTCGGGCTGGACGCGGACGCGGTCTTCCCGGCGGTGCTGGTGTTCCGCCTGATCGGCTTCTGGCTGCCGATCCCGCTGGGCGTCGCGGCCTACCTGAGGCTGCTCCCGCTGGCCCATCGCTGGGAGGACGAGCGGGCGGCCGCTGATACTATAAAAAGTGAAGTAAAGGCGACACCTGGTGAGGTTCGAGCGTGACTGAAGAGCGAATCGAGAACGTGATCATCATCGGCGGCGGGCCCGCGGGCTACACGGCCGCGCTGTACGCCGCGCGTGCGGATCTCGAGCCGCTGAGCATCGAGGGGTTCCTCTGGGGCGGCCTGCTCCAGCAGACCACCGACGTCGAGAACTACCCCGGCTTCCCCGAGGGCGATCATGGGCCCGGAGATGATGCAGCAGTTCCGCGACCAGGCCGAGCGCTTCGGCACCCGCTTCGTCTCCGAGGACGCGACCCGCGTCGAGCTGTCCACCGACGGCGCCGAGCCGCACCGCGTCTGGGTCGGCGACGAGGAGCACAAGGCGCGCGCGGTGATCCTCGCGATGGGCGCGAACCACCGCAAGCTCGGAATCCCCGGCGAGGAGGAGCTGGCCTCCCGCGGCGTCTCCTACTGCGCGACCTGCGACGCCGCGTTCTTCCGCGAGAAGAAGATCGCGGTCGTGGGCGGCGGCGACTCCGCTTTCGAGGAGGCGATCTTCCTGACCAAGTTCGGGTCGACGGTCGAGCTGATCCACCGCCGCGACGAGTTCCGCGCGTCGCAGATCATGCAGCAGCGCGCCCGCGAGATCGAGAACATCGAGTTCGTCACCCCGTACGCGCCGGTCGAGTTCCACGCGGACGCAGAACGGCAACCCGATGGGGTCGCTCGAGAAGATCGAGCTGAAGAACTCCGAGGACGGCTCGACGCGCGAGCTGACCGTCGACGGCACGTTCATCGCGATCGGCCACATCCCGAACTCCGCAGATCGTCGAGGGGCAGGTCAAGATCGACGAGAACGGCTACGTGATCACCGAGGGCAAGTCGACGCGCACGGGCGTGCCGGGCGTGTTCGCGGCCGGCGACCTGGTCGACCACACCTACCGCCAGGCCGTGACGGCCGCGGGCTCGGGCTGCCAGGCGGCGCTCGACGCCGAGTGGTACCTGCGCGACACGCCGCCCGAGGCCAGCTGGCTGAAGCCCGACGAGATCGAGCGCGACGCCGAGCGCACCGCGTCGGGCGAGCGGCCGCTGCCCGCGGGCCGCATGCCGCTCTAGGCGCTTAGCCGAAGCTTTACCGCGGGTTGTCCGGCGGCTGGGCCGCCGGCGCCGATCGTGCTCACATGGACGAGCACGACGGGACGTTCCGCTGCATGGGCACCGACATACGGCTGCTGGTCGGCTCCGCCGGCGCCGCCCGTGCCCAGCGCGCATTCATCGAGGAGTTCGCGGCGCGGCTGTCGCGCTTCAGCCCGGACTCCGAGCTGTGCGCGCTGAACGCATCGCCGGCCCGCGAGGTCCCGGCGTCGCCGCTGCTGCGCGCCGCGGTCGGTGCCGGCCGGTGGGCGGCGGAGTCGACGGGCGGCCTGGTCGACCCGACGCTGATCGAAGCGCTCGAGCGCTCCGGGTACCGCGAGTCGCGCGAGGGCGCGGCGGCCGTGCCTCTGCGCGAGGCGCTCGCCGGGGCGCCCGAGCGGCGGCCCGCGCGGCCCGCCGAGCCAGGTGCCTGGCGCTCGATCGTCGTCGACCACGCCCGCGGCGTCGTCTCGCGCCCGCCCGGGGTGCGGATCGACACCGGTGGCGTCGGCAAGGGCCTCGCGGCCGACGCGGTCGCCCGCCGACTCGCCGGTGAGGATCGCTTCGTCGTCGACTGCGGCGGCGACCTGGTCGTCGGCGGCCTGCGAGCCGCGCGCCGTCCCTACGACATCGAGGTCGAGCACCCGCTCACGGGTGAGCGCGCACACCGGCTGTCGGTCGCCTCCGGCGGCGTCGCCACGTCGGGGCTGGGCCGGCGGGTCTGGCGGCGCGACGACGGGACCTTCGCGCACCACCTGATCGACCCGTCGACCGGCGAGCCCGCCTGGACCGGGCTGATCGCGGCGACGGCGCTCGCCCCGACCGCGCTCGAGGCGGAGACGCTCTCGAAGGCCGCGCTGCTCCGCGGGCCGGACGGCGCGGGTGCGGTGCTGGCCGAGCACGGCGGCCTGGTCGTGCACGAGGACGGCGACGTGGAGCTGCACGGTCCCCTGCGCACATTCTCCCTGGCGGTGGCGGCATGAGCGCGCCGGCAGGAGTGGTGATCGCCGGCGGCGGCCTGGCGGCGCAGAAGTGCGCGGAGACGCTGCGGTCGCGCGGCTACGACGGGCCGGTCCGGATGGTCTGCGCGGAGCCCGTGCGCCCCTACGACCGCCCGCCGCTGTCGAAGGAGGCGATCGTCTCGACCGTCGACCCGTCGCTGCGTCCCGCGTCCTGGTACTCCGACAACGACGTCGACCTGCTGCTCGGGACGACGCGCGACGGGCGTCGTCGGCCGCTATCCTCGAGACCACGTGCCGGCGCGCTGCGGTTCGACCAGCTCCTGATCGCCACGGGCGCCGAGCCGCGGCGGCTGCCGTTCGGATCCGTGCTGCGCACCGCCGCCGACGCCGCCGAGTTGCGCGCGGCGCTGCGGCCGGGCTCGCGGCTGGCCGTCGTGGGCGCGGGGTTCGTGGGCATGGAGGTCGCGGCGAGCGCACGCTCGCTCGGGGTCGACGTGGTGCTGATCGACGTGATGCCGGCGCCGCTCGCCGGGCTGCTCGGCCCCGACGTGTCGCGCTGGCTGGTCGGCCTCCACCGCGACCACGGCGTCGAGGTGATCCTCGGCGAGGGCGTGGCGGCCGCCCGCCGCGGCGGGCTCGAGCTGGTCAGCGGCCGCCGCGTGGCCTGCGACCACGTGCTGGTCGGCATCGGCGTCGACGCCCGGCCCGTCGTGGCAGGCCGACCGGCCCGACGTCTTCCTCGCCGGCGACGTGACCGGCACCCAGCACTGGGAGGCCGCGGTCCGCCAGGGCAGGCGGCGGCGCGCGCGATGCTCGGCCACGAGGCGCCCCCGCCGGCGGCGCCGTCGTTCTGGAGCGACCAGTACGGGCTGCGGATCCAGTACGTGGGCGACGCGTCGGGCGCCGACTCCGTCGACGTGGGACGGCGCGCCCGAGCGCCCGCGACTTCACCGCCGTCTACTCGCGGGCCGGCCGGCCGGTCGCCGCGCTCGCCGTCAACCGCCCGCGCGAGCTTCCGCGGCTGCGCCGCTCGTCACCGACAACCAGGAGGTCCTGTCATGAGCCACGTCCCCCAGATCGACGAAGGCGTCTGCCTGGCCCACGGCGACTGCGCCGTGGTCGCCCCGGACGTGTTCCGCGTCGACGAGGTCGCCGAGGTCATCGGCACCGGCACCGCCGGACACGCTGCTGGCCGCCGCGGAGGCCTGCCCGGCGGCGGCGATCACGATCGTCGACACCGACACCGGCGACCAGATCTACCCATAACGGACCGCGGACGGCGGACCGCGGACTGCGGGGCTTAGGATCCGGGCGTGCCGTCTGTCTGGAGCAACTGGGCCGGCGATCAGGTCTGCGCACCCGCGCGGATCGAGGTCCCGGCCGACGAGGCCGAGCTCCAGCGGGCGATCGCGCGGGCGGCCGCCGAGGGTCACAGCGTGCGCGCCGTCGGCAGCGGCCACTCGTTCACCGACGCCGCCTGCACCGACGGGGTGATGGTGTCGCTCGATCGCATGAAGGCGATCGTCGACGTGGATCGCGCGAGCGGGCTGGTCGAGGTTCAGGCCGGCGTCAAGCTGCACGAGCTCGGCGACCTGCTCGCGGAGCACGGGCTGGCGATGGAGAACCTGGGCGACATCGCGGTGCAGTCGCTGGCCGGCGCGGTCAGCACCGCCACCCACGGCACCGGCCTGAACTACCAGAACCTGAGCGCGCAGGTCCACGCCCTGCAAGCTCATCACCGCCACCGGCGACCCCCTCATTGCCGCTGTAGACGACGACGACCAGGACACCTACCGAGCCGCCCGCGTGGCGATCGGATCGCTCGGCGTCATCAGCACGGTCACGCTCAAGGCCGTCCCCAGCTACACGCTCGAGCGCGTCGACGAGCCGCTCCCGCTCGAGGAGACGCTCGCCGCGATGGACGACCACGTCGCGGCCAACGAGCACTGGGAGTTCTTCACGTTCCCCTACACGGGCGTCGCTTTCACCCGCGCCAGCAACCGCACCGACGCACCGCCCCAGCCGCCGTCGCGGGCCGAGCGGATCGTCAAGGACGTGGTGGCCGAGAACCTGGTCCTGGGTGCGATCTGCGCGGCCGGCAAGCGGCTGCCGAGGGCCGTCCCCGGCCTGAACCGCCTGCTGCCGAAGCTCGTCACCCGCGAGGTCCGCACCGACCGCGGCGACCGCGTCTTCGCCAACCAGCGCCTCGTCCGGTTCACCGAGATGGAGTACGCGATCCCGCGCGAGCACGGCGCCGACGCGATCCGCCGGATCCTCGACCTGATCGAGCGCCGGCGAGCTGCCGATCACGTTCCCGCTCGAGGTCCGCTTCGCGCCGCCGGACGACGCCCTGATCGGCCCGAGCCACGGCCGCGAGAGCTGCTACATCGCCGTCCACGTCTACCGCGGCACCGCGCACGAGGGCTACTTCCGCGGCGGTCGAGGAGATCATGTCGAGCTACGGCGGGCGCCCGCACTGGGGCAAGCGCCACTACCTGACGAGCGCCGAGCTCGCAGCAGCGCTACCCGGAGTGGGAGACGTTCCAGGCCATCCGCGAGCGGCTCGACCCGGACGGCGTGTTCGCGAACGACTACACGCGCCGGGTGCTCGGCGAGGTCAGAGCCGCTGATCGAAGTGGTACGAGCTGATCCGCAGCCGGTGGCGGAAGTAGAAGCGGTGCGCGTCGGCGCGCTCCGGTCCGACGCCCGAGTCCAGATGGAACGAGTCGCACTCCTGGCGGCGGGCCTCGTCCTGTAGCCACTCGAAGACACGGTCGGCGTGGCCGCGCCGCCGGCGGTCGGCGGCGGTGACCAGGTCGTCGACGTACAGGTAGCGGCCCCAGGCCAGCATGTGCCCGATGCGAAAGCCCGCGACCGCGGCGGCGTCGCGCTCGCCGTCCTCGAACGACCCGACCAGCCGGTAGCCGAGCGGGCGCTGCAGGCGGTCGACCAGGTCGACCAGGTTCGACGCCGGCGCGCACTGGGGCCGCAGCTCGAGCAGCGCGCGGGCCGCCAGCTCGGTCTCGCCCTCGGGGATCTCGCGCACGGACGGCATCAGAGGAACGCCCGGCCCTCGCCGCGGTAGGTGGGGAGTTCGTCGACGACGCGACCGCCCTCGACGAGCAGCAGCGAGTTGAACCGCTCGCACAGCTCGCCCGCCTTCGCGTGGCGCATGTAGACGCGGTCGCCGACGCGCAGGCGGGCGGCGCCCGGCCCGAGCAGCGGCGTCTGCACCTCGCCCGCGCCCTCGGTCCCGTCCAGGTGCAGGCCGTGCGGCAGGTAGGGCTCGGGCAGCTTGGCCGGCTCGGCCGCGCCCGAGGCCGTGTAGCCGCCGCCCAGCAGCGTCGCCACCGCCGCCGACGGCTTGCGCACGACCGGCAGCGCGAACATCGCGGCGGGGCGCAGCGACAGCGTCGAGTAGTGGTCGAACAGCGTGGGGGCGTAGAAGCCCGAGCCGGCCGTGACCTCGGTGACCGCGGCCTCGGCGGCGGTGGCGGCCACGCTGCCCGTGCCGCCGCCGTTGACGATCTCGATCGGGGCGACCGCCCGCACCGCATCGACGACCGCGGCGCGGCGCGTCGGCGATCTCGCGCGCCGATCGCCTCTGCATCGCGCTGGATCGCGGCCGCCATCAGCGGCTTGCCGCGCGGCGAGTCGCCGACGCCCGGCGATGTGCGCCTCGTAGCCCATGATCCCGGCCAGCGCGAAGCCCGCGCCGCGCACGATCTCGCGGGCGAGCGCCGCCGCCTCCTCCGGCGTGCGCACCGGCGACCGCTTGGCCCCGATCCTGCACCCCGCCGACGCGGCAGCGCGAACGCCAGGTCGAGCTCGATCACCACGCGGGCGCCCGCCGGCAGCAGGTCGAGCTGGTCGACCGAGTCGACCATCAGCGCCGGCCGGCCCTCGGGCGGGAGCGCCGCGAGCCGCTCCAGCGCGGCGCGGTCCACCGTGGGGTAGGCCAGCAGCAGGTCGTCGAAACCCTGCTCGGCCAGCCACAGCGTCTCCGGCAGCGTGAACGTCATCAGGCCGCTGGAAGCCCGGATCGCGGTCGAGGATCGCGCGGATCAGCCCGCGGCAGCGCACCGACTTGGTGGCCACCCGGATCGGCTTGCCGCGGGCCGCGCGCAGCAGGTCGCGCGCGTTGGCCCACATCGCGTCGAGGTCGACGAACGCGAACGGCGCGTCCCGGCCGGCGAACGCCTCCTCGTAGACCTCGTAGCGCCCGCGGTTGTTAACGAGCGTTGACACCGGTGATGCGACCGTGGCCATCAGCGGTCTATCTTGCCGAGGCGATGCGGCTGATGTCGTCCTTCCTCGTCGCGCTGGCGTTCCTGGCGCTCGCCGGACCCGCTCGCGCCGCCACTCCGCCCATCAAGCACGTCTGGGTGATCGTGCTCGAGAACAAGGACTTCGAGGACTCCTTCGGCAAGGACACGGAGGCGCCCTATCTGGCGCACGAGCTGACCAGGAGCGGGCAGCTCCTCCAGAACTACTACGGGACCTCGCACGCGTCGCTCGGCAACTACATAACGATGGTCTCGGGCCTCGCGCCGAACGCCGACACGCAGGGTGACTGCATGACCGGCTTCAAGGACGTCTTCCCGGGGACGATGGCGCCCGACGGGCAGATCATCGGCCAGGGCTGCGTCTACCCGCCGAACGTCAAGACGCTCGCGAACCAGCTCCAGGAGAAGGGGCTGACCTGGCGCGGCTACATGGAGGACATGGCCTCCACTCCCGGCGCCCCGACCGCCTGCCGCCACCCGAAGATCGGCGACGCCGACGACACACAGGCCGCGCGCCCCACCGACCAGTACGCGACCCGGCACAACCCGTTCGTCTACTTCCACTCGATCATCGACGACCAGGCGAACTGCGCCGCCAACGACGTCGACCTCAAACAGATGCTGGAGGACGTCAAGCGCCCGGAGACGACGCCGAACTACGCGATGATCACGCCCGACCTGTGCAACGACGGGCACGACGCGGAGTGCGCCGACGGCGGCCCCGGCGGCCTGCAGGCGGCCGACCGCTTCCTGCAGGTGTGGGTGCCCAGGATCATGGCCTCGCCGGGATTCGCCGACAGCGGCCTGCTGGTCGTGACCTGGGACGAGGCGAACATCGACCCCGACTCCTCGACGGCCTGCTGCGACCAGCAGACAGGCCCGAACACGCCGTCGCCCGGCATCGTCGGGCCCGGCGGCGGGCGCACCGGCACGGTGCTGATCTCGCCGTTCATCGAGCCGGGGTCGACCAACGACACCGAGTACAACCACTACGGCCTGCTGCGCTCGATCGAGGACCTGTACGGGCTCGGGCACCTGGGCTACGCGGGGCGCTCCGGGCTCAAGCCGTTCGGGGACGACGTCTACAACGCGAAGACACCAGCGCCGCCGCCGTCGCCGCGCGCCTGCCACGCCGCCCACAGCGGCAAGGTCGTCGCCGGGCTGCGCCTGCGCGGCCGCCTGCTCACGTTCCGGGCCCGGCGCACAGCCCCCGTGCGGGTGACCGCCCGGATCCGGGGCGGGAAGAAGAAGCGCGTGCGGCCGACCCGCGTCGTCGCCTGCCGCAGCTACCGGACCAAGGTGCCGAGGGGCACGACCAGCGTGAGCGTCCGCGGCGGCGGCAAGACCCAGCGGGCCAACCGCACCGCCCCGGCCGAGCACGACCCGAGCTAGCGCGGCTTGCGCTCGGCGATCCTCCGCGTGAGGATCGCCAACGTGAGCGGCGGCTGGTACGCGACCTCCGAGGACCAGGCCGGCACGCTCGCCGGCTGGGCCCGGCAGCAGGGCCTGCGCTACGAGCGCTACGGCGTCCTGCCGAAGATCTCGAAGCTGCTCGAGTCCGGGGAGACCGGGCGTGAGCGCAACGCGTGGGCCGAGGAGAAGTTCGGCATCACGGTGCCCGACTACACGGGCGGGCAGCCGGGGCGCTGGGCCGAGAGCCTGTGCACGGGAGTCCTGCCGGGCGGCCTGGAGGGCACGTTCGCGCACTTCAGCTATCGCTGGCACGTCGACGACGGCGCCTACCGGCACGAGACGTGGACGGTCGTGGTCGCACGCGTGCTCGACGGGATCCGCGTTGCCCGCGACATGGAGGCGCGCCCGACTGGGGCACGGTGCTGGCCTTCGGGCGCGAGTACGGCGACGAGTACAAGGACGTCGACCAGCACGGCCTCGTCTGGAAGGTGCCCGTCGAGGAGGACGAGACGTTCGTCCGCGAGGCCGTGCGCGACGTGCCGCGCGACCGCTACTACAGCCTGCGCGAGGGCATGGTCGTCGTCGCCGTGCGGGGGATCCTCGACGACCGCGAGGCGGTCTACCAGCACTGCCTGGCCGCGTCGGCGTTCGCGGGCGGGTTGCACCGCGTGGCGCGCGCGCAGCGCCCGCTGCTGCCCGGCGACGTGCTGCCCGAGCCGCGCTCGACGCCCTACCGCGACTGGGTCGCGGCCAACGCCGCCCAGGTGCAGTGGCGCGATCCGCCACCGGACCTGGACTCGGCCGCCACCGGCTACGCGGAGGTCGCCCGCCGGGACCCGCAGGTCGCGGCGCGGGCGCGGCGCGGCAAGCGGATGATCCTCTTGATCTTCTTCGCGATCGCCGTGTTCGGCGCAGCGATCTCCTACGCGGCGATGAAGGTGGCAGGAGCGCCCGCGCCCGAGGCGGTGAGCGCCTTCGGCTTCGTGGTGCTGATGGGGATCGGCGTCGTGCTGTCCCGGTTCGCGGGCCGCGGCGCCGGTGGTGCCGAGGCCCACTTCCGCCGCGAGGCGTGGGGCCTCGCCGCGTTCGCGAACGAGTACGCGCGCTCGCGCGGGCTGTACGTCGAGGATCAGGACGAGTTCCGCCGCCGCTTCCCGATGCCGGTCGTCGGCAGCCCGCAGCGCGTCATGCGCGGGCAGCTGCCGGGCGGCGTCGACGGCCGCGTCGTCCTGTGGCGCGACCGCAACGTGCCCGAGCGCGGCTTCGTGAACATGGCGATCGTGGCCGCGCCGCCCGCGGCGGCCAGCGCCCCCTACACCGCGACACCCGCGCCCGGCGGGTGGCTCGTCGTCACCGAGCAGGTCGACCGGGCGGGACGCACCGTGGCGCGGCTCGACGCGGTGGCGGCGGAGGCGTCGCGGTTGGCCCGAGCCGCCCAGTTCTCCTGACCGCCGGCGGACGTCCGTATTCAGACTGGCGTCTGGCCGCTTACCGCCTGGCGCGTGGGGCGCCGGTCACGGATGGCTTCGCCACCGGAGCTGAAGTAGCGTGGGGCATCGCTATCCGGGACGGACAGCAGCAGGGGAGACTGGGCAGGGCGCTCGGCGTCGTCGCCGCGGCCGTCACGGCCCTGGTGATCGCCGCCGCGCCCGCGACGGCGGCGACGCCGGCCGGCGCGCTCGACACGAGCTTCGGCACGGGCGGCATCGCGACGACGCCGGTCGGCAGCGGTAGCTCGTTCGCGCGCGGCGCGCTGCTTCAGCCGGACGGCAAGGTCGTCGTGGTGGGGGGCCGGCGGGCGGCTTCGCGGTGGTGCGCTACGGCACCGACGGACAGGCCGGACCCGACCTTCAGCGGTGACGGCAAGGTCGTCACCGCCCTTCGCGAACGGCTCCTCGTAGGCGACGGGCCGTGGTGCGCGACCCGTCGGACGGCGGGCTGTTCGTGGTGGGGCAGTGGGTGAACGCCCAGAACCCGTTCGGGTCGCCCGAGCACGACTTCGCCGTTGCGCGCTACACGTCGGCCGGCGCGCTGGACACCACGTGGCGCGGCGACGGGAAGGAGACGTACAACGTCGGCGCCGACTGGGGACTGCAGTGGCTCCGGCTACCTGGGGGCGGCGGGGCCTACGCGGCGACCTTGCAGCAGTTCGGCAAGCTCGTGATCGCCGGCTGCAGCGGCGGCGGGCAGGGGAACGGCGACGCCGCACCCGACGCTGATCAGGATCAACGGGGACGGCACGCCTCGACAGCGGAGCGGCGGACCGACGACAGCTGTCCCAATCGACATCGAGTTCGGCACGGCCGGTGTGGTCGAGACGTTCCCGGGCAGGGCATGTCGTTCGTCACCTCGCTGATCAAGGACGCCAGCGGAAACCTCGTCGACCGGCGGCTGGGCCCAGGACAGACGGTCAGGACGTCTTCCTCCTGCCAGGGCTACGACGCGCTCGGAGGGGTCGATCGGATCGGAGACTCGACCACATCGGCAGCGGCTCCTCGCGCATGTTCGGCCTCGCCCTGCAGCCCGACGGCAAGTTCGTCGGCGTCGGGAGGGCGGGGAACAATCATCGCCGTCGCCCGCTACAACGCGACCGGCGGGCCTCGACGGCGGGTTCGGCACCGGCGGGAGCACGATCGTCGACTTCGGGCAGACCGCGCTCGGCGGCGGCGTGGCCATCCAGACCGACGGGAAGATCATCGCCGCCGGCCTGTCGCCCGTCCGGCTATGCCGTCGCCCGGCTCGAGCCGAACGGCACGCTCGACCAGAGCTGGGGGCCCGGGCGGCAAGGTCCTGACCGACCTCTCGAGCCCGGATCCGGCCTACGCGGCGCAGGTCGGGCGTGCTCGTGCAGCAGGACGGCCGGATCGTCGTGACCGGATCGCCCGACGACGCCGCCAGAACTCGCCCAACAACTTCCGCGCCGCCCGCTACCTCCCTACCGCCGTCCCGGATCCCGACACGGACGGCGACGGCGTCGTCGACCCGCAGGACAACTGCGTGTCGGTCCCCAACGCGAACCAGGCGGACCGCGAGGGCGACGGGGTGGGCGACGCCTGCGACGGGGACGGCGACGACGACGGCCGCGCCGACAACGCGGACAACTGCCTGGGCCTGGCCAACCCCGACCAGGCCAACGTCGACGGCGACGCGCAGGGCGACGCGTGCGACGGCGACATCGACAACGACGGCCGCGCGAACGCCGCCGACGCCTGCCCCAACACGGTCAAGCCCGATCAGGTCGACGCCAACGGCGACGGCTGCGACGACGCCCAGCGGCGCGCTGCGCGACGACGACAACGACACGGTGCCTGACGACTTCGGCGATCGCTGCCCGGGCCATCCGGGCGTCGACCCCGACGGCTGCGGCGCGCTCGTCGGCGTGCAGATCAACGGCACCGCCCTGTTCACCAAGAGCCGCAACGTCACGCTGACGATCATCCCGCCCCGGCGGGCGACCGGCTTCCTGGTCTCGAACGAGGGCGGCTTCCCGACGCGCAGGTCGAGCCGATCGACCGGCAGCGGGCCCGTGACCAAGCGCTGGACGCTGCCGGGTGCCGGCAAGGAGAGCGAGACGAAGCTCGTCTACCTCCGCTTCGTCGGGCCGGGCATCCCCGACACGAACCAGCTGAACGACTCGATCCTCCTCGACCAGCTGCCGCCGGTCGTGTCGAAGAACGGGATAAAGGCCACCCAGACGCAGCGCGGTGGCGCGCCCATGTGCCAGATCCGCGTCCCGGCCCGGGACCGGGGACGGAAGGGCCAGCGCTCGGAGGTCAGGAACGTCAGGCTGCTCGGCCGCCGTAACAAGGTGCTGGCCAGCGGGCGTGCGGGGAGCGCCCTGAACGTGCGACCGTCCGCGCTCACGGGTCAGGTCCGCGCGATCGCCCGAGACCGCGCCGGCAACAACTCGCAGGCCGTCACAGTCAAGACGGGCTCCTGCCGCCGCGACCGTCGCGGCAACCGCTGATCAGCGCAGGTAGACCGGGTTCGACAGGATCCAGAGGCGCCCGCCCAGGCGCGCCTCGACGCGGTACACGCCGGGCTCGGCGGGCGTGAAGTCGATCTCCGCGGCGTCGTCGGCCGATGCGACCACGCCCCCGTCGCGGAGCAGCCGGAGCGCCGCCGGCCGCGGCACGCGCACCCGCAGCTCGGGCCGCTCGCTCGTCTCCTCGCCCATGCGCGTGAACGAGAACCCGCGTGCGGGTGCCAGCCAGTCGCGGGCGATGTACATGCGCCCGGCGCGCAGCGCGTCGAACACCATCGCCCGGTCGCGCTCCGCGTCACCGCGTCAGCGGCTCCGGCACCAGCACGTGCGTCGTCAGCAGCCGGAACGATCGCCGGTAGCTCATCAGCCGCAGCGGCACGTGGCCGGCGATCCGCTTGCCGATCTGGTGCGCGTCGAGCCCGCCGATGGCCGCCACGCGCCGCGCCGCGCCCGAGCCGGTCCCACTCGTCCAGGTTGCGCTGGGGCAGGTCCGGCATCCGCCGCATCGGGTCGCGCAGGAAGCGGATCGCGTCGCCCCAGCCGCCGAACTGCTCTCCCGAGTCGCCGACGAAGTTCCACAGCTCGACGCCGTCGACGGCGTCCAGGTCGCTGAACGGCATCGCCTTGGCCGCGCGCCCCAGCGCAGCGTTGCCTCGCGAGAACGGGTGGGCGGCGAACCCGAACCCGCCCGCCTCGCGCACGGCCGCGACGACCTGGGCGGGCGTCATCCCGCGTGTGGTCGATGACGCGCTCGAGTGCCGAAGGCCAGGTAGTGGTTCTGGTCCTTCGGCGAGACCTCCTCGCCCGACCAGCACGAGCACCGAGCCGTGCCACCCGTCTTCAAGGCGGTCCTGGGCCGCGAGCGTGTCGTGGTCGGTCAGCAGGATCACGTCGAGCCCGTTGGCGCGCCCGGCCGCCGCGATCTCCTCGACCGTGCCCGGTCCCGTCCGAGTGGGTCGAGTGCAGGTGCACGACGCAGGAAAGGTCCTGGAACTGAGCCATCGCTAGATTCCAGCGTATGGCTGACCACCCTGACTCCTTCGGCGCGCGCGACACCCTCGAGGCGGGCGGCGAAAGCTACGAGATCTTCCGCCTCGACGCGCTTCAGTCAGAAGTACGACGTCGCCCGGCTGCCGTACTCGCTGAAGATCCTGCTGGAGAACCTGCTGCGCCTCGAGGACGGGTCCGCCGTCGACCGCCGAGGACGTCGAGAAGGTCGCCAAGTGGGACCACAAGGCCGATCCGAGCCAGGAGATCGCCTACACGCCCGCGCGCGTGCTGATGCAGGACTTCACCGGCGTGCCCGCGATCGTCGACCTCGCCGCCATGCGCGACGCGATGGCCGACCTGGGCGGCGACCCGGCGAAGATCAACCCGCAGCGCCCGGCCGAGCTCGTGATCGACCACTCGATCCAGGTCGACCAGTTCGCGACCAGCGGCGCCTACAAGTTCAACGGCGAGCGCGAGTTCGAGCGCAACAAGGAGCGCTACGAGTTCCTGCGCTGGGGCCAGACCGCGTTCGACGACTTCGCCGTCGTGCCGCCCAACGTCGGCATCTGCCACCAGGTCAACCTCGAGTACCTGGCGCGGGTCGTCTACACGAAGGACGGCCAGGCGTTCCCCGACACGCTGGTCGGGACCGACTCGCACACGACGATGATCAACGGCCTCGGCGTGCTGGGCTGGGGCGTCGGCGGCATCGAGGCCGAGGCCGCGATGCTCGGCCAGCCGATCTCGATGCTGATCCCGCAGGTCGTCGGCTTCAAGCTGACCGGCGAGCTGCCCGAGGGCTCGACCGCCACCGACCTGGTCCTGACCGTCACGCAGATGCTGCGCGAGAAGGGCGTCGTCGGGAAGTTCGTCGAGTTCTACGGCCCGGGCCTGCCGAACCTGCCGCTGGCCGACCGCGCGACGATCGGCAACATGTCGCCGGAGTACGGCGCGACCTGCGGCGATCTTCCCGGTCGACAAGGAGACGCTCCGCTACCTGGAGTTCTCCGGCCGCCCGAAGGAGCTCGTCGAGCTGGTCGAGGCCTACACGCGCGAGCAGGGCATGTTCCACGACGAGGACACCGAGGAGGCGACCTACTCGGACACGCTCGAGCTGGACCTGTCCGAGCGTCGAGCCGTCGCTGGCCGGGCCCAAGCGCCCGCAGGACCGCGTCTCGCTGTCCGACGCGCAGGAGGCCTTCCGCGACGCGCTCAAGGACGACCTGGGCGACGGCATCGACGAGGGCGACACGACTCGACCACGAGGCAGGCGTCCGGACGAGTCCATGGACGCGAGCGACCCGCCCGGCCGACTCCGAGGGCCAGGACACCGAGGGCGGCAGCGGCGAGCCCGACCCGAGCGCGGGCGCGGACACCGGCGGCGGCACGGCCACCAAGGAGAAGTCGAAGACCGCGGTGTCGCTGACGCTCGAGGACGGCACGGAGACCGAGCTCGACCACGGCCACGTCGTGATCGCCGCGATCACGTCGTGCACGAACACCTCGAACCCGTCGGTCATGCTCGGCGCCGGGCTCGTGGCCAAGAAGGCGTGCGAGGCCGGGCTCGAGACCAAGCCCTGGGTCAAGACCTCGCTCGCGCCCGGGTCGAAGGTCGTCACCGAGTACCTCGAGAAGTCGGGCATGACCGAGTTCCTCGACAAGCAGGGCTTCAACCTCGTCGGCTACGGCTGCACGACCTGCATCGGCAACTCGGGCCCGCTGCCGGACGAGATCTCGAAGGCGATCGAGGAGAACGACCTCGTCGGTCTGCTCGGTGCTGTCCGGCAACCGCAACTTCGAGGGCCGCATCCACCCCGAGGTCAAGCAGAACTACCTGGCCTCGCCGCCGCTGGTCGTCGCCTACGCGCTGGCCGGGACGCTCGACATCGACCTGGTCAACGACCCGATCGGGCAGGGCTCGGACGGCGAGGACGTCTACCTGAAGGACATCTGGCCCACCCAGCAGGAGATCCACGACCTGATCGAGTCGTCGGTCAAGTCCGAGATGTTCCGCGAGTCCTACGGCGAGGTGTTCGAGGGCGGCGAGGAGTGGGAGTCGCTCGACGTCCCCGAGGGCGACCGCTACGAGTGGCGCGACGACTCGACCTACGTGAAGCGCGCCCCGTACTTCGACGACATGGACGCCGAGGCGCCCGAGGGCTTCGAGACGATCGAGGGCGCGCGCGTGCTCGTCAAGCTCGGCGACTCGGTCACGACCGACCACATCTCGCCCGCCGGGTCGTTCAAGGAGGACACGCCGGCGGGCGAGTACCTGGTCGAGCGCGGCGTCGACAAGAAGGACTTCAACTCCTACGGCTCACGCCGCGGCAACCACGAGATCATGATGCGCGGCACGTTCGCCAACGTGCGGCTGCGCAACCAGCTCGCGCCGGACACGAACGGCGGCTGGACGAAGAAGGACGGCGACGAGAAGACGATCTTCGAGGCCGCGATGGAGTACCAGGAGGAGGGCACGCCGCTGCTCGTGCTGGCCGGCAAGGAGTACGGGTCGGGGTCGTCGCGCGACTGGGCCGCCAAGGGCCCGCGCCTGCTCGGCATCAAGTTCGTGATCGCCGAGAGCTACGAGCGCATCCACCGGTCGAACCTGGTCGGCATGGGCATCCTGCCGCTCCAGTTCGCCGACGGCGAGTCCGCCGACTCGCTCGACCTCGACGGCTCGCGAGGAGTTCAGCGTCGCCGACCTCGAGGAGGGCGCGAAGACCGTCAAGGTCAAGGCGGGCGACACCGAGTTCGAGGCGACCGTCCGGATCGACACGCCGAACGAGTGGCAGTACTACCGCCACGGCGGGATCCTGCACTACGTCCTGCGCTCGCTGAACAGCGACGATTGATCACCCACCACGAGCTCTGCTTCGGCTGCGGCCAGGCCAACCTGTTCGGGTTGCAGCTCGAGGTCGACGCGCGTGACGACGGCGTCGTCGCCGGGCGCTTCTTCGTCAAGCAGGACCACCAGGGACCGCCGGGCTACGCGCACGGCGGCATCGTGGCCACCGCGGTCGACGAGGCGATGTCGCTGCTGATCCACGCTCAGGGCATCCACGCGCTGACCACCGGCCTCGACGTCCGCCTGCGCGCGCCCGCGCCGGTCGGCGCGTTCGTGGACGTGGAGGCGCGGATCGACGAGCGCGACGGGCGCAAGCTGACGCTGAGCGCGACCGCCGCGAGCGAGGGCGTCGAGGTGGCTACCGCACGTGGCGTCTTCGTGGAGGTCGAGCGGCCGAGTTAGGGCCCGCTTCGCACATCGCCGGCGAGAAGCAGCGGGACCGCCCAGTCGAGGTCGAGGCTGTCGCCGCTCCAGGACGGCGTGATCGTCGCGGCGTTCGGGTCGATGCCCCGACGTCGGTTCAGCTGCGTGAGCGCATCGGCGCAGCCGCCGCGGCCCGCCGAACGTAGTCGCAGTGGCCGGCCGTCGGGCCGCCGGAAGGTCAGTTCGCCGGCGGGATCTCCGGCGATGGTGTAGCCGCCCTCATGAACCAGCCGGTGGTGATGCGAGCAGAGCCGGACGAGATTGTCCGGCGTTGTGCTGCCGCCGTGGGCCCAATGCATGATGTGGTGGGTGTGGAGGTGGCGGGTGTGAGTGCATCCGGGGAAGCGACAGCCGCCGTCGCGCCGATCGAGCAGGCGGTTCAGCCGCTTCGAGGCGAACCTGGTTCTGCGAGGTCCCGCAGCGGCACGTCCGCCGGCGCTGCGGATCGCCACGACGGGCTGATCGCAGCCCAGGCGGCGTGCGGTCTCGGGCGCAAGCGCGGTTCCACAGCGGAGACCGCAGGTGCCCTCTGCGTCGACGGCGAGCGATTCGAGGTCGACGTTGACCACGACCTGGAAGTCGTCCCCGCGCTCGCTTGATTGCCCGTCACCGCGGCTGCGCGCCAGCTCTGTGAGGGCGTCGGCGAGCCGCGCTCGCGGTCGCCGGCGCAGCGGCGCGCGCGGTTCCGCGGAACACTCGTCCGCGGCCGCGATCGGAGCACCTGCGACCGGAGCGCCTGCGGTCCCACGTTCGTGCTCGCGAAGCCGGTCGGCGCCCGCCTGGAGCGCCTCGATTACAAGCGCGCCGTCGTCGGCGGGCAGGCGTGCGTGGATGACGAAGCTGCCGTCGTCGTCCTGCCACCACACCAGCTCCCGGCGCTCGTAGGCGTTGCGGGCCTGGTCGCGCAGAGCGATCGCCTTCTCGTAGCCGCGCACGAGCTTCTCGAGTTGCGCCGCCGTGGCCTCCCGCGCCAGCGCGAGCATCTCCAGCTCGTTCTCCGGTTGCGCGACACGTGTCAGCGCGCGCGCCTGCGAATAGCTGAGGCGACCCTCCGTGAACGCCTGGCGGATCGCGGGCAGCCGAGCGAGATCGTGCGCAACACGCACATGCTCACGCGCGGCCCGCAGCCCCATCGCGCACTGCCACGAAAGCCAATGCGCGCACGACTTGCAGCCCCAACTGGCCCACGCCTGGCGTCGGTCGAGTTCGCCCACCAGCAGCAACCACCGACACGTCGCCGCCGCTATGTGGCCGGCCAGCGTCGTGATCTCCGCCTCCAGCCGCTCTGTTGCGAGCTCCTCAATGCTGGTGTCGCCGCGCGCGACCGACTCGACCCGCGTCTATCCGACCCATTTCCACTCCCTGCCTATCGAACATATGTTCGTAGAATAGGCACGCGCTCGGACGGATCCGCGGTCACGCAGGTTCCGCGGAACACCTCCAGCTGCCCGGCAGTAGGTTGCGGCCATGAGCGTCTTCACGGCCGCAGAGCTTCGGTACCTCGCCGGCGGCCAGCAGCTCGGACGGATCGCGACCGTCGGCGCGGACGGCACGCCGCACGTGGTGCCGGTCGCGTGGATCTACAACGCGGCGCGCGACACGATCGACGTCGGGGGCGCTGAGCTCGAGCGCTCGAAGAAATTCCGCGACGTGGACCGGACCGGTCGAGCTGCCATCGTGGTCGACGACCTCGCGAGCACAGACCCGTGGCGTCCGCGCGGGATCGAGGTACGCGGGCGCGGTGAGGCGATCGCTCTGCCGACACCTCTGATCCGGATCCATCCGGAGCGGATCGTCAGCTGGGGGATCGACCCGAGGCCCAGCGCACGCACCGTGGCGCGATAGGCGACTCCGATTCTCCGTTCTGGCGTCCGGCGAAGCGGTATCGTCGCGACCGCAGGTGAGCAGTGAGCAGGTGAGCAGGTGATTCCACACCGCAGCAGGCACGAGGGGGCCTTTGGCCCAATCGCTGGCGCGCTCGTCATTATCGTGCTCACGGGCGCGGGCCCGGGTGTCTTCGCCGGCTGTGGTGGTGAAGAAGGCGAGAGCACGGCGAGTCGTATTGAGAGCGCCCAAGACTTTGCGGCCACGTCCGCGCTGGAGAACGCCCAGGGCAGCATGGAGAACGACGCGATAGCGCAAGATGGAAGCTATGCGGGTCTGGGAGCCGCGCAGTCGCCTGTGGGGACCGCCGTCACCGACTCCGACGGCCGCGTTGTCGAGAACGTGCCGCCGCCGCGGGTCTCGGCGCAGACCACGAGAGACACCTACCGGCTAAGCGCCACCTCCGGTACCGGGACCAAGTTCGTGCTCGAACGCAAAGCGGACGGCACGATCAGCGGGACATGCACCGGAGAGTCGCCCGACTGCCACGGGGCGACCTGGGAGCCGGACGTCACTACTCCCTAGCTCGCGGCTCTCCTACCCGCAGTCGTTCGACTTCGACTGGATCAGCTCGGGCACGATCTCCTTGATCCGGTCGGTGCCGATCGCGTAGTTCTGTCCCTGGAGCGCAGTGCCGCTCTCGTTCTGCTGGCGGCCCGCCGAGTTCATGCCGACGAGCTGGTTCTGGTGGTCGACCAGCGGCCCGCCCGAGTTGCCCGGGTTGATCGCCGCGTCGGTCTGCACCACGTTCTGGTACGGCCCGACCGTGGTGGTCTCGGACACCGGGATCGACGGGAACGTCGTCTTCGGGACCGACACGACGCCGGTCGTCCCGACCAGCTCGACGGTGTCGAAGCCCGCGCCGATCTCGGGGTAGCCGACCGCTACGACGTCCTCGCCGCGCTTCAGCTGCGACTGCTCGGCGATCTTGAACTGCCGCAGGCCGTCGGGGTTCTGGAGCTGTAGGACGGCCTGGTCCTCGGACAGCCGGCAGCCGACGAGCTGCGCCGGGCGGAGCTCCTGCTTGCCGCCGTTGAGCGTCACGCCCACGCGGTACTGGTTGCCCGCGCCGGCGACGACGTGCGCGTTGGTGACCACGTAGCCGCTCTGGGAGTCGAAGATCCAGCCGGTCCCGCGCGAGCGCCCGACAGCGCTCTCGGAGGCGATGAACGTGGTGAGCGGCGTGACGTTCTCGACCACCTCGGCGGTCGTCGGGGCCCCGCCGTCGTCGCCCCCGCCGGACAGGATCGCGAACGCGCCGACGGCGATCGCGACCAGCAGCAGGATGATCGCCGCGATGCCGATCCGCGTCGCGCGCGTGAGCTGGCGCTGGATGATGATGCGCTGGATCGCCGACTGGGTCCGCGCGGGCGGAGCGCCCGCGATCGGCTGCGGCGACGTGGGCATGGGCGCGGCGGGCTGCTGTGACGGGTGGGGCTGGGTCGGCGGCTGCGGGGCGGACGGCGCCATCCCGCCGGCGGGAGCGAAGCCGCCGCCGGGCGGCGCGGGCACCGTGGCCGGGCCGCCGTTGGCCGACGCCTGGAGCACCGTGTCCCCGAACTGGATCTGCTCGTTGCCCGCCAGGGTCACGCCGGTCTGCGTGATCCGCTGGCCGTTGACGAACGTGCCGTTGCTGGAGCCCTGGTCGTAGAGCGCGAAGGACCCGTTGCCCAGGTCCTGGAAGTAAGCGTGATTCCGCGAGACCTTCGGGTCCTGGACGACGAGGTCGACGGCGCCCTCGCGGCCCACCGTGAACCTGCCGCCCTGTACCTGAACCCGCCTGCCGGCCTCAGCGCCCGATCGAATCTCGAGCCACATTCAGAAGTAGTCCTCTCAAAGTCTTGCTGTCACCCTGCTCGGCGGCTCAGCATAACCCGGGGTACGGCGACTGACCATAAGCCGACACGGGTATCTTCCGCGCGCGACCGCGGCCTGGGAGGAGCCCGAGATGCCAGACAGCCTGACCCGTCAGATCCTGAAGGAGCACCTGGTCGACGGCGACCTCGACCCGGGCGAGCCGATCTCCCTGAAGATCGACCAGACGCTCCTCCAGGACGCCACGGGCACGATGGCCTGCATGCAGTTCGAGCAGCTCGGAGAGCCGCGCGTGAAGGTCGATCGCGCGGTGCAGTACATCGACCACAACGTCATCCAGCTCGACTTCAAGAACCCGGACGACCACCGGATGCTCCAGGCGATGGCGCGCAAGTTCGGGATCTGGTTCTCGCGCCCGGGCAACGGCATCTGCCACTACGTGCACATCGAGCGGTTCGCCAAGCCCGGCGGCATCCTGGTCGGGGCCGACTCCCACACGACGACGAGCGGGGCGCTCGGCATGATCGCGATCGGCGCCGGCGGCCTGGACGTGGCGGTGGCGATGGCGGGCTATCCGTACGAGATCGCCTGCCCCGAGGTCGTCGAGGTCCACCTGACCGGCAAGCTCGACCGGCCCTGGGTGACGGCCAAGGACATCATCCTCGAGCTCCTGCGCCTCCGCGGGGTCTCGGGCGGCAAGAACAAGGTGTTCGAGTTCACCGGCGAGGGCACCGCCGACCTGTCGATCCCGGAGCGCGGCACGATCGCGAACATGATCGCCGAGCTGGGCGCCACCTCGGCCGTGTTCCCGCCGGACGACGCCACGAAGGAGTGGCTGAAGCGGCAGGAGCGCGAGGACGACTTCGAGGAGATGGGCCCCGACGACGGCGCCGACTACGACGACCGCGAGGAGATCGACCTGGGCGACCTGGGCCCGCTGATCGCCAAGCCGCACTCACCGGGCAACGTCGTCCCGGTCGAGGAGGTCGCGGGCACCGAGATCGCGCAGGTGTGCATGGGCTCGTCGGTCAACTCGGGCTACCTGGACCTGGCGCTGCCGGCCGCGGTGCTGGCCGACCGGGACGGTCAGATCGTCCATCCCTCGATCCAGGCCACGGCGACGCCGGGGTCGCGCCAGATCCTGACCGCGATCGCCGAGTCGGGCGTCTACCGCCAGCTCATCGAGGGCGGCGTCCGCATGCTGGAGCCCGTGTGCGGCCCGTGCGTGGGCATGGGCCAGGCGCCGCCGTCGGGCGCGAACTCGCTGCGCACGATGAACCGCAACTTCCCCGGGCGCAGCGGCACCGACGACGACTGCGTCTACCTGTGCTCGCCCGCCGTCGCCGCCGTGTCGATGATCGAGGGCAAGATCTGCGACCCGCGCGAGTACGGCGACGCTCCCGAGACGCTGGAGATGCCGAAGCTGAAGCCGTACGTCGACGACCTGCACATCTTCGCGCCCGCGGACGAGGACGAGGCGGAGTCGATCGAGATCCCGCGCGGGCCGAACATCAAGACGCCGCCCGAGCACGAGCCGCTGCCCGACTCGATCGAGGCCCAGGTGGCGACCGTGCAGCCCGACGACATCTCGACCGGCGACCTGGCTCCCGACGGCGCCGAGGTCATGTCCTACCGCTCGAACATCCCGGCGATCGCCGAGTTCACGTTCCGCTCCCGCGACCCCGAGTTCCGCAAGCGCATGGAGGAGTGGGGGAGCGGCTTCATCGTCGGCGGCGAGAACTACGGCCAGGGCTCGTCGCGCGAGCACGCGGCGCTCGCGCCTCTGCAGCTCGGCGTCAAGGCGGTGTTCGCCAAGTCGTTCGCGCGCATCCACCGGCGCAACCTGGTCGCGCAGGGGATCCTGGCCCTGCAGTTCAAGAACGACGAGGACTACGACCGCGCCGACGTGGGCCAGTGCTGGTCACTGCCGAAGGTCCGCGAGGAGCTCGAGGACGGGTCCGACGACATCACCGTGAAGATCGACGACGGCGACGAGTTCACCGTCACCCACGACTTCGCGCCGAAGGAGCGCGAGGTGCTGCTGGAGGGCGGCCTGCTCCACTACCTGCAGGAGCACGGCGAGCAGACCGGCAACGGCTCGGGCTAGTTGTCGGACAGGCGGGCGACCGCTTCGTCCCGGGTGGCGGCCACGGGCGCCGTCGAGTCCAGGGCGACGATGTCCAGCACCTTGCGGGCCGCCTTGCCCTCGGGCACGACCACGGCCAGCCGCTGCTGGCGCGAGTCGAGCCGCTCGGCCAGCTCGAACACCATCTGCACGCCGGACGAGTCGAGGTAGCCCACCTCGGTCAGGTCGAGTACGACCCCCATGGCGTCGTTCGGCACGTCGGCCGACAGCCGCCGGCCCAGTTCGCGGGCGTTCGAGGGGTCGACCTCGCCGCCGATCACGGCGATCACGAGGTCGCCGTCGCGGCTGCTCTCCAGGGTTGCCAGGTCTGTCATGCGCGTGATCCTTCCCGAAGCCGGCGCCGCATACGCACCTCGGTGCCCTCCGCGGTCGTCCGAACCTCGAACTCGTCCATGAGCTGCTGCATGAGCTGCGTGCCGCGCCCCCGGTTGTGGCCGCGCGGCGGGCGCCAGCTGCCGTAGTCGCGCACCGCGATCTCCAGGTCGCAGGCCGACACCTTGCCGATGACGTCGAAGCTGGCGTCGCCCGGCCCGTAGGCGTGCTCGACGGCGTTGCCGGCCGCCTCGCCGACGGCGATCAGGATCTCGATCTCGTCGTCGTCGTCCCCGCCGTTCTCGCGGATCCACTGCCGCATCGACCTGCGCAGCGGCGCCAGCGAGGTGGAGATCGCGGGCAGGCGGACCTCGAACTCCTCCGTGCGGGGAGACACGGTCCGCGCCACGACCAGTGCGACGTCGTCCTCCGCGTCACCGTCGATCATCTCGGCGCTCAACGCGTGGCAGATGGCCACCGGATCCGACCCGGCGGCCTGCGCGACAGTGCTCAGCCGCTCCATGCCGACGTCCACGGCCTGGTGCGCGCCGCTCGACAAGGCCGTCGGTGTAGAGCACGATCAGCGAGTCGGGCTCGAGCGCGACGACGGTCTCGTCGTAGCGGGGGTTGGCGACGGCCCCGAGCGGCACGCCGCGCACCTCCTCGAGGAAGCGCGTCTGCCCTCCGCTGATGACCAGGGCGGGCGGGTGGCCGGCCGACACGTACGTGACCTCGCGGCCGTCCTGGGTCGAGCTCCAGGTAGCAGAGCGTCACCATCTCGCGCCGGTCGAGGTGGCGCACTGTCTCGGCCATGTGCTCGACGAGCTCGCGCGGCCCGGCGCCATCGAGCGCGCAGCGTTCGCAGGGCGTGCCGGAGCTGGCCCATCACGCTCGCCGCCCGGATGCCGCGGCTGACCACGTCGCCGATGGCCAGCCCGACGCCGCCGTGCGGGCAGCGGGATCGCGTCGTACCAGTCGCCGCCGAGCATCCCGCCCGGGCCGGGCTGGTAGCGGGCGGCGACGCGTAAGGCCCGGTATCTCGGGCAGGCGGTCGGGCAGCAGGCTCTGCTGCAGGCGTGAGGGCGACGTCGCGCTCGCGGATCAGCCGCGAATGGTCGAGCGCCATCGCGATCCGGTCGCCGGCGAGCTGGAGCAGCCGGCCCTCGGCGTGCGTGAACGCGCGCGGGCGTCAGCGCGCCGACGTGCACCACGCCGCGGACCTCGCCGCCCGCGAGCAGCGGCGCGCCGAGCATCGACTTGATGCCCTGCTCGCGCAGGATCGGGTTGTAGATGTCCGCCGTGTCGAGGTCCGGGATCTCGACGACGCGCCGCTCGGCGGCGATCCGTCCCGGCGAAGCCGCGGCCGAGCGGGATCCGCACGCCGCGCTCGACCTCCTCCTCGATGCCGCGCGCCGCGCGGGCCACGAGCTCGTCGCTCTCCGTGTCGAGCAGCAGGATCGCCGCGGTGTCGGTGCCGAGCGCGGCGCGTAGCCGGTCGAGCACCTCGAGCAGCATGTCGTTGAGCTCCAGGTGGGCGAGCGCCGCGTCGGTGACGGCCTGCAGCGCGCGCAGCTCGCTCGAGCGCGGCCTCGGCGTGTTCGCCGTGCCGCGCGCTCGGCGTCGTACAGGCGCGCGTGCTCGATCGCAGGTGCCACCCGGCTGGCGGCCTGCTCGAGCAGGTGGGTCTCCTCGTCGATGAACTCGCGCGGCGTGAGCGAGCCGACGTGCATGATGCCGACCACCCGCCCGTCGACCTGCAGCGGCACGCCGAGCATGGAGCGGATGCCCTTCTCGCGCAGGATCGGGTTGACGACCTCGAACTGGTCGAGGTCGGGGACGATGATCGGCCGCCGCTCGCGCCGCGACCCGCCCTGCGAAGCCGCGGCCGACCGGGATCCGCACGCCGCGCTCGACCTCCTCCTCGATGCCGCGGGCCGCGCGGGCCACGAGCTCTTGCGTCTCCTCGTCGAGCAGAAGCACCGCGACGGTGTCGACGCTGAGCAGGTCCTGCACGCGCAGTCGAGCAGTTCGGGCAGCATCGTGTCGAGCTGCGCATGCGCCAGCGCGATGTCGGTTATCGCCTCGAGTCGGCGTAGCTGCGCGAGCGCCGCGTCTCCGGGCGTCAGCGTCCCCTCGTTCATCATCAACAGCTAATAGTGACGGCCCGGCGGCGAGATTACGTCAGCTCTGCAGCCTGGCTGTCACCGAGGCGACCTTGTCGTCCAGGGTCTGATCGGGCTTGTCGCGCCGCTCGTCCAGCTTCAGCACCGTGTAGACGCGCGGGATCCCCTGGTCGAACGGCACCGCGTGGAGCTCGCCGACCAGGCTCAGGATGTCTGCGGTGGAGCCCTCCAGGGACGTCCCCATCGCGTGCATGCGGTAGCCCACGCGGTCCTGGCCGGCCAGCTTGCGCTGGATCTCGGCGATGTACTCGCTCGCGCTCGCATCGGCGCGGCCGAGCGCGATCACGGTCAGGTCAGCGGTGGCCATGCCGGTCCTCCTCTCCGTAGCAGCGGCGCCGCGCGGTAGCGCGGATCGCGCAGGTCGTCCCAGAGCCCGTCGATCGTGGCGAGGACGTGGTCGAACCCGATCGCGCGGCCCCAGGCGACCGGACCGCGTGGGTAGTTCAGCCCGTAGCGCATGCCGTCGTCGACGGCGTCTGCGGACCCGACGCCCTCGCCGATCGCAAAGGCCGCCTCGTTGACGAGCTGGGCGCCGATCCGGCCCAGCACGAGGCCGGGGGCGTCGCCCACCCATTCGCAGGCGAAGCCGCAGCGGGCGAAGAAGCTCTCGACGGTCTCCGCGGTCGCGTCCGGCGTGGTGGGCAGCCGGGTCAGCTCGACGAGCTTCGCGTCCTCCAGCGGCGGCAGCACGTGGAAGCCCGCGGCGGCCGGGTCGCCACGCGCGGCCAGCGAGCGGTCCGCGCATACGGCCGCGAGCGGCGGCCCGCCGTCTGCCCCGCCCAGGTCCGCGGCGGGGGCGGGCACGGAGGCGTCGACGACCAGGCCCGGCTCGTCGGCGCCGCCGAAGTCCCCGGGCACCCGCGCGTCGAAGCCCGCCGCGCGAGCGCGATCGCGCAGCTCGACGGCCAGCGCGCCCGACCCGTCGATCGCCACGCGCTCACCGGCCCCGCCGCCGGGCTCGGGCGGCTCGGGATCGTCCGGCCGGTAGGACCCGTCGTCGGCGTACTCGTACCAGCCGCCGCCGGTCTTGCGGCCCAGCGTGCCGGCGGCGACCTTGCGCGCCTGGAGCGGGCTCGGCTTCCAGCGCGGCTCCCCGAACGACTGGGCGTCGAACGACTTCGCCACCTCGAGCCCGACGTCGATCCCGACCAGGTCCATCAGCTCGAACGGGCCCATCCGGAAGCCGCCGCCCATGCGGACGATGCGGTCGATCTGCTCGTGCGTGGCGATCCCCTCCTGGAGCAGGCGCAGCGCCTCGGCGCCGAACGGCCGCCCGCAGCGGTTGACCAGGAACCCCGGCCCGTCGCGGACGACGATCACGCGCTTGCCCATCGCCTCGCCGGTCGCGCGGGCGACCTCCAGCGCGCGCTCGCCCGTCTGCTCGGCCGCGATCACCTCGAGCAGCTTCATCAGCGGCGGAGGGTTGAAGAAGTGCATGCCGACGACGTTCGCCGGCTCGGCCGCGGCGCCCGCGAGCGAGGTGACGAGGATCGAGGAGGTGTTCGTGGCCAGGATCGTGTCGGGGCCGCACACCTCGGACAGCCGCTCGAACAGCTCGCGCTTCAGGTCGGGTCGCTCCGGCGCCGCCTCGACCACCAGGTCGCAGTCGCGCAGCTCGTCCAGGTCGGCCGCAGTCCTCAGGTGCTCGTCGGCCGCGGACTCGGCGTAGCGGCGGATGTAGCGCTCGCCACGCTCGAGGGCCTCGGCGAACGGGTCGTGCAGCCACGTCTCCATCCCGGCCTGGACGCCGAGCTGCGCGATCCCCGCGCCCATGGTCCCGGCGCCGACGACGCCGATCCGCTGCGCGACGCCGGTCACCTGCCCTTGAAGACGGGGCGGCGCTTCTCGATGAACGCGGTCATGCCCTCGACACGGTCCTCGGTGGCCATCGCGATCTCGAACAGGCGGCGCTCGTGCTCGAGCCCGGCCGACAGGCTCGTCTCGTCCGCCGGCCAGTACCGCCTGCTTGGCCAGCCGGGCGGCGATCGGCGGCCGGCGGGCGACGACCTGCGCCAGCTCGACCGCCTTGTCCAGCCAGTCCTTCTTCTTCGTGACCTGGTTCACCAGGCCGAACGCGTACGCCTCCTGCGCGTCGATCCGGCGCCCGGTCAGGACCAGCTCCATCGCCCGGTGCTTGCCCAGGACGCGCGCCAGGCGCTGGGTCCCCCCGCCGCCGGGGATGATCCCCAGCATGATCTCGGGCTGGCCGAACTCGGCGGTCTCCGACGCGACGATCAGGTCGCACAGCAGCGCCAGCTCGCAGCCGCCGCCGAGCGCGTAGCCGGACACGGCGGCGACGAGCGGCGTGCGGACCGCCGCCATCTTCGGCCAGAACGACGCGCTCGGGGAGGCCATCGCCTCCTGGAACGAGCGGTCGCGCATGCCCTTGATGTCCGCGCCCGCCGCGAAGTAGTCGTCGTCGCCCGCGATCACGATGCAGTGGACCTCCGGGTCGGCGTCCCAGGCCTCGCAGATGCCGCCGAGCGCCTCGAACACCTCCGCCGACAGCGCGTTGCGCGCGTCCGGGCGGTTCAGCCGGGCGATGCCGACGGCGCCGTCGCGCTCCGCGAGGACGACGTCCGCGCTCATGCCATCGCGTTCACGCCGGTCTCCGCGCGGGCGATGATCAGCTTCTGGATCTGGGACGTGCCCTCGTACAGGGTCGTCACGCGCGCGTCGCGCAGGTAGCGCTCGACGGGGTAGTCGTCGACGTAGCCCGACCCGCCGTGCACCTGGATGGCCGTGTTGGCGCTGCGCACGGCCGCCTCGGTGGCGAACAGCTTGGCCACCGACGTCTCCTTGGTGTTCGGCTGTCCGGTGTCCTTCAGCCAGCCGGCCCGCCACACGAGCGCTCGCGAGGCCTCGGTGTCCACGACCATGTCGGCGATCATCTCCTGGACGAGCTGGAACGCGGCGATCGGCCGGTCGAACTGCTGACGCTCCTTGGCGTAGTCGACCGACGCGTTCACGCAGCCCTGGCAGATCCCGACGCAGCCGGCCGCGACGCTGTAGCGCCCGGAGTCGAGCGCGGACATCGCGACCTTGAAGCCGTCGCCGACGTTGCCGAGCAGAGCCTCGTCGCCCACCTCGACGCCGTCGAGCGAGAGCTCCGCCGTGTCGGACGCGCGCAGGCCGAGCTTGCCGTGGATCGACGTCGAGCTGAAGCCGTCGCTGTCGGTCGGCACCAGGAACGCCGCCAGTCCGCGGTGCTTCTGCTCCGGGTCGGTCTGGGCGAAGATCGAGCGCGACCTTCGCGTAGTTGCCCATCGAGATCCACTGCTTCTGGCCGGTGATCCGCCAGCCGCCGTCGATCTGCTCGGCGCGGGTGGCCAGGTTGGCGGCGTCGGAGCCCGTGTTCGGCTCGGTCAGCCCGAAGCAGCCGAGGATCTCGCCCGTGCACAGGCGCGGCAGCCACTCGCTGCTTCTGCTCCTCGGTGCCCCAGCGCTGGATCGACGAGCAGACCAGCGAGGTCTGCACCGACACGACCGTCCGGGCCGACGAGTCGCCGCGGCCGACCTCCTCGACGATCAGCGCGTAGGTCCGGTAGTCGAGCCCGCGGCCGCCGTACTCCTCGGCCACGATCGGGCCCAGGTAGCCGATGTCGCCGAGCTTCTTGACCAGGTCCAGGTCGAAGTGCTCGTTGCGGTCGTTCTCGCGGGCGCGCGGGAAGATCTCGTTGTCGGCGAAGTCGCGTGCCGTGTCGCGGATCAGCCGCTGCTCGTCGGTCAGCTCGAAGTCGATCACTTGCCGTGCGCGGCTACGGCGCGCTCGAGCGTCGCGACCAGGTCCTTGCGGGACACCGGCTTGACCAGGTAGGCGAGCGCGCCGGCGTCCAGGTGCTCGACGACCTTGCTCTGGGAGTCGAACGCGGACAGCACGACAGTCGCCGTCTCCGGTACCCGCTCCGCCAGCTCCCGCAGCGCGCGGAGGCCGCCGCCCTCGGGCATGTGGGCGTCGATGATCGCGACGTCGGGGCGCTCGCGCTCGGCGGCCTCGATGGCCTCGCTGGCGTCGGCCGCGGCCGCGACCAGCTCGAGCTCCGGCTCGCGCGCGGATCATCTCCGCGAGCAGGTCGCGGACGTCGTCTTCGTCATCGGCGATGAGTACGCGCATGCGGAGCGCGCAGCCTACCCACGTCAGCTGCTCGACCGCCCCGTGACCCGGGCTACACTCGCCCGATGGGCTTCGAGCTCGCAGTGGTCGGGGGACTGCTGGCGCTTTTCCTGGTCTTCTACGCGATCGGGAAGTACTCGACCAGCACCCCTGCGGAGTACCTCGACTGGAAGCCGACGCGGTCGATCGAGACCGAGATCGAGCTCGAGCTCGAGGACGTCCAGCAGATGATCGAGGCGCAGAACGAGCGCCGCCGCCGCGACGGGCGCCCGCTGATCGACGAGGACGCCTACCGCAACCAGGTCGAGATGGCGACGCGCGAGCAGCGCGAGGAGGCCGAGCGCGGCGCGCCGCGAGCGCGAGGAGCTGCGGGCGAAGCTGGGCGACAAGGAGTTCCGCAGGCGCGAGGAGGCCCGCGAGAAGCAACAGCAGCGCTGGGCCGACAAAGAGCGGCGCGGCTTCTAGGCGCTACGCCACTGCGCGCAGCGAGCGCCGGCGCGCCCGCTCCGGCGCCGGCGAGGTCGCGTCGATCCAGTCGCGCAGCAGCGCGTTGAACTTCGACGGGAACTCGATCTGCGGGTAGTGGCCGCAGTCGTCGAGCACGTGCACGTGCGCGTCGGGGTGGAGGCGCTCGAACGCGCGCGCGTGATCGGAGGGGACCAGGCCGTCGTGGCGGCCCCAGACCATCAGCTTCGGCACCGTGATCGCGGCCGAGTCCTCGAGCAGCGTGCCCGTGTAGGACTGGATGCAGCAGCGGCCCGCGGCCAGCAGGCGGTCGAAGTCCCGGCGGCGACGAGTGCAGCTCGACCAGGTGCTCGATGTCGGTCTTCAGGTGGCGGGCGTCGTGGAACAGGCGCACGTCCAGGAAGCGCTTCAGGCCCTCGCGGATCAGCGGCGCCGTGAGCGGCGTGGGCACGGACAGCGCGGTCTTGTAGATCGGCCCGTAGCCCGTCATCAGGTACCACCACCACGGCGGCGCTCTTGCCCAGCCCGGCCGGGGCGACCAGCCCGAGGCGCTCGACCAGGTCGGGACGCTCCAGCGACAGGTGCAGCGATATCGCGCCGCCGAGCGAGTGGCCGATGACCGTCGCGCCGCTCCAGCTCCAGCCGGTCGAACAGCGCGGGGAAGAACTCCTTGTAGAAGTCCATGCAGCGCCGGCCGGCGGACCTCGTCCGAGCGCCCGAACGGCGGGACGTCGATCGCGATCACGCGGTGGTCGCGCAGAAGGCCCGGCACGACGCGGCGCCAGCCGTCGGCGGTGTCGCCGTAGCCGTGGACGAGCAGGACGGGCGGTCCCTCGCCGGCGTCGACCACGTAGGTGGACACGCCGTCGACGTCGACCAGCCGGTGCGGCAGCGTGTTACCGCTCGCGTCGTGCAGCCCCGGATGGCGTGCCCGTTCCCTCATGGTTGATTCAGCGTATGCCCGATTTGGGGGAATGCCAGTCCGCACGTTGCGAGGATTACCCTGCTTGGCTTCATGGCTCGGGCGCTGATCATCGGGTGCGGATGCCGCGGGCAGGCGCTGGCCCGTTCGCCTCAGGGAGGACGGCCACCAGGTGCGCGGCACCACTCGTACAGATAATCGGCTGCCCCAGATAGAAGCCGCAGGCGCTGAAGGCGCAATTGCGGACCCCTACCGCCTGGCGACCGTCACGCCGCTGCTCGAGGGCGTCAGCGTGGTCGTCTGGCCGCTCGGCAGCGCCACCGGCACGGCCGACGAGATCGACGCCGTCCACACGACGCGGCTCGAGACGCTGCTGGCCAAGCTCGTCGACTCCGGCGTGCGCGGCCTGGTCTACGAGGCGACCGGCAGCGTGCGCGGAGACCTGCTGCGGACGGGGGCCGCGCAGGTGCGCAAGTCGGGCGAGTGGTTCCGCATGCCCGTCGAGGTCGTCGAGCACGACCCCGCGGACCACGACGGCTGGACCGACGCGATGCGCGCGGCGGTCGGGCGGATACTGGCGGCCTGACCGGCGCCGCCGCGCCTCAGACCGTGAACGCGTCGGCCAGGAGCTCGACCAGCCCGGGCAGGCGATCCTCGCCCTCGGCGGCGTCCAGCTGGCGCTTGGAACCAGGGTTCAGGGCCATCTCCCGCACCCGCCCGAGCTCGCTGGAGCAGCCGAGGGCCGATGCGTGCGGCGCGCACGCGTCCAGGAGCCGGTCGAGCAGCTCGCGCGCGGGCACCCGGGTCTCGGTGTCCGCGTCGATCAGGTCCGCCTTCATCCCGTCGCGCGCGGCCAGGAAGCGGTTCTCGTCGAGCACCTCCGCCGCCCAGATCGTCTTGGGCGTGACGTAGCCCGACTCGATCTCGAGCCGCGCGATCGACTGGACGAGCGCGGTGATCGCCGCGGTTTCCGCCACCCGGGCCTGCGAGTCCATGATCCGCACCTCGACGGTGCCGAACCGCGGCTGCGGGCGGACGTCCCACCAGAGGAACGTCGGCTCGGCGATCGACCCGCAGCGGACGAGCAGGTCGACCGCCTCCACGTAGTCGCTGTAGTCGTTGAAGACGCGCGGGATGCCGACGCGGGGGAAGGCCTGGAAGAGCGGGGTGCGGGCCGACGCCAGCCCGGAGTCGCGGCCCTGCCAGAACGGCGAGTTGGCCGACAGGGCCAGCAGCAGCGGCAGATGGGCCCGCATGCGGTTCATCAGCGCGATCGCGTCCTCGGGCTTCGCGACACCGACGTGCACGTGGAGCGCGAACGTCGGCTCGCGCCTGGCCAGCTCGCGCATCGACCCGTAGACGGCCTGGTAGCGCGCGCCGCTGGAGATGACGGTGTCGTGCCAGATCGCGAACGGGTGCGTGCCCGCGCAGGCCGCGCGGAGGCCCATCGGCTCGAGCGCCTCGGCCAGCCCGCGCCGGAGCCCGCGCAGGTCGGCCTCCACCTCCGCGACCGTGGCCGCCGGGTGGGAGCCGATCTCGAGCGCCGACCCGTGCGTCTCACCCTGCACGCGGTCGGCCAGGGGCGAGGCGAGCGCGGGCAGGACGCTTTCGACGGTCTGCGCGAGTGCCCAGCCCGGTGGGTGGAGGAGCATCAGCTCCTCCTCCGCGCCGACGGTGTAGGAGGTGCCCGACGAGTTCCACTCGAACCAGGCGTCGACCGGCGGCAGCTCGCGGCTGTGGGTCGGGATGGCCACGGCCTACGCGGCTCTCCTCAGCCGCTCGCCGGCGCCGCTCCCGTAGCGCCCGGCGGCCGCGACGAACTCGCGGAACAGGGCGAGCTGCTCGGGCTGCTCCACGATCGCCTCGGCGTGCCACTGGACGCCGATGCCGAAGCCGCAGTCCGCGACCTCGATCCCCTCGATCAGGCCGTCGGGCGCCCACGCCACCGGCTTCACCCCGCGCCCGAGCGAGTGCACGGCCTGGTGGTGGTACGAGTTGACGTTGCGCCGACGTGATGCCGCCGAGCGCCCGGCTGAGCTGCGATCCCGGCTCGATCTCCACCTCGTGGGCGCCGTGCTGGCCCTTGCCCGGCAGCCGGTGGGCGACCTCGCCGCCGGGGTCCTCGGGCACGTGCTGGTACAGGTCGCCGCCGCGCGCGACGTTCAGCAGCTGCTGCCCGCGGCAGATCGCGAGGATCGGAACGTCGCGCGCGCACGCCTCGCGGGTCATCGCCAGCTCGAAGCGGTCGAGCTCCGGCTCGGTCGGCCCGAGCTGCGGGTGGTAGCGCCCGCCGTAGGTGCCCGGATCCATGTCCGGGCCGCCGGACAGGCACAGCCCGTCGAGCCGGTCGACCAGCGAGTGGACGGCGTCGAGCTCGAGCGGCGGCATCACGACCGGTATCCCGCCGGCCCGCTCGATGGCGATCATGTACTTCATGCCGAGCGCCATCTCGGTGCGCCGCGGATCGCTCTGCGGCAGCGGCTCGACGTCGTCCGGGACGCGAACCTCCGAAGTCGTGACGCCGATCAGGGGCCGATCGTTCACCTCAGCACCCACGTGTCCTTTCCTCCTCCGTTCTGCGACGAGTTCACGACCATGGCGCCTTCGTCGAACGCGACTCGCGTCAGACCGCCTGGCACCACGTGCACATGGTCGCCGCTCTGGAGGACGAATGCCCGCAAATCGATGTGGCGGGGCTCGAGCCGCCCGTCGAGGGCGGTGGGGTGGGTGGACAGCGTCACCAGGCGCTGTGCGATGAAGTCCTGGGGCCGCTCGCGCAGGTCGGCGATGACGCTCTCGCGGGTGGCGCGGTCGACGTGCGCGATCAGCGTCACGCCGTAGCCGCCCTCGCCGGCCCGTTCCTTGACGACCATGTGGTCGATGTCGTCGAGCACGCAGGCCAGCGCGTCCGGGTCGGCCAGGTCGAACGTCTCGACCGACGGCAGGATCGGCTCCTCGCCCAGGTAGAACTCGATCATCGTCGGCACGTAGGCGTGGGTCAGCTTGTCGTCGGCCACGCCGGTGCCGAACGTGTTGAACACCGCGACCGTGCCCGCCCGCATCGGTTCGAGCAGCTTGTCGGCCACCACCGTCGGCTTCCCGGACTCGTCGCGCAGGACGTCCTCGTCGGTGCGCCGGTAGAGCACGTCGATCGGCCGCAGGCGGTCGCCGACGCGGGCGTACACGCGGCCGCCGCGCGGCTCGAGCTGCTCGGGCGTGACGATCGGGATGTCGAGGCGGCGGGCGATCAGGTCGTGCTCCCAGAACGCGCTGCTCGCGTTGCCGTGGGTGAGCAGTGCCACCTGCGGGTCGTCGACGCCGTCGGGGGCCGCGGCGCGCAGCGCGTCGCCCAGCCGCTCGACGATGTCGCCGACCGAGTGCGCGTCGATGTGGGTGGCGGCATCGGGCAGGCGCTCGTCGAGCACGTCGCGCGCGGTCCACAGGTACGCGAAGCCGGACGGCGTGCGCACGTTGTCCTCCAGCACGCGCAGGTCGCCCTCGGCGGTGCGCACCAGGTCCAGGCCGCCGACGCCGGCGTACACCCCGTGGGGCACCGGGACGCCGTCCATCCACGGCTCGTGGTGGTCGGCGGAGTCGATCACCAGGCTCGGCACGCGGCCCGCCTCGACGATCTGCCGCTCGCCGTACACGTCGGCCAGGAACGCGTTGAGCGCGCGCATGCGCTGGCGCGATCCCGCGCTCGACGAGCGCCCACTCGTCCGCCTCGATCAGCCGCGGGACCGGGTCGACCCGGAACGCCGACTCGCCGTCGGCGCCGTGGAACGTCGCGCCGCGCGAGTGCAGGTCGTGGGCCACCCCGTGCACCAGGTCGTCCAGGTCGACGCCCTCCAGCGACTCGAGCAGGGGGCGGTAGTGAGCGCGAGGCTCGTCGACTGAGTCGAAAGCCTCGTCGTACGCTCCGGAAGCGGTCTGGTACGCGATGGCACTAGTTTCCGAGACGGCTTGCATCCTTGCTCCGTGGGGGGTACTCCTGCAACCTCTACCCGAGAACGCGGGCAGCATGTCGTGGTTGGATTCGTCCTGCTAGAAAAGAGTCAATCCCGCACGAGTTTTCAGACTTTTTCTCTCCGGAGGTGACGTGACATGGCGGACTACGCCAAGGACGTACTGGTGGACACGCAATGGGTCCAGGACCACCTCGAGGACGAGAACGTCCGGATCGTCGAGGTCGACGAGAACCCGGGCCTCTACGAGGAGGCCCACATCCCCGGCGCGATCGGGTTCGACTGGAAGAAGGACCTCCAGGACCCGGTCAAGCGCGACTTCCTCGACAACGAGCGCGTTCGGCGAGCTGTTCGGCGGCCGCGGCATCTCGAACGACCACCTGATCGTGCTCTACGGCGACCGCAACAACTGGTTCGCCGCCTACACCTACTGGTACCTCCAGTACTACGGGCACCAGAACGTGAAGCTGATGAACGGCCCGCGCGAGAAGTGGATCTCGCGAGGGCCGCCCGACCTCGAACGAGGTCCCCGAGTACGAGCCGCAGAAGTTCCTGGCCTACAAGGGCGACGACGACATCCGCGCCTACCGCGACGAGGTGCGCTCCGCGCTCGACGCCGACACCAACCTGGTCGACGTCCGCTCGCCCGCCGAGTTCTCGGGCGAGCTGATCGCGATGGCGGGCTACGAGCAGGAGGGCGCCCAGCGCGCCGGCCACATCCCGGGCGCCGCGTCGGTGCCGTGGGCCCAGGCGGTCAAGGAGGACGGCACGTTCAAGGACGCCGACGACCTGCGCCAGCTCTACACCGACAAGGGCGTCGTCGAGAACGGCAAGGACATCATCGCCTACTGCCGGATCGGCGAGCGCTCGGCCCACACCTGGTTCGTGCTGCACGAGCTGCTCGGCGAGGGGAACGTCAAGAACTACGACGGCTCCTGGACCGAGTGGGGCAACATGGTCGGCGTCCCGATCGAGAAGGACGTCTAGCGCAAGGACCGCGGACCGCGGACCGCGGACGGCGGACGGGGCTACAGGACGGAAGCCAGGTGCTTCAGCAGTAGCTGGGTGATCCGTCCTGTGGCGCCCCAGATCAGGTTGCCGTCGACCGTGTAGGTCGGCGTCTTGATCGGCACGCCCTTCTTCAGCAGCCGCTTCATCTCGTGGCCCGCGATCACGTCGCTCAGCGACAGGTCGAGCACGACCTCGACCTCGGTCGGCTGCGGCGTCCACTCGTGGCCCGCCTTGATCACGCCCACGAACGGGTGGATCTTGTAGTTGGTCACGAACGTGCCGACCGGCGGCAGCGCGCCGACGACCTCGACCTCGCTGCGGGGCAGGCCGATCTCCTCCTCGGCCTCGCGCAGCGCCGTGACCATCAGGTCCTCGTCCGGGAAGTCCGGGCGCCCGCCGGGGAACGAGATCTCGCCCGCGTGCTTGGACAGGTCGTCCCGGCGCTTGGTGTAGACCGCGTGCAGGTCGCCCTGGTCCAGGTAGAGCGGGATCAGCACCGCCGCGTCGGACGATCCGCCGGTCACGTCCATCGCGGCCGCGTCCTCGGGGGCGAGCAGCAGCTCGCGAAGCTCTTCGGGTGACGCCACCCGACCTATGATCCCAGCCGATGTCCGAGGCACTCGTGATCGTCGACTACCAGAACGACTTCGCCGCGCCCGACGGCGCGCTGTCGGTCGAGGGCGGCGAGCAGATCGCCGAGCGCATCAACCACCTGGCCAAGGTCGGGCGGCTACGACCTGGTCGTCGCCACGCGCGACTGGCATCCGGAGGACCACAACTCGTTCAAGGAGCAGCGGCGGGATCTGGCCGGTCCACTGCGTGCAGGGGACGCGCCGGGGCCGAGCTGCACACGGCGCTCGACCGTGAGGACGTCGACGTGATCTTCGACAAGGGCACGAACCAGGAGACCGACGGCTACTCGGCGTTCGAGACCGACGAGCTCGGGAACCTGCTGCGCGATCGGGGGATCGACAAGATCACGGTCGTCGGCCTGGCCACCGACTACTGCGTGAAGAACACCGCGCATCGACGCCGAGCGCGACGGCTTCCAGGTGCGGGTGGACACGAGCGGCCGTCCGCGGCGTCGACGTCCAGCCCGGCGACTCCGACCGCGCGCTCGAGGAGATGCGCGCGGCGGGCGTCGAGGTCAACTGACGGTTATCTGACCTCGAGGCGCTCGTCGAACATGACCTCGCCTTCGAGCGTCCGGTGCACCGGGCACTTGGCGGCGATCTGCATGAGCTTCTCGCGCTGGTCCTCGGGCAGCTCCTTGGGGAGCTTCACGACCATCTCGAACTTCGTGGGCGATCCGCGCTGAGCCGGCTCGTAGTCGACGTCGACCACGACCTCGCCGATGTCCCAGCCCTTGCGCTGCGCGTACATCTCCATCGTGATCGCCGTGCACGAGGCGAGGAGGCGGCCAGCAGCTCCTGCGGGTTCGGGCCGGTGTCGTCGCCGCCGTGGTCCTTCGGCTCGTCCGCGGTCATCTTGTGCTGGCGGATACCGAGGTGATGCTTGAACTTGCCGCCGGAGCGACGTGCCGTTGCTTTCACTTTCTCCCTTCGAACAGCTCGGGGTCCGGCTCGTCGGCGTAGCGCGCCATCGCGTACACCAGGTCGGACACCCGGTTCAGGTAATGAAGGATCGTGTCGTCGGCCAGCTCGCCGGCGCGCTTCAGCTCGACGACGCGGCGCTCGGCGCGGCGGATCGAGGTGCGGGCGACGTCCAGGCGGGCGGACAGCTCGGTGCCGCCGGGCAGGACGAACTTGGGCGGCAGGTCCACCCGGTCCATGTACCCGTCGATCAGCGGCTCCAGCCGGTCGACCATGGCCTGGGTGACCTTCGAGACGCCGGGCTCGAGGCGGCCGGCCGCCTCGGGGGCCGTGGCCAGCTCGGCGCCGGCGATGAACAGGTCGTTCTGGATGCGCGACGATGTCGGCGTGCAGCTCGGCGTCGTCCTTGGCCGCGACGCGGGCCAGGCCGAGCTGGGAGGCCGCCTCGTCGAGCGTCCCGTAGGCGTCCGGCCGGCCGTCCGACTTGGGCACGCGGCCGCCGTACCAGAGGCCGGTCGTGCCGTCGTCGCCCTTGCGCGTGTAGATCTTGACCACGGCGCGGCTACTCCAGCGCGTTGAAGATCAGCCCGGTGGGGATCTTCGGGAAGAAGTAGGTCGACTTGGGCGGCATCGACTCGCCCTCGGCGGCGACCTCCTGGACGTGCTCGACCGGGGTGGCGCGCATGTAGAACGCGGCGTCGACCCGGCCGGACTGCACGGCGTCGAGGGCGTCGTCCAGGTCCTTGGAGTAGTCGAGCCCGTGCTTGTGGTCGATGTCGTCGTCGGTCATGCCGAGCGCGCCCTTCAGCACCACCGACTCGAGCACCGCGGTGTCGAGGCGGCGGTAGGGGTCCGAGTTGTCCGGCAGCGCGCGCTCGGCGATCGCCGGGTCCTTCAGCGTCAGGCGGTAGGGCTGCTTGAAGTGCGAGTCCATGTAGCCCATCTGCACGCCCGTCGCCGCCGGCCTCGGGCTGGAGCTGCCGCGGGTCGTCGAGCTGCTCCATCTCGAAGTTCTCCTTGATCGCCTCGCCCGAGCGTCTCCTGCTTCTCGGGATGTCCTTCAGGTCGGTCAGCAGGCGGTGGGTGGGGAAGATCGTCAGCCCCGAGTCCTGGAGCGCGCAGAGGAACATCAGGACGTAGGAGTGCTCGCCCTCGCCGCCGATCTCCTGCGCGTAGACGCGCGCGGTCTCGTAGCGGTGGTGGCCGTCGGCGATCAGCAGCTCGCGATCGGCGAGCGTCGGCCTGCACCCGCTCGATCGTGTCCGGGTCGTCGACCCGCCAGAGCCGGTTCACGCTGCCGTCGGCGTCGGTGACCGTGCCGAACGGCTCGCCGCCGGTCGTCGCCTCGAGCGCCGACCAGGCGTCGTTGCCGGGGTCGTTGAACAGGGAGAAGATGGGGGAGAGGTTGGCCCGCGTGGCGCGGGTCAGGTTGAGGCGGTCCTCCTTCGGGCCCGGGTGGGTGCGCTCGTGCGGGCGGATGAGGCCGGGGCCGTAGTCGGTCACGCGCACGCGGGCGAAGAAGCCGTGGCGGGTGTAGGCCTGGCCGTCGGGGCCGGTGTAGTCCTGGGTCAGGACCCAGAGCGGCGGGCTCGCGGTCGCGGACGACGATGCCCTGCTGCTGCCAGCCCTCCCAGAGGTGCTCGGCGTGGGCGTACGGGTCGCCGCCGTTGTCGGCCTTGGGCAGGTCGACCTCGACGACGTTGAACGGGCTGCGGGCCGCGAGCTCGGCTCGCATCTCGTCGTCGATGACGTCGTAGGGAGGGGCCGCGACGGCGTCCAGTGAGCCGACGCTCTGCAGTTCGTAGTGGAGGGCCCGGAGGGGTTGGATATCGGCCATGGGGGCCGATGAATCTAGCGGGCGCCTCGGCGCTCGTCCCCTCAAACGGGAACGGCCCCGCGGATCGCTCCGCGAGGCCGTCGGCCCGACACTCCCTCAGCTGTGAGCGCTCTGGCTAGCCGCGGCGGCCGAAGTCGGTCGCGTAGGTGGCGCCGTCGTAGTTCTGGCGCACAGGCACGCCGCGGGTCGACGCCGATGCCGATCTCACGGAAGCTGCCGTGCAGGATGTTGTGGCGGTGGGGCGGCGAGTTCATCCAGGCGGCGACGATCTCGCGTGCGGTGGACAGCTCGCCCGAGCCCCAGGCGATGTTCTCGCCGACGCTCCAGGAGCCGGCGCCCTTCAGGTAGCTGGTGGCCTTGATGCGGCCGACGAAGTTGCCGTGCTCGAAGACCTTGCGGGCGACCATGCTGTTCGAGTGGCGCTGGGAGGCGAGCGACAGGCGGCCGTTCAGCTTCAGCTTCTTGAGGCCGTGGTTGCGGCGCTGCTGGTTCAGCAGGCAGACCGTCGCACGCTTGACGGTCTTCATGTTCGTGGTAGCCGGGTCGGCATCGGCGCCGTTGCAGGTGGCGGCGGAGGCGGGGGCGGCGGAGGTCAGGATGACGGCGCTCAGGGCGGCGAGCGGAGCGATCGCACGAAGGGCACGACCGCGGCGGAGGCGAGGCTGCTTCCGGGCGGTGGTCATTTGGAGCGGAGTTCCTTCCGGGGAGGGCGGATGGCCTGGGTCTACGCGAGGTAGTCGGAAGCTCCGCGGCCACCTTTAGCCCGCTCATACCGGACTCGTACGTGCGTTTAGGGCGGCTGGCCGGCGCTAGTTGACCGGTTGTGCCAGTCGGGACCGCGTTCCCCGCCGCTGCAGAACCTGCACAACGTCATCGGGACCCGGGGGTTGTGCACGTTCTGCACGCGTGGCGGGGCAGAACCTGCACAACGTCGCCGGGCGGTGGGGGTTGTGCAGGATTTGCACCGGGTGGGCCGGCTGCCATGCTTGGAGCACGGGGCGTAGCTCAGCCTGGTTAGAGCGCCGCGTTTGGGACGCGGAGGTTCGCCGGTTCGAATCCGGCCGCCCCGACTACTACTTCAGCGGCCGCTCGCCTACCCGCCCAGCGGGACCTGGCGGGTGTACCCGCGGCCGTCCTCCATCGGGCGGTAGACCTCCGAGAAGTCGAAGCCGTAGTCGAAGTCGTCCTTCTCCTGGCGGAGCGCGCCCGTGATGTCGAGGTTGTGGACGATCAGGAGCTCCTCTTCGAAGTGCGAGGCCTGGATGAGCTTCAGGCCGGACGGCGCCCAGATGCCCGAGCCGCCCCAGAACGCCACTCCGCTGACCCCGTGCCTGCCGACCGCGTTGCACGCGATGGTCCAGACCTGGTTGGTGGCCGACGCCGCGGCCAGGACGCTGTCCCAGAGATCCCCGTAGTAGAGATCGGTCCGCACGTTCATGCCCGGGTAGTCCCGCGTCGCGGCCGCTCGCCACGACGCGATCTCGATGATCGCGTCGACCCCGTCGACGACCGCGTACTCGCGCAGCAGGTCGTTGAAGAGGTAGTCGTAGCAAGTCGTGAAGCCGACCTTCTCGTTCTCCGCGCGCCCGTTCACGATCAACCGGTCATCCCGCCCTGACTCCGTGTAGGTCTTCTCGATGCCCGGCAGGAACACCTTGTCGTACGAGAACTCGTCGGCGAGCGGATCGGTGAACTCCTCGGCGACGATGAACGTCCTGTTCAGGAACTTGCGTCCCTCCCCGCGCGTGATGTTGTTCAGGACGATCGCGCGGAACCGGTCGTCGAGGAGGGGTCGCAGGCGATCGTCGATCCAGTCGATGTGGCGGTCGGTGACGGCCTGCTCCATGTACTCCCAGCACGCCTCCTCGTCGTCCCAGAAGTAGCCGGACAGGCAGAACTCCGGGAAGACGGCGAGGGTCACGCCCCGCTCCTTGAACACCTGGCAGGCGCGCTCGATCTTCGCCTTGTTCTCCTCGATGCCCGGCACGACCGCGTGGAGGTTCGCGAGGCCGACCGATGGGTGCGAGGTGTCGTCGCCGTAGGTGCGCTCGACGACCCGGAACTCGGCTGGCGATGGCGTCATCCGGAACGAGTTAAACAGGCCGGGCGCTCGGCGAGGAGCACCACCCCCGCTTCCGCCACTCCCGGCCGAACGAACGGATCATCGGCGGGTACACCAGCCAGTGCCGGAACGGCGCGATCGCGGCCATGTACGCGTTCCCGAGTAGGCCGTTGGGCTTGACGTAGACGGCCATCTCGCCGCGGTGGCCGCCGCTCCCGTCCGGGACCCATCCGAGGTGCATCACGCCGTGCACCGTCCGGTTCGCGACCTCCGCCGCCCACTCGTCGTGCAACTGGTACAGCGGGTCGAAGGGGAGCGCTTTGGGGCCGGGGCCGGCCGGGGCGTCGCGCAGATCCGCGGGCAGGCGGTCGCGAAGCGTCGGTACGCGGGCGCCGATGCCGGTGTCCGGGTCGTCAAGGCGGAGCAGCGCGCCCAGCTTCCAGCGGATGGCGAACAGCGCCCGGACGACGGCGGAGGGACTGCGCGAGGGGTCGGAGGAGGTCATCAGCTCGACGAGTCGCGGGAAGTCGTCGGGGCCGCCAGGGGTGGGCAGAGCCCACACGTCCTCGAGCCGGAAGTCGCGGGTCAGCTCGTGGATCCGCCAGGGCCGGGACGTGTGCACGCTGTCGGGGAGTCTCATTTCGTGAATCTCCTTCCACCTGTCCTACGCGCGACGTCTCGAAAGGTGCGTAGTGCGCCGACACGCCGGTTCGTAGAACGAGTGTTTCGTAGCCTCGGGCCCCGGTGAAGAGCCGGGTTGAGGCGCAAGCCTCGTACCCCCACGTCCGGCTGGCGGGAGGCGGTCCGCCGGCCGAGGGGCGGGCGAAGCCACCGTCACCCAGGAGGTCCGCATGTCCCGCATGCGGAAGTCGCTTGCGGCACTGTCCGCCGCCGCCGTGTTCGCCGCCGCCGTCGTTCCCTCGGCGCTCGCGAATCCATCGCCGCCGACCAACGGCGGCAACGGCGCCGGGAAGTCGGGGCAGTGCACGGGGGCCAACGCCGATCGGCCGAGCTCGTGCAAGAGCCAGGGAGGGCCGGGCAACCAGCCATGACCGCGGCGTAGCGCGGCACCAGCCGCACACCGGGGCGCGGGGCCATGGAGGGTGGCCCCGCTCCTCGTCTGAGGGGGACTACAACTAGCCGGCCGGGACGTCGATCGCCTCGGCGGTCTTCGCCGAGTTGAAGTGCCCGGGCTTGCGGGCGCCGCCGAGCACGAAGACGCGCGTGCCGATGCTCGCGACGCCCGGCCCATGGCGTGGCGTCGGCAGGTCGGGCAGGGCCGACCAGCGGTCCGCGGATATGTCGAACGACTCGACCGTGCCGCGCACGCTCGTCGGCTCCTCGCCGCCCGCCGCGATGACGTGGTCGCCCGCCACCGTGGCGCCGAGCCCGCCGCGAGCGGTGGGCAGGTTCGGCAGCTTCTCCCACTCGTCCTTGGCCGGGTCGTAGCGGTCGAAGGCGGCCATGTTGGTGTCGGAGGAGAGGTTGCGCCCGCCGACCGCGTACAGGTACTTCCGGTCGGCCGCCGCGGCGAGGTGCTCACGGGGCGTCGGCAGCGGCGCCGCGTCGCGCCAGCTCTTGCCGTCGAAGACCTCGGTCTGGGGCACGAGCTTGCCCTCGGCCTGGCCTCCGACCACCACGATCTTGCCGCCCACGACCGCGGCGGCGCCGGCGGCGCGCGGATGGCGCAGCGACGGCAGCTCCTCCCACGACTCACCGCGCAGGGCGTACACCCGGCCGGAGGTCTCGGCCGACGGGTTCCCGCCTTCCGGGATCCAGCCGCCGAGCACGACGAGCTCGTCCCGGTAGTTCACCGCCATCGAGTGATGCAGCGGGGCGGGCAGCTTCGGCGCGGTCTTCCAGCTGTTGGTCACCGGGTCGAATCCCTCGACGGTGTCGGTCGCACCGTGGTTGGTCAGGCCGCCGAGCAGCCACACCGACCCGCTCAGCGTCACGGCCGGCACCTGCTGGCGGGCCGTGGGCGTCGGGGCGATCGTGCGCCACTCGGATCCCTCGGAGGGCCCGGCGGGCTCCGCCGGAGTCGGCGCCGGCGCCGGAGCCGGGGTCGACTCGGCCGCGCGGTCGCCGTTCGAGTCGCCGCCGCCGTCGTCGCCGCCGCCCAGCAGCAGCACTGCCCCGATCGCGCACACGGCGAGCGCGGCCAGCGCGCCGCCCACGAGGATGCGGGTCGACGGGCCGCGGCCGCCCCGGTCGGGCCGGCCGCCGTCTCCGGGCGGCGGCTCGCCGCCAGGCGGCGCCGGGGGCGAGGCGGCGGTGGGCGGCAGGGTCGAAGCGGTGGGCGGCCGCTCGCCGCTCACCGCGGTCGGCGCGGCGGACCGGTGCACGACGCTGTGCTCGGCCGTGGGCGTCCGGCCCTGCAACGCCGCCTGAGCCGCATCGCTCAGGTCGCCGGCGGACTGGTAGCGGTCGGCCGGGTGCTTGGCCAGAGCGCGGCGGATGACATCGTCGAAGATCGACGGCGCGTTGGGCAGCAGCTCCGTTACGGAGGGCGGCGGGTCGTTGAGGTGGGCGAACAGCTTGGCCACGTCGCTGTCGCGCTCGTACGGCCGCTGTCCGGTGACGGCGTGGAACAGCACGCAGCCCAGCGCGTAGACGTCGGCGCGCGCGTCGGTGCGCTTGCCTTCGATCTGCTCCGGAGCCGCGTAGTCCACGGTCCCGACGAACACGCCCGTCTGCGTGAGCGCTTCGCCGCCCGCCGCTTCGCGCGTGAGCCCGAAGTCGGTCAGGTAGACGTGCTCGCCTTTCCGCCCAGGCGTCACGAGGATGTTGGCCGGCTTCACGTCGCGGTGGACGAGGCCGCGATCGTGCGCGGCGTCGAGCGCCTGGCCCACCTGCCCGACCAGGTGGACGGCGCGCGCGTAGTCGATCCGCCCGCCCCGCTCGATTATGTCGCCGAGGTCGGTGCCGTCGACGAAGCGCATGGTGATGTAGAGCGCTCCGTCGGCCTCGCCGGCCTCGTAGACGGGGATCACGTTCGGGTGGTCGATCGACGCGGCCAGGCGGGACTCGCGCTTGAACCGCTCCCGGAACGACGGATCGTCGGCGAACGCGGTCGAGATGACCTTGAGCGCCACCGGACGGCCGAGCTCGAGGTGGATGGCCTTGTAGACCACTCCCATCCCGCCGCGGCCCACGGGACTCTCGATCCTGTGTCCCGCGACGACTGCGTTGGCTGTCAATTCGGTCATGGTCTCCAGGGCACCCTCGTCCTTCCTACCGGGTACGCGGTGACACCGCAACCTCCTGCGCCCCGATCGGTCCGGCGTGCGACACGTCCCGCCGATGCTCGGACACCGCTCCGCTCCGATTGCGTCCGACCTGGGTTGCCGCGCCTCTTGCGGAGCGAGACGCGCGCGCGACGACCGCGAGACGCGGGCGGGCGAGGGTCACCGGACACGACCCGGAGGAATTGGATGCCCACCGCCCAGACCACCGCCCGCGCCGCGTCGCCCGAGAGCTTCACCGCCCCGGACGGCACGCGCATCGCCGCCCGCCGCACCGGCTCTGGAGCGCATCTCGTGCTCGTCCACGGCAGCGCCGCCGACGGCTCGCGCTGGGCACCGGTGATCGCCCCGCTCTCGGAGCGCTTCACCGTCCACGCGATCGACCGGCGCGGCCGCGGCGCGAGCGGCGACGCGGAGCCCTACTCGATCGAGCGCGAGTACGAGGACGTGGCGGCGGTGGTCGACGCGCTGCCCGAGCCCGCCGTCCTCCTGGGCCACTCCTACGGCGCGATCGCCGCCGCCGAGGCCGCCCAGCGCACCGCCAACCTGGCGGCACTCGTGCTCTACGAGCCGCCGTTCCCAGTCGGCCTGCCGATCTACGAGCCCGGCGTCGTCGCCCGGCTCGAGGCGCTCCTGGCCGCGGGCGAGCGCGACGAACTGCTGACCACGTTCATGCGCGAGGTCCCGCGCGTGCCCGAGTCGCACATCCAGACGATGAAGGGCCAGGCGACCTGGGCGGCGCGGCTGGCCGCAGCGCACACGATCCCGCGGGAGCTGCGCTCGGTGAACGAGCTGGAGGGCGGGATCCGCGAACGGTTCGCCGGCGTCGCGGTCCCCACCCTCCTGCTGGTCGGCGGCGCGAGCCCGGCGTTCCTGACCGAGCCGAGCCGCGTGCTGGCCGAGGTGCTGCCGAACGCGGAGACCGCGGTCTTCGAGGGGCACGCCCACTCCGCGATGGACACCGCGACCGAGGAGTGGGTGGAGCGGGTCGCGGCGTTCGCCGCGGCGGCGCGCTCCTAGCCGGCGGCCTCCAGGTACGCCTGCACGAGCCGCTTCGGCGCCCGCGCAAGCCACGCCTCCACGATCACCTCGTCCAGGTCCTCGACGCCGACCGCGTCGAGCCGGACGAGGATTGCGGGGTAGCCGTCGAAGTGCGGGGTGGTGAAGAACACGCCCTCGTCGTTCGCGAGCAGCGCCTCCTTGGCGCCGAGGTGCTCGACGCGGGCGCCGAGGATCGGACCGCGCGGCGCGGCGTCGCCGAGGGCCTCCAGGTCCGCCCGGCGCAGCGGGCGCTCCCAGACGAACAGCTTGTCCTTCACCCGCCACTGGCGAAGGTCGCGCGACACGCGCTCGGTCGCCTCCGGCATCCCCAGCGCGATGCGCGCCACGTCGTCCCAGGTCGCCATGTGGCCAGGCTACGGCACGATTCAGGGGTGCTCTTCGCAGACCTCGCCGCCGTCTCGCTGGCCGTAGCCGGCACCCGCTCGCGCAAGCGCAAGGCCGAGCTGCTCGGGGACGCGCTGCGCAAGCTGGCACCGGGGGAGATCGAGCCGGGCGTCGCCTACCTGAGCGGCGAGCTGCGCCAGCGCCGTACCGGCGTGGGCTGGGCTTCGCTGCGCGACCTGCCGCCGCCGGCAGGCGACCCGGCGCTGACCGTCGCGGCCGTCGACGACGCGCTGGAACGGATCGCCGGGCTGTCGGGCCCCGGGTCGCAGAACGCGCGCCGTGAGGCCGTGGCCGGGCTGTTCGCGCAGGCCACCGCCGGCGAGCAGGAGTTCCTGCGCGCGCTGGTGTCCGGCGGCGTCCGGCAGGGTGCGCTGGCCGGAGTGATGGCCGACGCGGTGGCGCAGGCGACCGGCATCGCGCGACCGAAGGTCGACCGCGCGAACATGCTCTGCGGGAACCCGCGCATGGTGGCCGAGGCCGCCCTCCGCGACGGCGAGGCCGGCCTGGCCGGCTTCCGGCTCGAGGTCGGCCGCCCGCTGGGGCCGATGCTGGCCTCCCCGGCGGCGACGCTCGACGAGGCGATGGACAAGGTGGGGGAGGGCGCGGTCGACTGGAAGCTCGACGGCGCGCGGATCCAGGTCCACCGCGACGGCGACGACGTCGCGGTGTACAGCCGGTCGCTGGACGACCTGACCGCCCGGCTGCCCGAGGTGGTCGCGGCGGCGCGCGGCCTGGGCGCCCGCCGGGCGGTGCTCGACGGCGAGGCGATCGCGCTGCGGGAGGACGGGCGCCCGGAGCCATTCCAGGTGACCGGGTCGCGGATCGCCGCGGGGTCGCCCGGCATCACACCCGTCCTGTTCGACGTGCTTCACGCGGACGGGGAGGACCTGCTCGACGCGCCGCTCGCCCGGCGAGTCGATGCGCTAGCAGCCGCCGCGCCCGAGTCGCTGCGCGTGCCGCGCGTCGTCACGGGCGACCGCGCCGCCGCCCAGGCGCACTTCGACGCCGCCATCGCCGCGGGCCACGAGGGCGTGGTCGTGAAGTCGCTCACGGCGCCGTATGCGGCCGGGCGCCGCGGCAGCGGCTGGCTGAAGGTCAAGCCGCGCCACACGCTCGACCTGGTGATCCTGGCGGCGGAGTGGGGGCACGGCCGCCGCCAGGGCTGGCTCAGCAACCTGCACCTGGGCGCGCGGGCGCCCGGCGGCGACGGGTTCGTGATGCTGGGCAAGACGTTCAAGGGGCTGACCGACGAGATGCTGACCTGGCAGACCGAGCGCCTCCAGGAGCTCGCGATCGAGCAGCGCGGCATCACCGTCCACGTCCGGCCCGAGCTGGTCGTGGAGATCGCCTTCGACGGCGTGCAGACCTCGCCGCGCTACCCGGGCGGCGTCGCGCTGCGCTTCGCGCGCGTGCTCCGCTACCGCGAGGACAAGACCGCCGCCGAGGCCGACGACCTCGCCTCCGTCCTCGACCTGAGAGGCTGACCGGGTGCCGACCCCTGCGGACCTCGTTCTCTCCGGCGGCGGCGTGCTCGGCGTGGGCCACGTGGGCGCCGCGGCCGCGCTCGAGGAGGCCGGCTACGAGTTCCGGCGCGTCGCGGGCACCTCGGCCGGGTCGATCGTCGGGTCGCTGCTGGCCGCCGGGATGCTCGCCGAGCGGATGCACGAGCTGATCGGCGGGCTCGACTACGGGCGCTTCCTCGACCGCGACGCGCTCGACCGGATCCCGCTGATCGGGCCGCCGTCGTCGGTCCTGATCGAGAACGGCTACGCCGAGGGCGACTACTTCCGCGACTGGCTGGCCGGCGAGCTCGACGCGCTCGGCGTGCGCACGTTCCGGGACCTGCGCTCCGACGACCCGGGCGCCGACAGCCGGCCCGAGCACCGCTGGCGCCTGACCGTGATGGCCGCCGACGTGACCCGCGGGCGGTTCCTGCGCCTGCCCCACGACTACGTGCACTACGGGCTCGACCCCGACGACCAGCCCGTCGCCGACGCCGTGCGCGCGTCGATCTCGGTTCCGTACCTGTTCGAGCCGCTCAAGCTGAAACACCGGGAGGGCGAGTCGCTGCTGGTCGACGGCGGGCTGATCTCGAACTACCCGATCGACACGTTCGACCGGACCGACGGCGGCAAGCGCCGCTGGCCCACGGTCGGCGTCACGCTGATCCCCCAGCTGCCGGCCGGTTCCACGCGGATCGTTCCCCAGCTCGGCGCACTGCGCCTGTTCCCCGCGTTCCGGTTCCTGGAGTCGGTGGTGACGACCGCGGTGGTAGGTCGCGACCAGGGCTACCTGGCCCAGCCGTGGGTCAAGGAGCGCTCGATCGAGGTCGACGGCCTGGGCGTCAACCCGTTCGACTTCACGATCGACGCGGACGTCGCCGAGCGGCTGTACGACAGCGGCCACCGCGCAGCGGAGGAGTTCCTGGCGCGTAGCGTGAAGAGCCATGCCTGAGGCGGAGCGCGACGACCTGGCCGAGCTGCGGGCGCGCCGCGCCCTCACCGAGGACGACGCCCGCCCGGACGCCGTCGCGAAGCGCCACGAGCGTGGCGGGCGCACAGCGCGGGAGAACGTCGAGGACCTGATCGACCCGGGGTCGTGGGTCGAGTACGGGCGCTTCGCGATCGCCGCCCAGCGCGGGCGGCGCGAGCTGCAGGACCTGATCGAGCGGACGCCGGGCGACGGCCTGGTGGCCGGCACCGCGCGGGTGAACGGCGACCTGTTCGGCGAGCGCGCCGCCTGCGCGGTCCTCTCCTACGACTACACCGTGCTGGCCGGCACCCAGGGCGCGCTCGGCCACTTCAAGAAGGACCGGCTGTTCGAGCTGATCGAGCGCATGCGCCTGCCCACGGTGTTCTTCGCCGAGGGCGGCGGCGGGCGGCCAGGCGACACGGACTACCCGGTCGTCTCCTCGCTGCACGTCCGCGCGTTCGCGCTCTGGGCGGGGCTGTCCGGGCTCGTGCCGCGGATCGCGGTCGTCAAGGGCCGCTGCTTCGCGGGCAACGCCGTGATCGCGGGCTGCTCCGACCTGATCGTCGCCACCGAGGACTCGTCGATCGGCATGGGCGGCCCCGCGATGATCGCGGGCGGCGGGCTGGGCGACGTGGCCGCGGACGACATCGGCCCGATCGACATGCAGGCGCCGAACGGCGTGGTCGACCTGGTCGTGGCCGACGAGGCCGAGGCGGTCGCCGTGACCAAGACGCTGCTCGGCTACTTCCAGGGGCCGACCGACCCCGGCCCGGTCGCGGACCAGGAGAAGCTGCGCGACCTGGTCCCCGCGCGCGAGCGCCGCGCCTACAAGGTCGCGCCGATCATCGAGACGCTGGCCGACGAGGGCTCGGTCACGTTCCTGCGCGAGCGGTTCGCGCCGGAGATGGTCACCGCGCTGGCGCGCATCGAGGGCCGCCCGGTCGGCGTGATCGCCAACAACACGATGTACATGGCGGGCGCCGTGACGAGCGGCGCCGCCGACAAGGCCGCCCGGTTCATGCAGCTCTGCGACGCGTTCGGGCTGCCGATCGTCTCGCTGGTCGACACGCCCGGCTACATGGTCGGGCCCCAAGGCCGAGGCCGACGGGCTCGTGCGTCGCGCGTCGCGGCTGCTCGTGGCCGGCGGGGCGCTGCGCGTGCCGTTCGTGGCGGTGATCCTGCGCCGCGCCTACGGGCTCGGTGCGCAGGCGATGACCGCGGGCAGCCTGCACGAGCCGCTCCTGACCGTCGCCTGGCCGGGCGCGCACCTGGGGCCGATGGGGCTGGAGGGAGCGGTGCGGCTCGGACTGCGCAAGGAGCTCGAGGCGATCGAGGACGACGACGAGCGCGAGCAGCGCGTGCGCGAGGTGACCGCCGCCGCCCAGGAGAACGCCAAGGCGCTCAACGCCGCGCAGCTCTTCGAGATCGACGACGTGATCGACCCGGCCGACACGCGGTCGCTGCTGGCGTCGACCCTTGCCGCCGCCAGCCTGCCCGAGCAGCCGACGCACGGGCACCGCTTCGTCGACACCTGGTAGCCGGCGGGTTCAGCCCTTGCGCAGGATCACCGCGAACTCGGGCGCGGTCACCTGAGCCGCCTCGACGGCGAGCGGGAGCTCGAGCGCGAACAGCAGCTCGAGGAACGTCTCCAGCTCCCACACGTGGAAGTGATTGCGCGTTCCCTGGCTGGCGAACTCGGCCACCCGTCGCTCGATGTCGCCCTCGTCGAGACGTCCCTCGACGATGTGCGCCCACTCCTCGTAGTGCTCGCGTCGCGAGCTCTCGGGGCCGTCGCGATGATCGCGGAGCACGTGGGCGACCGTCGTGCGCGTACGGCGCCCGTCGAAGCTGTGGCGCGGGTCGGGCAGGGTCAGAAAGAGGATCCCGCCGGGCCGCAGCACCCGGGTGAACGCGAGCCAGCGCGGAGACCGGGTCCTCGACGTGCTCGAGGACGTGGTTCGCGATCACGAAGTCCAGGTGCTCGTCGCCGAAGGAGTCGAGCCGTTCCGCCTCGTCGACCACGTCCGGCGCCAGCACCCAGTCGTGAGTCGGGTACGCGCGCCGGAGCTCGTCGACGGGCGCATGGTCGACGTACACGACGTGCGCGCCGGCGGGCACGCGCTGCGGGCGGTAGAGGGCGCCGATCTCGATGCCTTCGCCGCGCAGGTAGCGGAACGCCAGGTCGTCCCGCGTCGCCTCCCAGGTCGGCGGCTGGGAGCGGACGAGGTCGCGGACCTTCAGCCGGACGCGGCGTGCGGCCCGCGCCCCGTTCGTCCGTAGCCGAAGCCACGACACCACCCGTTCAGCAAGCCCCCCTCTTGCGTTGGGGTCCTCCATCGGCGCCGGATGGTAACCACGGCTACGCCGGCTCGCGCGGCCGCACGATCAGCACGTCGCACGGCGACCGCTCGGCCACGAAGTCCGCGACGCTGCCGATGATCCGGCGCGTCGTCTTGCCGCGGTCACCCGCTCCGACGACGATCAGCCGGGCGGCCTTCTCGGCGGCGATGTCGGTCAGGACCAGCGCGGGATCACCGCGCCGGACGTGCTCGTTCACGTTCAGCCCGCGGTCGCGGAGCGTGCCCGCCGCGTCGCTGACCGCCGCGGTGATGCCGGTCTGGTCGGGCGGCAGGAAGCGGTGCGCGCCGACGATGTCGACGGTGGCGTTCGTGTCCGCCGCCAGCGAGGCGGCCGTGTCGATAGCAGCGAGCGCGTGGTCCGATCCGTCGGTGCCCACCACGATCACGTTGCGCCGCTCGTCGTCGGGCGCGCCGGCGCGGCGCGGCCAGATGCGCTCGATCAGCGTGCGGCCCGGCTCGATCGTGCCGGTGGCGACCTCCTTCAGCAGACCGCGCCAGGGCAGGCGGACGCCGCGCTCGGAGGGCAGGTCGATCGTCAGGTTGATCTCGCGGCCATCGGGCCGCTGCGTCGTCGACCCGAGGCGCGTCAGCACGGCGATCGCGTCCCGGTTCGAGGCGAGCACCGGGGCCTCGAACCGCGCGATCGCCCTCCTCGCGCGCCCGCTCGGCGAGCGCGTCCAGCAGCGCGCCGGCCGCCCCGCGCCCCTGCCAGGCGTCGTCCACCACCACCGCCGGCTCGGCGACCTCGGGGCCCGTGCGCACGTAGCGCGCGACCCCGACGCCGTCGCCGGTGGCCTCGTCGAGGCGACCAGCGCCTCGTGGTCGTGATGGTCGACCTGGGTCAGGTAGTCCAGGTAGGACTCGCTCAGGTGCTGCATCGGCCCGAAGAAGCGCCGGTAGCGCGACTCCGGGCTCAGCCGCTCGAAGCCCGCGGCGAGCGCGTCGCGGTCGTCCGGCTCGATCGGCCGGATGACGACGCGCGACCCGTCGCGGAGGGCGACCGTCACCCGGACTTCGTGGCGGACGCCTCCGGCACGTCGACCTCGCGCTTCAGGATCTTGCCGGTCGGCCCCTTGGGAAGCTCGTCGACGAACCAGATGATGCGCGGGTACTTGTAGGCGGCGACGCGCTGCTTCATGAACGCGCGAAGCTCGTCGGCCGTCGCCTCGGCACCCTCCTTCAGCGCGACCGCAGCGCCGACCTCCTCGCCCATCGACTCGTGGGGCACGCCGACGACGGCCACCTCGCGCACCGCGTCGTGCTCGTAGAACGCCTCCTCGATCTCGCGCGGGTAGACGTTGTAGCCGCCGCGGATGATCAGGTCCTTCTTGCGGTCGACGATGAAGAAGTAGCCCTCCTCGTCGACCGTGGCGACGTCGCCGGTGTGGAACCAGCCGCCGCGCATGACCTCCTCGGTCGCGTCGTCCTTGCCCCAGTAGCCCTTCATCACGAACGGGCCGCGCATGACGATCTCGCCGGGCTCGCCCTGCGGCACCTCGTTGTCGTCGTCGTCGACCGCCTTGAACTCCATGCCGCCGATGGGGACGCCGATCGATCCGGGCTTCCGCTCGCGATCGGGCAGGTTGAACGACCCCATGCCGGTGGTCTCGGAGAGCCCGTAGCCCTCGAGGATCTTCGCGCCGAACGCCTCGTCGAAGCCGCGCAGGATCTCCACCGGCATCGCCGACCCGCCCGACACGCAGAGCTCCAGGCTCGAGGTGTCGTGCTTGTCGTGCTCCGGGTGGTTCAAGAGCGCGGTGTACATCGTCGGCACGCCCGCGAACGACGTGATCCGGTCGCGCTCGATCATCTCCAGGCACTTGCCCGGCTCGAACCGCGGCAGCAGCGTCAGGAGCCCGCGCGCCCGCACGGCCATGTTCATCACCGAGTTCATGCCGAACACGTGGAACAGCGGCAGCGTGCCCATGCCGACGGTCTCCGGCCCGGCGTCGACCAGGTCGCGGGCGGTCTCCGCCCCGGCCGACAGGTTGGAGTGCGTGAGCGTCGCGCCCTTCGGCGTGCCGGTCGTGCCCGACGTGTAGATGATCACCGCCGCGTCGTCGTCCGCGCGGTCGACGACGTCGTCCACGGCCTCCGCGGCGCCGAGCTCCTGCTCGAACTTGCCGGGCTCGGCCAGAACGCACTCGGCGCCCGCCTGCTCGCAGCCGCCGCGCGCCGCGTCGGCGAACCCGTGCCAGGCGACCATGACCTTGGCCCCCGAGTCCTTCAGGTGATAGGCGACCTCGCGGTCCTTCAGCAGCGGGTTCATCGGCACGACGACCGCGCCCAGGCGCAGCGCGCCGAAGTAGACGACCGGGAAGTAGGGGACGTTCGGCAGCTGCATGCCGATCCGGTCGCCGGGCTCCACTCCCTTCGCGCGCAGCATGCCCGCGGCGCGCGCCACGCCCGCGTCGAGCGCGCCGTAGTTCAGGACGAGGTCGTCGAGCTTGATCGCGGGGCGCTCGGGGTCCTCCGCGACCGCCGCGGACAGCTCCTCGGCGAAGTTGGTCATCGGTCCCTCCTCGGGAGATCTGGCTGCATGATCCCCTACCCCGGGGGGTATTGTCCTCGCGCATGGAACGGGGGAGGAATCGACTCGCGGTGCTGGCGGCCTCAGGCGCGCTGGTGCTGCTCGCCGGGTGCGGCGACAAGACCGACGTCAGTGCCGGCGTCGACGACTTCAACAAGGAGCTCGCGACCGACGGGCTGACGCTCGACTGCCCCAAGGAGATCGACGGCGGCGAGGGCACGGTCTTCGAGTGCACGCTCAGAGGCACGAAGAACGGCAAGTCCGCGCCCGTCAAGCTGAAGGTCACCAAGGAGAACGGCGACCTGGTGGTCGACGTCGCCGACCAGGCCGCCTTCGACCAGGTGCGCCAGGAAGTCGCGGGCAGCTAGCCCGCAGCCATGAGGATCGTCGACCTGTCGGCGCCGATCGTGGCGAGCCCGGCGGAGCTGCCGGAGGTCCTGCGCACCGACGTCGAGTACCACGACCACGCGGACGGCGCCGCTCAGATCGCCGGGCTGTTCGGGGTGCCGGCGGACCTGCTGCGCGACGGCGAGGGGTGGGCGACCGACTACTTCACCCGGCTCGGCACGCACAACTCGACCCACGTCGATGCGCCCTGGCACTACAACTCGACGATCCAGGGCGAGCCCGCGCAGAAGATCGACGAGCTCCCGCTCGACTGGTTCTTCCGCCCCGGGGTCGTGCTCGACTTCGACGGCCGCGCCGACGGGGAGACGATCGACGTCGCCGACGTGGAGGCCGCGCTCGCGGCCGCGGGCCACGAGCTGCGCGAGCGCGACATCGTGCTGGTGCGCACCGGTCGCGACGCCCACCTGGAGGAGCTCGACTACATGATCCGCGGGCCGGGCGTGACCGCGGAGGCCACCCACTGGCTGTTCGACCGCGGCGTGCGGGTCATGGGGATCGACGCCTGGGGCTGGGACCGGCCGCTCAACCTCCAGGCGCAGGAGGCGATCGAGGCGCAGCGGCCGGGGATCTTCTGGGCGGCGCACCAGGCCGACCTGCCCTACGCGCAGATCGAGCGGCTCGCGAACCTGGGCGCACTGCCGCCCACCGGTTTCACGGTCGCGTGCTTCCCGCTGCGGCTGGTCGGCGGCAGCGCCGCGCCCGCGCGCGTCGTCGCGATCCTCGACTGAGCCGACTGCGACAGCGGGCGCGGGAAACCGGCAAGATCCCGCGCGCCGAATGGACGAAGGGGCACTCAGGCGGCGGGACTTCCTACAGCGCGCGGCGTACACCGCGGGTCTGGCCGGCGCCGCGACCGTCCTGCCGGCGGACCTGATCCTGCGCCAGGCGGCGGTCGCCGAGGCCAGGCGGGCCAAGCTGCCGAAGCCGCGCAACGTCGAGATCGACCACTTCGTCATCGTGATGATGGAGAACCGGTCGTTCGACCACTACTTCGGCTGGCTCTCCGACCTGGCCGACGGGATCCAGCAGCAGACGTTCCGTGACGCGGCGACCGGCCAGGACGTCCAGACCCAGCACGCGTCGAAGCTCGAGGCGGGCTGGCAGGGCTGCGGCCATCCCGACCCGGGCCACGGCTGGGACTCGGGACGCGCGCAGCTGAAGGACGGCTTCCTGGCCGAGGACAGCGGCAACGACATCTTCGCGCTCAGCTACTACAACGAGGGCGAGCTCCAGTTCATCCACGACGGCGGCCAAGCAGTACACGCTCTACGACCGCTTCTTCTGCTCGGCGCTGACCTCCACCTGGCCGAACCGCTACTACAAGTGGTCCGCGCAGGCCGGCGGGCGCAAGACCAACGCCCCGCCCGTCGAGACCGCCGGCAACCAGTGGGACACGATCTTCGACCGGGCGATCGCCCGGAACCTGACCGCCACCTACTACAACTCGGACCTGCCGTTCTCCGCGGTGTGGGGGGCGCGCGGCGCGTCGTGGACGCGGCCGCTCGAGGCCTACTACCAGGCGTGCGCGTCGGGGACGCTCTCGAACATCTCGATCGTCGACCCGCCGTTCCGCGACGGCGGGGGCGGCGACGGGATCTCCGCCGACGAGCACCCGCACGGCGACGTCCGGCTGGGCCAGGCCTGGATGGCCGACGTGGTGCGGGCGTTCGTGAAGTCGCCCAACTACCGCCGCGGCGCGCTGTTCATCGTCTACGACGAGTGGGGCGGCTTCTTCGACCACGTGCGCCCGCCGCGCGTGCCCGACATCCGCGCGTCGCGCGACATCGAGGAGGACTGGGGTCAGATGGGCTTCCGGATCCCGGCGGTCGCGGTCTCCCCCTACACGCGCCGGTCGCGGCGGCCCGCGCGTCCGGGTGTCGCACGAGACGCTCGGATTCGAGTCGATCCTCAAGCTGATCTCGTACCGCTTCGGCCTCGAGCCGCTGACGGTCCGCGATCGCTACGCGACCAACATCGGCCGCTCGTTCGACTGGGCGAAGCCGCAGTTCGACCCGCCGGACCTGCCCGACCCGGTCGACGTCGCGACGCGGCCGTGCTCGCTGGGCGGCGGCGGGGGGCTGTCCAAGGAGACGCAGATCGAGCACGCGGGCGACCTGGCCGCGCTCGAGGAGCTGGCCTACCGCTTCGGCGTGCCCGTGGGCGACGGCAAGGTCAGCGACCTGTTCACCCGGCCGGACGCGCTGCTTCGCGCGGTCAAGCGCGGGCGCGTGCCGGACTACCGCTAGGCCGCGGGCGTCGCCGTGTCGGGCAGCCCGTAGCGCTCGACTACGCGGTCGTAGTTCATCCGCATCATCGCGATGACGTCTTCGACGTCCGCGTCGGTGCTCAGCGCGCGGGCGCCCCAGGCGGGCTTGTCCGGCGCGACCGGATGCGGTCCGATCCGGCCCTGGGCGTGCAGCTCGGCGCCGACATCCTTCGGGAACGTGAAGTGCGCGACCCGGTCGCCGTGCAGGTGGCCGATCTGGCGGCGGCCGACGCGGAAGCCGAACTCGCCGCGGTCGCCGTGGCCGGCCTCGACTCCGGGCCAGGAGGTGACCTCGGCGGTGATCCGGTCGCTGGGGGTGGGTGATTCGCTCATGACCGCATGATCCATCTTCAAGTGCACTTGAAGTCAAGGGAGGCAGGAGTTGGACGCGACGCGCGCCGGGCTAGTACGTTGCCCGGCCCGTGAGCCCGTTCGGCATCGAGTCCCTGCCCGGCGACGTAGTCAAGGCGCTGCACGCGCTGCCGCAGGTCGTGGACCGCCTGGACGAGGTGGCCAGCGCGACCAGCGAGATGACCGCGATGCGCGCCGGCATCGACAGCCTGAACGACGACGAGGTGGGGCTGTCCGCGATCGCCGTGGACGTCCGCCGTATCGCCGAGACGTTGGAGCGCCTGCCCGAGATCCACTCGGCGGTCGAGGACGTGAGCCGCGACACCGGCGCGCTTCAGAACGTCAACGAGAAGATCGGGGTCGTGGCCGACGCCACGAACGTATTGCCCCGGATGGACGAGCGGATGTCGACGATCGAGGACGCGATGCCGACGCTCGTCGAGGTTCAGCAGCACCTGTCGAAGCTGCCCGAGACGATCGACACCCTCGGCACGGGGATCGAGCGGCTCACGACCCTGCTCGACCGCCTGCTCACTTCGATGGACCGCCTCGACGGCAACGTCGACTCCCTGCAGGCCTCGATCGAGCCGCTCGCGAACCTCGCCGACCGGCTGCCGGGCAGCGGGTCCAGGGGAGGCTGACGCAGCAGCTAGGCCCGCGCCAGGTGCTCCACCTCGTGCTCGAACTCCGAGCCCTCGACGTCCAGCACCGGCAGGCGCTCGTCGAGCCAGGCGGGCATCCACCAGGCGCGCTCGCCGAGCAGCCGCATCAGCGCGGGCAGCAGCACCAGCCGGACGATCGTCGCGTCGATCAGCACCGCGGTCGCCAGGCCGACGCCGAACTGCTTGATGATCACGAAGTCCGCCGAGGCGAACGCGAGGAAGACCGCGATCATGATCGCCGCCGCGCCGGTGACGACCTTCGCGGTCTTCTGGATGCCGAACTCGATCGCCTGGTCGCCGGACTGCGTGCGGACGAACTCCTCGCGCATGCGCGTGAGCAGGAACACCTGGTAGTCGATCGACAGCGCGAACGTGATCGAGAAGATCCCCGCCACCGTGATCGCGTCGAGCGCGCCCGCGCCGCCCAGCGGAGGGTCGTCGCCCACGAACAGCACGGTCAGCACGCCGAAGCCGGCCGCCACCGTCACCAGGTTCAGGCCGACCGCCACCGCCGGCAGCACCAGCGACCGCAGGATCGGCACCAGCATCAGGTAGGTGACCAGCGAGATCAGCAGCACGAGCAGCGGCATGCGCCCCGACGTCACGCGGTCGTAGTCGACGAGCTGGCCCGCGGGGCCGCCGGTCGCCTCGACCATCCCGGTCTCTTCGCCGAAGTCGGCGGCCTCGGCCCGCACGTCGTCGAGCACGCGCTCGGTGCGCGGGTCGTTGGGCGGCACGTCCGGCCGCACCTGGACGCGGCCGACGTCACCGCCGTGCTCTGAGTCGAGGATGAACAGCGACGCCTCGCGGTCGATCGGCCGCGACCCGTCGAGCGCGGCCACCGTCACGTAGCCCGAGCGGAGGAAGCCCGGCGACTCGCGCTCGAGCTGGTCCAGGGTGCGCAGCGGCTTGAACGGCCCGGTCTCGCCGACCAGCTGGCGCCGCACCTGGGCGACCGCGCCGTGCATCTGCTCCATCCCGTCCTCGAGGGGCGCGCTCTCGTCGGCGCCGGCCGCCAGCTCGCGAGGCCAGCCGCTGGTTGCCGTCGGCGATCTGGCCGACGCCGCCCGCCAGCCGGTCGGCGCCGGCGCTCAGGTCCTCGACGCCGCTGGCCAGCCGCTGCGACCCGGCGGCCAGGCGGTCGAAGCCGCTGGCGCTCGACTCGACCTGGTCGCGTGCGCTGCCGAGCCCGGTCTCGAGCCGCCGGGCGCCGGTCTCCAGATCGCGCAGCCCGGCGGTCAGCTCGTTCTGCGCCGTCGTTCAGCTCGTCGGCGCCGTTGGCCGCCTCGCGCGCGCCCGCAGACAGTCGGTCCGCTCCGTCGGCGGCGGTGCCGGACTGGTCGGCGGCCTGGGCGATCGACGCCTCCAGGCCGTCGTAGCCCGGGATCGCGGGCTCGCCGGTGGGCGCCACCGGGTTCCGGCCGGTCGCCGCGCCGAGCGCCGTGTTGATCTGGAGGAGCGCCTGGGCGTAGAGCGGGTCGCTGCGCCCGACCGTCATCCGGTTGAGCGTGTCGGCGGCGGCCCGCAGCTGGTCCTCGGTCACCCGCGCGGGGAGGCGCAGCGCGTTCAGCCGCACCTGCCCCTGCCGCAGACCGGCGGCCAGCTGGTCGGCGCCCGGCGCCAGCTCGCCGTTCAGCCGATCGCGCAGCACCGCGCTCCCGTCCGCCAGCCGCTGCGACCCCTGCCGGGCCTCGGTCGCGCCGTCGGCGATGTCGCCGGCGCCGTCCTCGGCGCGGGTCAGCCCGCTGAGCAGGCTGTCGGCGCCCTCGCTCGCGCGCTGGTTGCCGGCGGCCACCGCGTCCGCTCCCTCGGAGGCTTCGTCGGCCCCGCCGGCCAGCTCGTCCGCTCCCTGGCTGGCCTCGCTCGGACCCGTCGGCCAGCTCCTGCGGATCCGCCCGCCGCCTCGATCAGCCCGGCGCGCAGCTCCTTCACGCCCTGCGTCGCGTCGCCCAGCCCGCGGTCGAGCCGCTTCACCTGCCGCTTGCCCCGCCGGAGCTGGCGCTTGCCGCGCTTGACGGCCTGCGGGGCGTCGCGGATCTCCTTCGTCTGCTCGCCGATCGTCGACGGGCCGACCACGGTCTTCACGTGCTCGATCCGGCGCAGCCGGCGCTCGAGGCCCTCGATCTGGTCGAGCCGCCTCGGGTCGGCCAGCGACCCGGTCGGCGTCTGCATGACGATGTCGACCACCGGCCCGAAGCCCGCGTCCTTCACGCGCTGGAAGTCCTGGTAGCCCTTGCTGTCGCTCGGGCAGCTGGCGCGGGTCGGGCGGGATCGTGTCGAGGGCCAGCACCGGCGCGGCGACCAGCAGCAGCCCCGCCATCACCGCGGCGGCCGCGAGCGCCGGGCGCCGGGCGACGCGCGCCACGAACGCGCCGATCGCACCGCCGCGCCCGGACTGCGGCCGGCCGCGGCGGCCGATGTAGTAGCTGTTGACGCGGTGGCCGAGCAGCGTCACCGCGCTCGGCGCCACCAGCGCCGCGCCGAGCATCGACAGCAGCGTCACGACGATCGCCCCGACCGCCGACGAGAGCAGCACCGACCCCGGCGACAGGAACAGCGACACCAGCATGATCGCGATCAGGACGACGCCCGCGAAGACCGCGGTGCGCCCGCGGTGTTGGCCGCCAGCGACGCGGCCTGCCGCACTGGTCGCTCCGCCTCGAGCCCCTCGCGGAAGCGGGTGACGATCAGCAGCGAGTAGTCGACTCCCAGCGCCAGGCCGATCATCGACGCCAGGCTCAGGGCGATCGCGTCGAGGTCCCACAACTCGGCCAGGATCGAGATCACGCCGAAGCCGGCCTGCGTCGTGCCGAGCGCGATCACCAGCGGGATGCCCGCCGCGATCGGCGTGCGGAACACCAGCAGCAGCACGAGGATCAGGATCGGGAACGTGATCAGCTCGGCCCGGTGGATCGACTCGGTGGTCGCCTCGTTGATGTCGCGCCCGAGCGGGGCGTTGCCCGACAGGTGCGACTCGATGGGCGGCCGCACCCGCTGCTCCACGAACCGCTCGAGCGGCGACACGATCGTGCTCTGGGTCTCGCCGGGCGGGATCTCCAGGTCGAGCACGATCAGCGCCTCGCCGGGACTCGGCCGCAGGTCGTCCGCGTTGCGGCCCGCCGCTCCAGGGCGAGATCGCGCGCGTGTGCTCGCGGCGGGCGAGCGCGTCGGCCAGCCTCGGGCCCTGCCGGTCGATCTCGCGCGCGGGCCCGGTGAGCAGCACCGCGCCGTCCTCCCCGAAGTGGCCCTCGCGCAGCTTGTCCCAGCGCGAGCTCTCGGTGCCCGGCACGAGCAGCTGTGTCGGCAGCAGCTTTTCCTCGACGCCGCGGCCGATGACGGCCAGGACGAGGACGACGAGCCCCAGCGCCACGAGCACGGCGACAGGTCGTCGTACGGCGAAGCGAGCTAGCGACGTGATCACGCGGTGGCGGCTCCCGGGCGCGGAAACCTATCTAGACTCGCCCTCGCCGTGATGCAGCAGGAGACGATCGCCAGCCTCCTCGAGGGAGTCGACTGGTTCGCGTCGCTGACGCGGGAGGACCTGGACGCGCTCGCCGCCAGCGCGGTCACCGTGCGCCTCGAGCCGGGGGAGATCGTCTTCGAGGAGGGCGACGCCGGCGACCGCTGCTTCGTGATCCAGAGCGGCGCGGTCAAGGTGCTGCGGCGGCTGGCCGACGGGCGGCGCATCACGCTCGCGCGGCTCGGGCCCGGGCGCGATCTTCGGCGAGCTCGCGCTGTTCGAGGGCGACCGCCGCTCCGCGACCGTCCAGGCGGCGGAGGAGACGCTCGTCGTCGGCCTGGGCGCGTCCGACCTGACCCGGTCGCTGCGCGCCGACCCGGAGGCGTCGTTCGGCATGGCGACGATGCTCGCCAACCGGCTGCGCGCGTCGAACGAGCGGCTGCTCGAGCACGCGCTGGCCACCGTGTCGGGCCGCGTCGCGGCGACTCTCCTGTCCCAGGTCGAGGCGCGCCAGGCGCAGGGAGCCGGCGACCGCGAGGTCGAGATCACCGGCACGAAGACCGACATCGCGCGGCTGGCCGGAGCCGACCGCGACAGCGCCGCCCGCGTTCCTCTACTGGCTGGAGAACGAGGGCGTCATCTCGCTGCGCAGGGGCAAGACCGTGGTGCACGACCCCGTCCGCGCTCGGCCCGCTACCTGGGCTGAGCGGGACTAGCGCTTGATCTCGTCGCGCCGCGCCGGCAGGTCGGCCGACTTCGGCTGCTTGGTCGCCGCCTGCGGCACCTGCTCGAGCAGCTTCTTCCAGGTCGCCGTGTCGATCTCGCCGTTGGCCGGCAGGCCGCGCGACTGCTGGAAGGACGTGACCGCCTGCTGCGTGCTCGCGCCGAAGTCGCCGTCGACCGCCGTCGGGAAGCCCGCGGCGCTCAGGTGCTCCTGCGCCCACAGGACCAGGTCGCCGGTGTTGCCGCGCTTGACCGTGACGAACGCGCCCGACGGCGGCGGGCCGGAGAACGGCGGGAGCGGCTGGCCGATCGCGGCCCACTCGGGGTCCTGCGTCTCCTGCCACGACCACCACGAGTGGCCGGTCGACCCGTTCGCCGCGACCAGCGACCGGAAGCGCTGGATCTCCTCGAGCGGCGGCTGGTTGTAGGTCTGCCCGATCGGGACGATGGGCCGGCCGTAGGGGCGGTTGACGTTGTAGGTCGTCTCCACCACCTGGTCGACGCCGCCGCCGATCTCCTTCCAGTAGGCCTGCGGCACGTTGAACTGCGCGCCGCCGTCGCCCAGGAAGACGGAGTACGGGTACGAGGGGTGGAAGTGCACGTACGGGAAGCCGGCCAGGCCGACCGGGTAGTCGCGGCCGACGGCCTCGCGCAGCTTGGACGACGTAGGTGCGCGCCTGGTCGTACTTGCCCTCGTACTCGGACTCGGCGTCGATCACGAAGCACTCGGCGCCCGCTGCCTTGGCCTGCGCGGCGACGGCTGCCTCGCCGGCCGGGTCCTTGCCGTAGACGTACTGCCACGCGCACACGCGCAGGCCGCGCGCCTTGAGGTCGGCGACCAGCTGCGGGCTGAACTGGTCCCAGTAGCTGGTGCCGTCGCCGCTCTTGACGAAGACGGTCGAGACGTTGTTGCCGAGCGCGCGCGTCGCGATCGCGGCCGGGTCGCCGCCCTCGGTCTTGGGCAGCTCCCAGATCCACATGCCGGCGCCGTCGAACGGCGTGCCCGACGGGGTCGACGGGGCGTTGTCCTTCTGTGCGGGCAGGACCCGCACGGGGCCGGCGGCGTTCGAGCGCACGCCGCGGCGGGCGCGGATGTAGACGCGGCCCGACAGCGCGTTCGCCCGGCACCTTCGCGGTCAGGCGGCGCGAGCTCGCGAGCTTGGCCCCGATCGTGCGCTTGGCGCGCTTGCCGTCGCGCTTCACCGAGAAGACGACGCGCGACCCGTTCGTGAAGCCGCGGCCCGCGAGCTTGACGGTGCCGCCGCGCTGCACCTTGCCGCTCGCACAGCGCTCCTGGCACTTGACCCACGAGATGCGCGGCTTGGCGGCGGCGGTCGCCGGCGCAGGGGCGGCCCACGCGACGGCGACTGCGGATGCGATTGCGAGCGTGCGGAGGGGACGCATTCGTCGTGGGGGAGGGTCGGGGGCGTTCGTGCGGCGAGCCGGCGGTAGCAGTGTGCCGGTGCCTGGTGTGCGGCTCCTTAAGACAACTCAGCGGAGCCGCGACGAGTTGCGCCACAACCTTAGCCAGTCGAGGCGGACAAGTCGGCCGAGGCCCTGCTCGCGCGTGATCACCGGCACATAGCCCAGGTCCCGCCGCGCGGCGGAGTCGTCGAGCGTGCACTCGAGGCCGGACACCCAGTACGCCATGCGGGTCAGAGGCGGCGGGCTGCTCGTGCGGCGGAGCAGCCTCCAGACGGTCTCGCTCGCCCGCGGCGAGTGCGCCCGCGACCGGCTTCGGGACCGACTTGCCCGGGGCCTCGACGCCCTGGGTGGCGAGCAGCTTCGTGATCCAGTCGCGGAAGACGATCGGCTCCCCGTCGGTGACGAAGTAGGCGCGGCCCGCGGGCGCCTTGTCGGCGGCCAGCACCATGCCCTCGACGGCGTTGTCCACGTGGGTCGTCGAGGTCCTGTGCTTCCCGCCGCCGATGAACGCGAACTTCCCGGACTCGACCATGCCGACGATCGTCGGGAGGACCGTCTGGTCGCCCGGCCCCCAGACGAACCGGGGCCGGATCACCGACGTGTCGAACCCGTCGCGGCTGGCCCCGCGCACGGCGCGCTCGGCCTTCGCCTTGCTCGACGGGTAGAGCGACTTCGAGTCGGGGCGCAGCGGCGCGCTCTCGTCGGCGTTCACGAGCGGGTCGCCGGCCAGCAGCGCGGCCTCCGTGCCGACGTGGACGAAGCGCTCGACGCCGGCCGCGCGGGTGGCGCGCAGAACGCGGTTCGTGCCCTCGACGTTGATCCGCTCGAAGTCCGCCGGGTCGCCCCAGTCCTCGACCTTCGCGGCCGCGTGGAAGGCGTACTTGCAGCCCTCGGCGCCCGCGCGCATCGCGTCCTCGTCGTCCAGGTCGCCCCTGACGGGTTCGGCGCCCCTCGCCTCGACCTTCGCGGCCGAGTCGTCGGAGCGGGCGAGCGCGCGCACCTTCGATCGCCCTCGCGCGTCAGGCGGCCGATCAGCCGCCCGCCGATGAACCCCGACCCGCCGGTGACGAACGCGCTGTCGCCGGCCTCCACGGCGCTACTCCTGGGCGATCTCGCGGGTGCCTTCGTTGACGCCCTCGTCGGTCACGAGGTCGTCGTCCTGCTGGCCGGTCTCCGGCTGCGGCTCCCCGGCCGGGCTCGATCACGTCGGCGTTGTCGTCCCGCTCGGTCGTCCACGGCCATGACGTACTCGCGTCCGACCTTGCGGATCGTGCCCTCGCCCTCGAGCGTGCCGGCGATCCGGTAGAGGTAGTTCGGCCCGATCCCGAGCTCCTTCGCCGCGGCGGCGATCGCTGGTCCCGCCGCTCTGCGACGAGCGCGAGGAACTGGTCGGCGCGGTTGGGCTCGCCCTTGCGCGGGCGGCCGCGGCGGCGGCCGGTGGGGCCGTGCCGGGCCGGAGCGGCGCGTTGCCGTTGGTGCCTCGCGCTGCTCGAGCGCCTCGATGGCGGCCTCGATGCGGGCGAGCTCGTCGACGAGCGGCGCGCAGCTCGTCGCGGCGGCGGCGCAGGTCGTCGAGGATGCGGTCGGCGGTGTCGGCCATCGGGCGTGGAAGCTACCAGCGAGAGGTGCCCATTCCGCTCGCGCGTGGTCTACCGTTGCAACGTCGCTTCCGGCCCCCGTAGCTCAGCGGATCAGAGCGGACGGCTTCTACCCGTTAGGTCGCAGGTTCGAATCCTGCCGGGGGCGCTTCTCCACCACTTAGCCATCGGGGCGCGTCGGCGCTACGCTTGACCCCTCGTGAGCTCCTCCGAGGCCAAGAATCTCGAGGCGATCAGCCGGGCGATCGACCAGCACAACACGAGCTGCGAGTGGCCGGCCGTCGCGATCCTCATGAACCCGTTCGAGGTCGAGCGCCTGGGCTGGGAGTCGATCCGCGGCCTCCCGATCCGCCCCGACTCGCGAACCTCGGCACCGGCTCGTTCCGGATCCAGTGCCAGAAGGACGAGGGCCTGGAGCAGGAGGAGGAGATCGTCGAGGCGGTCTCCGATCGCGAGATCGAGATCGCCCGCTGAGCGGCCGATCCGCCGCTAACATCAGCCGCACTCGGTGGGCGTAGCTCAGTTGGTAGAGCTCCGCGTTGTGGTCGCGGCGGTCGCGGGTTCGAATCCCGTCGCTCACCCCTAGTAGGTCGCCTGCTTACGGCTGCTGTTCCTGCTGGTCCTGCAGGTCCTTGACCTGCTGCTCGAGCTCGTCCATCCGCTGATCGAGCTGGTCGACGGTCTGGGCCGTGTCGTCGCCGGACTCGCTGCCGCGGACGTCCTCGCTCAGCTGCTCGACCTCGTCGCGGACCTTCTCGAGCTCGTCCTGGTCGGCCTTGTTCTCGAGCTCCTTCTCCAGCCGATTCACGTCGCTCTCCTCGGAGGTGTCGCCGACCTCCTTCTCGAGCTGGTCGACCCGATCGTCGAGCCGCGCCACCCGCTCGGCGCTGGCGCTGCCGCTGTCCTCGTCCTCGCCCAGCAGTGCCCAGAGTGCGACACCGACAGCGATCAACGCGAGCACGCCGACCACGGCGAGCAGCTGCTTGAGGTTGCGGATCTGGTCCTCGACGCGCTCCGGCCAGGCCGGTCCGCCGGGATCGTCCGGTGCGACAGGCACGCCGCCAGGATCTACGGGCCTGCGCGGCCCGCCGCCGGGCGGGGGGTCAAATGGTTCGCGTCCCATGGCGCGGCACTGTACCCAGGAGCTCAGTTCTTGAGCGCCTCCAGGTAGCTCGTCGGACCGATCAGGATGCGCGTGCCCGGCCGCATCCAGCGCAGCACCGACACCAGGTCGCCCTCGCGCAGCGACACGCAGCCCGCCGTCGGGCCGTTCTTCATCACGTGGAGGAAGATCCCCGAGCCGCGGCCGTACGACGGGCCGGCGGTAGTTGAAGTCGATGACCGCCGCGTAGCGGTAGGCCAGGCCGGCGTTCGCCCACAGGTCCTCGCCCGGCCGGCACGGCGTGCGGTGCGCCCAGCGGTTGTAGTCCCGCCGCGCGCCCGACCAGCAGTCGCCGCGCCCGAGGCGCCGCCACCGGAGACCGGTCACGCCGGGATCGGCGCGCGAGCCGAACCCGTACACGAACCCGTAGTTGCCGATCGGCGTCGTCCCGTCGCCCTCGTGCCGGCGCGAGGGCCGCGACAGCCCGTTTCGCCCGAGCCTCGCCGGCATCGCCCGGCGCACGATCCGCCAGCCGTCGCCCGCCCGCTCGTAGGTCCGCGCGGTGGCGCGCGTGGTCCGCGTCCCGGAGGCCGCGACGACGATCACCTGGTTCGCCGAGTCCAGGCCGCGCATGCCGCCCGGGTCGACCGCGGGCACCTTGGCGACCGCGGCTCCGGGCGCGGCGATCGCCAGGACCGCCGCGACACCCAGGACCGAGCGCAGAAGCATCGGCGGGAGGATACGGAGCGCCGGCGCTCGGTCCCGCCTGCGAGCGGTACCTTGCGGAGCTATTGGTTCGGCGTCACCTCGAACCTGGGCGACCGGGTGATCGGGACCGACCCAGACCCGCGGGCGGTTCCGCGGTCGTCGACCGCTCGCGACCTGCACGGCGCGGTCGAGGCGGCTAACTCCTGCTGATCAGCGCCGGCGCGGGAAGATCGCGTACGAGCCGATCGCCGTGGCCATCAGCCGGCCGTCCTCGTGGCGCACCTCGCTGCGCAGGGTGGCGGCGGAGCGGTTGCGGCGGTCGAGCTCGGTCGTGCAGGTCACGTCGCCCTCGGTCGCGGTCTGGATGTAGTTGATCGCGATGTTCACGGTCGCGATCGCCTCCTCGTCCGTGGTCTGCGCCCACAGCGTCGAGCCCATCGTGTAGTCGACGAGCGCATACGTCGCGACCCCTGAGAGCATCCCGCCCGCGTTGATCAGGTCCGGCGTGATCGTCAGCCGCGTCTCGTTGCGGTGCAGCCAGCGGATGCCGAACCAGCGCGATACCCCGTCGATCCCTCCGCGGTCGTCCACGGCGCGGCAGGCTATCCACCGCGACGTGCCCTACCGTTTCCGTCGATGAGCGAGCTGCTCGACTTCGCGGCCGTCGACGGCGTGCAGATGCCCCGCACGGAAGCCGTCATCGCCGCCACCGACGAAGGGTTGCTGCGCGGCGACGGCGCGTTCGAGGTCCTGCGCCTGTACCGCGGCATCCCGTTCGCGTGGACCGATCACGTCCTGCGCCTCCAGCGCTCGTGCGCGGCGCTGCGGCTGACCTTCGACCCGGACCTGCTGGACGACGAGGTCCGCTCGCTGCTCGCGGCCACCGGCCCGGTCGACGGCCTCCTGCGCGTCGTCGTCACGCGCGCGGGCCGGCGGCTGCTGCTGGTCGAGCCGCTCAAGCCGGGCCGGGCGACGCTGCGGCTGGCGACCGTCGAGCACGAGCAGTCCCCGCTGCTGGCCGGCGTCAAGTCGCTCTCCTATGCCGCCAACATGCTCGCCAACCGCATCGCCGAGGAGCGCGGCTACGACGAGGCGCTGTTCGTCGGGCGCGACGGGTCGGTGCTCGAGGGCCCGACGTTCGCGTTCTTCTGGGTCGAGGACGGTGTCGTCCACGCGCCTCCGCTGGCCGAGGGGATCCTCGACTCGATCACCCGCCGCCGGGTGCTGGACGCGGTCGACGTGCGCCTGGAGCACCGCACCCTGGATCAGCTCCGCGAGCGGGCGCAGGAGGCGTTCGCGGCCGGGACCGGCATCGAGGTCGCCCCGGTCCTGGCGGTCGAGGGCGTGGCGGAGTGGGACAAGCCGGGGCCGGTGACGCTCGCCGCCCAGGACGCCACTCGCGAGCTGATCGAGTCCGAGATTCGCGAGGCCGAAGCTAGCCTGCAGGCCCGATGACCCACGCGATCGTCCTCATCAACGCCGAGCGCGACTTCCTCACGCGCCTCGGCGGTCACCTGGCCGAGGTGGACGGGGTGGCCGAGGCCTACTCGGTCACGGGCGAGTGGGACTTCGTGGCGATCCTGCGCGTCCCCGAGGACGAGCAGCTGGCGACCGTCGTGACCGAGCGGCTGGCCAAGCTTCCGGGCATCGCGAAGACCCTGACGCTGGTCGCCTTCGAGGCGTATTCAAAGCACGACCTGGAGTCGATGTTCGACCTGGGCGCATAGCCCGCACGTCCGCGGTCCGCGGCCCGCCGTCCGTCGTTAGTACATATGTCCATTTGCGCCCATTTGTCCTCATGGGGTCTTTTGCACCAGCCGAGGGGCGGGTACCTTGGGGTCCGTGGCACGGAAGCCCATTGACTGCAAGCTGCGCCTGGACGGCATGCCCGTTCGGAGCGAGACCGTCCTGACCGAGGCCGGCCCCAACGTGCTGGTCTTGTCGACCACGCTGCGGGATCGCGGCATCTGGGTCGACTCGACCTACCTCGGGCACGGCGGCGCGGAGACGCAGATCACGCACCTCCTGGTGGCGCCCGCTCGCGTGGGTGAGACCGAGGCGCGCGGCGTCGAGCACGACGACATCCCCGTGATCCACGTTCGCCGCCGCTGCCTGTACGACCACCTGCAGCGGCTCCAGGACTTCCTCACGGAACTCGGCCATGTGGCCCAGATCGACGGCCTGGAGCGGGCTGTCGACGCCGTCGAGCAGTAGCTTCGACACGTTCGTTAGCCTCGGGGGCCGTGGCTGTCTCACGGACATCCGTAGAGCCGCCCAGGACCGAGGTGCAGGCGCCCAAGGACGAAGGGCTATCGGCGCAGACCCTCTTCATCGCCGCGATCGCATCAGGCATCGCAGCGGTCGTCGTATCGCACTTCTGGGACAAGGGCACGATCCTCGCGTCGGCGATGACGCCTGTCGTCGTTGCGATCATCTCCGAGGGCCTGCGCAAGCCGGTCCAGAGCGAGCGCCTGCGCAGCGGGGTCCGCAGCGTGTCGAGCGCCGCGCGCCCGCCGAGCTTTGCCCGGCCGCAGTCCGGGCGGACGCCGACTGTGATGGCTCCTCCGCCTCCCAGCGTCGACGAGGGCCTGCGCCAGCGTGAGGAGGGCGTCGAGGCCGGGCCGGTTCGGGTCTACTCGAGCGGCACCAACAGGCGCCCGCCGTCGGCGAACGGCGCCGGGCCGCGCCGCCGCCCCAGGCTGAAGATCGCGATCGTCACCGGGCTCGTGGCGTTCCTGATCGCCGCGGCGGCGCTCACCCTGCCCGAGCTCATCTTCGGCGGCTCGGTCAGCGGCGGCGGCCGCAGCACCACCGTCTTCGGCGGCGGTGACAAGTCGTCGGACTCGAGCGAGTCGAAGGACGGCGAGGAGAGCGGCGGCCAGTCCGACGATCCGACCCAGCAGAACCCGGACTCGACGGCGCCCAGCGACAGCGGCGGTCAGTCCGATGACGGCTCGGGCGGCGACGAGTCCGAAAGCCCGGCGCCGGAGCAGTCGGCGCCGGAGGACTCCGCGCCGGCCCCGGCGCCCGCGCCTACTCCGGCGCCGGCGCCCACGCCCTCACCCTGATCAGGGCCCGGTAGCCGATCGCGGCGCCGAGCAGCGCGCCCGGCCGCGCGCGGCCGATCCAGCGCCGCGAGCACCAGCCCCGCGCCGGACAGCACGGCCGCGAGCTCGCGGTTGCCCATCGCGGGCGCGGGCTCCGACCGGCCGAAGTAGGAGGCCAGGACGACCGCCGTGCCGATCGCCAGCCGCGCCCGCTCGAGCGTCAGCAGCGCGGGGTCGAGGCCGTGCCGATCGACCGCTCCGCGCAGTGCCTGGTCGAGGAACAGGGTGTCGGCGGTCGAGTCCAGGTCGCGGCCCAGCCGCGTCGGGCCCGCGCGCCGCGCGAGCGCGCCGTCGGCCAGGTCGCTGGCCAGCGCGGCGGCGACGAGCCAGGCGTCCGGGTGCGTGCGCGCGATCGGGGCGGCCCAGAGGCGGGCCAGCGTCAGCGCGTCGTGTCCGCGCAGCGGGCGCTGATCGCCGTCCGGCGTCTCCAGCATGCCCAGGTGCCAGTCGACCATCGCCCACCAGGCCGCCCACCACGCGGCCGGACGGGGCCCGAACGGCAGCGCGGCGGCCAGGCCGATCGCGCCCCAGCGGCGCGACTGCCGGGTCACGTCCGGGCGGCGCGCCCGGTTGACGCGCGATCGCCGGAGCGAGTCGGCCAGGAACTCGCGCCACGCGGGCCCGCTGAAGCTCCGCGCTCGCAGCCGGTCGAGCAGCTCCCGCGCCCAGCGCTCGCCCTCGGTCAGCGAGGCGTCTACTTGCGGACGAGCCACCGCAGCCGCTCGGCGCGGTCGTACTGGGCGTCCGCCGCCAGCAGCCCGATCGAGGTCGACAGCGTGGGGTAGACGTGCACCATCGACGCGAGGTCGCGCAGCTTCATGCCCTCGCGGATGGCCAGCACGCACTCGTGGATCATCTCGCCCGCGGACGCGGCCGCGATGTGCGCGCCGACGAGCTTCTCCTTCGCGGTCACCAGCACGATCAGCCCGTCCTCGCTCCCGTCGGCGCGGGCGCGGTCGGAGTGGTCGAGCGACATGCGGTGGACCTCGACGCCCTTGCGGTGCTCGTAGTGCGCCTGCGCGACGTCCAGCCCCGCGTGGGCCAGCTCGGGATCGGTGAACGTGCACCAGGGCACGAGCTCGTCGGCCTCGCCCTTGCCGGGGAAGAACATGTCACGGACCGCGATTGCGGCCTCGTAGCCCGCGGAGTGCGTGAACAGGAAGCGGCCGGCGGCGTCGCCCGCGGCGTAGACGGACGGGACGCTCGTGCGCAGCCGGGTGTCGGTCTGAACGCCGGCCGGGCCGACCTCGACCCCGATCTCGTCGAGTCCCAGGCCGTCGATGTTCGGCACGCGGCCGGTGGCGACGAAGATCTCGTGCGCCCGCCATGACCGCCCGCCCGCGGCGTGCAGCACCTTCGCGTCACCCTCGGTGGCGACGCGCTCGATCTCCACGCCGGTGTGGACGGCGACGCCCTCCTCGATCAGGCGGTCCGTGATCAGGGTGACCAGCTCGGGCTCGTGGCGCTCGAGCAGGCGGTCGGCCTGCTCGAGCAGGGTGACCTCGACCCCCAGCCGGTTCAGGCCCTGCGCGAGCTCGACGGCGATCGGGCCGCCGCCGACGATCGCGATCGAGTCCGGCGGCCGCTCGACCTCCCAGACGGTTTCGCTGGTCAGGAAGCCGGCGTCCGCCAGGCCCTCGATCGGGGGGACCGCCGGGCGGCTGCCCGTGCAGATCAGGATGTGCTTCGCCTCCAGCGTCCGCCCGTCGACCGCGACCGTGTTCGGACCGGTCAGGCGGGCGTCGCCGTGCACGATCTCGACACCCATCGCCTCGAACCGCTCGGGCGAGTCGTCGGTCGTGGCGATTCGTTCCTGTACGTCGCGGATGCGGCGCCAGACGGCGGTCAGGTCGACCTCGGGCTCCGCCGCCGCGATGCCGAACTGGTCCGCCGTCCTGATGTGGTGGGCGACCTTTCCGGCGGCCAGCAGCGCCTTGCTCGGCACGCAGCCCGTCCACAGGCAGTCGCCGCCCACCCGGTCGCGCTCGACGACGACCGGCCGGACGCCGAGCCGGGTCGCGAACTCCGCGGCGACGAGGCCGCCGGAGCCCATGCCCACGATGACGAGGTCGTGCCGGGTCGAGTCCGCCATCGCCTCAGCCCGCGAGCAGCGCGAACGCGTCGTCGACCTGCTGCCAGCCCGTCTGCATGAGGAACTGGCTGTTGCGGCCGTAGGACTTCGCTCCGAGGATGAAGAAGCCGGGCTCGGGGTTGACCAGCGTCTCCGGGCCGAGCGGGCCGACCGCCAGGCAGTCGCCGCCGCGTCGCCGCTCTGTGCGAGCAGCGCGGCCGACAGCTTCATCGGCGCGGCCGTCGCGTAGCACTCGTGGACCTGCAGCTGGCGGTAGATCGACGCGTCGCCGACGCCGCCGTTCAGGGCCAGCACGCGATCGACCTCGACCTCTCCGACCGCCCCGTTGCGCAGCGCCACGGCGACCTGCCCGTCGCGCGCTCGCCAGCCGCTCGGTGACGGCGCCGAACGAGACGGAGACGGCGGGCGAGGCGCCGCCGGCCAGCGCGGCCGCGTCGCGGTTCAGCTCCGCCCGGGCGGGCAGCGAGTCGCCCGCGACCGCTCCGAACGACTCGTCGCGCCCGCGGATCGCCCACACGATCGACGTGCCCGGCGCATCGCGCGCCAGCTCCGCCAGCTCGCGCGCGGCGGTCTGGGCCGAGTGCCCCGACCCGGTCAGCAGGATGCGCTTGCCGGCCCAGTCGCGCGCGGAGCGGGCCAGGTCCGGCATCCGCCGCTCGATCCGATCGCCGAGAGCCGCCTCGCCGGGCGCCGGGATCCCTCCGTCGCCGAGGGCGTTCGGGTTGCCGTAGGTGCCGCTGCAGTCGACGACGGCGTCGGCGTGCTCCACGCGCTCCTCGCCGTCCGGGCCGGCGACCAGCAGGCGGAACGGCCGGCGGCCGCGCTCCGCGCTCGAGATCTCCTCGTGCTTGAGCAGTCCCTCGCGGGCGATCGCCCGGACGCGGGTGCCCAGCTTCAGGCGATCGCCCAGCAACCGCGCGGCGGGCGCATACGCGCGCTCGACGAGCTCGGCGCCGGTCGGCAGCTCGGGTCCGGCGGGCGCGGCGTCGCCGAGGGCGCGGCGCACGCGGGCCGACACGTTCATGTCCCACGGCGTGAACAGCCGCACGTGGCCCCAGTCGCGGACGTTTCCGGCGATCGAGCCCGCCGCCTCGTAGACGGTGAACGGCCAGCCGCGCTCGGCCGCGGCCAGCGCGGCCTCGATGCCGATCGGGCCGCCGCCGACGATCGCGATCCGCGGGCTGCCGTGGCTCATCGGCCGAGCCTACCGCTCGGCTAGATTGCGCCCGGTGCCACGCATTGCCGTCTGCGGCGGGCCGTACGCCAATCCCCACGCGCTCAGGGCGATGCTCCGCGACGCCCGCGCGCGGGGCTGCGAGCGCCTGTTCTGCCTGGGCGACCTGGGCGGCTTCGGCGCGGAGTGCGACGCGATCTGGCCGCTGCTCAGGCAGTTCGGGGTCGAGTGCATCGCGGGCAACTACGACATCGCCCTCGCGCGCGGCGACGAGGACTGCGGCTGCGGCTACTCCGACCCGCGCGACAACGAGCTGGCCCAGCTGATCTACGACTACACGCGGGAGCACACGAGCCCCGCGTTCGCCCGCTGGATGGGCGAGCTGCCCGGCGAGCACCGCGAGGCGATCGGCGACGTCGACGTCCACATGGTCCACGGGTCGCCGCTCGCGGTGAACGACTTCATGTGGGAGTCCCTGCCCGAGGAGGAGCTGGCCGAGCGCGTCGAGGCGAGCGGCGCGGACGTGCTGCTCTGCACCCACACGGGCCTCCCGTGGCAGCGCCGGGTGGGCGACACGCTGGTCGTCAACGTGGGCGCCGTCGGGCGTCCCGCCAACGACGGGCGGACCGCCACGTGGTACGCGGTGGTGGACCTGGACGACGGCGCCGCGGCGGCCGAGATCGTCCCGGTCGACTACGACTGGCCCGCGCAGGCCGCGTCGATGCGCGCCGCCGGCCTGCCCGAGGCGTTCGTCCAGACGATCGAGACGGGCTGGTGGACGACCTGCCTGGAGGTGGTGCCGCCGCGCGAGCGCTCCCGCGGCCGCTTCCACGTCTACCGCGACGCGCTGCCGGACCTGGCGGCCGAGCCGTCGGAGGACCTGGTCGTCCCGCTGTTCGGCTCGCCGGTGTTCCCGCCGCGCCTGTGGATCTACACGAACTTCGACTGCAACCTGTCGTGCTCGTACTGCGCGGTCGCCTCGTCGCCGCGGGCGCGCAAGCGCAGGCTCGGGCTCGAGCGGTTCGCGCGCCTGGTCGACGAGGCGGTCGACGAGGGCTTCGAGGAGCTGTACGTCACCGGCGGCGAGCCGTTCGTCGAGCCGGCGATCGTCGACATGCTCGAGTACGCGAGCGACCGCCTGCCGACCGTCGTCCTGACCAACGCGATGCTGTTCACCGGCCGGCGGCGGCGCGAGCTGGAGCGCCTGTCGGGGCGCGAGTCGCTGGTGCTGCAGACGTCGATCGACGGCGCGCGGCCCGCGACCCACGACGCGGCCCGCGGGGAGGGCTCGTGGAGCAGGACGATCGAGGGAATCGACTACGGGCGCTCGATCGGCCTGCCGCTGCGGGCCGCGATGACCGAGACGGCGCTGAACGCCGACGAGGTCGAGGAGCTGCGCGGCCTGCTCGCGAGCCGCGGCATCACGGGCGACGACTTCGCCGTCCGTCCGCTGGTGCGGAGAGGGTTCGCGGATGAAGGCCTGGAAGTCACCGACGCGGTCATGGTCCCCGAGCTGACGATCACCGCCGACGGCGCGCACTGGCACCCGGTGGGCGGGGACCTGGGCTCGAGCCCGGACCTGCTCGTGCTCGCGGGCGCCGAGGTGACGCTGGCCGAGGCCAAGCGCGCGGTGGTCGAGCGCTTCCTCGAGCTGCCGCCAGGCCGACGGGTCGCTGCCCCGGACCTACCGGTGCGCGGTATGAGCGATGCACTCAGGGTCGGCGTCCTCACCGGGACCGGCACCTACCAGCTGCCGGGCTTCGAGGCCGACGAGGCCCGCCACGTCGAGACCCGGTACGGCCACGCGCTGGTCACCGAGGGCCGCCTGGGCGACGCCGAGGTCCTTCACGTGTCCCGCCACGAGCCCGGGCACAAGCGCCTGTCGAACCAGGTCCAGCACCGCGCGAACATCTGCGCGCTCAAGGAGCTCGGCGCCGACTGCGTGATCGGCGTGACCGTGTGCGGCGCGGTCGACACGAGCGTGCCGCTCGGGTCGCTGGTCGTGTTCGACGACCTGCACTTCCTGACCAACCGCCTGGCCGACGGGTCGATCTGCACGTTCCACGACGAGCCCGGCGAGCGGCTGCGCGGCCACTGGATCTACGGCGACCCGTTCGCGTCCGACGTGCGCAGCGCGCTGCTCGAGGCGGCGGCCGCGGCCGGCACTCCGGCCCGCGACGGCGGCGTGTACGGGCACGTCGACGGCCCCCGCTTCAACACGCGCGCCGAGATCCGCTCGCTGGCGCTGGCCGGCGTGACCGCGGTGTCGCAGACCGCCGGCCCCGAGACCGTCCTGTGCGGCGAGGCCGAGCTGCCCTACGGCCTGATCGGCTACGCGACCGACTACGCGAACGGAGTCTCCGACGTCGCCACTCCGGTGGAGGAGCTGCTGCGGCTGATCGGCGCGTCGTCCGACGTGTTCGCCGCCGTGATCGAGCGGGCGATCCCGGCGCTCGCCGCCCGTCCCGGGCCGCCCGCGCCGACGGGCGTCATCTACCGCTTCGACTCGTGAGCCCGGCCGTCCTCGTCATGGCCAAGGCGCCGGTGCCGGGCCAGGTCAAGACGCGGCTCGAGCCGCTGCTCGGCCCGGACGGGTGCGCGCGCCTCCAGCAGGAGCTGATCGCCGCCGCCCTGCGCTTCGCGCGCACGGCGGCGCCCGAGGCGACCTGGCTGGCGGCGGCCGGCGCCGTCGCCGCGCCGGAGGACGTAACGGTCCTCGAGCAGCGCGGCGGCGACCTGGGCGAGCGGCTGCGCAACGCCACCGCCGACGTCTTCGCGGCCCACGACGGCCCGCTGATCGTGGTGGGCACCGACTGCCCCCAGCTCGGCCCCGAGCACGTGGCGGCCGTGCTCGGCGAGATCGACCGCGGCCAGGACGCCGCAGTGGTCCCTGCCCGCGACGGCGGCTACTGCCTGCTGGCGCTCACGCGCGACACGCCCGAGCTCCTGCGCCTGCCGCCGGAGGACTGGGGCGGCCCGCACGTGCTGGAGATGACGCTGGCCGCGGCGCGGGCCCACGGAGTCGACGTCGCGGTGCTGGGCCCGGAGCACGACCTGGACACGCCCGAAGACGCGCGGCGCGCGCGCTCCGACTCGCGCGTGCCGGAGGCCGTCCGCGCCGCGCTCGTCACCGAACCGCTCGTCAGCGTCGTGGTTCCGGTGCTGGACGAGGCCGCCGCGCTGCCCGGCCTGCTCGACCACCTGGCCGCGCTCCCCGGCCGGTTCGAGGTCGTCGTGGTCGACGGCGGGTCGCGCGACGGCAGCGCCGACATCGCCCGGGAGCACCCGTCGCGGCCGACGGTGTGCACGAGCGAGCCGGGCCGCGCCCGGCAGATGAACTGCGGCGCCACGGAGTCCACCGGCGAGGTGCTGCTGTTCCTGCACGCCGACACCGTCCTGCCGCGCGACGCGTACGCCGCGATCGTCGCGGCGCTCCGCGACCCGCACGTGCAGGGCGGCAACTTCGCGCTGCGCTTCGACGGCGAGGACCGCTTCTCCCAGAGGCTCGCCTCCTGGTACCGGGTGCAGCGCCGCGCCGGCATCTACTACGGCGACTCCGCGGTGTTCGTCAGGCGCGAGGTGTTCGACCACCTGGGCGGCTACCGGCCGCTGCCGATCATGGAGGACTACGACTTCGTGCGGCGCCTCGAGAAGCGCGGGCGGACGGCCTGCCTCGCCGGGCCCGCGGTCACCAGCGCACGCCGCTGGCGGGCGCTGGGCGTGCCGCGCACGGTCTTCTCCTGGTTCGTGATCCGCTGGCTGTTCGTGGCCGGCGTTTCGCCCGCTCGCCTGGCCCGGCTGTACCGGCTGGCCCGATAGACCGGTTGCGCCACGCACCGGACCTGCGCATAGGGTCCGCGCCGGAAGCTCGCGAGCACGCATCCGGAGGAGAACGCGATGACGGTCACCAAGTCCGGCGCCACCGGCGCAGCCACCGACGCCCTGAAGGCGGGCACGGTCTGCGAGGCCTTCCAGATCTCCGCTGCCGAGCGGCCCGGCGTCACCGCCCTGCGGACGATCGGCGACGGCGTCACCCTGACCTGGGCCGAGTACGCCGAGAAGGTGCGGGTGATGGCCGCGGGCCTGGCGTCGCTCGGCCTCAAGCGCGGCGACACGTTCGCCTGCATGCTCACGAACCGCCCCGAGTTCCACGTCCTCGACGCCGCCGCCATGCACATCGGCGCGACCTCGTTCTCGATCTACAACACGTCGAGCCCGGAGCAGATCGACTACCTGTTCGGCGACGCTGCGCCGAGCATCGTCGTCACCGAGCTCCAGTACGTCGACCGCATCAAGGAGTCCGGGGCCGCGCCCGAGCACATGGTCATCGTCGACGGCGAGGCCGAGGGCGCGATCACCTGCGACGAGCTGGCCGAGCGCGGCGACCCGTCGTTCGACTTCGACGCCGCCTGGCGCGCGGTCAAGCCCGAGGACGTGCTGACCCTGATCTACACGTCGGGCACGACCGGTCCTCCGAAGGGCGTCGAGCTGACCCACGCCAACCTGATGTCGATGCTGCGATCGCTGCGGCAGGTCTTCGACCCCGGCGAGGGCGCCCAGGTCATCTCGTTCCTGCCGCACGCCCACATCGCCGACCGCGGCGTCCTGCACTACGGAGCCCAGGTCCTGGGCTACACGGTCACGGACTGCCCCGACCCCAAGCAGCTCGCTCCCGCACCTGATCGACGCGCGTCCCGAGGTGTGGGGCGGAGTGCCCCGCATCTGGGAGAAGCTGAAGGCCGCGCTCGAGGCCGGCTTCGCCGCCGAGCAGGACGAGCAGAAGCGCGAGGGCGTCCAGAAGGCGCTCGAGGTCGGGCGCCGGAAGGTCCGGCTCGAGCAGGCGGGCGAGGAGGTGCCCGCGGAGCTCCAGCAGCAGTGGGAGGCGATGGACGAGGCGGTCTTCTCGAAGATCAAGGGCATGCTGGGCCTCGACCGGGTCCGCATAGCGATCGTCGGCGCGGCGCCCACGCCGCCCGAGGTCATGGAGTTCTTCTCCGCCATCGGGCTGACGATCTGCGAGGTCTGGGGCATGTCCGAGACCTCGGCGATCGCCACGATCAACCCGCCCGGGGCGCAGCGCTTCGGCACGGTGGGCCCGCCGATCCCGGACACGGAGATCAAGCTCGACGACGACGGCGAGATCCTGGTCCGCGGGCCGATCGTCATGCGCGGCTACCGCAACATGCCGGACAAGACGAAGGAGACGTTCACCGACGACGGCTGGCTGCGCACCGGCGACATCGGGCAGTGGACCGACGACGGCTACCTGAAGATCGTCGACCGCAAGAAGGAGCTGATCATCAACGCGGCCGGCAAGAACATGTCGCCCGCGAACATCGAGGCGACGCTGAAGTCCGCGAGCCCGCTGATCGGCCAGGCGGTCTGCATCGGGGACGCGCGGCCCTACAACGTCGCGCTGATCGTGCTCGACCCCGACGTCGCGCCCGTGGCCGCGCAGAAGCTCGGGATGGAGGGCGCCTCCCTCGAGGACATCGCGCGCGACGATCGCGTGCGCGGGCTGATCGAGGCGGCGGTGGCGCAGGCCAACGAGAAGCTCTCGCGCGTCGAGCAGATCAAGAAGTTCGCGCTGCTGCCGGCCGAGTGGATGCCCGGCGGCGACGAGCTGACTCCGACGATGAAGCTCAAGCGCAAGCCGATCGACGCGAAGTACAAGGCGGAGATCGAGAAGCTGTACGCGGGCTGAGCGCCGGGGCTCAGCGCACGCGCACCCGGCGGGCGGCGGCCGCACCGCCGGCCGGGGCCGCGACGACGGTCGCGGTCAGCGACCCGCGGCTGCGCAGCGAGCGCCTGACGCGGCGGGTGTCGCGGGCCGACAGGCGCAGCGCGATCGGGGCGGTCCCGCCCACGTCGAAGCGGCGCCCGACGCGCGCGAACCGCACGACCCGGCCGCCGCCGAGCGCCACCTGGCCGCTCAGCTCCAGGTCGCACGGGCGGTCGCAGCCGGCCGCGGCGGTCAGTGCGCGCGTGCGGGCGAGGGGTTGCCAGGCGGCCACGGCCAGCGACGCGCGCGGGGGCTCCGTGCGGGCCGGCGGGCTGCCGGCCGGCGGCGCGGGCGCCGGCGGCACGGGCGCGGGGGACACGGGCGGCGCAGGCGTGCCGATCGCCACCGGCGCGATCACCGGCAGCGGGTCGGCAGGTGCGGGCGCGACCACCACCGGCGGCGCCGGCGCGTCGTCGTCCAGCACGCGGACCACCGCGCGGGTCGGCTCGACGGCATCGGGGCCGCCGAGGACGACCGTGAACGTCTCGTCGGCCTCGTCGCGGCCGTCGTCCAGCAGCGGCACGGAGAACGACGCGCGGACGGCTCCCGCGGGCACCGTCACGCTGCCCTGCGAGGACGCGTAGTCGGAACCGGCCAGCGCGCTGCCGTCGACCGCGCGCCACGGCACCGACACGCTTCCGTTGGTCCCGCCGCTGCGCAGCACCTCGAGCGTCACCGATCGGGCCGCCTCGGGCACGGACACCTCGGTCGCCGCCAGGCGGAAGCTCCCGCCGTCGGGCCCCGGCAGCGCGCAGGGCGTGGCATCGCCCGCGCTCGGCCGTCCAGCGGGCCCGCGGGCGGTCGTAGACCAGGCTCGGCCCCTCGGCGGCGAACGCGTCGGCCGGGTACGCCACGCGGTCGACCTCCCGCCCGTCGCCGGCCTCGAGGATCACCGTGTCGCCGTCGTTGTTGAGCTGCGCCCACGCGCTCAGCAGCGTGCGGTACGCCGGCGCAGGGCACGAGTACGCGCCCGCGCCCGACGGGGGCTGAAGCGCGATCCGCTGACCGGGGTCCAGGCTGGTGCCCGGCGCGACGACGCCGCGCACCGACCGCGCGGAGTCGGTCAGGCGCATCCCGTCGAGGACGATCGGCGCGGGGCCGGTGTTCTCCAGGACGACGAACTCGGCGTTCGGCTCGGTCAGCCGCGGGTTGGCGGCGATCTCCACGATCGCCACCTCCGCGCGTGCGGCGGCGGGCGACACGAGGAGCAGGAGGAGCGAGGCGAGGAACAGGCGCATGACCGTCTAAGCGACGGCGGCGCCGTTTCTCGCCCCCTCAGGGCGCCATCGGCAGGAGCCGGGCGAGCTCCGCGTTCTCCCCGGGGTCGAGCACGGAGTGCTGCGCGCAGGCCGGCACGAGCGTGCCCGACTCGGGGTGGGCCATGTGGTACATGCAGGCCTCGAGCCGCTCCTGGGCCGCGCGCAGCGCGGGGTCGTCCAGCCGCTCGCCGCGCTGGAGCGCCTCCCACGCGGGAGCGACCAGTGCCGCGTCCATGAACGAGTGCATGACGAACGTCAGCGCCCGGGCCGACCGCGCCGCCCGCACGCCGCCCGCCCGCCGCGCGAACCGCGCCGCCGAAGCCCACGGCCGCGGGTACCGACCGCGGCCGCGCCGCGATCGCGCGCGCCAGCCGCACGCCGGCGTGCGGCGCCTCGAAGTCCATCCCGCCGAACGTGCGGAAGAACTCGTCGCGGACCCGCATGTCGGCGGGCGAGCGGTCGTCGAGGAACGGCACCCAGCGCGACGGCGTGCCGACGAGCGCGCCGTAGGCGGTGCGGTTGCAGCGCGTGTCGCCGAACTGGAAGACGCCGTGCGGCAGGCGCGCGCCGGCGCCGCGCTCGATCTCCGCCCACACCGCGTCGTCCGACAGCTCGCGGTAGGCGCCGCCCTTCCAGCGGCTCGGGTTGCCGATGTAGGCCGCGGGCTGGAACGAGAACATCCGGAAGCCCATGTCGCGGCAGTCGCGGACCACGTCGGCGACCTGGTCGACGTTGGCGGGCGTCACCGTCATGTTGTGGGCCAGGTAGTGGCGCACGCCGGTCTCGCGCTCGAGGCGCTGGAACATCTCGGCAGAAGCGCTCGCGGAAGGGGTTCAGGTCGCGCTCGGAGCGAGCGCGCCGGATCCCGCGCCGGCCGAGCATCAGCGAGTCGAAGTGGCCGGCGAACGACACGAACGGCAGCCGCGGCTCGCCGTCCGGCCCGACGACCAGCGCGCGCAGGTAGTCGTAGTCGAAGTCGCCGTGCGACATCGACATCGGCTTGCGCCCGTGGCGGCGCATGACGAGCAGCGCGTCGGCGTGCTCGTCGGGCGACAGCAGCGTCACCTCGCCGCCGATGAGCTGGGCGTTCTGGCCGGGCCCGCGCTCCGCGCGCAGCATCCGCATCTGGCGGTCGACCTCCGTCGACCGTGTGGTCGCCGTCGACGCGCACGCGGTTGGCGTCGCGCGAGTGGTAGCAGGGCGTGCAGGCCAGGTCGCAGCGGGGGAACACGCCGTGGGTGCCCTCGCAGCCGACCGTCCGGCGGCCGAGCGCCTGGGCCGGCGTCCGCACGCGGTCGGGCAGGGCCGCCCAGCGCCGCGCGAGCGCCTCCTCCAGGTCGGGCGCCACCGGCCGCGTGGCCCGCTCGATCGCGCGCAGGCGCGTCGGCCAGTCCCATCGGATCGCAGGCCTTCGTGGCTAGCCGTCGCGCCGTGTTCACTCCGCGCGTGCGGCTCGCGCGCGCACGCGCGACGCGCCCCAGCGCGTCCAGAGCAGCACGATGTCGGCCAGCGTTCCGTACAGATGGCCTAGCGGGCCGGTCACGAGCCAGGCCGACAGCCGTTCTCCCGGTCCGCGGCTGATCACGGCGCTCACGCTATCGTCACCGCGCGATGGCCACCGCCACCCTCAAGACCACCACGAGCGACCTCGAGGACAACAAGGTCCGCATCGAGGTCGAGGTTCCCTCCGAGGCAGTCGAGGAGGAGCTCAACACCGCCGCCGCCCAGCTCGGGCGGGAGATGCGCATCCCCGGCTTTCGCAAGGGCAAGGTCCCGGCGCAGATGGTGATCCGCCAGCTCGGCCGCGAGGCCGTGCTCGACGAGGCCGTCCGCCACGCGCTACCCGGCTGGTACGAGCGCGCCGTGTCCGAGGCCAGGGTCGCCGCGGTCGGCGACCCGAAGCTCGACCTGGCCGACCTGCCCGAGAAGGGCTCGCCGCTCGCGTTCTCGATCGAGGTCGCGGTCCGGCCCAAGGCCAAGCTCGGCGACTACAAGAACCTGGAGGTCGGCCGTCGCGAGCCGGAGGCCGCCGACGCGGAGGTCGACGAGGAGCTCGACCGCATGCGCGAGCAGGCCGCGACGCTCGAGACCGTCGAGCGCGAGGCCAAGGACGGCGACTTCGTCGTCCTCGACTTCCTCGGCAGCGTCGACGGCGAGCCGTTCGAGGGCGGCGAGGCGCGCGGCTACCTGCTCGAGCTCGGGTCGAACCGGCTGATCCCCGGCTTCGAGGAGCAGCTCGTGGGGGCCAAGGCCGACGACGAGCGCGAGGTCAAGGTCACCTTCCCCGAGGAGTACCAGGCCGAGCACCTGGCCGGGAAGGACGCCGTCTTCGCCTGCACCGTGCGCGAGGTCAAGGAGAAGCGGCTCCCGGAGGCCGACGACGACTTCGCGCTCGACACGGCCGGAATGGACTCGCTGCAGGAGCTGCGCGACGACATCGCGAACCGGCTGCGCGACGCCAACGAGCGCTCGATCGAGACGCAGTTCCGCGAGGCCGTGCTGGACGCCGCCGTCGACGAGGCCGAGGTCGAGATCGACCACGAGCTGATCCACGCGAAGGCGCACGAGATGTGGCACGAGACCGCGCGCCGCCTGCAGCGCCAGGGCCTCGACCCGCAGCAGTACCTGGCCTTCACCGGCAAGGAGGAGGAAGAGATCGTCACCGAGGCCGAGCCGGAGGCCGAGCGCGCGCTCAAGCGCGAGGCGGTGCTGGCCGCGGTCGTGGAGGCCGAGGGCATCGAGGTCACCGACGACGAGCTGCTCGACGCGATGCGCGAGGCCAACCTGGCCCAGGGCCGCGGCGGCGAGGGCGGGGTCAGCGAGAAGGCGCTGCGCCGGTCGCTCGAGAAGGCCCGCAAGCAGGGCCGCGACGAGCTCCTCCGCGAGGACATCGCCATGCGCAAGGCGCTCGACGCGCTGGTCGAGAACGCGACCGCGATCACGGTCGAGCAGGCCGAGGCGCGCGGCAAGATCTGGACGCCCGGCAAGGACGAGGAAGAGAGCGAGAAGAAGCTCTGGACGCCGGGTTCCTGAACCGCCGGCCGTCCACTTCGGCCCTGGCCGAAAAGCCGGTCCTGATGCCCAAAACCCATTGCTAGACTGGCCCATCGGCCGCCGCACCGGGATCCACCCGCTCCCGCGAGTCGCTGTGAAGGATTCGAACCGACCAAGCGAAATGAAGCGAGAGCAATGAGCCCCCTGGTCCCCATGGTCGTCGAGCAGACGTCGCGCGGCGAGCGTGCGTTCGACATCTACTCGCGCCTGCTCAACGAGCGCATCGTCTTCCTGGGGACTCCGGTGACCGACGAGATCGCGAACCTGATCGTGGCCCAGCTCCTCCATCTGGAGTCCGAGGACCCCGACAAGGACATCTCGATCTACATCAACTCGCCGGGCGGATCCGTGTACGCCGGGCTCGCGATCTACGACACGATGCAGTTCATCAAGCCCGACGTGCAGACCATCTGCGTCGGCATCGCCATGTCGATGGGGGCGCTGCTCCTGTCAGGCGGGGCGGCGGGCAAGCGCATGTCGCTGCCCAACGCGAAGATCCTCATCCACCAGGTCTCCTCGTCCTTCCAGGGACAGGCCACCGACATCGAGATCCACGCCAAGGAGATCATCGACGTGCGCCACCGCCTGGACGAGATTCTGGCCCAGCACAGCGGCCAGGACCTGGAAAAGGTGGCCAAAGATACGGAGCGGGACTACTTCATGAGCTCCGAAGAGGCGAAGGAATACGGACTGATCGATCGGGTGATCTCCCAGCATTAGCCTTTAGGGGCATTCCTGGGGAGGAAAGACTTTGGCTCGGCCTACTGACTCCAACGAACAGCTCCTCTGCTCCTTCTGCGGGAAATCGCAGCGGCAGGTCAAGAAGCTGATCGCCGGCCCCGGCGTCTACATCTGCGACGAGTGCATCGATCTCTGCAACGAGATCATCGACGAGGAGCTGACCGGCCCCGGCTCGTTCGACATCGAGAACCTGCCGAAGCCGAGGGAGATCTACTCGGTCCTGCAGGAGTACGTCGTCGGCCAGGAGCCGGCCAAGCGCACGCTGTCGGTGGCGGTCTACAACCACTACAAGCGCGTGCAGATGATGCAGTCCGAGGAGCAGGACCTGGAGCTGCAGAAGTCCAACATCCTGCTGCTCGGCCCCACCGGCTGCGGCAAGACGCTGCTCGCGCAGACGCTGGCCAAGATCCTGAACGTCCCGTTCGCGATCGCCGACGCCACCGCGCTGACCGAGGCCGGCTACGTCGGCGAGGACGTCGAGAACATCCTTCTGAAGCTGATCCAGGCCGCCGACTTCGACGTGAAGAAGGCCGAGACCGGGATCATCTACATCGACGAGGTCGACAAGATCGCGCGCAAGGCGGACAACCCGTCGATCACGCGCGACGTGTCGGGCGAGGGCGTCCAGCAGGCGCTGCTCAAGATCCTGGAGGGCACGGTCGCGTCGGTCCCGCCGCAGGGCGGCCGCAAGCACCCGCACCAGGAGTTCCTGACGATCGACACGACGAACATCCTGTTCATCTGCGGCGGCGCGTTCGCGAACCTGGACAAGGTCGTCGAGCGGCGGATCGGCCACAAGGGCGTCGGCTTCGGCGCCCAGGTCACGTCCAGGCACAACAAGGACACCGGCGAGGCCTTCGAGAAGGTGCTGCCCGAGGACCTGGTCGAGTACGGGCTGATCCCCGAGTTCATCGGCCGCCTGCCGGTGCTGTCGGTCATCCACCAGCTCTCGCAGGACGACCTGGTCGAGATCCTCACCGAGCCCAAGAACGCGCTCGTCAAGCAGTTCCAGCGCTTCTTCCAGTTCGACAACATCGAGCTGGTGTTCGCGGACGAGTCGCTCGAGTCGATCTCCAACAAGGCGATCGAGCGCGAGACCGGTGCCCGCGGGCTGCGGTCGATCCTCGAGGAGACGCTGCTCGACGTTCAGTTCGAGCTGCCCTCGCGCCGCGACGTCAAGAAGTGCGTCGTGACCAAGGAGACGATCGAGAAGGGCTTGAAGCCCACTCTCGTCACCGAGGCCGCGAAGGACGAGCCCGGCGACGACCACCTGGTCGAGGAAGCCGGCTAGTCCATCCGTCCGCCTCCGGCTGGCGCAAAAGTGTTTGCGCAATCGCCGGATGCCGATGAAATGGGGAGATGTCCCCTGTCCGGACCCGTCGCGCGCGCGGACCGCTCGCCGTTCGCGTAGGGCTGCCGCTCGCGCTCGCCGCCGCGGCGGTCGGAGCCGCCGCCGGCACGGCGTCGACGCTCAGCGCGCGCAGCGCCGCTGACGACGCGCTCTACGCGCAGGCGGCGACAGTCGCGCGGCTCGTCGACACGGCGGTCGGGCGTCGCGGCCGGGGTTCCGCCGGGCAGCGCGAGATCGGCGCGATCGCCGCCGCGAGCGGCGCGTCCGTGCACCTGACCCGGTCCGCTGAGGCCCGGCAGCCGGCGGGGCCGGGGACGCGCACCTATTCCTTCCAGCTCCGGTCGCGTCGTGCCCGCGCGCACGCGGTCGTCGTCGCGGTCTCCGATCAGCCCGTCCGCGACGCCACCCGCAGCGCGCTCGTCTGGGCCGTGCTGGCCGCGCTGGCCGCGTTCGCGCTCGTCGCCCTGCTGGCCCGGCGGCTGATCGGCTCGCAGGTCGCACGACCGCTGCACACGATCGGCGAGCGGATCGCGCACCTGCGCGACTTCTCCGCTCCGGGCGGGCCCGACCTGAGCGCGGCGCCGGAGCTCATCGCCGTCGCCGACCGCGTGGACGGCCTGGCCGGGTCGTTCGCGGACCTGGTCAACCAGGCGACCACCGACCCGCTGACCGGCGCGGCCAACCGCCGCGCGTTCGACGTGGCGCTCGGCAACGAGCTGGCCCGGGCGAAGCGCAACGACGCGTCGCTGGCGCTCGTGATCTTCGACTTCGACGACTTCAAGGAGATCAACGACCGCCACGGTCACGCGGTCGGCGACGACCTGCTTCGTGAGGTGGCCCGGAAGCTGCAGGGGCAGATGCGCGTGTCCGACGTGCTGGCCCGCGTCGGCGGCGACGAGTTCGCGCTGATCCTGCCGGAGATGCGCCCCGAGCGAGCCCGCGACGTGGTCGAGCGCGCCCGTGCGGCGGCCACCGTCACGCTCGACGGGCAGGATCTGACCTGGTGCGCGGGCCTGGCCTGCTACCCGGCTCACGCCGAGGACCCGAAGACGCTCTACGAGTGTGCGGACGGGGCGCTCTACTTCGCCAAGTCGACCCAGACGGGCTGCACGCGGGTGTTCGACCCGAACACAGTGTCGACCTCGCGCACCCAGGGCGAGCTGGCCGAGATCGCCGAGCTGCTAGCGCGCGACGACGCGATCACGCCGGTGTTCCAGCCGATCGTCTCGCTGTCCACCGGGCGGGTGTCCGGCTACGAGGCGCTCTCGCGATTCCACGCGCCCCCCGATCGCCGGCCCGACGAGTGGTTCGCGCTCGCCCACCGAGTGGGGCTCGGCCCGCAGCTCGAGGCGCGCGCCGTCGCCGCCGCGCTGGCTGCGCCGGGCCGTCCCGAGGGCGCCTACCTGTCGTTCAACCTGAGCCCGTCCGCGCTCGCCTCACCGGCGGTGCTGGCCGTGCTGCCGAAGGACCTGAGCGGGCTGGTGGTGGAGATCACCGAGCACGAGCGCGTGGGCGACGAGCTGGAGCTGCGCGGGCAGCTCGCCCCGCTGCGCGAGCGCGGCGCGCGGATCGCCGTGGACGACGCCGGCGCGGGCTACGCCGGCCTTCAGCAGGTCATGCGCATCCACCCCGACATCATCAAGCTCGACCGCTCGCTGGTCGCCGACGTCGATTCCGACCCGGCGAAGGCGGCGCTGATCGACGCGTTCGCGCGGTTCGCGCGCGGCACCGGCGCGGTCGTTTGCGCCGAGGGCATCGAGACCGCCGGCGAGCTGCGCGTGGTCGCCGACCTCGACGTCACCTACGGCCAGGGCTTCGGGCTGGGCAAGCCGCAGCCGCCGTGGGCGTCGACCTCGTCGTGGGTGGCCACCACGCTGTCCCGCCGCGGCCTGCGCTCGCACGCGCCCGAGGAGGGGACCGACGAGGCCGACGAGAGCCGGCTGGCGCAGCTCGCCGCGCGCCTGGCGGACGCCGGGTCGCTGGCCGAGCTGCCCGAGATCGAGACCGCGATCGCGGCCGAGCTGGGCGCCGACGACGTCTGCCTGCTGCGCTGCAGCGATGACGGCGAGACGCTCGAGATGATCTCGCAGCGACGCTGGCTGGGATACGGCACCCAGCTGCGGGCCCGCTACTACGCGACCATCCGCAACGTGCTGACGACCGGCGACGCGGTTCACGTGCTCGACGGGGACGCGGCGGCGGACGGCGCCGAGCTGGCGCTGCTGCGCCGCGCCGACGCCAGCGCGATGCTGCTCACGCCGGTCGTCGCGGGCGGCCGCCGGCTCGGCGTGCTGATGCTGTTCCGGGGCGGCGACCGCCGGTTCGGGCGGGCCGAGGTCAGCCGGGCCCGCGTGGTCGGCTACGGGCTCGCCGGGCTGCTCGAGGCCGACGTCCCGGCGCCCTCGCTCGCCGTCGTGCCCGGCGCCGCGAGCTGACCCGGCTCAACGGCCGCGGCTCGTCGCGGTCCCGGCCTTGCCGGCGCGGCCGCCGCGGGTCACCGCCCGCACGCTCGCCGTCACCCGCATGCGGCGCGCCACGCCGCGGACCGTGACCGTGCGCCGCCGCGCCGACGCGCGCAGCAGCAGGCTGCGGCCGTCGGAGATCCTCACCCGGACGTTGTAGGCGCCGGCGTTGGCCGCGCCCCGCCAGGAGACTCGCGCGCTGCGCGCCGTCCGGCGCACGCGCACGCCGCGGACGCGCCCCGGCCGGACGGTCCGGGCCCGGAACCGGGTGACGGTGAACGCGTCGCGGGGCAGCCCGTCCTGGAGGACGTTGGCGGTGACCACCCGCAGGCCGGCGGGCCCCTCGGCGGGGCGGAAGCGGACGCTGCCGCGCGACCGGCCGGTCAGGGCGATCCGCCGGTTGACGTCGATCCCGCGCTCCACGAACTCGATCTGCTGGCCGCGCCGGCGGGTCGCGCTGTAGACGATCCGCCCGCCGCGCACCCGCGCCCGGACGCGCGCCGGGGCCAGGGCTCCCGCCCGCCGCAGCGCGGTCACCGCGGTCGACCCGGCGTCGACCGTGACCGTCCAGTCGCCCGCCTCCGGGCGCGCGACGACGATGTAGGTGGTGCTCTGGTCGGCGTTGCGGAAGGCGAGCCGGCCGGCGGCCTGGTCGACCAGGGCGCCGGTGGCGGGTGGGGCGATCGTCTCACCGGACGGGCTGCGCACGGCGATGGCCGGGGCGCCCTGCGCGCCGCTCGCCGCGATCGCCAGCCCGCGAGTCCCGCGCGTCACGCGGACCGTCCGCGACGCGCCCGGGTCGATCGGCGCGGACTGGGCCGAGCGCACCTCGCTGAAGCTGTCGAGGTCGCAGCCGTCGAAGCTCGGCTCGGGGAAGTCCTCCCAGCGGAAGCCGAACCCGATCTTGAGCGGCCCGATGCCGCCGCATGCGGCGCCGCCGCGGGTCGACAGGACGGCCTTGCCGCCCGGTCCCACCCCGTTGAACCCGACGTTGCCCTCGCCCTCTGCGTTGAACGCGCGCAGCCCGTCGACCCAGCCGGTCATGCTGCCGGTGAAGCCGAACCCCTTCAGGGCCAGGTCGAGGTTGCCGGAGAAGTCGACGCGCCCGTCGGTCCGGTAGGCCAGCGACCCCTGGCTCAGCCTGACCTTGACCAGTGCGATGTCGCCGCTGATCTTGAACGTCGCGGGATTGCCGTCCTGGTAGAAGAAGTCGCCGCTGATCGTGGCCGCGGTCACGCCCGCCACCTGGGGCCCGACGCTGACCGACATGCCGCCGCCCAGGCCGAACTCGGGCTCGAGCACGAGCCGTGCGCGCACGGCGGTCAGGAAGATGCCGGGTCCGACGGAGACGTTCCCGGTCAGCTCTCCGGACGCCTCCGCGAAGCGCCCGTCGAGCAGCGTCGCGCTGCCGCCGAGCGACGCGATCCGCGGGCCGGGCAGGCCGACCGTCGCCCCGCCCGTCCAGCGGTCCTGGCCCTCGGGCGTGCGGGTGTACGTCAGCTCGGCGTCGGTGATCGGCACGGCCCTGATCTGCGCGCGCGGGACCTTCAGCGACAGCGCGTCGAGGCGCAGCCCGTTCTCCTGGTTGGCCTGCAGGGTCGCCGCGCCGCTCACGCCGCCGAGCGCGGCCAGCGAGACGTTCACGCCGATCTCGGCGCCGTCGGTGCGCAGCGTCACGCGCGCCTCGCCGCTGACCGGGAAGCCCTTGAGCTGGGTCTGTCCCGGGATCCGGAGCGGGAACGTCGCCCGCAGGCTCCGGTCCTTCAGCCGTCCCTCGTACAGGATGACGGGGCCGACCTGCACCTTGAAGTCGCCGGAGGTCGACAGCTCGAGCCGCCGCGGGTCGAACAGGATCCTCACCCCGGCCTCGCTGGGCACGAAGTCGATGCCGTTCAGACGGGCGCGCCCCGCCGCCTCGTAGGTGCCGTCGGATCTGCGCCTGAGGCAGGCGGCGCGGATGTCGATCGGACCGGCGGTGACCCGGCCCTCGCAGCCCTCCTCGCCGCTCGGGGCGGGCGGTCCGCTCTGCTCGGAGGGCTGCTCCTCGGGCGGGCGTCTGCGCTTGCCGTAGACGAACGCGCTGCCGTTCCAGCGCACGTACCGGTAGCGAGCGCCCTGCGGGCAGCAGTTCGGCTCGTCGCCGGTGAAGTAGCGCTGGCGGACCTTCACGTCGATGTCCGGGTAGGCGTCGCCCCGGATCTGGAGGGCGATGTAGGAGACCTTGATCTCCGCGAATGCGATCACGGGATTGCCGCCGCCGTCGACCTGGTAGATCGCCCACGGCTCCGGGGACGAGACCGTCGGACCGCCCAGCGCGACGATCATCTCGCGCACGCCGTCGCCGGTCAGGTCACGGCAGTACTGCCTGTAGACGCCGAAGACCTCGGTGGCGGGCGTGAACGTCTCGCCGTACTCCGACTCGATCCGGCGCGGCAGGTCGGAGCCGCGCCAGACCCGCTCGGCGTCGTCCTTGGTGCAGGTTCCGAATGCGGCCGGAGTCCGGGCCTGCGCCGCCGCGTTGGCGGGGGCGACGAGCAGGACGGCGAGGATCGCGGCGAAGATCCCGCGCCGGCACCTCGCTGTCGTCCCTCTCACCATCCCCGGCGCGGCAGGGTATTGGAAACCCGCCGTGTCACGTTACGCCGACGTGCCACGTCGCAGCGGGGGACGACCGCCCACTAGGGTGCCGCGCGATGCGGCAGCTCGCCGACGACCTCTACCTGCTCCGCGGCTTCCCGCCGAACGCGATCAACGTCTACCTGATGGGCGACGTGCTCGTGGACTCCGGGTCGCGCCACGCCGCCAAGCGCATCCTCAAGCAGGTCGACGGTCGCCCCGTGAGCGCGCTCGCGCTGACGCACGCCCATCCCGACCACGACGGGTCGGCCAAGGAGGTCTGCGAGAAGCTCGGCATCCCGCTCTGGGTGGGCGCCGCCGACGTCGCCGCCATGGAGGACGAGCCGCCGCCGCCCGAGCACCCGATGCAGAAGCTGAGCTCCCGCGCGTTCTCCGGGCCCGCGCCACCCGGTCGACCGCGCGCTCCACGAGGGCGACACCATCGCCGGCTTCACCGTGCTCGACGTGCCGGGCCACTCCGCCGGCCACGTCGCCTACTGGCGCGAGTCCGACCGCGCGCTGATCCTGGGCGACGTCCTCTTCGGCCTCAACCCGCTCACCGGCCTGCGCCAACTGCGCGAGCCGCCCGACTTCTTCACGGCCGACCCGCCACAGAACCGCGACTCGGCCCGCAAGCTGGCGGCGCTCGAGCCCGCCCTCGTCTGCTTCGGGCACGGCCCGCCGGAGCGCGACACGAAGCGCTTCACGGACTTCATCGCGGGCCTTTCGTGACAGCTCGGTAACGAGCGTCACGCCCGCGCAAATCCTTCGCAACAACTTCGTGACGCAGGTGGACACGGGCGCGCGCGCCCGTGCACCCTGCCCGAATGCGCCGCCGCGCCGACCCGCCCGACAAACGTCAACACACGTCCAGAACCGCCCGGACGTGGGTGACGTTTTCGCAGACAGTCATGGAGAACGCGACACACCCCCGGGCGCGGGCGGACGTGTGTTGACGTTTTCCGGCCGGTGACGCGGCGCGTCGCCGCGCTCGCCCCCGAGCAGGAGGGCGCCGTCGACGCGCGCGCAACTGCGCGCCATGGGCTCGGCCGTGGCGCGATCGACCACCGCATCGAGACCGGAGCGGCTGCACCGGGCGCACCGGGCGCCTACCTGGTCGGCCACGACGTGCCACGCCGAGCAGCGCGCCGCTACGCGGCTGGCGACCCTCGCGGCGGCGACGCCGCCTACATCAGCGCCGGCTCGGCGCTCGAGTGCTACGGCGCCATCGAGCCGACCGGCGGCGACGTCCACGTCACCGTCATTGCCGGCCGTAGGCGATCGCGCGACAGGCATCCGCGTGCATCGAACCACGCGCTCGCCGACCCGCGCGACTTCGGCACCCTCGGCACCCTGCGGATCACGAGCCCCGCCCGGGCGCGTCCTCGACTACGCCGAGTACGCCACGCCCGCGCAGCTCGCCCGCGCCGTGAACGAGGTCCAGGTGAAGAAGCTCGCCACCGCGGGCGAGCTCAGGGAGATCGTCGCGCGCAGCCCCGGCCGCCACGGCGCCGCCCTTCTGACCGCCACCCTCGACCGCCACGACGGGCCGGTCACCTTCCGCTCCGGCGGGGAGCGGCTCTTCCTCGCGCTGTTGAAGCGCGCCCGCCTGCCCCTGCCGGAGGTCAACGCCGACGTCGACGGCGACGAGGTCGACTTCCTCTACCGCGACGCCCGGCTCGCCATCGAGCTCGACGGCGGGGCGGCCCACGGCGTCCCCGGCGCCGTCGACCGCGACCGCCGCAAGGAGGCGCGCCTGCGCGCCCGGGGCACGAGCCGCTCCGCTACTCCTGGTGGCAGATCGACGAGGAGCCCGAGGCCGTCACGGCCGAGATCGCCGGGCGCATCGCTGCCAGGCGGCGCGCCTAGACTCTCGCCCGTGCCCGAGACCGACCGCCTGAAGCGCCTCGAAGAGCGCACCCGATACGTGCCCGACGAGGTCGAGGGCGCGATCTTCCGGCGCTGGCTCGACGCGCGGATCTTCCACCCCGAGCCGGCCGGCGAAGCGGCCGAGAACTACACGATCGCGGTCCCGCCGCCCAACGTCACCGGGGCCCTGCACATGGGCCACGCGCTCAACGGCTCGATCCAGGACGCGCTGATCCGCCGCAACCGCATGGCCGGCCGCCACGCCAAGTGGGTCTTCGGCACCGACCACGCGGGCATCGCCACCCAGATCCAGGTCGAGAAGAAGCTCCAGCGCGAGGGGCGCAGCAAGGAGGACCTGGGCCGCGAGAAGTTCATCGAAGAGGTCTGGAAGTGGCGCGAGGAGTACGGCGGGACGATCACCGAGCAGTTCAAGCGGCTGGGCGCGTCGCTGGACTACGAGGACGAGCGCTTCACGATGGACCCGCAGTACCAGCGGGCGGTCATGCACGTGTTCGTGAAGCTCTTCGAGAAGGGCCTGATCTACCGCGACAACTACATGGTCAACTGGGATCCCGGCATGCAGTCGGCGATCTCGGACCTGGAGGTCGAGCAGCGCGAGGTCCAGGACACGATCTTCATGATCGACTACCCGCTGGAGTCGGGGTCGGGGTCGATCACGATCGCCACCGTGCGGCCGGAGACGATGCTGGCCGACACCGCGATCGCCGTGAACCCGGACGACGAGCGCTACACCCGGCTGATCGGCGAGGCCGCGATCCTGCCGATCGTCGGCCGCCGCCTGCCGATCATCGCCGACGAGTACGTCGACCCCGAGTTCGGCACCGGCGCGCTGAAGATCACGCCCGCGCACGACCCGAACGACTTCGAGATCGGTCGCAAGCACAAGCTCGACGCGCCGAGCGTCATCGGCGAGGACGGCCGGATGACCGAGGCGGCGGGCGAGCGCTTCGCCGGCCTCGAGATCGACGACGCCCGCGCGGCCGTGATCGAGGCCCTGCGCGAGGAGGGCGCGATCTCCGGCACGAAGCCGTACCTGCACGACGTCCCGCACTCGCAGCGCAGCGGCCGCCGGATCGAGCCGCTGATCTCACTCCAGTGGTTCTGCGACCAGAAGCAGCTCGCGGGCCCCGCGATCGAGGCCGCGAAGAGCGGCGAGCTCAAGTTCCACCCGGAGAAGCCGTGGACCGGCGTCTACCTGAACTGGCTGGAGAACATCCGGCCCTGGACCCTGTCGCGTCAGCTCTGGTGGGGGCACCAGATCCCGGTCTGGTACTGCGAGAACGGCGACAGCACCGTGTGCGTGATGCCCGAGGACGCGCCCGAGCGGTGCGCGGAGTGCGGGGGCGCGATGACCCGCGACCCCGACGTCCTCGACACCTGGTTCTCGAGCGCGCTGTGGCCGTTCGCGACGCTCGGCTGGCCCGACGCGACCCCCGAGCTGCGCGCCTTCTACCCCGGCGACGTCAACTCCACCGCCCGCGACATCATCTTCCTGTGGGTCGCCCGGATGGTGATGATGGGCATCCGCTTCACCGAGCAGCTGCCGTTCACCGACGTGAACATCCACTCGGTCATCCAGGCGCCGGACGGGCGCCGGATGTCGAAGTCGCTCGGCACGGGCATCGACCCGATCGACGAGATCGACGAGCACGGCGCCGACGCGGTGCGGTTCGGCCTGCTGGCGATGTCGTCGTCGCAGGACGTGCGCTACTCCGCCGAGAAGGTCAAGCAGGGCCGCGACCTGGCCAACAAGCTGTGGAACGCCTCGCGGCTGATCCTGCTGCGCGTCGACGACGTGCCGGCCGAGCCGCGGCCGGAGACCGACGAGGACCGCTGGATCATCTCCCGGCTCGAGCGCGCCACCCAGGCCGCCACCGACGCGATCGACGGCTTCACGATGTCGCGCGCGGCGCTCGACCTCTACGACTTCTTCTGGAGCGAGGTGTGCGACTGGTACCTCGAGCTGGTCAAGCCGCGGCTGTACGACGAGGACTCCGACCGCTCGGCGCTGTCGGCCACGCTGCTGCACGTCCTGGAGCGCACGCTGACGCTGCTGCACCCGCTCATGCCGTTCGTGACCGAGGAGGTCTGGGCCCACCTGCCGGGCGACCGCGACCTGCTGGCCGCGCAGCCCTGGCCGGAGGTGCGCGAGGACCTGATCGACGCGGACGCGGAGGCCGTGGTCGAGCGCGTCAAGCGGGCCGTCACCGCGCTGCGCCGCTACCGCGACGACGTCGGCGCCCCCGCGGGCGCGCGCATCCCCGCGCGGCTCGAGGCGGAGGGCTACGAGGACACCGCCGACCACGTCGCCCGGCTGGCCCGCTTCGAGTTCTCGTCCGACGGCGGCGGCGACGACGGAGCGACCGCGATCGCCGTTCCCGGCGGGGCGGTGCAGGTCCTCGCGTCCGGCGACATCGACCCGGAGGAGGCCGCCAGGCGCGTCGCCCAGCAGCGGGCCCAGATCGAGGCGCGAGATCAAGCGCGCGGAGGGCAAGCTCGCCAACGAGAGGTTCGTGGCGAAGGCGCCCCCGCCGGTGGTCGAGGCCGAGCGCGAGAAGCTGGCCCGCTACCGCGGCGAGCTCGAACGGCTGGGCGGCTCGTGAACCTGCGCCAGGCCGAGGCCTACCTGCTCGACCTCGAGCTGTTCGGCATGCGGTTCGGCCTCGACCGCATGCACAAGCTGATGACCGCGCTCGGCATGCCGCAGCGCCGGTTCGCGTCGCTGCACGTCGTCGGGTCGAACGGCAAGTCGTCGACCGTGCGCTTCGCCGCCGGCATCCTGCGCGAGCACGGGCTCAGGACCGGCGCCTACACCTCGCCGCACCTGCGCTCGTTCGCCGAGCGGATCGAGGTCGACGGCGAGCCCGTGCCGGACGCCGACTTCGCGGCGGCGGTCGCCCGCGTCGCCCACGCGGCGGAGCTCGTCAACCGCACGCTGCCCGAGGACGACCAGGTCACCCAGTTCGAGGCGCTGACTGCGGCGGCGTACCACGAGCTCGCGCGCCGGGGCGTGGAGGTCGCGGTGGTCGAGGCGGGGCTCGGCGGTCGCTACGACGCCACCAACGTCATCCCCTCGGCCGTCCAGGTGCTGACCAGCGTCGGCCTCGAGCACACCCGCTGGCTGGGCGGCACCGTCAGGGACATCGCCGAGGAGAAGCTGGCCGTCGTGCGCGACCACTCCGCGCTCGTGGTGGCCCACGACCTGCACCCCGACGCGATGGAGGTCGCCACCCGCGTCGCCCGCGAGCGCAACGCCCGCCTGGTCCACGCGCCCGCGCAGGCCGAGCAGCCGCTGCGCGCCCGCGGCGCATTCCAGCGCGGCAACTTCGCGGTCGCCCGCACCGCCGCCGCGGCGTTCCTGGGCGACCGGGTCGACGAGGCGGCCGTCGAGCGCGCCGCCGCCGGCGTCGAGGTCCCCGGCCGCATGCAGGTGGTCTCCGAGGACCCGCTGACGATCTTCGACGGAGCCCACAACCACGAGGGCGCGGCCGCCCTGGCCGACGCGTTGCCGGAGGTGACCGGCGACCGGCCGCTCACCGGCGTCGTCGCGATCCTCGACGACAAGGACGCGAACGGGATGCTGCGCGCGCTCCTGCCGCGGTTCGAGAGCGTCGTCTTCACGCGGGCGTCGAACCCGCGGTCGCTGTCGCCCGGCACGCTCGAGTCGCTCAGCCGCCAGCTCGGCGGCCCGCCGTCCGAGACCGTCTCCGACCCGCGCCGCGCGCTCGACCGCGCCCGCGCCCTCGCCGGCCCGGGCGGCGCCGTCGTCGCCACCGGATCCATCTACCTGATCGCCGACCTGGTCCGCGAGCCCGGCGTCGCGCGCGCCTCCACGCTGTGAACGACGAGGGCCCGAGCTTCATCCTGATGATCGGCCTGGTCGCCGTGCTGGTGGCCAGCGTGATCCTGGTCTTCTTCGGGATCGGCTACCTGCTCGGGCGCGTCTTCCTCTAGGGGGGCGAACTTCGTGTCCCCGGCGGCTTCTCCAGGCGTGATCGAAGAGCGCGCCCTCGCCCACCTCAAGCGCCTGGCCGGCCCCGACGCGGAGTTCCGCGACGGGCAGCTCGAGGCGATCGCGTTCCTGGTCGAGCAGCGCAGGCGGGTGCTGTGCGTCCAGCGCACGGGGTGGGGGAAGAGCGCCGTCTACTTCGTCGCGACCGCGCTGCTCCGCGAGCAGGGCAGCGGCCCGACGCTGCTGGTCTCGCCGCTGCTCGCGCTGATGCGCAACCAGGTGCTGGCCGCCGACGCCCTCGGATTGAAGGCCCGCACGATCAACTCATCCAACCGCGACGAGTGGGAGCCGATCGAGGCCGAGCTCGCGCGCGACGAGGTCGACCTGCTGATGATCTCGCCCGAGCGGCTGAACAACCCGAGCTTCCGCTCCGAGGTGCTGCCCGACTTCGTCGACCGCGTCGGCCTGCTGGTGGTCGACGAGGCCCACTGCATCAGCGACTGGGGCCACGACTTCCGCCCCGACTACCGGCGGATCGCGGCGCTGCTGCCCACGCTCAGCCCCGACGTCGCCGTCCTGTGCACGACCGCCACCGCCAACGACCGCGTCGTCGCCGACGTCGAGGCCCAGCTCCAGACGGACGCCGGCGCGCTCTTGACGTTGCGCGGGCCGCTCGAGCGCGAGTCGCTGCGGCTTGAGGTCGTCGAACTGCCGGGCAGCGCCGAGCGCCTGGCCTGGCTCGCCACCCACCTGCCGGACCTGCCCGGCAGCGGCATCGTCTACTGCCTCACGATCCGGGACGTCGACCTGGTCGCCGACTGGCTCCGCAAGCAGGGCATCGCCGCCGAGCCCTACTCCGGCGAGAGCGACCCCGAGGCGCGCCCCGAGGTCGAGCGCCGGCTGCTCGCCAACGAGGTGAAGTGCGTCGTGGCCACGAGCGCGCTCGGCATGGGCTACGACAAGCCCGACCTGGGCTTCGTCGTCCACTACCAGTCGCCCGGCTCGCCGATCGCCTACTACCAGCAGGTCGGGCGAGCAGGCCGCAAGCTCGACCAGGCGCACGCCGTGCTGCTGCGCGGCATCGAGGACCGCCGCATCCAGGACTACTTCATCGGCGTCGCGTTCCCGCCCGAGGCGCGCGTGCGCGAGGTGCTGGACGTGCTCGCCTCGAGCGACGAGCCGCAGGGGCTGGCCGCCATCGAGCAGCAGGTCAACGTCCGCCGCGGCCGGCTCGAGGCCATGCTCAAGGTGCTGGAGGTCGAGGGCGCGGTCGATCGCACCCGGTCGAAGTGGTCGCGCACGGACGTGCCCTGGGAGTTCGACGCCGAGCGCGTCGAGCGGGTCACCGCCGTGCGCCGCGAGGAGCAGCAGGCGATGGAGGACTACGCGCGCGGCGACGTCTGCCTGATGCAGTTCCTGCGAGCCGCGCTCGACGACCCGCAATCCGAGCCGTGCGGCCGCTGCGCCGTCTGCACGGAGCCGCGGTTCGCCGGCCCGCTGGCGCCCGAGCTCGTACGCGAGGCCGTCGCGTTCGTGCGCGGCCGCCCGGTGCGATTCGACCCGCGCAAGCGCTGGATCGGCGCGCGGCGCGGCAACGTCAAGGACGCGGAGCGGCCCGAGCAGGGCCGCGCGCTCTCCTACGCCAACGACCCCGGCTGGGGACGGCGCGTGGTCGCCCAGCGCGACGAGGGAGCGTTCGACGACGAGCTGGTCGACGCGGCCCGCGCGCTGATCGGCGACTGGCACACCGGCGCGACCTGGGTCACGGCCGTCCCGTCGCTGCGCCGGCCCGAGCTCGTGCGCAGCTTCGCGGAGCGCCTGGCCGCCGCCCTCGAGCTGCCGTTCAGGCCGGTCATCGTCAAGCGGCGCGAGGCCCCGCCGCAGTCCGAGATGGAGAACAGCGCCCAGCAGGCGGACAACGTCGACGGCGTCTTCGCCGTCGAATCGGGAGCCGCGCCGGCGCCCGACCCCGTGATCCTGGTCGACGACCTGCGCGGATCCGGATGGACCCTGACCGAGGTCAGCGCCGTGCTGCGCCTGGCCGGATCCGGGCCCGTCTACCCGTTCGTGCTCGCCGTTTCCTGAGCGCGGCGGGAGGGGATACCCCCACCAGGGCGAAACCTCCACCTGCGTCGACCCCCGCCTTTACAGCGGTTATCCCAGCTAGTATCAGCGACCCCATGGGCCCCCTCGCCATCTTCGGCATCACCAACGACGGCCTCAACTTGGCCGTCAAGCTGCTTCTCCTGTTCCTGGCGGCGATCTGGCTGGCGCTCGTCTTCTGGACGTTCGCCGACGCCCGCCGGCGCATCGCGGACCCGCTGCTCGTGTCCTGCGCGACCGCGGCGTCGCTGTTCTTCCCGTTCCTGGGGACGATCGTCTACGCGATCGTGCGCCCGCCGGAGTTCCTGGCCGACGTGCACGAGCGCGAGCTCGAGATCGCGGCCGCCGAGGCGCGCCTGCACCAGGCCGAGGGGATGCACTGCCCGCACTGCGACTTCGAGGTCGAGAAGACGTTCCTGCGCTGCCCGAGCTGCCTGCGCCGCCTGAAGGAGCCCTGCACGACCTGCGGCCGCCCGCTCGACCCGCGCTGGAAGATCTGCCCCTACTGCGAGGCGGAGGTCGGGCAGGCGCCCGCCGCCCGCCAGCCGCGCCGGTCCGCCTCCGGCCAGCGGCGAGCCGCGTCGTCGGGCTCCCAGCCCCGGCCCGCGCAGCCACGACCTTCGACCGCCGCCGCGCAGCAGCCCCGCCAGCCGGCGCAGCGCGGCGGGAACACGCCGCCGCGCCCCACTCCGCGCCCCTCGGGCGTGAGCCAGCAGCCCGTGCAGCAGCCGCAGCAGCCGACGCAGGAGTTCCCTGCGCCCACGCCGCGGCCGCAGAGCCGCTGATAACTAGTTCGCAGTTCGCGGTTGGCAGTTGGCCAACTGCCGACTGCCAACCGCCAACTGGAGAACCTGTATGGAACGAACCCTGATCCTGGTCAAGCCCGACGCCTTCGAGCGCCGCCTCACCGGCGAGATCATCAGGCGCTTCGAGGCCAAGGGCCTCACGATCGTCGCCGCCAGGCACATGACGACGCAGCGCGACCTGGCCGAGGAGCACTACGCCGAGCACAAGGAGAAGCCCTTCTTCGGCGAGCTCGTCGACTTCATCACCGGCGGCCCGCTGGTGGCGCTCGTGTTCGAGGGGATCGACGCGATCAAGGCGGCGCGCCAGATCATCGGCGCCACCAACCCGCTCGAGGCGACCACCGGGTCGATCCGCGGCGACTACGGCCTCGAGGTGCAGACCAACCTGGTCCACGGCTCCGACTCGCCCGAGTCGGCGGAGCGTGAGATCGGGCTGTGGTTCCCGGACCTCCAGAGCTAGTCCTCGCCAGCGCCAGCCCGCAGCGGAAGGCGATCCTCGAGCAGCTCGGGGTCGCCTTCACGGTGCAGCCGGCGGACGTCGAGGAGCTGACCGAGGGTGACCCGGCCGAGGTCGTGGTCGAGAACGCCCTGCGCAAGGCCAGGGCGGTCGACGGGCGACCTGCGTCCTGGGCTCCGACACCGAGGTCTACCTGGACGGCAAGATCTACGGCAAGGCAGGCGACGAGGCCCACGCCGAGCGCTACCTGCGCCAGCTCGAGCGGCCGCACCCACCAGGTGCACAGCGGGATCGCGCTCCGCGACCGGCACGGGGAGCGAACCGCCGTCGCCGTGACGCATGTCACCTTCCGGGCCCTGAGCGACGCCGAACTGGCCTGGTACCTGGGCACAGGGGAGTGGCGCGACCGGGCCGGGGCGTATGCCATACAGGGCCGCGGGAGCGCGCTCGTGGAGCGGATCGAGGGCGATTTCTGGAACGTGGTCGGCCTGCCGGTGCCGAAGCTCCTCGAACTGGCGCCTGATCTTGTGACAGGCGTTCGTTAGCAGCGCTTACGCGCCTGGACGCTCGTTCTCCAGCCGATACACTGCTCCTCCGGACGGGGCCCGGACCGCGCACGACTAGCCCTGTTCCGTAAGCGGCCGCTAGCGGGGCCGGCCTGATGCCCCGTCTTTCCACATGGGTCTGTTCTCGTACGTAACCGGTTTCGGCGGCCGCGACATGGCGGTCGATCTCGGCACCGCCAACACGCTCGTATACGTGCGCGGTCGCGGCATCGTGCTCTCGGAGCCGTCGGTGGTCGCGATCGACTCGCGCAACGGCGAGGTGCACGCCGTCGGCATCGAGGCCAAGCGCATGCTGGGCCGCACGCCCGGCACGATCAGCGCGATCCGCCCCCTCAAGGACGGCGTGATCGCGGACTTCGACGTGACCGAGCAGATGCTCCGCCACTTCATCCAGAAGGTCCACCAGAACCGCTGGGCGCACCCGCGCGTCGTCGTCTGCGTCCCCTCGGGCGTGACCGGCGTGGAGAAGCGCGCGGTCGAGGAGGCCTGCCTGTCCGCCGGCGCGCGCCAGGCGTACCTGATCGAGGAGCCGATGGCCGCCGCGATCGGCGCCGGGCTGCCGGTCGGGGAGCCGACGGGGAACATGGTCGTGGACATCGGCGGCGGCACCAGCGAGGTCGCCGTGATCTCGCTGGGCGGCATCGTCGTGTCGCAGTCGATCCGCATCGGCGGCGACGAGCTCGACGAGGCGATCATCAACTACGTCAAGCGCGAGTACAAGCTGATGATCGGGCAGCAGACCGCCGAGGAGGTCAAGCTCGAGATCGGCTCCGCGTTCCCGCTGCACGAGGAAGTGCAGGCGGAGATCCGCGGACGCGACCTGGTCTCGGGGCTGCCGAAGACCGTGGTCCTCACGAGCGAGGAGGTCCGCCACGCTCTGGAGGAGCCGTTGCAGGCGATCGTCGACGCGGTCAAGGAGACGCTCGACCGGACGCCTCCGGAGCTCGCGGCTGACATCATGGACCGCGGCATCATGCTTGCTGGAGGAGGGGCACTGCTGCAGGGCCTGGACGAGCGTCTGCGTGATGAGACGCAGATGCCCGCGCACCTGGCGGAATCACCGCTTACGTGCGTGGCGGTCGGGTCCGGCAGATCGCTCGAGGAGTTCGAGGCGATCCACCGCAGCAACCGCAACTCGTCCGGCAGGCGTCGGCGCTGACGGAGGGACTTAGTCCGTGTACGACAAACAGGTGGTCCGCAGAAGACGGGCAGCACTCGCCGTGCTGGTCGCGCTCTCGATCGTCCTGCTGACGGTCTACTTCGGCGAGGGCCCGAGCGGCCTGCTCCACGGCATGCAGCGCGGCGCCCAGGAGGTCTTCCAGCCGATCGAGACCGGTGTGTCGCGCGCCACCAAGCCGTTCCGCGACCTGGTCGGCTGGGTCGGCGACAACATCGACGCCAAGTCGGAGAACGACAAGCTGAAGAAGGAGAACGCCGACCTGCGTCAGGAGGTCGCGCGCGCCCAGGCGGCCGAGAACGAGAACCGCAAGCTGCGCGGGCTCGTCGGCCTGCCGAAGAACCCGGCCTATCCCGACGGCGTGGAGCCGCTGACCGCCCGGGTCATCGCGCGGTCGCCCACCGTGTGGTCGGAGGCCGTGCAGATCGACGCGGGCTCGTCCGACGGCGTCCGGGTCGACCAGCCCGTGGTCACGAACGGCGGCCTGGTCGGCCGCGTCACGAGCGTCACCGGCGGCACCGCCACGGTCACGCTGATCGTGGACGCCTCGAGCTCGGTCTCGGCCCAGGTCCTGCCCGACGGCAAGTTCGGCGTCGTCAAGCCCAAGGTGGGGAACCCGAACGACATGCGGCTCGACTACCTGGACAAGAACACCAAGGTCGAGAAGGGCGACGAGGTGATCACCTCCGGGTCGACCGACAAGAAGCTTCCGTCGCTCTTCCCCAAGGGCATCCCGATCGGCCGCGTCAAGCGCGTCGACCCGGACGAGCTCGACGTCTACGAGCGCATCCACATCGAGCCGTTCGCCGACTTCAAGCGCATGGAGTTCGTCCAGGTGCTGCGAGCCAACCCGAAGCCCGACACCGACCCGGCGCCCAACGGCGTCAGCGGCCAGGGCCAGGATCCGGTCACTCCGTGACGCTGTCACCCAGCGCCATCATCCGCTGCGGTCTCCTGCTGCTCTTCGCGATGGTGCTTCAGGTGTCGACGTTCTCGCAGCTCGACATTCTGGGCGGCAATGCCGACATCACCGTGCTCGCGGTCGCGGCGATCGCGCTGTACTCGGGCAGCGTCCCCGGCGCCATCGCCGGCTTCGCCGCGGGCCTGCTGCTCGACCTTGCCCTGGGCGCCAACCTGGGCGCGACTTCCCTCGTCCTTACGGTCGTCGGCTACTTCACGGGGCGGTTCATGGAGCTCCGCGACCCTGCCCACGGCCTGATCCCGCTGCCCGTCGCCCTCGTGGCCACCGCCGCCTATGTCGTGGGTGTGGCCGCCGTGCAGTTCATGCTTGACATCGGAGCGACCGTGTCGGTCCTCGCGATCCGCGAGATGGTGGCGACGATCCTGCTCAACACGATCCTGGCCCTGCCTGTGTTCGCGCTCGTGCGGCGCGTCGTCCGGCCCGTCCTGCTCTACGACCCGATGGAGCGCCGCCGCCGCCGCGCCGCGCCGCAGTCGTCCGGCCCGATCGGCCTGCGCGGGCTCGACGTCAAGAGGACGCACCTGCCGTGATGTACCGCGACACAGATCGCAAGGGGCCGATGTCGCCCCAGCTCGCGCTGCGCGTGGCGATCATCGGCGGCGTCGCGCTGGTGATCTTCGGGATCATCTTCTTCCGCCTCTGGTACCTGCAGGTGCTGTCCGGCGACAAGTACCTGGCCGAGGCGAACAACAACCGCGTGCGCGAGATCAAGGTCGAGGCGCCGCGCGGCAAGATCGTCGACCGCGACGGCGAGATCATCGTCGACAACCGCCAGGGCAAGGCGGTCAAGATCGTCCCGGACAAGCTGCCGGAGGACGCGCACCAGAAGGCGCTCGTCTACTCGCGCCTGGCCAAGGTGCTGGGCGAGAACCGGCGCGAGCTCCGCCGCGACGTGAACGACCAGTTCAAGCAGCAGCCGTTCTCGTCGGCCGTGGCCAAGCCGGACGTCGACATGTCGACGGTCGCCTACCTCCAGGAGCACCAGGCGGAGTTCCCGGGCGTGACCGTGGAGCAGGTCTTCCAGCGCTTCTACCCGCAGAAGGAGGTCGGCGCCCACCTGGTCGGGTACGTGGGCCAGGTCAGCGAGGAGGCGCTCAAGCAGAAGCTCTACGCGGGCGTGAAGCAGGGCGACCGGGTCGGCATCGCCGGCATCGAGTCCTCCTACGACCGGTACCTCCGCGGCCGCAACGGCGCGAGCCGCGTGCAGGTCGACGCGCTCGGCAACCCGCACGGCGAGCTGACCACGCGCGAGCCCATGCCGGGCCGCCAGCTGCGGCTGACGCTCGACCTCCAGGTGCAGAAGACCGGGCAGCAGGCGCTCGGCAGCGCCAAGGGCGCGTTCGTCGTGATGGACACGAAGACCGGCGCGATCCGCGGGCTCGGCTCGTCGCCGGCGTTCAACCCGAACGTGTTCTCGAAGCAGATCCGCCAGAAGGACTACAAGCGGCTGACCGACCCCGCGAACGGCGCGCCGCTGTCCAACCGCGCGATGCAGGGCCTGTATCCGACCGGCTCGACGTTCAAGCTGATCACGTCGGTGGCCGGCCTCGAGAGCGGTCTGATCACCCCTGACTCCGTGGTCAACGACCCGGGCTCGATTCGCATCGGCAACGTGACCTTCAAGAACGCCGGCAACGCCGTCAACGGCGCGGTCTCGCTGCGCAAGGCGCTCCAGGTCTCGAGCGACGTCTACTACTACATCGTCGGGCGCGACGACGAGGGCAAGCACAACATCCAGAAGTGGGCCCGCCGGCTGGGCCTCGGACGCAAGACCGGCATCGACCTCCCGGCCGAGTCGGAGGGCCTCGTCCCGAACCCCAAGTGGCGCAACCGGCTGTTCAAGAAGAAGCTGACCGACCGGCCCTGGTCCGTGGGCGACAACGTCAACCTGTCCGTCGGGCAGGGCGACCTCCAGGCCGACCCGCTCCAGCTCGCGGTCGCCTACTCGACCGTGGCCAACGGCGGCCGGGTCGTCACCCCGCACCTGGCGGACCGCACCGAGGACGCCGACGGCGCCGCCGTCCAGGAGTTCAACATCCCCGCTCAGCGGCGGGTCAACATCAAGGCGCCGTACCGCTCGGCGATCCTCGACGGCCTGCACCAGGCGGCCGACAGCCCGGGCGGCACGTCCTACGGCGTGTTCGGCAACTTCCCGATCCCGATCGCGGGCAAGACCGGCACCGCGGAGAAGGGCCTCGGGCGCGCGGACCAGTCCTGGTACGTCGCGCTGGCCCCCTACCCGAATCCGCGCTACGTGGTCGTCACCACCTTCGAGGCCGGCGGCTTCGGCGCCGAGACCGCGGCGCCGGCCAGCTGCAAGATCCTCACCGTGCTGCTCAACGTGAAGAAGAAGGACGCGTGCGCCGGGAAGTCCACCCAGACCGTCGGGGCTGCCGGCGCCAACGCGGAGTAGGGTGGCTGACCGCTTCATGGCGACCGCTCCCTACGGCACCTCGGTAAAGGGCTTCGACGAGAAGCCGCGCAGCGAGCCCGCTCCCGGGCTCCTGCGGATCGACCCCCTGCTGCTGCTGGGCGTCATCGGGCTGATCGCCCTGTCCTGCTTCGTGGTGGCCACCGCCACGAAGGACGACATCCCGGGCCAGCCGAGCTACTACCTGTACCGCCAGATCAGCTATGGCGTGATCGGCCTCGTGCTGATGCTCGCGATCTCCCAGTTCGACTACTCGCGGCTGCGCGAGTGGCGGTTCGGGATCTACGCGTTCATGATCGGGTCGATCCTGCTGACGTTCGCGATCGGCGGCGCCGCCAAGGGCTCCACCCGCTGGATCGACCTGGGCTTCTTCCAGTACCAGTCGTCGGAGATGGGCAAGCTGCTGCTGGTCGTGGCGCTGTCCGGCTTCCTGGTCGAGCGAATACGCAAGCTCACCGACAAGGAGACGACGTCGCGGATGATGCTGCTCGCGGTCGCTCCCGCGATGCTCGTGATCGCGCAGCCGGACCTCGGGTCCGGCCTCGTCTACCTGGCGATCGTCACGTCGCTGCTGTTCGTCGCGGGCACCAAGTGGACCCACTTCGTGCTGCTCGGGACGCTGGCCACCGCCGCGGTCGTGGCGGTGCTGGTGGCGGCTCCCGCCCTCGGCGTGGAGGTGCTGAAGCCCTACCAGGTCGACCGCCTGACGGCGTTCCTCAACCCGACCGACGACCCCCGCGAACAGGGCTACCAGCTCAAGCAGTCGATCGCCGGCGTCGGAGCGGGCCAGCGCACCGGCCGCGGGCCCGACGGGGCGACCCAGACGCAGCTCGACTTCGTGCCCGAGCACCACACGGACTTCATCTTCAGCGTGGTCGGGGAGACCTTCGGGTTCGTGGGGTGCGCGCTCGTCCTGGCGCTCTATGCATTGATCATCTGGCGCGGCCTACGCGTCCTGACGATGGCCAAGAACCTGTTCGGGGCGCTGATAGCCGGCGGCATCGTCGGCATGCTGCTGTTCCAGATGTTCGTCAACGTCGGCATGACGATCGGGATCATGCCGATCACCGGCATCCCGCTCCCGCTGTTCTCCTACGGCGGGTCGAGCGTCCTGATGACGTTCATGGCCCTGGGCCTGTTGCAGTCGGTGCATGTGCAGGGCAAGGGGATAGCCGCGGGTAAGCGAGCTGCCGTCGCCGCTTAGGGCTGGCGGCTCGCGGCTCGCGGCTGGCGGTAGTTGACGGTTGGCGGAGGTTGACGGTTGACGGCTGGCGGATGACGTGGGCGGCGCAGCGTCTTCCGCCAACCGCGAGCCGTCAACTTCCGCGAGCCGTGAACCCCCGCCAACCGCGAGCCGCCAGCCCGTCATCCTGAAACAGATGAAGACCGCGCTCACGTGGGCAGGACGAATCGTCCTCTGGACGCTCCTGGCGACCCTCGGCGCCCTGACCGGCCTCCGCCTCGCCGGCCCCATCGACCGCGACACCGCCATCGGCGAGATCCGCCTGCGCATCCAGGCGTCGTGGCACGGCCAGGTCGACGCCTACGTCCCGCTCGCCGACTGGGGCATCCGCGCGAACGCGTTCAGCGCGCCGCTGCGCGTCCGCGTCGAGCCGCGCGGGGTCGACCGGCAGGCGCTGCTGCGAGCCGCCGCCGGTGACCGTGACGTTCTGCGCCGCGCCGAGGGCGACGCTCGCGACGCGGCCACCACGGCCGTCATCCGCGCGGTCGTCTTCAGTGCGCTCGGCGTCCTGGCGGCCGGGATCCTGGGGGCGCTACTGCGCGCCGCGCTCGCCCGCCACCGACCAGTCCCGATGAAGAGCGTCGCGCTCTGGGCGGCCGCGCCGATCGGGATCGGCGCGCTCGTGATCGTCCTCGCCGTCCTGCGGGCGACGTCGACGTTCGACACCAACGCGTTCGCGCAGCCCAAGTTCTACGCCCGCGGGGCGGAGCTGTCGCAGCTCCTCCAGGTCTCGGAGAAGGTCGAGGAGACCGGCAAGGGCTATTCCAACTCGGTCCAGCGCACGCTCGCGGGTTACGCGGCGCTCTTGAGCGCCGGCGGCAACATCGACGTGGGCGCGGCGGACGAGTCGCCCACGGTCCTGGTCTCCGACATGCACGGCAACACGCTCGCCTTCGACGCGCTGGAGCGGCTGTTCACCGACCGCCTCGTGTTCTTCGCGGGCGACCTCGGCCAGGCGGGGACACGCGCGGAGGCCCGCGTGTTCGCGCCGGAGCTCGCCGGAGTCGGCAAGACCGTCGTCGCGGTCTCGGGCAACCACGACTCGGGGCTGATGATGTCCGAGCTCGCCCGCCGCGGCGTGATCGTCCTGACCGACACCGGGCGGCTGCGCGCCGACGGCAGCACCGACGGCAAGCCGGTACAGCGCGTCGACGACATGACCGTCGCGGGCTGGCCCGACCCGCTCGAGTACCACGGCACGCGCCCGGACGACCCGACGCGGATCTTCTCCTTCTCCGAGCTCCCCGGCGGCGACGAGCGCTACGCGAGCGCACAGGCGGCCGTCGTCCGCTGGTTCGACGGCCTGCCCGAGCGACCCGACATCGTGATGATCCACCAGAACGGGCTCGCCCAGCACCTGGCGAGGACGCTCCACGACCGCGGCCCACAACCGCGCCCGCTGCTGATCCTCACCGGCCACGACCACCACCAGCACGTCGACCTCTACGGCGACGACATCGTCGTCGTCGACGCGGGCACGGGCGGGGCGGGCGGCGTGTTCGGCGCGGGCACCCAGTCCGTCGGTGTGGCGACCCTCCAGCTGCCCAACCGCCGCCCGCCGCCGCGGGCGGTCGACCTGATCGACGTCGAGCCCGTGAACGGGAACGCCCAGGCCGATCGCGTGGTGCCCGGTTCCGAAGCCGCATGCGAGGTCGAAAGGGTCACGTGTCACGGCCGCGAAACTGCCAAATGACGGCCGAGCGACCCGCCCGACCGCTTACCCCACTACCCTTGCCGCAATGACTTTGTCCCGACGCAAGCTGCTGGCCGCGCCTGGTGGGCGCCGCGCCCGCGCCGGGACCCGTTTCACAGATTCCACCGGCTCGGCAGGGTGGGCCTGGAATGACTTGAGAGGACGACTTGAAGAAGCAAGTGCTCGTCACGGCCGACCGTGGCGAAACAAGAGTCGCGATCCTGGAGGCGGAGGGCGAACTCGCCCCTGCTGAGAGCGCGAAGAAGGAATCCGGCGGGCGCCGCCGCCGGGGCCGGGGCCGCGGAAAGAGCGGAACATCCGGCAACAACGGCGCATCCGGCGACTACAAGGTCGCCGAGCTGTACATCGAGCGACGGGGAAGCCGGTCGATCGTCGGCAACGTCTACAAGGGCAAGGTCGACAACGTCCTGCCCGGGCTCGAAGCCGCCTTCGTCGACATAGGGCTCGACAAGAACGGCTTCCTGCACGTCGACGACATCGTCATGCCGGGCGTCGAGATCGCCCGGCGCGGCCGCGCCAACTCCAAGGGCAAGCGCATCGGCGACCTGCTGAAGCCCGGCCAGGAGATCCTCGTCCAGGTGATGAAGGACCCGCTGAAGACGAAGGGCGCGCGCCTGTCGATGCAGCTCTCGATCGCGGGCCGCTACCTGGTCTACGTCCCGGACGGCGAGGGCGTGGGCGTGTCGCGCCGCCTCTCCGACAAGGAGCGCGATCGGCTGCGCAAGGAGACGAAGGGCCTCGACCTGCAGGGCGGCGGCGCGATCATCCGCACCGCGGCGGCGGGCGCGAAGCGCGACGACTTCGAGCGCGAGACGAAGTACCTGTTCAAGCTCTACGAGCTGCTCAAGCAGCGCGCCGAGAAGACGCCCGCCCCGGACATGGTCTTCCAGGAGGCGGACCTGTCCGTGCGCGTCGTGCGCGACATCTTCTCCGACCAGTTCGAGAAGGCGATCGTCGACGACGAGAAGCAGCACCATCGCCTGCTCTCGTTCTTCACGCGGACCGCTCCCGAGCTGGTCGAGCGGGTGGAGCGGTACGAGGCCGACGAGCCGCTGTTCGAGGCCTTCGACGTCGACAAGGAGATCAACTCGACGCTGTCGCGGCGGGTCGACCTTCCCAGCGGCGGCTACCTGATCATCGACTACGCCGAGGCGATGACGGTCATCGACATCAACTCGGGATCGTTCACCGGGAGGGGCAAGAGCGCCCGCCTGGAGGACACGATCACGAAGACCAACCTCGAGGCCGCCGAGGAGGTCGTTCGCCAGCTCCGGCTGCGCGACATCGGCGGGATCATCGTCATCGACTTCATCGACATGGCGCGGGCACGCAACCGCGACGCGGTGCTGAAGACACTGCGAAACATGCTCGAGGAGGACCGGACCAAGACCTACGTGATGGAGGTCTCGCCGCTCGGGCTGGTGGAGATGACCCGCCAGAACGTCACCGACGGGGTGCGCGAGATCCTCACAAAGCGCTGCCCGGTCTGCGACGGCGAGGGCGTCGTCCTGTCCGAGGAGACCGTCGCGCTCGACGTCGAGCGCAAGCTCCGCGACCTGGTCGCCGAGAAGCCGAAGCCCAAGGCGTTCCTGATCCAGGTCCATCCGCGGGTGTCGAACCTGCTCGTCAACGGCCCGGGCCGCCCGCTGCTGGTCCTGGAGGACGAGGTCGAGCGGCACTTCCACTTCGAGGGCACCGAGGCGCTCCCGATCGACACGTTCAAGGTGCTGATGGAGGGGACGCTCGAGTCGATCTCCGAGCGCGCGCTCCCGTTCCGCGAGGGCGAGGAGGTCCTCGTGAAGATCGAGGAGCCCCACATGTACAACGAGGACGACGGCGTGGCCAAGATCGACGGCTACATGATCTCGGTGACCGCCGGCGGCCGGAACATCGGTGAGCAGCGGCTCGTGCGGATCGAGCGCGTCGGGCGCTCGGCCGCGACCGCGTCGCTCGTCGACTCGGGCGGCAACGGCGCCGGCGGGGACGACGACGACCTCGACGACGACTCGCCCGAGAAGCCCAGGCGCACCCGCCGGGGCCGGCGCGGCGGCCGTGGGCGCGGCGGCAAGGCCACGGCGGAGGCCGCGGAGAGCACCACCGAGTGAGCGCGAGGGCCTGGGCGGCGTTCGGCGCCGTATCCACGCTCTGGGGCATCCCATACCTGTTCATCAAGGTCGCCGTCGACGACGGCGTGCCGCCGCTGTTCCTGGCCTGGGTGCGGGTCACCCTCGGCGCCGCCGTGCTGCTGCTCGTGGCCTGGCGCGCGGGCGTGCTCGGCACGCTGCGCGGCCGCTGGCGCTGGGTGGCGATCTACGCGGTCGTCGAGGTCTGCATCCCGTTCCCGCTGATCGCGGCCGGCGAGCAGCACGTGGCGTCGTCGCTCGCGGCGATCCTGATCGCGTCCGTGCCGCTGATCATCGCGCTGCTGGCGCTGCGCTTCGACCACTCGGAGCGCGTCACCGGCAGTCGCCTGGCCGGCCTCTTCATCGGGCTGGGCGGGGTCGTCGCGCTGGTGGGCGTCGACGTCGGCGGCGACGCCGACGAGCTGCTCGGTGCCGGCGCGATCCTGCTCGCCGCCGTGGGCTACGCGGTCGGGCCGATGATGCTGAAGCGCAAGATGGCCGACCTCGACCCGCGGGCGATGATGGCCGGCGCGCTCGTGGCCGCCGCCGTGGTGCTCACGCCGTTCGGCCTGGCCAGCGTCCCCGCCTCGACCCCGTCGGGCGAGGCGATCGCGTCGCTCGCCATCCTGGGCGTCTTCTGCACGGCGGCCGCGTTCGTGTTCTTCGGCATGCTGATCGTCGACGCGGGGCCGTCGCGGGCGTCGGTCATCACCTACGTCGCGCCGGTCGTCGCGGTCGCTCTGGGTGTCACCGTCCTGGGCGAGCGGCCGGGCGTCGGCGCGGTCGCCGGACTGCTCCTGATCCTGGCCGGGTCGTGGCTGTCGACCGACGGCCGGCTTCCCCCGGGTCTCTCGAATGCAGCCGCTATCCTTCGCCGCCGGCGCCCCACCCGTGGGCGCCCTTATTTGCCATGTACGCAATCGTTCGAGTAGGCGGAAAGCAGTACCGCGTCGAGGAGGGGCAGCAGCTCCTCGTCGATCGGCTGCACCAGGATGAGGGCTCCAAGGTGGAGCTCGAGCCGCTCCTGCTCGCGGGCGACGGCGACCCGGTGTTCGAGAAGGACGGCCTGGGCAAGGCGACGATCACCGCGACCGTGCAGGGCCACGAGCGCGGCAAGAAGATCCGCGTCGTCAAGTTCAAGCCCAAGCGCGGCTACAAGCGCACCGCCGGCCACCGCTCCGAGCTGACCCGCCTGACGATCGACAAGATCAAGACCGGTTAGGGGAGGGTTCAGCTTTGGCTCATAAGAAGGGACTCGGCTCCAGCCGCAACGGTCGCGACTCGAACGCCAAGCGACTCGGCGTGAAGGTGTTCGCCGGCGAGCAGGTCACCGGCGGCGAGATCATCGTCCGCCAGCGCGGCACCCGCTTCTACGCCGGCGAGGGCGCCGGCATCGGCCGGGACCACACGATCTTCGCGCGCCGCGCGGGCGTCGTGGACTTCAAGGACGCCCGGAAGGGCCGGACCATTTCGGTCCTGCCCCAGGGCGACTAGTCAGCAGCAGCTCGCAGATCTCGCACAGGCCGTGCTCGACGGCCGGGGGCTGGCCGTCAGCGCTCCGCACCTGCGCGGCCGCATCTTCGGCCTCGCGCCAGCCGCCGACGTCGAAGCGGTTGCACCAGGCGCACAGCTTCACCGTCTGCTCCCCGCGCGGGCGGTCGTAGTCGAGCAGCGCCTGGTAGTCGCGCCGCTCGACCGCCTCGAACCACGTCCTGAACACGACCGTGTCGTTGGCGCGCGCGGCGATCTCCAGGACGGCGTAGCGCCGCATCTCCGGGCCGTCGCAGCGATAGCGGAGCTCGATCGGCTCCGGCGCCGAGGCGCGGGCTCGGTTGATCAGCGCGGCCTGCAGCGCGCGGGGCCTGTCCCCGGCGACGAAGGCGGCGAGCGGTCGCCCGATCGCGGTCTGTGCCAGCTCGGGACGGCCGTGGTCCTGGGCGAGCAGCGGCGAACCCTTCGTCGGTCCAGAGGATGTGGTCGTCAGCGTCGACCGCGTATGAGGCGATGAGCGGCATTGCGCCAAGTTAGTCCAACTGGCGCCCGGCGTGCGGTGCGCCCACTGTGACTACGCTCGGGACGTGCTCCTGGATCGCGCACGGATATTCGTACAGGGCGGCGCCGGGGGGAACGGGGTGACGTCGTTTCGCCGCGAGGCGCACGTACCAAAGGGCGGGCCCGACGGCGGCGACGGCGGGCGGGGCGCCGACGTGGTGCTGGTCGTGGACCCCTCGCTGCGCGACCTGCGCACGTTCAAGCGGAAGGCGCACTGGAAGGCGGACCGCGGCCGGCACGGGGAGGGCGGCAACCGCCACGGGGCCTCGCCGCCTGCGCTCGAGGTGCGCGTGCCGCCGGGCACTGTGGTCTCCGACCGCGAGTCGGGCGCGTCATGGGACCTGACGACGCCGGGCCAGCGGGCGACCGTCGCCCGCGGCGGCAGCGGTGGGCGCGGGAACAGCCACTTCAAGTCGGCGACCCGGCAGGCGCCGCGGTTCGCCGAGCGCGGCCTGCCGGGCGACGAGGGCTGGCTCGACCTCCAGCTGAAGCTCCTGGCCGACGTCGGCCTGGTCGGCCTGCCGAACGCGGGCAAATCGTCGCTGCTCGGCGCGATGACCCGCGCGCAGCCCAAGGTCGCCAACTACCCGTTCACCACGGTGTCGCCGGTTCTGGGCACGATCGAGACCGGTGACCGCCAGCTGGTCATCGCCGACATCCCGGGGCTGATCGAGGGCGCGTCGGGGGGCGCCGGGCTCGGCCACGAGTTCCTGGCCCACATCGAGCGCACGCGGCTGCTCGTGCACGTGATCGAACTCGCGCCGGTCGACGGGTCGGACCCCGTCGACAACCACCGCCTGGTGGAGGCCGAGCTGTTCCAGCACGGCGCGGGTCTGGCGGACCTGCCCCGGCTGATCGCGCTGTCGAAGGCCGACCTCGTGCCGCCCGAGCAGGCGGAGTCGGTGGCCGACGAGTGGCGCCGCCGGCTGACGGGCGGGGCGATCGAGGTGGTCGTCACCTCGGCGGTCACCGGCCACGGCATCGACCAGCTGGCGAAGGTCATCGCGGGCGCCGTGCCGGACGAGCCCCCGGTGGAGGCCGCCGCGGTGGTCGAGGTGCAGGCGGATCACCGCACCTACCGCCCGGGCGCCGACGAGGGCTTCTCGGTCGAGCGGACGGGGGGAAACGCCTGGCGGGTCGCCGGCCGCGGGATCGAGCGGCTGATCGCCCGCCACGACGTCGACAACGAGGAGGCCATGCGCTACGTCGAGGACCGGCTGCGGACGATCGGCGTGATCCGCGCGCTCCAGGCGAAGGGCTTCCAGGGCGGCGACGACGTCGAGATCGGCGGGGTCGTGTTCGAGCTGGATCCCTAGTCGCGGCCTACTCTTTGCCCCGCGATGGGCACCGTCGTCATCAAACTGGGATCGAGCATCGTCGCCGACGAGCGCGGCGACGTCCGCCGGGACGTGCTCGAGCACGTCGCCGACCAGGCGGCGGAGCTCCACCACCGTGGCGACTCGGTGATCCTCGTGACGAGCGGCGCGATCGCCCGCGGAATGGGCCTCATGCGGCTGCCCGTCCGGCCGTCGGAGATGGACGAGCTGCAGGCGGCGTCCGCGGTCGGCCAGGGCAAGCTCTACCGCACCTACGACGAGCTGCTCGCGGCCCGCGACGTGCCGAGCGCCCAGGTGCTGCTCACGTTCTTCGACATGAGCGCGCGGATGCACTACCTGAACGCGCGCTCGACGCTCCAGCGGCTGCTCCTGTGGCGCGTCGTGCCGGTCATCAACGAGAACGACACGACGACGACCGACGAGATCTCGTTCGGCGACAACGACTTCCTGGCGGCGCAGGTCGCGGTGCTGATGAGCGCGAACGCGCTGCTGCTGCTGACCGACACCGACGGGGTGTTCACCGCCGACCCGCGCGTCGAGCCGACCGCGTCGCTGGTCGACGTCGTCACGACCTTCGAGCAGCTCGAGGACCTCCAGATCGGGGTGTCGGCGTCACCGCTCGGCTCGGGCGGGATGCGGTCGAAGGTCGTCGCCTCCGAGATGGCGACCGCCGCCGGGATTCCCGCCTGGATCGTCAACGGCACGCGGCCGGGGACGGTCGTGCGCGCGCTGGCCGGCGAGCGGGAGGGCACCCGGTTCGAGCCGTCGGGCGGGCGGGTGTCGAGCTTCAAGCTGTGGCTCAAGTACGCCAAGCCGACTCAGGGCAGGATCGTGGTCGACGCGGGGGCCGAGAACGCGCTGCGGGAGCGGGGGACGAGCCTGCTGCCGGTCGGGATCGTCGACGTGCTGGGCGAGTTCCAGGCCGGCGACGCGGTCGAGGTGACCGGTCGCAACGGCGGCGGCGCGGCGATCGGGAAGGGGATCGTCAACTACTCGGCGGCCGAGCTGCGGCAGGTGATGGGGAAGAAGACGTCCGAGCTGCGGCAGCTGCTGCCGCGGGCGAGTGAAGAGGCCGTGCATAGGGATTACTTCGTCCTGGAATAGCTGGCGGCTGGCGGGAGGCTCGCGGCCAATCCCGCGCCCACTTCCCCACCGGTACCCTTCACCCATGGCGATTTCCGCCGCTTCCGTAGCCGAGACCTGCGCCGCCGCCAAGGACGCCTCGCGCGTCCTCAAGCGGCTCGACACCGAGACGAAGAACGCCGCGCTGCACGCGATGGCGGATGCGCTGCTCGCCCGCCAGGACGAGATCCTGCAGGCCAACGAGCGCGACATGGAGGCCGGGCGCGCCGCCTCGCTGTCGGGGGCGCTGATGGACCGGCTCAAGCTGACGCCGGAGCGCCTCGCCGGGATCGCCTCGGACGTGCGCGGCGTCGCCGCCCTGCCCGACCCGGTGGGCGAGGTCGTCATGGGCCGCCGGATCGCCACGGGGCTCGACATGAAGCAGGTGCGCGAGCCGCTCGGCGTGGTGGCCGTCGTCTACGAGGCGCGGCCGAACGTGACGATCGACTGCTCCGCGCTGTGCCTGAAGTCCGGCAACGCGATCGTGCTGCGGGGGTCCTCGAGCGCCCAGCACTCGAACGCGGTGCTCGCGAGCGTCGCCGCCGACGCGGTGGCGTCGGTGGGGCTCCCGCCCGCGTCCGTGTCGATCGTCGCCGGCGGCGACCGCGACGAGCTACGGCTGCTCGCGACCCAGGACGGCGTCGTCGACCTGATCATCCCGCGCGGCGGCGAGGGCCTGAAGCACGCGCTGAAGCAGCACGCGACGGTGCCGGTGCTGTACGCGGCGTCGGGCAACTGCCACCTGTTCGTGGACGCGAGCGCCGACCTCGACAACGCGGTCGACATCGCGATCAACGCCAAGGTCCAGAAGCCGAGCGTGTGCAACGCGATCGAGACGCTCGTCGTCCACAGCGAGGTCGCGGGCGAGTACCTGCCGCGCGTGCTGGGCGAGCTGCGCGAGCGCGGCGTCGAGCTGCGCGTCGACGGCCGCACCAAGGCGCTCGCCGGCCCGCTCGCCGACTCCCTGCTCGACGCCACCGAGGAGGACTGGGCCACCGAGTTCCACGCTCTGATCCTCGCCGTGCGGGTCGTCGACTCGGCCGAGGAGGCGATCGAGCACGTCAACCAGTGGTCGAGCGGGCATTCCGAGGGGATCGTCACCGGGTCGACGGAGGTCGCCCGCCGGTTCGCCCAGGACGTGGACGCCGCCGCCGTGTACGTGAACGCGTCGACGCGCTTCACCGACGGCGCGCAGTTCGGCATGGGCGCGGAGATCGGCAACTCGACCCAGAAGCTTCACGCGCGCGGCCCCATCGGCCTGCGCGAGCTCTGCACGTACAAGTACGTCGTCGAGGGCGACGGGCAGGTTCGGCCGTAGCCCGGCGGATCGGCATCTTCGGCGGGACGTTCAACCCGCCGCACGCCGGGCACCTGATCTGCGCGCAGGAGGCGTTCGCCGGCCTGGGCCTCGACGTGGTCGTGTTCGTTCCCGTCGGCCAGGCGCCGCACCGCACGATCCAGAACGACCCGGGGCCCGAGGTGCGGTTCACGATGTGCGAGTACGCCACGTCCGCGGACGCCAGGTTCGCGGTCTCGCGGATCGAGATCGACCGGCCCGGGTTGTCGTACACGGTGGACACGCTGCGGCTGCTGAAGGAGCGCGCGCCGGACGACGAGCTGTTCCTGATCCTCGGCGGCGACCAGGCCGCGGCGCTGCCTGCCTGGCACGAGCCGGAGGAGGTCCTCGTCTCTCGCGACGCCGGCGATCGTGGAGCGGGCGGAGCACAGGCGCGCCGAGATCGCCGAGCGGGTCCGCGGGATCCGCGGCGATGACCGGGCGGTCTTCTTCGACATGCCCCGGATCGACGTGTCGTCGACGCTCGTGCGCGAGCGGGCGGCCGCCGGGAAGCCGATCCGCTACCTCGTGCCGGACAAGGTCGCCAACTACATCGGCGCGCAGTCGCTGTACGCGTCGTCGGAGCCGGCCGGGGTGGGGGCGTCCTGATGGAGCCGCGCGAGCTGGCCGAGCGGATCGCGTCGATCGCGTCCGACGTCAAGGCGACCGACATCCGAGTGCTCGACCTCCGCGAGGTGCTCGGCTACACGGACTACTTCATCGTCTGCTCCGGCAACACGGAGCGGCAGACGAAGGCGATCTACGACCGCATCTACAAGGAGCTGAAGGACGACCTGGGGCTCCTGCCGCGGCGCGAGGAGGGGGCCCGCGAGGCGCGCTGGATCCTCATGGACTACCTCGACGCGGTCGTCCACATCTTCACGCCCGAGGCGCGGGCCTTCTACCGGCTCGAGCAGCTCTGGGGCGAGGCCCCGGCGGAGTCGGTCGGTTAAGAAGTTCTGTCCGGTCGGCGAACTAGTGTTCGCCTCATGCTCTCGACAAATCAGAAGGGAGCGATCGTCGAGACATCGTTCACGGCCGCGCGCCGTCAAGCTTGGACTTCGCGTGCTACCTGCCCGCTGGCCGAGGGCGGTCGCTACGACCTGATCCTCGATCTGCACGGGCGGCTCGTCCGCGTGCAGTGCAAGTGGGGGACCCTGCTGGACAATGTGGTCGCTGCTCGCTTGCTCAGCTGCAGGCGGGCGCGTGAAGGGCTGCGCTACCGCGGATACACGGCGGAGGAAATCGATGCCGTCGGCGTCTACTGTCAGCGCGATCGACGAGTGCTACCTTCTGCCGCCGGTGCTGTTCGAGGGTAAGCGCCAGATTCACTTGCGGCTTGCGCCCTCCAGAAACAACCAGCGACAGTCGATAAACTGGGCGAAGCGACTACGAGCTTGGGGCTATAGCTCAGCTGGGAGAGCGTTCGGCTGGCAGCCGAAGGTCGTCGGTTCGAGCCCGACTAGCTCCACCTGCCGAAGCCACCGCCACCGCGGTGGCTTCGCTGTTCGAGGACCCGCGCCCGCCGCCCGCCAATTCGTCCATACCGGTGCGCCGTTCGCGGCGCCTGCCGATCATCCGGTCTGTATGCGAGCTCTCGTCCTCATCGGATGCTTTCTGCTCACCGCCTTCTTCGCCCTCTTCGAGACGGGCGGGATGACGCACGCGTACGCGATCGGCGCGGCCGTCGGGTCGCTGCTGCTGACCCTGAAGTAGAGCCCCGCTCGCGCGTTACCCGGCCCGACCGGCCTCCGCGCGCAGCCGCGCGTAGATCGCCAGGTCCAGCCGCCCGCCGTCGCGGGCCGGCCGGTAGGCGCGCAGCAGGCCCTCGCGGGTGAAGCCGGCGGACTCGGCCACCCGCACGGACGGCTCGTTGCGAGGGTCGACCAGGATCTCGACCCGCTCGACGGCGACCGTGTCGAAGGCCCACGCGGTGAGCAGCTCGACGGCGCGCGTGGCTACGCCGCGCCGCCGCGCCCGCGGCCCGATCATGTAGCCGAGCTCGGCGACCGCGGGATCGGCGGGGTGGATGCGCAGGTCGATCGATCCGAGCAGCTCCCCGCCGTCCGCCGCGATCGACCGCGAACGCCGCCTGGTGTCCGGCGGCCCGGGTGGTGCGGGTCAGCGCGAACCACTGCTCGGCGTCGTTCGGCGTGTACGGGGACGGGACGCGCGTCCACTGCTGGATCGCCTCGTCGTTCGCCATCTCCACGAGCGCGTCGCGATCGTCGCCGCGCCATTCCCGCAGCCGGATGACGCCGTCGCCGAGGGGGTCGTCGAGCGCGGGAAGAGTTGGCATGACGCGGCAACGTAGCGACCAGCGGCCCCGCCGGGTGGGCAGGATCGTCAAACTTGTGAGGGGATATGGGAGTGGTGACGACGAAACGCCCGCGACGGCTGGTGCTGGTCGGCGCGGTCATCGCGCTGGCCGCGGCGCTGTTCGTGGCGATCCAGGCGCCGCTGAGCGCTCAGTCGCCGCCGCGGATGATCATCGTCGTCGACGGGGACCGCTACTCCATCACCAGGACCCAGCTTGAGGACAACGCCGACCTGAACCCGCCGTTCGTGCAGCGGACCAGCCGGGGAGGGACCTCGGAGGTTCCCGCCGACAAGGCGATCAGCCTCAAGAAGCTGCTCGACGTCGCCGGCGCTCCGGACGACACCCGCTTCGTGGTCCTCCCGCTCAAGTCGGGCGGCGGGAACTTCTACGCCAACCGCGGCGATTCGATCGCGTTCTGGTTCGACGACGCGGGCAACCAGTTCAACTGGTTCCGCGAGTACGCCGGCGGCAACGATGCCAACAAGAGCGACGAAGGCATCGGGCTCGAGCGGTTCAAGGGATACCTCGGCAACCGGTACGACAAGGCGAAGCTCTCCGCGTCGTCCGAGACTCCCCGCGCGGGCGAGTCGGTGGATTTCGAAGTCGACCTGCGCGCCGACACGATCGAGGGCGAGGAGCTCACGTATCGCTGGAGTTTCGGGGACGGAAAGACCGAGACGACGACCGAGGGGAGCGTCTCGCACACCTACGCGAAGAAGCGCCCGGACACCACGGTCACGGTCGAGATCGAGGGGGACGAGGGCTCGTTCGGTGAGGCGAGTGGCACCCTGAACGTGAAAGCCAAGCGGCCGCAGAGCAGCTCCGGCGGCTCCGGCAGCGGCGGCTCGGGCTCCGGCGGGAGCGGCTCGGGCGGCGGCGGCTCCAGCGGTGGTGGCTCGAGTGGCGGCGGCACCTTCCCGTCGCCCGGCACCGGCAGCGGCACGGTCCCGCCGGCCGGCACGACCCCACCGCCGACCACACCTTCCCTGCCGCCCCCGTCGTCGAGCCCGCCGAGCGGTTCCGGTCCCCAACCTCGACCCTGCGGCCCCGCCCACCGAGGTCGAGCAGGGCGAGGAGGTCACGGGCATCCTCGTGAGCGCGAACGTGCCGGCGAAGCCCGGTCAGGCGCCCGGGTCGAAGAACAAGACCGCGCAGCAGAAGCAGGCCAAGTCGGACGACGACGCGATCGACTGGAAGCTGGCTGGCGGCATCGCTCTGACCGCCCTGCTAGTCATTCTCGGCGGCATGCGCGAGCGCGTGCGCTTGCACCGCCTGCTTCCCCGACCGCAAACAGGATGATTTCCCCGCTGCGATGAGCGACATAGAGAACGTCATCTTCGACATTTCCGAGGCGCTTCGCGTGCCCGTGCTGGTCCTTGCGCTGGTCGCGCTCGCGGTTGTGCTGATCGAGCTCGGAGCCTTCATCGTCGAGCTCGCCCGGCGCCGCCGCCGCGACTACGGCCGGCTCGAGGCGGCCTCGATGGAGGCCCGCGCCGCCCTCGAGCGCGGCGACGAGACAGGCGCCAAGGCTGCGCTCCGCCCGGTGGCCTGGAGCACGGCGATGGCGCGCTCGCTCGCGTTCATGGTCGACCAGTGGGGCAACACCCGGGCCGGCGATCACATGGCCAAGGGGCTGGCCGACTTCGACTTCCGCTCGCTCGGGCGACTCGAGCGCACGCGGCTGCTGGTGCGCGCCGGACCGGCGCTCGGCCTGATGGGCACCCTGATCCCGCTGTCGCCGGCCCTCGAGGGCCTCGCCAACGGCAACACCGAGGAGCTCAGCGACAACCTGCGCGTCGCGTTCAGCGTCACCGTGCTCGGCCTGCTGGTCGGCGCGGTCGCGTTCGCGATCTCGCTCGTGCGCGACCGCCTCTACGGCCAGGACCTGTCGGACCTCGAGTTCGTGGCGGCGACGATCGCGCCCGACAGCGGCCTGGACGCGGCATCCGCTTCCGGACGCGCAGGCGGCCCGCGCCCCGCGACCGCTCCGCCGCCCGCAGCGGCGGCCGTCCCCGCGGGGAGCAAGCCGCCCCCGCCCAAGGACGCGCGCCCGCTCTCGACGGTGCTGCCGCCGCCCCCTGGTGCGCCGGCCTCGGCGGCCGGCTCGTCCGGGGGACCCGGGTCGCCCGGATCGCCCGCGGGTTCGCCCGGCGCGCCCGGATCGCCGGCCGCACCGGCGCTGCCCGGCTCACCTTCGGGCTCGCCCGCGCCGGCAGCGCCCGGCGACGGCGTCACCCCCTCGGCTACGCCCGGCACCGGCGGCGAGGCCGGCGCGCCGCCCGCACCGACGCCCGCCGGTGGCGGCTCCGCCGCCGCGGCACCGCCGCACGCTCCGCCGACGCCCGGCGGCGCACCGTCCGTGGGCCAGCCGCCGCCACCGCCGCCTCCGCCGCCGCCACCTGCCCCACAGGGGAGCGACCAGCCTGGGCCGAGCGCGCCGCCGCTACCCGCCCCGCCGATCCCGGACCCGCCCACCCAGCAGCTCCCGGGCACCTCCGCCGGCGATCGGCCCACCCAGGCTCAGAACCACCCGCCCGGCGACGGGCAGGGCGCGCCGGCCAAGGCGCCGGAGAACCAGTGACGGGTCCGGTCCGCCGGTGAGGAAGCTCGGCGTCACCCCGCGGGCTCGCTCGCGGCCCGACCGGGGCGGTGACCCGCTCGACGGGCTCGTCAACCTGTTCGACCTCGGCATCGTGCTGTCGGTCGCGTTCCTGCTGGCAGCGCTGTCGTCGCTGAAGCTCGACGACATCCTCACGAGCGAGAAGGTCGAGGTGATCCGCAACACCTCGAAGGGCCAGCAGATCATCACGCGCCAGGGGCAGAAGGTGACCAGGATCCAGCTCCAGCCCGGGCAGAAGGTGGTCGGGCGCGGCGATCGGATCGGCAGCGTCTACCGCCTGAACGACGGCCGGATCGTCTACGTCGAGGACGGCTCCGCGCCGCCGGCCGGCGCGACTCCCGCTACGCCCGGCGGTGGGAACACGACCACCACGCCGCCGCCCACCACCGGCACGACGCCGCCGCCGAGCACCAGCACGAGCACGACGCCACCGCCGCCGAGTGGGGGCGGGTCGACGCCGACGACGCCCAAGCCGCCCGGCACCGGCTGAGCCGACCGCCCGGCGCCTACTCGTCGATCCAGGCCGGCGGCTCGAGTCCCTCGAGCCCGGCCGGGCGACGCCCCTCGCGCTCCGAGTCGGCGCCGTTCTCGCCCCCGCGCCGGACCCGCCGCTCGCGCGGCTGGGTCCGCCGCTGTCGCCGGCGTTGCTCGCGGCCACCCGCAGCTCGGCGGCCAGCTGGCGGTGGGCGGAGGTGACGTCGCGCAGGATCCGCTCGGAGTGGCCGCCCAGCATGTCGCCGAGCTTGCGCAGCCCCTCGCTCACGGCGCGGGCGTCGGCCAGCGCCTCGTCGGCCGCGGTACGGGCGGCGGCGATGCGGTCCTGCGCCTCCTTGCGGGCGGCCGAGCCGACGCGGATCGCCTCCGCCTTGGCCTCCTCGACCAGTCGCTCGGCCTCGGCCTGCGCGTCTTCGATCGTCTTCTCCGAGTCGGCCTTCGCGCTCTCGCGGCGCCCGCGGGACTCGGCCTCGGCCTCGTTGCGCAGCTTCACGACGGCGGCGTTCGCTGTGGTCCGCAGCTCCTCGACCTCGGCGGTCGCGGTCGCGCGCAGCTCGGCGACCTCGGCGGCCGCGGTGTCGCGCAGCTCATCCGCCCACGCCTGGGCCTCGAGCCGCTGCGCCTCGGTCTCGGTCCGCGCGATGCTGCGCAGCTCGTCGGCGTCGCGGGTCGCCGCCCGTCGCGCGCCCTCGGCGTCGCGGGCGGCCTCGGAGACGATCCGGTTCGCCTCCTCCTCGACCTTCTGAAGGCGATCGTTGGCCTCGCGCTCCGCTTCGACGCGAATCTTGTCCGCGGCAAGCTGGGCGGCGGCGACAATCGCCTCCACCTGCCCTGCCGCTAGCTGGGCCGCGTGTGACCCGTGGCTGTTCTCAGCCATTCCGGAGCGAGTCTCCCAAAAGGTCTAGACAGAAGTACTTGATGCATTGATTCAACACGTCGGCCCGTTCCCATTGCAGGAAATGTCCTGCACCCGGCACAAACAGCGGGCCGACGTGCTCGGGATAAGCGACCGCGAGCTGATCGGGGTACGCGGTTGGGATCACGTGGTCCTCGGGGCCATAGAGGATCAATGTCGGCAGATCGCTGCCCGAGCCGAACCAGATGGGGGCCTCGGACACCGGGCGCTTGCCGAGCGCCGACTCGTAGATCGCGATCGAGCATCGGAACGCGACCTCGTCGCCGAACGGCTCGGCCATGAACTGGGCGGAGTCGGCGTCGAAGGTCCCGGGGGCCGCCCAGAACCGCGGCCCGTAGAACCCCGCGATGTAGCGCCGCCGCTTGTCCGGCGTGTCCAGCTCACCCGCCACGACGTCCGCGTAGTTGGCCTGCCGGTGGAAGTAGTCGGACGCCTGGCGCGACCGCTGGTCGCGGGACACGCTGACGCCGGCCTGCTCGTACGCGTCGCGCAGCCCTACCGGGGGGATCGTGTTGAACAGGATCTGGCGATCGACGAGCCCCTCGAACCGCAGCGCCAGCTCCTGGACGAGGACGCCACCGAGGTCGCCGCCGCAGGCCACCACCCGCTCGTGACCGAGCTCGCCTCGGACGAGCGCCTCCACGTCGCGGGCCTGCGCGGCGACGTCGTAGAAGTCGTCCGGCGCCGGCCCCGACTCCCCGAACCCCCGGAGGTCGGGAACGATCACCTCGAACCCAGCATCGGCGAGCACGCGGACGTTCCGCCACCAGATGCGCATCGTCTCCGGCCACCCGTGCAGCAGGACGAGGGGGAAGCCACCCTCGCCCTCGCGCAGGAAGGCCAGGTCGACGCCGCGCACCTGGGCGCGGCGAACCTCGTATGCGACCGGGTCGAGACCGTCCATCGGCGGCCCAGCTTACGACGGCCGCGCGCCTAGACTGCACAGTCCGATGGAGCGCTACGACCCCAAGCAGATCGAGCCCAAGTGGCAGCAGGTGTGGCGGGACGAGCGCACCTGGCACGTCTCGAACGAGCCCTACGACGGGCCCAGCTCGTACGTGCTGGTCATGCTGCCGTACCCCTCGGGCGAGCCGCACATCGGCCACCTGAAGGTGTATTCGGTCGGTGACGCGATGGCGCACCTCTGGCGTCGTCGCGGCCACCGGGTGCTGCAGCCGATGGGCTACGACTCGTTCGGGCTGCCGGCCGAGAACCACGCGATCAAGACCGGCCAGCACCCGCGGGAGTCGACCGAGCAGTCGATTCAGGCGTTCCGGCGCGCCTTCCACGAGCTCGGGGTGTCGATCGACTGGGACCGCGAGCTGGCCACTCACGAGCCCGAGTACTACCGCTGGACCCAGTGGCTGTTCCTGAAGTTCTACGAGCGCGGCCTGGCCTACCGGCAGGAGGCGGCCGTCAACTGGTGTCCGAACGACCAGACGGTGCTGGCCAACGAGCAGGTGATCGACGGGCGCTGCGAGCGCTGCGGCTACGAGGTCGAGGCCAAGCAGCTCGAGCAGTGGTTCTTCCGCATCACCGACTACGCCGACCGCCTGCTCGACGACCTCGAGACCGTCGACTGGCCCGATCACGTCAAGACCATGCAGCGCAACTGGATCGGCCGCTCGGAGGGAGCCGACGTCACGTTCCGCTGCGAGTCCGCCGGGACGGACTACCGCGTCTTCACCACGCGCCCGGACACGCTGTTCGGCGCGACCTTCTTCGTGATGGCTCCCGAGCACCCCGATGTGCTGAAGCTGGCGGGCGACGACCCGAAGGTCCGCGAGTACGTCAACCACTCGCTCACCGAGTCGGCCGAGGAGCGTGGGGAGGAGGCTCGCGAGAAGACGGGCGTCCCGCTCAACCGCACCGTGACCAACCCGGTCAACGGCGAGGAGATCCCCATGTACGTCGCCGACTACGTGCTCATGGAGTACGGGACCGGCGCGATCATGGCGGTGCCCGCGCACGACCAGCGCGACTACGACTTCGCGACCAAGTTCGACGTGCCGATCGTGCCGGTGGTCGAGCCGGCGACGGGTGAGGCACCGGCCGAGGGGCAGGCGTTCGTCTCGCACTCGCCCGACGAGAAGCTGATCAACTCGGGCGAGTTCACCGGCCTGCCGGCTCCCGAGGCGAAGGAGAAGATCGTCGCCTGGCTCGGCGAGAAGGGCTTGGCCGAGAAGGCCGTCAACTACCGGCTGCGCGACTGGCTGCTCTCTCGCCAGCGCTACTGGGGCTGCCCGATCCCGATCGTCTACTGCGAGACCGACGGCATGGTCCCGGTCCCACCCGAGGACCTGCCGGTCGAGCTGCCCAACGTCGAGGACTACGCGCCCAAGGGCAAGTCCCCGCTCGCTGCCGCGGAGGACTGGGTCAACACCACCTGTCCCAAGTGCGGGGGTCCGGCGCGGCGCGAGACCGACACGATGGACACGTTCGTCGACTCGTCCTGGTACTTCCTGCGCTACTGCGACGCGCGCAACGACCAGGCACCGTGGGACCGCGACCCGGTCGACCGCTGGATGCCGATCGACCAGTACATCGGCGGGGTCGAGCACGCGATCCTCCACCTGATGTACGCGCGCTTCTTCACGAAGGCGCTGGCGGACATGGACCTGGTCGGCGTGCAGGAGCCGTTCGCGCGACTGTTCACGCAGGGGATGATCACGCGCGACGGCGCGAAGATGTCCAAGTCCAAGGGCAACGTCGTGAACCCGATGGCGATCGTCGAGCAGTACGGCGCCGATACCGCGCGCTGCTACATCCTGTTCATCGGGCCCCCCGATCAGGGCGCCGACTGGTCCGACACGGGCATCGCCGGAATGAGCCGCTTCCTGGCCCGGCTGTGGCGGCTCGGCGCGGAGGTGGCCGAGCGCGCGCCGGCATCGGATTCCCCCGACGGCGATCCGACGTCCGTGCTGCGCAAGGCCCACTGGGCCATCGACAAGGTCACGAGGGACACCGGCGACCGGTTCGCGTCCAACACGGCGATCTCGGCCGTCATGGAGCTGGTCAACGAGATCTACCACCACAAGGACGCGCTGCTCGGCGACGATTCCGGCGCCTCGCAGGTGCGGTTCGCGACGGCGACGGCGGCATCGCTGCTGTTCCCGTTCGCGCCCCACCTGGGCTCCGAGGTCTACGAGATGATCACCGGCCGCCGGGTCTGGGAGGAGCCCTGGCCCGAGGCCGACCCGTCGATGCTCGTGACAGACACGTTCGAGCTGGTCGTGCAGGTCAACGGCAAGCTGCGCGACCGCATCGAGGCGCCCGCCGACGCCTCGCGCGAGGAGCAGGAGGAGCTGGCTCGGCAGTCCGAGCGGGTCCTGGCCCAGCTCAACGGCGGTCAGGTCGTCAAGACGATCGTCGTGCCGGGCAAGCTCGTGAACTTCGTGGTCCGCTGAGGCGGGCCGGGACCGGCACGAGCCGCGCGTGACCGGGGAGCCGTACGTCGCGGTGGTCGGGGCCGGGCGCGCCACAGCCGACGAGCTCGCGCACGCGGAGGCCGCGGGCCGGGCGCTCGCCGAGGGCGGTGCCGTCGTCGTCTGCGGCGGCCTGGGCGGTGTCATGGAGGCCGCCTGCCGGGGCGCGAGGGCCGCGGGCGGCAGGACGCTCGGCATCCTGCCCGGCGCCGACCGCAGCGCCGCCAACGAATGGGTCGACGTAGTGGTGCCCACCGGGCTGGGCGAGGCGCGGAACGCCTTGGTCGTGCGGGCGGCCGACGCGGTCGTGGCCGTGGCCGGCGAGTTCGGGACGCTGTCGGAGATCGCCCTGGCGCTGAAGGCGGGGAAGACCGTGATCGGGGTGGGCACGTGGGATCTCGGCCGGGACCCCGATCCGATCGGCCGGGCGTCCGGCGGCGCCGAGGCCGCGGCGCTTGCGCTCGCAGCCGTCCGGTAGACATCCGGGGCATGGCCGAGGACACCGTTCGCCGCCACGTCACCGTCGACGGGGACGTTCAGGGCGTCTTCTTCCGCGAGACGACCCGCCGCAAGGCCACCGAGGCGGGGGTCTCGGGCTGGATCACGAACCGCTCGGACGGCAAGGTCGAGGCGGTGTTCGAGGGCGCTGCCGGCGCCGTCGAGGAGCTCGTCGAGTTCTGCCGCGAGGGGCCCACGGCGGCCAGCGTGGAGGACGTCGACGTCAGGTCCGAGGACCCCGAGGGACTCAGCGGCTTCGACGTGCGCTGACGTGCTCGTGCGCCGCGTGACGGCCTTTTTGCACGCCCGTCACAGAACATTTTCCTTTGTGACATTCCGGTAACGCTGGGCGGCCTAGCTTGGCCGGGTGGTCCCGCAGAGCCGACCTCTCAGCCTCCTCCCGCTGATCGCCGCGGCGGTCGTGCTCGTCTTCCTGGCGCTCCGTGTGCTGGACGGCTCGGGCGGGGGTGAAGCGCCGGCGGTCGCGCTCGATGCGCCGCGTTCCGGGCCCGCGCGCGCTGGACCGCCGGAGCGCCGCATCTGGGTCCACGTGGCGGGCGCCGTGCGCAGGCCCGGGCTGTACCGGGTCGGCGCGGACGCGCGCGCCGGCACGGCCGTCGACGCCGCCGGGGGGCTGGCGCGCCGGGCGGACGGGCGGGCGGTCAACCTCGCCGCGACCGTACGCGACGGTCAGCAGATCGTGGTGCCCGCGCGCGGCGAGCGCGAGGCGGCGGCGCCCGCTGCGGGTGGCACCGCCGGGGCCGTCGGCGGAGCGGGCCCCGGCGCCGGTGCAACCGGCGACGCGAAGCTGAGCCTCGGGTCGGCGACGGTGGACCAGCTCGACGGCCTCGACGGGATCGGGCCCACGCTGGCCCAGCGCATCCTCCGGTGGCGCGATGCGCACGGCGGGTTCAAGTCCGTCGAGCAGCTGCGCGAGGTGGAGGGGATCGGCGAGAAGCGCTTCGAGTCGCTTCGCGCGGCGGTGCAGCCGTGAGGCTCCGGGTGCTGCAGGCGCTCGATCGCTACCCGCACCTGGTCGCGGCGGCGCTGGTCGCGGCCGGGCTGGTGCTGGCGATCGAGCCGCGGGCGGCCACCGCCGGGATCGTGGTGGCCGTCGCCGCCTGCCTGGGGCTATTGCGGGCCGGCGCGCGGCCCGTCGTTGCGCTCACGCTCGGCGTCGCGCTTGTCGCGGGCATCGGGGCGGGCACGGCGCGCCTCGCGGCGATCGACGCCGGGGCGGCGCTCGTCAAGCCGGGGGAGCGCGTCGAGGGCCAGGCGACCGTGGTCGAGCGGCCGCGGCAGTCGCGGTTCGGCTCCTCGGCGGTGCTCGAGCTGCCCCGAGGAGCCAGGGTGTTGGCCCGGGCGCCGGACGGCGCGCGCTGGCCGGCCGGCGGCGAGCCGGGCACGATCGTGGAGGTTGCGGGCTCGGCCCGCGCGCCGCGCCGGAGCGCAGGATCGGACTTCGACTGGCCCGCGTACCTGCGGCGCCGCGGGATCGGCGTCGAGGTCGCGCTCGACGCGATCCGCCCGACCGGCCGGCGCCGGGGCGGGGTCGCGGGAGCGATCGACTCGATGCGCCGCCGGGCGGAGGCCGCGGTGGCGGCGGGCCTGCCCGCGCCGAAGGCCGCGCTCGCCCGCGGGATGGTGCTCGGCCAGGACGAGGCGATCGCCGAGCCCGTGCGCGACGACTTCCGCGCGTCGGGCCTGGCACACCTGCTCGCGGTGAGCGGGCAGAACGTGATGCTGCTCGCCGCGCTCGCGATGCCGCTGCTCGTCCTGGCCGGGGCGGGCCCGCGCGGGCGTGCGCTGGTCCTGCTGGCGCTGATCGCGATCTACGTGCCGCTGGCGGGCGCCGGGCCGTCGCTGCAGCGCGCCGGGGCGATGGGTGCCGCGGGGGCGGTGGCGCTGGCGGCCGGGCGGGTGAGCTCGCGCTGGTACGCGCTGGCGCTGGCCGCGATCGTCACGCTCGCGGTCAACCCGCGCGCGGTCGAGGACCCCGGCTGGCAGCTGTCGTTCGCCGCCGTGATCGGGATCCTGGCGCTCGGCGGGCGCATCCGCGGAGCGCTGGCGGCGGCGGGCACTCCGCGGGTGCTGGCCGACGGGGTGGCGATCACGGTCGCCGCGACGGTGGCCACCGCGCCGCTGCTCGCTCATCACTTCGGGTCGTTCTCGGTGGCGGGCCTCGTGGCGAATCTGCTCGCGCTGCCGGTGGTCGCCCCGATCATGTGGATCGGCATGTGCCAGGCGGCGCTGGCGCAGCTGCCCGCGCTCGCGCCCGAGCTGGGCGGGCCGGTCGATGCGGTGGCTCGCGCCCTCGGGGCGGTGGACGGCGTCCTGCTCGGCTACCTGGGATGGCTCGCTCGCGTCTTCGGGGAGGCTCCGGGGGCCGCGCTCGCGCTGCCGTTGCGCTCGCCGTTCGCCGTCGCCGCTGCGTATGCGTTTATCGCCGGCGTGTTGCTCTGGTCGCGCCGGCCGGCCCGCCGCGCCGAGCCGGCCGTCAGCTCGGCCGTGGCCGCGTGGCGCCGGCTGCCCAGGCGCACGCGCCTCGCCGCGACCGCCGCCGGCGCCGCTGCGGCGGCGATGGCGCTGGCGGCCTGGACCGCCACCCCGGCGCCACCGCGCAACCTCACGGTGTCGTTCCTCGACGTCGGTCAGGGCGACTCGACGCTGATCCAGGCGCCGGACGGCGCGGCCGTCCTCTTCGACGGCGGCCCGCCCGAGGGCGACGCCGCGGCTCAGCTGCGCCGCGCGGGCGTCCGGCGGCTGTCGCTCGTCGTGATGACCCATCAGTCGCGCGACCACCACCTGGGCCTCCAGGAGGTCGTGGAGCGCTTCCCGGTCGACACGCTGGTCGAGAACGGCGACGGCACGCGCGACCGCAGCTTCTGGCGGGTCGTGCGAGACGGCGCGCTCGCACGGCGCGCGCGTCGTGCGCGGCGGCGGTGATCAGCGATTCAGGGTGGGGATGCTCGCGGTGCACGTGCTGGGCCCGCCGCCGCGGCCGCCCGGGCCGCCACCCGAGGACCCGAATCCGCGCGCGCTCGTGACGATCGTCTCGGCGGGGGACTTCGACCTGTTCCTGTCCGGCGATGCGGAGAGCGATGTGCTCGGCGCCTACGACCTGCCCGACGTTGAGGCGATGAAGGTCTCGCACCACGGGTCGAACGACCCGGGCCTGCCGGGACTGCTGCGGCGGCTGCGGCCGGAGGTGGCGGCAATCGAGGTGGGGGAGGGGAACTCGTACGGCCACCCGACTCCGTCGACGCTCGCCGCGCTGCGTCACGCGGTCCCGCACGTGTACCGCACGGACCGGGACGGCACGATCCGGCTCACGGCCGCCGGGGGCGCGCTGACCGTCCAGCCCGAGCGGTGACCGGCGTGCGGCGGCACCCCAGGCCACTCCGTTTCGCTGACGCCCGCGCTTGACCGGGAGCGCCGGCGCACATAGCTTCGTGCGCATGCCCTCGGCCACCGCCGCGAAGCGCTACGGCCACGTCGCGGCCCGGTTGCTGGCCGTGCTCGGCGCGATCATGCTCGGAACCTCGGCCGCGGTGTCGTTCGTGATCGCCGGCTACGCCGACGACGCGATCGAGGCCGGCACCGGGGCCGCCGAGGGAGCGCTGCGCGATGGATCCACAGGGCTCGACGAAGGCACCGCCGCCGAGGCCGCCGACTGGGTCCACCGGCTGTCGGACTGGGCGGTCGAAGGCCGGCCCGACCAGTTCCGCAACTACTGCCTGATCGCGATCCTCGCGGCGGCAATCGCGCTGGTCGCCGCGCTTCCCCGCCGCCCGGAGGCGATCTGGCCCGAGATCGTGTGGGGAGCGACCGCGCTCGCCGGACTCGTGCCCAACCTGTCCTTCGACCTGTGGTTCACGATCTGGGCGTTCACCGGCAGCCTGATCGCCGGGGCCGCCGCGCTGCACTACCTGGCGCGCCGCGACGACCAGGTGCGCCGCGCCGCCGACGCGACGCGGCGAGCGGGCGAGGCCGCGGCTCCGCACGTCGGGTCGGCCCTGGCGCGCGGCTCGCAGGCGGCGACCGACGCCTACCGCCGCGCCCGCGGCGGCCCGACCCGCTGAGCGTCCCGGCCCCGTCGTAGACTCGCGGCCGTGGCCGCCCTGAAGCCCGCCTATCTGATCCTCGGCGACGACGAGCCCAAGATCGACGCCTGGCGCACCCGCGTCCGCACCCGCGCGGAGGAGGAGGGCGGTCCGGGCGCGCTCGAGACCTTCGACGCCAAGGCGGCCGGCCCGGACGAGGTCGCGGCGGCGCTCGGCATGCTCACGTTCGGCACGGAGGCGCGCTACTACCTGGTCGACAACGTCGAGGCCTGGAAGGCGGGCGACCTCGATCCGCTGGAGAAGGCGCTGGCGGACCCGGCGCCCGACACCGTGCTCGTCATGCTTGCCCGCGGCAAGCCCCAGCAGCGCCTGGTCAAGGCGGTCACCGGCGCCGACGGCGAGGTCCGCGAGTACACCGCCCCCAAGCCCTGGCAGATGCCGAAGTGGGCGGCGGAGCGGGCGCAGGACGCCGGGCTGCGGCTCGACCAGGAGGCGGCGAAGGCGCTTGTCGGCGTGGTCGGCACGCGCCAGCAGCGCCTCCAGCGCGAGATCGAGAAGCTCGCGATCCTGGCCCACCCGAGCACCCAGCTCAGCGCCGAGGAGGTCGAGCGGCTGGCCGCCGGCGAGGCGCCGATGCAGGTCTACGACCTGGCCGATGCGGTGGTCGCCGGCGACGTCCCCGCGACGATGCGGCTCGCGGAGGCGCTCACGGCGGGGGAGGACCGGCCGTCGCGGCTGCTCTACCCGATCGTGCGCCGGCTGCGCGACGTCCACCGCGCCACCGAGCTGCTCGACGCCGGGGTCCCCGAGCAGAAGGTCGCCGGCGCGATGAAGATGGCCCCCTGGCAGGCCAAGCGGACGCTCGCCCAGGCCAAGAAGACGAACCGCGACTCCCTGGCCCGCGCGATCTGCGTGTTCGCCGACCTGGAGCGGGATCTGCGCGGCGCCGGCGAGTTCGACGAGGACACCGCGTTCTCGCTCGCGCTGGCCAGGGCCGCCGCCTGAGCTAGGCGGCGATCAGCTCGGCGGGCACGAACGGCCCGCAGTCCTCGACGTCGCGCAGCAGCCGGTCGGCGGTCTGGAACATCCAGCGGTCCGACGCGATCAGCGTCTCGATCATCTCCTGCAGCGCGTCGAAGGCCATGCGCGCATGCGCGTCGCGCTCGAAGTCGTCGGAGAACAGCAGCGCGTCGGCCGCCTCGCGGACCAGCTCGCGCTCGCGCGGCTGGAGCTTGGCGGGGCCGATGTCGGACAGGGTCTTCATCACGCGGCCGTAGGCGCGGGAACGGTCGGCGGTCATCAGGACATCTCCTCTCGCAGGTAGAGCTCCGGCGACTCGGCGTACGTGATCCGGGCGTGCGGCACGCGGATGCGGGTCCGCATGCCGAGTCCGGCACGGCGATCGGCGCGGCCGAGGGAGCGGCGCATCTGGGAAGAGGACGAGATGGGGTGCAGGGTCGGGGCCATGATGTCTCCCGTCTGGGGGCTGGAATTTCCTCCGGCTTGTTGGCTGATGACCGTCATGAACATCTGACCGTGAGCATGAACCGAACTCATCGCCAGGGCATCGGGGGAAACCCCACACCTGCACCCCAGTCTTCCCGACCCTTGTCCCTTAGGGATCTCCCCGGGGCGCCATGACCCGCGCGGGTACCATCGCCCCGCGATGACGGCACCCGCGGGCACGTTCACGCTGGGCGGCGACCTGCCCGTGCACCGCATGGGCTTCGGCGCGATGCGGATCACGGGGGAGGGGATCTGGGGTGACCCAGGCGACCCCGACGCCGCCCGGGCGCTGCTGCGCCGCGCCGTCGAGCTCGGCGTCAACCTGATCGACACGGCCGACTCCTACGGCCCGCAGGTCTCCGAGCGCCTGATCGCCGAGGCGCTCCATCCCTATCCGGACGACCTGGTGATCGCCACCAAGGGCGGGACGGTGCGCCCGGGGCCGGGCCAGTGGGTGATGAACGGCCGCCCCGAGCACCTCAAGGAGGCCTGTGACGACAGCCTGCGCCGGCTGCGCGTCGACCGGATCGACCTGTACCAGCTCCACGCCCCCGACCCGAACGTCCCGCTGGCCGACTCGCTCGGAGCGCTCCGGGAGCTCCAGGAGGCCGGCAAGGTCCGCCACATCGGCGTCTCCAACGTGAACGCGCGCCAGCTCGAGGAGGCGCGCGGGATCGTCGACGTCGTCTCGGTCCAGAACCGCTACTCGGTCAGCGACCGCGGCAGCCAGGGCGTGCTCGACGCCTGCGAGGCGAACGGCATCGCGTTCCTGCCGTACTTCCCGCTGGCCGCCGGCCGGCTCGCCCGGCCCGGCGGCAACCTCGACGCGATCGCGCACGCCCACGACGCCACGACCGGCCAGGTCGCGCTGGCCTGGCTGCTCCAGAGCTCGCCCAACGCGATCCCGATTCCGGGCACGTCCTCGGGCGAGCACCTGGAGGAGAACTGCGCGGCGTCGTCGCTCGAGCTGAGCGGCGAGGAGATGGCAGCGCTGACCGCGGGCGCCGCGGGTTAGGCGGCGGCGCCGGCGCCGTTGCGCAGGCGAGCGGCGCGGGACTTCTTGCGGGCGCCGGTGTTGCGGTGCAGCGCGCCGCGCTTGACGGCGCGGTCGATCAGCGAGATCAGCTCGCGGTACTCGGTATCGGCCTGCGAGGCGTCGCCCGCCTGCGCGGCATCCTCGAGGCGGCGGAAATACGTCTTCACCGAGGACGTGTAGCGGCGGTTCTCCTGCCGCTCCCGCTCCGCCCGGTGGATCCGCTTTTCTTGTGAGGCGATGTTGGCCATAGACGCAAGTAGGCCGCGACCCGAACCAGCCGGGCGCGGCGGGCGCCTACTATAGCTGGCCGCGTGACGCTCGACGAGCGGGAAGCCGCGGATCGGGAGGGCGCGTCGCCGGAGGGGGAGCGGCCGCTCAAGCACCGCCGCCGGCTCGCCCTAAGCACAGTCTTTTTCTCCATCGCGACGGGTCTCTCGCGCGTGGTCGGTCTCGTGCGCGAGATCGTCGCCGCCAGCTACTTCGGCGTCAGCGGCGCGATGTCGGCGTTCACGATCGCGTTCCAGTTCCCGAACCTGATCCGTGCGCTGTTCGCGGACGCCGCCCTCCAGGGCGCGTTCGTCCCGGTGTTCGCGGAGCTCCTCGAGAAGAACCAGAAGAAGGAAGCCTTCAAGGTCGCGAGCGCGCTGCTCTCGCTGATCACGGTCGTCCTCGGGTCGGTCACGCTGATCTTCATCCTGCTGGCGCCGACGCTGGCGCCGATCATCGCGCCCGGCTTCGACGACCAGCCCGAGCTCCAGACCCTGGTCGCCGGGCTGACCCAGGTGATGTTCCCGATCGTCCTGCTGCTCTCGCTGAGCGGCGTGACCGTCGGCATGCTCAACACCTTCGAGCGCTTCAGCGTCCCCGCGCTCGCGCCCGTGGCCTGGAACCTGGTGATCATCGCGTCGCTGGTCGGGCTGACGCCGCTGTTCGAAGGTCCGAACCAGGTCTACTCGTACGCGATCGGCGTGCTCGTGGGGACGATCGTGCAGTTCTTCCTCCCGCTGCCCTGGCTACGCGGCACGGGCGGGCGCTTCACGATCACATTCGACTGGCGCAACCCGCACGTCATCCGGGTGATCAAGCTGATGCTGCCCGTGACGATCGCGCTCGGGCTGATCAACTTCTCGCTGCTGATCAACTCGTTCATCGGAACGCTCGCGGGCGAGGAGGTCCCGGCGGCGATCGACAAGGCGTTCCGCATCTACATGCTCCCGCAGGGCCTGTTCAGCGTGGCGATCGCGACGATCCTGTTCCCGACGCTCTCGCGCCTGGCCGCCCGCGGCGATACCGACGCGCTCCGCGGCGTGATGTCGAACGGCCTGCGCCAGATCCTGCTGCTGCTGATCCCGTCCGCGGTTGTGATGGCCGTGCTGGCCGAGCCGATCACCCGGCTCGTGTACCAGCGCGGCGAGTTCGACACCGCGGCCACCGACCTGGTCGCCGACGCGATGTTCTGGTGGGCGTTCTCGCTACCCGCCCAGGGCGCGAGCCTGCTGCTCTCGCGGACGTTCTTCGCGCTCCAGCGACCCTGGGTGACCACCGCGCTGGCCGGCGGCAACATGGTGGTGAACGCGGTCGTGTCGCTTGCGCTCTACAAGCCGTTCGGCATCGCGGGGATCGTGATCGGCACCGTGGTCGGCACGCTCGGGATGGCCGCGGCGCAGGCCTGGCTGGTGCGCCGCGACACGCACGGCCTGGAGGGCCCGCAGATGATCTCGGCGGTGCTGCGCATGTCGCTGGCGGCGGCGCTGATGGGAGTCGCCTGCTACGCGGGCTGGTGGGTGCTCGACGACCTCGTGGGCCGGGCGCTCTGGGCTCAGGCCCTGTCGGTCACCGCCGGCGTGGCGGCGGGCGTCGCCGTGTACGCAGGCGCGGTCTGGATGCTGGGCGTTCCGGAGGCCAAGCAGATCGTCGACGTGTTCGGCAGCCGCTTCCGGCGCAGGCGCAGCAGCTAGGCCCGCGCGCGGTCTCGCGGAGCGTCAGCAGCCCGACTCGGGATCGCTCGGGACGGTGGGGGCGGGCTTGCACTCGAACCAGCCGAGACGCCTCACGGTGCCGCTACCGGGACCGGTCCAGGACTGCATCGCGGCGTCGAGCTTGGCCTGCACGTCGTGGTCCATCAGCACGTGCTTGGCCGCGACGCCGCCGTGCATCGTGATGTCCCCGGTGGCGTGGAAGGTCGAGCTGGGCGCGTACCAGACCGCGTCGATGTGCGCCTTGTTGGCGAGCAGGACGTCCTCGCCGGTGCCATCTGCCTTCGTGCCGTAGAGGTAGAACGTGAAGTTCGCGTCGAACCGGCCGTTGTTCATCTTGACCTCGGACCCCATGCCGTTCGCGGTGAACTGCCCGCTGTTCGCCGGGCAGCCGGACCCGCTCCGCCTCGGAGAGTCGATGTAGACCTGGGCCTGCGCCGACGACGACGGCAGGTCGACCTTGGACCCGGCGCCCATCACAAACCCGCAGAGGTTGTAGACGCCCGCCGGCATGTCGTAGTCGACCCCGGCAGGGATCGTGAGGATGCGCGTCGTGGAGTTGAAGTAACCACTCGAGCTGAGATTGATGTTGTTGTTGGTCCCAGTAGGCGGCAGCGTCTTCGAGAAGTCGGGCATCACCAGGCCGTAGGGGTTCGTCGCGTTGATGATGCCGCCGGTGATCGAGGTCGTGCCCGTCCGGATCACGGACCCCGGCGGGTAAGGCCGGGCGACCGCGTCGATCGTGACGCTCGCCGGCGTCCCGGTCAGCGTGATCGGCCCGTTCGAGCCCACGTCGGTGTCCTTGACCTCGACCTTGTCGATCAGCTTCACCCAGTTGACCCCGACCACGCCGGCGTAGGCGAACGGCTGCGACGGGTCGACCACGACGCGCGCCTGGATGCGGCGCGTCACGCCGTTCACCGTCCCGACGCTCGTGATGCAGCGGTCGGCGGAGGTGGGGGTGTAGCCGGGCAGCGCCGCGCAGGTCGCGCCGGCCGGCGTGACCCGGTAGGAGTAGGTCGCGCCGGGCCCGGCCCCCTCGGGCGTGCTGGCGGGGCACTCGCCCGCGGTCGGGGGTACGGCGACGGTCGTCATGCACATCGTGGCCCCGGGGGCGAGCTTCTTGAGCCGGTACGACGCGGTCTGGAACCCGGCCTCGGCGGTCGCGAGCGCGCGCTTGGCGTTCGTGTCCGATCCCGCGTCCGCAGCCGCCCGGATGGCGGTCGAGAACATCGCGGCCGACAGGAGGGTCAGCACGAGCAGCGCTCCCATTACCGCGGGTAGCGCGACGCCTCGCTGCGATCGGAGTGCTCTCATGCGGGCGACTTTCGGTCGTAGACGATCGAGGAGACGACGACGGGGCGCTTGGCTCCGTCGACCGTCACCGCGACCATGACGCGCTTGGCGTCGGGCTCGTCCGGCGTCTGGACGACGTTGGGGTCGTAGACCCAGGTCACGAAGCGCCATACCTGCCCCTGGAGCCGGGGAGTGGTCGCGTCGGTCCAGGAGGACGACGGCGAGAGCGTGCCCTCGCTCGTGACGAGCTGCTCCACACGCGTGGTGTTCGTCGCGTCCCACTGGTAGCTCGACGGCGAGACCACGTAGTAGCGGGGGTCGCTCGTGTTCGTGGAGTGAATCGGCGTGCTCGTCAGCCCGACCGACGCGTAGCTGCTCGAGCTGATCCGCTCGAGTTCCTGCTCGCCGATGTGCACGGCGGTCTCCATCTTTTCGGCGCCGTCGATCGAGTCGCGCGAGAAGTCGAACGTGCCGACGAGGGCGATGAGCGCGACCGCGGCGATCATCGCCGCGATCAGCAGCTCGATCAGCGAGAAGCCGTCCTCGGAGGCGAGCCGAGCGGATGCCGACGCGTTTCGCTCAGCCACTCTCGAGGTTCCTCAGGTAGATGCCGTCGTCGAGCGTGAAGGAGTGCTTGTGGCCGTCCGCGCGGTCTCCGGCAGCCGGAATCTGGAGCTTGATCCGCACGAAGTTGGCGGGCCCGGTGGCCGGCTCGTACGTGAAGCTCGCCGACTTGACCTGCGGGATCACGAGGGTCTTCGGGCCGGGCACGCCTCCGGCGATCACGTAGCGGACGCACTGCTTCAGCGCGGGATCGGTCGGATGCGGCTGGCCGCAGTCGTAGACGACCCGCTTGGACGACCCGTTCGACTGCACGGTCGCGTCGACGCTCGTTGCGCCCGGGGTGTTCAGCACGTAAGTGCCGCGCAGCTCGCGGGTCATGCCGTGCAGGGCGACCTGGCCATCGCGCAGGGTGAAGGCCCATTCCTGGTCGCGCGGCGCGAGCTTCTGGCTCGTTTCCGACAGCGACAGGATCGCCCCCAGGACGACCGCCAGGATCGACGCGGTGAGCATCACCTCGACGAGCGTGAAGCCCGTCTCGGACTGGACGCCGTCGCGCGCGGGTCGCTTTATCGGCCGTCCCATTCACCCTATTCATCGGCGTCGACGCGCCAGACTCGACTCGATATCTGTCGGCCAGAGTGGTGTCCAACGGACGTCCAGGGGCCGCCCGGACGCCCGCCTCCATAATCAGTCGGCCGTGTCCGCGCCCGAGCACAACATCCGGAACTTCTCGATCATCGCCCACATCGACCACGGGAAGTCGACGCTGGCCGACCGCATCCTGGAGATCACCGGCGCGGTCGACGCGCGCAAGCACAAGCCGCAGCTGCTCGACTCGATGGAGCTCGAGCGCGAGCGCGGCATCACGATCAAGGCGCAGGCCGTGCGCGTGGAGTACAAGGCCCGCGACGGGGAGACCTACCGGCTGCACCTGATCGACACGCCGGGCCACGTCGACTTCACCTACGAGGTCTCGCGCAGCCTGGCCGCGTGCGACGGGGCGCTGCTGCTGGTCGACGCCGCCCAGGGCGTCGAGGCCCAGACCGTCGCCAACACCTACCTGGCCGTCGATGCCGGGCTCGAGCTGATCCCCGCGATGAACAAGGTCGATCTGCCCGGCGCCGAGCCCGAGCGGGTCGCCGGCGAGATCTCCGAGCTGATCGGCGAGGACCCCGAGGAGGTCCGGAGGATCAGCGCGAAGACGGGGGAGGGGGTCGAGGACCTGCTCGAGCAGATCGTCCGGCGCGTCCCCTCGCCCGAGGGCGACGCCGACGGCGCCCCGCGCGCGCTGATCTTCGACTCCGAGTTCGACCAGTACCGCGGCGTGATCGCCTACATCCGTGTGGTCGACGGCGAGTTCTCCAAGGGCGAGGCGATCCGCGCGATGCAGACCGGCACCGAGGCCGACATCGACGACATCGGCTTCTTCGGCCCGGAGATGCGGCCGGTGAAGACGCTCAAGGCCGGCGAGGTCGGTTACCTGATCACCGGCATCAAGGACGTGTCGCAGCTGCGCGTGGGCGACACGCTGACCACCCAGCGCGACGGCGCGACCGAGCCGGTGCCGGGCTACCGCGAGGTCAAGCCGATGGTGTTCTGCGGCCTGTTCCCGGTCGAGTCGGACCAGTACCCCGAGCTGCGCGACGCGCTGGAGAAGCTCGAGCTGAACGACGCGGCGCTGACCTGGGAGCCGGAGACATCACAGGCGCTCGGCTTCGGCTTCCGCTGCGGGTTCCTGGGCCTGCTGCACATGGACATCGTGCGTGAGCGCCTCGAGCGCGAATACGACCTGTCGCTGCTCGCCACGACTCCGAACGTGTCCTACGAGGTCACGCTGACCGACGGCGAGGTCGTCGAGGTGCACTCGCCGGTCGACATGCCCGATCGTGCGCGCATCGCCGAGATCCGCGAGCCCTACATCCGGGCGACGATCCTCTGCCCCAAGGACCACGTCGGCGCGGTGATGGAGCTCTGCCAGGACCGCCGCGGCACGCACGTGGGCATGAGCTTCTTCTCGCCCACGCGCGTGCAGATCCAGTACGACCTGCCGCTCGCCGAGATCGTGCTCGACTTCTTCGACCAGCTCAAGTCGAAGACCAAGGGCTACGCGTCACTCGACTACGAGATCCTCGGGCTGCGCCCCGCCGACCTGGTCAAGCTCGACATCCTGCTGGCGGGCGACCCGGTCGACGCGCTGTCGATGGTCGTCCACAAGGACAAGGCCTACAACGCGGGCCGGGCGCTGACCGAGCGCCTGCGCAAGCAGATCCCGCGCCAGCAGTTCGAGGTCGCGATCCAGGCCTCGATCGGATCGAAGATCATCGCCCGCGAGTCCGTGAAGGCCGTGCGCAAGGACGTGATCGCCAAGTGCTACGGCGGCGACATCACGCGCAAGCGCAAGCTGCTCGAGAAGCAGAAGGAGGGCAAGAAGCGGATGAAGCAGGTCGGCCGCATCGAGGTGCCCCAGGAGGCGTTCCTGGCGGTGCTGCAGATCGGCGACGGGGACGGGGACGGCAAGCGCTAGTTTCCGGGCTTGATGCGCCGGACCCGCCAGATCACCTGCCTGGCCGCTCGCCCTCGCCGCGGCGTTGCCGCTGGCCGCTTGCGGCGGCGACGACGGTGACAAGAAGTCCGGCAAGTCCCAGCTCGCCAGCGAGGGCGACAGGAGCGGCGCCGAGACCGCGGTGCGCGACTACCTGCGTGCGCTGGTCGCCAAGGACGGCTCAGCGGCGTGCGGGAAGCTGACGCCCGAATACCAGAAGTCGGTGCTGGAGCAGAACGCGGCGTTCGTCCGCAAGCGCGGGATCGACTCGTGCGCGGCGTTCATCGACTCCGTCACGCGCGTGTCGAAGTCGGTCACCTTCGAGGGCAAGCCGCTGAACGCGCAGAGCGTCGGCAAGCTGAAGCTGGTCGCCACCGTGCGCGCGGGCGGTGAGGAGCAGAACGCCACGGTCACCGGCCCGGCGGGCCTGCAGCGCTACGAGCTGCACACCACCGACGGGAAGTGGCTGATCGCCGAGATCGCGAACGACGCGGGCTGACCTAGCCGCGGCCGAACGCCTTGGCCGTTTCCTGTGCCCGGATCTGCTGGGCGACGGCGTCCTGCTCGAGCAGCAGCGTCGTCGCGTCCGGGGGCCCCGGACGGCCGAGGCCGAAACCCTGCGCGAGCGGGCAGCTCTGGGCCACGAGGAACGCCCGCTGCTCCTCGGTCTCCACGCCCTCGACCAGGCTGACCACCTGGAGCGCGTCGCACATCATCAGCAGCGAGGCGACGATCGCGGCGGCGCGGCGGTCGTCCGGCACGCCGTCCAGCAGCGAGCGGTCGACCTTCAGCATGTTGACCGGCAGCGTGTGCAGGCGGCCGAGTGACGAGTGCTCGGCACCGAAGTCGTCGATCGCCAGCCGGATCCCGGTGGCGGCGAGCTCGTGCAGGACCGGCTCGACGCGGGCGGGGTCGCCGACCATCGCCGACTCCGTGATCTCGGCCGTGAATCCGGCCGGGTCAAGCCCGACGGTGGCGATGCGGTCGCGCAGGCGGGTGGCGAAGTCGGGCTCGAGGAGCTGCCGCGGGGAGACGTTGAACGTGATCGCGGGGGCCAGGCCGGCCGCGCGCCAGCGCTGCGCCTGGTCGCAGATCAGGTCGACGACGCGGTCGCCGATCTCGCTGATCATGCCGGTCTCCTCGGCGAACGGGATGAACTCGCCGGGCGAGATCATGCCGCGGTCGGGGTCCTCCCAGCGGGCGAGCGCCTCCACGGCGGCGACCCGGCCGGTGGCGGGCTCGATGATCGGCTGGTAGTGGACGATGATCTCGCCGTTGGCGAGCGCACGCCGCAGCCGCGCGGTCATCTGGAGGCGGCTGTGGGCGTCGTCGACGTCGGACTCGTAGACCGTCACGTGGCCGTGGCCGGTCGCCTTGGCCTCGTACATCGCGGTGTCGGTGTCGCGCAGCAGGTCATCGGGGTTGAGCGCGTGGTCGGGGAAGATCGAGATGCCGATGCTCGCGTCGAGCTCGAAGTCGGTGCCGTCGATCGACAGCGGGTCGCGCACGCTCGAGAGAACGCGCTCAGCCACCTCGCGCGCCTTGGCCAGGCGAGCGGCGGGGCAGTCCTCGGGGAGGTTGGTGACCATTACGGCGAACTCGTCACCGCCGTGGCGGGCGAGCAGCCCGTCGCTGCCGACCGTCTCCTCCAGGCGGCGTGCCACCCGGCGGAGGATCTCGTCGCCTGCCGCGTGGCCGAGCGAGTCGTTGACCAGCTTGAAGCCGTCGAGATCGATCCCCAGTAGCGCCACCGGGCCGCCGCGGGCGATCGACGCGCCGAGCTCACGCTCGAGCTGCGGGCGGTTCGGCAGGTCGGTGAGCGCGTCGTGGTATGCGAGGTGGGCGATCTCCTGCTCGCCGCGGCGGCGCTCCTCGAGGTGACTCTCGTGGATACGCGCCTGACGAGCGGCCATCCAGCCGGCCGTGCCGAGCGCGGAGGCGAACATGAAGACGAAGGCGGCGGAGGCGTTCCCGGTCACGAGCGCCACCCCGATGAAGGCGGCCACGTCGAGCACGGTCACTATCACCATCGAGTGGGTCGGGTAGGACAGGGCCGAGAAGGCCAGCGGCAGGAAAAAGGCCAGCGCCAGCGCCGAATGGGCGCCGCCGTCGAGTGTCGCCCCGATCGAGATCATGAAAATCAGGCCCGCGCTCCAGCCGACGAAGAACGGCTCGCGCCAGCGGTCGGAGGCGATGATCCGCGGCACCGGGATGAGCTGCATGAGGAGCGTCGCGAAAAGCGTCATGACCGACATCGCCACAAGCGCCTCGCGGTTGGGGTCGTCCCAACTCAGCGCGTAATAGATGGCGTAAGCGACACACCCGATCAGGCTGAGCTGCGACCCCGCCGCGAAGGTGCGCATGCGGAAACCCACGTAGGGGTCATCGACAGCACTATGTGACGCTTCCCGCCTCACTTCCCGTACATCGCCCCAAATGGGGTAGTTCTTGAGTCCTTTCAGGCATTCGGGCGCAGGATGGCGGGCCGGGTAAACTCTCCCGCGCATCGGGGCGTGGCGCAGCCTGGTAGCGCGCACCGTTCGGGTCGGTGAGGTCCCCGGTTCAAATCCGGGCGCCCCGACTCGGTTCTCGATCCGCGAAGAACCGAGAAATCGTCGCTGGGGCCGCTCTCGAAGCGGCCCCAGGTGCGGCTTGCCTGCGAAGGGGTGCGACCGGTCGTCCGCAGTTGCTGGTGGAGATCCGTAGGAGCGCCCGTAGGTTCATACGGATTGTCGCCCTGGGGCGTCCGCTCATGCTTCTTGGGGCTGTCAGCGAGCGAGCAGTGCGGCTTCGAGGGTTGATCGGACCCAGCTAGCTCGAGATCGGCTACGCGAGCGTCCGCGAGCGGATGCTCGCAGGCGCCGGCACATACTTCAGCAAGGAGATCGGGAGTTTCGACGCCTATCTACCCGACGACCAGGCAGTCGCCGATATCGCCGCGCCGGTGCACCTGCTCGTCGGTGAGGACAGCCACCCTGAGTTCGGCCAGGCGGCCACCCGACTCGCCGCGCGCCTTTACGTGGAGGTCACTTCCGTCCCCGGCGGCCACTTCGCATACGTGGACCACCCACGAGAAATGGCGAAGACCGTCCGCGCGCTCTTTCGCGACCACCCGCTGACGAGCCTGACAAGTCCGTCTGGCGTCACGCCATGAACTCACAGAACGCGACCAGGGCGAGAGCCACTGCGGATCACATTCCCGTTTTCAGAGCCGGCTGCGGAAACGCGGAAGGGCCTTCGCGGCTTCGCAGATCGTAATCGGGAGGCGCGTGCGCGGTGGCGGCGCGGTGACGCGTGTCAGGCGTCGTCGTCGCCGGCGACCGCGTGAAGCTGCCAAACGCCGGGCACGCCTTTCAGCTTGCGCTCGCCGCGGTCGCTGAAGTGAAGGCCCGAGCCGACGACGAGGTCCTTCACGGTGCGCGAGACCAGCACCTCGCCAGGCGCTGCGGCGCCTTGCACGCGCGCGGCGATGTGCACGCCGATGCCGCCCAGGTCCTGACCCATGAGCTCGCACTCGCCGGTGTGCACGCCGACCCGCAACTCGACTCCGAGGGTCTCCGCCGCGGCGTCGCGCAGGGCGACGCCCGCCCGCACCGCCCGCGCCGGCCCGTCGAAGGTCGCGAGCACGCCATCGCCGGTGGTCTTGACGACACGGCCACGCCGTGCCGGCCGACCTCGCGGTGCGCCGAGGCGCTCGTGGCGCTCGAGCACGTCGCGCCACTCCCGGTCACCCAGTGCCGCGGCGCGCTCCGTCGAGCCGACGATGTCCGTGAACAGGACCGTCGCGAGCGTGCGCTCGGTCGGCGCGGGGCCGAGCCCACCGGTGAGGAACTGCTCGATCTCGTCGATCAGCGCGTCCTGGTCGCCCGCACAGAACAGGTGGTCGCTGCCGGGCAGCTCAACCTCCCGCGCGGCCGGGATGCCGCGCGCGACGGTCCGCGACAGCCACGGCGGTACGCACCTTGTCGCCGGCTCGGTACAGCACGAGCGTCGGCGCGCGGACGGCTCGGAGCAGCGGGCGTACGTCGAGGTGCTGGTACATCTCGCCGATCGCCCGTGCGCCACCCGGGCTCATCCCGGAACGCAGCAGCCGCGCCCACCACTCGCGCAGCTCAGGATCGCCGGCGCGGCTCGGCGCCCAGAAATCGATGCCGGCAGGCATCGCCCCAGTTCTCCCTGACCCTTTCCCAGAAGTCACGCAGCCGGTCCGGCTGCAGGCCCTCCGGATAGTCGGGGCTCCGCGACACGCGGGCATAGCTGCCGTACTGCACCATCGCGCTCACCCGATCCGGGTGCAGAGCGGCGAGCATCGTCGCGGCGGCGCCGCCCTCGGAGACTCCGAAGACGGCAGTGCGCTCGACGCCGACCTCGTCCAAGACCGCGAGCGCGTCATCGGCGATGTTCTCCAGCGTGTAGGCCCCCGCGTCTCGATCTGACAGACCCATCCCGCGCTTGTCGAACGCGATCACGCGAGCGAACGACGCCATCCGCTCCCAGAAGCGCGCCATGAGCGGAAGCGCGGGGCCAATCTCGAGATGGGAGACGAACCCGCCGATCACGAGGAGGTCGAGGTCTCCGCGGCCGGCGATCGAGTAGGCAATCGCCACGTCGCGGTTGTGCGCATAGCGGACCGGACTCCACGTCGTCACCCGCCAACCCTCCCATCCGGCGACGCTCTACGCCAGATCGCTCCCGAACGTGACTGTCGGGCTGGACGTGCGGGGCGGCCGTCGCTGCTGTCGGAGCTCTTGCGCTCCCAAGGGGCTGCCATTTTGCGCCAGCGCGTTCCGTGCGCTTTGCAGCCCGGTGGGACAACGCCAAATCCACGCGGAAGCCTAAGGCGCGCTCGCATGCACGCAACGAGCAGGCTCCATCGCCGATCGACCTCCGCTTCCGTGCCCGTCCGGTGCCCGGGCGGCGAGTACCGTGGCTCCGTGTCACAGAGCGAGCGAACCCGACGGGGCTACTTGCTGCTTGCCGACATCTCCGGCTATACGGCGTTTCTCGCCGGCACCGAGCTCGAGCACGCCAACGCCATCGTCCATGAGCTGACCACGCTCATCCGCGAGCGGCTTTCGCCTCCGCTGCGCTTCGTGAAACTCGAAGGCGACGCCGTCTTCTGCTACGCGGACGGGGCATCGTTCGAGGATGGTGAGCGGCTCGTCGAGCTGATCGAGAGCTGCTATCTGGCCTTCTCCGACCGCCTGCTGGACATGGAACGCGGAACGACGTGCCGCTGCGCCGCCTGTGCGTCGATCGGATCGCTCGATCTGAAGTTTGTCGCCCACTACGGCACCTTTCTGATCGAGTCCGAGGGCGACCGGGAGGATCTCGCGGGACCGGACGTCATCCTCGTCCACCGCCTGCTGAAGAACACGGTGGGGGACGGCGGTGGGCCTCAGGCCTACGCCTTTCTAACCGAACCTTGTCTGCAGCGCTTGCCCCGGTCGTTCGATCTGCCCTCGCACAGCGAGTCCTACGCGTCGCTCGGCCAGACGACGGGCGGCGTACACGACCTCAAGCCGGTCATTGCGCAGATGCGCGCGGCCCGCCGCGTCTACGTCGGCTCGGAGGACGCCGACCTGGAAGTCAGCTTTGGCGAGCATCCTTATCCACCCGCACTTCTGTGGCAGTACTTCGTCGATCCCGAGAAACGGTTGCGCTGGCAACCACTGCAAACCGCGATCAATAACCAGCCGAACCGCCAGGGAAGGATCGGGGCGGGAGCCGCGAGCCACTGCGCCCACGGCGTCGGCGGCGCGGCGCTGCGCGAGTACCTCGACTGGCGCCCCTACAGCTACTTCACAAACCGCTTCACGCCGCTGGGTCGCGGGCCGCTCTTCTTCCCCAACATCGAGACCTTCGAGTTCATCCCGACCGACACCGGCACGAGGGTCGAGTACAGGTTGCGGCTGGAGGAGGGCTGTGGGCCGTTGACCCGTCTTCGGGCTCGGATCCTCCGACCCGCAGGGCAGAGGGTATTGAGCCGGTCATCGACGACGCTCAGGAGGATCGTCGACGAGGACGCCGCCACCGAACGCTAGCCGCGGGTGGCTTCTGCACCGCTGGCGCCGGCACTGGGAACCGCTGCCTATGACGCCGAACGGGCTGTCTTCGCTGCGTTTCGTACTTCGTCGTCACGGGGCGCGTCAGGCGCATCGTTCTGGCATTTCGCCCGGGGGTGGATCCGTATGAGAACCCGTAGGCGACCGCTCGAATTGCCTCTGTAGCGCGGAACCTGAATTACAGCGCCCCGATTGCTCTGCAGCGTGCCCTTGCGCCCCGCCGGGGGCGCGGATAGCGTGGCCTCCACCTATCGAGTTAGGGGGACCAGTGCCACGAATCGGTCTTGTGGCCCTGGCGCTCGTGTGCGGAGTGGCGCTCGCAGCGCCCGCTTCCGCGCTCGGCGCCGGGTGGGTGTACACGCTGAACAACGACGAGCGGCGCGGACAGAATGCCGTGCTCGCGCTCGATTACGGCGACAACGGGCGGACCAGCCCGCCTCAGGTCCGCTCGTTCCCGACCCGGGGCACCGGCGCCGGGTACATCCGCAACCGGTCCGTCGGAGCGCTCGCCGGTGACCAGCAGGTCATCCTGAGCGCTGACCGGCGGTTCCTGTTCGCGGTCAACCAGGGCTCGAACACGGTCGCCGTGTTCAGCGTGGACCAGGCCACCGGGTCGCTCGCGCACGTTCCCGGCTCGCCGTTCCCGTCCGGCGGCAACGCGCCGATCAGCGTCGGTTTCAACGGGCGTCATGCGGTGGTCGTCAATCACGGGACCAAGCCGCCGTTCGCGCCCGCGATGATGATGCCGCCGACGGAGACCGAGCTCGACAGGGCGATCGACTCGATCGTCACCGACTCGGCCGCCCCGCCCCCGCGTCCGGAAGCGCCAATGCCGGACTTCGGCGATCCGAACTACACCTCGTTCGAGGTGTCGAGTGAGGGCGGCCTCCGGCGGATCGGCAGCGTGCCGGCCGTGCCCGGCCCCACGCAGGCGGGGATCGCGCCGAACGGGAGGAACGTGTTCAGCACGAGCTTCTACACGTTCCTGATCCCAGGCGACCAGGAGATCCAGTCGCTCACGCTCTCGCCGAGCGGCAGGCTGGCCGAGGCCGGCCCGCCGACCGGGTTCCCCGATGACATGACCGAAAACCTCGCGATGGAACCGCCGCCGTTCCTGCCGCCGGGCATCGAGCACCTGGCGTTCGGTGTCGCGTTCCACCCGACCGAGCAGATCGTCTACGTCCTCGGGGCCGCCAACCAGCGCGTGGCGATCTACCGGTACGACGACGCGGGCGCGCTGAGGTACCTGGGCAAGGTAGACCACCGGGGCTACGCGGCGTGCTGGCTGGTCCTCACGAGCGACGGCCGCTACATGTACAGCGCCAACACGGTCACCCAGGACATCACGGTGTTCCGGGTGTCGCCCAACGGCGAGCAGCTCAGCGTCGTGGAGGTCGAGAAGATGCCGTCGACCGCCACGGTGTTCAACCTGGCCATCGACCCGGATAACAACTACCTGTACGCGCTCGGCGGACACGAGGATCCCGACGGCCCGCGGCCGCAGGAGAAGCAGCAGCCCGACGGATCGTTCGCGCCGGCGCCAGCGCCCGGGAACTTCATCGAGGCGTTCCGGATCGGGAGCGGCGGACGGTTGAGCCCGATCTCGACCACCGCGCTGCCGGTGCGGTCCAACCAGCTCCCGTACGGGCTGGCCGTGCTCGAGCAGAGGTGAGCTGAAGGGAGGGCCGGCGCTTCGCCGGCCCTCTCAGCACGTGCGCGCCACTCGCTCCCTGATCGCGGGTATCCGGAGCCGCGCCGCGCTTGTAGCAGCCGCGCGACCGCCGGGCGCGGCCCGTACGCGTTTCAGCGCCTTATCGAGGGATTCGCCGGCACCGCCACTTCGGGTGTGAGCTCGGAAGCATGCGCGTGATCGATGGAGACGATCTCACGACCGAGCGGCAGCAGTGACACCGGGATCAGCTTGAAGCACGCGATCCCGAGCGGAATGCCGATCAACGTCAGGCACAGCAACACTCCGGTGACGAGGTGCGCGAGCGCCAGCCACCAACCGCACAGCACGAACCAGATGACGTTCCCGATGGCGGACCCGGCTCCCGCGTCACGACGGCGAATGACGGTCTTGCCGAACGGCCACAGCGCGAACATGGCGATCCGGAGCGCTGCCACCCCGAACGGAATCGTGATGATCAGGATGAAGCAGATCAGCGCTGCGAAGGCGTAGCCGATCGCCATCCACAGGCCGGCCAGCACGAACCAGATGATGTTCAGGAGCAGCCGCACACTCTGTCTGAGCTAGAGCATCCCACCGGCTGGTGGCCCCGGGCAAGCAAGTGTGTGCACCCCCGCGAAGTGGCGCGGCCACACCTATGCAAACTGATGGTCTCCGGGCTAGGGTGACCTCAGGGCCAATCGAGAGGAGAGGTCCGATGGTCAAGGCTTGGCTCGCCGGCATCGCCGCAACCGCCCTCGCGCTGCTTTCTCGCGGGCGTCGCACAGGCGCATCTCGAACGGCCTTCGTACTGGCCCGACCCAAGCCCGGACACGTCGATCTCGCCGGCCGCCGGTGGCCGCGTCCCTGCGGCGCGCTCGCTCGCTTCCGCGGTCCCCGCCCCGAGTGGCCGCCAAGGCGGTCGCGAGCCTTCGTTGACGGGCAAGAGCGACGCCTCCGCCGCCGGAGCGCACCACCCGCCCGCGCACCGACGTGCGGGTCGTCTGCCAGGGCAGCGGCGGCGCCACGTCGATGCGGCTCGCCCGCGCGTCGATCGCCCGGGCTCGCGACCGGGGCTACCGGCTGCGGCCGAGCCAGCCCGTCACCAAGCTCTCGCGCGCGCAGGCGACTGAGCTGCTCGGAATCAACCGGCGCCTGCGGTCCAAGTGCCGCTTCACGTCCGTGCAGGACGCCGTCGACGCCTCGGGCAACAACGACCGCATCGTGATCATGCCCGGCACGTACACGGAGCCGGCGTCACGCCAGGCACCGGAGAACGACCCGCGCTGCAACCCGTCGCTGCTGCAGCAGGACGCGAGCGGCGACAACGCGCCCAGCTACGAGTACCAGGTCACCTGCCCGCACGACCAGAACCTGATCTACGTCCAGGGCCGCGCGGTGGTGGGCAAGCCGCTCGCGCAGCCGCGTAACGACCGGCGCGGGATCCCGGAGCAGGAGCTCGGGCCGTGCGTTCGCTGCAACCTCCAGATCGAGGGCAGCGGCGCGAAGCCCGAGGACGTGATCCTCGACGCCGGCGAGAACTACCAGGGCAGCGGCCCGGAGGCCAAGCCGCTCGGCCACGCCAAGGACGTCGTGCTGCGAGCCGACCGCACCGACGGGTTCGTCGGCCGCAACTTCCTCACGCGCGGCGGCGAGGAGCACGGCTTCTACACCGAGGAGAGCGACGGCACGCTGCTCGACCGGACGAAGTTCTTCTGGAACGCCGACTACGGGCATCTGGCCTTCACGAGCGACCACCAGCGGTTGCAGAACTGCGACGGCATGGGCGCGGGCGACGCCGCGCTCTATCCGGGCGCCGCCCCGGAGACGCAGTCGCAGGCGACGGACTTCTATCCCGACGCGCCGCGCTACAACACGACGATCACCAGGTGCGACATGCGCAACTCGGCGCTCGGCTACTCGGGGTCGATGGGCAACGCGGTGCGGATCACGAACAACCACATCTACGGCAACGCGAGCGGCATCTCCAGCGACACGCTGTCGTCCGCCGGCCACCCGGGCTACCCGGCCGACAGCTCGAAGGTCGACCACAACTTCATCTACTCCAACAACCTGAACGTCTACAAGGCGGACTCGCCCGTCAAGCCCCTGGTCGCGGTGCCGAACGGGACCGGGATCATCTACGCGGGCATGAACGACGCGCGCGTGAACGACAACTGGTTCTTCGACAACTGGCGCGACGGGGCGATGCTGTTCGCGGTTCCCGACGCATTCACGAGGGCCGGCGGCCCGGAGGGCGACGTGTTCCCGGGCGTCTCGTGCACGACGCAGGAGACCGGGCTGTCGGTCTCCTGCGGGAACCACTTCTTCAACAACAAGATGGGCCAGGTGCCGGCGGGCTTCCGCTTCCCGTCGACGCTCGACCAGTACGGCGTACCTCACGGCCAGTCGGGCCAGGCGCGTCCTGCCGAACGGCAACGACTTCTGGTGGGATGAGTGGGCCAGCAACACCGGAAACTGCTGGTTCGGCAACACCGGCCCGGACGGCAATCCGGGCAGCGTGACCGGCCCAGGCGACGCGGGCAATGCCCCGGCTGAACCGCCGAACGTGCTCCCCGACTGCGCGGGCGGGAGCGATCCCGCCTCCAGCGTCGGCGGCGGCGACGTGGCAAAGATCGGGTACCTGGTCGACTGCGGGAACGGGCCCGATGAGGACACGGGCCCGCTGGCATGTGACTGGTGGCAGTCGCCACCCCGTCCGGGTAGCGCCGCCGCGGCGCGGCGCAAGCGCGAGGTCGCGAGCGCGGCGGGCCGCTTCGAGGCTACGCCCGAGGCCGACCTGCTGCGACAGCGGATGAACGAGCTCGCGGGCAGACCATGAGGCGTATCGCCGTTGCGACGGTCGCGCTGGTCGCGGCCGTCGCGGCTGCGGGCTGCGGCGACGACGAGGCGCGGTCGCCGTCCGCCGGCGCGAAGCCCGTCGGCCGTGCGAGCGGCGGTACGACCGTGCAGTTCGCCAATTGCGGGGACTGGCAGCGCGGCAGCGAGGCCGAGCGCTACGCGACGGTCGAGGCGCTGCGCGGCCAGCTCACGCCCCAGCGGTCGAAGAGCGCCGCGTCGCCGCTGCCCGACGAGCGCGCAAAGGCCATGCTGGACAAGACCTGCTCGACGCCGAACGTGTCGAGCCTGCGGCTGTACAAGCTCTACGTGCGCATGCAGGGCTTCGCGCCGCTGACGAATTGACGGGGTAGCCGCGTGGGCGTCCGGACCAATTCTCGCCGTGCCGCGACCTGCGGTGCGCTCGCGTGCGTCACGCTCGCCGCGTCTGCGGTCCCGGCCGCAGCGGACGATCCGCGGTTGACGCCCGCGCCGGATCCGCCCCAGATGGCGCCCGCGCGGAGTGGGCCGCCTGCCCAGAGCCCATTCGGCGAGCGCGGCTCTCGCATCGAACGGCTGTCGGACGAGCGCGGCCGCACCTACTGGAGCACGGTGCGCCGGGCGGTCTCCGTGCGGGCGCAGCCTGGCCGCCACTCGCGCAAGACCGGCGCGCTCCGTCGCTTCACCTACTACGGCGGCAAGGACGCTGTGCTGGCGCTGGAACGGTCCGGCAGCTGGACGCGCGTGCGCTACTCCGGGCTGGGTTCCCGAACCGGCTGGGTGCCGAGCAGCGCGATCTCCCGTCCGCGCCTCAACCGGACCTGGATCGTCATCGACAGACGCACGAAATACCTGCGCGCCTACCGGGACGGGCGCCTGCTGCTGAAGGCCCGCGTCGGCGATCGGAGCGACGGGATCGCCCACGCCCGGCGGGCGGTTCTACATCCGTGAGCGGCTCGTGCCGAGCAACCCGCACGGCACCTACGGCGTACTGGCCTTCGGCCTCAGCGCCTACTCGCGCCACCGCACCGACTGGCCTGGCGGCGGTCAAGTCGGCATCCACGGCACGAACGAGCCGCAGCTCATCCCGGGGCGTATCTCGAACGGCTGCATCCGATTGCGCAACGCCAACGTCATTCGGCTGGGCCGCATCGTGGGGCGCGGGACGCCTGTGCGGATCCGCTGACTAGTCGATCCGGGAGAGCATGCTCCGCGCTCGAGCGTCGGAGGGCACCGCGACCTGGCGCACCCTGCCCGGCACAATGGGAGTGCCGCGGAGGAGGCCGATCACGACATCTCCCCGGTGACCGTCTCGGGGTCGATTCCGAGCACCCCGGCGACGGCGCGTGCCGCGAGGAGCTCATCGTGGGGCACCTGGCCGGCGAGCTGAATGACCGTGCCCTCCATTGCGCCGAAGAGGGCGAGCGCGAGGACCCTGGCCGGCGGGCCCGGCGGGATCGTGCCTTGCCTGCGCCCTGCGCTGATCAGGCGTGTGCAGCGCTTGACGAAGCCCTCGAAGACCTGCTCAAGGCGATGGCCTACCGGGTGATCGCGGTCGGTGAACTCGAGCCGAACCGCCACCGCCACCCTGGCGATCCCCCGCCGGCAGAAGACGGCGTGACCGCGAGCGAGAGCGATCAGTGCCGCAAGCGGGTCGGGCTCCTTCTCGATCGCGCTTCCAACCTCCCGCCTCCACTCCTCGTCGACCCAGTCGATAACTGCCAGGGCGAGGTCCTCCTTGCCGTCGAACTGGTGGTAAAGCGCGCCGCGCGTGTAGCCGGCCTCGCTCGCCACCCGCTCGAGGTTCAGGTTGTCATAGCCGTGGCGGGAGAGCGCCCTCGCGGCGGCCTCGAGCAGGGCGCCGCGGCTGCGTGCGCTCCGGTCGGCCTGCGTACGTACAGACATGTATGTATGTTATCAGGGATCCACCAAGGGCTTACGCCCACGACGTGCTGGAGGTCCACTCATGCCGATGGTCGAAATCACAACCACGAAGGGGGCGCTCGACGACGACGCCAAGCAGCGGCTCGCCGGCGAGCTCTCGACGATCGTCCTTGAGCTCGAGGCTGCCCCCGCGGCGGACTTCGGCGACGAGGAGCACGTGCAGGCGCTCGCTTGGTGCTTCGTCAACGAGCAGGACGTGTTCGTCGGTGGCCAGCGCCATCAGAAGCCGATCTACCGGGTGACCGCGACGCTTCCCGACGGAGCTCCAGGTCTCTTCGGCCCGCTCGCCGCGAGGGGCCGCGAGAAGCTCGTCGAACGGATCACACACGCCGTCCTGGATGCCGAGGGCACCGAGAACACGATGGTCGAGGCTCACCGGGTGTGGGTCCACCTGCTGGCGATCCCGGACGGGCACTGGGCAGCGTTCGGCGAGGTTGTCACCATGGCCGACATCGCCGCTTACTGCCTCAAGCTCGACGAGCCCGGCAGCAAGACCGACCGCATGCGCGATGCGGCGATGGAATCGGTCGGCGCCGACGCCCCCGCCGCGCGCTAAGCCGACCCGCGTCGAGAACTCAACAGACTGAGGACAGAACCTGACCTAAATCAGTCGTAGTGTCCGCTCCCGGTAGCCATCCCGAGGAAGGAGCACCCCATGAGTGAGCAGGACCGCTACATCGCCGGCGTCCCGTGCTGGGTCGACACCACTCAGCCCGACCCCGACGCGGCCGCAGCGTTCTACGGCGACCTGTTCGGCTGGGAGCTCGAGGACTCCATGCCGCCGGACGCGCCCGGGCAGTACTTCATGGCCCGGCTGGGCGGCGGTGACGTGGCCGCGGTCAGCTCCCCGATGGGGGACGCGCCGCCGAGCGCGGTGTGGAACACGTACGTCTGGGTCGATGACGCCGACGCGACGGCCGCGAAGGTCCGCGACGCCGGTGGCGCCGTCTACAGCGAACCGTTCGACGTCATGGAAGCGGGACGCATGGCGGTCTTCGCCGACCCGGGCGGCGCCGTGTTCTGCGTCTGGCAGCCGAACAAGCATCGCGGCGCGGCGGTCGTCAACGAGCCCGGCTCGCTGAACTTCAACACCCTGAACACGCGCGACCTCGAAGGCGCCGCCAAGTTCTACGGCGCGGTCTTCGGCTGGGAGCTCATCGACGTCGGCGGAGCACCGATGTGGGCGCTGCCCGCCTACGGCGACTTCCTCGAGCAGCGCACCCCGGGGATGCGCGAGAACATGGCCTCCATGGGCGCCCCTCCGCGGTTCGCGGAGGTGGTCGCGAGCGCCATGCCGATCCCGGACGACCAGCCGAACACGCCGGCCCACTGGGGTGTGACGTTCGCCGTCGAAGACGCCGACGCGATCGCCGCGCGGGCGACCGAGCTCGGGGGTCAGGTGGTCGTGCCGCCGTTCGACGCGCCGTGGGTGCGTATGACCGTGATCACCGATCCGCAGGGCGCCATGTTCACGGCCAGCAAGTTCGTGCCGGAGAACAAGGACCTCCCGCAGAGCGCGGGCGCGGCGAGTACCGCGTAGCGACCGCGCCGCACGCTCAAGAAACGGCCCCCAGCTATGCCTCCCAGCGGAAGCCCGTCGCCTCGGGGCGCGGCGCCAACGGGCTGGCCGGCAGGCCGCCCGGCGGGTCGTCCTCGTTGTAGGCGCTCGGCGCGACGTCGTTGGGCGCGTCGGCGTGAAACAGCGCGGCGAGCAGCTCGATCTGACCGCGACCCACACCCAGCTCGCCCATGCCGCCGCCGTACATCGGCCGCCGCTCCCGTGCGCAGCGGGCGTAGACCTCGAACAGGCGGCGCAGGCTGCCGATCCGCGTGGGCTTGACGTTCACCACGCGCGCGGCCAGCGGCGTCGCGCCGATGTCCTCGGCACTGCGGATCGGCGAGTCGTAGGACACGCGCTCGAGGTGATCGCCCAGACGTTGCGCGATCTCGGGCAGGTCGTGCGGGTCCTCCAGGTAGGCGTCCGGGAACGCGGCGAGCACGTGGTCGTACAGAGCGCCCAGCGCCTCCGGATCCTCGACCTCGAAGCCGTAATGGCCCTTGAAGTCGATCGTGTCGACCGCGCCGGTCGCCGCGACCTCGTCGACGAGCGCCGGCGCCCAGGTCGCCTCCGCGTCGAGCTTGAAGCGCACACCGGGCGAGCGGGCAAGCCGCCGGCGCACCGGCTCGATCGAAGGCTCCTCCTTGCCGAGGCCGAGCGAGTTGACGAAGCGCACCGGCTGCGGCTCCAGCCCGAGCACGTCGTGCAGCGAGCGGCCGGCCTGGCGCAGCGCGAGGTCGAGCGCGGCCGACTCGAACGTCCAGTTGCGGAAGTTCACCGCCACGTCCCACTCCGGCGGCTCCGGCCACAGCTCGAGCGTGGCGAGGTGGTCGCAGAAGCCGGCCAGCGTCCACTCGCCCTCGAGCGGCAGCGACGGCCGGGTCTCGTGCAACGCGGTGCCGTCCTCCCGGAACACCGAGACGTCCTCGCCGAGCCCGTCGCTGCCGGCGCCGACGAGCCGTACGTGCGTCGTGATGCGCTCGAACTCATAGGCGAGGACGGCGTGCAGGCGGTCGTACTCGCACGCCTCGATTACGAGCGGCAGCTCCGCGAGCCGTGGCCACAGCGACGCGTCGTTCGTCGTTGGGCTCGCGGGGTCCACCGCGGGCATTGTCTCACGGGCTTCGACCTGGCTGGGCTTCGTTTCTCGGCCCCCGCGCGCCGGGTAACGCTCATGAAGGAGACAGCCAACGGAGGAGGCGTCGATGAGCATCACAGACAAGGTCTCGGGACGGGCAAAGAAGGCGGCGGGCGACCTCACCGGCAACCGGAAGCTCTACGACCGCGGCGCGCGCGAGGAGCGCAAGGGCCAGGCGAAGGATCAAGCCCGACGGGCGCAGGAGCGTGCCGACCGCAAGGCCGCCGAGGTGCGCTCGCTCGAGCATGCGACCAACCCTCGCGCGCTCGCCGAGGACCACACCAGGGACGAGCTCTACGCCCACGCCCAGCGGCTGGGAATCGAGGGCCGTTCGGAGATGACGAAGAAGGAGCTCGCCGCGGAGATCTCACGGCGCCAGTAGTCGGCAACCGGGTCTTCGTCCGCTGAGGAGTTCGCGCAGCCACTTGTGCGGCCTGCGGCGTGCGGATAGCGTGGCTTCACCTATTCGAGAGAGGGAGACCCAGATGGGACGAACCGGTCTAGTGGCCCTGACGATCGTTTGCGCAGGGCTGCTCACGGCGCCCACGTCCGCATTCGGCGCGGGGTGGGTGTACACGGAGAGCAACAACTCCGAGCGTGGGCAGAACAGCGTGCTCGCCGTCAAGTACGGCAACAACGGCCGGACGACCCCGTCCGAGGTCCGCGAGTTCCTGACGCGCGGAGCCGGTGGCGGCTACATCCGCGGCCAGACAACCGGAGCGCTCGCGGGTGACCAGGAGGTCATCCTGAGCCCGGACCGGCGCTTCCTCTTCGCCGTGAACCAGGGCTCGAACACGATCGCGGTCTTCCGGGTCAACCAGCGCACCGGCGCGCTGCGGCACGTGCCGGGCTCGCCGTTCGGCTCGGGCGGGAACGCGCCGATCAGTGTCGGTTTCAACGGCCGTCACCTGGTCGTCGCCAACCACGGGACGAAGGCGCCGTTCTCGCCGGGGCCGAACCCCGACTTCGGTGATCCGAACTTCACCTCGTTCTCGGTCTCGAGCCAGGGGCGGCTGCGCAGGATCAACAGCGTGCCCGCCGTACCCGGGCCCTCGCAGGCGCACATCCCGCCGGGCGGGCGGAACGTGCTCAGCACGAGCTTCTACGCGTTCCTGCTCCCGAACGGGGCCGACCAGACGATCCAGTCGCTCCGGCTCGGATCGAACGGCCGGCTCTCGGAGGCGGCCGGCTCGCCGACCGGGTTCCCCGACGACATGACCACCAACCTGCCTATGCAGCCGCCGCCGTTCCTGCCGCCGGGTATCGAGAACCTGGCGTTCGGGATCGCGACGCACCCGACCGAGCCGATCGCCTACATCCTCGGGCCGGCCAACAACCGGGTGGCGATCTACCGGTACAACAGGGCGGGGGCGCTGACGTACCTGGGCAAGGCCGAGCACCCGGGGTATGCGGCCTGCTGGCTGGTCCTCACGAGCGACGGCCGCTACATGTACAGCGCGAACACGGTGACGCAGGACATCAGCGTGTTCCGCGTGTCGAGCAACGGCACGCAGCTGACTCTCGTCGAGGTGGAGAAGATGCCGTCGACGGCCACGGTGTTCAACCTGGCGATCGACGCGGATGACAAGTTCCTGTACGCGATCGGGGGGCACGAGGACCCCGACGGCCCGCGGCCGCAGGAGCAGATGCAGTCCGACGGCACGTTCACGCCGGCCCCCGCCGACGGGAACTTCATCGAGGCGTTCCGGATCGGGAGCGGCGGGAGGCTGAGCTCGATCTCGACCACCCCGCTGCCGGTGAAGTCCAGCCAGCTGCCGTACGGGCTGGCGGCGCTCGAGCAGCAGAGATGAACAACGGGGAGGGCCGGCGGACGCGCCGGCCCTCCCTCAGGGTTCCGGGGCCAGCTCCTCACTTGGCGCGTGAAGGCCTTGACCTCAAGCCGACTTGAGGCTCGAGCGTGTTCGCGAACGGTCGACCACAACCAGAGGAGACCCGATGACCGTCAGGACAGCAGCCGAGTTCGACCTCGACGTCTTCAAGCGCGCCTACGAACAGTGGGACATCGATGCCCTTGTCGGGCTCTACGCGGACGACGTCGAGCTCATCCAGATCGACCGGGACAACCCGCCGAGCGCACCGCGGGTGCGCCGCGGCAGCGACGTGTTGCGGAGCATGCTCGAGCACTGCGCCGCCGCGGGCGTCGAGGCGACGGTGACGAACGAGGTGGCCGGCGACCGCCGCGCCGCAGCGACGATCACCTGCGTCTTCCCGGGCGGCCGCAGGGTCGAGGCCAACGGGATCCTCGAGATCGAGGACGGGCGCATCGTCCGCGAGCGAGACGTCCTCGCGGGCGACCCCCGGAGCTGAGTCGGGCCTCGGCCTCGCAACAGCGTCGCCGGACAGACGCGTCCGGCGGCGCGAGGCCCAAACGGATCACAGCACCGGGGCGTCAAAGAGCCGGTCGCCGTCTGCCCAGTGCTCGGCCGGGGCGCCCAGCTCAGGGATCGGTCCGAGCAACTCGACGGACAACGCGGTGACGACGGCCGGGTCGTACGCACGTCCGCTGTCTCCCTGGATCGCGCGGAGAGCCGCCTCGGGTGGAGGCTCGAGCGCATGACAGACGGCAAGGATGCGGCTGTCCAGAGGTATGCCTTCGCCACGCAGTCGGTGGGGCCCGGCTCCGTCCCAGCGCTCGGCCGCGAATCGGAGCACGATCGCGACCGCTTCGAAGCCCGGCAGCAAGCGCACGGCGGCGGTTGGGTGTTGCGACACGGCGTGCTGTACGCGCGCCGCCAGGTCCAGCTCGATGAGCGCGGACGCGTCGAGGCCGAGGCGTTTGCCGACGGCACGGCAGAGCCCGGCGTAGTCGGCCCCCGCGCGCGGGTCGTCCTCCGCGCAGACCATCGCGAGTGCGCGGCTGATCGACGCCTCCAGGTCGGCCGGGTGGTCCAGGTCGTCGAGGGCGCGCTCCAGCAGCGTGGCGAGCTCGCCCACCGGCGGACCGTCACCGAGGGCCTCAGCGGGCCGGGTGGCCAACCAGAGGTAGCCACACTCTCCGATCGTGGCCCTGACCAGCGGGATCGTGGAGCCGCCCGCGGCGTCGATCGCCCTGCCGTCGGCATCGACGAGGTTCAACTGCCAGCCGCCGTCGATGGTCTCGATGCGGCGTCCGACCGCTCCCTCGTCGAGGCCGTGCGTGGCGACCGGCACCAGGACGTCCGGCTGGGAGGGGTCGCGTAGTAGAACGCAGCCCTCGTGCGCACCGGCGACCCGGCAGATCTGGATGAGCACACGCAGAAGCAACACCGACGCATAGCCTTCGACCGGCGCGGTAGAAGCCGGCCGCCCGAGGACCCTCGGACGCCGCTCCCGACGACGCGTCGACCGGCGGACGAGGACGGCGAAGACCACGACGTTCAGACCGATCCAGGCGCCGATCAGCCCGATGACGAGACTCGCGCTCATTCCTATGACCGATGCTCATTGCTCAGTGCTGCGCCGCCGCGTAATGGCGGCTTTTGCAGCGTCTTCGGCTTCGAACCGCTGCGCGCACCCGAATGTCAGCCGGTCGATCGGCCCGGCTGATCGGGTTCTTGCACCGTCAGCAGCTTCGCCCGCACCGCCGGCCAGGCATCCCGGTCGCGCCCGTCGAAGCCTGCACCCGGCGCGCCTGCCTTTGCCACTGCCCTTGACGCGGCGCTCTGACGGTGTTAGTCATTCGCCTTAGTCACTCGACTAACCACGCATGGAAGCCACGCCCCAGACCTCCCGCAGCACCACCGCCGACGCTTTCCTCGACGCCGCGGAGCGCCTGCTGGTGGAGGTCGGCCACGCCGGCATCAGCACGCGCCGCCTGGCCGCCGAGGCGGGAGCCAACCAGGGCCTCGTCCACTACTACTTCGGCTCGATGGACGAGCTGTTCGTGCAGGTGCTCGAGCGGTTCACCGAGCGGCTCGTCGCCCGCCAGCGCGAGATGTACGCGGCCGACGTCCCGTTCATCGAGAAGTGGCGCACGGCCTGGCGCTTCCAGGAGGACGACATCGAGGCCGGCTACTCCAAGATCTGGATGGAGCTCCAGGCGCTCTCGTGGAGCAATCCCGACCTCGTCGCCCGCGTCGCGCGAGTGAACGGTGAGTGGCGGGCGGTGCTGCGCGAGGCGTTCGGGCGCGCCGCGCAGGAGTACGGCCTCGCGAAAGACGCGTTTCCCGTCGACGCTCTGGTTGCCCTGACGATGACCTTCGGTCAGGGTTACGCACTGGAGCGCCTGGAGGGGATCGACGAGGGCCACACCGAGCTGCTCGGCTGGATCGAGCGGTGGCTCGAGAGCCTCGAGACGCAGAGGAGGACCGCATGACCGTCGCGCCGCCGCCCGTTCCGATCCGAAAGGCCGAGCAGAGCCGCGCCCGCTATCCCGACGAGGAGGGCTTCGTCGAGCGCGACGGCGTCCGCGTCTTCTGGGAGTCGTACGGCCAGGGCGACCAGACCATCCTGTTCCTGCCGACCTGGACGCATCGTTCACTCGCGCGTGTGGAAGGCCCAGATCCCGTACTTCGCCCGCCACTTCCGCGTCGTGACGTTCGACCCGCGCGGCAACGGCCGCTCCGACCGGCCGACGAAGCCCAGCGCCTACGACGAGCGCGAGCTCGCCCAGGACGCTGTCGACGTGATGGACGCGTGCGGGGTCGACCGCGCCGTGTGCGTGGCGCTGTCGCGGGGCACGCAGCGCGGCCTGCTGCTCGCCGCCGAGCACCCCGAGCGGGTCACCGGGATGGTCTTCATCGGCCCCTGGTTCCCGGTCAGCTGGAGCCTGCGGGCGATCCAGTACCGCCTGCTGACCCATCCGCGGATCACCCCGCTGGTGGCCAAGCCGCCGGTGACGACGCGCGGCTGGGGCAAGCTGAACCCGCACTACTGGGTGCAACGGCGGCTACGCCGACTTCGTGCAGTGGTGGGCGGACAACATGCTGACCGAGCCGCACTCGACCAAGCAGATCGAGGACGCGGTCGCGTGGTCGCACGAGACCGACGGGGCGACCCTCGGGCTGACGCTGCTCGGCAAGATGGCCACGCCCGTGACGCGGCGGGACCAGACCGAGCTGGCCGAGCGCGTGCGCTGCCCGGTGCTGGTGATCCACGGAACCGAGGACCGCATCACGCCGTACGCGGACGGCAAGGCGCTGGCGAAGATCACCGGCGGCGCGGCTCGAGACCGTCGAGGGCGCCGGCCACCTGCCGCACGCGCGCAAGCCCGTGCAGGTCAACCTGGCCCTGCGCGAGTTCGCCGCGGGGATACCGCTGCGCGACCCGACCGTGTACCGCCGGGACGGCCGCAAGCGCGCGCTCTACATCTCGTCCCCGATCGGCCTGGGCCACGCGCAGCGCGACGTGGCGATCGCCCGCGAGCTGCGCAACCTGGTCGACGGCCTGGAGATCGACTGGCTCGCCCAGGACCCGGTCACGCGCGTGCTCGAGGGGGAGGGGGAGCGCATCCACCCGGGAAGCGAGCACCTGGCCAACGAGTCGCAGCACATCGAGTCCGAGTCGGCCGAGCACGACCTGCACTGCTTCCAGGCCTGGCGCCGGATGGACGAGATCCTCGTCAACAACTTCATGGTCTTCCACGACGTCGCGCGCGAGGAGAAGTACGACCTGTGGGTGGGCGACGAGGCGTGGGAGCTCGACTACTACCTGCACGAGAACCCGGGGGAGAAGAAGGCCCGCTACGCGTGGCTGACCGACTTCGTGGGCTGGCTGCCGATGCCCGACGGCGGCGAGCGCGAGGCGTACCTGACCGCCGACTACAACGCGGAGATGGTCGAGCACATCGCCGGCCACCCGGACCTGCGCGACCGGGCGATCTTCGTCGGCAACCCCGACGACATCGTCGACGAGCGGCTCGGCCCGCAGCTGCCGATGATCCGCGACTGGACCGAGCGCAACTTCGAGTTCGCGGGCTACGTGACCGGCTTCGACCCGCGCACGCTCGGCGATCGCGACCAGCTCCGCCACGACCTCGGCTACCGGCCGGACGAGAAGGTCTGCATCGTCAGCGTCGGCGGATCGGGCGTCGGCGGGCACCTGCTGCGGCGCGTGATCGCCTCGTTCGACGAGGCCAAGCGCAAGGTGCCGGAGCTGCGCATGATCGTCGTCGCCGGGCCGCGCATCGACCCGGAGTCGCTGCCCCAGCCCGACGGCCTGGAGATCGTGGCCTACGTGCACAACCTCTACCGCCATCTGGCGGCGTGCGACCTCGCGGTCGTGCAGGGCGGCCTGACCACGTCGATGGAGCTGACCGCCAGCCGGCGGCCGTTCCTCTACTTCCCGCTGCGCCACCACTTCGAGCAGAACATGCACGTCGCGCACCGGCTCGACCGCTACGGCGCGGGCCGCCGGATGGACTTCGACACGGCAGGCCCGGACGCGATCGCGGCGGCCATCGCCGAGGAGATCGGCCGTCCCGTCGACTACCGCGAGGTGGAGACGGACGGCGCTCGCCGCGCCGCGGAGAAGCTGGCCGAGCTGCTCTAGTGCCTGCCGGCCGCCGGTTCGCCCGTCAGCGGATGCGCCGCTGCGCGCTCACTCCGGCGGCATGGTCGGCATCCGCCGGCAGGTACGCGCGGTAGAGCCCGGTGCGCGGGCTGCGGATCCGGGTGGCGTAGCTCGACCGGGCGGGGTCGCGGGAGGCCGACAGGACGATCCGCTTCACCGTCCGCCAGCCCCTGCCGACCCGCCGCTGGATGCGGATCGTCGCCCCGGTGTGCGCGGGCGTGACGCTGCCCGCGAACCGGCGGCCGCCACTGACGCGACGGATCCCCAGCGAGGTGCGAGGGCGCACCGGGACCGTGAGCTGGGCGCTCTCGGTCTGCGGCCTGGTCGCGGCGATCGCGCGGTACACCGTGTTGACGGTGGGCCCCTGGTTGAACGCGTAGCGGCCGGTGGCGTCGGTCGTCGTCTCCGCCACCTTCTTGAAGCCGGCGAACGGATACGGGTTGGACTGCAGGTCCACCTTGACGCCGGCGTTCCCGGTCCCGGCGAGCACGCCGGAGACCAGCAGCGGCCGGCCGAACACGACGACTCCGGGGCTCGCGGCGAAGGACAGCTCGGCCGGCGTCGTGAACCGCTTGTCGCCGCCCAGCTTGGTCCCGGAGGCGTTGACCGCCACGAGCCGGAAGTGGTACTGGGTCCCCGGTGTCAAGCCGCCGACGGGGGCCGACACCTTGATGTTCTGCTTGACCGCTCCGGTCGGGCCCTGGTCGGGTGTGCGGCTTCCGTACGCGGTGGTCGTCCCGTACTCGAAGTAGAAGGTCGTCGCCTCGTTGTTCGGGTTGACGGTCCCGTTCAGCGTCGCCGACGTGGGGGCGAGCGCCGTGGCCGCGTCGGTCGACGCCGAGGGCGTCGCCGCGGTGGCAGTAGCTGCCGGCACTGCGAGCGCAGTCACCGCCAGGAGGAGCATCGTCGCGGACCGCCGCATGTTCGTCATCGCCACACCTCTCCCGTCAGGTCCTGAGCAGGATAGATCTCACCGCCGTCCGCGGCGGCAGTGCCGTCATGCCGGCTCCGCGACCGCCGTCTCGGCCGGTTGGACCGGGAACCCGTCGATGGCGGCCTGGGCGATGTGCTCGACGTCCACACACCGCGCGTGTCGCTGACGGGCGATCTTCGTGGCCTCCGTCAGGAGCCTGCGAAGTTCGACGTCCTCCTCGTCCGCCGCCTGGTCGCGCGCGCGAAGCGATTCCCAGGCGGTCTCCGGGGTGATCCCGCGGGCCTCGAGAGCGCTGCTCGCGGGCCCGCCGCTCCTCAGCACCCCGAGCAGCACGTGCTCGCACCGCAGCCTGCGCGCTCCCGCGCCGATCGCCTCCTCGCGCGCGAGCTGGACCGCGCGCCGCGCGTGGCTCGACAGCGACATCGGCTTGCCGGCGGGTGGCGCGAGGTCCCGATAGCGCCGGTGGGCGGCCTGCCGCGAGATGCCCAGAACCTTCGCGATGTCGCCGAACGACGAGCCCGAGCGCAGGGCCTGGGCCACCCGCGTGCGCTCGAAGGCGACGAGCTCGTCACGCAGCTCTGTCAGATGCCGGAGAGCTGTTTCCGGGTCTTTTTCGACTGCCGCCTCGTCCGCGAGTTGGCAGATCCGATGTTGGGGTGCTGGCACGCGTCTTCCTTTCCGCTACCGGTGACAACGCGCCGTGTCTCTCGAAGTTGACAACGAGTTTTTCAATACCCGCCCCAGGGACATCTGAGGCAACCCCTACGCACGACCCGACATATGGAGGTGGCCGGGATGGCCAACGTCCCTGACCGAAAGGACCGTGAGCCCGCAGGGCTCTCGCCGGCGGAGCTCGAGGCTGAGTCCGCCGAGGCGCTCCCCGAGCGCGCAGCGATGTCAACGCTCAACGTCCCCACGCTGGACGCAGCAGCCGGAACGGTGGAAGCCGTCGGCGACGGCATACCCGCTACCGCGGAAGCGCCGGCCGACGCGCCCGTCGACCCGGCCGCGACGACCGACGCGGCGCCGGAGACGACCGCCGACCCGGCAGCCACTACGGCCGAGCCGACTGACGTCACGACGACGGCGGCGCCGGACGCGACGGATACCGGCGCGGATGCGCCCGCGGTGGATCCGGGGACGGATCATCCTGGTCAGGGGCATGGCGCCCGAGCACGCGGCGGGTCATCCTGGTCAGGGTCAGGAGCATTGGTCTGAGCAGGCTGCTGCGCAGCATGCGGACCAGGTCCCGGCCGCTGGCGATGAGCCGGTGGCGGACCCGGCGCAGACGATGCCGGTGCCGGTGCCGGGCAGCGATGCGCCGGAGCAGATCGTGGCTGAGGACCCGGCTGCGTTCGATCAGGCGGCGACTGCGATCCCGGACTCGGGTGACATGGTCGAGTCGGTTGGTGAGAGCACGGCGACCAGCACGGGTGCTGCCGCGGGTGCGGCGGCCACCCAGCCGGCCGGCCGATGCCGCCGATCTGCCGGTCGAGTCGCTGGCGGCTTCGGCCGATCAGGCCGTGCCGCTCGCGGGCGACACCGTCGATGGCGTCACCCCGGTCGTGGATGACACGCTCGGCACCGTCAACGAGACGGTCGGCGGCGTCACCCCGGTGGTGGATGACACGCTCGGCACCGTCAACGAGACGGTCGGCGGCGTGGTCGACGGCGTGACCCCGGTGGTCGACGACACGCTCGGCACCGTGGGTGACACGGTCGGCGGCGTGGTCGACGACCTGACCCCGGTGGTGGACGACACGCTCGGCACGGTCGGTGACGTGGTCGGCGATGTCACGCCGGTCGTCGATGACACGCTCGGCACGGTCGGCGACGTGGTCGGCGATGTGCTGCCGGCGGTCGATGACACGCTCGGCACGGTCGGGCGATGTGTCCGGCGGTCAATGACACGCTCGGCACGGTCGGCGATGTCGCCAACGACACGCTCGGCACGGTGTCGGCGACGTGCTGCCGGCGGTCAACGACACGCTCGGCACGGTCGGCGACGTCCTGACCGACACGCTGCCCGCGGTCAACGACACGCTCGGCACGGTCGGCGATGTCGCCAACGACACGCTCGGCACCGTCGCCGACGACGTCCTGCCCGCCGTCAACGACACGCTCGGCACGGTCGCCGACGACGTCCTGCCCGCCGTGAACGACACGCTCGGCACGGTCGGCGACGTCGTCGCAGGACACGCTGCCGGTGGTCGGCGACACCGTCGATCAGGTCGGTGGCACGGTCACCGATCTGCTCGGTGCGCTCGATGGCACGTCGCTGCTCGATCTCGACGCCGATCTCGATCTGGATCTGGATCTGGCGGCGCCGGTCAGCGCGGCGGTGGCGGCCAACGCCAACGCGGCGATCCCGATCGACGCGGCGGTCAGCGCCAGCATCCTGTCGCCGGACTCGACCTCGCTGGCGAGCGCCGATCAGGACGCGATGCTCCAGCAGGCGCTGGCGGGCGATGCGATCGCCACCACCACGCAGGACTCGGCGATCAACCAGGGCGAGATCAACGAGGACATCGTGCCCGCCCGACGCGGTCACCACGACCACGGGCGAGATCGGCGAGTCGTTGCTCGACCTGAACGTCGATCTCGACCTGGCGCTCGACCTGGCCGCGCCGATCGACGCGGCGATCGCCGCGAACCTGAACATCGCGGCCCCGATCGACGCCGCGGTCAGCGCGAACATCCTCTCGCCCGGCTCCACCAGCCTGGCGAGCGCCGACCAGGACGCGGTGATCGTCCAGACCCTCCAGGGCCTGGCCCAGGCCACGTCGACCAGTCCTCGACCATCGAGCAAGGGGAGACGGCGCCATGAGCGCGCTGACCCGCCGCTTGGCGGCGCTCCTGGTAGCCCTCGTCGCCTGCGTGCTGCCCGCCGGCAGCGCGCAGGCGGCTCAGACCGACAACGTCGCCGAGGCGATCAACCAGCAGGACAACACCCAGGTGTTCGACTTCGCCTGGAATGTGAGCAGGCAGCGCGGCGACGCGATCGTCGACCACCTGAACTCGGCCACGGCCAAGGCAACGCTGCACCCACTGCGGGGCGACCGCGATCGCGTTCCAGATCGTGCTCGTGTCCGGATCCCCCGGCAGGTCGTGCCGATCAACCAGGCCGAGGCGGTCAACCTGGAGTGCACGGAGTGCACGGTCGCCGCCGAGGCACGGCAGTGGGTCCGCGTGTTCCCCGATCCCGTCAAGTTCACGGGGGACGGCCGCGCGGTGCTGTCGGATGTTCGCCGGGACCTGGCGGCGCTGGAGACCCAGAACCTCCCGCTCGACCAGCTGCACATGGCGGTCGAGGCCCAGGAGGCGCGGGTCGACGAGGTGCTCCGAGACGAGCTCGTCCTGAAGTCGGATCCGGGCAGCGAGCCCGATCTGCTTCAGAAGCGGTCGCTACAGGCAGCGGACCTGGGCTGACGGACAACTCCCATGAGCACCATCGAAGAGGTACCCACCCCGTCAGCGTCCCCTGCCCGTCCGCGCGCCGAGGTGCTCCGGCGCGCGGACGGGATCGAGCTGATCGGCGAGTTCGAGGACTCGGGCTTCAAGGAGCCGCCCAACCTGGCGCGGCGTGCCGACGGGCAGGTCGTCCAGCTCACCGACCTGCTGTACGCGGTCGCGGCCGCCGCTGACGGACGGCGCGACCTGCACGAGGTGGCGGCGGTCGTCGGCGAGCGCACGGCCGGCCCGTCACCGCGGAGAACGTCAAGCACCTGGCCGACGAGAAGCTGCGGCCGCTCGGCGTCCTGACCCTGCCCGACGGGACGACGCCCGAGCTCGAGAAGCGCGAGCCGGTGATGGCCCTGCGCCACCGCAGGGCACTCCTCCCGGAACGGGCGGTCAACGCCGGCGCGCGGCTGTTCACCTGGCTCCACCGGCCGATCGTCGACGTCTCCCTCGTGCTGCGCCTGTCGCCATCTTCGACGTGTGGCTGTTCGGGATACACGGCGTCGCCGGCGGCCTGCGCAGCGCGCTCTACAACCCCGACGCTGCTGCTGGCCGTGCTCGCCTCGGTCGTCGTCGCGACGGCGTTCCACGAGTTCGGCCACGCCAGCGCGTGCCGCTACAGCGGCGCGCGGCCCGGGCCATGGGCGTGGGGCTCTACCTCGTCTGGCCGGCCTTCTACTGCGACGTCACCGACGCCTACCGGCTGAACCGCGCGGGCCGGCTGCGCACGGACCTCGGCGGCGTCTACTTCAACGCGATCTTCGCGCTGCTGGCCGGAGCGGTCTACTTCGCCACCGGCGAGGAGGCGGCGCTTCTGGCCGCGGTCGTGCAGCACATCATCCTGCTCCAGCAGCTCCTGCCGCTCCTGCGCTTCGACGGCTACTACGTGCTGACCGACCTGACGGGCGTGCCGGACATCCTGTCGCGCATCAAGCCGATCTTCAGGTCGCTCGTGCCCGGCCGCTCGCACGATCCCCGGGTCGCCGAGCTGAAGCCCTGGGTGCGCATCGTGGTCACGACGTACCTGCTGATCCTGCTGCCGGTGCTGGCGTTCATGTTCGCCTGGATGTTGATGGGCTGCCGCGCGTCGCCGCGACCGTGCACGACTCCTTCGGGCTCCAGGTCGACCGGATCGAGGCTGCCCACGGCTTCTCGGAGGGTGCTGTCGGCGTCGTGATGCTGCTGCTGCTCGTCCTGCCGGTCGGGGCGATGACGCTGAGCATGACTCGCGCCACCCGCGCGGCCGGCCGCGGCCTCAACTCGTGGTCGCGGGGCAGCGCTCCGCGCCGTGTCGTCGCGGTCGCGGTCGCGGCCGGGGTGGTAGGCGCCATCGGCTACACGTGGTGGCCCAACGGCGACTACCAGCCGATCAGGCCCGGCGAGCGCGGCACCGTCGGCGAGGCGGTCGAGGGCCTGGCCCAGGCGCCCGGCGGGCGGCCGCTGTGGACGCCGGACCACGAGTTCATGTACGCGCAGGTCGCGACCGACCCGTCAGGCGGAAGCTGACAAGCGGGCGGGGCGCTCAGGCGAAGGGCCCGCCGGGCAGGCCGAGCCACGAGATCCCTCGGCTCTCGGCGGGCTCCCCGCCCCGTAGGAGGGTGCGCCGGGCGACGAGCCGGACCGCATCGAGCAGTCGCTCGGCCTCGGGGAGGACGGATGCCCTGGGCGGGTTCGCTCGGCTCCGGTTCCAGCGGATCGGAGCTAGTCCACCTGCGGCGCACCTGGTCGCGGCGGCACGGCGACCCAGCCCGGCGCGGCCACCCTTCCCGACTCAGCCCGCGCCGGGCAGGACGACCACGACCGAGCCGGCCCCGAGCGACCCGGGGACGACCACGTCGCCTGCCCCGGCCCCGACGGACACCACCAGCACGACGCACGACGGAGCCCGCGCCCACCACGACCGAGACGACTCCGACCACCACGGAGACGACGCCCCCGCCGACCGACACGACCGGCTCCACGACCACCGCGCCGCTCGAGGTCCCGGACTCCGCCACGACGGACTCGACCACGACGGCGCCGGACACGACCTTGACCCCTACGCACCAATCAACCAAAGGAGTACGCATGACAACGCAGGCACAGTCGTCGAGCCAGCACCTGGCCGCGGCACGCGAGCTGCTGGATCGAGCTCAAGCCCGTGATCGACGGCCCCGCCGGTGATCACCAGACGAAGGCCACCGCCGCGGTGGCCCACTCGATCCTGGTGCTCGCCGAGCAGGTGGCGGTCGCGCGCGTGCTGATGGCGGCCGACGCGGCCACCCAGCAGCAGCCGCCGAACGGCCAGCAGCGCAGCCGCAGCCGCAGGCCTAGTCCCACCCGTCCCGGCAGGCGCGACCCGCGACCGCGGTCGCGCCTCGTCCGGGGGTCAGCCCGCGAACGCGGCCCGCGCCGCCTTCGCGCCGATCGCCCCGCGCTCCCAGAAGCCGTAGGTGCCCTGGTCGAGCAGCTCGCGCGACGCCTCGACCACCGCGCCGAGCGCCACGTACGCGAACCCGCCGCCCACCGACACGCGCGCCACGCCCGCCTCGGCCAGCTCGGGAACGGTCGGGGCCGCCGGGCAGGGCCAGCACGTTCACCGGGCGGTCGAAGCGTCACGACGACGACACGGTGTCCTCGATCGAGCGCAGCCCGGGCGCGTAGAGCACGTCCGCGCCCGCCTCCTGGAACGACTCGGAGCCGCGCGACCGTGTCGGCCAGGTCGAGGGCGGCCGTGAGGTAGTTCTCCGAGCGCGCGGTGATCGCGAATGCTCTTCCCGGGTTCGCCGCCTCGGCCGCCGCGCGCACCCGCTCCGCCGCGAGGGCGAGCGTCGTAGATGGGGATCGTCGTCCCCTAGCCGCTGAAGTCCTCGACGGAGCAGCCCGACGAGCCCGGCGTCGACCGCCAGCCGGATCGTCTGCGCCACACCCCTCCGCCTCGTCGGCGAAGCCGTTCTCGAGGTCGGCGGACACGGGCAGCGACGTAGGCGGCGACGATCCTGGGCCGCGTGCGCGATCGCCTCCTCGCGCGTGACCCGACCCGTCGAGGCGCCCGAGCGTCGCGGCGAACCCGCTGCTCGTCGTGGCGAGCGCCTGGAACCCGAGCGACTCGAGCAGCCTGAGCCGATCCCGCGTCCCACGGGTTCGGCATGACGAGCGGCGTGCCCGGCTGGTGCAGTGCGAGGAAGCGGTCTCTCATGCGGCCACGCTACTGCGTGGCGCGAGCCGCCGAGCCCTACGACTCCTCGTCGTCCTTCTTCTCGGACTCGTCGGAGTCGTCCTCGTCGCTGTCGTCCTTCGACTCCGCCTTGGGGCCGTCGTCTTCGTCGTCGTCGTCGGATCGATCGTCGTCACCCTCGGCCTTGGAGCCGCTCTCGTCGAGTCGTCGGAGTCGGAGTCGTCCTTCTTCTCCTCTTCCTCCTTCTTGCGCTCCTCCTCGGCCCACTCCTTCTCCTTCTCCTCGGTCACGACCTCCGGGAAGGCGACGCTGTCGGCGAACACGCGCACGTGGGTGACCTCGTTGCCCTTGAAGCCCCAGACCTGGATGCCGGGCGTGTCGACGCTGCCGCCCTCGACGCCCTCGCCCTGGAAGCGGCCGATGACGACGACCGCGTCCTCGTGGTCGGTCTCGAGGAACGACTCGGGGCGGAAGCCGAACGACGTGTAGGTGCGGCCGACGTCGCCGATGAAGCGCTCGCGGACCTCGTCGGGCCCGGACAGGTCGCCACCGCCGGGGAAGTTGTCGCCGGAGGGGTTCTCCCACATGACGTCGCCCTTGAGCGCGTCGGTGAACCCGTCGAAGTCGCCGTCGCCGAACGCCTGGAGCGCACCGCGGACGATGCCCGGCGCGGCTGTCGTCGTCCTCCTCGGTGACGTGCGGGGCCTCGACGCCCACTCGCCGCTTCGCGGTCGAGACGAGCTCCTTGACCTTGCCGTCGTCCTCTCCCATCTGGATCTCCCCCTGGGTAGCTCTCCCCCCGGAGTACCCGCTTATCCAGAAGCCACGCGTGCGCCGCGCCGCGGCCGGCGCGGACCGGATCAGACGGCCGCGCCGGCCTCCTGGGGCACCGATCGCTCGAGCCCCTCGGCGACGCGCTGGGCGTACTCCCGTCGCAGCGGCGAGAAGTGCACGAGCATGCGCTCCTGGATGTCGTCGCCGGCCTGGCTCAGCAGCGTGACCAGGTTCAGCACCAGGTCGTCGCGCTCCCAGTCGGGCATCGTGCGGTAGCGCTCGCCGGCCTGGCCGTAGTTGTTGGTGCGCTCGATCGTCGCCGCTCGACAGCTGGCCCTCGACGTACGGCTCGTGGGCTTGCCCGCTCGGCTCGGCCTCCCGCAGGCCGCCGTGGCCGCTCGGCTCGTAGTTGACGTGCGGGTTGCCGCCGCGCCCGTCGACGTAGTACGCCATCTGGCCGTCGCGCTGGTTGGTCGCGCGCGGCGCTCGCCGGCTGGTTGATCGGCAGCTGGAGGTAGTTCGGGCCGACGCGGTAGCGCTGCGTGTCCGAGTACGAGAACGTGCGCCCCGCCAGCATCTTGTCGTCGGAGAAGTCGAGGCCGTCCACCAGCACGCCGGTGCCGAAGGCGACCTGCTCGTTCTCGGCGAAGTAGTTCTCGACGTTGCGGTCGAGCGTCATCATGCCCGACGGGCAGCAGCGGGAACTGGTCCTCCGGCCAGGTCTTCGTGTCGTCGAGCGGGTCGAAGTCGAGCTCGGGGTGATCGTCGTCGGACATGATCTGCACGCACAGCTCCCACTGCGGGAACTCGCCGCGCTCGATCGCCTCGAAGCGGTCCTTCGTGGCGTGGCCGAGCTCGGTCGCCTGGATCTCGTCGGCCTGCTCCTGGGTCAGCGACTCGATGCCCTGCTGCGTCTTCCAGTGGTACTTGACGAGCACGGCCTCGCCCGCCTGCGTTCACGAGCTTGTAGGTGTTGACGCCGAAGCCGTCCTGCGTGCGGTAGTTCCCCGGGATGCCGCGCGGGCTGAACAGCCACGTGAGCATGTGCATGGACTCCGGCGTGTTCCTCATGAAGTCGAAGATGCGGTTCGGCTCCTGGCGGAAGGTCACCGGGTCCGGCTTGAGCGAGTGGATCACGTCGGGGAACTTGATCGCGTCGCGGATGAAGAACACCGGCAGGTTGTTGCCGACCAGATCCCAGTTGCCGTCCTCGGTGCGGAACTTGACCGCGAAGCCGCGCGGGTCGCGCGGCGCCTCGGACGAGTCGCTGCCGCCGATGACGGTCGAGAAGCGCACCGAGAGACCGGCGTCTGCTTGCCCTTCTCCTGAACAGCTTGGCGCGCGTGTACTTTCGACGCCGGCTCGTCGCCGACCGTGCCGTACGCCTCGAACGTAGCCGTGCGCGACGAAGCCGCGCGCGTGCACCACGCGCTCGGGGATGCGCTCGCGGTCGAAGTGGGAGATCTTCTCGAGGAAGTGGTAGTTCTCGAGCGTCGCGGGCCCGCGGGTCGCCGACCGTGCGCTGCTGCTGGTTGTTGGCGACCGGGTGTCCCTGGCGGGTGCTCAGGCGCTTGCTCGAGTCGCTCACCGTGCTCCTCTTTTCGCTCGTTACGAGCGCGGCACGTTACGCGAATCGCGGACGGCGCTTGGTCAGCCCCGCCGGTGCGGTGCTCGGGCTGAAGCCGCTGGAGCACCTTCGCGCTCTCCTTGTCGCGCTCGAGCACCAAGTCCCTCATCTCCCCGGTGTCGAGCGTCGCGGGGACCGTCTCGTCGAAGAACCGCGCGAGCGTGCGGGCGAACCGCAGCGGGTCGTCCAGGTGGGGGAAGTGGCCCGAGTCCTCGAACAGCTCGAGGCGCGATCCGGGCATGCCCTCGTGCGCGGGCACCGCGTGGTCGACCGGGATGATGCGGTCGCGGTCGCCCCAGACGATCAGCGTCGGCATCTTCGAGGCCAGGTACAGGCGGTCGGAGGCGTTGATGCGCTGGCCGGTCGGGTCGATCACCGCGCGCACCGTGTGGATGAACGCGCTGCGTCCCTCGGCATTCGACAGCGACGCGTAGCCGTGCGCCATCTCCGCGATGTCGGGGCCGGTGCGCAGGCCGATCTTGCCGAGCGCGCGCGGGACCAGCGCCGCGATGTCGATCAGCTTCTCGTGCGCGATCAGCGGCAGGACGAGCTCCGACCCGGGCAGCGTGGCCGCGCGCAGGATCGGGTGGACGTCCTGGCCCAGCCCGCCGCTCGACACCAGCACCAGGCGCTGGCAGCGCTCGGGGAACTGGTAGGCGAACTGCATCGCGATGCCGCCGCCCAGCGAGTGGCCGACGACGGTCGCGCCCTCGATGTCCAGGCCGATCAAGAGGTCGCGGATGCCCGAGGCGAACGCGCCCAGCGAGTAGTCGCCGCGCGGCTTGGCCGATTCGCCGTGCCCGAGCAGGTCGGGCGCGATGACCGTGTGGCTCTCGGCCAGCTGGAGCATCGTCTGGTCCCACTGCGCCGCGCGGCCGGCAACGCCGTGGATCAGGACGACGGGCTGTCCCTGGCCGGCGATGTTGAAGCGGACCTTGTGGCCGTGGAGCTTGACCTCGACGCGCTCGATCGTCGGGAGCGCGCGCACGCTCTGCGCGCGGGGCTTCGCAGGCGCGGGAGACGGCCGGCGCTTGGGGGCGGTGGAAGCTGTCATGGCAATCGAGGTTAGTGACCAAGCGGTCAGTAAGGACCGCATTCGCTGGCGCGTTCGGTCAACGTGCCTGCAAACGCCGGACGAAATCGCCGGCCATCTTGGAGCGCGAGAAGCCGCCGCGCCTGGCCACTCGGCGCAGGTAGGCCAGCGTCACCCGGTCGATCGCCCGGCGCGGGACGCGGCGCAGGAAGGTGTACTCAACGCCGCCGCGGCGGGTGGTGGCGATGTCGCGCACCGGGCGGCCGAGCGCCGCGCGGGCGAGCGTCGCGGCCGCGTCGGAGAGCTTCTCCTCCGGCACCACGCCGTCGAGCGCGAAGCCGTCGGCCTCGGACGCGGCGTGGATCGGAGTCTTGATGTAGCCCGGGTACACGGTCGTCACGTCGATCCGGTCGCCGTACTCGAGCCGCAGGGAGTCGGAGTAGGCGACTATCCCGCGCTTCGAGATCGTGTAGGCGGTCGCGAACGGGACGGTCAGGAAGGCCAGGCCGGACGACACGTTGACGACCCGGCCGCGGCCCGGCGAGTCGAGCAGCGCGGGCAGCGCCGCCGCGGTGACCCGCCAGGGGCCGATCAGGTTCACGCCGATCACGCCGAGCGCCTGGTCGTCGGGCGCCTCGCCGGCGCTCTGCGGGATGCCCAGCCCGGCGTTGTTGACGAGCACGTCGAGCCCGCCGAGCTTCTCGACGGCCTCGGCCACCGCGTTCTCGACCGCGGCGGGATCCGTGACGTCGCAGGCCAGGATGTCGCGGTCGGGATCGCCGTTCAGGTCCAGGCCGACCACCCGCGCGCCCTGCTCGCGCATCTTGTCGGCGGCCGCCGCACCGATGCCGCTCGCCGCGCCGGTGATGATCACGCGCTTGCTCACGCGGCCACCTCCTCGCGGCCGGCCGCGGGCGCGGGCGCGGGGTGGAGCTCGTACGAGCCCGTGTCGAACTGCGCGGTCTGCTGCCGGAAGCGGAACGTCCAGTCGGGCCACAACGTGACGTTGCGGCCGTGCTCGTCGACGTACCAGCTCGCGCACCCCGTGTTCCACACCGTGCCGTCGAGCTGCTCCTGCAGGTCCACGTTGTAGCGCTCGAGGGCGTCGCCGCGGACCTCCACAGCGTGCGCGCCGCGCTCGTCCATCTGCCGCAGCGCGTCGAGCACGTAGCTGATCTGCGACTCGACCATGTAGACCATCGACGAGTGGCCCAGCCCCGTGTTCGGGCCGAGCATGATGAACAGGTTGGGGAACCCCTCGACCGCCGTGCCCTTGTGGGCCTGTGGCGACCCGTTCCAGTTCTCGCGGAGCGTCTGCCCGTCGCCGTCGCGCACGAGCTTCGACGCCGGCATCTCGGTCACCGCGAAGCCCGTCGAGAAGATGATCGCGTCGGCCTCGCGCTCCGATCCGTCCTCGAACACCACGCTGTTCGGCGTGATCTCCTTGATCCCCTCGGTGACGAGCTCGACGTTGTCCTTGGCGAGCGCGCCGTACCACTTGTTCGACGGCAGGATCCGCTTGCAGCCGATCGTGTAGTCGGGCGTGACCTTCTCGATCAGGTCCTGGCGATCGCCCAGCTCCTTGCGCATCTTCGCCCGTGCGATCTTCTCGGCGATCTTCATGATCTTCGGGTTCTTGACGAAGCCGAGGACGAACGTTTCGCGCTGCGCGTACACGGCTCCGCGCACCAGCTTCTGGAGCGCCGGGAAGCGCTTGTAGACGGCGCGCTCGAAGCGCGTCGTCGGGCGGCCGGAGTGGGGGAAGACCCACGGCGGCGTGCGCTGCACGACGTGGAGCTGGTCGACTTCGGGCTGGATCGCCGGGACGAGCTGGATGGCGGACGCGCCGGTGCCGATCGACACGACGCGCTTGCCCTTCAGGTCGTAGTCGTGATTCCAGCGGGCGGAGTGCCACTTCTCGCCCTCGAACGAGTCCACGCCGGGGAAGTCTGGGATCTTCGGCTCGAACAGCGCGCCCGCGGCCAGCACGAGGACGCGGGCGTCGTAGGTGCCGCCGGTCGTCTCGATCTGCCAGCGCTGAGCCTCGGGGTCCCACTTCGCGTCGGTCAGCTCGTTGCCCGTCCGGACCTTGTCGCGGACGCCGAACTGGTCGGCGCAGCGGATCAGGTAGTCGCGGATCTCCGGCTGCTTCGAGTACGTCTCGGTCCACTCCGGGTTTGGGGCGAACGAGAACGAGTACAGATGGGAGGGGACGTCGCAGGCACAGCCCGGGTAGGTGTTTGCCCACCAGGTGCCGCCGACCTCCTCGGCGCGCTCGAGCACGACGAAGTCGTCGCGCCCCTGGCGCTGGAGCTGGATGGCCATGCCGAGGCCGGAGAATCCGCTCCCGACGATGGCAATGTCGACTGACTCGGGCACCGTCTCACTCCCCTGAATAGCTACGCCGCTACCGCTTACGTCCCCGTAACTTACACATCTGTAACCTGACCGTACCGTGACTTCGCGCACAGCCACCCCGAGCCGCATGTCCGCCGCCGACCGGCGCGAGCAGCTCCTGGACGTCACCAAGGCGATCGTCGACCGGCACGGCTTCCACGCGGTGTCGATCGAGGCGGTGGCGCGGGAGGCGGGGATCACCCGCCCGATCGTCTACGGGCACTTCCGCGACCTGCCCGGCCTGCTCGAGGCGCTGGTCGAGCGCGAGGGCGACCGGGCGCTCGCCCAGCTCGACGAGCTGCTGCCGCGGGACCTGGCCTCAGGCGACCCGCGCGAGCTGCTCGTGGCCGCGCAGGAGGCATACCTGCGCGCCGCCCAGGCCGAGCCGGCGCGCTGGAAGCTCGTGCTGATGCCCCCCGAGGGGGCGCCCGCGAGCATGCGCGAGCGGATCGCCGAGGGCCGCGAGCAGGTCGTCGCCCAGCTGGCCCAGGCCGTCGCGCCGCTGTTCCAGGCCGGATCGGGCGGGCCCGATCCCGAGCTGACGGCGCTGATGCTCTCGACGATGGCCGACGAGGCGGTGCGGCTGCTCCTGCGGGACCCCGAGCGCTATCCGCCGGACCGGCTCGTCGCGGAGACGCGCTGGGTCGTCGACCGGTTGATCGGCCCTCAGTAACCGACGGCACGTCGGCCCAACTTCGGTAACCTGCCGGGTCCACTTTGTCTCGGCAGGGGTGCTGACTCGATGTTTCTACGTGCTGTCGTTCTGACCGCGGCGCTGCTGTGCGCCTTCGTCCCATCGGCCTTCGCGGCGGAGCCGCCGCCCGGCTCGGACTGGAGCCAGGCCTACTTCGACTCCGCCGACGGCGGAGCCCGCCTGCATGCCGACATCCTGCGGCCCAAGGGGCTGCCGGCCGACGCGAAGACGCCGGTGATCCTGTCGATCGGCCCGTACTTCAACCACTCCGGCCAGACCGGCGTGCTCGGCCCGGTCGAGGACGTCGCCGTTCGACCCGGTCAGCGGCGGGCCGTCGGACCGCTTCTACGACTTCATCAACGGCGCGAAGGTGTTCGAGAAGGGCTACACCTGGGTGCAGGTCGACCTGCGCGGGTTCGGCGGGTCGAGCGGCTGCCTGGACTGGGGCGGGCCCGGCGAGCAGAGCGACGTGATCGCCGCCGTCGAGTGGGCCGCCGGCCAGCCGTGGTCGACCGGCAAGGTCGGGATGTACGGCAAGTCCTACGACGGAGTGACCGGACTGGTCGGCCTGCTGCGCGAGCCGAAGGGCCTGGCCGCGGTGATCGCTCAGGAGCCCGTCTACGACCTCTACCGCTACCTGTACATGAACCGCGTCCGGTTCTCGAACTCGCTGCTGACGCCGAACCTCTACAACGCGATCGCGGGCACGCCCGGCACCGCCAGCGACGAGCTGGCCTACAACTTCGAGTCGCTGAACGACACGTCGCGGCCCGGCTGTCCCGCGCAGAACTTCGCCGACCAGCAGGACCCGAACCACGACTCGGCCTACTGGAAGCAGCGCGACCTGATCGCGCCGGCCAAGGGCAAGAAGACGCCGCTGTTCCTGACCCAGGGCTTCATCGAGAACAACACGAAGCCCGACGGCGCGTTCGACTTCTGGAACAACGTCGCGGGGCCGAAGCGGGCGTGGTTCGGCCAGTGGGAGCACGTGCGCGGCAACGACAAGAACGAGGAAGGCCGGCTCAAGATGGGCCGTCAGGGCTGGTTCGACGAGTCGATGCGCTTCTTCGACCGCTACGTCGCCGGGAAGTCCTCCGCCGACGCGCCGACGGAGAAGGACCCGCCGATCGCGGTCGAGTCGAGTGACGGCAAGTGGCGCAGCGAGCCGCACTGGCCGCCGCTCGACTCGTTCAACGCGACCGCGACGCTGAAGCCCGGCACCTACACGGACGACACGACCAACAACGGGACCAACGACACGTCCCCGCCCGGGCCGACCGGCCAGGGGATCTGGACGTTCTCGCCCGCGTTCTCGAGCCACGCGACGTTCGCCGGCGTGCCGCGCCTGACCGTCGACGTCGCCACGCAGGCGCCGGACGCGAACCTGACCGCCGGCGTCTACGACGTCGACGAGAAGGGAGAGGCGACGCTGATCAGCCGGGGCACCTACCTGGTGCGGGGCTCCGGCGGCCGCTTCGCCTTCGACCTGTACGGCAACGACTGGCAGCTGCCCGCAGGGCACCGCCTGGGCGTGCTGATCTCGTCGTCGCACGCCGAGTGGTGGGCGCACACTCCGACCGGCCAGACCGTGACCGTCAAGAGCGCGTCGATCACGATCCCGTACCGGGGCTGCGCGCGACCGGACACGATCCAGGGCGACCCGTCGACGTTCCTGGAGAGCTACAAGAAGGACGCGCCGTTCACCGTGGACGCCGCGACGATCAAGGACGCGACCGACCCGGCCTTCCCGCAGCCCGCGCCGCAGCGCGCGTGCACGGCGGCCGAGCTGGCCGGCGAGCCGGCGAGCGTCCCGAACCAGGGCACGCCCGCGGGCTGCGTCGACACGCGCAAGTTCGCGTTCCGGATCCACCAGCCCAAGCGCGGCCGGATCGTCAAGGCCGTGGCGTACGTGAACGGCAAGCGCAAGGCGGCGGTGAAGTCGAGGAACGGCAAGGCGGTGCGCAGGATCACGGTCAAGCGGCTGCCGAAGAACCGCGTGTTCACGCTGAAGGTGGTCGCCACCCACAAGGACGGCAAGCAGACGGTCAGCGTGCGCCGCTACCGCGGCTGCAAGAAGGGCCGCCCGCACACCACGGTGCGCGACCCGCGGCGGCGGTAGGGGCGGGCGGCAGCCGCGGCTAGCGTCCGCGGCGTGCCGCCCTCCACGTTCACCCCGTTCCACCGCGGCGGATCCGGCCCGCCGCTGGTCCTCCTGCACGGGTTCGCGGAGACGTGGCGGTCGTGGGAGCTCGTGCTGCCGGCCCTCGAGCGGCGCCACGACGTCCTGGCGCTGACGCTCGCGGGGCACGCGGGCGGCCCTCCGATCGATGGGGACGTCAGCGGCGCCGCCCTGACGGCGGCGGTCGAGCGCGCCATGGACGAGGCGGGCTTCGCGACCGCGCACCTGGCGGGCAACTCGCTCGGCGGCTACGTCGCGCTGCAGCTGGCCACGCGCGGCCGCGCGGACACGGTCGTCGCGCTCGCCCCCGGCGGCGGCTGGGCGGCCACCGACGAGACCTACAAGGAGCTGCTCCGCTTCCAGGCCACGGTCCTGCGCGCCGCGCGGATAGCGGCCGCGCACGCCGATGCGCTCGTGACCTCGCCCCAGGGCCGGCGCGCGGCCACGCGGTACCTGACCGTCAACTACGAGCACATCCCGGCCGAGCTGCTCGCGCACCAGATGCGGGCGGCGGCCGGCTGCGTGGCGGGCCCCGCGCTGCTCGATCACGCGTTGGAGCACCACTGGCCGCTCGAGGCCGGGAAGATCGACTGCCCCGTGCGCATGATCTGGGGGACCGAGGATCGCCTGCTGCCCTGGCCCGCGGCGGCCGCGCGCTTCCGCCACGACTGGCTGCCGCAGGCCGACTGGGTCGAGCTCGACGGGGTCGGGCACTGCCCGCAGCTCGACGTCCCGGTGGAGGCGGCGCAGCTGATCCTGGGCTTCACGTCACCCGGCTGACGGCGCGTTGACCACGCCGGGCGCGTGCGCAGCAGAATGCGCTCGGTGCTGTTCCTCTCGCAGAGCGACGTCGAGTCGCTGCTCGATCCCGCCGAGTTGATCGACGCGCTCGCCACGGCGATGGCCGACCTGAGCGCGGGCCGCGCGTCGATGCCCAACCGCGTCGCCGCGCTCGTGCCGGAACGCGAAGGCTTCCTGGCCGCGATGCCGGGCAGCGTCCCGGGCCTGGGGGCGCTGACCGCGAAGCTCGTCTCGCTGTTCCCGCAGAACGCCGGCGGCCCGCTTCCGACCCACCAGGCGCTGATCGCCGCGTTCGACCCGGACACCGGCGAGCCGCAGGCCATCCTGGACGGCACCGCGATCACCGCGCTCCGCACCGCCGCGGGCTCCGCTCTCTCCACCCGGCTGCTGGCCCGTGAGGACGCACGCGTGCTGGCGATCCTCGGCACCGGCGTCCAGGCCCGCTCGCACGCGCGGACCGTCCCGCTGGTCCGCGAGTTCGACGAGGTCCGGGTGGCAGGGCGCAGTCCGGAGCGGGCGGAGCGGCTCGCCGCCGAGCTGAACGCGCAGGGGCTGCCCGCGCGGGCCGCAGCGTCGTACGCCGACGCGATGCGCGGGGCCGACGTGGTGTGCGCCACCACCCACGCGACCGAGCCGGTGGTCCGGCGCGAGTGGCTCGACCCCGGCACGCACGTCACGTCGGTCGGCTTCTCCCCGACCGGGCGCGAGGTCGACGACGCGACCGTCGCCGACGCCTACGTGGTCGTCGAGTCCCGCGCCGCGGTGCTGGCCCCGATGCCGGCCGGCAGCAACGACCTGATGCAGCCGATCGACGCCGGCCTGATCACCGCCGACCACATCCGCGCGGAGATCGGCGAGCTCGTGGACGGCACGCGGCCCGGCCGCTCGTCGCCCGGCCAGATCACGCTCTACAAGTCGGTCGGCGTGGCCGTGCAGGACACGGCCGCCGCCGCGCTGGTGCTCTCCCGGGCCGCCGCCGCGGGCGTCGGGACGCAGGTGGCGATGACCCGGGACGTGAGCTAGCTTCGCGCCATGGGGCTCCGGGACGTCCTCCGAGCGGTGAACAGCGCCCGCCATCCCGAGCACGTCGTGCTGGTCGAGTCGATCGGCCGGGGGCACTTCGGCCGCGCGCGCATCCACGTGCGGGTCTTCACGGGCGTGGAGTCGCCCTGGCAGGCGCCGCTGCCCACCTACGTCGACACGGACATCCCCGCGGGCACCGTCGTGGCGCCGGGCATGTTCCTGGCCGCCCAGTACATCAACGGCAGCGGCACGAACGCCTGGCGGATCCTCTGGGACCGGCCCGCCCAGCCGCCGCCGCCGATGAACTTCCCCACGATCCCGAACGGCGACGACCCGCGCGTGATGCTCGAGCACCTGCGCGGCCTGGTGGCCGCGGGAGCGCTCACGCAGGAAGGGTTCGACGGAGCGGAGGCCTACCTCCGCGCGACGCGGCCGGTGCGCTGACCCGCCCCGCCGCCTTGTCGCGCACGTAGTACGCCAGCACCAGCACGAGGAACGCGTTGGCCACCGCCACGTGGGCGATCGACCCGTAGCCGCCCAGCTCGCCCCGCTCCTGCTGCAGGTAGATGCCCGCGGAGGCGATCGTGGAGACGATCCACATCACCGCCCAGCGGCGCGCGGTCAGGTCGATCAGGAACAGGAACGGCAGCGCCGCCAGCAGCGCGCGCGTGTATGCGTGGTCGGGCTGCAGCACGAGCGTCGCGAACGACGCGAGCACGATCCCCTCCCGCACGTCGATCCAGCGCACGACGTACGCGCCGAACGCCGCCACCAGCATCAGCGGCACGCCGGCCTTGACGATCGCGGGGTCGTAGAGGCCGGCGCGATCGAGCAGCTGCGTGAACGCCGCGTGGGCCGGCTCGCGGAACTCGATGTGGCCGCTGCGGCGGTCGTACACCTCGAACGCGTCGGGCCACCAGGGCAGGTGCGCGAGCATCATCAGCGCGGCGAACCCGCCGACGCACAGCGCGGCGACCCGCAGCCCGCGGTCGCGCCACGACTGCCAGGCCAGGAACGGCACGAACACGAGCGACACGCCCTTCAGCACCCCCATCGCGGTCGCGGCGACCCAGCCCGTCACGGTGCGGCCGACCTCGAGCGACCACAGCAGCGCGACGAACAGCAGGAACAGGATCGTCTTGTCCTCCGCGGTGGCCGTCCACGAGCCCAGCACCAGCGGGTTGAACGCATAGAAGCCGATAAGCGCGGCCCGCCACGGGATCGCGCGCGGGTACTTCAGGCCGATCAGCAGGATCACCCCGGTGTCGGCCAGCGCGAACAGCGCGCGCAGCATGTACTTCGAGTTCTCGATCTCGAGCAGCCCCGCGAACAGCAGGAACTCGACGGGCAGGTTGTCCGACAGCCGCTCCGGCTGGCCGAACCCCTCGGGCGGCGAATAGGGGTTGCCGCCGCTCACCACGAGCGACGAGAACGCGTAGTAGATCTTCAGGTCGTTGCCGCCCCCGGTGACCGCGGCGATCGCCAGCCGGATCAGCAGGGCGACCCCGGCCACCGCGAACACGACGCGGCGCCAGGAGCGCTCGTCCTCCAGGTACGGTCGCAGCCGGGACACGCGGGCGACGATAGCCCCCGCCGCTTACGGCCTGGCGCGTAGGTACCATGCGCCACGTGCGGGACTCGGGCTACTTCCCGTCCGGCGAATCGGTGCTCCGGCGCGTGCACGAGGAGCGAGCGGTCGGCCTGCTCTACGGGCAGCGCTCCCTGCTCATGCAGGCCACCCACCCGGTCGCGTTCACCGGGCTGCTCGCATCGACCGACGGCACGCCCGCCCCGTTCCAGCGGCTGGCCCGCACGGCGAAGCTCATGGAGACCGTCTACTTCGGCACCCGCGCCGACGCCGACCGCGTCACGCGCGCGGTGCAGAGGATGCATTCGCGCGTGCAGGGCACGACCGACCGCGCCGCCGGCCGCCATCCCGCGGGCACGCCCTACGCCGCCACCCAGCCCGAGTTCCTGCTGTGGATCCTCGCCTGCCTGGCCGACTCCGCGCTCGTGCTCCACCGCGTGTTCGTGGGCGAGCTGACCGACGACGAGTCGGAGCGCTTCTGGGCCGACTACCTGGTCGTCGGCGAGCTGTTCGGCCTGGACCGCCGCCACGCCCCGGCGACCTTCACGGAGTTCCGCGACTACATGCGCGAGCGGACGGCCAGCCGTGACCTCCACGTGACCGACGAGGCGCGCGAGCTGGGCCGCCGCGTGGCCTTCGACCTTCCGCTCCCCGCCGCCCGCCGCGCGGCGCTCCCCGCCGTGAACCTGGCCGTGACGGGATCGCTGCCCCGGCGCGTCCGGCGGTTGTACGGCATCTCCTGGTCGGCCGCCCACGAGGCCGCCTACCAGGCGCTCGTGCGCAGCCACCGGCTGTCGCGCCCGGTCGTGCCGCTGTCGCTCAAGCGCGGCTCGTGCGCACGCGACTACGAGCTGGTCGCGCGCACGGAGAAGCGCCGCCTGGCCGACGCGGCCTGACCTCCCGGGAACGCCCCCGGGGACCTCCGCCTCGCGTGCGGAGCTGCGTTCTTTGCGCCTACCGGCCGATTACTGGGCTGGGGCCGACTGAACGGCTCCCCACAGGGGTACATAACGGGCCAGCTCAGTAAGGCAACGGAGGCTGAGATGGGCGAGCGGCTGGTGAAGCGAGTCGGGCATGGAGGCGCAGGGGCTGTAGTCCGCGGTAACACGCTGGCTTCCTTCGACGCCGCCGTCGACATCGGCGTCGACATGATCGAGTTCGACGTTCGCGCCGCGCAGGGCGACCTGGTCCTGGCCCACGGCCCGCTCGACTCGATCCTCCGCGACTGCCCGACGCTCGACGAGGCGCTCGCGCACCTGCGCCAGCCCCGCTTCGCGGACGTCGAGCTCAACGTCGACGTCAAGAGCGCCGGCTGTGAGGACGCGATCCTCGAGAGGCTTCACCGCTACGGGCTGGAGGACCGGGCGCTCGTCTCGTCCCGGGCCGTCACCGTTCTCGACCGCTTCAAGGAGCTGGACGCCCGGGTCCAGACCGGCATCTCGGTCGGCGGCCGGCTGGCGCGCCACTCGCAGCACTGGCAGAACTGGCGACGCGCGGTCCTGGACGCGATCGCGGGCGGCCGCTTCGACGCGCTGATGGCCAACCACAAGCTGGTCGGACAGGCGCTGGTGGACGCCGTGCGCGAGCGCGGCGGCGACATCTACTGCTGGACGGTCGACTCGCGACCGATCCTCGAGCGGCTCGAGTCGCTCGAGGTCAGCGGCATCACCACGAACGACCCGCGCCTCTTCGCCACCACCGGCGCGTAGCGCGGCTCCTCAGACAGCGAACATCCGGTCGCCGTCGGCCCATTGCTCGATCGCGGGGTCGAGCTCCGGCAACGGCCCGAGCAGCTCCTGCGACAGCGCGGTGACGACCGCCGGGTCGAAGCGGCTCCCGCTGGCGCCCTGGATCGCGCGCAGCGTGTCGTCGAACGGGACGCCGGCGCTCCCGCAGGCCGCGAGTATGCGGCTGCCCAGCGGGATGCGCTCGCCGCGGAGCCCGTGGGGCCCGCCGCCGTCCCAGCGCTCGCGGGCGAACCGCAGCACGACGGTGACGGCCTCGAGGCCCGCCTGATCGCCGACGGCGTTCGCCGGGGCTATCCGCACCGCGTGCTGCACCCGCGCGGCGATGTCGAGCTCGATCAGCGCCGCGGCGTCCAGCCCCAGCCGGGCGCCGACGGCGCGGGCCAGCGCGGCGTGCCTTGCCGCGGCGGCCGGGTCGTCGTGGCCCGCGACCCGGGCCAGGGCGCGCCCGATCGCATCGTCGACCCCGGCTCCGCCGGCCAGCTCGCGCAGGTCGTCGAGCGCGTGGCCACAGAGCTCGGCCAGCTCGGCCAGCAGGCGCGTCTGGCGATCGCCCAGCGGGGTGTCCACCCACAGGTAGCCGCGTTCTCCGCCGGCGCTGTCGGGGACCGGCACGGCGACGCCTTCCGTCGTGGGGCCGCCGCGGGGCCGTCAGCTCTATCCGCCAGCCCGGCTCGCCGGAGTCGATCCGCCGACCGATCAGCTCCTCGTCGAGCCCGTGGGCGGCGACCGGCACGAGAGCGTCCGGGTCGGTCTGCCCGCGCACCAGCAGGCAGGCGGTGGGCGCGCCGGTCACGCGGGACGCCTGGACGACGAGCCGCGACAGGAGCAGTGATCCGTAGCCGTCGACGGGCGCGGCCCAGCAGCGCCGGCGCCAGCCCGGCAGCCGGCCGTCCGCGGGCTCGTGACCACGGCGAAGCACCGCGGCGACAACCGCGGCGTTCAGACCTATCCAGGCCGTGAGGGCGATGAGGAGGGTTGGGCCCATGGGTCCCTGCCGAGGGGGATATTCCCATCGGAGACTGCGCTTTCCCATTGCCTGGACGGATGTCCTAGGCGCGTTGCCGCTCAGTCGGTGAGCGCGTCTCGCACCAGGGCGGTGTCGGTCAGCGCCTGGACGTGGGCGACGGTGCGGTCCTCGAAGCGCCAGATGTGCACCCAGGGCACGCGCAGCGGAACGCCTCTCGGCGCGGCCTCGAGGCGGCCGACCACCACGATCGTCGAGCCGTCCACGATGAACTCGTCGGGCGTGACCCGCAGGCCCTCGCCGAAGGTCCGGCGCAACTCCTTGAGCATCCAGCTGACCTCGGCCTTGCCGTGGAACGTGCCCGAGTCCGGCAGCCCGCGCGCGTCCGGCCCCTGCCAGCGGATGTCTCTGGAGAAGAGCTCGATCGCCCCCTCCACATCGCCTTGCCCGAAGGCCTCATAGCCCCGCCGCAGGCCCTCCCTGTACTCCTCCAACAACTCCCCCCACGTCGACGACCGCGGAACGGTAGGCACGTCGGCAGCGCGCGCACAACCCGGTTACCGAACCCTGGCGCGTCGGACTCCCCTCGAAACGGGGACGCAAAGTCACCTCATTAGACTGCCCGGCCGCAGACCCCGAGGAGGAGCACCGGCGTTGGCCCACCAGGCGATCGGCAAGAAGTTCCCGGCCTTTGAGTACGAGGTCGGCCGGGAGAAGATCCGCGAGTACGCGAACGCGGTCGGGGAGACCGACCCCGTCCATCACGACCGCGAGGCCGCGCAGGCCGCCGGGTTCCGGGACGTCGTCGCGCCGCCGATGTTCGCGGTCGTCTACTCGGCGGGGGCCATGGGGCCCGCGATCTTCGACCCGGAGATCGGCATGAACTTCGCGTTGATGGTCCACGGCGGACAGGAGTTCGCCTGGGGCGACCCTGTCTGCTCCGGCGACGTGATCACCACGGTCAACGAGTTCAAGGACTACTCGGAGAAGGACGACGGCAAGAAGTTCTTCGTCTTCGAGACCGTGTCGACCAACCAGGACGGGCGGGAGGTCTGCCGCGCGACCTGGACCAACATCGTCCGAGGAGGCTGACGTGAAGCAAGGCGACCAGATCCCCGAGCTCAAGGTCACCCCGGACAAGTACCTGCCGCACCGATACGCGGGCGCGTCGGGCGACTACAACCCGATCCACATCGACCCGGAGTTCGCGAAGCAGGTCGGGCTGCCCGGGAACATCCTGCACGGGCTCTACACGATGGCCCAGGTCGCGCGCGCGAGCGGCGAGGCCGCGGGCGGCGCGACCAAGCTCAAGCGGCTGTCCGTTCAGTTCCGCGGCATGGGCTTCCCCGAGCAGGAGATCACGGTCACTGGGACGGTGGTCGAGGAGGACGAGGGGCGCGCCGTCATCGACACCGTGGCCGAGCAGGACGGCAACCAGATCATCCGCAACGCGCGGGCCGAAGTAGAGGTCTGAGTAAACCGGCGGGTTTCCTTTTGGCCCCTGGGGGCCAATTACATCCTGTGAGCGTGACGTTCGAGGTCGAGCGGTTCGAATGGGCCGCGGACGACCGCCTGGAGCTGGAAGGCCGCTGGTTCGGCCTGCGCGGCCGGCGGTTCATACGCCCGACCCTCGACGTGCAGGTCGACGGCACGTCGCGCCGCCTGCTGGCGCTCATGGAGCACAAGCCCTGGGCCGCCCTCGACGGCGAGGACTGGCTGGCCGCGTTCGCCTGGGAGGGCGACCGCGGCGACGTGGCGGCCGAGCTGGCGGTCGGATCCGACATGACCTTCGAGCTGCCCAAGCCGGGCGGCGGCCCTCCCGGGAAGGCATCGCCCAAGCGGCTGGCCGCGGCGGCGGCCGGCGTGGTGCAGCCCGCCCGGCGGACCCGCGACGACGCCCACGAACGCAAGCTGGCCGACGCCGAGCGCGCCCGCGGCGAGATGGCCGCGGAGGTGACCGCGCTCAAGCGGGCGCTCGGCCAGAAGGAACGGACGGTGCGCGAGCTCCAGGAGCAGCTCCGCTCCGCACAGGCCGATCTGGCCGCCGCTGCCGACGTCACGCAGGTGCGCGAGCCGGAGCCTGACCACGACGACGGCGCGGCCCTGCGCGAGGAGCTCGAGAGCGTGCGGGCCGATCTCGCCGCCGTGCAGGCCGACCTGGCCGCCGCGGTGGCCGAGCGCGACCGCCTGCGCACCGAGGGCCTCGACGAGAGGGTGGCCGACGGCGAGCGCGAGGCGGACCTTCGCAAGCAGCGCGACGCGGCCATCGCCGCGCGCGACGCCGCGCTGGGCCAGGCCGAGGAGGCCACCCGGCAGCGCTACGAGGCGGCCGGCGCCCTGGCTGCCGTGGAGCGCGAGGTGCAGACGAGTGCGCGCGCCCTGGAACAGGTGACGGCGGAGCGCGACGAGCTGCGCGCGTCCGCGCGGGCCGCACGCCACGAGCGGGAGTCCGCGACGACCGAGCGCGACGACGCCCTCTCCCGCCTCCGGTCGACCCGCCGCGAACGCGACCACGCGCGGCTCTCCCGCGACGCCGCCCGCGCGGAGCGGCCTCACGTCGCCGGAGTGGCCGAGGCCGTCCGCCGCCGGGGCCCGCGGGCGCTCGGCTGGCTGAGCGCCGAGCGCTCCCACGACGAGCTGCTGGCCCTGCGCTTCGCCGCCCTCGTCGCGCTGAGCGTGGTCTGCCTGCTCGTGGCGATCTGGATCCTGCTCGCCGCCTAGAGCGCACTAGCGCCAGCCGTCGCGCAGCGCGGCGATGCCGAGCTGCAGCCAGTCCTCCTCGGCGCCGAGCGGCGCCAGCGTCGCCGCCAGCTGGGCGAGCATCCGCAGCGGCCACAGGTCGGCGGGGTCCGGGGTCGCGCGCCCGGCCAGGTCGACCAGGTCGCCCAGCCGCGCGAACGCCCGGTCGCCCGCCGCAGCCAGCGCCGCGTCGTCGATCCTGGCCGGCCCCGACATGAGCAGCGGGCCGAGCGTCGCCTCGACGTGCTCGTAGGCCCGCAGCCCGTCGTCCTCGGCCAGCAGGCCCTCGCCGGAGATCCGCTGCGCGAACCCGCGGGGGTCTCGCCGCCCCAGCGCCTCGAGCGCCCCGATCCAGGCGTCGACCCGGTCGCGCGGGAACGGCCCGGGCGGCCCCAGGGCCGATCAACCCGATGCCGCCGCCGGGCAGGAGCACCACGTCGTTCGGCCGCGGGTTGGCCAGCACCAGCCCGATGGCCCGCGGGGCGCCGGCGAACACGCGGACCAGCGACCGCGCGACCGCAGCCGGGTCGCCGGGCGCGCCGTCGGCCAGCGTCGGGCCGTCGAGCCAGGCGGACACGTGCACCTCGTGCGTGGTCAGCTCGCCGTCCACGCGCGCGACCTCGACGCCGTCGACCCGCCGCAGCCCGCGAGCGACGCGGCGGTGGACCTCGCCCTCGTGCTCGAAGTCGAGCTCGTCCATCACCCGCTCGCGGACCTCGCCCAGCGCGGGCCCAACGTCGAGGGCGGGGAAGGCCGATCCCACCGGCCGGGCCAGCGCGTCGAGCAGCACCAGGTCGGCGCGCGCGCCGGCGGCGACCCGGGGGCGGACGAGCTTGACCGCCACGGGCTCGCCGTCGAGCACGGCCCGGTGGGTCTGCGTGTGAGGCCGTACCGCCACCGGGGAGTCGAGGTCGATTTCGTCGAGCACGCTGGACGGCGGGCTGCCCCAGGCGGCCCTCAGCGCCTTCTCGACGTCGCCGGCCCCGAGCGGCCGCGCGGTCGCCTCCAGCGCGCGGCCGATCGCCACGGTGACGGGGTCGCGCAGCTCGGCGGGCAGCAGCCCGGGCCGCACCAGGCCGTCGAGCCGGGCGAGCGTGACCTTCGCGGACGGGGCCTCGCTCGCGACGGAGCGCCCGGCATCGATCAGGGTCGCGAGCGTGGCGGGCAGGTCGGGGGCGTCAGGCATGCGCGGCCAGGAAGTCGCGGATCATCCAGGTCAGCCGCTCGGGCTGCTCCTCCGGAATGAACGTGCGGCTGTCCTCGACCAGCTCGAAGCGCCCCCGGGGCAGCAGCTCGGCGATCCGCTTCCCGTGCGCTCGCGGGAACAGCTTGTCGTCCGCCGCCCACACGACGAGCGCGGGCCGGTCGAACGTCGGCAGCGCGTCGGCGGCCTCGTACGTGAACCGCGTGTCGACCGCGAGCAGGAGCCGCTCCAGGTCGCGGCGGACGCCCGGTACGCGGCGGATGCCGGTCGTGTACGAACGCATCACGGCCGGGTCGATCGCCTTCTTCGTCGTCCACCCGTAGGCGGTCGGCGTCCGCTGGATCGCCTTGAACTGCACCGCCCAGGCCACCGCCCCGAGCACTCCCAGGCGGGCGGCCGGCTTCAGGTAGAGCTGCGGCGCGGGCGGGAACTTCTGGAACGCGTCACACGAGGTCAGCACGAGCCGCTCGATGCGCTCGGCGTGGTGGCCGACCAGCCACTGGGTGACCGCGCCGCCGGTGTCGTTGGCCACCACCGTCACGTCGCGCAGGTCGAGCGCCTCGATCAGGTCGGCCACGATGCGGGCCAGGCCGGGCAGCGACATGTCGGCGTCGGGGCGCAGGGGAGTGGAGTGGCCGCCGAACGGCCAGTCCGGCGCGATGCAGCTGTAGCCCGCGTCCGCGATGCCCGGCACGACGTGGCGCCACAGGTCGCCGTTCACGCCGACGCCGTGGACGAACACCACGGGTGGCCCGTCGCCCCGCCGGCGGAAGTCGATCGTCCCGGCGGGCACGTCGACCGTCGCGGGAGCGCCGAGTGACTCGCTGATCGCCATCCGCTGTCAGATCGCGCGCTGCTCGACGACCTCGCGGTCGCGCGCGTTCAGCCGGGCGTGGCCGAGCAGCGTGGCCAGCGCGCGGCCCAGCGCGTCGCCCACCACGCCGGCCGCGGTGTCCGGCGTGATCCCCGACACCCCGTTGGCCTCGTCGACGCGCGCGTCGCACAACCGCCCGGACGCCTGCACGGCCGCGGCCAGCGCGGTCACGTAGCCGCCCTGCATCAGCTCGGACCGGCGCCACAGCGGCGGGTGGTCCTCGACCAGCGCGTGGGACAGGAAGTCGACGTCCTCCAGGGCCTGGTCGCCGCTGCCGAGCGCCGGGTGGGCCCGGTAGTGGGCGAGCAGCGCGTGGTGGAGGAGAGCGGCCGAGATCGCGATCTGCTGGCCCAGGGCGTCGATCAGGCCCAGGTGCATCGCCGCCGCGTTCGGCGCGGTCGATCGCCAGTTGATGTCGTCGACGGTGCGGGCGGCCGAGATCAGGTACGGCATCTCACCGACGGTGAGGCCGAGCCACTCCAGCATGTTGGCCGCGGGGTGGTCGCTCGGGGAGTGGGGATGATCGTCCCGCTCGCCCTGGAGCACCAGCTCCGACAGGGTCAGCGCGGTTGCCACGCCACGGAAAGCTACGCGACTAACCTTGACCACGTGCAAATCACGCCACGGCAGACCATCCTGCTGCGCACCGTCGTAGAGGGTCATGTGGAGCTCGGCCAGCCGGTCGGGTCGCGCTGGCTCGCGGAGCAGACCGGCGGCGAGTGGGGGCCGTCCACGATCCGCGCCGAGCTCGCGCGGCTCGAGGAGCTCGGCCTGCTCGCGCACCCGCACACCTCCGCCGGACGGGTCCCGACCGACCGGGGCTACCGGCACTACGTCGACGAGCTGATGACCGAGGGCAACCTGCCCGCCGCCCAGCCGAAGGTGAAGGCGGAGGTCGTCCGGCGCGAGCTCGACGAGGCGATGCGCACGACGACCGAGCAGCTCTCGCAGGTGACGAACCTGCTGGCGATGGTGTCGGCGCCGCCGCTCGGCACGACGACGATCAAGCACGTCGAGGTCCTGCTGCTCCAGCCGCAGGTGGCGATGGTCGTCGTGATCACCTCGACCGGCGGCGTGACGAAGCGCGTGGTCACCTACGAGGAGCCCGTCGACCCCGGCCTGGTCAAGTGGGCGGGCGAGTACCTGAACGACCAGCTCGTGGGCATGGGCCTCGGCGCGCGCATGCTGCACGGCCGGCTGTCGGCCGACGGCCTGGGCGCGGCGGAGCGCGACTTCCTGGCCACGCTCGCGCCCGCGTTCACCGAGCTCGAGGCGACCGCCGAGCACACGCTGTACGTGGAGGGCACCGCCCGGCTGCTGTCCGAGGAGCGCCTCCAGGACCTGTCCCAGATCAACGAGATCATGCGCGCGCTCGAGGCGCCGGGTCGCGCTGCTCGCGGTGCTGCGCGAGGCGGTCGACCACTCGAGCGTGTACCTGCGCATCGGTCACGAGAACGAGCAGCCGGAGCTGCGCTCGCTGAGCGTGGTGGCGGCCCACTACGGCCTGCCCGGGGCGGAGCCTGGGCGCGGTGAGCGTGCTCGGCCCGGTGCGGATGGACTACCCGGGGGCGATCGTCGCGGTGCGTGAGGCGGCCGCCGAGCTGTCCCGCGTCGTCGGCGTCGTGTACGACGGATGAAGCGCGACGCCTACGAGGTGCTCGGGGTCCCGCGGGACGCCGACGAGCGGCAGATCAAGAAGGCCTTCCGCGCGAAGGCGCGTGAGCTGCACCCCGACGTCAACCGCCACGACGCGGACGCCGAGGAGAAGTTCAAGGAGCTGGCCGAGGCGCACGAGATCCTCTCCGACGCCGAGAAGCGCTCGGTCTACGACCGCTACGGCCACGAGGGCCTGTCGTCGCGCGGGTTCGAGTCGCCGTTCCAGGGCTTCGGGTCGTTCTCCGACATCTTCGACGCGTTCTTCGGCGGCGGCGACGTGTTCGGCGGCGGCGGCGGCGGCGGAGCGGTCCAGGGCGGCGACGTGGCGGTCGCGGTCGAGATCTCGCTGGCCGACGCCGCGACCGACACCCAGATCGACGTCGAGTACGACGCCGTCGACCTGTGCGAGCACTGCCACGGCAACGGCGCCGAGCCGGGCACGCCGATCCGCACCTGCGAGCGCTGCGGCGGAGCCGGCCAGCTGCGCGCGGTCTCGCGCACCGCGTTCGGGCAGCTCGTCCGCACCCAGGCCTGCGACGTGTGCGGCGGCGACGGCAAGATCCCGGAGACGCCCTGCTCGGTGTGCCGCGGCCGCGGCCGCCAGGCCACGCACCCGGAAGCTGACGGTCGACATCCCGGCGGGCATCGCCGACGAGCAGCGCATCCGCCTGACCGGCCGCGGCCACGCCGGCGAGCGCGGCGGGCCGCCCGGCGACCTGTACGTGCTCGTGCGCGTCGCCGAGGACGAGCGCTTCGTGCGCGACGGCAACGACCTGGTCCACGTGCTCGACCTGCCCGCGCCGGGCGCCGCGCTCGGCACCACCGTCACGGTCCCGACGCTCGACGGCGACGAGGAGCTGACGATTCCCGCGGGCACGCAGCCCGGCACGGTGTTCACGCTGCGCGGCCACGGCATGCCGTCGCTGCGCCGCGGCCGCCGCGGCGACCAGCGGGTGCTCGTCAACGTGCTGATCCCGCGCAACCTGAACGACGATCAGCGCGAGCTGCTCGAGCGCTTCGCCGGCACGCTCGGCCCGCACAACCTGGAGGACGAGGGCGAGCGCGAGTCGCTGTTCAGCCGCGTCCGCCGGGCATTCGGCTGAGGCCGCTGCCTTGATCCGGCTGTCGATCCGCGCGGCGGCCGCGGACGCCGAGCAGGTCATGGGCGCGCTGATCGACCTGACCCCCGAGGGGTTCGAGCAGGTCGACGGCGACGGCTGGGTCGAGTTCGCGCTCTACGGCACGCCCGGCGAGCTGCCGTCGCTGCCCGAGGGTGAGGCGGACGTCGGCGGTGTGCGCGTCGTCGTGCGCGGGGAGGAGGTGCCCGACGACTGGGCGGAGCGCTGGAAGCGCTTCCACACGCCGCTGCTCCTCGGCGGGCGCCTGTACGTGCGCCCGCCCTGGGAGGAGCCCGCCGTGCGGCCCGGCGTCCACGAGCTCGTGATCGACCCGGGGCAGGCGTTCGGCACCGGCACGCACCCGACGACGCGGCTGTGCCTGGAGTTGCTGCTCGACGTCGAGCCGCGCGGCTCGTTCGCCGACCTGGGCTGCGGGTCGGGCGTGCTGGCGATCGCCGCGGCCAAGCTCGGCTTCGCCCCGGTCACGGCGCTCGACTCGGACCGCGCGGCGGTGGAGGCCACCGTGCGCAACGCGCGCGACAACGGCGTCGCGCTCGACCGGGTCGACCGCTACGACCTGCGCCGCGACCCGCCGCCCGCCGTCGCCACGGTGGCCGCCAACCTGATGCGGCCGCTGCTGCTCCAGGTCGCGAAGCTGATCGAGGAGCCGCCGCGAGACGCTGATCCTCTCCGGGCTGCTCGACCACGAGGCCGACGAGGTGGCCGCGGCGTTCGCCCCGCTCACCGAGCGCCGGCGGCTGTCGCTCAAGGGCTGGTCGGCGGTGCTGCTCGCGCGCGGAGGTACTCCTCCAGGCTGACCGGGTCGTGCCCGGCGATCCGACGGACGGTGTCCGTAACGAGGTCGAGGTCGCCCGAGGCGATCGCCACGTACGAGGTGATCCAGCCCTCGATCTCCCAGTCCGGAGCGCCGGTCGTCCGCCGTGACGCCCACGCCTCCTCGATCGTCTCCTCCTCGTAGCGGACCGGCCGGCCGCCGAGCGGGTCAGCGCTCGGCATCTCCGCCGAGCGTGAACGCACTCGGGCCCGGTCACGTCGTACGCTTGCGCCGTCGTGGGCCGCCGGGTCGGCCAGCACCGCGGCGATCACGTCGGCCAGGTCGTCGCGCAGCACCGCGCCGACGCGGCCGTCGCCCGCCGGGGCCGCGGATCACGCCGTCGTGGTCCCGCGAACATGGGGATGAAGTCCATGTACATGCTCATCCGCGGGAACGAGAAGGCGACGTCCTTCGTGCGGATGTGCTCCTCGGTGGCCCAGTGATGGCGGCCCAGCGTGAACGTGGAGTCGGGCGCCGCGGCCAGGAACGACAGGTAGACGATGCGCCCGACGCCCGCGTCGACGGCGGCGTCGACCGACGGTCTTGTGCTGCTCGACGCGGTCCGGAGCCTCCTCGGCCGGGTACGAAGAACAGCGTCCCGGCTCCCTCGAGCGCGGCGCGCATCGACTCGCGGTCGCCGTAGCCCGTGATCGCCGCGACCTCCGCGCCGTCGAGCCGCGGCGCGCGGCGCGCGTCGCGCACGAGCAGCCGCTGCGCGATGCCGCGGTCCGCCAGCCTCCGCGCGACCCGGCCGCCCATCTCGCCGGTCGCGCCGGTGACTGCGATCAGCTCGGGCAAGCGACCTCGGCGAGCCTGCGGATCGAGCGACCCACCTCGTCCTGCACCTGGCCGAGGCGGTGGGCCTCCTTCTCGGGGATCGTCACGGCGACGCTCAGATCGGTGCCGCCGTCGTCGCGCGGGGTCAGGCGCCACACCGTGTCCAGGTCCGACACCTGGCAGGAGAACTGCACGCTGCGGTCCTTCGGCGACGTCGTCATCACCTGCGGCATGGGGAAGTCAGGCCAGCCGTCCGCGTAGATCGTGACCTTGCCGTCCTCGGGCTCGGCGGTCGCCACATCGGCCCACCACTCGGGGATCCGCGTCGGGTCGTACAGGACCTTCCACACCTCCTCGGGCGGGGCGGTGGTCGTCGCGCTGTCGCTGAACGAGGGCACGGCTCAGGCGACCGTAGCGCGCAGCGCCGCCAGATCGGCCTCGACGGCTTGCAGCTCGTAGACCGGCTCGACCAAGCCGGTGATCACGACGCGGCCGAAGTCGACCAGGTTGGCCATGTACGCCTCGCCGTGGAGGGCGGGGGAGGCGTGGCGACGCCAGGCCGCTGCCGCTTCCCCCATGCGTCGTTCGGCCAGGTCGCGGTCCCCGCGGGCGAGCGCGACCAGCCCCTGCACGCGGGTCAGGCGTGCCACCAGCGTGGCGGGGAAGTCGCCCGGGGTGACGGGCTCGAGCGTGGTGGCGCGCAGCTCCTCCTCGGCCTCGTCGGCGCGGCCCGCGCGCGCCAGCGCCTCCGCGCGCGCCAGGCGGGCCAGCGGGCGGCTGAACCGGCCGCCGCCCGCGAGCGCGGAAGCGATCAGCCCGGCCGCTTCGTCCCAGCGCTTCGCGGCGAGCGCCACCAGCCCCAGGTCGTAGTGGGCCGCGCCGACCAGGTCGGGCCGGTCGAGCTGGTCGGCCAGGGCCAGCTCGGACTCGGCGGTCGTGTGCGCCTCGTCCAGGCGGCCCGAGCGGGCCAGGATCTGGCAGCGGGCGGAGAGGACCCCGCACTCGATCGGCGTGCAGGTCCCGTGCACCGAGTGCAGCGACCGGTCGGCGAACTCCAGAGCGCGGTCGAGCTCGCCGCCCGCGGCTGCCGCGACGGCGATGTTGCCCCACGCCCCGTAGGCCATGTCCATCCTGCCGGCGCGCTGCGCGGCCTCGCCGGCGGCGATGCCGGGCGCGTACGAGTCCTCGAAGCGCCCGCTCCGCATCAGCGCGAACTGCCGGGCCGCGCCGATGTCGTGGACGAGCATGTCGTCCTCGCGCTCGTCGCCGACCAGTTCGTGCACGCGCACGAGCAACGAGTCGACCAGCCCCGGGTCGCCGCCCGCCGCGTGGCACCACGCGGAGCCGGCGAGCGCCTCGGCTCGCTCGCGCGGCGCGTCCAGCCCGGCGGCGTCCATCAGCTCGAGCGCCCGCTGGTACGACGCGAGCGAGCTCGTCGGGGAGCAGGTGGGACCGCGGAACCAGCGCGCCCGCCGCAGCCAGGCGTCGACGCGCGGCTCGGCCGGCCCGGGATCGAGCAGCGCAAGCGCGCGCCCGAACGCCTCCTCGGACGCCTCGCTCCGCTCGCCCCACGCCTCGATCTCGGCCAGCTCGAGCCAGGAATCGGCGTCGTCGGGGGCGATCTCGACGGCCTGCCGCAGGTATTCGGCTGCCTCGGGCAGACAGGCGAGCCCGCGCGCGTGGGTGGCCGCGCGGCGCAGATGCTCGACGGCGCGTGGGCCGTTCCCGGCCAGGAGCAGATGGCGGGCCACCTCGGCGTCGCGGAGCCCGGCGCCCGGCGCGGCCGACGCCTCCAGGCCGTCGGCCAGACGCTCGTGCAGCCAGGCCCGCCGCGGGTCGGGCAGCTGCTCGTAGACCGCCTCGCGGAGCAGCCCGTGGCGGTAGCCGATCCGTCCCTCCGCGGCGCTCAGCAGCCCGCACTCCGCCGCCGCGGTCGCCGCTTCGGCCGGCTCGGCGTCGCCGTCGCAGGCCGCGGAGCATTCACGGCGGTTGAGCTCCCGCCCGGCGACTGCCAGCAGCTCCGCCAAGTCGCGAGCGTCGTCGTCCAGGGTCGCGAGCTGTGCGCGCACGCTCGCCCGCAGCGTCGCCGGCGGCCCGTGCTCGCCGCTCTCCGCCGCCCGCGCGCTCTCCACTGCCAGCAGCGGGTTGCCCTCGGCCACGGCGGCGACGCGCGCCACCTCCGTGTCGTCCAGCTCCGCGACCGTGCGCACGAGCTCCTCGACGTGCTCGGCTGTAAGAGGGTCGACGCGAAGGTCGTCGAGCAGCGCGCCCCGGCGGGCCAGCGCGTCGATCGCGGCGTCCACCTCGGCGCGGCGCGGGACGTCGCGCCGGGTGGCGACGATCACCGCGTCCATGCCGGGCGTGCGCCGCCCGACGTAGGCCAGCAGCTCGATGCTCGCCTGGTCGGCCAGGTGGAGGTCGTCGACCAGCACGAGCAGCGACCGGCCGCTGCTCGCCCACTCGAAGAGCTGCACGGTCGCCTCGAACAGGCGCGCGCGCTCGAGCTCGGGCGGTACGGGGGCTGCGGGAGCGCCGAGCTCCGGCACCAGGCGCGCGAGGTCGCCGGGCCAGGCTGCGCCGGAAGGCGGAGCGGGGAGGTCGCGCACGAGCTCGCGCAGCATCTCCGCCCACAGGGAGAACGGAGCGGCTCCGCCGATGTCGAGCGCCGCGCAGACGGACGTCCGGGCGCCGGCCGCGCCGGCGCGGCGCAGCAGCTCGGTGGCCAGCCGCGTCTTGCCGATCCCGCCCTCGCCGCTCAGCACGACGACTCCGCCGCGCCCGCCGCGGCGGAGCGCCTCCAGCCTGCGCAGCTCCTCCGTGCGGCCCACCAGGGGTCGGCGTCGGCGGACCTCTCCGGCGCCCCGGCCGTGGCCGCCTCCGCGCCGGCCTCGCGAAGCTCGTCGGCCAGGCCGCGGGTCTCGGCGGAGGGCGACACGCCCAGCTCCAGGCGCATGCGCTCACGCAGGCGGGAGTACACGGCCAGGGCAGCCGAGCGGTCGCCCGCCGCGGCGAGCCGCCGCATCAGCGAACGCGCCGGGGCCTCGGCCACCCCGTCCAGCGCGACCCAGCGCCGCGTCCATTCGACCGCGCGTTCCAGGTCGCCGGCCGCCTCGGCCTCGTCGCCCAGACGGGCCAACACGTGTCCGAGCCGCCCCCGGTGCTCCTCGCGCGCGTCGTGGACCCAGTCGTCGTCGAGCCCGGCGAGCAGCTCGCCGCGCTCGAGCGCCAGCGCCTCCTCGAGCCGGCCGGCCGCGACGTGCTCCTGCCACTCGGCCAGGTCGGTGGCGACCCCGTCGAGGCCGATCTCCGCCCGCAGCGCGCGCAGCGCGCCCTCGCCGTCCGGGCCGAGCGCGCGCCGGAGCGACCAGGCGGCGCTGCGCAGGCTCTGGCGGGCGCTCGTCTCGAGCACGTCCGGCCAGAAGCGGCCGGCCACCTGCCCGCGCGCGTGCATGCCGGGATTCAGCGCGAGCCAGCCCAGCAGCGCCTGCGCGCGGCGGCTGGCCGGCGGCTCCACCGCCCGGCCGTCGACCTCGATCGCGAGGCTTCCCAGGAGCCGGACGCGAACCATGACGCCACCCTAACGCCGGGCCAGGCGGGCGGACAGGGGTTTGACGGGCAGCTTGACGGTGGTTTGACGCAGGCGGTCCATGGTGGGGAACAGGCGCCCGGGACCGGCCCGGGCCGATGCGAAACCAGGAGGTCCCTCATGGCCACCGCCGCAACAACGTTCGATGCACAGGCGCTCAAGCGCGCGATCGAGGAGCGCAACGCGGCCGCCCAGGTCGAGCTGTTCACCGACGACGCGACCGTCGAGGTCGTCGACAGCCTCAACCCGCCGAGCAAGCCGCTCGTCATCCAGGGCCGCGAGCAGATCGGCGACTTCCTCGCCGACGTCGCGAGCCGCGACATGACCCACGAGGTCGGCGGCATCGTCGTCGATGGGGACCGCCTGTCGTACACGATCGACTGCACCTACCCGGACGGGAACAAGGTCCTGTGCATGACCACGGCAGAGCTCCGCGACGGGCGCATCGCGCGCCAGCGCGGCCTCCAGGCGTGGGACGCGTAGGGGCACGCGATGCTCTGCGCACTGAGCGTCCGCAAGCTCAAGCCGGGCGCCTACGAGGCGTTCCGAGCCGCATGGGAGCCCGAGGAGTTCCCGCCACCCCTACAGCGCGCCTACCACGTGCGCGACACGCGGAACCCGGACGTGGTGATCTCGTTCGGGTTCCTCGATGCCGGGGTCGACGACATCAGCGGCTACCGCGAGGACGTGGCCGGCGTCGAGTCCCGCCGCCAGGCGGCGATGGCCGAGCACGTCGAGGAGCTGATCGTCGACGGGCTCTTCGAGGTCGTCGAGGAGGTCGTGCCGCCCGGCCGCGAGGGCTGAGCGGAGACGCGGCTAGGCGGAGTCGCCGCTCTGGAGGATCGCCGCGCGCGGCTTGGTCGCGCAGCGCACGGTGCTTCGCAGCGTGCGCGGCAGCTTCGTCTTCTTCGACAGGACCGTCTTCACCGGGCCGTGGGACCTGCGGCGGCAGCGCACCGTCACGACCGCGCTGCCGCTGCCCCGCGCCGACACGGTGACCTTCCAGCCCTTCTTCGAGCGCTTGGCCTTCAGCTTGACGGTCGCCTTCTTCGCGGCCGACTGGCGCACGGCCGGGGAGCAGGCGTCGCCGCGCCCGTCGCCGTCCGAGTCGCGCTGGTCCGGGTCCGCCACGTCGGGGCAGACGTCGGTGTCGTCGGTCACGCCGTCGCCGTCGGGGTCCGACCCCTGGACGACCGTGGTGCCGTCGTCCGGCGCGATGTTGCAGGCCGCGTCCGGGCACAGGAAGCGGTTCAGGTTCGCGGTCCACCAGGGCAGCGAGGCGCCCTGGGGCGGGTCCCAGTAGTCGTCGTTCCTGTAGTCGAAGAACATGCCGCGCTGTCCGTTCTGGGTGCGCGGCGCGTTCGAGTAACACATGGTGTCCTCGTACGAGTCGTTGCAGTGGGCGCCGTCGAACGCGTGCGGCGCGGTCGGCTGGAGGGCGCCCAGGTTGTGCCCGATCTCGTGGCGGACCGTGTTCGACGAGCAGAACGCGCCGTTGCCGTTGGGGAAGACCACGGCCACCTTGCCGCCCAGGTTGTTCAGGTTCGACGGGTCGCGCGTCTGGTCGTCGTAGCTGGTGGCCTGGCCGCACGCGCCGGCGGGCGCCGGGGCGTCGATCCAGACGACGAAGTTGCGGTTGCGGGTCGACGCGGACTCGACGGTGTCGGTCGGGCGGATGGTCGGGAAGCCCGCGGCGTTGATGCCGTTGGACACGGCTTCGAGCGTGCCGGTGGGCGTCGAGGCCAGCCCCTGCATCTGTGCGGTCGTGTAGGGCAGGCGGACGGTGCTGATGTCGAGGTACTGGCGGCCGCAGCTGGTTCCGAGGTCGAAGCGGATCGCGCGGCCGTACGACTGCTCGAGCAGCGCGGAGGCCTGGAACGAGTCGGCCTGGATGCTGTCGGCGAACTGGCGGAAGCGGTCCGCGGCGTCGCTCGGCAGCGCGTAGATCGCGTGGTAGCGGAACGCGCCGTTGTCCATCTCGTGGTCGCGGTCGTCGGTCGCGCGCTGGTCGCCGCACCAGCCGGTCGGCAGCCGGAACCGGACTCCGCCGCCGGTCAGCTTCGCCCGCGCTGCGTTTGCGAGCGGCCTGCCGGTGAAGCCGCCGCTCGGGGCGGGCAGCTCCGGGTGCGCGTCGACCACCACGGCCGGGTCGGCGCCGTGGGACTCGGCCTGGCCGACTACGCCCGCGCCGAAGTTGGCGCGCGCGGACGCAGACGCCGGCAGCGCCAGGAAAAGGGAGCACGCGATGACGGACAGGAGCCGCACTCCCAGTGTGGTCGGACGGTCCCGAGGGTCGACGCAGGGCGGGCGGACGGATGTCCAGGGAGTCCCGCGGCCTGCTCAAGCGGGCCCGAGAACCGCAGCACAGAGCGGTTTTCGGCCCGCGCCGATCGTTTTGTTAAGCGCGTATGGCAGTCGGTCGCCATTGCCGCCTGCCGCCTCTACGATGGCCGCAGCCCGGTGGGATGCCGGGCTGCAAGCGACTCGCTCTCCGGGGAGGAATCCGCATCGACTCCATTGCGCGCCTGACGCGGGCGGCCGCGCTGGCGGCTGTCGGCCTTGCCGTGGCCGCTTCGCCCGCGGCTGCGGCGACGCTTGTCGTCGACGACGGCGGCAAGGCCGAGTGCCCGAACGCGCGAGTTCACGTACGGTCGCGGCAGCGGTCGCGGCGGCGGACCGCCGGCGACGACGATCGCGATCTGCCCGGGCACGTACTCCGAGGCGCCGATCAGCGTGACGCAGTCGCTGACGATCAAGGGCGCAGGGGCGGACCTCGTGCGGATCGAGCCGGCCTCCGCGTCGGCGTTCCTGATCACCGCGACCGGCACCGGGCCGTCGACATCTCCGGCGTGACATCGTGGACGGGAACGGCCGACGTGCCGGCGGGCATCTCGCTTCGACGGTGTCGAACGGGAGCCGTGCGCGCGTCGCGGATCACCGACCTGGGCGACGCGGTCAGCCCGGGGATCTCCGCGGATCGACGGCGCGGCCGCGACGACGCTCACCGTGGCCGGTTCGCTGATCGAGGGCTACGGGCCGCTCGGTATCTCGGCCGTGTCGGACGGCGGCGGGCTCGACCACGCAGGTGAGCGACAGCGTCATCCGCGGGAGCGGCCGCACAGCTCCGGATCGGGTCAGGACGGCATCCGCGAATCGCGGACGGCACGCGGGCGCACGGTCACGGTCGAACGGCAACCTGATCGCCGACAACCGCAACGACAGCGACCCGGCGTCCGCCGCGGGCGTCCGGTTCCTCAACGCGCCCGCCGGATGCGCTCGTCAACGACAACGACATCCAGGGCAACGCTTACGGCGTGTTCGGCGCACGGATCCGACCCGAGCTGCGAGCCCACGGTCCGCAGCGGGCGAGCATCGACGCCAAGAACAACTGGTGGGGCGATCCCGGCGGCCCGTCGGAGGCCGACGCGCCTGCCCGTGCGTCCTGCCTCCCACGCCACGCCTCGCCGAGCACGGCGACTGGGTCACGAGCAACGTGGACGCCAGCGACTTTCGACACCGCGCCCGACGGCGCCCCGGCCGCGCCCGCGCCCCAGCCCGACGACCCGCCGGAGATCAGCCGTGTCGCCCGCCGACGGCACCGAGGCCGAGCCCGGGCTCGACGGTGCCGTCAGCGCGACCGCCACGGACGACTTCGACGTCGCGAAGGTGCGAGTTCCTCCGCGGCACGACGCCGGTCGGCCGCCGGACACGACGCCGCCGTACACAGCCAGCGTCACCGCGCCCGGCCGCGGGCCCGTCCCAGGCGATCACCGTCATCGCCTTCGACTCGGCCGGGCAGACCGGACATCGCAGGCCATCAGCCTCCGCGGCACCGCGCCCGAGCAGCAGCAACAGCAGCCCCGCAGCAGACCCCTCAGGCGCCCGCCGAGCCCGAGGACCGGCCGCCGGCGGTTGCGATAACGGGGCCGGCCGAGGGCACGGCGATCGACCCGGCCGGGTCGCCGCACATCACGGCGGACGCCGCTGACGACCGCGGGGTCGCGCGGGTGGCCTTCCTCGACGACGGCAAGGTCGTCTGCACCGACGAGGCCGCGCCCTACGACTGCGCGTACTCGCCGAACGGCGGCGATGTCGGCCGCAACACGCTGATCGCGATCGCGGTCGACGGGGCGGGCCAGACGGCGGTCGACTTCCGCGGCGTCGAGGTGCGCCGGTTCGCGCCGAGGCTGACCGCGAGCACGACCCCCAAGCGCGACCGCAAGCGGCCCTACCGCTTCACGACGAGCGGCTCCGTGCTGCTGCCGGCCGGGGTGACCCCCGAGCAGGCGTGCACCGCGGGCGGGTCGGTGTCGATCGAGTTCCGGGTCGGCAAGCTGCGGCTGCCGCAGACCGCGACCCTGCGCTCCGACTGCACGTTCAGGACGTCGATCGCGTTCCCGACCCGGCGCTCGCTCGGCAACGGCCGGCTCGCGGTCAAGGCCAAGTTCGGCGGCAACCCCGTGCTGTCAGCCGCGGCGGCGAAGTCGATGAAGGTCCGCGCGGGCTGACCCGCGCCGGTCAGCCCGTCGCCAGCTCCGCCAGGCCCCACAGGTCGCGCCACTCGTGGTCGCGGCGGGCGTCGCCGGGCGGCCGCTCGGCATGGCGGTTGACCCACGCCGTGCGCATGCCGGCGCGCTCGGCCGGCGGCAGGTCGTACTTGAAGCCGAACGCCACATGCAGCACCGCGTCCGGCGGCTCCCCGATGCGCTCGAGCGCCTGGGCGAAGACTGTGTCGGCGGGCTTGTAGGCGCCGCAGTCCTCGGCGGTCACGACGTCGTCGAACGGGACCCCGATGTGGCGGACCGTGTGCTCGATGATGTCGCGGTCGGTGTTCGAGAGGATCACCAGCCGCAGGCCGGCCTCGCGGGCGCGCGTCGAGCGCCGGGCGGGTGTCCGGGAACGGCTGCCAGGAGCGGATCGCGCGCACGAGGGCGTCGCCCTCGACCGGGTCGTACTCCAGCCCGCGCTCCTCCATCCAGGCCTGCAGCGACTCCGCCAGCACCTGCTTGTAGGGCCGGTAGTCGGCGCCGGAGACGATCTCGAACTGGATCGCCTCCCAGCGGTCCCGCAGCTCACGGCCGGGGGGAGGGGAGGGGTCGCCGTGCCGCATGCACAGGTCGTAGAGGAACGACGCCGCGCCGCCCTCCCAGTCGACGAGCGTGCCGTAGCAGTCGAAGGTCGCGACCTTGATCCCGCCGAGCGCCATGCCGGGACCCTAGTGCCCGCGCCTCGATCAGACCGCTGGGCGCCTTTCGTCTCCATACACGAGACGAAAAGCGCCCACCCGGGCGGCCGGGAGCGACTCTGCCGCCGGCGCTCCGCGGGAGGCCGTGCTGAGTGAAACGAGCGCGCGCCGCTACGCGTGCCCGACCACGAAGCCGGTCAGCGCGACGATCGCGCCGCCCAGCGTCACCTGGATCAGCGAGCTGCGCAGCGACACGTTCAGGAAGCGCTTGCGAATCAAGGCGATCGCGAACAGCTCGACCGACACGATCGCGTAGGCCAGCGCCAGCGCCGTGCTCACGTCGTCGATCAGGAACGGCAGCGTGTGGAACGTGCCGCCGAGGAACGTGCCGCCGCCCGTGATCAGCCCGCGGCCCAGCGACGACCCGCGGCCGGTGAGCTCGCCGTCGTCGGAGAGCCCCTCGGACATGCCCATCGAGATCGCGGCGCCGAGCGCTGCCGCCAGGCCCACCAGCAGCGCGGCGTGCGAGCCGGCGATGTAGGCGGTCGCGAACAGCGGCGCGAGCGTCGAGATCGTCCCGTCGATCAGGCCCACGAGGCCGGGCTGCACGACCTGCAGCAGACGCTTGCGGTCGTCGGCTCCGTACCAGCCGGCGAGCAGGGTCCTCGCCAGAGTCGTCATGGACACACTATAACTAATAGTTTAGGATAAGGGTTGCCTAACACGATGTCCGCGACCGACACAGCCCTCACCCAGGCCCTCCGCGACAACGGCATGCGCGTGACGCCGCAGCGCCTGGTGATCGCGCGCGCCCTGCGGCGGCTGGACCGCCATGCGAGCGTCGACGAGGTCACCACCGAGGTGGCCACGGAGTTCCCCAACGTCGCGGTGCCGACGGTCTACTCGGCGCTCGAGGTGCTGGCCGACCTGGGCTTCGCGCGCCGGGTGACGGTCGCCCCCGGGGCCGTCCTGTACGACCCGCACACCGACGACCACCACCATCTGGTGTGCTCGAGCTGCCGCCGGGTGATCGACGTCGACCTGGACCTGGACACCGCCGCCGCCCTCGCGTCGGCCGAGCGTCACGGCTTCGCCCCCGAGCGGGCCGAGCTGGTGGTCACCGGCCTGTGCAGCGCCTGCCGCCCGCCCGCATAGAATTGATCGTGCACATGTCGCTGCTCGAACAGGTACAGACCGACACGAAGGACGCGATGCGCGCGGGCGACCGCGAGCGCGTGAACGCTCTGCGCCTGATCTCGAACGAGCTCCAGAAGGCGCACAAGGAGGCAAGCGGGAGCCAGGCCGACGAGGTCGCCGTGCTCCAGCGCGAGCGCAAGCGCCGCCTGGAGGCCGCAGACGCCTACCGCGAGGCCTCGCGCGACGGACCTGGCCGACGGCGAGCAGCGCGAGGCGGCGATCATCGAGGCGTACCTGCCCGCCCAGCTCTCCGACGAGGAGCTGCGCGCGATCGTCGGCGACGTCGTGGCGGAGTCCGGCGCCTCGTCGCCGAAGGAGATGGGCAAGGTCATGTCCCAGGTCATGCCGCGGATCCAGGGCCGCGCGGACGGCAAGCGCGTGAGCGCCCTCGTGAAGGAGCTCCTGACCGCCTAGTGGCCCGTCGCCAACTCGAGCTCCCCAACGAAGTCGCGACCGAGCTGGCCGGTCCGGGCGACGTCGTGATGAAGTCGCTCGAGGGCCACCTCGACGCCGACGTGTTCCTGCGCGGCAACGTGCTGACGATCGACGGCGGCGACGCCGAGGTCGGGATGGCCGAGACCGTCGTCCGCGAGCTGTCCGACCTGGTCCGCCAGGGCCACGAGATCATCCCCGGGACGATCGAGGCGATCACCAGCGCGCTCGACGCGCACGAGTCGCCCAGCCGGATCCTGGAGGACGTGATCTGGCGCCACCGCTCGACCAAGGTCGCGCCGAAGACCGTCAACCAGAAGCGCTACGTCGACGCGATCCGCCGCGAGACGATCACCGTCGGCATCGGCCCGGCGGGCACCGGCAAGTCGTTCCTGGCCGTGGCCTGCGCGGTCGCCGCGCTCCAGCGCCGCGAGGTCAACCGCATCGTCCTGACCCGGCCGGCCGTCGAGGCCGGCGAGCGGCTCGGCTTCCTGCCCGGCGACCTGATGGCCAAGGTCGACCCGTACCTGCGCCCGCTGTTCGACGCGCTCTACGACATGCTCGAGCCGGAGAAGGTCAACCAGCACCTCGAGCGCAACGTGATCGAGGTCGCGCCGCTCGCGTACATGCGCGGCCGCACGCTCAACGACTCGTTCATCATCCTCGACGAGGCGCAGAACACGACGCCCGAGCAGATGAAGATGTTCCTGACCCGGCTCGGCTTCAACTCGAAGATGGTCGTGACCGGCGACATCACCCAGATCGACCTGGAGAAGAACCAGCGCTCCGGCCTCGTGGTGATCGGCGACATCCTGGGCGAGGTCGAGGGCATCGACTTCGTCCGCTTCGGCGGCGAGGACGTGGTGCGCCACAAGCTCGTGCAGCGCATCGTCGAGGCCTACGACTCCTATCAGTCGCAGCACACTCCTGAGCTGCGCGCCGCCCAGCAGCGCCGCCCGCGCTGAGCGGCGTGTCGCTCGAGATCGAGATCAACGACGGCGGTCGCCTGAACGGCACCGACCCGGAGCGCTTCGAGCGAGCAGCCCGCGCCGCGCTCGCCGCCGCGGGCGTGCGCGACGGCCATCTGGCGGTCGACTTCGTGGACGAGGACGCCATCCGGCGGCTGAACGCCGAGCACCGCGGCCGGGACGCTCCGACCGACGTCCTGTCGTTCCCGATCGACGAGACCGGCCCGGCGCCCGGCCCCCGCGAGCTCGGCGACGTCGTCATCTGCCCCGAGCACACCGAGCGCCTGGACGAGGCGGTCGTCCACGGCGTCCTGCACCTGTGCGGCTACGACCACGAGACCGACGACGGCGAGATGCTCGCCCTACAGGACCGCGTGATGGAGGAGCTCGGGTGAGCGTCCGGTCCGGCTTCGTCGCGCTCGCGGGCCGCCCGAACGTCGGCAAGTCGACGCTCCTGAACGCGATCGTGGGGGAGAAGGTCGCGATCGTCTCGAACCGCCCGCAGACGACCCGGCGCGCCATCCGCGGCATCGCGACCACCGACGACCACCAGCTGGTGATCGTCGACCTGCCCGGCGTTCAGCGCCCGCGCGACCCGCTGACCGAGCGGATGCAACGTCGCATGGAGCGCGAGCTGGGCGAGTCCGACGCCGCGCTGTTCGTCCTGAACGGCCAGCAGGGCGTCGGGCCCGGCGACCGCTTCATCGCCGCTGCGATCCGCAACGCCGGCGTGCCTGCCGTCATCGCGCTGAACAAGGTCGACCTGCTCGACACCGCGCGCACGGTCGAGGTGCTCCAGCAGGCGGCGGAGCTCGACCTGGACGCCGAGATCTACCCCGTCAGCGCGCTGCGCGGCGCCGGGGTCGCCGAGATCGTCGACGAGTTGACGTCGCGCATGCCCGAGGGCGAGTACCTGTACCCGCCCGAGGAGCGCACCGACATGTCGGAGGAGGTCCGGCTGGCCGAGCTGGTGCGCGAGCAGGTGCTGATGCGGACCCGCGAGGAGCTGCCGCACGCCGTCGAGGTCGAGGTCGACGAGGTCGAGGAGCGCGACGACGGGCTGCTGCTCGTGGTCGCGCGCCTGTGGGCGGAGACCGAGTCGCAGAAGGGCATCCTGATCGGCAAGCGCGGCCAGATGGTGCACGCGATCGGCACGGCCGCCCGTCAGGAGATCGAGAAGCTGACCGGCCGGCGCGTGCACCTGGACCTGAGCGTCCGCGTCCGCAAGGGCTGGCGCGCGGACGAGGGCCTGCTCGACCGCCTCGGGATCGACTGACCGACGAGGGGCGGTCGGCCCCTAGTGCTTGCCGACGGCCGTGACCAGGCGAACCATCAACGTCACGGCGGTCCGGTCGTCGAGGTCCTCGCGCCGGACCAGCGTCTGCCACGTCCGGAAGTCGACGGCCAGGCCCAGGACGGCACGTAGCAGCGGTCGCCGGGTCCTCGGTGCGGGCCAGCCCTTGAGCAGTACGTTGCGCGCCTCGCGCAGGTAGGCCATCCGCCTCTTTTCGACCATCTCCTTGACGAGCGGTTCGATCTCGGCGTCGCGAAGGAGGTTGGCCCAGCCGGCCTCGGTGCGGCGGAAGTAGTCGTAGAGCTGCGGGAGGACGGGCCACGTCGATGCGCTCGCGCGGGTCCTCGATCCGCTGCCACACAGCCAGCTCCGGAGGAGGGTTCACGCGTGCGGGCGTGCGACGCCCCGAGCACGCGCTCGTAGACAGGCGGTGACGCACCGCGTCCGGGCAGTGCGCGGTAGACCGATCACGCGGTTGCGCGCCGGTCCGCGCTACGATCGCACCCGGTTCGACTGCCGTCCCGCGAGTGGCCGTCGCTCCGGCGAGTTCTGGAACGGAGAAGCTACGAGCACGGAAGATCTACGACTCGGCGAGGAGTAGCGGGCTAGCTCGCGGACAGCGCCGCGACCCAGGCGGCCGCGAGCAGCCCCAGGACCCACCAGCCGACCGAGGCCAGGATCCCCGCGACAGCGCCGCGAGCCGCCGCAAGCCGGTCAGCGAGTAGGAGTCCGCCAGCCCCAGCAGGATCCGCGCCATCGGGCATCGGGGACGAGCGCGAACGTCGTCTCCAGGTTCGGGTCGCGGCCCAGCGACAGCGCCAGCGCGACCGTGAGCACGATCGCGATCGCGTCGACGGCGGCGGGCGCCAGCAGGACGGCTAGCCAGACAGGAGGACGCGGCAGCGCGGGCATCCCGGCGGGTATCGACCGGAGGGTGGGTAGGCCGTTAGCCGTGGTACACGGCCTCGACGTTGTTCCCGTCGGGATCGAGCAGGTAGGCCGCGTAGTAGCTCTCGTGGTAGTGCGGCCGCAGGCCGGGCGGGCCGTTGTCGCGGCCGCCCGCGGTCATGCCGAACACGTGGAAGTCGCCGACCGCCGCCCGGTCGGGGGCGAAGAAGGCCAGGTGCAGCGGCCCGCTGGGCGTCGTCGCCCGCGGGGGCGATCGCGAAATCGTCCTGGCCCGGCGGGCCGAACGCGATCCCCTGGTCGCCGCCGTAGTCGGCGACTATCCCGAACCCGAGCGGCGCGAGCGCGGCGGCGTAGAACGCCCGCGACGCGGCCATGTCGCGCACGCGGATCGTCATGTGGTCGAGGACGCGGCTCGTACTCGTCGGCCATCGGCGCTCAGCCGGCCGGGCCCTCGAGCTCGAGGACGTCGAACGACCACAGCTCGCTGGAGGTGCCGACCGGGCCGCCCGCCCGGTGCTGCGAGTGCCCGGCGGCGAAGTCGGGCCCGGACACCCAGGCCTGGAAGTCCTCCTCCGACCGCCAGCGGGTGACGACGAGGCAGACCTCGCGGTCGTCGTTGGGGCGCAGCAGCTCGAACGCCTCGAAGCCCTCGGCGCTCGACACCTCGCCCGGCCCGGTTGGCGAAGCGCTCGGCGAACTCGTCGAAGCGCTCGCGCGGCACGGTGATCGCGTTGATCTTGACGACGCTCACGCGCGGGATCGTATGCGCGCGGCGCTCAGAAGGCGGACCCGCCGAGGACCTTGTCGGCCTTGTCCAGCTCGAAGGCCAGGTCGAACAGCGGGTCGACCAGCGTGTTCAGCTTGTCCAGCCGGGCGCGCTGCTCCGGCGGCTGGTAGCTGTCGGGGTCGCGCTCGGACAGGTAGGCGACGACGGCCTCGATCAGCATCCGAACCTGGTCGGCGTTGACCCGTACCGAGGCCAGGCCCTCGACGTCCCGATGCTCGTCCAGGCGGTCGGCCAGAGCGCCCGCCGCCCGCAGCTCGAGCACGGTGTCGGCTTCGAGCGAGTCGGCCTGAAAGCGGCTCGTGATCCGCCAGGAGAGCGCATCGGCCAGTGCGCCGCGGCGCTCGGACTCAAGGCCGAATACCGCGAACGCGCGGCCGTCCTGGGGGACCAAGCTCAGGTCTGGGAACACGACCCGAAGTCTAGGTCGGTGAGCTCAGGCGCTCGGCGGCAGCCGGTCCGCCCACGGCCGCTCCCGCTCCACCTGTGCCGCCAGCGACAGCAGCGTCGCCTCGTCGTTGGGGCGCCCGACGATCTGCACGCCGATCGGCAGCCCCTCGTCGCTCCAGCCCGCGGGCACCGACGCCGCCGGCTGACCCGTGATGTTCCAGGGCGCGGTGTAGGCGACGAAGCGCCCGCTGGTCAGGAGCATCCGCGCCGTGCCCAGGCCCTCCTGCTCGTTCAGGCGGTTCGGCAGCCGCGGCATCGTCGGCTGGAGCAGGACGTCGTGGTCCTCCCAGAGCCGCTGCACCTGGGCCGTCCAGGGCTTGGCGTCGGCCCGTACCTTCGCCAGCACCGCGTCCGGCGTCAGCGCGCCGAGGCGCCCGACCCCGCGCACGCGGCGCTCGAGCATCTCCGGGCGCTCCGCCTTGTCGATGTCGTCCTTCGCCCCGCGCACGTAGCGCGGCCCGAACAGCGCGAGCAGCGGCAGCGGCCCGAAGTCGGGGTCCGCCTCGCGCACGTCGTGCCCCAGCGTGCGCAGCAGGTCGGCGGTCTGGTCGAGCGCACGCTGCACCTGCGGGTCGACCTTCTCCTGTGGGTTCGACGTGCGCGTCGACACCGCGATGCGCAGTCGGCCGGGGGACAGCGCGGCGGCCTCGGCGAACGAGCGCGACGGCGCGGGCGGCGACGCCTCGCCGCGGCCGCCGGCGACCGGGCCGGCGACGGCGTCGAGGTAGAGCGCGGTGTCGGCCACCGTGCGCGACACGCAGCCGTAGACCGAGAGCCCCATCCAGTGCTCCAGGTCGGGCAGGAGCGACACGCGCCCGCGCTGCGGCTTCAGCCCGAACAGCCCGCAGGCCGACGCCGGCGAGCGGATCGACCCGCCGCCGTCCGAGGCGTGCGCGATGCCGACCATGCCCGCCGCGACCGCGCTGCCCGCCCCGCCGCTCGACCCGCAGGGGCCGTAGTCCGCGTTCCAGGGGTTGACGGTCGCGCCCCAGGTGGCCGACTGCGTGCTCGGCCACAGCGCGAACTCCGGCAGCAGTGTCTTGCCGATCAGCACGGCACCCGCGGCGCGCAGCCGCCGCACGACCTCCGAGTCCTCGGCCGCGGGCGTGACGAACGCGCCGGTGCCGTGCGTCGTGACCTCGCCGGCCATGTCGACGTTGTCCTTGATCGCGACCGGGACGCCGAGCAGCGGCCGGTCCTCGCCGGCCCGCACGCGGGAGGTGGCCTGGTCGGCCTCGGCGCGGGCCCGCTCGGGCCAGACGACGCGGAAGGCGTTGAGGTGCGGATCGAGCCGCTCGATCCGGTCCAGGCACAGGTCGACGAGCTCACGCGGGGACACGTCGCCCGATCGGATGAGCTCGGCCTGCCGCGCCGCGCCCGCGAAGGCCAGTTCTTGCGAGTCCACGGTCGCGGACAGTATCTGGGTGGGCGCTTCCTAGAATCGCCCGGATGGAAACGAGCGTCGATCCCGCCCAGATCGCCTGGGACGATCAGGGCCTGGCGCCGTGCGTCGTCCAGGACTGGCGCACGGGCGAGGTCCTGACGCTGGCCTACATGAACGCGGACAGCCTGGGCCGGACGATCGAGTCGGGCCAGGCCTGGTTCTGGTCGCGCTCGCGCGCCGAGCTGTGGCACAAGGGCGCGACGTCCGGCAACACGCTGGCCGTGCGCGCGCTCCGCTACGACTGCGACTCCGACGCGCTGCTCGCGCTCGTCGAGCCCGCGGGGCCGGCGTGCCACACCGGCGAGCGCACCTGCTTCCACAACGGCGACACGCAGGCGACCGCGCCGCACGAGGCGCTGCCCGCGCTGGAGCGCACGATCGCCGAGCGGCGGGGGGCGGCGGCCGACGGCGGCTCGTACACCGCCAGGCTGCTGGCCGACCCGCCGTTCATCGGCCAGAAGGTCGAGGAGGAGGCCGAGGAGGTCGCCCGCGCCGCGCGCGAGGAGACCGACGAGCGCGTCGCCTCCGAGGCGGCCGACGTCCTCTACCACCTGAGCGTCCTCATGGCCGCGCGCGACCTGACGCTCGAGGACGCGTTCGCCGAGCTGAACGCGCGGCGCCGCTAGGCGGTTAGCCTGCCCGCCGCATGGCTGGGCAGCCCGAGATATCGGTCGTCGTCCCCTCGCACGAGCGCGCGTGGCGGCTGGAGCGGCTGCTCGACGCGCTCGCGGCGCAGACCCTGGCCCGCGAGCGCTGGGAGCTGGTCGTCGTCCACGACTCGACCGACGACACCGAGCGCGTTCTGCGCGAGCACGAGCTGGCGAGGGCCGGTGTCCTGCGCCATCTGCACCTTGAGCCCGGCACCGGCACCGCATCGCGCCAGCGCAACACCGCGTGGCGCGCGGCGCGGGCGGCCACGATCGCGTTCACCGACGACGACACGCGACCCGAGCCCGCCTGGCTCGAGACGCTGCTGGCCGCCGCCCGGCGCCACCCGCGGTCGATCGTCCAGGGGCGGACCAAGCCCGACCCGCTCGAGGCCGACGTCCTGATGCGATCGCCGCGCGCGCGGTCGATCGACGAGGACGACCCGCCCGGCCCGCACGCGCAGACCTGCAACATCCTCTACCCGCGCGCCGCGCTCGAGGAGGTGAACGGCTTCGACGAGTCGATCACCGGCGCGGGAGAGGACCTGGACCTGAAGCTGCGCGCGGAGAAGGCCGGCTACGGGTACACCGGGGAGCCGGGCGCGCTCGTCTACCACGCCTGCGACGAGTTCTCGCTGCTCGAGGCCATCAGGTTCAACGCCCGCTGGCAGACGTTGCCGAAGGTGGTCAAGCGCCATCCCGAGCAGCGGGCGCACCTGCACCGGAGGGTGTTCTGGCAGCACCGCCACATGTGGATGCTGTTCGCGCTCGCCGGGCTCGCGCTGACCCGCCGCCAGCCCGCTGCGCTCCTGTGGACGGCGCCCTACGTGCTCTACGCGCTGCCCGATCGCCGAGCCCGGGGGATCGGGCGCCTGCGGGCGGTCGCGGAGCTGCCCGGCACGGTCGCGGTCGACGCCTCGGAGCTCGCCGCGATGATCGCCGGCAGCGTCCGCTACCGGACGGTCATGCTGTGACCGCCGCTCGCGGCGGCCCGGCATGAGCACGCGGGTGACGGAGGTCGTCGAGTCGTTCCCCGAGGTATCGGAGACGTTCGTCGCGAACGAGGCCGACGCGCTGCGCAGGCTCGGGCTCGACGTCCGCGTCGAGTCGTTCCGCCGCGCCGCCCGGCCCAACCCCGACGTCCCGGCGGGGATCCCGGTCGCCTACCGGAGCGACGACTCCCTCGGCCGCCGTGTCCGTGCGCTGGCGTGGCTCGCCGCCCGCCATCCGCTCGGCGTCGCGCGCGACGTCGCCGGACAGCGCCGCTGGAGGCGGGAGGAGGGGGTGCGCCGCCTGCGCACGCTCGCGCCCGCGGTGCGGCGCGCCGCCCGCGACGGGAGCGGGCACCTGCACGCGCACTTCGCCGGTGGCGCGGCGCTCGACGCGATGCGGATCGGCGCGCTGCTGGGCCGGCCGTACAGCGTGATGACCCACGGCTACGACGTCTTCGCGGCGCCGGCCAACCTGCGCGAGAAGCACGAGCACGCGGCGTTCGCCGCGACCGCGTGCGAGTACAGCGCCCGCTACCTGCGCGAGCGGTTCGGCGTCGAGGCGCGCACGCTGGTGATGGGCGTCGACCCGGCGGCGTTCCAGCGTGCGTCGCCCTACCCGGGCGGGCGAACGGTGGTCGCGATCGCCCGCCTGGTGGAGAAGAAGGGGCTCCGGCACCTGATCGACGCGGCGGCCCGCGTGCGGCTCGACCGGCTGGTGATCGCCGGCGACGGGCCGCTGCGCGCCGAGCTCGAGAGCCAGGCCGCGCGACGCCGGCCTGGGCGGCGTCGCCGAGTTCCCCGGCGAGCTCGCGCCGCGCGACGTGCGGGGCCTGCTGGAGCAGGCGGACCTGCTGGCCGCTGCCGTGCGTCGTCGCCGCCGACGGCGACCGCGACACGATGCCGGTGGTGGTCAAGGAGGCGCTGGCGATGGAGGTGCCGGTCGTCGCCTCCGACGAGGTGGGGCTGCCCGAGGTCGTCCGGCCCGAGTGGGGGCGGCTGGTCCCGCCGGGCGACGCCGCCGCGCTGGCGATCGCGATCGACGAGCTGCTGGCGCTGCCGGCGGCCGAGCGCGCGGCGATGGGGCGCGCCGGTCGGGCCCACGTGGCCGAGCACTGCGACGCCGCCCGGGAGGCGGCCCGGCTGGCCGGCTGGATCGCGGAGGCGGAGCGACGATGAGGGACTCGTCGCCGCGCGCGCTCCTCCTGGTACTCGTCGCCGTCGGGTCCGTGCAGTTCGGCGCCGCGCTGGCCAAGACGCTGTTCGACGAAGCCGGGCCGGCGGGCACGGTGTTCCTTCGCGTGCTGTTCGCGGCGGTCCTGCTGGCGGCGCTGTGGCGGCCGCCGGTCCGCGGGCACTCGCGCGACGACTGGCTGCTGGTCGCCGCGTTCGGACTGTCGCTCGCCGTGATGAACCTGTGCTTCTACGAGGCCATCCAGCGCATCCCGCTCGGGCTGACCGTGACGTTCGAGTTCGTCGGCCCGCTCGCCATCGCGATCTTCGGGTCGCGGCGGCCGGTCGACCTGCTCTGGGTCGCGTTCGCGGCGGTGGGGATCCTGCTGATCTCGGCGCCCGGCACGAGCGACCTCGACCCGCTGGGCGTGCTGTTCGCGCTCATGGCCGGTGGCTGCTGGGCCGCCTACATCCTGCTGAGCGCGCGGACCGGCCGTGCCTTCGACCGCGGCGACGGCCTGGCGCTTGCGATGTGCATCGCGGCCGTGATGCTGATGCCGGTGGGCATACCCACGGCGGGCGACGCGCTGCTCGACCCGGAGGTCCTCCTGATCGGCTTCGCGGTGGCGGTGCTGTCGTCGGCGATCCCGTACTCGGCCGAGTTCGAGGCGCTGCGGCTGCTGCCCGAGCACGTCTTCGGCGTGCTCCTGTCGCTCGAGCCGGCGGTCGCCTCGCTGGCCGGCTTCCTGGTGCTCGACCAGTCGCTGGGCGCCCGCGAGCTGGCGGGAATCGCGCTGGTCACCGCCGCCGTCGCCGGCGCCGTCGCGGGGACGCGAGCGCCAGCGCCCGTGGACGCCTAGGCCCTAGATCCCCGCGTTCGGCACGAGCACGACCCGCCAGCCGTCCGGGTCCTCGAACGTCAGCGCAGACACCGACTCCCAGTACGGGTTCTCCGGCGGCACGTGGTAACGCCCATGCCGGCGAGCTGGGCGACCAGTCCGTCGCGCGCCTCCACCGACCCGACGTAGAAGACCAGCAGGTTGTCGGCGGTGGGCGCCGGGCACGGGGACCCGTCGGTGTGGGAAGTGAACTCCAGGTGCAGGTCCGTGCCAGGGAGCCCGATGAACACGCCCGAGTAGCCGTCGTGGTCGTCGAACGAGCCGAGCTCGTCCAGCCCCAGGCCGTCGCAGTAGAAGCGCCGCACCTCGTCCAGGCGGTCGGTCGGCCGGGCGACGCGGATCTGGAGAGCGGCGGCCCCGGCGTCCACGGGCATCGGTCAGTTCGTGTGGGCGTGATGGACGACGTGGGGGACCGACCAGCCCGCGGCCGCCTGCAGCTTGAACATCCCGTGGCGCTCCACCCGGTCGAATCCCGCGGTCCACAGCATCCGGCGCCAGGCGCGCGGGTTGGGCCGCCAGAAGACCACGTCCTCGTCGACGTCGGCGCGATAGCGCGACACGGCGATCGGCAGCAGGCGGGTGAGCGGGTCGTAGGCCTCGGCCGATATGAACGTGCCGCGGCACAGCCCGGCGATCCGCTCGAGCGCGAGCAACTGGTCGCGCAGGTGGATCAGCACCGATCCGCAGAACACCAGGTCGAACTTCCCGAGCTCGTCGGGCGACGCCTCGTAGATCGACCGGACCACGCGCTCGACCTTCGAGTCGAAGGCCTCGTGCGCCAGCCGGAAGCCCGCGCCGCGGGGCGTTTCGTTGAACGTGGCCGGGCGCCGGCGCGGGGGCCAGTCGAGCTCGCGCTCGTCGTCCAGGTCGAGCGCGACCACCTCGGCCGCGCCTCGGCGCTCCATCTCGAACGCCCAGTAGCCGTCCCAGGTGCCGACGTCGAGGCAGCGCAGCCCGTCGAGCCGTTCCGGCAGCCCGTAGCGGTGTACGAACGGCTCCAGGTCGAACATCGCGTCGGTCTTGCGCCCGGGCTCCAGCTCCATCGCGTGGTACCAGGAGATCTGGCCGGCGTGCTCGAGAACGTCCATCCCGGGGCAGCGTAGTGCGGGGGCCTCAGGCGCGGGCCGCGACGGCATCCGCCGGGGCGCCGCGTCCGGCCAGGTAGCCGATCGCCTCGCGCAGCAACGCGCGCTCGAGCCACAGCGTCGCAGCCGCCGTGAGGGCCAGGTACAGGACCAGCTCGGCGGCCGCGATGCCCGCCGTGCGCTGGTCGACCAACAGGCGGACGATCAGCACGGCGGCGACGGCAGGCACCGTCGGCGCGATCGAGCGCACGGCGTGGGGGAGCATCCGGAAGCCGCGGAACAGCCGGCGCAGGTAGACGGTGCGGACGACCAGCGAGGTGAGTGCCATCAGCGCCAGGCCCGCCGCGAAGCCGTCGAGGCCCCAGGCGATCATGCCGGGCAGCGCGAACGCGGCGAACGCGGCGAGCACGATCGGCGCCGACACGGCCAGCGGCCGGGTGTCGCCCCGCGCCCGGTAGAACGCCGCCCAGTTGAAGCCGATGTGGTTGAGCGCGGCGATGAGCCCGAAAGCCTGGATGATCCCGACGGCAGGCTCCCACTCGGCGCCGATCACGTAGTCGACCAGGTCGTCCGCGAAGAGCGCCACGCCGATCCCGAACGGCAGGCCCCACATCAGGGTCAGACGGTTGGTCTTGACGAACGCCTCGAACATCAGGTCCACCCGGTCGCTGACGCGGCAGATCGCGGGGTAGATCGTCCAGGTGATGACCTGGTCGACCCGGTCGGTGTAGTTGGAGATCGTGGCCGCCAGCGCGATCGCGCCCACGCCGGCCAGACCCACGATCGCGTTGCCGAACAGCGCCGAGAGCTGCGGGATCATGAGCCCGGACACGCTCGCCACGAAGAGCGGCCAGGAGAACGAGAAGTATTCGCGCGCCGACGCCCGGTGCCAGCGCCACCGGATCGGGTGGGGCGATGCCGCGACCGCGACCAGGGCCGCCGCCCAGGCCCCACAGAACACACCGACCACCAGGCTCCAGTAGCCGAGGCCGGCGATCGCGCATGCGACCGACACCGCGAACGCGACCACCGGGTCGGCCGCCTCGAGCAGGCGCTGGCGGGCATAGCGCATGTCGCGGTAGTAGATCCAGGCGGGGGCGCGCAGGGAGTAGGCGGGCAGCGTGGCGATGATCACGAGGCCGGGTGCGATCAGATCCCACTGGTCGTAGAGCAACGCGAACAGCGGCAGCAGGACGAGCATCAGCGCCATCAGCGCGAGGTTCGTGGCCATGTCGAACGTGAACGCCTTCTGGAACGCGACCTCCTGGTCCGGCTCGTCCTGCTGGACGAACTTCTCGCTGATCCCCACCTCCTTCAGCCAGGCCAGCATCCCGATCGTGACGACGAGGATCCCCCAGAGCCCGAACTCGGTGCGGGTGAGGAACGCAGCGATGACGAAGCCCTTGAGCAGGCTCAGCGCCTGGAGCCCGACCTCGAACGCCGCGTTGACCATCGTGCCGCGAGCGGCACGGACGCGCAGGCTCTCGCTCGCCTCCATGTGCGAAGGGTGGCATGCGGGCCCGCGCGCGACCTCGTACGATCCCGCCCGTGCCCACGTTTGCCGCGGACCGGCCGAACGTCCGCACAGTCCCACGCTGGCATCGGCTCGCGTACCTCGCCCGAGTGCTGCCGGCGGCCATCGAGATCCTCGCTCGTGATCTGCCGCACCCCCGCCGGGTCCTCGACTACGGCTGTGCGGAGCTTCCCTACCGGCACCTCTTCCCGGCCGACGCGGACTACCTGGCTGCGGACCTGCCGGGCAACGACGACGCGAACGTGCATATCGCTCCCGACGGGACGGTGCCGGTCGCCGACGCAAGCTGCGACGTGGTCATCTCGACGCAGGTCCTGGAACACGTCGGCGACCCCGAGACCTACCTGCGCGAGTCCTTTCGCGTCCTGCGGCCCGGCGGCCGCCTCCTGCTGACGACGCACGGGATGTTCGTCTGGCACCCCGATCCCGTCGACTACTGGCGCTGGACCTGCCAGGGACTCCGCCGAGCGGTCGAGGACGCCGGCTTCGAGGTGCGGCGCTTCGAGGGGGTCATCGGCCTCGGGGCGACGGGGCTTCAGCTCGTCCAGGACGCCGTGCTGTGGAAGCTGCCCCCCGGTGCGCACCGGCCGGTCGGCTATGTCATGCAGTTGCTGATCGTCCTGGCCGACCGCTTGACGAGCCGCGAGTCGCGGCGGCTGAACGCGCTGATCTTCGGAGTGATAGCGGAGCGGCCGGAGTGAGCGAGCTCCTCGTGGCGTGCGCCGCCGAGGGCGAGCGCTACGCCGCACACAGCGCGGCGATGCTGCGCTCGGTCCTGGCCAACGCCGGCGGCATGGACGTCCGCGTGCACTATCTCCACGGGCCCGGGTTCGAGGCCGCCTGGCGCGACCGTCTGGCGCAGGTCGTGCCGCATATCGAGTTCCACGCGATCCCCGACTCGCGTATCGCGGGACTGCCGACCAACACGCTGTTGACGCAGGCCTCGTGGTACCGGATCTTCCTGCCCGAGCTGCTGGGGAGCGACGCGCGCATCCTGTACCTGGACGTCGACACGCTCGCGATGGACTCGCTGGTGCCGCTGTGGGAGACCGAGCTCGGCGACCACTGGCTGGCCGCCGTCACCAACGTCATGCAGCACAACGACATGGAGCGGCACCTCGAGCTCGGACTGAGCGGTCCCGAGGTCTATTTCAACGCGGGCGTGTTGCTGATGAACCTCGCGGCCTGGCGGCGCGACGGCTGCACGCGCCGGCTGATCGACTACTCGACGGCGAACGCCGACCTGCTCGGCTGGCTCGACCAGGACGCCTTGAACGTGGTTCTCGGGGAGCGGCGGACGCCGTTGCACCCGCGCTGGAACTGCATGAACTCGGTGATGCAATGGGAGTCGGCGAAGGACGTGTTCGGTGCCGAGCAGGTCGCCGAGGCGCGGGAGCGCCCGGGCATCCGCCACTTCGAGGGGCCGGCCGCCAACAAGCCCTGGCATCGCCGCGGTGACCCCGAGGGCCGCGAGCTCTACCTCGAACACCGCCGCGCGACGCCCTGGCCCGACGTCGAGCTCGAGGACGACCCGCCGCGGCCGGGGCTGCTCCGGCGCCTGCTCAGGGCTTGACCGCGACCCGGCCCGTGTAGTCGATTCTGTTGAGCAGCAGGGGCGACCCCTGCTCGGCCATGTACTCGTCGACGGCACGGCGTGCGCCCTCCCAGTGCCCGTAGTCGTCCACGATCAGCACGCCGCCCGGAGCCAGCAACGGGTACAGGTGATCGAGCTCGTGGCGAGTCGACTCGTACCAGTCGGTGTCCAGGCGCAGGAGCGCGAGCGGGCCCGGCGACCGGGAGGGAATCGTCTCCTCGACCGGCCCGCGGTGGAGGTGAATCCGCTCGGCCGGGTAGCCGGTCTCCAGCAACGTCGCGCGCACGGCCTCCTCGTCGAAGACGTTGGCGCCGAACAGGTAGGGCCAGGCGCGCTCGCCGGCCGCCTGGGCCGCAGACCAAGTCTCGAGCGCGGGCTTCTCGAGCGCCGACGTGTCCTTCTCGGTTGGCTCGGTCATGCCCTCGAACGTGTCGTACCCGTGGATGTCGCGGTCGTCCACGCCGATCTCCTGGAGCGTCGCGATCATCGTCAGCAGCGAGCCTCCCCGCCAGACACCGCACTCGGCGAAGCTTCCGGGCAGGTCGCGCGCGACCACGTACCGGACGGCGTCGATCAGCGCGAGGATGCGAGCCTCGCCGGTCATCGTGTACGGCTGCACGCGCTCGACGATCGCGCGGTCGCGTGGATCGACCGTCGCGGCGTCCGGGTTCGGCGCGGGTGCGCTCCCGCGGCCGAGGATGCGGCGAAAGGCTCCCTTCATGACGACGCGATCATCCCACCGTTCAGCGAAGCCGCCGCAGCCAGCCCACCGGGTGTTGGGTCAGCAGGAAGCGCTCGTTGCGCTCACGGTCGTGCTCCCAGTCGGGGTGGCGGGCCAGGAAGTCGCGGTTCGCCTGGAGCGGCCCCGGCCGCGTGTCGCGGAAGAACGGTGACTCGTCGATGATCCCGTCCTGTGAGAGCAGGAGGCTCCCGGTCGTCACGAGCGGCGCGTACAGCTCGAGCTCGCGCGCCACGTGCTCGCGCGAGTGGTCGCCGTCGAGGATCACCATCACGGGCCCGTCGGCGGACGCGGCCGCCTCGCGCGCCCTGGCCGCGACCGCCTCGGAGGCGGAGTCGCCGAGCACGAACTCGACCCGCGGGTGGTTCAACGAGTGCAGCCTCTCGATGTCGATCGTCAGCACCTGGCCGTGCCCGAGCAGGTCCATCAGGTGCGCGTAGAACAGGGCGGATCCGCCGCGGTTGGTGCCAGTCTCGATCAGCAGGCCCGGACGCAGCTCGGCAATCGTCTCCTGGATCGTCCACAGGTCCAGGACGTTCTGCCAGATCGGCGTCCCCAGCCACGAGGTGGTGGCGAAGTTGCCGGTCTTTGCGATCAGGTCGTGCTGGTACAGGCGGGCGACGGGCCGGCGGCCGGTCCGCTCCCAGAGCGCCAGCGCGGCGCGCACGGCCCGGGGGCGCAACCGTTCCGTCAGTGATCCCGCGCGCGCCAAGCCGCGCTGCACGATATCGGCCGGTGGCTCACGATCGACCTAGAATCGCCGCGTGATCCCGAGCGCCGACACGGCCGACCTCCAGGTAGGCCCCAGCCTCGACGAGGTCCGCGCTCTCGCGCGCGACCACACGGTCGTCCCGCTGCGGCACACGTTCATCGACGACGTCGAGACCCCGGTGTCCGCCTACCTCAAGCTGCGCGGGGACGGCCCGTCGTTCCTGCTGGAGTCGGCCGAGCAGGGGCAGCGCGTCGGGCGCTGGTCGTTCCTGGGCGTCCAGCCGCGGACCACGATGCGGCTGGAGCACGGCGTGCTGACCGTGGGCGGGGAGACGCGGCCGTTCGACGACCCCTACGCGGCGGTCGCGGCCGAGCTGGAGCGCTACAAGCCCGCTCCGCTGCCCGACCTGCCGCCGTTCTCGGGCGGCGCGGTCGGCCTGTTCGGCTACGACCTGGTGCGCTACGCCGAGCCCACGGTCGGCGACCCGAACCCTGACCCGGTCGGCGTCCCCGACATGGCGCTGATGGTCTCCGACATCATCGTGGCGTTCGACCACTTCAAGCACGAGACCACGATCCTGGCCAACGTCTTCACCGGCCCGGACTCCGACGTGGAGACCGCGTACGCGCACGCGGTGGTCGCCATCGCCGACGTCCGCGACCGGCTGGCCGGGCCGCTGCCCCGGGCGCAGGCGGGCGTGCGCGACATGCCCGCGTTCGAGTCGAACATCGGAAGCGACGGCTACGCCGCGGCGGTCGACCGGGTCAAGGAGTACATCCGCGCGGGCGACGCCTACCAGGTCGTGCCGAGCCAGCGCTGGTCGGCGGAGACGCCCGTCGAGGCGTTCTCGATCTACCGCGGCCTGCGCAACGTCAACCCGTCGCCCTACATGTACTTCCTCGACTTCGAGGACTTCGAGATAGCGGGCGCGTCGCCCGAGTCGCTGGTGCACCGTCACCGGCCGGCGGGCCGCCCAGCGGCCGATCGCCGGCACCCGCCCGCGGGCGGCGACCGTCGAGGAGGACATGCGCGTCGCCGAGTCGCTGCTTGGCCGACGACAAGGAGCGCGCCGAGCACGTGATGCTGGTCGACCTGGGCCGCAACGACCTGGGCCGGGTGTGCGAGTACGGCAGCGTCCAGGTCGACGAGCTGATGGTCGTCGAGACCTACTCGCACGTCATGCACATCGTCTCGTCGGTGTCCGGCACGCTGCGCGACGGCGTGACGTCGATGGACGCCATGCGCGCGTCGCTCCCGGCAGGGACGCTGTCCGGCGCGCCGAAGGTCCGCGCGATGCAGATCATCGACGAGCTCGAGCCCGTGTCCCGCGGCCCCTACGGAGGGGCGATCGGCTGGCTGTCCTACTCCGGCGACCTCGACTCGTGCATCTACATCCGCTCCGCGGTCGTCAAGGACGGGCGCGTGCACCTTCAGGCGGGGGGCGGGATCGTCGTCGACTCGGAGCCCGACTACGAGGTGCGCGAGACCGAGGCGAAGGCCGGGGCCGTGATGGCCGCCATCGAGCTGGCCTGCAGGCAGCGGGAGTGGGCATGAGGCGCGTCCTCGTCATCGACAACTACGACTCGTTCACCTACAACCTCGTCCAGTACCTGGGCGAGCTGGGCGCCGAGCCCGAGGTCGTGCGCAACGACGTGGCGACCGTCGACGAGCTGCTCGAGCGCAGCGCCGGACCGGGTGCTCGTGTCGCCCGGCCCCTGCACGCCCAACGAGGCCGGCGTGTCGGTGGAGGTGCTGCGGCGCTTCCCCGAGCAGGGCATCCCCGACGCTGGGCGTCTGCCTGGGCCACCAGGCGCTGGCCGCGGCGTGCGGCGGGCAGGTTCGTGCGCGGCGAGCCGATCCACGGCAAGACCGCCCAGGTCGAGCACGACGGCCGCGGCGTGTTCCGCGGCCTGCGGCTCGCCGCTCACCGCCGGCCGCTACCACTCGCTGATCGTGGACCCGGACCTGCCCGGCTGCCTGGAGTGCTCGGCCTGGCTGGGCGACACGGTCATGGCGATCCGCCACCGCGACCTGCCCGCGGAGGGCGTCCAGTTCCACCCCGAGTCCGTCCTGACCGCGGACGGCAAGGCGCTGCTGCGCAACTTCCTCGACGGGCCCGCTGATGCCCAACGACACCCTCACCCAGGCGATCGACCGGCTCGCCTCCGGCCAGGCGCTCGCGCGCGAGGAGGCCGCCGCGGTGCTGCGCGAGGTCATGGAGGGGCGCACGTCGGAGGCGCAGGCGGCCGCGTTCCTGATCGCGCTGCGCACGAAGGGCGAGACCGTCGACGAGATCGTGGGGCTGGCCCAGACCATGCGGTCGCTCGCCCGGTCGGTCGACGTCGGCGATCGCGCCGCGCTGCTCGACACCGCCGGCACGGGCGGCGGACGGCCCACGTTCAACGTGTCGACCACCGCCGCCTTCGTGGCGGCCGGCGCGGGCTGCACGGTCGCCAAGCACGGCAACCGCTCGGCCACCGGCAAGTCCGGGTCCGCCGACCTGCTCGAGGCACTGGGAGCTCAGATCGACCTGGAGCCGGACGCCGTCGCCGACTGCATCCGCTCGGTCGGCTTCGGGTTCATGTTCGCGCCGCACCACCACATGGCGATGCGCCACGTCGTGCCGGTGCGCAAGGAGCTCGCGGTGCGCACGATCTTCAACTTCCTCGGCCCGCTGACCAACCCGGCAGGAGCCGAGCGGCAGGTGATCGGCGTCTCCGAGCCCAGCTTCCTGGAGACCATCGCGGCGGCGCTCGGCGAGTTGGGGGGTCGGCGCGCGTTGGTAGTTTCCAGCGTCGATGGGCTCGACGAGATCAGCGTCTCGGACGAGACCCGCTGTGTCGAGCTGAGGGATGGGGAGATCGACAGCTACGCAGTGACGCCCGAGGAGCTGGGGGTCGAACGAGTGCCCGCGGACGCCATTCGCTTCGGCGTGCCCGAAGAGAACGCGCGCATCGCCCGCTCCGTGCTGTCCGGCGAGACCTGCCCGGAGCGCGAGCTGACGCTGGCGAACGCCGGCGCGGCGATCTACGTGGGCGGTGCCGCCGACTCGCTGGCCGGCGGCGTGACCGCCGCCCGCGAGGCGATCGACTCGGGGGCGGCGTCCGACGCGATGGAGCGGTACGTGGAGCGCACGAACAAGCTGGCGGCGGTCTGAGCGATGGCGATACGGCTCGACGACCTGATCGACTCGACGCGCGACCGGCTGGACCGCGTCAAGCGCGAGCGCCCGCTCGCCGAGCTCGAGCGCGCGATCGAGCAGCGCATGACGCTCGAGGGCAGGCCGTTCTCGGAGGCCCTGTCCCGGCCGTGGACGTCGGTGATCGCCGAGTACAAGCGGCGCTCCCCCTCCGCGGGCGACATCCGGCCGGACGCGAGCGTGGCCGACGTGGTCCGGGCCTACGACCGCGGCGGCGCGGCGGCGCTGTCGATCCTCACCGAGGAGCGCCACTTCGGCGGGTCGCTCGAGGACCTGCGCGAGGCGCGGGCGGCGACCGACCTGCCGATCCTGCGCAAGGACTTCACGATCGACCCGTACCAGCTGTACGAGGCCAAGGCGTACGGCGCGGACGCGGTTCTGCTGGTGGTCGGGTCGCTGAAGGTCCGCGACCTCGGCGAGCTGCACGCGATCGCCGACGACCTCGACCTGGACGCGATCGTCGAGGTGCACGACGAGGAGGAGCTCGAGTGCGCGCTCGAGATCGACTGCGACGTGGTCGGGATCAACAACCGCGACCTCGGTCGACTTCACGGTCTCGCTCGAGACGACCTACGAGCTGCTGACCGACGTCCCCGCCGGCAAGACCGTCGTGTCGGAGTCCGGCATCCAGAACCGCGCGCAGATCGAGGAGCTGGAGCGCGTCGGCGTCGACGCCGTCCTGATCGGCGAGACCGTGATGCGGGCGCCCGATCCCGAGGCCGCGGTGCGCGAGCTGTCGGGCTCGGAAGAGCCGACGCAGGCCTGACGTAGTCGGCCAGGTGGTGTAAAACCGTCCCTCCGGTCTTCCGAGGAGGGAATTCGTGGAGAGCTCCGGCCGGCGTCAGATGTTGATCGCGAAGGGTTGGGTGCAGGCAGTCCTGCTCGTGGTCCTCTTCGGGTTCTTCGTGCTCGGCCTGCTCGCGTACCGCACCTACGACGCCAAGCCGCCGATCCCCGACCGCGTCGTCGACCAGCAGGGCCGGGTCGTCTACACGAAGAACGACGTCTCGAAGGGCCAGCAGGTGTTCCTGCACAACGGGCTGATGGAGTACGGCTCCGCCTTCGGTCACGGCGCCTACCTGGGCCCGGACTTCACCGCGGACTACCTCCGCCGGTCGTCCGACTTCGTGAAGCGCTCGTACGGCGGCGCGCGGTCGGACAGCGCCGCGCGGCGGACGATCGATGACTTCCGCACCAACCGCTACGACGAGCGCACCGGCACGCTCACGCTGACGGCGCCGCAGGCCGCGGCCCACCGCCGCCTGGTGGCCTACTACTCGCGCTTCTTCGCCGAGCCCACGACCAAGAACGGCCTGCGCAAGAAGGCGATCACCGATCGCAGAGAGCTCGCGCAGCTCACCGCGTTCTTCGGCTGGACCGCCTGGGCATCCGCCGCCGAGCGTCCCGGCCACGACTACTCGTACACGAACAACTGGCCGTCGGAGCCGCGCGTCGACAACAAGCCGACGGCCAACGTCGTCGTCTGGTCGGTCCTGTCGCTGATCGCGCTGCTGGGCGGCATCGGCCTCCTGTTCGGGGCCTTCGGACGCTGGAACTTCCTCGGCTGGCACGGCCGCGAGCAGGCCACGCTGTCGTTCCGCGAGCCCGGCGACGTCGCGCTCACCCCCGCCCAGCGGGCGACCGCCTGGTTCTTCTTCACGATGTCCGCGCTGTTCCTGATCCAGACGATGGTCGGAGCGGCGTCACAGCACTACCGGGCCGACCTCACCGACTTCTTCGGCTTCGACCTGGCCGCGGTCTTCCCCTACAACCTGATGCGCACCTGGCACGTGCAGCTCGCGTTGTTCTGGGTGGCCACCGCGTTCGTCGCGGCCGGGATCTTCCTCGCGCCGATGATCGCGCGGCGCGAGCCGAAGCATCAGGGCAAGCTCGCCTTTGCGCTGCTCGGCGCGCTGGCCGTCGTCGTGTTCGGGACGCTGATCGGCTCGTTCCTCGGCGTGCACGGCGTGCTGGAGGGCGCTGCCTCCAACTGGTTCGGCCTCCAGGGCTTCGAGTACCTGGACCTGGCGCGCATCTGGCAGGTGCTGCTGTCGATCGGCCTGTTCGTCTGGGTCTTCATGCTGTTCCGCGTCCTGCGCGGCCGGCTCAAGGCCGAGCACCCGACCAACATGCCGTGGCTGTTCTTCCTGGCCGCGCTGGCGATACCGGCCTTCTACGCCGTGGGCCTGATCGCGCGCACCGGCGACCACTTCACGGTCACGGAGTTCTGGCGCTTCTGGGTCGTCCACCTCTGGGTCGAGGACTTCCTCGAGCTGTTCACGACCGTGATGGTCGCCTACATGTTCGTGCTGCTCGGAGTCGTCCGCGAGCGCGTGGCCCTGACCGTCGTGTTCCTCGACATCCTCCTCTACTCGGCGGGCGGCGTGATCGGCACGATGCACCACCTGTACTTCTCCGGCGAGCCCGCCGAGCACATGGCGCTCGGCGCGTTCTTCTCGGCCGCCGAGGTGATCCCGCTGACGTTCCTGACCGTCGAGGCGTGGTCGTTCCTGCAGCTCGGCGCGGCGCAGGAGTCCAGGTCGAAGACGCCGTTCCCGCACCGCTGGGCGGTCATGTTCCTCGTCGCGGTCGGGTTCTGGAACTTCCTCGGCGCCGGCATCTTCGGCTTCCTCATCAACCTGCCGATCGTCTCGTACTACGAGATCGGCACCGCGCTCACGGCGAACCACGGCCACGCCGCGATGATGGGCGTCTACGGCATGCTCGCGATCGGGCTCGCGATGTTCTGCCTGCGCTACCTGATCCCCGCCGAGAGATGGCCGGAGAAGTGGGCCCGGATCGCGTTCTGGGGGACCAACCTCGGGCTGGCGTGGATGTGCTTCGCCACGCTCCTGCCGCTCGGCATCCTCCAGCTCTACAAGTCGGTCGGCGACGGCTACTGGGAAGCGCGTCGAGCTCGAGTTCCTGACCAACGACACGAACACCCTGATCGAATGGCTGCGCCTGCCGGGCGACATGATCTTCATCGGCGCCGGGGCGGTGCCCGTGCTCTACATCGCGTTCGTCGGCATACGCCACACGGTCAAGCGGGTCACGCTCGAGGAGCCGGAGGACATCCTGTTCACCGACATCACCGAGCCGGCGGGCGTGGGCGCGGCAGGCGACAGCGGAGCCACGGCGGCCAGGACCACCACATGAGCGGGGAGGCCCTCCTGTTCGCGGGCTACGGCGTGCTTCCTGCTGCTGGCGGCGCTCATGCTCGAGTGGCTGTCGGCGCACACGCACCGGCGGGCGCTTCGGTTCCGGACGGCGGGCTTTGACTACGACGACGTGCACGACCACTGGACGTGCCCGGAGGGCCAGCACCTGTGGCCCCACGAGTTCGACCACGAGCGCCGGCTGGTCCGCTACCGGGCGAAGGCCCACATCTGCAACGGGTGCCCGCGCAAGGACAGGTGCACGGACTCGGACGTGGGTCGCGAGATCGTGCGCCCGCTCGACCCGTGGCCGCACTCCGAGGCGGGGCGCTTCCACCGCGGGATCGCCCTGATGCTGCTGGCGCTGGCGGTCTTCGTCCTGACGGTGGGCGGCGTGAGAAACCACGATCCCGCCGAAGCCGCGTTGTTGCTGGCGCTGATCGCGGTCATGCTTGGGGTGGGCCGCTGGATGCTGCGCGACCTGCGTGCGCATCCGGCGGGCTTCCCGGAGCCCACGCCTTCGCACGGGTTGCGCATGCGTCGAACCAGGAGGCACCCTTCCGATGATCTACGTCCTCGCTGCGCCTCGTCCTGGTGGTGCTGCTGGCGGCGCTCGTCAGCATCCGCGTCCTGCGCGAGTACGAGCGCGCGGTCGTGTTCCGCCTCGGGCGCCTGCTGCCGGTCAAGGGGCCCGGGCCTGGTGCTGCTGATCCCGCTGGTCGACCGGATGGTGCGCGTCGACCTGCGCACCGTCACGCTCACGATCCCGCCGCAGGAGGTGATCACGCGCGACAACGTCCCGGCACGCGTCGCGGCCGTCTGTTACTTCAAGGCGATCGATCCGGTCGCCGCGGTCACGGAGATCGAGGCGTTCGAGCCGGCCACGTCGCAGATCGCGCAGACGACGCTGCGCTCGGTGCTCGGGCGCGCCGACCTCGACCAGCTGCTGTCCGAGCGCGAGCGCCTGAACGAGGATCTGCAGCAGATCATCGACGAGCAGACCGAGCCGTGGGGGATCAAGGTCTCGACCGTCGAGATCAAGGACGTCGAGATCCCCGAGGCGATGCAGCGGGCGATGGCCCGCCAGGCCGAGGCGGAGCGCGAGCGACGGGCCAAGATCATCAACTCCGAGGGCGAGTTCCAGGCCGCCGAGAAGCTGGCCGACGCCGCGGCGATCATCGGCCGCGAGCCGTCGGCGCTGCACCTGCGCTACCTCCAGACGCTGCTCGAGATCGGCGCCGAGCAGAACTCGACGATCGTGTTCCCGCTGCCGCTCGACCTGCTCCAGCCGTTCCTTGACCGCGTGTCGGCGCCGGCGGCAACGGCCGAGCAGCCCAACGGGCACGTGGAGCTGTCGCGCGTGCCCGACCGCGAGAGCTGAGGCCGTGAAGCGGTCGCCCGAGCTGGCGCCGCTCTCGCGCGACCACCACGTGGCGCTCGAGGCGGCGCTGCGCCTGCGCCGGGCCGACCCGGACACCGTCGCCGCGGCCGTTGCGCGCTTCGGCGAGTTCTGGCGCGGCGCGGGCGAGCGGCACTTCGGGATCGAGGAGGCGATCCTGCTGCCCGCGTTGCCGGAGCGACGACCCCGACTGGCGCGAGGCGAGCGACCGGGTCCGCCGCGAGCACGGTGACATCCGGGCGCGCGCCGAGGCGTTGCTGGCCTCACCGCCCGGCGTGTCCCCGGACGCGGCTCGCGAGCTGGGCGAGCTTCTGGCCGCGCACGTCCGTTATGAGGAGCGCCACCTGTTCGTGCTGCTGGAGGAGCGGCTGACGGGCGACGATCTGGCAGCGCTCGGCAGCGCCGTCGAGGCCGCCGAGCGCGCCTGACCGCTGGTCCAGGGTCAGTCCTTGTGGGCCGCTCGCGGCGTCGACATCCCCGCGACCCCGTGCCGACGTAGCTGGCCAGCAGCCCGTCGATCATCGACTGCGTCGACGGGCACGCGCCCGTCGGTGACCGCGCCGACGACCTCGCGCTTCGAGTCGATCAGCGCCGCCATCCGCTCGTCGATCGTGTCCGCGGCCAGCAGGTACCAGGCCGTCACCGAGTCGGTCTGGCCGATCCGGTGGGCGCGGTCCTCGGCCTGGTCGTGCTCGGCCGGCGTCCAGCCCAGCTCGAGGAACGCGACGTCGGAGGCCGCGGTCAGCGTGAAGCCGTGCGCGGCGACCTTCAGCGAGCAGATGCACAGCTGCACGTCGTCGTCGGTCTGGAAGCGGCTGACCTGCGCGTCGCGCTCGGCCGGGGTGTCGTCGCCGAGGATGTGGGCGGAGTCGGGGAAGCGCTCCATCAGGTCGCGCTGGACGGCGCGGTGGGCGGCGAACACGACGAGCTTCTCGCCGCTCGCCAGGAAGTCCTGGATCCACGCGTGGGCGGCGTGCAGCTTGCCCGACGCCGACGAGCTGGCGCAGCGCGTTGACCTTCACGAGCGCCTCCGCGCGCATCGCGGAGTCGACCCGCGACTTCAGCTCCTCCGACGACGAGAAGCGCTCGGAGATCCAGGCGCGCAGGTCGCGCTCGGCGTGGCGGTACTCGCGCTCGTTGGACAGGTCGAACGGCACGACCGCGCGCCGCTTGGCCGGAAGCTGGGGGAGCACGTCCTTCTTCAGCCGCCGCACGTAACAGGTGCGGCGCAGGTGCCAGTGCAGGCGCTCGCGCTCCGTGTTCGCGCCGAAGCGGCGCTCGAGCTCCGCGCCCGACCCGAACGCGCCCAGCCGCCCGAGGATCCGCAGCTGGGGCACGAGCTCCTTCGGCCGGTTGACGAGCGGCGTGCCGGTCAGCGCCAGCAGCAGCGCGTCGGGCCGCAGCGCCTCGGCCAGCTCGGCCACGGCCTTGGTGCGCTGGGCGCCGCGGGTTCTTGCAGTAGTGCGACTCGTCGAGGACGAGCGCCTTCGCGCGCAGGCGCGGCCAGCTGCCGCACGTGCGGGCCGACGACGTCGTAGTTGACGATCACGATGTCGGCCTCGCTCATGTCGACGGGCTTGCGGCCCGAGACGACGACCGTGCGCCGCTGACGGCAGCCACTTGTTCGCCTCGCGCTCCCAGTTCAGCTTGAGCGACGCCGGGCAGATCGACGATCGCCGGGTAGGCCTCCTCGCACTCCATCGCGGCACAGCGCCTGGACGGTCTTGCCGAGGCCCTGCTCGTCGGCGATGAACGCCCGCCGGCGGCGCAGCGCGTAGCGGACGCCGGCCGCCTGGAACGGCATCAGCTCGCCGCCCAGGTCGGCGGGCAGGTCCAGGTCGGCCTCGGTCGCCTGCGAGAGCGCGACGAGCTCCTCGGCCTCCGCGTGCTCGACCAGCAGCTTGTGGAGCAGCTCCTGCGCGCCGGTCGTCCAGGCGGATGTCGTTGTCGCGCGACGAAGGCGTCGACGTAGTCGGGCGCCCAGGCGTCGGCCACCACGGCGGGACGGCCGTCGCGCGCGCCCGGCAGCGCCGCGAACTCGGCGCGCCAGGCCGATGCCCCACAGCTCCTCGAGCACGAGCTCGCGCTCGCCGGACTCCTCGTCCTCGGACAGCGAAGATCATCGCCGGCGGCGGCGGCTCGTCCGGGTGCTCCTCGGCCCAGTCGAGCGACCGCTGCGCGCGCATGTCGACGCGGGTGAGCGGCTCCTCGCGCAGCAGCGCCATCAGCGCCGTCGCGGCCGGCGCCGTTGATCGGCGTCGCCCAGTAGTCCGTGCCGACGAGCGTGAACGCCGGGTCCTCGAGCGCCTTCGGCGGCGGTGCGCCGTTGCCGCTGACCGTCCACACGGGCACGCCCTCGCGCTCGGTGGCGCCGACGCGGCCGCTCCAGCGGGTCGCGACCTTCAGCCAGTCCGCGACGGCGTGGGCGACGTCGGCCTCGCGGTCGCGCGACAGCAGCTTGGCCAGCGCGATCGCCACCGGCGTGTTGACCGGCGCGACGACGCGGTAGCGGCCCGTGCGCGTCGACGCCCGGCAGCTCGGCGGCGAACGTGTCGGCCTGGGCGGTGGTGATCAGCACCTCGTGGCGGCGCGAGCCGAAGCGGATCGACGTCCGGCCCTCGTCGCGCCGGTCGCCCGCGATCGAGTCGGCGGCCGACCCGGTGAGGATCTCGATGTGCTCGGCCAGCCGCCGCGACAGGCGGACGTCGTCGCGGCGCGACAGCCTGCTCCACCTCGTGCGCGGCGGCGTGCCCGAGGACGACGCTGATCCGCCCGGCGGCGGGATGGCGGATCACCTCGTGGCGCGGCGACGAGCGCGTCGAGCTCCGGGTCGTGCCAGTCGTCGCACAGGCTCAGGCAGTGAGGCCCGTCGCGGCGCGGCATGACGAGCTCCAGGTCGTAGCGGTCCGTGCTGCGCAGCCCGGCCTCGCGCTTGCAGGCCCGTCGATCGGCTCGGGGTCCTCGGCCAGCTGCGGGAACTGCTCGGTCAGCCGAGCACCGACCAGGCGCGGTCCGGCGTCAGCCAGACCGACCAGCGCCCGCCCGACCGGTCCCACAGCCGGCCCGGGATCGAGCGCACGGCGGCGACGAGCGCCTCGTCGTAGGGCGTCTCGAGGTGGCAGATCCGGTCCTCGAGCCGGAGACGCCAATCGGATGTGAGCTGGAACAGACAGAACCGATGAAATGTAGACGAGGCCGCGGGTGACGGGCGGCGGGAACTGGCCACCCAGGACCGGCAAGCCGCGTGAGCCCACGGCCACGTACCATGCCATGGGAGATGTCGACGGTCCCTGAGCTCGACCCTGCCGGCGTCGCCGCGCTCGGCGAGCGCATCGCCGCCAACGTCGGCGCGGCCGTCAAGGTCGACGCCGCGCGTGCTGCGCGAGGTGATCGTCGCGCTGGTCGCCGAGGGCCACGTCCTGATCGAGGACTACCCGGGCGTCGGCAAGACCGCCCTGGCCCGCGCGCTCGCCCGCTCGGTCGACGCCGAGTACGCGCGCATCCAGGCGACCGCCGACCTGCTGCCCTCCGACGTGGTCGGCACCAACGTCTTCAACCAGCGCGAGAGCCGCTTCGAGTTCCGGCCCGGGCCCGGTGTTCGCGAACATCGTCCTGGTCGACGAGATCAACCGCGCGTCGCCCAAGACGCAGTCCGGCCTGCTCGAGTGCATGCAGGAGCGGCGCGTCACCGTCGACGTCCACTCGCACGAGCTGGCCCGCCCGTTCCTCGTCGTCGCCACCCAGAACCCGGTCGAGTACGAGGGCACCTACCCGCTGCCCGAGGCGCAGCTCGACCGCTTCATGGTGCGCGTGTCGCTCGGCTACCCGCGGGCCGGACGCCGAGGTCGAGATGCTCGCCGAGCACGCCGCGCGGCGACCGCGTGCTCGATCTCGAGCCGGTCGCCGGACGTCGCCGAGGTGCTGGCCGCGCAGATCGCCGCCGGCCGGGTGCACGCCAGCGAGCCGCTGCGCCGCTACGTCGTCGCGCTGCTCGAGGGGACGCGCAGCGACCCGCGCACCGAGCTCGGCGCCTCGCCGCGCGCGGGGCTCATGCTGCTCAAGGCGGCGAAGGCGCTGCGCCGCGCTCGAGGGCCGCGACCACGCGCTGCCCGACGACGTGCAGGCGCTCGCGCCCGGCGGTGCTGACCCACCGGCTGCTGCTCGCTCCCGAGGCCGCCGGGACGAGCCGCGCCGACGTCGTCCGCGACGTCCTCGAGCGAGTCCCGGCGCTGTAGCCATGAGCCGCGCGTTCCTCGCCGCGCTCTTCGGACTCCTCCTGACGCTCACGGCCGCCGCGTTCGACTCGCCGTCGCTCTACGTGCCCGGGCGTCGCGTTCATCCTGCTCGGCGTCGGCGTCGGCGGCCTGGGTGGCGCTGGCCGCCCGCGGCGCCGGGCTGACGCGCCGGCTCGACGCCCGCGCGATCGAGGAGGAGCAGCCCCTGCCCGTGCACCTGGAGGTCACGCGCGGCCTGCTGCCGCCGCCCGGCGGCGAGGTCGTCGAGCCGCTGCTGTCGCAGCCGCTCCCCGCCCTCGGCGAGGCGCGCGCCGCGTGCGGATCGAGGTGCGCTTCGGCCGCCGCGGCCGCCGCTGGCTCGAGCCGACGCGGCTCAGCATCCGCGACCCGCTCGGCCTGGCCGAGCGCAACGTCTACGCCGAGCCGGCCGAGCTGCTCGTGCTGCCGCGGATCGAGCCGCCCACCGCGGTCGGCGACCGGGCGTCGGGCGGGCATGGCGTGCAGACCGACGGCTCGGCCCTGGCGGTCCAGGGCGCCGAGCTGGAGCTCGACTCGCTGCGCCCGTACCGCGAGGGCGCGCCCGCCTCGCGCATCCACTGGCCGACCGTCGCGCGCACCGGGACGATGATGGAGCGCCGGCTCGTGGCCGACGCCGACTCGCGGCCGCTGGTCGTGCTCGACACGCGGCGGCCCGCCAGCGAGGAGGCGCTCGACGCCGCCGTCCGCGCGGCCGCGTCGCTCACCGTCTACCTGGCCCGCTCGGGCGGCTGCTCGCTGCTCCTGCCCGGCGACCGCCGGCCGACCGAGGTCGACCCCGAGCTGCGCTCCTGGCCGCAGCAGCACGTCCGCCTGGCGCTGATCGAGGCCGGGCGACGCGCGCGCCGTTCGCGGGCCGGCTCGAGCGGCTCGGCGCGATCCTCTGGGTGACGGCGATGGCGGCGGCCGCCGCGCCGCCCGGGCTGGCCCGGGCCGCGGCGGGCGCGCGCTATCCTGGTGACGCCGGAGCGGATCGAGGGGCGGCCGGCCGCGTTCGCGGTCGCGGGCTGCCACGCGTACCGGATCGGCGAGCGCGCCGGGAGGAGGAGGGTCGCGGCGTGACCGCGGGCACCGCGCGCATCGGCGGACTGGCGGACTGGCGCCGAGCCCGAGCGCCAACCAGCCAATCAGCCCATCAGCCAATCCACGGGCCCTGGCTCCGGCTGGCCGCCTTCGCCGCACTGGCCGGGTTCGGCGCCGCCTACTGGGCCAGCTTCGTCGCCAACGCTCCGGCCGGCCGCGTCGTCGGCGTGCTGGCGATCGCCTGCGCGCTCGGCGCGGTGCTGATCGTCCTCGGCCGCACGCCGCTGCCGCGGCCCGCCGTGCACGCCCTCGCAGCGCTCGCGACGCTGGTCGCGCTCGCCTTCGGCGCTGGTGGCGATCGGCCTCGACGCCGACCTGCTGAAGCCCGCCCGCTGGGACGACTTCGGCGCGCTGCTCGACCGCGGCTTCGACGGCCTGCGCCGCGTCTCCTGGCCCTACGGCGGCCCCGACGGCTTCGTTCGCCTGACGATCCTGCTGGCGGTCCCGCCCGTGCTCATCCTGGCCGCGGCGCTGGCCTTCTGGCCCGTGCGCGGCGAAGCCCGGCTTCGACTCCGTCGCGCTCGTGCTCCTCGTCGCCTTCTACACGGTCGCGATCACCGACCAGAAGTTCGGCGGCGACATCGGCCGCGGCGCTCCTGCTGCTCGGTGCTGATCGCGGCCTGGCTGTGGCTGCCGCACGCTGGGCCGCCGCGGCGCGCTGGCGGGCGCGACCGCGCTGGCGCTCGCCGGGCTGTTCGCGATGCCGGTGGCGGCGGCGCTCGACTCCGATCGCGCCTGGGTCGACTACACCGACTGGGCGATCGGCGGCAAGCGCCACGCGACGGTCGCGCTTCGACTGGAACCACCGCTACGGCCCGATCGACTGGCCGCGCAGCGGCCGCACGCTGCTGGCCGTGCGCTCCGACGAGCCGCACTACTGGAAGGCGGAGACGCTCGACGAGTTCGACGGCCTGCGCTGGTCGCACTCCAACTCCGGCGAGCGCAGGACGGTCGGCGCGGAGCTGCCCGACCGTCTGAACCCCGCGTGGGAGAAGCGCATCTCGTTCACGGTGCGCGACCTGCGCAGCGACCTGCTGATCGGCGCCGGCACGTTCTTCGACACCGAGGGCGACATCGGCGTCGACGCTGCCCTCGGCCGACGGCACCGTGCGCCTGGTCGACGACCCGCTGGAGAAGGGCGACTCGTACTCGATCCGCGCCTATGTCCCCGACCCGACGCCAGGACCAGATGCGCGCGGCGCCCGACTCGTGGGAGGAGGCGCTGCGCAGCTACGTCTCGTTCTCCCTGCCGAGGCCGGGCGAGAACGCGATCGACGCTCGCGCCGGGAGAGCTGCGCCGCCGCCCGCTGGCCGAGGACGACCGCGTGATGATGCCGTTCCGCGGCGAGCCCACCGGCGGCATCTACAACCGCCGAGACGGTCCGCGACATCCGCGAGTCGCCCTACGCGCGCTTGTACGCACTGTCCCGCAGGCTGGCACGTGACCAGGCGACGACCTACGACGTCGTCCGCACCACGGAGCGCTGGCTCCAGGACAACCTGCGCTACTCCGAGCGCGTCCCCACCGGCGCCTACCCGCTGAGCGACTTCGTCTTCAAGGACAAGGTCGGCTACTGCCAGCAGTTCTCGGGCGCGATGGCGCTGATGCTGCGGATGAACGGCATCCCCGCCCGGGTCGCCGGCGGGGTTCGCGCCCGGGCATCTACGACCAGGCGAGCAAGGAGTACCGCGTCCGCGACCTGGACGCCCACTCGTGGGTCGAGGTCTACTTCGCCGGCATCGGATGGGTGCCGTTCGACCCGACGCCGACGTCGTCGCCGGCGGGGTCGCAGTCGAGCGGGCAGGACGACGCGAGCGCCGCGCGCGGCGGCCGCGACCGCACGAGCGGTCTGGCGAGCCGCGCGGAGCCGAGCGTCGGCGCCGGCGGCGGCGCCTCGGCGAACGGCGACGACGGCAGATCGGCCAAGCTCTGGATGCTGCCGATCGTCCTGCTGTTCATGGCCGCGTGCGGCGTCGCCGGGCTGTGGGTCTACTCCGTGCTGCACGAGCGGCGGCACCGGCGCGCGTCGGCGGCCGACGCCCAGCTCGCCGAGCTGCGCTCGGCCCTGCGGCGGATGGGCCACGACGTGCCGCCCCAGACGACGCTGGCCACGCTGGAGCGCCGCCTGCGCACGCTCGTCGGGCCCGCCGCGGCCCGCTACGCCGCATCGCTTAGAGCCCGCCGCTACGGTCCACCGGGGTCGGAGCCGCCCGGCCGCGCCGACCGCGCCGCGCTGCGCCGCGAGCTGGCGGCGTCCGGCGGGCGGCTCGGGCGCCTGCGGGCGTTCCTGGCGCTGCCCCCGCGGCCGCCGGCCCAGTCTAGCCGTTAAGTCCCGTCTTAGGCACCCCGCCCACAATCACCCCCCGATGAACAGGAACTCGCTCTTCTCCGGCCTGCTCGGCGGGCTCGTCGTCGCCGTGGTCGGGCGATCCTGCTCGCGACCGGCGTCGTCGACACCGGCGACGACTCGCCGGCGCCGCGGCCGACGATCGCCCAGGCGATGCCCGACGCCCCGCCCGCCAAGTCGGACGGCGACTCCGGCGAACGGCAAGACCGTCTCCGAGATCTACGACGAGGACGGTCCCGGCGTCGCGTTCATCCAGGCCAGGGACGGGCGCGAGCGGCGAGGCGACCGGCTCGGGCTTCGTGCTCGACAAGCAGGGCTACGTCCTGACCAACGCCCACGTGGTCGAGGGCGCGCGCAGCACGCAGGTCTCGTTCGACGACAGCTCGGGCGACCTGATCGACGCGAAGGTCGTCGGCGCCGACCCGTCGACCGACCTGGCGCTGATCAAGGTCGACCCGCAAGGACACGAAGCTGCGGCCGCTCGCGCTGGGCGACTCGGACAAGGCCAAGGTCGGCGACCCCGTGGTGGCGATCGGCAACCCGTTCGGCTACTCGCGCACGGTCACGACCGGCATCGTGTCGGCCAAGCAGCGCCGCATCGAGGCGCCCAACGGCTTCCAGATCGACAACGTCATCCAGACCGACGCGGCGATCAACCCCGGCAACTCGGGCGGCCCGCTGCTCGACGCGTACGGCCGCGTGCTCGGCATCAACTCGCAGATCGCGACCGGCGGCTCGCGCGGGTCGGTGGGCATCGGCTTCGCGGTGCCCGTCAACACCGCCAAGTCGGTGATCCCGCAGCTCAAGGCCAACGGCAAGATCGACCGCGCCTACCTGGGCATCACCTGCGCGCGGCTCACCGAGGAGATCGCGCGGCGGCTGAAGCTGCCGACCGACAAGGGCGCGCTCGTGCAGGAGGTCGTGCCCGGCGGGCCGGCCGACAAGGCGGGGATCCGCGGAGGGGCGTCGGCGTCCCCGACCGAGATCGCGGCGGGCGGCGACCTGATCATCGAGCTCGACGGCCGCAAGATCAACAGCCCCGACGACGTGGCCGCGGCGATCGCCGACAACAAGCCGGGCGACAAGGTCACCGTGAAGTACGTGCGCGACGGCAAGGAGCGGGAGGCGCAGATCACCCTCGGCAAGCGGCCGTCGCAGGTGCCGGGCCAGGGCAGCGGCTCCGGCGGCGGCGGGATCCTGCCCCAGCCGTAGCGGTTCCGGCCCGGGCGCGCCCGCCCTGCGGCGAGGCCGCGCTTCAGCGTCCACCTGCCACCATGGAACGCAATGACGCGCGTGAAGATCTGCGGCATCACCAACCTCGACGACGCGCGGGCCGCCGTCGAGCTCGGCGCGTGGGCGGTCGGGCTGATCTTCGCCGACAGCCCGCGGCAGGTCGACGTGGCTGACGCCGAGCGGATCGGGCGCGAGCTGTCGCGCCAGGTCGAGGTCACGGGCGTGTTCGTGAACGCGCCGCTCGAGGAGGTTGCCCAGCTGGCCGACGTCGCTCATCTGACCGCCGTGCAGCTCCACGGCGACGAGGGTCCCGCGTACGCGCGCGAGGTCGCGCGGCGCACCGGCGCTCGGGTGATCAAGGCGATCCCGGCGAAGGACCCCGCCGCGGTCCGCCGCCTCAGCGCGTTCCACACCGACTTCCACCTGCTCGACGCCTACGTGCCCGGGCAGCGCGGCGGCACCGGGCAAGACGTTCCAGTGGGACTACGTCCGCCACCACACGCGCCACGTGCCGCTGATCCTCTCCGGCGGCCTGAACCCGGACAACGTCGCGCGACGGCGATCGCACGCCACGCATCCGTACGCGGTCGACACCGCGAGCGGGACCGAGGCGTCGCCCGGCCGCAAGGACCACGCGAAGCTCACCGCGTTCTTCCGTGCCGTCGAGCAGGTCGATGCCGAGCACGCGCCGCCGGCGCCGCCCGAGCCTGAGCCGCGCCCCGCGACCCCGACGCGCCGCAGGAGGCCGCATGAGCACCACCCCCGTCGAGCGCCAGTTCGGCCCCTACGGCGGCCGCTTCGTCCCCGAGACGCTCGTCCCCGCGCTCGACGAGCTCGAGGCGGCCTGGATCGAGTGCGCGCCGCGACCCCGCGTTCGAGGAGGAGCTCGGCGGCCTGCTGCGCGACTACGTGGGACGCCCGACGCGGCTCTACCACGCCAGGCGCATCTCCGAGCGGGTCGGCCACCCGGTCTACCTGAAGCGCGAGGACCTGCTCCACACCGGCTCGCACAAGATCAACAACGCGATCGGCCAGACGCTGCTCGCCCGGCGGATGGGCAAGAAGCGCATCATCGCCGAGACCGGCGCGGGCCAGCACGGCGTCGCGACGCGCGACCGCCTGCGCGCTGTTCGGGCTCGACTGCATCGTCTACATGGGCGCCGAGGACATCCGCCGCCAGAAGCCGAACGTCGAGCGCATGCGGCTGCTCGGCGCCGAGGTCGTGCCCGTCGAGGCGGGCGCCGGCACGCTGAAGGAGGCGGTCTCCGAGGCGATCCGCGACTGGGTCGCGAACGTCGGGGACACCTACTACGTCATCGGCTCCGCGGTCGGCCCGGCCCCGTACCCGGCGCTCGTGCGCGACCTCCAGCGGGTGATCGGCGACGAGGCGCGCGCGCAGGTGCTCGACGTCGACCGGCCGCCTGCCCGCAGCGCGTGATCGCCTGCGTCGGCGGCGGGTCCAACGCGATCGGCACGTTCGCCGGCTTCCTCGACGACGCGCGACGTGCAGCTCGTCGGCATCGAGGCCGGGGGCGAGGGGCTCGACTCCGGCCGCCACGGCGCCCCGCTGACCACCGGCGCCCGCGGCGTCCTGCACGGCGCGCTGTCGGCGCGTCCTCCAGGACGACGACGGCCAGGTGCTCGAGGCGCACTCCGTGTCGGCCGGGCTCGACTACCCGGGCTCCGGGCCACAGCACGCGTGGCTGCGCGACGAGGGCCGGGTCGATCTACGACGCGGTCACCGACGCGCGAGGCGATCGCCGCGTTCAAGGAGGTCGCGCGCCTGGAGGGCATCGTCCCTGCGCTCGAGCCCGCGCACGCGATCGCCTGGCTGTTCGAGAACCCGGAGTCCGAGCTCGACCTCGTCACGCTGTCCGGCCGCGGCGACAAGGACCTGGCCGAGGTGCTCTCGCTCGATGAGTGACCGGCTGTCCGCCGCCTTCGCGGACCGGCAACGGGAAGCGGGCCGCGCTCATGCCCTACCTGATGGGCGGCTTTCCCGACCTGGAGACCTCGCGGGCCGCCGGGCTCGCGGCGGCCGACGCCGGGCGCCGACGTGATGGAGCTCGGCGATCCCGTTCTCCGACCCGCTGGCCGACGGCCCGGTGATCCACGCCGCCGCCACGGAGGCGCTGCTCGAACGGCATCCGGCTCGACGACGTGCTCGGCGTCTGCGAGTCGCTGAGCGCCGAGCATCCCGGTCGTCCTGATGGTCTACGCCAACCCGATCCTCGCGCGCGGCCAGGAGGAGTTCGCGCGCATGGCCGCCGACGCCGGCGCCGCCGGGATCATCGTCCCCGACCTTCCCCACGACGAGGCCGGCGAGCTGCGCGCGGCCTGCGACGCCGCGGGCATCGCGCTCGTGCCGCTCGTGGCGCCCACGTCGACCGACGAGCGGATCGCCGAGGTCGGCCGCGACGCGCGCGGGTTCGTCTACACGGTCAGCACCACCGGCACGACCGGCGAGCGCGCCGAGCTGCCGCCGGAGATCGGGCGGACCGTGGAGCGGGTGCGCGCGTCGACGTAGGTGCCCGTGGCGGTCGGCTTCGGCATCTCGACGCCCGGAGCAGGCCGCGCGCGGTCGGCGACATCGCCGACGGCGTGATCGTCGGCTCGCGCGTGGTGCGCGCGGCGGGCGAGGGCGGCGCGGACGCGGTCGGCGAGCTGGTCGCGCGAGCTGGCCGGAGCACTCCGCCGCCAACCACAACGGTTGATAGCTTCCGACGCCCGTGAGCAGCCCCTCGAGACCGACGACCGAGAACGCGCCGAGCAGGTCGCCCGCTCCTACTTCGACGCCGTCGCCGCCCGCGACGCCGCAGGCGATGGCCGACCACTGGGACCCGGAGGGCATCGAGGACATCGTCCCGTTCGGGATCTTCCGCGGCCCGGACGAGGTCCGCGGCTTCTTCGACGAGCTGTTCGCCGCGGTGCCCGACGCGGAGACGACCGTCGACCGGGTCCTGGCCGACGACGACACCGCGGTCGTCCAGTACCGGCTGCGCGGCAACTTCACCGGCGGTCGCTTCCAGGGCATCGACGCGCCGGGCAAGCCGATCGAGATCCGGGGCTGCGACGTCCTCGAGGTCGAGGACGGCCGGATCACGCGCAACACCGCGTTCTCCGACGGGCTCGACTTCGCCCGCCAGATCGGCATGCTGCCGCCGCAGGGCTCGGGAGTGGAGAAGGCGCTCTACGGAGCGTTCAACGGAATGAACAAGCTGAAGACGACGATCGAGGATCGGATCGGAGGATCGAAGTGAGCGTGCTGGTTGCCTTCACGGTCGGGACTGGTGTGGTTCATCGCGGCTGGTCGCTCGGCGTCAAGGCGTTCGACGCCTTCATGCTCACGATGCTGCTCACCCTCGTCGCCGCGACGGCGCGCATCATGGCGCCGGCGCTCCAGAAGATCCTCAAGCCCTGACGCGGCGCGCGAACTCCGCGCGGTCGTCCACCAGCACCAGCCTGAGCTCGCCGCGGCGCAGCACGCGCGTGCCTTGGCCGCCGACCTCCGCGGCCGGCAGCTCGTAGCCCCCGCGCTCGACGAGCACGGGGATCGGGAGGTCCAGGTCGCGCACGAGCGCCACGAACGCGGCGCCCGCCTGCCGGCCGCCCGTGGCCGGCTCGATCTCCGCCCCGGGCAGCATCCCCGCCAGGCGGCGCCGCTCGTCGTCGAACCGTTCCGGCGGTACGAGCATCAGCCGAAGAATGCCGCTGCCGCCTCGTACTCGTCGGCCGGGACGGTGCGCAGCTCGCGCACGGCGTCGGCCAGGTCGACCATCTCGATCTTCATCGATCGCAGCGCCGCCATCTTGCCCCACTCGCCGCGCGTGGCGGCGTCGATGGCCGCGATGCCGAGCCGCGTCGCCAGCACACGGTCGAACGCCGTGGGCGTGCCGCCGCGCTGGATGTGGCCGAGCACGGTCGCGCGCGTCTCGAAGCCGGTCCGCTCCTCGATCTCGCGCTCGAGCCGCTGCCCGATCCCTCCGAGGCGGACGTGGCCGAACTGGTCGGTGGCGCCCTCGCCGCCGAGTGTCTCCATCGTCCCCTCCTTGGGCAGCGCGCCCTCCGCGACGACGACGATCGAGAAGTAGCGCCCGCGCTGGTGCCGGCGCCGGATCAGGCGGCAGACCTCGTCGATGTCGAACGGGCGCTCGGGGATCAGGATCACGTCGGCGCCGCCGGCCATCCCCGACCACAGCGCGATCCAGCCCGCGTGGCGGCCCATGACCTCGACGATCAGGTTGCGGTGGTGGGACTCGGCGGTCGTGTGCAGGCGATCGATCGCGTCGCTCGCGACCTGCACGGCGGTGTCGAAGCCGAACGTCAGGTCGGTGGCGCCGATGTCGTTGTCGATCGTCTTCGGCACGCCCATCACCGGCAGCCCGGCGTCGTGCAGCTTCTTGGCGGCGCCCAGCGTGTCCTCGCCGCCGATGGCGATCAGCCCGTCGAGCCGCAGCGACGACATGCACTCCGCGACGGCGTCCGCGCCGCGCTCGTCCTTCAGCGGGTTCGTGCGCGACGAGCCGAGGATCGTGCCCCCGCGCGGCAGGATCCCGCGGACCGACTCGATCGTCAGCTCCTCGTAGTGCGACTCGATCGGGCCGCGCCATCCGTCGCGGAAGCCGACGATCGCGTGGCCGTAGTCGTCGATCCCCTTGCGCACGATCGCGCGGATCACGGCGTTCAGCCCGGGACAGTCGCCACCGCCTGTCAGCACTCCGATTCGCACGGTCGCGGCACGATACCCCTGGCGCACCGGGCACGACTCCTACAATCGGGCAGCTTTGCGCCGACTTGTGGTCCTCCTGCTCGGCGTGCTGCTTGCCGGAGGGTGCGGGGGCGGGGGAGACGACCGCCCGACGGTCCCGGCGGGCCGCGCGCTCACGATCTACACGAGCCTGCCACGGCACGGCGACTCGGCGACGGCGGCGGCGGCGGTGCTCGACGGCCAGCGCCTGGCCCTGGCCGACCACCGCGGTCGCGCGGGCGGACGGCCGGTCAAGCTCGTGCCGCTCGACTCCGCGAAGTCCGACGGCACGACGTGGGACCCCGCGATCGTCGAGCAGAACGCCGAGCGCGCGGCCGACGATCCGACCGCGATCGCCTACCTCGGCGAGCTCGACCTGGGCGGCTCGGCGGTCTCGCTGCCCGTCACGAACGACAAGGGCATCGTCCAGCTCTCGCCGCTCGACGGGCTGACGAGCCTGACCGAGGTACAGCCCGGTGGGCCCCGCGGCGGTCCCGAGCGCTTCTACCCGACCGGCTCGCGCACGTTCGCCCGCCTGGTGCCGAACGACCTCTCGCAGGCCACTGCGCTCGTCGACTGGGCGCGCGAGGAGGGCGCATCGCGCATCGCGATCGTCCACGACGACCACCTGTACGGGCGCAGCATCTCCGCGCAGGCGGTGTTCGTGGCCGACGCGCGCAAGCTGCCGGTCACCGCCGTCAAGGAGGTCGAGTCGGGGAGCAAGCCCGAGGACCTCGCGGACACCGCCGAGGCGCTGGCCGGTGACAAGGAGCGCCCCGACGCGGTCGTCTACGCCGGCCTGGCTGACGCGACCGCGGAGCCTCTGCTGGCGTCGGTTCAGCGCGCGCTTCCGGGCGCCGCCCTGTACGCCGCGGGCGTCCCGCTCGACCGCCCGCTGAACGGGGTCGGTTCCGTGCGCATGATCGGGTCGACGCGGCCGCGCGCGCGACTACCCGGCGGCGGGGCAGCGTGTGCTCGACCGGATCGCGACCCGCAACGGCGGCGTGCAAGCGCCTGCGGCCGCGCTCTACGGGTACGAGTCGATGCGCCTCGTGCTCGAGGGGATCGATCGCGCGGGGCCGCGCGCCGGCGACCGTAAGGCCGTCACCCGGTTGGTGCTCGCCCCCGGGCCGCGTCCGAAGAGCGTGCTGGGCGAACTGGCGCTCACCCGTGCGGGCGACGTAGCCGATCAACGCGTGGCCGCCTACCGCCGCGACGGCGCGCACCTGGTGTTCGAGGGGCTGCGCTCCCCGCGCCCGCCGGGCTTGCCGCCGGCGCCGGGCGACCCTGGTTCCTGAGCAGGGGTACCCGGCACGCAGGCACAACCGGGTTTTCGTCGAAGAACGCGTCCCAGCGATGCGTTAAGGCTCCATTGCCTACCACCGGTCTCAATTGCAGCAGTCTGACCGTAAGGCTAGGATGCGCCGCGCTTTCACCGTTTCCTTAGAGGAGGGGAAGACTCTTGCGAGCAAAGTGGTTGGTAACCGCGACCGCGCTCGCTGCACTCGCGACAGGCGTTGCTGCCTGCGGCGACGACAGCGGGAGCAGTAGCGGAGGCGGCGGCGGATCCGGCACCGATGCGATCTCGGGCAGCTCGCTCACGATCTACTCGAGCCTGCCGCTCCAGGGTGGTTCGCGCGACAACACGCTCGCCGTCAACAAGGGCGCGGACATCGCGCTTCAGGAAAAGGGCGGCAAGATCGGGAACTACACGGTCAAGTTCGACAAGCTCGACGACTCCACGGCTTCGGCCGGCAAGTGGGAGCCGAACCAGGTCCAGCAGAACGCGCGTAAGGCCGTCTCCGACCAGACGACCATCGCGTACATGGGCGAGTTCAACTCGGGCGCGTCGGCGCTGTCGATCCCGACGACGAACCGTGCCGGGATCCTTCAGGTCAGCCCCGCCAACACGGCGGTGGGCCTGACGTCGAGCGATCCGGGCGCCGACGCCGGCGAGCCGGACAAGTACTACCCGACGAAGAAGCGCACGTACGGCCGCGTCGTTCCGCGTGACACGGTGCAGGCCGCAGCCCAGGTCACGGTCTGGAAGGAGCAGGGCTGCAAGAAGATCTACATCGTGAACGACAAGGAGGTCTACGGCGAGGGCCTGTCCAAGTCGGCCGAGACACGCCGCCAAGGAGCAGGGTCTCGAGATCGTCGCCAACGAGGGCTACGACCCGAAGGCGGGCAACTACCGCTCGCTGGCGGGCAAGATCGCCTCGAGCGGGGCTGACTGCTTCTTCGGGTCGATCATCGTCGACAACAACGGCGTCCAGCTGTTCACGGACGTCGCCAACGGAGCCAAGAGCATCAAGCTGTTCGGCCCCGACGGCATGGCCGAGGACTGCGTTCGTGAACAAGAAGACCGGCGCGGATGCTTCGGTCACGTCGCGCACGCTGTTCGACGGTCGCGACGCTGTCCCCGGACGAGTTCCCGCCCGCGGGCAAGGCGTTCTTCGAGAAGTACACGAAGGAGACCGGTGACAAGACGCCGGCTCCGTACGCCATCTACGGCTACGAGGCCATGTCCTTGATCCTGGACTCGATCAAGAAGGACGCTGATGCCAACGGCGGCAAGGTCTCGCCGCCAGGAGCGTCATCGACGCGTTCTACAGCACGAAGGGCCGCGAGTCGGTGCTCGGCACGTACGACATCGACAAGAACGGCGATACGACGCTGACGGACTACGGCCTGTACAAGGTCGAGGACGGCGAGCTCGCGTTCGAGAAGGTCATCAAGGCCGGCGGCGGCAACTGAGCCAACGCTGACCTGAACGGAATGGGGGCGGGCAGCGCGCCCGCCCCCGTCTCCGTAGGACACTTACAACACACCCACGTCTTCCCACCCCTACTTGGAAGCCGCATCCATTACCGCCGCAGGCATCGCGCCCGACCCGGGCATCGCCGGATGTGGGCGACGCATGCGGTAGTTTCTCGATACCTACGGCCTGATCGTCCTGCTGCTGGCGATGCCGGTCCTCTGGGGCATCGACGACATCAAGGACCCGAACGACGACCTCTCGCACCTCGCGAGGAACATCAAGGAAGGGCTGTCGAACGGCGCCATCTACGCGATCGATCGCGCTCGGCTACACGCTGGTCTACGGCATCGTCGAGCTGATCAACTTCGCCCACGGCGACCTGTTCATGATCGGCACTGCCACATCGGCGGCCGTGCTGACATGGCTGACCGGGCCGATCGGGCTGCTGCTTGGCGTGCGTGGCAGCCCTCTCATCGCGATGATCTGCTGCGCGAGCGATCAACACGATGATCGAGCGGATCGCGTACAGACCCGTTGAGAAACGCGCCCAAGCTCGCGCCGCTGATCACGGCGGTCGGGTTCTCGTTCATCCTCGTCAACGCCGGCCAGCTGTGGCTCAGCGGGCAGCACAACTCCGTCGGCGACCCGATCGACAACTCGCGAGTCGTTCTTCACGATCTTCGAGGTCCCGATCACCCACGGTGACGCGATCGCGTTCGGCGTGGCCGTCCCGCTGCTCCTCGCGCTGACGGCGTTCGTCACCCGGAGCCGGCTCGGCAAGGCCATGCGCGCCACCGCGCAGGATCCCGAGGCGGCACGCCTGATGGGCATCAATGTCGACACGACGATCAGCGTCACGTTCATGCTCGGCGGACTGCTCGCCGGCGCCGCGGGCCTGATGTGGGCGCTGTACCAGAACGACGTCTACTTCTTCCAGGGCTTCCAGGCCGGCCTGATCGCGTTCACCGCCGCGGTCATGGGCGGCATCGGCAACCTCAAGGGCGCCGTGCTCGGCGGCCTGATCATCGGCTGCATCCAGGTGATCAACGATGACCGCTGGGACGCCACCTGGACGCCCATGGTCGTGTTCATCTACCTGATCCTGATCATGGTCTTCCGGCCGCGCGGACTGATTGGCGAGGAGACGAGGGAGGCCGGATGACCGCCATCGCGCGGGCGCGCACCAGCCTGACGCCGCGCTTCATGCGCGACCGAGCGCCAGCGCCGGATCGCCGGCACGTGTGTTCGCGGGGGTGCTCATCGGCCTTCGTCGCGATCTTGCCGCTGTTCTTCCCGCTGACCGCGAACGTCGTCAACACGTCGACGATCGCACTCGCCTACATCGTGATGGCGCTCGGGCTGAACATCGTCGTCGGCTTCGCCGGCCTGCTCGACCTGGGCTACGTCGCGTTCTACGCGTTCGGTGCGTACGCGATGGGCTGGTTCGGATCGGCCTACTTCGTCAAGGAGGGGTCGGAGGGCGGCATCGACATCTTCGCCGGCACCGAGGCGCAGGGGCAGCCGGGCATCCACCTCAACTTCCTGCTGATCATCCTGGCCGCCGTCGTGATCTGCGCGATCGCGGGCATCCTCATCGGCTTGCCGACGCTGCGGCTGCGCGGCGACTACATCGCGATCGTGACGCTCGCGTTCGGCGAGATCATCCGCGTGATCGCCACCAACGGCGAGCAGATCAACATCTTCGGCTACGAGCTGACGAACGGCAAGAAGGGCATCACGCCGATCGACATCCCGGCGCTGCCTGGCTACGGCACGCTGCCGATCCAGGACTTCAACCTCAGACCGTGGTACTGGCTCGCGTTCGCGATGGTGCTGCTCGTGCTGTTCTGCAACATCCGGCTGCGCGACTCGCGCCTCGGGCGTGCCTGGATCGCGATCCGCGAGGACGAGGTCGCCGCCACGAGCATGGGCATCCCGGCGGTCAAGACCAAGCTGATGGCGTACGCCGCCGGCGCCGGCTTCGGCGGCATGGCCGGCGCGTTCCTCGGCGCGTACAACAAGACCGTCAACGCCGAGCAGTTCGAGTTCTCGTTCTCGATCCTGATCCTGGCCATGGTGATCCTGGGCGGGCTCGGATCGATCTGGGGCGTCGTTTTCGGGCGGCCGCGGTGCTCTCCTACATCGACCGCCAGATCATCCAGGACACGGGTCCCAAGCTCCTGAAGGATCTCGGGCCTCACGATCGACGCGAGCCAGCTCGGCTTCGGCGTGTTCGGCTTCCTGCTCGTGGTGATGATGGTCCTGCGCCCCGAGGGCCTCCTGCCCGAACGAAGACGAAAGCTCGAGTTCGAGGAAGGCGTCGGCACCGGTACTGAGGCAGTGTTCGAGACGCGCGCATGACGAGTGGATCCACAGCGGTCGGCGGCGCGAGCGAGCCTGGAGCGGCGACGGAAGCCGCGCCGATCCTCGAGGCGGTCAGCGATCACGAAGCAGCTTCGGCGGCCTGATCGCCGTCAACGACGTGTCGTTCGCGATCCCGCGGCGCTCGATCGTGTCGATCATCGGGCCGAACGGCGCGGGCAAGACCACGTTCTTCAACATCCTCAGCGGGCTCTACAAGCCGACGGTCGGCCTCATCGCCTTCGAGGGCCAGAACATCACCCGGCGCCGGCCCGACCAGATCACGGCGCTCGGGGTGGCGCGCACGTTCCAGAACATCCGCCTGTTCGGGACGATGACAGCCGTCGAGAACGTGATGGTCGGCTACCACTCGCGCATGAGGGCGGGCCTGTTCCGGTCGATCATCCGGCCGCCGATGACCTCGCGCGAGGAGTGGAAGACTCGTGAGCTGGCGCGCGAGATGCTCGACTTCGTGGGCCTCCAGAAGCGCGTGTTCGACGAGGTCGTCGGTCAACCTCTCCTACGGCGACCAGCGCCGCGTGGAGATCGCGCGCGCGCTGGTGTCGGAGCCCAAGCTGCTGCTGCTCGACGAGCCCACCGCCGGCATGAACCCGCAGGAGTCGGACCGCCTCAAGAACTTCATGATCCGCCTGCGCGACGAGCAGGGCCTGACGATCCTCCTGATCGAGCACGACATGAAGGTCGTGCTCGGGGTGTCCGAGCGGCTGACCGTCCTCGACCACGGCGAGAAGATCGCCGAGGGTCTGCCCGACGACGTCCGCGCCGACCCGCGCGTCGTCGAGGCCTACCTGGGGAAGCAGGGCTGAGCCGTGGCGATGCTCGAGCTGCACGACATCCACACCTTCTACGGGTCGATCGAGGCGCTGAAGGGCGATCTCGATCGAGGTCAACGAGGGCGAGATCGTCACGCTGATCGGCGCCAACGGCGCGGGCAAGAGCACTACCCTGCGGTCGATCTCCGGCCTCACGCCGCCCCGCCTCGGATCGATCAAGTTCGAGGGCAAGGAGATCGGCGCCACGCCGGCGGCCGACATCGTGCGTCTCGGCATCTCGCAGTCGCCCGAGGGACGCAAGGTCTTCCAGCGCATGTCCGTGCGCGAGAACCTCGAACTCGGTGCGTTCCTGCGCCGTGACGACAGGGTGAACGACGACCTCGACCGCGTGTTCGACCTGTTCCCGCGCCTCAAGGAGCGCGAGAACCAGAAGGGCGGGACCATGTCCGGCGGCGAGCAGCAGATGCTCGCGATCGGCCGGGCGCTGATGGCCAACCCCAAGCTGCTCCTGCTCGACGAGCCGTCGATGGGCCTCGCGCCGATCCTCGTCGAGCGCATCTACGAGACGGTCGCCGAGATCAACAAGCAGGGCACGACGATCCTGCTCGTCGAGCAGAACGCGAACTTCGCCCTGGACGTCTCCGCTCGGGGCTACGTGCTCGAGACCGGTCACATCGCGGTCACCGACGAGTCGTCCAAGCTGCGCGAGAACCCCGAGGTCCAGGCCGCGTACCTGGGGGCGGCATGACCGCCGCGGCCGCAAGCAGCGACGAGCCGGTCGACGTCGCCCGCACCGACGCGGACCGGCGGCTCTGGCGGGGCGGGCTGTCGTTCGTCGTCTACCTGCTCACAGGTGGCCTCTACGGCGTCTGGTGGTTCTTCGTCTCCCGCCGCGAGATGGCGGAGGAGCAAGGCCGCAAGCCGTCTGGGGCGATCGCGCTGCTCGAGGGCATCGGCCAGCTGTTCCCGCTCATCAGCGCGTACATCTGGTACCGCACGATCACGGACATCAACGAGCTCCGCGAGAAGGTCGGCGCCCCCGTCGTCAACCTCTGGGGCTGGATCACCGCCCTCGCTCTCTCGATCCCGTGCATCTACATCCTGCCCGAGGTTCTCGGGCCGGTGACCGACACGTTCAACCAGGACGTGCGCGAGATCATCAAGGCGCTCGGCTACGCGCTGTTCCCCGCCCAGTTCCTCGTCTTCGGCTACATGGTCGGCTACTGGAACGAGTACTGGATGGAGAAGCTCGGCGACGGCGCCGCGAACCGGCGGCTCGGCCCGGTCGACATCGCGTTCATCGTGCTGGCGGTCCTCGGGCTGGCCGGCATCGTCGTGGCACTCGCGAGCGCATGACGATCGACCACGTCATCCTCGCGTTCGGCCGCGGCGAGCTGCAGGAGACCGCGCTCTACCTGCTGCTGATCTGGCTGGCGTCGACGGTCGCCGCGTCCTGGTTGTCGGAGCGCAAGGGCTACGGCGAGAAGCCGGGGCTGGCGGCCGGCCTCTTCCTGTCCGCGCTCGGCGCACTCCTCTGGCTGCTCGTCCCGCCCCGGCGCGACTCCAAGTGGAAGCTCCAGGGGGCGTTCCGCAATCGCAGCGGCAAGACGGTCGCCGAGGCGCGCGCCGAGATGGCCGCCGAGGGCGAAGACACCGGCACTGCCTAGCGGCGGGGCTCAGCCGACAGCGGCCTCGAGCGCGCCGCCCAGATCGGCCCGGCGGAACTCGTAGCCGAGCTCCTCGAGCCGCGCGGGCACCATGCGCACGCCGTTCACGACGATCGTCGCCATCTCGCCGTAGAGCGACTTGATCGCGAGCGCGGGCACGGGCGCGAACGCGGGCCGGTGCAGGGTCTTGCCGAGCACCTTCGAGAACTCCTTGTTGGTCACCGGCTCCGGGGCCGAGAGGTTGATCGGCCCGCTCGCCTCGTCGTTGTCGAGGGCGAACAGGTAGGCGCCGACGACGTCGTCGACGTGGATCCACGGCATGTACTGGCGGCCGCCCGCGATCGGGCCGCCGACGCCGAGCTTGAACGGCGTCAGCATCCGCCCGAGCGCGCCGCCCTCGGGCGTCAGGACGATGCCGGTGCGCAGGTTGGCGACGCGGATGCCGTGCTCCTCGGCGGCCTGGGCCTCGCGCTCCCAGCGGACGACGACGTCGGCCAGGAAGTCGTCACCGGCGGGCTCTGACTCGTCGACCCGCTCGTCGCCGCGCGGGCCGTAGTAGCCGGACGCCGACGCGGAGACCAGCGTGCGCAGCCGCGGGCCCGCGCCCTTCATGCCGGCCACCAGGTTGCGCGTGCCGAGCTCGCGCGAGTCGCGGATGCGCTTCTTCGACTCGTCGTTCCAGCGCTGGTCGACGGGCTCGCCGGCCAGGTGGATCACGGCGTCGGCGTCGGCCAGCGCCTCGGCGGGCGCCGGGCTCGACTCCGGCTCGGCCCAGGCGTACGCGTCGACGTCGGCGCCGAGCGCCTCGGTCGCCTTGCCCGGGTCGCGCGACAGGACAGCGACCTCGTCGCCGCGCTCCTGCAGCGCTGCGACGATCGCCCGTCCGATCGATCCGGTGGCGCCGGTCACGGCGACCTTCAATTCGGGACCCCCTTAGTGCGTGGTCAGCGTGGCCGCGCCGCGCGCTACTCCGCTGCGCTCGGCCTCATGGGCTACGGCCGCCGCCACTGCCTGGCTCACGTCGCGGTTGAAGACGCTCGGGACGATGTAGTCCTCGGAGAGCTCGTCGTCGGGCACGACCGACGCGATGCCGTGGGCGGCGGCGAGCTTCATCTCCTCGGTGATCTTCGGAGCGCGCACGTCGAGGGCGCCGCGGAAGATCCCGGGGAAGGCGAGCACGTTGTTGATCTGGTTCGGGTAGTCCGAGCGCCCGGTGGCCATCACGCGCGCGTAGGGCTGCGCCTCCTCGGGCGCGACCTCGGGCGTGGGGTTGGCCATCGCGAACACGAACGGGTCGGCGTTCATGCGCTCCAGGTCCCGCGCGGTGACGATGCCCGGCCCGGACAGGCCGATGAACAGGTCGGTGCCCTCCAGGATCTCGGCCGGCGTGCCGCCGCGGCGGCTCGCCGTTGGTGTGCTCGGCCAGCCACACCTTGGGCGTGTTCATCGTGCCGTCGCCGTAGTCCGGGCGGTCGCTGGTGGATCGCCCCGCGGCGGTCGGCGGCGACGATGTCGGTGACGCCCGAGCTCATCAGGATGCGCGCGACGGCCACGCCGGCGGCGCCCGCGCCGACCATCGCGACGCGCAGGTCCTCGATGCGGCGGCCGGTCAGGCGGCAGGCGTTCAGGAGGGCGGCCAGCACGACGATCGCGGTGCCGTGCTGGTCGTCGTGGAAGACGGGGATGTCGAGCTCCTCGATCAGCCGGTTCTCGATGTCGAAGCAGCGCGGGGAGGAGATGTCCTCGAGGTTGATGCCGCCGAACGTGGGGGCGAGGGCCTTGACGATCGCCACGATCTCGTCCGGGTCCTTGGTGTCCAGGCAGATCGGGAAGGCGTCGACGTCGGCGAACTCCTTGAACAGGACCGCCTTGCCCTCCATGACCGGCATCGCCGCCTCGGGGCCGATGTCGCCCAGGCCGAGCACCGCGGTGCCGTCGGACACCACGGCGACCGAGTTCTTCTTGATCGTGTACTCGTGGGCCTTCTCGCGGTCGGCCTCGATCTCCAGGCACACGCGCGCGACGCCGGGCGTGTAGGCCATCGACAGGTCGTCGCGGGTCTTGATCCCGCTCTTCATGCCGGTGTAGAGCTTGCCCCCGCGGTGCAGCTCGAGCGTGCGGTCGGTCGTCTCCAGCAGCTTGGCCGCGGGCGACCTGCTCGACCGCGGCGACGATCCGGTCCCAGTGGTCGGAGTCGGTGGCGTCGACGGTGAGCTCGCGGACGGTCTCGTGCTCGCGCTGGTCGATGATGTCGACGGCGCCGATCGACCCGCCGGCGTCGCCGATCGCGTTGGCCACGGCGCGCGAGCGCGCCGGGACGCCGGTCGAGCACGACGCGAAGCGTCAGCGAGAACTGTGCGCTGGGGATCGAGGCCATGGGGCGAGAGTCCGGACCGAGCGGGGGAGAGAGGTTCCGCTGGCCGGTCGGCCAATCATATAGACGGGTTTTCGGCCAGAAGCTGGCCATTCCGCCGAGCTTCTCGGCGGGCCGCTCGACTCCTTGCCGGGGCGGCCCGATGGCGTCCGTATGGACCATCAGCTCCGCGAAGCCGCGGCGATCGGGGTCGATGACCTCAAGGTCGCCGAGCCGCAGCGCCCGCCGGCTCCGGAGGCGACGCTCGCGCTCGCCTGCCGCCGCGGCGCTGCGCGGTCTCTCGCGCCGGTCGCCGGTGCTGCGCCTGGAGCCGCACCGGATGGTCGTGTCCTACCCGTCGCTCCTGACCGAGCCGCTCGTCATCGACCGCGACGACGTCGTGGTCGCGGCCGTCGACACCCGCCGCCGCGAGGGCGGCGAGACGCTCCGCTTCCCGTTCTCGCACGAGTTCGAGTGGACCCAGCCGTTCCCGGGCGACGAGGCCGAGACCTACGGCTGGCTGTACGTCCGCAACGCCCGCTCCCCGCTGCCGTTCCTCTGCGACGTGCAGTCGCTGCCGAACGTCGTGGTCGTCTTCCGATCGGCCGCTCGAGCCGCTCGCCTGCCGCCGCCGCAAGCCCGGCGCGCGCCCGCTGCCTCGCCCGCCAGTCCGCGGCCGCCCGGTGCCGGGCTTCTTCGCGCGCGTCCGCGACGCGGATGCGGCCCGCAGCGCCCTGCGCGACTGGGGCGTGATGCGCCCGCTGACGGTCTCCGACGCCGAGCGCGCCGGCCTGCCGGTCCACACGCCCGCCCGCCACTAGCCCAGCTCAGCCAAAGCCCGACCGGGCACGCCGGAGCCCGCCGGCTGGGGCCGTGGACGGGAAGGCCGGAGCTCAGGCGCGGGCGTCGGACCTTGTCCGACCGGGAGTCCACCCGAGGAACGAGGGTGCCGGGCGGGCAAGCGTCCGACGCACGCGCCAACCACGGCAACCGTGCCCTGCCTAAGATCGTCGCGTGCCGCCTGAAGCATCCCCGCGCGAGCTGTTCCTGATCGACGGGAACAGCCTCGTCTACCGCGCCTTCTTCGCGCTCCCCGAGACGATCGCCACCTCGAAGGGCTTTCCCGACCAACGCGATCTTCGGCTTCGCGTCGATGCTCGTGAAGATCCTCACGGAGTACGGCCCGAAGCCCACGCTCGTCGTCTGGGACGCCGGCATGTCCGGCCGCGACGAGATCTCCACGGACTACAAGGCCGGCCGGCGCGAGCGCCCCGACCTGCTCAGCGAGCAGTGGCCGCACATGCAGCCGCTGGTCGACGCGTTCGGCTACACGAACGTGAAGGTCCCCGGCTACGAGGCCGACGACGTCATCGCCACGCGTCACGAAGCAGGCCCGGGAGAAGGGCATCGAGGTCATGGTCGTCACCGGCGACCGCGACCTGTTCCAGCTGATCGAGGACGGCGTGAAGGTGATGGCCACGAGCCGCGGCATCACCGAGACGAAGATCTACGACGAGCAGGCCGTGATCGACCGCTACGGCATCGGCCCCGAGCTGATCCCCGACTTCTACGGCCTGAAGGGCGACACCAGCGACAACATCCCCGGCGTCCCCGGCATCGGCGACAAGACCGCGTCCGACCTGCTCCAGAAGTTCGGCGTCGCTGGAGGGCGTGCTGTCGTCGATCGACGAGATCTCCGGGCGCCAAGCGCAAGGAGAACCTGACCAACCACGCGGACGACGCGCGCATGTCGATGAAGCTCGCGACCGCGGTCCGCGACGTCGACGTCGAGGTCGACCTGGATCACGCGATCGCCCGCGAGCCCGACCGCGCGCGCCTGCGCGAGGTGTTCCGCGAGTTCGAGCTGCGCGACCCGCTGCGCCGGCTGGAGGAGGCGATGGGCGACGCCGAGGAGGCCGCCCCGCGCGAGCGCGCCTCGCGAGGTCGTCGAGGCCACCGCTCACGAGGTCCCCGCCGCCGAGATCGGCCGCCTGACCGGAACGCTGCTGACGCTCGCCGCCGAGCGCCCGCTGCTGGACGGCAGCAACGGCGCCGAGCCCGCCGCCGGCGCGTCGGCCGACAAGCCGGCCGCGGAGGAGCTGACCGAGATGCTCGCCGAGGGCGAGGCCGCCGAGGAGGAGCTCGAGCGCCTGGACGCGGAGCTCGACGCCGAGCTGACGCTGACCGCCGAGGAGCCGCAGGCCGAGACCAGCCCGCCCGCTCCGCAGGGCGAGCCCGCTCAGCTCGCGCTGGGCGAGGAGGACGGCGGCCTGCGCAGCGCCGACGCTCAGGTTCGCGGCCTACGGCGGCGCCGAGGTCCTGACCGGTGAGGCCGAGACCCTCGCCGCGCTCACGCTCGCCTGGGGCGATCGCCCGCTCGTCGCCCACGACTGGAAGACGATCGCCAGCGCCGAGGACCCGTCGCAGGCGCCGCCGCTCGAGCACGACACGATGGTCGCCGCCTACCTGATCGACCCGGCGCGGCGCGGCTACCCGCTGCAGCGAGCTGGCCGAGCAGGAGGGCCTGGCCGCCAACGTCGAGGGCGGCGACGAGCTGGCCGAGCGCGCGGTCGTCACCCGCGTGATCGCCGAGCGCCAGCGCGCGCGGCTCGAGGAGGAGGGGCTGACCCGGCTGTTCGACGAGGTCGAGCTGCCGCTCGTCGACGTGCTCGTCGAGATGCAGCGCCACGGCGTGAAGCTCGACACGCGGCGGCTCGGCCGAGATCTCCACCAAGGTCGAGGCGCGCATCGCCGAGCTCGAGTCGCGAGATCCACGAGCTGGCCGGCGAGCCGTTCACGATCGGGTCGCCGCAGCAGCTCTCGCACGTCCTGTTCGACGTGCTCGACCTGACGAAGAAGCGCCGCGGCAAGACCGGCTTCAGCACCGACGCGCGCGTGCTCCAGGCGATCCGCTCCGAGCACCCGATCATCCCCAAGATCGAGGAGTGGCGCGAGTACTCGAAGCTCAAGTCGACCTACCTCGACGCGCTGCCCGAGCTGATCTCCGACAAGACCGGCCGCCTGCACACGACGTTCAACCAGACGGCGACCACCACCGGCCGCCTGTCGTCCACCGACCCGAACCTGCAGAACATCCCGATCCGCACGGAGCTGGGCCGCGAGATCCGCGAGTGCTTCATCGCCGAGCCCGGCAACCTGCTCGTGTCGCGCCGACTACTCGCAGGTCGAGCTGCGCATCCTGGCCCACATCAGCGAGGAGCAGGTGCTGCGCGACATCTTCGCCCGCGGCGAGGACGTGCACGCGGCCACCGCCGGCCAGCTGTTCGGCGTCACCCCCGACCAGGTCGACCCCGGGCTGCGGTCGAAGGCGAAGATGTTCAACTTCGGCGTCGTCTACGGGCTGTCGGCCTACGGGCTCGCCGACCGGCTCGACATCCCCCAGGACGAGGCGCAGGAGTTCATCGACCGCTACCTGGGCCGCTTCCCGAAGGTCAACGAGCTGATCGAGTCGACGATCGAGTTCGCCAAGGAGAACGGCTACGTCAAGACGCTGTTCGGCCGCATGCGCCGCATCCCCGAGCTGCGCGCTCGCCAGCGCCAGACCCGCCTGCTCGGCGAGCGGCTGGCGATCAGCACGGTCATCCAGGGCACGGCGGCCGACATCATCAAGGTGGCGATGGTCCGCTCGCGCCGGGCGGTCGCCGACGCGGGGCTCCAGGCGCGGCTCGTCCTCCAGATCCACGACGAGCTGCTGTTCGAGGCGCCCGAGGCCGAGGCCGATCAGGTCGGCCGAGATCGTCTGCCGGGAGATGATCGCCGCCTACGACCTGGACCCGCCGCTGGCCGTCGACTTCGGCACCGGCGACAACTGGCTGGCGGCGAAGTGACCCCCGACCCGCCCGACCTGCGCGTCTCGGACGCCGATCGTGAGCGGGTCGCGGAACGCCTGAGGGATGCGGCGGGGGAGGGGCGCCTGACGATCGACGAGCTCGACGAGCGGGTCGAGAGCGCCTACGCCGCCAGGACCGCCGCCGAGCTGGCCGAGCTGACCACCGACCTGCCCGCGACGGCGACCGGGCGCGAGGTCGCGCCGTCGGGCCGCAAGCCGCGCCGCTGCTCGTCTCGGTGATGGGCGGCGGCAACCTGCGCGGGCGCTGGCGCGCCGGCCCCAAGCTCACCGCGGTGTCACTGATGAGCGGCGCCGACATCGACCTGCGCCACGCCCAGATGGAGTCCCCCGAGGTGCGCATCACGGCGGTGGCGATCATGGGCGGCGTCAGCGTCGTGGTCCCGGCCGGCGTCGACGTGGAGATGACCGGCTTCGCCCTGATGGGCGGCAACGACGACAGGGTGCCGGTCCAGGACCTGCCGCCGGGCGCCCCGCGCGTGCACGTGCGCGCGTTCTCGCTGATGGGCGGCATCAGCGTGCGGATGCGGCGCGAGGACAGGGAGGCGCTCGAAGCCGGGCGGTCACGCGGCTAGGCCCGCGCAGGGCATCGGGCGCAAACGGCGAACGGTGCCCCCGTGGACAAGTGGATCGCCGTCCCCCTCGCGGCCGCCGCGGGCGCGCTCGTCGCGATGCAGGCGCCGATCAACTCGACGCTCGGCAAGTCGATCGGGACGTTCGCGGCCGCCACGTTCTCGTTCGCCACGGGGACCGTGCTGCTGCTGGCGATCTGCGTCACGGTCGGCGGCGGCCTCGGCGACCTGGGCCATGCGCGCGACCTCAACTGGTACTACCTGATCGGCGGCGCGCTGGGTGCGGCGTACGTCACGACCGCCCTGGTGACGGTGCGCGAGCTCGGCGCCGGCGGCGTCACGGCCGCCACGATCGCGGGCCAGCTGACGATGGCCGTGGTGCTCGACCGCGCGGGGTGCGCTCGGCCTGCCCGGAGAAGGCGATCAGCGTCCCCCGCGTGCTCGGCGTGATGCTGCTCGCGGCGGGCGTCTTCCTGATCGTGCGCGAGTAGGCGCAAGAGGCTGGATACGTCCGGCCGGCAGGCGTAGGATCGCGCCAGGAGAGTCGCTTCGGAGGGAGGCCACGACCATGGGATTCGAACCGCCAGTCCTTGACCAGAACGCCGCGCCCGCCGGTCCGCAGGCCGAGCGCCACGCGTACGTCCGCACCGAGGAGGAGGAGCACGGCCACCTGCTGCGCGGCGTCGTGTCGCTGCTGTTCGCCGTCTGCGGCGGCCTGGCCGCGATCTTCCTGTTCTTCGCCGCGATGGGGGCGGTCGACCTCGGCGACGCCATCGCCGCGACCGTGATCGCGATCGTGATGGGCCTGGTCTGGTTCGGGGGCTTCTACTACCGCCACCGCACCGGCGAGGTCCGGCTGGCCGAGCGCCGCGACCGCGAGCGCCGCGGCTTCTGACGCAACGGCGACGACGGACTAGGCCGCGCGCGCGAGCTCGCGCCGGGCCGCGGTGACGGTCCGGGCGCGGGCGCGCCGCCCGCGAACGACGGCGGCGCGATCTGCAGGTAGTGGCCGAACGACCAGTCGACGAACGACCTCGTGCCCATCGCGTTCAGCGCGGGCGCGAGCAGCCGCGGGGGCACGCGCGGGACGAGCCGCTGCACGCGCAGCATCGCCTCGAACTTCCAGCGGTGCGCGGCGTTGAAGTCGTGGTAGCGGGCCAGCGCCGCCGCGCGTGACTGGCGCCCCTCGACGACCGCGCGCAGCTCGCGCCCGCAGGCGATCCCGAAGTAGAACGCCGTGCGGATGCCCTCCGCGGTGAGCGGCAGGCAGTGACCGGCGGAGTCGCCGACGAAGAAGACGCCGTCCTCGGTCCCGTCGCGCAGCTTGTGCGGGATCCAGTTGCCCTGGTAGCGGACCGCGTCGCGCTCCAGGTCCTCGGCGAGCAGCACGGTCGTGTCCTTGACGTGGAAGCGGGGGTCGAACGACCCGACGCCGACGCGCACCTCGTCGCGCGCGGGGAACGACCAGCCATAGCCCGCGGGCACGTAGCGGCGGTCGATCCACACCTCCAGGTCCTCGCCGGCGCCGTGCGGGTGGACCTCGAGCCCGCGCGACAGCGGCGCATCCGGCGGCTGGTAGTGGCCGGCCGCGAGCATGCGCTTCCAGCCCAGGGCGTCGACGACGATCGGCGCCGAGATGTCGCCGCGGTCGGTGTGGACGACGTCGCCCGTGCGCCCGTTGACCTTCGCGATCTCGAACTCCGCGTCGTTCTGGTCGTCCAGCAGCGCGCACAGCTCGCGGTAGTCGAACGTCGAGAACGTCCACGGCAGCTCGTAGCGCACGCTGGTGTGCGGGGTGTGGATGACGAGCTCGGGGAACGTCTGACGGTGGGCGCCCATCAGGCCGAGCGCGCGCAGCCACTCCGTCGGCACCCCGCAGGCGGAGGTCTGCCGCTCGCCGACCTCGTAGCGGTCGATCACCAAGACGCGCGCGCCCGCGCCCGCGAGCTCGCGCGCGACGGTGAGCCCGGCAAACGACGCGCCGCAGATCAGGATGTCGGCGTCGCGATCGACGAGCGGAGTGCGCTCCGCCCCGCGCTTTGTCCTGCGCTTCGGCATCGCGCGCAGACCCTAGCGCGAGCGGTGAGCCGCGAATCCCGACCGCGTTGGTAGACATGGGCTACGGTTCGATGCCGTGCCGGTCATCGACACCGACATCCACGAGGTCGCCGGCATCGAGGACCTCCTTCCGTACCTGCCGTCCGTCTGGCACAAGTACGTGACGGACTACGGCTGGAAGCCGGAGGAGCGCCTGCCCTACACGCAGCCGACGGCGGGCGGCCTCGACCGCGCGGACGCGAAGCCGGGCGACGGCCGCCCCGGCGGGTCCGACCTCGGCCTGCTGCGCGAGCAGGTGCTCGACCTGTACGACGTCGAGGCGGGGATCCTGACCGGCTGGCTGAACGTGTCGTCCACCCAGGAGAGCTGGGTGGAGTTCAAGACCGCGCTCGTCTCCGCCTACAACGACTGGGAGATCGAGAACTGGGTCGAGCGCGACCCGCGGCTGTTCGGCTCGATCCACGTCAACCCCTGGGACGTCGACGGCGCGGTGCGCGAGATCGAGCGGCTGGCCGACCACCCGCGCATGGTCCAGGTGATGCTCTACATCGGCGACCAGGCCTACGGGCAGCCGCGCTACCACCCGATCTTCGCGGCCGCCGAGCGTCACGGCCTGGTGGTCGGCATCCACCACAGCGGCAACTCGCCGACCGCGCTCGGCTTCCACCGCTACTACGCGGAGTGGCACACGCTGGTGCCGCAGGTCTTCATGTCGCAGGCCGTCTCGCTGATCTTCAACGGCGTCTTCGAGTCCTACCCCGAGCTCAAGGTGATCCTGGTCGAGGGCGGCTTCTCGTACGTCCCGCACCTCATGTGGCACGCGGACCAGCAGTGGAGCGAGCTGCGCCACGAGGTGCCGTGGGTCAAGCGCGCGCCGAGCCGCACCATCCGCGACCAGATGCGCTTCGCCAGCCAGCCGATCGAGGAGTTCACGCCCGCGCAGCTCGAGACCCTGATCGGCCAGATGGAGTCCGACGAGCTGATCTGCTTCTCGAGCGACTACCCCCACTGGGACTTCGACTCGCCCGCCGACTCGCTGCCCCACCGGCTCGACAACGGGCTCAAGCGCAGGATCCTGCACGACAACGCCGCCGCGCTCTACGCGCGCCTGCCCGCGCACGCGGGCGCGCCCGCGTGACCCACGACGTCTGCGCCTCTCGCGACCTCGCGCCGGGGCAGATGCTCCCCGCCCGCGCGGGTGAGACCGACGTCGTCCTCATACGCACGCGCGCGGGAGATCTGCACGGCCTGCTCGACCGCTGCATCCACCAGGGCGGCCCGCTGTCGCGCGGGCGGCTCCAGCAGGCCGTCGACGCCGACCGGCCTGGGGAATACCGCGAGGACGCCGGCCGCGCGATCGTGAAGTGCCCGTGGCACGGGTTCGAGTTCGACGTGGCATCCGGCTGCGCGCTGTTCGACCCGCGGCGGCGCGTACGCCGCGTGAGCGTCCGCGAAGAGGGCGGGCGCGTGCTGGTCGAAACGTGACCTGCACGCGGACGGCCACTCCAGACGCAGGCCGCTAACCTTCCGCGCGGTGTCAGAGACCGACACACTCACGCCTCCCGGCGCAACTGCCGTGGAGGGCAGCGACGGCCTGCTTCTGCAGGTCGACGGCCAGATCATCCCCAATTACGACGCCACGCTCGTGCCGTTCAGCGAGGGCGACGTCGTCACCGGCAAGGTCGTGCGGATCGACAAGGACGAGGTCCTCGTCGACATCGGCTACAAGAGCGAGGGAGTCATCCCCGCCAACGAGCTCTCGATCCGCAAGTCCGCCAACCCGGAGGACGAGGTCGAGCTCGGCGAGGAGGTCGACGCGCTGGTCCTCACCAAGGAGGATCAGGACGGCCGCCTCATCATGTCGAAGAAGCGCGCGCGCTTCGAGAAGGCGTGGCGCCGCATCGAGGCCGCCGCCGAGTCCGGCGAGCCGGTCCACGGCAGCGTGATCGAGGTCGTCAAGGGCGGCCTGATCATCGACCTCGGCGTGCGCGGCTTCCTGCCCGCGTCGCTGGTCGACATCCGCCGCGTGCAGAACCTCGACGAGTTCCTCGGCCAGACGATCGAGTGCAAGGTCATCGAGCTGAACCGGTCGCGCAACAACGTGGTGCTCAGCCGCCGCGCGGTGCTCGAGGAGGAGCGCAAGGAGGTCCGCCAGCAGATCCTCGACCGGCTCCAGCCCGGCCAGGTCGTGGAGGGCGCGATCTCGAACATCGTGGACTTCGGCGCGTTCGTCGACCTCGACGGCATCGACGGCCTGATCCACATCTCAGAGCTTTCCTGGTCGCACGTGAACCACCCGTCGGAGATCCTGTCGATCGGCGACGTCGTGCCGGTCAAGGTGCTCGACATCGACCGCGACCGCCAGCGCATCTCCCTGGGCCTGAAGCAGACCCAGGAGGACCCGTGGCAGCGGGTCGTCGACACCTACAACCTGGGCGACGAGCTCGAGGGCAAGGTCACGAAGGTCGTGTCGTTCGGCGCGTTCGTCGAGATCCTGGACGGGGTCGAGGGCCTCGTGCACATCTCCGAGCTGGCCGACCACCACGTCGAGAACCCGCGCGAGGTCGTCAACCAGGGCGACGTCATCCGCGTGAAGATCCTGGAGATCGACTCCGAGCGCCGGCGCCTGTCGCTGTCGGCCAAGCGCGTCGAGGACCAGGTCCTGCCGGTGCCCGGCTCGACCGCGGGCCCGATCGCCGCCGCTGAGGGCGACGACGGCGAGGGCGAGCCGCTCGAGGGCGAGGTCCGCGACCTCGGCCTCTCCGAGGACGTCTTCTCCGACGCGCCCGCCCCCGAGGGCGATGCCGCGCCGGTCGAGCAGGCCGCCGCGCCCGACGAGGCTCCGGTCACGACCAGCGACTCGCCCGGTGCCCAGGTCGAGATGCCCGCCGGCGCCATGCAGGTCGCCGAGGCCGCCGAGGCCCAGGCCGGCGAGGCCGAGGCTGAGGCGCCCGAGGCGGATTCTCCGGCCGAGGCGCCCGAGGCTGAGGCGCCCGAGGCGGAAGCTCAGGCCGAAGCGCCCGAGGCTGAGGAGGCCCCGGAGGCTGACGCGCCCGAGGCGGAAGCTCCGGCGGCGGATGCTCCGGCCGAGGCGCCAGACGCCGAGGGCGACGCCCCGGCCCCCGCGGCCGACGCCGGCGACGACCAGCCGCCCGCGTAGGCGGTGGCGGGCCCGCGTGCCCGCGTGCCGTTCGTCGGCCTGACCGGCGGGATCGCAGCGGGTAAATCCGAGGCGCTGAAGGCCCTCGAGCGACTGGGTGTCGCGACGCTGTCGAGCGACGCGGTCGTCCACGAGCTGCTGACCACCGGCGAGGTCCGCGATCGCCTGGTCGAGCGGTTCGGAGACGACGTCGCGCCGGACGGGCAGATCGACCGGGGCAAGGTGGCCGAGCACGTCTTCTCCGACGACGAGCGGCGCAAGTGGCTCGAGGACCTTCTGTGGCCGCGGGTCGGGCAGCGGATCTGGGAGTGGCGGACCGATCTCGACGCGCGCGACGACCCGCCCCGCGCCGCGGTGGTCGAGGTGCCGCTGCTGTTCGAGGCCGGGATGGAGTCCGGCTTCGACGCGACGATCGCGGTCGTCGCCGACGAGTCCGTGCGCGAGGAGCGCGCGGGCGCTCGCGGCCACGCGGGCGTCGCGTCCCGCACCTCGCGGCAGCTTTCGCAGGACGAGAAGTCGCAACGTGCGGACTTCACGGTCCGCAACGACGGCACGCTCGAGGAGTTGCAGGAGAAGTTGTCGGAGGTAATTGGGAAGATCGAGGCGTGAGCCCGCCGGCCACAGCCAACGCGCGCCGCCGCGGCCGCCAGCCGAGCCGCGGGCAGAGCCGCAGCCGCGGCCGCTCACGCGTGCGCGCCGGCCGCCGCCGGCTGGCGATCCTCATCGCGATCGTGCTGGGCGTGACCGGTGTCGCGCTGCTCGCCGCACGCGGCCCGGTGGAGGACGCGGTCCTCGAGATCACGCTCCCGCTCCGCCACGAGGACATCATCCGCCAGCAGGCCGCGGACAAGGACGTCGACGCCGCCCTGATCGCGGCCGTCTGCTACCAGGAGTCCAAGTTCCAGGACCGCACCTCGCACGCGGGCGCGCGCGGAGTCATGCAGCTCCTGCCGAGCACCGCCGACTACATCGCGCGCAAGTCGGGCGGCACGCAGTTCGAGCAGGGCGACCTCGCCGACCCGCAGATCAACATCGCCTACGGCTCCTGGTACCTGCGCTACCTGCTCGACCACTACGACGGCAACGAGCGGCTCGCCATCGCGGCCTACAACGCGGGGGAGACCAACGTCGACAAGTGGGTCGCGGACGCCGGCGGGCCCGGCGAGTTCACCACCGACGGGGACATCCCGTTCGCCGAGACGCGGGCGTACGTGGCCAGCGTCGAGGAGAAGCAGGCGCAGTACCGCAAGAACTACGGGCGCGAGCTCGGCCTGCGGGACTAGGCGGCGCATTCGGCGACTTGCGCGGCCCTGCGTCGCCTGCGAGGGTCGGCGGGACAGGCCCGGCGCCGCCGCCCGGGCCGCGAGCGGAGGGAGTTCCGCATGGCTGACCGTGCACTGTTCGTCTCGTGGGGCGAGAACATCGCCGGCCGGGAGGAGCGTGGCCTCGAGGTCTTCAACGAGGCCGTGGGCTTCTACGGCCGTTGCCAGCAGGAGGGCCGCATCGAGTCGTTCGACGTGGTGCTGATGCCGGCCACCGGCGACGTCGACGGCTACATGGTCCTCAAGGGCTCGGCCGAGCAGCTCGCCGCCCTGAGCGATGACGACGAGTACCTCCGGATCCTGGCCGAGGCGAGCACGATCGTCTCGAAGCTCCGGGTGGCGGAGGGCTACTGCGGTAACGGGATCGCCCGCATGATGGAGATCTACCGCGAGGCCATCGCGAAGGTTCCGCAGACTGCCTGATGCGCCAGAGCGTCCCGCCCCCGGGCGGGACGCGATTGGCGACGCGCCAGAAGGGGTAATTCCGGTGCATGCATGGATCCCCCCAGGACGCCTTCCTCGCAGCACTCGTCGACTCGGTTCGCGCCCGCAGTGAAGTCCAGACCGCCGCGCTCGGAGCCTCGCTCCAGCGCCGTTGCTGGCCCGGCGGCATCGCCGACCGGAGCGAGCCGGCCGCGCTCCCCTGGGTCCGCCGTTGGGGCCCGACGCGCCTGACGCCGCTGCCGCCCGAGTGCACGTGCACCGAGGGCCGCTGCCAGGTCTGCAACTGACGCGATTGCGGACACAGGGCTGGCCGGAACCGCTGGTAGCGTCGGTGGCCCGTGCCGCAAGTTCGAGCTGAACTCCGCCTATAAGCCGCTCGCCGATCAGCCGAAGGCGATCGAGCAGCTCAGCGCAGGGGCTCGAGCGCCAACGAGCGCTTCCAGACCCTGCTCGGCGTCACCGGATCGGGCAAGACCGCGACGATGGCGTTCACGATCGAGCAGGTCCAGCGGCCGGCGCTCGTCATCGCCCACAACAAGACGCTGGCGGCCCAGCTCTGCAACGAGTTCCGCGAGTTCTTCCCGAAGAACTCGGTCGAGTACTTCGTCTCCTACTACGACTACTACCAGCCCGAGGCGTACGTCCCGGCCCAGGACCTCTACATCGAGAAGGACTCCTCGATCAACGAGGAGATCGACCGCCTCCGGCACGCCGCCACGTGCGCGCTGTTCGCCCGCCGCGACGTGATCGTCGTCGCGAGCGTGTCGTGCATCTACGGCATGGGCTCGCCGCAGAAGTACAACGCGCAGGTCGTCACGCTCAAGAAGGGCGAGATGGTCGACCGCGACGAGGTGCTGCGCAAGCTCGTCGACAACCAGTACTCGCGCAACGACTCAGTGCTCGGCCGCGGCTCCTTCCGCGTGCGGGGTGAGACGCTCGAGGTCTTCCCCGCCTACGCCGAGACCGCCTTCCGCGCGGTCTTCTTCGGCGACGAGATCGAGGCCGTCCAGCACTTCGACCCGCTCACCGGCGAGGTCTACGGCGACCTCGAGCACATCGGCATCTGGCCGGCCACCCACTACGCCACCGACCGGCAGACGATCGAGCGCGCGGTCGGGGAGATCCGCGACGAGCTGGAGATGCGCACCAAGGAGCTCGAGGCGCAGGGCAAGCTGCTCGAGTCGCACCGCCTGCGCCAGCGCACCCAGTTCGACATGGAGATGCTGCGCGAGCTCGGCTTCTGCAACGGGATCGAGAACTACTCGCGCATCCTCGACGGCCGCGCGCCGGGGTCGCGCCCGTTCTGCCTGCTCGACTTCTTCCCCGACGACTTCGTCTGCTTCATCGACGAGTCCCACCAGACCGTTCCGCAGATCGGCGGCATGTACGAGGGCGACCGCTCGCGCAAGAGCACGCTGGTCGACTACGGCTTCCGGCTGCCGAGCGCGATGGACAACCGCCCGCAGACCTTCGACGAGTTCCTCACCCGCACGCAGCAGATCGTGTTCGTGTCCGCCACGCCGGGCGAGTTCGAGCGCGGCCACTCGGCGCAGCATCGTCGAGCAGATCGTCCGCCCGACCGGCATCATCGATCCCGAGGTCGAGGTCCGCGAGACCAAGAACCAGATCGACGACCTGATGAACGAGATCCGCGGCCGGGTCGAGGCCAACGAGCGCTCGCTCGTCACGACCTTGACCAAGAAGATGGCCGAGGACCTGACCGACTACCTGATGGAGTACGGCTTCAAGGTCCGCTACCTGCACTCCGAGGTCGACACGCTCGAGCGGATCCAGATCATCCGCGACCTGCGGCTCGGCGAGTTCGACGTGCTCGTCGGCGTGAACCTGCTGCGCGAGGGCCTCGACCTGCCCGAGGTCTCGCTCGTCGCGATCGTCGACGCCGACAAGGAGGGCTTCCTCCGCGGCGAGACCTCGCTGATCCAGACGATCGGCCGCGCCGCCCGCAACGTCAAGGGCCGCGTGATCATGTACGCCGACAAGGAGTCGGCGGCCATGAAGAAGGCGATCGACGAGACCAACCGCCGCCGCGCGATCCAGCTCGCCTACAACGAGGAGCACGGCATCACGCCGGAGACCATCCAGAAGGGGATCTCCGACATGTGCGACTTCCTGGCCCTCGAGTCGAAGGTGCCCTCGCGCGGGCCGCCGCACCCGCTCGGCCGCGCGAGTGAGGGCATGTCCGCCGCGGACATCGAGCGGACGATGGTGGAGCTCGAGGAGGAGATGCTGGTCGCCGCCGAGGAGCTCCGGTTCGAGTACGCGGCCAAGCTGCGCGACGAGATCAAGTCGCTCCGGCGCGAGCTGGACGACATCCAGGCACGCGCCTGACCGGCTCCGGACCGGGGATTACGCCCGGAGCATGCGCTACGCTGCCGCAAGCCTTGGGGTGCCCGCGCCCATTTCTCGAGACCTTGTAGGGGAGATCCAAACCCGTGGAACTGGACCGCCATTTCATCGAGCGCAATGACTTCTCCGCCGCGCGGCGCGGCTACGACCCGGAAGAGGTCGACCGCCACCTCCGCGAGATCGCCGAGTCCGTCCAGGAGCTGAAGCGCCAGGCCAAGCGCAGCCCCACGTCGATGGCCGCACAGGCCGCCGAGCAGGTCCGCGGGCATCGTCGAGGCCGCCGAGCGCAGCGCCTCCGAGATCACGGACGGCGCCGAGAGCGAGGCCCGCCGGATCGTCGAGGAGGCCAACGACCGCGCCCGCGAGACCCGCGAGAAGGCCGACCGCGACGCGCTCGACCGCGTCCAGGCCGCCGAGGACGCCACCCAGAGCGTGCTCGACCGCTCCAACAGCGTGAAGTCGGAGATCGACCGCATGCTCGACGACGCGCGCGCGGCCGCCGACACGCTGGCCAGCAACCTGCGCGGCAGCGCCTCGTCGCTCCAGACCGAGCTCGACTCCATCCGCGGCGAGCTCGCGGGCGTCCGCGAGGGCCGGCTCGAGGCCGAGCCGCGCGGCGGGCGCCGCAGTGCCCCCCGCGACAGCGGCGTCTCCTCGGCCGCGTCGATGGCCTCCGAGCCCGCGTCCGTCGAGCCCGAGGAGATCGAGGAGACCGACGGCGGAGGAACGAGGTCATCGCTCGAGGCCGAGGAGAGCGTCGTCGACATCGGCTCGAACGGCGACGGCGCCGCCACCGTCGAGGAGGACGAGGAGACCGCCGAGGAGGAAGAGGCCGAGGTCGCCGAGGAGGCCAGCGCGCCCCAGTCGTCGTCCGGCAGCGGCCGCTCCATCCGCGGCGCCGAGGGCGCACGCCTGATCGCGCTCAACATGGCCCTCAACGGCACCCCGCGGGACGAGACCGCGCGTTACCTGTCGCAGAACTTCGACCTGGACGACCAGGACGCGCTGCTCGACGAGGTCTACGCCCGCGTCGGCGACTGACGCTCGTCAGAGCCCTGCAAACCGTCGCATTTCGGCGTCCTCGGTCGCTCGCGTGCTAGCGCACGCCACGCTCCCTGCGTCCTTGAACTGCTCGGTTTTCGGACTCTGACTTCGCGTCAGGGCCGCGGCTAGGGCTCTGATCGCCGTCGCGCCGCTCTTAGGGACGCGGCTCCGGCGTCAGAGCGGGACGCAGACTCCGCCCACTAGGACTCCGCCCGGGCATGGGTCGGTTGGGGCGGGGTCCGGTGTCGGGGCGGGTTCGGTGGGGGCTGTCGGTGTCGGGGCCGGCGTGCCGCCCGAGGGGCTGCGTCCGCGTTGGGGTCCTGGTACGGCGGTTGGCCGCCGCCGCCGCCGCCACCGCCGCTACCTCCGCCGAACGCCAGCACCGCCGAGTTGGCGATCTGGCCGCTGCGCAGGGCGCCGACTTGGCCCACTTCTGGAGTGCCTTGAAGGTCTTCGACACCTTGCCCCGGGTCGAGACGATCGAGGTGTCGAAGAAGCGGTACTTCTTCGCCGGCTGGGCGATCAGGTACTGGAGCATCTCGCGCACCCGCGGGTTCTTCTGGGCGATCTCGAAGCCCTGGACCAGCCACTTGGCCCGCCTCGACTCGGCGCACGCGGCGCTTGCCGCTAGCGGAAGTAGCCGTACTCGGTCAGGTAGAGGTCGAGCGCGCCGCCCGCCGGGGTCTGGTGACGCCGCCGGAGCGGGCGAGCCTGTCGAGGGCCGTCGTCAGCCGCGCCAGCGTGTTGATCGTGGCGTTGTCCGCGCCCGGGAACTTGTAGGTCGGCGCGTGGTCGAAGTCGTAGGGATGGTGGGCGTAGCCGTCGGCCTTCAGGCCGCCGCAGCGGCGACCTGGTGAAGCCCTGGTTGGAGCAGGTCATCTTGCGCAGGAAGGCGAGCGGCGCCGTACGCCCGCTTCGGGATGCGGTACGGCGACGTCTCGCGCGATCAGCACCTGCGCGTTCGGGTTGGCGGCCTTGATCGCCCTGTAGCCCTCGAGGTAGATCGAGCGGTAGGTCCTGGGCGCGCTGCCGAGCGGAGCCAGCCAGCCGACGTAGTTCGGCTCGTTCCAGATCGAGCAGCGGTCGACGCAGCTGCCCGAACTGCTGCGCCGCCCGCGCGGCGAACTCGCCGAAGTACTTGCGGCTTCACCTTGTACGGGGCCGATCTTCTTGTTGCCGGTGGCCCACGCGGGGGCCGGGCCCGACGAGCGCGAACTGGACCCGCAGCGGCGTCCCGTTCGTGGCGGCCACGAGGCCGTCGTACTGGGCGAAGTTCGCACTTGATCGTCGCTCGGCTTCTTCTTGCGCCTCGGCCTGGCTCGCGCCGAGCATGACCGCCGTCCAGGACAGGTTCACCCGGATGCGCGTCGCGCCGAGCTGGCGCGCGTGCCGCAGACCCTTGGTCGCGGCCGTAGTAGTTGTTGCCCACGAACAGGGGGTCGTCCTGGACGGCGACCTCCATGTTGGCGGCCCCGTGGGCGCGCGGGGCGAACACGAGGACGCACGCGAACGCCAGCAGCGCGGCCGCCACCAGCCGCCGCCCGGCGTGCGATTCCCCTGCCTGATCTCCCACCCACCCGTGGCGCATCGAGGCGGGAAGTGTAGGAGCGGAGCCGAGCGATCGGCGCCGGTCAGCGGGAACGGGATTCCCGCAGTTTGCGCAAGCGAACGCGTGTTCGACCGATCGCCCTGCCTAGACTCAGTTATGTGAAGCAGGCCGGCGAGATCGTCATCATCGGGTGCGCGGGAGCACAACCTCAAGGACATCGACCTGAGGCTGCCGCGCGAGTCGCTCGTGGTCATCACGGGCCTGTCGGGGTCGGGCAAGTCGTCGCTCGCGTTCGACACGATCTACGCCGAGGGCCAGCGCCGCTACGTCGAGTCGCTCTCCGCCTACGCGCGCCAGTTCCTGGGGCAGATGGAGAAGCCCGACGTCGACTCGATCGAGGGGCTGTCGCCGGCCATCTCGATCGACCAGAAGACGACCTCGCGCAACCCGCGCTCGACGGTCGGCACGGTCACGGAGATCTACGACTACCTGCGCCTCCTGTGGGCCCGGATCGGCCATCCCCATTGCTACAACTGCGGCCGCCCGATCACCGCCCAGTCGGCGGAGCAGATCATCGACCAGGTGATGACGTTCGACGAGGGCACGCGCTTCATGGTCGAGGCGCCGGTCATCCGCGGGCGCAAGGGCGAGTACGGCAAGCTCTTCGAGGAGCTGCGCGCCGAGGGCTACACCCGCGTGAAGGTCGACGGCGAGCTGCGCCGGCTCGAGGAGGACATCGCCCTCGACAAGAAGTTCAAGCACGACATCTCGGTCGTGGTCGACCGGCTGGTGATGCGACCGGACCTGCGCCGCCGGCTGGCCGACTCGATCGAGACCGCGGTCGGCGCTCGCCGACGGGCTCGTCGACGTCGAGATGGTCGACACGCGGCGAGATCCGCACCTACTCCGAGCGCTTCGCCTGCCTGCACTGCGGCACCTCGATGCCGGAGCTCGAGCCGCGGATGTTCTCGTTCAACTCGCCCGCACGGCGCGTGCCAGCGCTGCACCGGGCTCGGCTCGCACATGGAGATCGATCCCGAGCTGATCGTCCCGGACCCGTCGCTGTCGCTCAACGAGGGCGCGATCCTGCCCTGGTCCACGTCGGCGTCGAACTACTACGACCAGATGACGCAGGCGATCGCCGAGCGCTACGAGATCGACATGGACACGCCCTGGGAGGAGCTGCCCGAGGACGCCCAGGACACGTTCCTGTTCGGCACCGACGGCGACCGGGTCTACATCTCCTACCGCAACCGCTACGGCCGCAAGCGCTCGTACACCACGTCGTTCGAGGGGATCGTCCCCAACCTCGAGCGCCGCTACAAGGAGACGGAGTCCGAGCACGTCCGGGAGAAGATCGAGGAGTACATGACGATGCGCCCGTGCCCGGACTGCGGCGGCGCGCGGCTGCGGCCGGAGTCGCTGGCGGTGCGGGTCGGCGGGCTCGGCATCCACGAGCTCACGCGCATGTCGGCGCGGCGCTCGATCGAGTGGTTCGACGCAGGTCGAGCTGACCGACACCGAGCGCGCGATCGCGCGGCTGATCCTGCGCGAGATCGACGAGCGGCTGCGGTTCCTCGACAACGTCGGGCGTCGGCTACCTGTCGCTCGACCGCGCCGCGGCCACGCTGTCGGGCGGCGAGGCTCAGCGCATCCGGCTGGCCACGCAGATCGGGTCGTCGCTCGTCGGCGTGCTCTACATCCTCGACGAGCCGTCGATCGGCCTCCACCAGCGCGACAACGAGCGGCTGATCAGGACGCTCGAGCGGCTGCGCGACCTCGGCAACACCGTCATCGTCGTCGAGCACGACGAGGGCACGATGCGGGCGGCCGACCACCTGGTCGACATGGGGCCCGGGCGCGGGCGAGCACGGCGGCCACGTGATCGCCGAGGGCACGCCCGATGCATGTGATGGCCGTCGAGGAGTCGATGACCGGCCAGTACCTGGCGGGCAAGCGGACGATCCCGGTGCCCAAGAAGCGCCGGCGCCCCGACGGCTACATCGAGATCCAGGGCGCGACCCAGCACAACCTCCAGAGCGTCAACGCCAAGTTCCCGCTCGGCACGTTCACCGCGCGTCACCGGCGTGTCGGGCTCGGGCAAGTCGACGCTGGTCAACGAGGTGCTCTACAAGGCGGTCGCCAACCGCCTGCACCGGGCCAAGCTGCGGCCGGGCGACCACAAGCGCGTCACCGGCCTCGACCAGGTCGACAAGATCATCAACATCGACCAGTCGCCGATCGGGCGCACGCCGCGGTCCAACCCGGCCACCTACACCGGCCTGTTCGACCCGATCCGCGAGCTGTTCTCGCGCACGCAGGAGTCGCGCGCCCGCGGCTACAAGCCGGGCCGGTTCTCGTTCAACGTCAAGGGCGGCCGCTGCGAGGTCTGCCGCGGCGACGGCCAGATCAAGATCGAGATGCACTTCCTCCCGGACGTGTACGTGCCGTGCGAGCAGTGCAACGGCAAGCGCTACAACCGCGAGACGCTCGACGTCCGCTTCAAGGGCAAGACGATCGCCGACGTGCTCGAGATGCCGGTCGAGGAGGCGGTCGACTTCTTCCGCCACATCCCGAAGATCCACCGGCGGCTGAAGGCGCTGCACGACGTGGGGCTCGACTACATCCGGCTCGGGCAGCCGGCCACGACGCTGTCGGGCGGCGAGGCTCAGCGGGTCAAGCTCGCGTCCGAGCTGTCCAAGGTCGCGACCGGCCGGACGCTCTACATCCTCGACGAGCCGACGACCGGCCTGCACTTCGCCGACGTCGAGCGGCTGCTGGAGATGCTCGACCGGCTGGTCGAGCAGGGCAACACCGTCGTCGTGATCGAGCACAACCTCGACGTGATCAAGACCGCCGACCGGATCATCGACCTCGGCCCCGAGGGCGGCGAGGAGGGCGGCCGCATCGTGGCGACCGGCACGCCCGAGGAGGTAGCGGCGACCGAGGCCTCCCACACCGGCCGCTTCCTGACGGACATGGTCACGCCGGCGAGCGAAGAAGCGCCGCGCGCCGCGGCGACGCTCCAAGGAGCCGGCGGCGGCGTAGGCATCTGGGCCCGGGCGCCGTGGTTGGCGCGCGGGCGCGACCATGTCCCGCCCGGGCCCTCGTTCCTCGGGCTGACTTCCGGGCTGGGACAGGTCGCACCCGCGCGCCTGACCGCAGACCGCGGCTGATGCGAAGCGCCGCGCGCGCCGTCGCTCGGGCGAGCCGACGATGGCCAGCGTGCCGTGGCGGGCGGACCGCGGCGATTGCACCCGCGCGACGGGGCCGCCGGCCTGCGACTCGCCAAGCTCGCCATGGCCATGAGGATCAGCGCGGCTCCAGACCGCGAGGCGACCCGCGCGGGCGCGCGCCGCGGCTGCGCCAGCGGCTCGGGGTCAGGCGCGGGCGCGGGACATGTCCCGACCGGAAGTCAGCCCGAGGAACGAGGGCCCGGGAGGGACATCAGTCCCGCGCCCGCGCCCAACCACGGCGCGCGCCCGACGGCAGGGCGCCTCGCCTCCGCGTAGGCTGCCGCCCGTGGACCCGCTCGAGCGCATCGACCCGCGGCTCAAGCTCTACGCCCAGAAGTGGCGCTGGTACGAGCGCAACCGGCTGCCCTGGCAGCGCGCTCGGATCCACCTGCACATGATGCGGGCGCAAGCGTTCATCCGGTTCCCGGTCGAGGGCAACGTGCTCGAGTCGCTCGACGACGGGCGGCTGACGATCGGCGAGCACACGCTGCTCGAGCCGCGCTGCTGGATCACGATCGCGGAGGAGGGCCGCGTGTCGATCGGCGCGGGCTGCTTCCTGAACCTGCACACGATGATCGCGGCCCAGCACGAGGTGACGATCGGCGACCACACGATGTTCGCCAACCACTGCTTCGTGTCCGACTCGTCCCACCGCTACGACGACCGCACGATGCCGGTCACCTGGCAGGGCTTCACGTCGAAGGGCCCGACGCGGATCGGGTCGAACTGCTGGTTCGGAGTCGGGTGCGTGGTCACCAGCGGGGTCACGATCGGAGATCGCTGCGTCGTCGGCGCGAACTCCGTCGTGACGCGCGACCTGCCGCCCGGCGTGATCGCCGCGGGCGCACCCGCGAAGGTCATCCGCGAGATCGACTTCGGGCCGGCAGAGGACGTCACGCCGCTCGCCACCTGACCGGTCCCGGGTGCGCGCAAGCGGCTCGCGCGCGCCACCCGTCCGGGTTAACGTGACCCCGTGACGGCAACGCTCGGCGCCCGCCTGGCTAAGCGCGACAGCGGGCGATTCGTCGGCAGGGAGCAGGAGCTCGAGTTCTTCGACCGGCTGTGGGTCGACGAGCCGCCCGCCTCTGTCGTGCTCGTACATGGACCCGGAGGCATCGGCAAGAGCACGCTGATGCGCGCCGTCGCGCGCCGCGCCGAGGCGCACGGCTGGACGCCGGTCTTCATCGAGGGCCGCGACATGCCGCCGGTGGCCGACGCGCTTGCCAACGCGCTCGCGCCCGGCGCTGAAGGCCGACCGCCCGCTCGTCATCTTCGACACCTGGGAGCGGATGACCGCGCTCGGCGGCTATCTGCGCCGCGAGCTGCTGCCCGCGCTGCCCGCGCAGGCGGTGGTCGTGATCGCCGGGCGCCGGCCGCCCGAGCCCGCCTGGTTCGAGGGCGGGTGGGAGACGCTGTCGGTCGAGATCGAGCTTGCCCCGCTGTCGGTGGAGCGAGTCGCGCCAGCTCCTGAGCGCCTACGGCGCCGGCGACGAGCACCGCACCGACTCGATCGTCGCCTGGACCGGTGGGTCGCCGCTCGCGCTGACGCTGGCGGTCGCGGCCATGCGCGACCCCGAACTGGCGGCCGCAGCTCGGCATCGAGCGCCCGGAGACCGTCAAGGCACTGATCCGCCAGCTCGCCGAGGCGGAGATGACCGGCGGCAACGTCGGCGCGCTCGGCGTCGCCGCGATCGCCCGCGTCACGACCGTCGACCTGCTGCGCGAGGTCCTCCCGCGCACCGACTCCGCCGAGGCCTACCGCTGGCTGTCCGAGCGCACCTTCGCCGAGCCCCTCGGCGAAGGCGTCACCCTGCACGAGCTCGTCCGCAAGGCGCTCCGCGCCGACCTGCGGCTGCGCCACCCGGAGTGGGAGCGCGAGCTCCGCCGCCGCATCGCCGACTACTTCTGGTCGCGGGCCAGCGCCGGCGACCTGCTGCTGTCGATCGACCTGGCCCACCTGTGCGAGCAGCCCGCGATCCGCTGGGGCTACTCCTGGGAGGGCTCGATCCACCACCGCATCGACGACGTCCGCCCCGGCGACCTGGACACGGTCGAGCAGATGCTCGACGGGCGCCTCGACCCCGACTGGTTCGCGTTCACGCGCCGCTTCTTCGACGATGCGGCGGACCGGGTCGCGATCGCCCGCGACCATCAGGACGAGCTGGCCGGCTTCCAGGTCTCGGTGACGCCGGCGACGGCGCCTGACGTTCGCCCACGACGACCCGCTGCTCGGCCCGTGGCTGGCCCACGCCCGGCGCTGGTCGCCCGACGGCAACGCGGTGCTGTGGCACGACTCGATCGACTTCACCGGCAAGCCCGAGCTTCGCGTGCAGGCGATGCTCGGCATGGCCGGCGTGCTGCGCTCGGGACTCGACAACCCGCGCTACGCGTACATGCCGATCTCCTCGCGGATGCACGCGGCGCGCGGCTTCGCGGAGGCACTGGGCGGCAAGGCACATGCCTGACCTCGACGTGCCGATTCGCGGCCAGACGCCTCGAGTGCTGGCTGCTCGACTACGGGCCTCAGCGGCCTGCTGGGCATGCAGCGCGACCTGGTCTACGACGAGATCGGGCTGAAGCCCCCGGCCTACCACCAGATCACGGGCGACGCGGAGTACGCGGCCGCCGTGCGCGACGCGCTGCGCGACTTCCGCGTGCCCCACAGCCTGGCGGCCAGCCCGCTCGCCCAGGGGTTCACCCAGGAGGAGCGCGCCGAATCCGTTCGTGCGCTGATCCGGCGAGCCGCCGAGGAGTCGTTCGGCGACACGCCCAACGAGCGCCTGCTCCACGACATCCTGATCCGCGGCTACATCGACCCCGCGGCGTCGCACGAGCAGGCGGCCGACGAGCTGAGCGTCAGCCGCAGCACCTACTTCCGGCGGCTGAAGGCCGCCGTCGAACGAGTGGCCGAGCACCTCGCCGCAGCGCACGAACGCGAGCACTAGCCGCCGCGAGCCGCGAGCCTCCGCCAGCCGCGAGCCGCCAGCCGAACTATTAGCCACCATTTAGCGCCCTACGCGACCCTGCACTTTGCCGGTACCTCCCACCGGCAGTCCCCAAAGCGTCAGGCCACATGGGTCAGAGCCGGGCGCTCGGCGGGGCGGGGCCTTGCCTGGGTTGAGCCCCGCCCCGTCACCTTTTCCCGCGCGGTCAGTCGTCCAGGAACGTCTCCCGGCTGCGCACGAGCTCCCCGCCTCCGGACAGCACGTCGCCGAGGCCGTTCCCCGGGGCGCCCCCGACCTGCTCGCGCACGACGTCGGCGCGCGATGTCCAGGTTGCGGGCCAGCCGGTCGAGCGGGAACTCGCGCGCCTCGAGCACGCGTGCCAGCCAGGCCAGCTCGCGCTCCAGGTCGACGTAGCCGTTCACGCTCCCGGCCGCCCAGTTGAGGATGTGCTGGTTGTCGTGCACGCACCACGCGTTGCCGGCGTCGCCGTAGCGCTCCGCCTCGTCCGGGAACTCGGCCCGGTAGCGGCGGCAGATCTCGCGGGCCAGCGCGGCCAGGTCGAGCGGGGCGGCCGCCGGCCACTCGCGCCTCGACGGGCGGCGGCTGGCCGCTCGGCGGCTCGGGCCGCGCGCGGGTCATTCGGCCACGACCTCGTAGGTGTGCAGGTGCTCGAGCCGCTCGAGCCCGATCGCGGCCTTCAGCTCGGCGTCGATCCGGTCGTGCGACACCCGGTGCTCGGCGCTCTTCATGTACGCCTTGAACGCGTCGCGGTCGCGCCAGCGGCTGACCATGAGCACCTCGGTCGGGTCGCGGTCGGAACGCCACACCTGGAGGTCGAGGAACCCGTCGGCGTCGTCGACCAGGTGCGCCCGCGCGCGGAACGCCGCGATGAGCTCGTCGGAGCGCTGCTCGTCCACGCGCAGCCGGGACATCGAGACGTACACGGGTCAAACCCTAGGACAGCACGCTGACCAGCACAGTCCGCTCGCGCGGGCGGTCGTCGAAGTCGATCAGCACGACCTCCTGCCAGGTGCCCAGGAGCAGGCGCCCCGCGTCGACCGGGATCGACTCCGACGGCCCGACGATCGCCGCCCGGATGTGGGCGTGCGAGTTGGTGTCGTAGTTCAGGCGGTTGTGCTCGTAGTCGCCCTCGCGCGGCACCAGGCGGTCGAGCGTCGTCCTTCAGGTCGCTGCACGCCGCCGGGCTCGTACTCCATCGTCGTGATCGCAGCCGTGGCGCCGGGTACGAAGACCGTCGCGACGCCGCGCTCCACGCCGGCGTCGTGGACGATCTCCAGGATGCGGTCGGACAGCGGGTGGGACTCGCCGTCGCCCTGCGTCGAGAGCCGGATGTGGCCGCTATGCGTCGCCAAGCAGCTCGCGCAGCCGGGCCGCCTCGTCGGGCGCCATCGTGTAGCCGTGCTCGGGCTCCGGGTAGCGGCGCTCGCGCACGTCCTCGGTGTATGCGGCCAGCCCGTCGATCATCGCCTGGCGGACGTTGCCGTAGCGCTTGACGAAGCGCGGCGCGTGACCGTCGTAGATGCCGAGCAGGTCGTGGAACACCAGCACCTGGCCGTCGGTCGCCGGGCCCGCGCCGATGCCGATCACCGGGATCTCGATCTTCGGCATGGCCAGCTCGGTCAGCGCGCTCGGCACCGCCTCGAACACGAGCGCGAAACAGCCCGCCTCCTGGAGCGCGATCGCGTCGCGCACGACGTCGAGCGCCCGCTCGGCCGTGCGCCCCTGCGAGCGGTAGCCGCCCAGCGCGGTCGCGGTCTGCGGGGTCAGGCCGACGTGGCCCATCACCGGGATGCCCGCGCCGACGATCGCCGCCGCGCGCTCGACCGACGTGCCGCCGCGCTCGAGCTTGACCGCGTCGCAGCCCGCCTCCTTGACGAACCGCTGGGCGGTGGCGATCGCCTGCTCGTTCGACGCCTCGTAGGAGCCGAACGGCAGGTCGCCGACCAGCAGCGGAGTGGTCAGGCCGCGGCGGGCGGCGGCGCACAGCATCATCATCTCGTCGACCGACACCGGCACGGTGCGACGGGTAGCCGAGCACGGTCATCGCGCCGGAGTCGCCGACCAGGACGACGTCGACGCCGGCCGCCTCGGCCACCTGCGCGCTCGGGTAGTCGTACGCCGTGACCATGGCGATCGGCTCGCCGAGCGCCTTCTTCTCGCCCAGCCGCGACAGGGTGACGGCAGGGCGCTTGGCGGGCGGCGCGGTGGCGGTGCCGCCGCCGACGCTGGCCGGGCGCTTCGGCGCGGCGCTCATGACAGCAGCTCCGCGACGGCGTCGTCGACCGTGATGATCTCGTTTGTTCCGGCCTTCACGTGAACCACCTTCGGCTCGTAGCGATCGAGCTCGCGCTCGTCGTAGGACGCGTACGAGATGACGATCACGGTGTCGCCCGTGTGGACGAGCCGCGCCGCCGCCCCGTTGATCTTGATCTCGCCGGACCCGCGGGCCCCGGCGATCGTGTAGGTCTCGAACCGAGCCCCGTTGTCGACGTCGACGACGTGCACCTGCTCGTGCTCGCGGATGTCCGCGGCCTCGAGCAGGTCGGCGTCGATCGTGATCGAGCCGACGTAGTGCAAGTCGCTACCGGTGACCGTGGCCCGGTGGATCTTCGACTTGAGCATCGTGCGGTTCATGTGCCTCCCAGCATCGTGTTGTCGATCAAGCGAGCACGGCCGACGCGCGCGGCGACGGCCAGCAGGGTGTTGCCGTTGACCCGCTCCGCGGGGGAGAGGTCGTGGGCGGAACGAAGTTCCAGGTACTCGGGCTCGACGCCCGCGGCGTCGAGCTCGGCGCGCGCGGCGGCCAGCACCTCGGCGGCGTCGCGGCGGCCGGCGGCCACCTCGCGCTCGGCGGCGGTGAGCGCGCGCGACAGCGCGGCGGCGCGCGGCGCGCTCGTCGCCGGTCAGGTAGGCGTTGCGCGAGCTCATGGCCAGGCCGTCCGCCTCGCGCACGGTGGGCGCGACCGCCACTCGCACCGGGATGTTCAGGTCGCGGACGAGCTTGCGGATCACGAGCGCCTGCTGCGCGTCCTTCTGGCCGAACCAGGCGACGTCCGGCCCGACCATGTTGAACAGCTTGGTGACGACGGTCGCGACGCCGGTGAAGTGGCCGGGGCGCGACTCGCCCTCGAGCGTCTCGGTCAGGCCGCCCACCACGATCTCCGTCGTCGAAGCCGTCCGGGTAGACCTCGCTCGTGTCGGGCGCGAACAGGATGTCGACGCCCTCGGCCTCGGCCAGCGCCCGGTCGCGGTCGAAGTCGCGCGGGTAGGCGGCCAGGTCCTCGCTCGGGCCCGAACTGGGTCGGGTTCACGAACAGGGAGACGACCACCACGTCGGCCTCGGCGCGTGCGGCGCGCATCAGCGCCAGGTGGCCGTCGTGGAAGGCGCCCATGGTGGGGACCAAGGCGATGGTGTCGCCTTGTCGCCTCGGCGCGGTTAGCGCGTCGCGTACGGCTCGCGACTGGTCGTGGCGACCCGCATCGGTCAGTTGGCAGTTGGCAGTTGGCAGTTGGCAGAGCGACGCTCCGGGTCGCGGCCACCAGGGCGTCCCAGAGCGTCGACCAGCTCGGGCGCGGTCGCTCAGTACCGCATCGCGCTGGCGCGCGACGGTCTCCTCGTCGCCGCGGGCGACCGGGCCGGTCAGGGCCTGCTCGGCGCCGAGCGCGGCCCAGTTCTCGACGGTCTGGCGGACGAGCGGCGCCAGCAGTTCGCGGCTGACCCCGGCGCTGGCGGCCACCTGCTCCGCCGCCGCCTCGATCGTCACCAGGAAGTTGGAGGCGATCGAGGCCGCGGCGTGGTAGGCGGGCCGGTCGGCGTCGGCGAGCTCGAACGGGCGCATCCCAAGACATCGCGCGAGGGCGTCGGCGGCCGCGAGCGCACCCGGCGTCGTGCCGCCGATCGCACAGCCGCAGCCCTCGAACCGGCCGCCGGCGGCGGTGAAGGTCTGGAGCGGGTGCAGGCCGAACGCCTCGCCACCGGCGCCCGCCAGCACGTCGAGCGGCGTCGCGCCGCTGGTGTGGCCGATCAGCGGGGCGGCGCCGGCCAGCGCGGTGGCGGCCTCCTCGATCGCGGCGTCGGGGACGCACAGGAGGACGGCGTCGACGCCGTCAGGAACCGGGGCGTCGCGGCCGAGTGGTCCCACGACATCGACTCCCGCGGCGCTCAGCGCGGGCGCTATGGCGGTGCCGAGGCGGCCCCGTCCGATGACGGCGACGCGGCGCGGCAGCGCAGGCAGGGAGTCGGCGGCGGTCCGTTCCAGTTCCCGCATGGGAGATACCGGTCGGTGAAGCAGAAGTGGGAGAGATTCAGTCCGCTCCACAGGGGTAGCGGCTGTCTCACAGGATACCCACCGGTCGGCGGTAAGACTCCCGATCTCTGTGACATGGGTCCGCCTCGGCGCCTAGAGTGCCGGCTCCATGGCCGCCCGCTCTGCCGCCGAGCGCCGCGAGGAACTGGTCGCGCTCTACCAGCACCTCAGGACTGCCACGACTGCCCGCTTGAAGGCCACGCGCACGAAGCTCGTGTTCGGGGCGGGCAACGCCGACGCCGAGGTGATGTTCGTCGGCGAGGCCCCGGGCGCCCAGGAAGACCTCCAGGGCCTGCCGTTCGTCGGCCGGGCCGGCCAGCTGCTGAACGAGCTGCTCCGCGAGATCGGGCTTGACCGCCAGGAAGTTTTCGTGGCGAACGTGTTGAAGTGCTTGAGGTACAACGCCCCGATCCAGCTCGCTGATGGCTCGTGGGAGCGCATCGGGCGGCTCGTGAGGTCTCGTTACTCCGGCGAGGTGATGTCCGTGGCTGCGGACGGAAGCCTCGTCCCGAAACGGGTCACGGGATGGCACGCCACGCCGCTTGCCGGTCGATCGGTCTACCGCCTGACCTACAAGTCGGCGAAGCCGACCGGTCGGCACCGGGTCGGCACCGAGCTGACCGGCGATCATCCGGTCCTCACCGAGCGTGGCTATGTCAAGGTCGCTGACCTGCTCAACGGTGACCGTGTAGCCGTGGGTCAGGGTCTGAGCGACGTCGCTTTCGACGTGGTCTGCGGGACGTTGCTCGGCGACGGAAGCCTCAATCGAGGGTCCTCCTACCTCCAGATGGCCCATTCCGATCGCCAAGCGGCATATGCGGGTTTCAAGCACGATCTGCTCGCCGAGCTCAATCCGACCTACCACGAACTCGCGATCGCGTCTGGTGGGGTTGAGGAATACCCGATCGTTCACGTCCGGACGAAGGCGGCCCGGGCGCTGCGCGTCCTACGGCATGACTTCTACGGGTCGAAGAAGCGGGTGCCGCCATGGCTCGCAGGGCGGATGAACCCCCGCATGCTCGCGTTCTGGTTCATGGACGATGGCTACACGCGGATCCGACCTCCCCGCCAGCCGTCAGCTGAAATCGCGTCGGTGGCGTTCGACGACGAGGACATGCAGGTGCTCCTTGCCGGGCTACGGCGGCTCGGTCTGCCGGCGAAGGCCCTGAGAGGTCGGATCTACTTCGATGTCGAAACCACGCGAAAGCTGTCGGAGCTGATCGCCCCTTTCGTCCCGCCGTCGATGCGCTACAAGCTGCATCCGGAGGTCGTAGAAGCCGTGCCGTTCGACCGTTCACGCTTCCGGCCCGGACCCCCGAAGGTGATGTACGACTCAGTCGAGGTCGAGGACATCACGACGAAGCCGCGGAACGACACGACCTTCTTCTGCATCGACGTGGAGGACACGCACAACTTCGTGACGGCCGGCGGCGTGGTCCACAACTGCAGGCCGCCCGGCAATCGCGATCCGCTGCCCGACGAGATCGCCGAGTGCGAGCCGCATCTCATGGAGCAGATCCGCCTCATCCAGCCCAAGGTCATCTGCACGCTCGGCAACTTCGCCACCAAGCTGCTGACCGGCCAGCCGACCGGGATCACCCGCGCCTGCGGCCGCCCCCAGCACCGCGAGATCGCCGGCCTCGAGGTCGTCCTCTACCCGCTCTTCCACCCGGCCGCCGCGCTGCGCACCCCGGCTACCAAGCAGAAGCTGCGCGAGGACATGGCCCGGCTCCCGCAGCTGATCGAGGAGCAGCGCCCGAAGCAGGAGGCGGCCCTGGCCCAGGCCGACGCGGCGCAGCCGGCGGCTGAGGAGCCGGAGCCCGCGCCTCAGCTCGGCCTGTTCGGAAGCTGATCGGGCTAGGCCGGGACGACCGCGTAGTCGTCGATGACCTCGAGCCGCTCCAGCATCCCCGTGAGCTGGAAGATGCGGCGCACCCCGCTCGTGGGGCAGGCCACGATCAGCCGCCGGCCGCTGCGGCGCATGCGGCGGTAGGCGCTCGCGATGATCCCGAGACCGCTCGAGTCCATGAACCGGAGCTGGCTGAGGTCGAGGACCAGCACCGGATGGACGCCCGACTCCGCTCGGCGAAGCTCGTCGTCGAGGATCAGGGCACTTGAGTAGTCGAGCTCACCTTCGAGCGCGATTCTCACGGACCCTTCTCCGTGGAATGTCTCGAGCGAAAGGATGCTCATCGGCCGCGCGCCACCCTACTGGAAAGTGGGCTCCTTCGCACACCTTTCGCCGCAGAAGTCTTCTGCAAGGCACACTCATCGGCCGATGCGGATCGAGACGGACAGCGCCGAGGCCACCGAGAGACGCGGCCGCCGAGCTGGCCCGGCGCCTGGGCCCCGGCGACGTCGTGCTGGTCGCCGGCGAGCTCGGAACCGGCAAGACGACCTTCGTGCGCGGCGCCTGCCGGGCGCTCGGGATCGCCGACACGGTGACGAGCCCGACGTTCACGATCGGGCAGGTCTACGGGGGCGGCGAAGCGCCCGAGGTCGCGCACCTCGACCTCTACCGGCTCGAGTCGCTGGCGGGGGAGGACCCGGCGCTGCTCGACGACTACCTGACCCCGGATCGGATCGCGTTCGTCGAGTGGCCGGGCATCGCGGAGCCCGAGGTCGGCCGGGTGGCAGCCCGGGTCACGCTCGAGCATCGCGGCGGCGACCGGCGGGTTGTGACGGTCGAATGAGCCTGCTCGGCTTCGACACCTCGACGAACGCGACCTCGGTCTGCCTGCTGCGCGGCGACGGCGAGGCGTTCGAGCACGTGCCGTCCCCGGCGCGGCTGCTCGAGCGCCCCGGCCACTCCGCGGAGCTGATGCCGGGCGTGGCCAGGGCGATGGACGACGCCGGCGTCGGCTGGGACGACGTCGAGGCGATCGCCGTCGGCGTCGGGCCGGGCACGTTCACCGGCCTGCGGATCGGCATCGCGACGGCCCGCGCGCTCGCGCACGCGCGCGGGATCGCGGTCCGGCCGGTGTCCTCGCTCGCGGCGCTGGCCGATCCGCTCGACCACGGGCGCGCGCGCCTGCCGCTGATCGACGCCCGCCGCGGCGAGCTGTTCGCCGCGCTCTACGAGGCCGGCGGGGAACCGCGCTGGCCGATCCGTTCGTCACCGCGCCCGAAGCGCTCGCCGAGCGCGTCGGCAAGGCCTTTCCCGCTGCTGAGAAGCCCTTTGCAGCGGGAGACGGGTCGATAAAATTCCGTCAGGTCCTCGAGGCGGCAGGCGTCGAAGTCCCAAGCGACGAGTCCGATCTCCACGTGGTGCGCGCACTCAGCATCTGCCGGCTTGCCCAGGAGGGCCCGGCGTCCCCACCCGAGGCCGTCCTTCCCGACTACCTGCGCGAGCCCGACGCCCAACCCCAGACGCCCTGATGCCCGATTCGCTCGAGATCCGCCGCCTGACCTACGCGGACCTGCCTCAGGTCATCTCGATCGAGCGCCGCGCGTTCCCCACGCCGTGGTCGCTCGCGATGTTCGTGCTCGAGCTGTCCAAGCCGTCCGGCATCTGCCTCGTCGCGCTCGGCGGACCAGCAGGTGGTCGGCTACCTGGTCTGCTCGCGCTACGACATCGTCTGGCACGTGATGAACGTCGCCGTCGACCCCGAGCGGCGCCGCCGGGGGATCGCCACCGCGCTGCTCGCCGCCTCTTCGACCAGGCGGACAAGCCCGGCGAGCAGTACACGCTCGAGGTCCGCCTCTCCAACGACCCCGCGATCGCCCTCTACGAGCAGTTCGGGTTCGAGTCCGCGGGCGTGCGGCCGGGCTACTACCACGACAACAAGGAGGACGCCCTGATCATGTGGCGCACGGTCGCCGAAGCGCAGCCGGCCGCGTGATCCTCGGCGTCGAGACCAGCTGCGACGACACCTGCGCCGCCGTGGTCGACCCCGGCGGCGCGATCCGCTCGAACGTCGTCGCCTCGCAGGGGCTGCTCCACGCCCGCTACGGCGGCGTCGTCCCGGAGGTCGCCTCCCGCCACCACCTGGAGCTGCTCGACGCGGTGATCGACGACGCGCTCGAGCGGGCGGGGCTGACGCTCGACGACATCGACCAGCGTAGCGGTCACGCGCGGGCCCGGCCTGATCGGCGCGCTGCTCGTCGGCGTGTCGACGGCCAAGGCGATCGCCGCCGCGCGCGGGCTGCCGCTCGTCCCCGTCGACCACCTGCACGGGCACGTGGTGGCCAGCACGCTGGGCGACGACCCGATCGAGCCGCCGTTCCTGTGCCTGGTCGCGAGCGGCGGCCACACGTTCCTGGCCCGCGTCGACGAGCCGTCCTCCTACACCGTGCTCGGCCGCACGCTCGACGACGCCGCGGGCGAGGCGTTCGACAAGGGCGCGCGGCTGCTGGGCCTGGGCTACCCGGGCGGCCCGGCGCTCGACCGCGCTGGCCCAGCAGGGCGACCAGGAGGCCTTCGACTTCCCGCGCTCGCTCCCCGGCGACGGGCTCGACTTCTCGTTCAGCGGCCTGAAGACCGCGCTGCTCTACCGGGTCCGCGACCTGGGCGAGAGCGAGGCCGAGCGGCGCAAGGCGGACCTGGCGGCGTCCTACCAGCGGGCGATCGTCGACGCGCTGACCGCGCGCGTGCGCGCAGGCGCTCGACCGCGATCCGGGCCTCGAGCGGCTCGCGATCGGCGGCGGCGTGGCGGCGAACTCGTGGCTGCGCGAGGCGGTCCGCGAGCTCGGCGTGCCGGTCCACGTGCCCGCGCGCGAGCTGTGCACGGACAACGCCGCGATGATCGCGGGCGCTGCCCGGTTCACGCCGGCGCTGGACTACCCCGACTACCTGGCGCTCGACGCGACGGCGCGGGCGGTGGCGGCGTGAGCGCCCACAGGGTCACGCTCTACGGCAAGGCCGGCTGCTGCCTCTGCGACGAGGCGAAGGAGGCGCTCGACGGCGGTCCGCGCCGAGCGCCCGTTCGAGCTCGAGGAGGTCGACGTGTCGCTCGATCCCGGCGCTTCAACCGCGGTCTACGGAGAGCGGATCCCGGTCGTGCGTCCTCGACGGCGAGGAGCTGTTCGAGTACCACGTGGACGAGCAGATGCTCCGTCAACGCCTCGATACATTGGGGCCGTGACCTTCACGGACCGCTTCGACGCCCCCAACGGGCCTGGTGGACCGACCGGGCGACCGCCTGTCGCTCGGCGTCGCCGCACGGCTGTCGCGCTACCTCCAGGTGCTCACGCAGGCCAAGAAGATGGGCAAGGACACGATCTCGTCGCAGGAGCTGGCCGACTACACCCACGTCAACTCGACCCAGATCCGGCGCGACCTGTCCGGTTTCGGCAAGTTCGGCAAGCGCGGCGTCGGCTACAACGTCGACTCGCTGGTCTCGCAGATCCGCAAGATCCTGCGCACCAGCGGGCAGCACAACATCGCGCTGTTCGGGGCGGGCCACCTGGGCCGCGCGATCGCCGGGTCGGACATCTTCGCCGACCACGGCTTCCGTGTCGTGGCGATCTTCGACAAGGACGCCGACAAGGTCGGCGACCCCGTGGGCGACCGGCTGGCCGTCCGCTCCTACGACGACATGCCGCGCGTCGTCGGGCGAGGAGGACATCGTGGTCGGCGTACTCGCCGTCCCGACGGCCGCCGCGCAGTCGGTGGCCGACGACCTGGTGCCGCCGGCGTGAAGATCATCTTCAACTACTCCGAGGCGCTGCTCCAGGTGCCGCCCGACGTGACCGTCCACACGTCGAGCCCGGCTGTGGACCTGCTCTACGCCCTCTACTTCTACCTCACCTGACCCAAGGCCAAGCTCATGCTCGACATGGCTCGTGCGCGCGAGGTGTTCGAGGCTTCCCGGGACTTCACGATCGGGATCGAGGAGGAGTTCGCGATCCTCGATCCGCAGACGCGGAGCCTGGTGCCGCGGTACGAGGAGCTGCGCGACGCCGCGCAGGCTGACGACCGTGCTGGCGGGCGCGGTGGCGGGCGAGCTGATCTCCTCGGAGATCGAGATCCGCTCCCAGCGCCCGGACAACTTCGCCGTCGCGCTGGCGGACCAGCGCGAGAACCGCGCGCGGCTGTTCCGCCTGGCCGCGGACCACGGCGTGCTGCTGGCGGCTACCGGCACCCACCCGTGGAGCCCCTGGCAGGAGCAGCACATCATCGAGACCGAGCACTACCAGCGGCTGCGCGAGCAGCTCGGCTACGTCGCCTACCGCAACAACACGTTCTCCGTGCACGTGCACGTGGGCATCCGCGGCGCGGACCGGGCGATCGCGGTCTGCGACCGGTTGCGGGCGATCCTCCCCGAGCTGCTCGCGATCTCCGCCAACTCGCCGTTCCTGGACGGCCGCGACTCCGGCCTCCACTCCGTGCGCACCCAGATCTTCACGAAGAGCTTCCCGCGCTGCGGGATCCCCGACGCCTTCGGCGACTGGGCCTCGTACGCGGCCTACGTCGACCTCCTCAAGCGGACGAACTGCATCGTCGAGCACACCCAGCTCTGGTGGAGCGTCCGGCCCCACCACGCCTACGGCACGGTCGAGGTGCGGATCTGCGACGCCCAGTCGAGCGCCGAGGAGTCGACCGCGCTGGCGGGCCTGGCGGCCGCCTGCGCCGCCCAGGCGGCGCTCGACTACGACGACGGCGTGCGACCCGAGTCGCCGTCCGGACCGGCTGATCGAGGAGAACTTCTGGCGGGCGATCCGCTACGGCCTGGACGGCAAGATGATCGACCTGGAGCGCGGCGAGGAGTTCCCCGCGGCCGCGCTTGGCGACCGGCTGCTGGCCTGGACCGCGCCGGCGCGCGCGGCGATGGGCGGGATCGAGCCGGCGCTGGCCGAGCGCAACGGGGCGCAGCGTCAGCGCGCGGCGATCGAGGCCGGGGCTTCGATGGAAGAGATCTACGAGGCGGAGGTGGCCGCGACCCAGCGGTCCTACGCCGGTGAGGGGGTCAAGACATGAGTGAGCACGGCGAGCCGAGCGAGGAGCAGATCCGCGCGTTCGAGGAGCAGCTCAAGCGGCTGCGGGTCGAGGACGTGCTGGTGCAGACGCTGGTCACGCTTCGTGAACCTGGGAGCGCGCCGGCTGGGGTTGACCGGCGAGCCGGAGTCCCGCGACCTGGATCAGGCCAAGCTGGCGATCGAGGGCGCGCGGGCGCTGATGCCGCTCGTCCCGGGCGACGAGCTCGGCCCGATCCGCGACGCGCTGTCCCAGCTCCAGATGGCGTTCGCGCGGGAGACGCAGGGCGTGCCCGAGCCGCCCGCCGACGCTCCCGGGCCGCCCGCCGAGGAGGCTCCGGCGCCCGACGCGGAGGCGGCGAAGAAGGCCGCCGAGGAGGAGGAGCGCGCCAAGGCGCGGGCCAAGATCTGGACGCCTCCGGGCACCTGAACGCCCCTTTCGACCGGGCGCCCCGCTAGACTGCGCCGCTGTCTTTGATCGGGGGGCGTCCGTCCGACGCAGCCCGAGCACAGTCGCGCCAGGTCGCAGACCCAGCGCGCACGGGTTCCGGAGGAGAGGATCCGCGCGTGCGGCAAGACCCGGCCCGTGCGCCGACAAGCTTCATCACCGGAGGATCCAACCCTTGAAAGACTTCCTGACCGACTACGGGATCATCGTCGCGCTCGTCTGCGCTCTGGCGGCGGTGGTCTACGGCCTGGTCACCACACGGTGGCTGCTGGCCAAGTCGCCTGGCAACGAGCGCATGCAGGAGATCTCGAAGGCCGTCCAGGAGGGCGCAACCGCCTACCTGACGCGCCAGTACCAGATCATCGGCATCGTCGCCGTGGTGCTGGCGGTCGTGCTCGCGGTCGCGCTCGACATCGAGACGGCGATCGGCTTCCTGATCGGCGGCATCGTTCTCCGCCGCGGCCGGCTTCATCGGCATGAACGTCTCGGTACGCGCCAACACGCGCGTTGCCGAGTCCGCGCGCGGCGGCATCCCCCCGGCCCTCGACATCGCCTTCAAGGGCGGTGCCGTGACCGGCATGCTGGTCGCCGGCCTGGCTCTGCTGGGCGTCGCGGGCTACTACGGCGTCCTGCTGCTCGCCGGCGTCGAGGAGAAGGACGCGGTCGACGCTCTCGTCGGCCTCGGCTTCGGCGGCTCGCTGATCTCGGTGTTCGCCCGACTCGGCGGCGGCATCTTCACCAAGGCCGCCGACGTCGGCGCCGACCTGGTCGGCAAGGTCGAGGCGGGCATCCCCGAGGACGACCCGCGCAACCCGGCGGTCATCGCGGACAACGTGGGCGACAACGTCGGCGACTGCGCCGGCATGGCCGCCGACCTGTTCGAGACCTACGCGGTCACCGCCGTCGCGGTCATGCTGCTCGGCGTCCTGGCGTTCGACAACATCGGCGCCGTCGCCGTCTACCCGCTGGTCATCGGCGGCGTGTCGATCATCGCGTCGATCATCGGCACCTACGCCGTGCGCTCGCGCGCCGGCAACGTCGAGCGGGCGCTGTACCAGGGCCTGATCGTCTCGGGCGGCCTGGCTGCGCTCGCGTTCCTGCCGATCACGCTGTGGCTGATGGACGACCTGGACTTCCGCCCCGCCGAGAGCGGCGTGCTGAAGCTGGTCCAGGGCGGCGCGGAGGTGCCCAGCGGCATCGAGTTCTACCTGTGCACGCTGATCGGCATCGGCGTCACCGCGCTGCTGTTCGTGATCACCGACTACTACACCTCGACGCGCTTCCGCCCGGTCAAGACGACCGCGCGCGCGTCGCAGACCGGTCACGCGACCAACATCATCCAGGGGCTCGCCCAGGGCTTCCAGGGCACCGCCGCTCCGGCGATCGTGCTCGCGCTCGGCATCCTGGGCGCCAACGAGCTGGCCGGCATCTACGGCGTCGGCGTGGCCGTGATGGCACAGCTCTCGCTGACCGGCCTGATCGTTGCGCTCGACGCGTTCGGCCCGATCACCGACAACGCCGGCGGCATCGCCGAGATGGCCGACATGCCTGAGGACGTCCGCAACGTCACCGACCCGCTCGACGCGGTCGGCAACACGACCAAGGCGGTCACCAAGGGCTACGCGATCGGCTCCGCCGTGCTCGCGGCGCTCGTGCTGTTCGCGGCGTTCGTCGTCGAGCTCTCCGACGAGGCGGTCAAGGAGGGCGAACGGGTCGACCTGTCGTTCTCCCTGTCCGACCCCGAGGTGCTGATCGGCCTGCTGGTCGGCGGCATGATGGTGAACCTGTTCGCGGCGCTCGCGATCGAGTCGGTCGGCCGAGCCGGCGGCGCGGTCGTCGAGGAGGTCCGCGACCAGTTCAACAAGAACCCGGGGATCATGGAGGGCACGGTGCGGCCCGACTACGCCCGGTCGGTCGCCATCGTGACCAAGACGGCGCAGCGCGAGATGATCCTCCCGTCGCTGATCCCGATCGTCGTCACAGTGGTCGTCGGCATCCTGTCGTTCAAGGCGCTCGGCGGCCTGCTGATCGGCGTCATCGTGGTCGGCTTCTTCATGGCCGTGTCGATGACCTCGGGCGGCGGCGCGTGGGACAACGCCAAGAAGCTGATCGAGGACGGCGAGTACGGCGGCAAGGGCTCCGAGGCCCACGCCGCGTCGGTCACCGGCGACACCGTCGGCGACCCGTACAAGGACACCGCCGGCCCGGCGATCAACCCGATGATCAAGGTCGCGAACATCGTGGCGATCCTGATCATCCCGTTCCTCGTCTAGTACGCAGAACGCAGAAGGCAGCTGACAGGGCGGTCCTTCGGGGCCGCCCTGTCGTTCTGCACGCCCTCCGCCACCGCTCTGGATAGCGTTCGGCGGCTAATGGCGGAACGGAGGCCGAAGCACGCCTCGCTAGAGCGTGTCCTGGGCACGGGTGCCCTCTTCAGCACGGCGTACGGAAACGTAGGCAGCTCGATCTACTACGCGCTCGGGCTGGTCGCGGCCTTCGCGCTCGGCATGACGCCGATCGTGTTCCTGATCTCGGGCCTGATCTTCGCCGCCACCGCCGCGACCTACACCGAGGCGACCACGATGTACCCCGAGGCGGGCGGGTCGTCGTCGTTTGCCCGGCGCGCCTTCAACGAGCTCTGGTCGTTCTTCGCGGCCTGGGCCCAGATGCTCAACTACATCATCACGTGCGCGATCTCCGCGTACTTCGTGCCCCACTACCTGGCCGTCTTCTGGGAGCCGCTCGGGGAGGCGCCGGCGGACATCATCGCGGGGATCGGCGTGATCATCCTGCTCGCGGTCCTGAACGTCGTCGGCGTCGAGGAGGCCGCGGGGCTGAACATCTTCCTGGCGGTGGCCGACTTCCTGACCCAGGTCGTGCTCGTGATCGTGGGCATCTTCCTGGTCTTCTCGCCGAGCACGCTGGTCGACAACATCGACCTCGGGACCTACCCGACGTGGTCGGACTTCCTGATCGCGATCCCGGTCGGCATGGTCGCCTATACCGGCATCGAGACGATCTCGAACCTGGCCGAGGAGGCGCGCGACTTCGGCCAGACGATCCCGCGGGCGATGGGCGGGGTGGTCATAGCGGTCTTCACGATCTACGCGTTCCTACCGGCGGTGGCGCTGTCCGCGATGCCGGTCGAGAACGGCAAGACCGAGCTGGCCGGCGAGTTCGCCGGCGACCCGATCCTCGGCGTGGTCGAGAACATGAACCTCGGCGCGCTACAGCACCCGGCCGAGATCTACGTCGGCGTGCTGGCGGCCACGATCCTCTTCATCGCCACCAACGCGGGACTGATCGGCGTGTCGCGCCTGACGTACTCGATGGGGCAGTACCGCCAGCTCCCCGACGGGCTGCGCGCCCTGCACCCGAAGTTCCGCACCCCGTACGTCGCGATCGGGGTGTTCGGGTTCGTGGCCTGCCTGACGATCCTTCCCGGCCAGGCCGACTTCCTGGGCACGGTCTACGCGTTCGGGGCGATGCTGTCGTTCACGGTCGCCCACCTGTCGGTCGTCCGCCTGCGGATCACCGAGCCCGACCGCGAGCGGCCGTTCCGCGGGCCCGGGTCCATCCGGGTGCGCGGGCGCGACCTTCCGCTGTTCGCGCTGTTCGGCGCGTTCGGCACGGGGACGGCGTTCATCGTCGTCGCCGTCCTCAACCTGACGACGCTGATCGCTGGTGGGATCTGGATGACGGCCGGCATCGTCGTCTACGTCCTCTACCGGCGCAACCAGGGCCTGGCGCTCAGGCAGACCGTCAAGGCCGTCCAGCCCAAGACGATCGTGGAGCACGAGGTGGAGTACGAGTCCGTGCTGGTGGCCTACGAGGAGAACCACTACGTGAGCGACGCGATCGCAACGGCCGCCAAGCTCGCCGCCCGCCGCCGGCGCGGCATCCACGTGCTGGTCACGATCACCGTGCCGAACAACGTGCCGATCGACGCCGCGATGCCCGAGCAGGAGTCGCAGGCGCAGGCGACGATCGACTCCGCGCGGGTGCTGGGCGGCCGCCGGGTGACCGGCCACTGGGAGAAGGTCCGGCAGGGCGAGGCGGGCCGGCGGATCGTCGACGAGGCCAAGCAGATCAGGGCGCGCGCGATCGTCATGGCTCCCAGGCGGCGCAGCGGACCGACGATGTTCGGGCGCACGCTCGAGTACGTGCTCTCGCACCGGCCCTGCCGGGTGATCGTCGAGACCCAGCCGCCCGGGCAGGCGGCGCACAGGCCGCCGCCACGGGCCTCGGCAGCGGCCTAACATGGCTGGTGTGGAGCGGGCCTACCGCAACTCGACGCGGGCCTTCGGCCTGCTCATGGTGCTGATCGGCACGGCCATGGCGGTGACCGCCGTGGCGCGCGGCGGCGGGCCACTCTCCTACGGGGTCGTGCTCGGCGTGCTGTTCGCCGGACTCGGCGCGGCGCGGCTCTATCTGGCCGCGGCTCCGCGCGCGGAGCGGTGAAGGTCCCGCGCGCCAACGGCCGCCGTCTCCCGCATCCCACGGCCGCCCGGGGACGGCCGCCCGCCGGTCGACGAGCGCATCGGGCTGACGCACGGCTTCGGCCCGCCGGCGCTGGCCGCGATCGGCGCGAGCGCGCTGGGCGCGTCGATCTACTTCGCCATCGGGGTCGTCACGGACCGGGCGCTCGGCCTGACGCCGGTCGTCTACATCATCGCGGGCGTCTTCTTCGTGCTGACGGCGATGACCTACATCGAGGGCAACTCGCTCCACCCGGAGCGCGGCGGGGCCTCGACGTTCGCTCGCTACGCGTTCGACGAGCTCGTCTCGTTCATCGCCGGGTGGGCCTTCATCCTCGACTACCTGATCGTGATGGCGATCGGGGCGTTCTGCATCTCGCACTACCTGACCGCGTTCTGGGGCGGGGCCGACGATCCGCTCGTCTCCTGGTTGATCGCCGTCGCCGCAATCGTGTGGGTCGCCTGGTCGAACATCCGTGGCACGTCCGCCAGCCGTGTGCGGACGCTGATCCGGCTGACGATCCTGAACATCGTGCTGATCGTGCTGGTCGTCGCGATCGGACTGGCGACGGAGTGGCGGGCGGGCGAGGTGATCGACTCGATCGACATCGGCGTCAGCCCGAAGTGGGAGGACTTCCTGTTCGCGGCCGGCATCGCGACCGCGGCGGCGACCGGAATCGAGGCGGCGTCGGGCCTGGCGGGGGACGTGCGGCCCAAGCGCCGCGAGCTGCGCAAGCTGGTCTTCGCGTCGAGCGCGGTCGCGGGTGTGCTGTTCATGGGCATGTCGATCCTCGCCGTGATGACGTTTCCTCCGGAGGGCGCCACGTCGGTCATCGGCGACGAGCCGGAGCGCAACATGCCGGTGCTGGCCATCGCGTCGCAGATCGACGCGGGGGCGTTCTCCGACGGCCTGCGTTACGCGGTCGGGCTGGTCGGGTCGCTGGTGCTGCTCCAGGCGGTCAACGGCACCATGCTCGGCCTCTCGCGGCTGACCTACTCGCTGACCACCAACCGCCAGCTCCCGTCCGTGATCGGGCGGCTCCACCCTCAGCGGGGCACGCCGTTCGTGGCCGTGTCGATGGCCTCGGTGATCGTCGTGGGGCTCACCGCGATCGGCGACGTCGATCTGATGCTGGGGATCTTCGCGTTCGGGTCGCTGCTGGCGTTCACGATCGCCCACATCGCGGTGATCGCCCTCCGCTTCAGCGAGCCCGGGCTGCGCCGGCCGTTCCGGATCCCGTTCTCGGTCCAGGTGGGCGGCGCATCGCTTCCGCTGCCGACCGTGTTCGCCGCGGTCCTGTCCGGCGTCGGCTGGCTCAGCGTCCTGGTGCTGCACGACTGGGCCCGGATCGTCGGCGGCCTGTGGATGGTCTTCGGCGTGGTTCTCTACGTGATCTACCGGCGCGGCCAGGAGAAGCCGCTGCGCAAGCGCTTCACGATCCCCGCCCGGGCTCTCCAGGACGCGCCCGAGGTCGAGTACGGGTCGATCCTCGTGCCGGTCTTCGGTGGGCCGCTGGACGACGACATCGTCGGGACCGCCGGGCGCCTGGCCTCCGACGAGAGCGACGACGGCGAGGGCGGCGCGGTGATCGAGGCGCTGTTCGTGGTCGAGGTCCCGATGTCGCTGCCGCTCGACGCGCGCGTGCCCGACGAGCGGATCGCCGACGCCAAGCGCGCCGTCGCCCGGGCCAAGGAGGTGGGGGAGGAGTACGAGGGCGTCGTGGTGGCCACCGCGATGGTGCGGGCCCGGTCGGCCGGGCAGGCGATCGTCGCCGAGGCCAAGCGGCGCGGGGTCGAGGCCATCGTCCTGGGGGCCGAGCAGGAGTCGCGGACCCGGGGCGGGCAGCTCCTCGGAGGCCGCGCGGCGGTCCGCGACCGCGGCCTGGCGGACATGACCCGCTACGTGCTGGAGAAGGCCCCGTGCCGGGTGATCCTGACCGCCGCCCCGGCCGGTGAGGAGGGGCAGCGGGAGGGCGTCGCGCCTTAGCCTGAGAGTCCCGCCCATATGTTCGTTCTGATCGTCGGTTGTGGGCGCGTGGGGTCGTCCATCGCGCGTTCCATGCTGTCTGAGGGCCACGAGGTCTCCGTGCTCGACGAGGACCCGGAGGCGGTCGCCCAGCTCGAGAAGGGCCAGACCCAGGGCTGGGAGGATCTCGGCGGGTCGTTCACCGTCGGCACCGCCCTGGAGATCGACGCGCTGCTCGAGGCGGGCATCGACCGCGCGGACGCGTTCATCGCCTCGACCGACGGCGACAACACGAACCTCGTGATCGCCCAGATCGCCCAGCGGCGGTTCATGGTCCCCACCGTGGTGGTGCGCGTCCTCGACCCGGCGCGGGCCCGCTGGTACGAGGAGCAGGGGCTGAAGACCGTCTGCCCGACTCAGATAGCCATCGACATGCTGCACGACGCGGTGCGGCTGGCGACGGCGGATTCGAGCTACGAGTGAGCACCGGCACGGAGGCGCCGGCTGCATGTACGTGATCGTGGTCGGAGCCGGCAAGGTCGGGTTGAACCTGGCCCGCGAGCTCATCGACAAGGGCAACGAGCTGACGATCGTCGAGAACAGCGCGCGGCGCTACGCGACCGTCGAGGAGGAGCTCGAGCACCGGGCGCAGTACGGCGACGGCTCCGAGCTGTGGGTGCTGGAGCGCGCCGGCATCGAGCGCGCGGACATGGTCATCGCGGTCACGGGCGACGACGAGGACAACATCCTCATCTGCCAGGTCGCCCGCGAGAAGTACGGGGTCGAGCGCGTCATCTCCCGCTGCAACAACCCGCGCAACCTCCAGCACTTCGAGCTGCTCGGCGTGAAGCCCGCGGTGTCGGCCACCGACCTGATCCTGCGGCTGATCGAGCACGAGGTGCCGCGCTACGGCCTGCTCCATCTCCTCGACCTGCCCCAGGAGCGGCTCGAGATCATCGAGGTCGAGGTCGCGGGCGACTCGCCGGCCGACGGTACCCAGGTCCGGGACCTGGGGATACCGGAGGGGTCGCTGGTCATCTCGATCCTGCGCGACGGGACCGGCTTCGTGCCGCTTGCCGACTCGGTGGTCAGGGCGGGCGACGAGGTCCTGCTGGTGCTCGACACGGGACTCGAGGATCAGGTGACCGAGCGGTTCGCCAGCTCGGCCGACGGCGGCGCCTGACGCGCCGTGGCCGCGCGGCCGGTCGACTTCCTTCTGATCGGCGGAGGTGTCGCCGCGGCCACCTGCGCGGAGGCGCTCCGCGCCGAGGGGGCCGACGGCTCGATCGTCGTCGTCGGGCGTGAGGAGGATCCGCCCTACGAGCGGCCGCCACTGTCGAAGGGGTTCCTGGCCGGCGCGTCCTCCCGCTCGGACGCGCTGCTCAAGCCCGAGAGCTGGTGGGCGGACAACGACGTCGAGCTCCTGACCCGCAAGAGCGTGATGAAGATCGACGCGGGCGAGCGCGTGGCCAAGCTCCCCGGCGGCGACGAGCTGCGCTTCGATCGCGCGCTGCTGGCGACCGGCGCGAACGTGCGGCGGCTGCGAGTCGACGGCACCGACAACGACGGGATCCATTACCTGCGCGCGTTCGGCAACGCAGAGGCGATCCGGGCCGACGCGGCCGAGGCCGAGCGGGTGGTGCTCGTCGGCGGGTCGTGGATCGCCTGTGAGGTGGCCGCCACGCTCGTCAGCGCCGGCCACGCCGTGTCGCTCGTGATGCTCGAGGAGGTCTGCTGCGAGAACCACCTGGGACGCGAGGTCGGCCGGTTCGTGCAGGACGCGCTCGAGTCGCACGGAGTGGAGGTGCACGGCGGGTGCCAGGTCGAGCGCTTCGAGGGCACCTCCGAGGGGCGTGTCGCGCGCGTGGTCGCCTCGGGGGGCCTGTCGATCGACTGCGGCTGCGTGGTGATCGGGGCGGGCGTCGTGCCCGACGTCCTGCTGGCCCGGTCCGCGCGCCTCGAGCTGGGGTCGGCCGGCGGGTTCGCGTGCTCGTCGTCGCTCGAGACATCGGTGCCTGGTGTGTTCGCGGCCGGCGACGCCGCCGAGTACGACTCGCCGCTGCACGGCCGCCCGGCGCGGATCGAGCACTTCGAGGTTGCGGCGGCGCACGGGAGCACCGCCGCGAAGGCGATGCTTGGGCGGTCCGTGACCCACGACGTCGTGCCCTACTTCTGGTCCGACCTGTCCGACTGGGCGACGCTCGAGTACGTGGGCATCGAGGCCGGCGAGCCGGCGGTGCGGGGCTCGATCGACGACGGCGACTTCACGGCCGTCTACCTGGGCGACGGTGGGCGCGTGGTGGGAGCGGCGACGGTGGGCCGCGGCGACGACCTGGAGGCCGTGCAGGAGCTGATCAGAAAGCGCGCGACGCCGGACAGGGCGGCGCTGGCGGACGAGGGGACGGAGCTGGGTCGCTCTAGCGGGGTCCGTAGGCGGCGGTGAAGCGCGGGAGAGGTTCCGGGACAGGGACTCGAACCCCAACTTCCTGCTCCAGAGGCAGGCGTCCTACCATTAGACCATCCCGGACCGAGTCGGCGAAGTATAGCCTCGGCAGCAGGCTTCGACAGCTTTAGCGGGAGGCCTTCTGTGACCCTCCGGACCACGCTCGCGGGGTAGCGCAACCACCCGAAGCGTGATTGCGTAGACCCCGGAGGAACCCAGGTGTCGAGCGCGCTGATGAAGAACCTCCAGGTCGATGCGAGCGAGCAAGCGCTACGAGCGCTGTATCGCGAGTACGGCGGCGAGCTGTACGGCTTCGCCGTCAACTGCCTCGGCGACCGCGGGCTGGCGGAGGAGCTCGTCCAGGACGTCTTCACGCGCGTCTGGCGCAACGCGGACAAGTTCGACCCCGAGCGGGCGACGTTCCGCACCTGGCTCTACGGAATCGCCCGGAACGCTGTGATCGACTTCAACCGGCGGCGCTCGGTGCGACCGTCGCTCGCCGCCCACGACTCCGATGAGGAACCTCAGGCGGTAGCGGACTCGATCGAGCAGGCCGTGATGCGCTGGCAGGTCGCGGCCGCGCTCGAGCGGCTCACGCCCGAGCACCGCGAGGTGATCCGGCTGGCCCACTTCCAGGGCCTCACCCTGCGCGAGGTCGCCGAGCGCACCGGGCTGCCGCTCGGCACCGTGAAGAGCCGCGCGTCGTATGCGCTGCGCGGGTTGCGCCTGGCGCTCGAGGAGATGGGGGTGGGCCCATGACCGCCGCCTGCAATTCCTGCCGCGAGCTGATCGGCGGCTACGTGCTCGACGCCCTCGACCCGGCCGAGCGCGAGCTCGTGCGCCGCCACCTCGAGACGTGCGCGCCGTGCGCTCGCGAGCTCGCCGAGCTCGCGACGCTGCCGGCGCTGCTCGACGTCGCCGGCTCGGCCGACGCCCCGCCGCTGCGCCCCCCTCAGCGGCTGGAGGAGGCGGTGCTCGACGACTTCGCCCGCGAGCGGCGCGGAGACGCGGCCGGCGGCACCTCGGAGGCTGACCCGGCGAGGGTCATCCCCACGCGTGCGTCGCGCCGGCGCCTGGGGCGCCGGCCCCGCTGGCTCGCGCCCGCGCTCGCCGCCGCCGCGTGCGTGCTCGCCGCGGTGGTCGCGGTCGTGGCGTTCGACGGCTCGGGCGACTCGGGCGGCTCGGACGGCGGCGGCAACGCCCAGGCCCGCGTCTACCGCGTCGCGATGGGCCCCGCCGGGGCCGATCCGACCGCCGCGGGCGATGCGCGTCTGTACCCGGGCGAGACCGGAACCGGCGTGCATTTGCAGGTCAGCGGCCTCACTCCGGAGAACTACGACTACGAGCTGTGGTGCGTCCGCGACGACGGTTGGAAGATCAGCGCCGGAACGTTCCGGGTCGACGCGTCCGGCCACGCCGACGTGCACATGACGACGGCCGCGAGGCCCACGGAGTACGACAGCCTCACCATCCAGGCGAAGCCGACCGGCTCCTCGCGTGGCGAACACTCAGTACGCGTCCTGTCCGGGCGGATCCGGTCGTGACGCCCTTGCCCGTCTCCCGAATGGAGGTTCGATGAAGGCCAAGCTCACCCCACTGCTGGTCGCCCTCGCGGTCGGCGTGTTCGCCGCCGCGGGCTGCGGAGGCGACGACGACGACAGCGGCTCCGACACCGGTGCGAGCGCCCCGCCCGCCAGCGAGACGACCCAGCCGACGGAGACGACCGACACCACCGAGTCGAGCGGCGGAGGCGGCGGCGAGACGCTCAAGGTCGCGGCGGACCCGAGCGGGATGCTGAAGTTCGACACCGACAAGCTCGAGGCCAAGGCCGGCAAGGTCACGATCGTGATGGACAACCCGTCGTCGGTCCCGCACGCGGTGGGCATCGAGGGCAGCGGAGTCGACGAGGACGGCGAGACCGTCGGCCAGGGCGAGAAGTCGACGGCCGGCCCGGTCGACCTGAAGGCCGGCGAGTACACGTTCTACTGCCCGGTGGACGGGCACGAGCAGGCCGGGATGAAGGGAACCCTCACCGTCAAGTAGCGCGAAGCGAGCAGCGGCGGCTACGTGCCGCCGCCTGCTCCGCCCAATCCCGATACAGCGATGCGTACGCGCCGTCGGCGGCCAGCAGCTCGTCGTGCGTGCCCGACTCGGCAATCCGGCCGTTCTCCATGACGACGATGCGCCCGGCGCCGCGGATCGTGGACAGGCGGTGCGCGATCACGATCGCAGTGCGGCCGGCCAGCAGGCGGCGCAGCCCGCGCTCGATCCGCGCCTCGGTGTGGACGTCCACGTTCGACGTGGCCTCGTCGAGGATCAAGACGCGCGGGTCGGCCACGGCGGCTCGCGCGAATGCGACGAGCTGGCGCTGCCCGGCGGACAGGTGCCCGCCGCGCTCGCCGACCTCGGTGTCGTAGCCCTCGGGCAGGCGCTGGATGAATTCGTCGGCGCCCACCGCGCGGGCGGCTTCGCGCACCTCGTCCTCCGACGCGTCCGGGCGCCCGAACGAGATGTTGTCCCTGATGGTGCCCGAGAACAGGAAGCCTTCCTGCGGCACGATTCCGAGCTGCGAGCGCAACGACTTCTCGGTGACGTCGCGCAGGTCGTGGCCGTCGACCAGCACACGCCCGTGCGTCGGGTCGTAGAACCGCGCGACGAGCTTGGCGAACGTGGACTTGCCGGCGCCGGTGGCGCCCACAAGCGCCACGGTCTGCCCGGGCGGCACGGTCAGGTCGACGTCGCGCAGCGCGAACGCGGCGCCCTGCTCGTCGGGTAGCGAGTAGCAGAACGACACGTCCTCGAAGCGGATCTCGCCGGCGATCGGCGGCATCTCCTCGGCGTCGGGCTTCTCGACCAGGTCGGGCTTCTCGTCGAGCAGCTCGAAGATCTTGTCGAGCGCCGCCATGCCCGCCTGGTAGGTCGTGTAGAGCTGCGAGAGCTGCTGGATCGGGTCGAAGAACGAGTTCAGGTAGAAGACGAACGAGGCCAGCACGCCGATCGTCACGCCGTCGCCCGACGCGACCTGCGATCCGCCGTACAGGAGGATCACCGCGGTGGCGACGGCCGACAGCAGCTCGACCGACGGGAAGTACGCCGCGTTCAGGTAGACGGTCTTCATGTTCGCCTCGCGGTTCTCGTCGTTCAGCTCGGTGAAGCGATCCTTGTGCCGCTCCTCCTGGCCGAACGCGCGCACGACGCGGATGCCCGACAGCGTCTCCTGCAGGTAGGCGGTGATGAACGCGATCTTCTCGCGCGTCAGCCGGTAGGCGCCCGCCGAGGCGATCCGGAAGGCCAGCGACCCGAGGAACAGGATCGGGAACGTCGCGAACGTGACCAGGGCCAGCCCCGGATCGAGCGCGAACAGGATCGCCGCGGTGCCGAGCAGCGTCAGCGTCGACGAGAACAGCGTCACGATCCCGTCGGTCACGAGCTGGTCGAGCGCCTGGACGTCGTTGGTCATGCGCGAGATCAGCACGCCCGCCTTGTTGCGCGAGTAGAAGCCGATCGACAGCGACTGGAGGTGTCGGAAGATGCGCAGCCGCAGGTCCTGCAGCGCGCGCTGGCCGACCCAGTTGACGAGGTAGGTCTGCACGTAGGTCGCGCCCCAGTTGACGAGCGCGGAGACCAGGAACAGGACGACGATGACGTCGAGCGCGCCGAGGTCGCCGCCGCGGATGCCGTCGTCGATCGCGCGGCCCGCCAGGTAGGGGGGCGCCAGCGCCGCGGCCGTGGCCAGGATCAGCGCGACGAACATGACGATCACCCGCAGGCGGTACGGCCTCAGCAGCGCCAGCACCTTCCCGAGCTTGTGCGTGCGCCCGCGCTCGCCGCGCACGATCTCCCAGACTCCGCGCATCCGCTCGCGCCGGCTCACAGGCCCGCCACCTCGCGCTCCTCGGGGTCGCGCGTCAGGAAGACCTGGTCGGGCAGGCCCTTCTCGGCGATCTCGCGATACAGGTCGGAGGTCTCGAGCAGCTCCTCGTGCGCGCCGCGGGCGACGATGCGGCCCTCCTCGAGGACCACGATCTCGTCGGCCAGCGCGATCGTCGACAGGCGGTGGCCGATGATGAACGTCGTGCGCGTGCGCATCAGCCCGCGCAGCGCATTCTTGATCTCCGCCTCGGTGGTCGCGTCGACGCTCGACGTCGCGTCGTCCAGGATCAGGATGCGGGGGTCGCGCAGAAGCGCCCGCGCGATCGCGATGCGCTGGCGCTGGCCGCCGGAGACCGTCAGGCCGCGCTCGCCGATCATCGTGTCGTAACCGTCGGGCAGCGAGACGATGAAGTCGTGGATGCCGGCCTGGCGGGCGGCGCGCTCGATCTCCTCCTGCGAGGCGTCGGGTCGCGCGTACGCCACGTTCTCGGACACGGTGGCCGAGAACAGGAACGGGTCGTCCGAGACCATCGCGATCTCCTGCCGGAGCGCCGCGAGGTCGACGTCGCGCACATCCATGCCGTCGACCACCACGCTGCCCTCGGTGGGGTCGTAAAGCCGTGGGATCAGGGCGACCAGCGTCGTCTTGCCGGACCCGGTGGCGCCGACCACCGCCACGGTCTGGCCCGCGGCCACGTCCAGGTCGACGTCGCGCAGGATCGGCTCCTCCGAGCCCACGTGGTGGAACGACACGCCGCGCAGCTCGACGCGTCCGTCGCCCTCGGGCAGCTCCGGGGCTCCCGGGGGAGAGGTCATCGCCGGCGCCCGGTCGAGGATCTCGAACACCCGCGCTCCCGAGGCGACCGCGCGCTGCGCCATGCCCAGCGCGATGCCCAGCATCCGCACCGGCGAGGTCAGCAACAGGACGTAGCCGTAGAACGCGACGAACTCGCCGACGGTGATCGACCCGTTCACTGCCTGGTGTCCGCCGACGAGCAGGATCGCCGCGAGCCCGAGCTGGGGCAGGAACCCGATCAGCGGGTTGTAGAAGGCGCGCAGCCGCGTCGAGACCATCGACTGGTCGAACACCCGCACGGTGCGGTCGCGGAAGCGCGCGAGCTGGCGGCCCTCCCGCGCGAACGCCTTGACCAGCCGTACGCCGCCGATGTTCTCGTCGGCCTCCGCGGTCAGCTCGGCGATGCGCTGCTGCACCTCCTGCGACGCGGGCCGGTTCAGGCGGCCGTAGCGCGCTGCGGCCCAGATGACGAACGGCATCGGCGCGAGCGCCACGAGCGCGAGCCCCGGATTGACGACCAGCATCACCGCGGCCGCGATCAGGATCGTGATCATCGACTGGGCGATGAAGATCAGCCCGTAGCCCAGGAAGAAGCGCACGGACTGCAGGTCGACCGTCGAGCGCGACATCAGCTGGCCGGTCTGCTGGTTGTCGAAGAACGCGAGCTCGAGCGACTGGAGGTGCGCGTACATCCGGTTGCGCAGGTCGAACTCGACGCCGAGCGACACGCGGCCGGCGACCAGGCGGCGCGCGACGCTGAACACCAGGCGCAGCAGCCCCGCGCCCACGATCGCGGCGCCGTAGGGCCAGAACAGCGAGTCGTCGCCCTGGCGGATCGCGTCGATGGTCTCGCCCACCAGCGCGGGGATCGCGACGCCGGCGACCATCGCGATCGCCGCGAGGACGAACGACCATATGACGCCGCCCCGGTAGGGGCGGAGGAAGCCGAGGAGTCGGATGAAGGTTCTCAAGCTGAACTAACTTTACTTTGTGAAGTATCGGCGCCGCGACATGACGCGGAACCGTACGGCTTCAAGTGCGGTTGAAGTCAAGCTCGGCGGCGACCTTCTCCTGCCTGAAGTCGAAGATCCGCCGCAGGTCGCGGCGCACGAACGCCAGGTGTGCAAGCTCACCCAGCGGGCCGAAGGGCAGCGCGTAGCGCACCCGGTCGCGCATGAGCGTGCCGCCGCGGCCATCCGGCTCGAACACATGGGTGTGGTGCCACAGCCGGTAGGGCCCGGACGTCTGGAGGTCGACGAACATGTGCGGCGGGTCGAACTGCTCGATGCGCGTCCTCCAGCGCACGGGGACGCCGTGCAGCTTCAGCCGGTACTCGATCCGTGCGCCCGGCCGCATGTCGATCGGCGCGCGGCGTCGTCACGCGGAAGCCCAGGAACGGCGGCGTGATCGCCTCCAGGTTGCGGGCGTCCTCGAAGAACGGGAAGACCCGCTCGGGAGGCGCCGGTATGCGCTGCTCGCGCTCGAGGACGTGTACTCGCATGCGCCCGGACTACGGGCGCAGGGGTCAGCTCGGACTATTGAGGACGATCTTGTCCGGAGCGATCTTGACGATCAGCCGGGTCTCGTCGTCCTTGCGGAACGGGTACTCGTCGAGGTCCATGTACTTCTTGGCGAGCTTGTCGATGTGCTCGTCGGCGCCCTCGGTCGTGTCCTCGGCGACCGTGCCCTGGACGTAGACGTACTCGTACGGGTTCTCGTGGTTGACGACGTTGATCGCAACCTTGCCGGAGCGGCGGGCGTTCGCCGGCCAGTCCCGGCCCTCGGCCGTGTTCAGGACGATGTTCTCGCCGTCGTGGTCGACCCACACCGGCGTCACGTGCGGGGATCCGTCCTGTCGTGTGGTCGCGACCTGGGCGAAGTTCTTCTCCTCCAGCAGCTCGGCGACCCGTCCCTCGATCTTCTGCGCCATCTGATCTCCCTTGGGGTGCAGGTCCTAGGGATCCACTACCCCGCGAGGCCAGAGCTAATCAGCCGGTCCGCGCTCCGCGCCGCGGTCGGGCGGCCGAAGTACCAGCCCTGCGCGTACTCGCAGCCGACCCGGCGCAGCGGCGCCAGCTGGTGAGCCCGTTCGACCCCCTCCGCCGTGACCATGAGGTCGAGCGAGTGGGCCATCGACACGATCGCGTCGACGATCGGCGCGGCGCCGTCGTCGAGCGCGGCCACGAACGACCGGTCGATCTTCAGCCCGTCGATCGGGAACCGCTCGAGGTACGAGAGCGACGAGTAGCCGGTGCCGAAGTCGTCGAGGACGAGCTTGACGCCCAGGTCCTTCAGCGCGCGCAGCTCGTCGATCGCGGCGTCGTTCTCGTCGATCAGCAGCGACTCGGTGATCTCCAGGAGCAGACGGCCCGGGTCGAGCCCGGTCGCCTCGAGCACGCCGGCCACCTCGCCGGCCAGGTGCCCGCCGGCGAACTGGCGGGCTGACAGGTTCACGCTCACGTCGAGTCCCCGTGCCGAGGACGCGCCCAGGCCGTCCCAGTGGAGCGCCTGTTGCGCCGCCTGCTCCAGCACCCAGCGGCCGAGCGTGCCGATCAGCCCGCTGTCCTCGGCGATCGGGATGAACTCCGCGGGCGGCACGTCCCCGCGGGTCGGGTGGCGCCAGCGCATGAGCGCCTCGAAGCCCACCAGCCGGTCCCCGTCGAGCGCGACGATCGGCTGGTAGTGCACGTGCAGATCCTCGCCCGGGACGGCGCGGCGCAGGTCGTGGTCGATCCGCATGCGGATCAGGCTGCTCACGCGCATGTGCTCGTCGAACACCTCGAGGCGCGTCCGGCCCCTCTGCTTGGCGCGGTACATGGCCGCGTCCGCGTCGCGGATCAGGTCCTCGGCCGTCGGCTTTGCCTGCCGCGGCAGCGCGATGCCCAGGCTCGCGGACACGAACTGCTCGCGCCGGCCGAGCGCGAACGGCTTGGCGAAGCAGCCCAGCAGCCGCTCGCCGACGGTGATCGCGCCCTGCTCGTCGGCGATGTCCTCGCACAGCACGACGAACTCGTCGCCCGCGAACCGGGCCAGGGTGTCACCCGGCCGGATCGCGCTGCTGAGTCGCGGCGCGATCGCCTTCAGCAGCAGGTCCCCGGCGTGGTGTCCGAGCGTGTCGTTCACCAGCTTGAAGCCGTCGATGTCGATGAAGATCACGGCGACCGTGCTCCCGCGCCGTCCGGTCTGGTCGAGGGCGTGCTCCAGCCGGTCGATGAGGAGCGCCCGGTTGGGCAGCCCGGTGAGCGCGTCGTGCACGGCGCGGTGCCGGGTCTCGTCGTCGACGCGCCGGCGCTCGATGGCGCCGGCCAGGACGCTGGCCATGGCTTGCGCGAAGTTGACGTCGTGGGGGGAGAACCGACCCGGCTCGTTCGAGCTGAGGGTCAACACGCCCCAGGGGCGGCTGTCGCTCGGGCCGCGGACCGGCGCCTGGATCAGGCTGGCGATGCCGAGCGCCCCGACTGCCTCGTGCGGCTCGAAGCGCGTCTCCGTGGCCCAGTCGTCGACGATGACCGGCTCCCCCGACTCCAGGGCGGCGGCGATCGGCCCCGTGCCGACCGGCACGCTGGTGATGCCGGTGAGCGGCTCGGGCACCCCGACCACGGCGCGCACCTCGAGCGTCTGCCCGTCGTCGGCAAGCTCGGAGAGCGCGACCATGCCGATCCCGAGCGTCTGCGCGATCGTCGCGACGGCCGTGTGCATCAGCTCGGCCAGCGCCTCGGTCTCCAGGGCCATCCGCCCGAGCTCCGCGATCGCCACCTGCTGCCCCGCGCGCTGCGCGAGCAGCTCGCGCGTCCGCTTGCGCTCGGTGATGTCGCGGACGTAGGCGGCGATGATCCTCGACCCGTCGGCCAGGCGCGCGTCGGTCATCGACAGCTCGGCGGGAAACTCGCTCCCGTTCGCTCGCCGAGCGGTCGCCTCCATGCGCTCGGCCAGCGACCACGCGGCTCCCGTCGCCCGGCAGCGCTGGAGCTCCGCAGCGACGTCCGCCGCGAACGCGCGCGTCCCGATGAGGTCCATCAGATCCACGCCGAGCGCCTGCTCGCGGGTGTAGCCGAACGTCGTCTCGGCCGCGCGGTTCCACTCGACGGTCCTGCCCTCCATGTCCATCGCGACGACGGCGTCGAGGGCGGAGCCCAGGATCGCCTCCATCGTCGCCCGGCTGCGCTCGAGCTCGAGCTCGGCCTTGCGCCGCTCCGTCATGTCGACGGCGATCCCGACGTAACCGGCGACGCCGCCGTCCGGGCCGGGTATCGCGGCGTTCAGCACCCAGGCTGTGACCGGGTCCCCGTCGCGGCGGCGGACCTCGAACTCGCCCTCCCAGATGTCACCGCCCAGAACCTGCCGGATGACCTCTCGCGCGGTGCTCTCGGCGCCCTCGGCGACCACCAGCTCCTGGACGTCACGCCCGAGCGCCTCGGCGCGCGGGACGCCGTAGAGCCGCTCCGCGGCGGCGTTCCAGTGGGTCACCCGGCCCTTGAGGTCGACGGCGACGACAGCGGCCTCCACGTGGTCCAGGAGGTCGGCGTGGAACTGCGCCTCGCGCAGCGCCCGGTTGCGGTCGGTGACGTCGCGCACCATCCACAGGTGCCGCCCCGGCAGGAAGTTCGCGGTCGCGTGGTACTCCACCTCGCGCTCGCTGCCGTCGGCCCGCGCCAGCCGGCCCGTGTCGCGGCGGGTCCCCTCGGCCAGCACCTTCTCCCAGCGCCGCTGCGCCCCGTCCCGCCGCTCAGCTGGGGTGAAGTCCCCGAGCCAGCGGCCGATCAGGTCGTCGCGGTCCTCGCCGCACAGCTCGGCCGCAGCTGGATTCGCGTCGACGATCCGGGCCCCGTCGTCCAGGACGAGCATCGCGTCGAGCGCCGACTGGAACAGGGCGCGGAGCGGGTCCCACGAAGTGGCTTCCTCGGGTGAGGCCGGATCGCCTCCGCTGTGCGGGATCTGTGCGTCGTCCATCGGACACCCGCCTCTCCCCGCATGGTTCCGGGAACACCCATTCTGTGGCAGCGCTCAACGAAACTCAAGCGTTGCTGGACGGATCGGCTACGAGGGGTGCTCGTCCGAGCTGGCCGCGCCGCGGGCGGCGCCGATCCTGTCGAGCAGGTCCCGGGGCGGGAGGCTCGCGGACGTTTCGCCCGCGGCCGGCTCCGCCTTCCCCGGCGGGGGAGCCTCGCCCGACTCGATGTCGGCGTCGGTCCGTGCGACCAGCTCGAGCAGCTGCTCGCGCTCGCGCTGGACCTCGGCGAGCGTGGCGGCCACGGTCTCGCCGATCCGGCGGGAGTCGGCGGTCAGCTCGGCGTTCGCGGTCTCCGCGGCCCGGCAGCGCTCCTCGAGGGCGGCCACGGCGGCACGCAGCTCGCTCTCGGCGCGCCCCGCAGACCAGGCGCTCGCCTCGTCGCCGTCCTCGTCGTCCGTACCAGGGAGGGGCTCGGGCACGTCCACGGACGATCCGCCGGTGACCAGCGTGAACACGCTGTCGCCGAACATCACGGTGCTCAGCTCGGCCGCGAACCACAGCCGGTGGGCCTCGTGCTCTGCGCCCGGCGCCTCGTGGGTGATCATCACCGGATCGATGTCGACCAGGGTCGAGCCGGCCCGTATCCGCAGCCGGGTCTCGTCCGGCGGCGCGGCGTCGACGGTGACGACCACGGTCGCCATGGCCTGGCCGAGCCGGCGGTACATCGACTCGCGGACCTCCAGGGCAGGGGCGTCCTGGGCGGGGTGATCGGTCTTGCGTCGCCTGAAGGGGCTCATCTCGGACTCGTCGGCAGCTCCCGCCCGTGTCTTGATAGCTCCGGGTGGGCTCGAACCACCGACCTCACGATTATGAGTCGTGCGCTCTAACCAGCTGAGCTACGGAGCCGCGGGACCCCAGAGTCTAGACGCGCTCCCGGCTCCTGACAGGATGCGCCACGTGCTTCTCACGGTGCCCAACGTCAGCGAGGGAGCCGATCGCGCGACCCTGGACGAGCTGGTCGCCGCGACGGCCCCGCTGCGCCTGCTCGACCTGCACACCGACCCCGACCACGGCCGGAGCGTGCTGACGCTGGCGGGTGAGCAGGGCCAGGTGGCGCCGGCGCTCGCGCGGCTGGCCGCCGCCGCTGCCCGGCTGATCGACGTGACGGCCCACGCGGGGCGCCACCCGCACGTGGGCGCGCTCGACGTGGCGCCGGTCGTCCACCTGGACGGCGCGGCGCGCGGGGCCGCTGTCGCCGAGGCGCTCACCGCGGGCGCGCTGATCGGGGCGGACGCGGGCATCCCGGTGTTCCTGTACGGAGCGCTCGCGACGAGCCGCGAGCGCGTGGAGCGGGCGCCGATCCGCGCCGGCGGCCCGGCCCAGCTGGGCGAGCGCATGCGCTCCGGCGCGCTGGCCCCGGACTACGGGCCCGGCCTCCCGCACGCGCGCGCGGGCGCGACGCTCGTCACCGCGCGTCCGCCGCTCGTCGCGTTCAACGTCGACCTGGCCACCGACGACCTGGAGCTGGCGCGCGACATCGCCGCGAGCCTGCGCGAGTCGGGGGGAGGGGCGCCCGGCGTGCGGGCGATCGGCCTTGCGCTCCCCGCGCGCGGGCGCGCGCAGGTCTCGTTCAACGTGCACGACCACCGGGCCGTGCCGCTGGGCGAGCTGGTCCAGGCGGTGCGGGCGCGCGCGCCGGTGGCCGAGGCGGAGCTGGTGGGCCTCGCTCCGGCAGCGGCGTTCGACGGCTTCCCGGCCGACGTCCCGCTCCGCGACTTCGACCCCGGGCGGCACCTGATCGAGAACGCGTTACGCTCGGGATAGCGACATGGCACAGGCGAAGCGCAAGCGAAAGAGCCGCCACCGCGGCACGCAGGCGGGCACGATCGAGGCCCGCGGCCGCACGAGCCGCCCCTCCGGCGAGCGCAAGAGCTCTGCGCCGGACAGGAAGCCCGCCGACCGGGCGGAGGCGCGCGAGCAGGCGCGGGCCAAGCGCGCCGCGCGGTTCGACGAGCCGCCGACCTGGCGCGGCGCCCTGAACCGGTCGGTGATCGCCGCGGCGATCTTCGGCGTGCTCATCGTCGTGCTCTTCCGCCGGCCGGTCTCGGCGGGCGTCGCGCTCGCGGCGCTGATGGTGCTCATGTACCTGCCGATGAGCTACTACACCGACAAGTTCCTCTACAACCGCCGTCAGCGTCAGAAGCAGGCGGGACGCGGGTAGCCTCAGGGCATGGACGTACGCGTCTTCACAGTCGGGCCGGTGGCCGAGAACTGCTACCTGTTCCGCCACGACGACTCCGACCGCGCGCTGATCGTCGACCCGGGCGACGAGCCCGACAAGCTGCTCCAGGCGATCGAGGGCCTCGGCGTGTCCCTCGAGGCGATCCTCCTGACCCACACGCACTTCGACCACGTGGGCGCCGTGGCGCCGGTGGCGAAGGCGACCGGCGCCGAGGTCTGGGTCCCCGTGATCGAGAAGGACGTCCTCTCGAACATCATGGACTACGTCCCCTGGCCGGGGTTCGGGCCGTTCGAGTCCTACGACGCCGAGCACACGCTCGAGGGCGGCGAGAAGCTCCAGATGGCGGGCTTCGACATCGACGTGATCTTCACGCCGGGCCACTCGCCCGGACACGTGACGTTCTCGATCCCGGACGAGCAGGTCGTCTTCTCGGGCGACGTGCTGTTCCAGGGCTCCGTCGGCCGGACGGACCTTCCCGGCGGCGACTGGCCGACGCTGCTCGACTCGATCCGCGGGCTCGTCGACCAGCTGCCGGAGGAGACGACCGTCTACCCCGGCCACATGGGCGTGACGAGCCTGGGCGCGGAGAAGCGCACCAACCCGTTCCTCGCCGAGCTCGCCCGCCCGTAGGCGATGGCGGGGGAGAAGCTCAAGGCCCCGCGGGGCACCTTCGACGTGCTGCCCGAGGACGGCGAGCGCCGCCGCGCGCTCGCGCTGGCCGCCGACGAACTGCTCGGCTCCGCCGGCTACGGCGTCGTCGACACCCCGATCTTCGAGAGCACCGAGCTGTTCGCGCGCGGGGTGGGGGAGACCACCGACATCGTCCAGAAGGAGATGTTCACGTTCGAGGACCAGGGCGGGCGGTCGCTGACGCTGCGCCCGGAGGGGACCGCGTCGGTGGTGCGCGCCTACCTCGAGCACGGCATGCACAAGCTGCCGCAGCCCGTGAAGCTCCGCTACTACGGCCCGTTCTTCCGCCACGAGGCGCCCCAGGCCGGCCGCTACCGCCAGTTCACGCAGATCGGGGCCGAGGCGATCGGGTCGGACGACCCCTCGCTGGACGCCGAGGTGATCCTGCTGCTGCACCAGCTTCTCGAGGGGACGCGTGGAGTGCGGCTGCGGATCGGCTCGCTGGGCACGCCGGAGACCCGTCGCGAGTACTCGGACGAGTTGCGCGCGTACCTCAAGCAACACGAGTCAGAGCTGTCGGACGAGGTCCGCGAGCGCGCGGCGACCAACCCCCTCAGGGCGTTCGACTCGGACCACCGGGGCACGCGGCAGGTGATGAGGTCGGCGCCGCGGCTGCTCGACCGCATCGACCCCGACGACGCCGCTCACTTCGACGAGGTCCGGGCGATGCTCGACGAGGCGGGTGTGCCGTACGAGGTGGACCCGACGCTCGTACGCGGGCTCGACTACTACACGCGCACCGTGTTCGAGTTCACGAGCGACGCGCTGGGCGCCCAGTCCGGTGTCGCCGGTGGCGGCCGGTACGACCTCCTGGCAGAGCAGCTGGGCGGGCCCCATGTGCCGGGTGTCGGCTTCGCCGCCGGCGTCGAGCGCATCCTGCTCGCCGGCGACCACGCTCCTGCCGACGCACGCGCGGACGTGTTCATAGCCTGCGAGGGCGATGTCGAGCGTCGAGTCATGTTCGGGCTGCTGAACGAGCTGCGGCGCCAGGGGCTCCGCGCCGACATGGAGCAGGCGGGCCGCTCGATCAAGGGCCAGTTGAAGCAGGCGAACCGGCTCGGTGCGGCGAAGGTGATCATCGTGACCCCCGACGAGTTCCGCGTTCGCGACATGGAGTCCGGTGAGCAACGGGAAGTGAGCACCGCGGACGAGGCCAGGGCGCTGCTGTGAAGCCTCCCTTCGCCAACGAATACCGCGACGCCTGGGCGGGCGACCTCCGGCCGGGCGACGTCGAGCGATCCCACCGCGTGGCCGGCTGGGTCCACCGCCGCCGCGACCACGGCGGGCTGATCTTCATCGACCTGCGCGACCGCAGCGGCCTGCTTCAGGTCGTCTTCCACCCGGACCAGGCGCCCGACGCCCATGCCGCCGCGCACAAGCTGCGCGCGGAGGACGTCGTGTCGGTGCAGGGCATCGTCGTCCCCCGCGAGGAGGGGACGGTCAACCCCAACCTGGCCACCGGCCAGATCGAGCTGTCGGCGCGTGAGCTGACCGTGCTGGCCGACGCGGAGACGCCGCCGTTCGAGATCGTCGAGACCACCAAGCCGATCGCCGAGGACACGCGCCTGCGCTACCGCTACCTGGACCTGCGCCGCGAGGAGATGCAGCGCAACATGATCCTGCGCCACGCGATCACGCAGGCGATCCGCGACCACCTCCACGAGCGCGACTTCCTGGAGATGGAGACGCCGATCCTGACGCGCTCCACACCCGAGGGCGCGCGCGACTTCCTGGTCCCGTCGCGGCTCCAGCCCGGGACGCTCTACGCGCTGCCCCAGTCACCTCAGCTCTTCAAGGAGCTGTTCATGATCGCGGGCTACGAGCGCTACTACCAGATCGCTCGCTGCTTCCGGGACGAGGACCTGCGCGCGGATCGCCAGCCCGAGTTCACGCAGCTGGACATGGAGATGTCGTTCGTCACCGAGGACGACGTGATCGCGCTCGTCGACGGGATGCTCAAGGACGTGCTGGCCGTCGGAGGCCTCGACGTGCAGCTGCCGCTCGAGCGGGTCACCTACGACGAGGCGATGCTGCGCTGGGGCTCCGATCGCCCCGACCGGCGGATCGGCATGGAGATCAAGGAGCTGAACGACGTCTTCGAGGGCACCGAGTTCAAGGTGTTCGCGGACGTCATCGGCCGCGGCGACGTCATCCGCGGCATCGCGGCCTCCGGGACGCTGCCCCGCAAGCGCCTCGACGAGCTGACCGAGCAGGCCAAGCGCGCGGGCGCCGGCGGCCTGGTGTGGGCGGTGGTCGAGCCCGACGCCGTGCGCTCGCCGGTGGCCAAGTTCGTCGGCGACGACGCGCTGCGGCGGGCGGCGTCGCTGCTCGGCGCGGCCGAGGGCGACACGCTGCTGATCGTCGCCGACCGGGCCAAGGTGGCCGCCAACGTCCTCGGGCAGCTGCGGCTGGCCGTCGCCCCCGAGGACGTCGAGGGCAACGACATCTTCTGGGTGGTCGACTTCCCGTCGTTCGAGTGGAACGAGGACGAGAAGCGCTGGGACTCGCTGCATCACCCGTTCACCGCGCCGGCGGGCGACCTCGAGGCCGACCCCGGCACCTGGCGCAGCAAGGGCTACGACGTCGTGCTGAACGGCACGGAGATCGGCGGCGGGTCGATCCGTATCAACCGCCCTGACGTGCAGCGGCGCGTGCTCGAGGTGATCGGGATGAGCAACGACGAGGCGCAGGAGCGCTTCGGCTTCCTGCTCGAGGCGCTCGAGTACGGCGCCCCGCCGCTCGGGGGCATCGCGTTCGGCCTCGACCGCATCGTCGCGATCCTGGCCGGCCGCGAGTCGATCCGCGACGTGATGGCGTTCCCCAAGACCGCCACCGGCGGCGACCCGATGACCGGCGCGCCCGCACCGGTCGACCCGGGGCAGCTCAAGGAGCTCGGCCTGCAGACGACGACGCCGAAGCCGTCGAGCGGCGAGCCCGGGCCGGGCGCGCGCGCGCTAGAGCGACTTCTCCAGCAGCAGCACGTCGCGCCACCCGTCCTCGTGCCGGCCGTGGCGCAGGTGCAGCCCGACGTCGCGGTAGCCGCAGCGGTGCAGCAGCTCGATGCTCGCCTGGTTCGAGGGAAAGACCTTGGCGATCAGCTTCCAGTAGCCGCGCTCGCGGCACGCGTCGGCCAGCGCGTCGAGGAGGTCGCGCGCCACGCCGCGACGTCGCGCGGAGGCGGTTACGTAGATGGCCAGCTCGCCGATCCCGGCGTACGCCTCGAAGTCCGAGTACGAGCCGGCGCGCGCCCAGCCCAGGACCCGGCCCGTGCGCAGGGCCACGAGAACCGGGTACCGGTCCGCCTCGTCCACCCACGAAGCAACGAACGAGGGGTCGATCTCCTCGCGCCGGAACGTCGCGCCGCGGTCGCGGATCCCCTCGTTGTAGATCTCCGCGACGGCGGGCGCGTGCTCGCGCGTCATAGGGCTGATGGTCACGCGTCTAGGGAAGCAGCAGGTTCGGCAGAAGCCGTTTCCGGGGCTAGACTGACCGCAGCTCGAACCTGTACGTGAGCCGGTCCACCACGTTGAGCCAACACCACGGGTTAGGGTGCCTGGCCTCGGTAGCGGTCCGTGGACCATGCCGGAGGGCGCCCGTCTTGCTAATGCAAGGTTCAACCCCGGACCGGTAGCGGCAGGTTGGGGCATGCTTCGCGATTGCGCTTGCAGATTGCGGATTGCGGGCTGTCATCGTTGCGGGCGTGTACGAGGCTCTTGAAGACCATCTCGCCGCCCCGCGCGGTCGCGGCCGTCTGGGCGTGCCCCCGACCAGGGCACGGCCGGTGGCGCGCCGTGCGGCGACCTGATCACGATCCGCGTCGTTATCGAGCGCGACCGCGTCGCCGACGCCGGCTTCGACGCGAGCGGCTGCGGCGCCGCCCACGCCGCCGGCAGCGCCGTCGTCGAGCTGGTCCGCGGCACGCCGCTCCTCGACGCCGCGCGCCTGACCGCCCAGGACGTCTCCAACGAGCTCGGCGGCCTGTCGCCCGGCAAGGTCCACGCCGCCACGCTGGCCGCCGACGCGCTGCACACGGCGATCGGGCGCGCCGCCCGCGCCGGCGCGCCGCGCCTCCAGCCCGACCCGAACCGCACGCTCGTCGCGATGAGCGGGGGAGTGGACAGCGCGGTGGCCGCGCTCGCCGCCCGCGAGGCCGGCCACGAAGTGGTGGCGGTCACGTTGGAGCTATGGGCGGACCCGCAGGGCGACGGCGCCCGCTCGTGCTGCTCGCCGGAGTCGGTCGCGACCGCACGCGCGCTCGCGCACGGGCTCGGTCTGCCCCACCTGACGCTCGACCTGCGCGACGAGTTCGAGCAGGGCGTGGTCGACGACTTCGTGGCGGAGCACGCTGCGGGCCGAACGCCGAACCCCTGCATCCGCTGTAACGGCCTCGTGCGCTTCGACCGCATGCTCGACCTGGCCGCCGCACTCGGGGCCGGGCGCCTGGCGACGGGCCACTACGCGCGCATCGTCCGCGACGGGGACGGTCCGCTCGTCGCGGCTGCCGCGGACTCGAACAAGGACCAGTCCTACATGCTCGCCCGCCTGCGCCCGGAGCTGCTGGACCGGCTCTGGTTCCCACTCGCGGAGCTCGACAAGCCCACCGTGAGGAAGCTCGCCGCCGAGGCGAAGCTCTCGGTCGCCGACAAGCCCGAGTCCCAGGACCTGTGCTTCCTGGCCGGCGTCCCCGGCCCGGACCTCCTGCGCCGCCGCGGCCTGGCGCCGCGTCGCGGGAACATCGTCGACGCGGACGGCCGCGCCCTGGGCACCCACGACGGGCACCACCACTTCACGATCGGCCAGCGCCGCGGCCTGGGAGTGAGCGGCACGGAGCCGCTCTACGTGATCGACAAGGACCCCGTCGCCAACACCGTCACGGTCGGCCCGAAGAGCGCGCTGAAGACGCAGACCGTCCGCCTCGACCCGCTGAAGCTGCACCGCCCCGCGGACCAGGTCACGCACGTGAAGCTGCGCTACCGCAGCGACCCGATCCCGTGCACGCTCGACAACGCCAACTGCCATCTGCCAACTGCCAACCTGCACCACGGCTTCGAGGGCGCAGCGCCAGGGCAGACCGCGGTGTTGCTCAGGCACGGCACTGTTGTCGTTGGCTGGGGCACCATCGCGGACGCGTCGAATACAGTCCCAACCCTGCTGCCCCTAGCCGCGCCCGCCCATGTCTGATCGCATCGAGCTGACCACCCCGGTCGGCCGTGCCTGGGACCCCGTCATCCGGCTGGTCCTGGGCGGGATCGGCGACCGCCTGGACCTGGGCTTCGACGAGCTCGACGACCTGCAGCTCGCGGTCGAGCGACTGCTGGCCGAGGCGCGCTTCGAGGACCGCGTGACGCTCAGCTTCGAGATCCTCGAGCGCAGCGTGCGCGTGCGCATCGGGCCGATCCTGACCGGCGCGGTCGCCGAGGCCCTGCAGGGCCCGCCCTCCAAGCCCGGCGAGCTGACGCTCGGCAGGATCCTGCAGACGGTCGTCGACTCCTACGGGGTCGAGAAGGTCGAGGATGGACACATGGTCGTCCGGCTCGAAAAAGCGGTCCGGCGCGCATGAGCTCCGGGTCGCCGGTCAACGCGACCCTGGACGATCGCGAGCTGCTTCGCCGCTACCACGAAGGTGGTGACGCCAGCGCTCGCGAGGCTCTGGTGCAGCGGCACCTCCCGCTCGTCCGATCACTGGCCCGGCGCTACGCCGGCCGCGGCGAGTCGCTCGAGGACATCGAGCAGGTAGGGGCGATCGGCCTGATCAAGGCGATCGACCGCTACGAGCTCTCCCGCGAGGTCGCGCTGACGACCTACGCGACGCCGAACGTCGTCGGCGAGATCAAGCGCCACTTCCGCGACAAGGGCTGGGCCATCCGCGTGCCGCGCGCGCTCCAGGAGCTGAACGGCAAGATGGGCCCGACCATCGAGCGCCTGACCGCGCGGCTCGGCCGCTCGCCGTCGGTGTCGGAGATCGCGGAGGAGTTCCAGACGACCCCCGAGCAGGTGCTCGAGGCGATGGAGGCGGGTTCCGCGTACGCGCCCCAGTCGCTGTCCGCGGGTCCCGACGCCGACTCCGAGCTCGACCCGATGGAGACGATCGGCTCGGAGGACGTGGAGTTCGAGCGCACGGACGAGCGCACGTCGCTCGAGCCGGCGCTGGCGATGCTTCCCGACCGCGAGCAGCTCATCCTGAAGCTGCGCTTCGAGGAGGGGCTGACGCAGACGCAGATCGCGGAGAAGATCGGGATCTCGCAGATGCACGTCTCGCGTCTGATCCGCAGATCGCTCGAGCGTATGCGCGCCCAGTTGTCTTAACCGTCGCTCAACCGCACGGCGGGTCTTTGGGTCCGCTTTGGCTAGTAGCTTTACGCCGGTGCGACAGCTTCACCCCCGCTTGCCGGCTTGTCCCCCGGCGAGCGCTCGATGACGTCAAGCGTCACCGAGCTGTTGGAGGAGGGGGGGACTCAACAACTCGATACACAGGAGCCGACCGGCGTCGAGGTGGCCGCTCGGTCGCCTCTCGAACTGTTCTGGCGACGACTCCGCCAGGACAAGGTCGCGCTGGTGTCACTGGGCGTGATCGTGTTCCTGACGCTGATCGCGATCTGCGCGCCGCTGGTCGTCGAGATGGTCGGCGCCCCGAAGCCCAACGTCCAGAACACGAAGGCCCTCGACGAGTTCGGCACCGCCGCCGGCCCGAACGCCGACAACATCCTGGGCACCGACGACGTCGGGCGCGACGTGTTCAGCCGCGTCGTCTACGGCGCGCGCGCGTCGCTCACGGTCGCGATCCTGGCCACCGCCATCGCGATGTTCCTCGGGGTGATCGCGGGAATGGTCGCGGGCTTCTACCGGGGCTGGGCCGACTCGATCCTGTCGCGCGGGCTCGACGTGATCCTCGCGTTCCCGGTTCTGCTGTTCGCGATCGGCGTCGGGTTCGCGTGCAACACCTCCGAGGGCTGCCTGGGCGGTGCTCTCAAGCCCGGCATCTCCACGGTCGTGTTCGTGATCGTCGTGCCCACGTTCCCCTACTTCGCGCGGATCGTGCGCGGCCAGGTGCTGTCGCTGCGCGAGCGCGAGTTCGTCGAGGCGGCCCGATCGCTCGGTGCCTCCGGGCCGCGGATCATGTTCCGGGAGATCCTGCCCAACCTGATCGCGCCGCTGATCGTCTACGGGACGCTGATCATCCCCGCCAACATCCTCTTCGAGGCCGCGCTCTCGTTCCTCGGCGTCGGCATCAAGGAGCCGAACCCGAGCTGGGGGGCGATGATCGCGGACGCCGCGCCGATCTTCGACACGGCCTGGTGGTACATGCTCTTCCCCGGCCTCGCGCTGCTGACCACGGTGCTCGCGTTCAACCTGCTTGGCGACGGCCTCCAGGACGCGCTCAACCCGAGGGGCGGCCGGTGACCTCCTCCCAGACATTCCCCTACCCCTGCAGGCGATCCGAAAGGACGGATTCATGAGAACGAAAAAGTGGTTCGCGCTGTTCGCGGCCGCTCTGCTCGCGCTCACGGTCGGCCTCACTGCATGCGGCAGTGACGACGACGAGGGCGGCGGAGGCGGCGGCAGCTCGTCGACCGGCGAAGGCGGCAAGAAGGGCGGCAAGCTGACCGTCCTCAACGTCGGCGACTTCGAGTACATCGACCCAGGCGCCGCCTATTACCAGTTCGACTACATGGTCCACTACGCGACCCAGCGGCCGCTGTACTACTACAAGCCGGACCAGACCACCCAGCCTCCGACGCCCGACCTGGCGAAGGGGCCCTGGAAGATCTCGAACGGCGGCAAGCGGATCACGGTCGAGCTCAAGCCGGGCGTGAAGTTCAGCCCGCCGGTCAACCGTGAGGTCAAGGCCGCGGACGTCAAGTACGCCCTTGAGCGCGCGTTCACGGAGGCCGTGCCGAACGGCTACGTGTCCACGTACATGGGCGATATCACCGGTGCGCCCGAGGAGCCCGGCGAGTACCAGGAGATCGACGGGATCAAGGCCGTCGACGACTACACCCTGCAGATCGACCTGGACGAGCCGACCGCGGCCGTCACCGCGGCGTCCTTCGTGCTGCCCGCCTCCGCGCCGGTGCCGAAGGAGTACGCGGAGAAGTTCGACAAGAAGAGCCCGTCGGAATACGGCGAGAACCAGGTCGCGACCGGCCCGTACATGCTGAAGAACGACAAGAACGGCAAGGTCTCGGGAATCGGCTGGGTCCCGGAGCGGAGCATCACGCTCGTCCGCAACCCGAACTGGGATGCGAAGACGGACTTCCGCCCCGCGTACGTGGATGGGATCGACATCCGCGAGGGCAACGACGCCGTCTCCGGCGCCCGCAAGATCCTCCGCGGCAAGGCCTCGATCACCGGCGACCTGACGGTCCCGGGCGAGGTCGTCAAGGAGGCCTCGCAGCGCTACAAGGACCAGCTCGAGCTGCCCCCGTCGGGCGGCTTCCGCTACGTGTCGCTGAACTCGACCAAGCCGCCGTTCGACGACGTCAACGTGCGTAAGGCGACGGTCGCCGGCCTCGACCGCGTGGCGCTGCGCCAGGCGCGCGGCGGCCCGTCGATCGGTGAGGTGGCGACGCACTTCATCCCGCCGGAGTTCCCGGGCTTCCAGGAGTCCGGCGGCAAGGCGGGCACGGGCGTCGACTTCCTGGCCAAGGAGACCGGCGACCCGGCCGTGTCGGCCAAGTACTTCAAGGCCGCCGGCATGGCGGGCGGGAAGTACGAGGGCCCGAACAAGAAGATCACGATGGTCTGTGACGACGAGGATCCGGGCAAGAAGGTCTGCCTCATCGTCGAGGAGCAGATGCGCAAGCTCGGCTTCGAGCCGGACACGCGCCTCGTTCCGCACGACCAGATGCTCGGCAAGTTCTGCGGCGTGCCGAAGAACGAGCCGAACGTCTGCCCGAACACTGGGTGGTTCAAGGACTTCTACGACCCCCAGACCCTGCTCGACGCGACGTTCAACCCTGCTCAGGTGCTGCCGGAGAACAACTCCAACTACTCCCAGCTCAAGGATGCGAAGCTGGAGGAGGCGTTCACCAAGGCCGAGCAGCTGACCGACGTCAACGCGCGTAACAAGGCCTTCGCGGACATCGACAAGATGGTGACCGCGCTGGCCCCCGCCGCGCCGTACGTCTGGGACAACCAGGCGAACGTCCGGTCCAGCGACGTCAACGGAGTGATCAACCAGTTCAACTCCGTCTGGGACCTGACGTTCACGTCCCTCAAGTAACCCAGGAGCACCGGTCCCGCCGCCTTCGGGCGGCGGGACCGCCTCCGGGCCGCCCCCGCACCTGATGCTCTCCTACATCGTCCGCCGCCTCCTCTGGATGGTCGTGCTGCTGTTCGCGATCAGCACGATCACCTTCGTCATCTTCTACGTGCTCCCGAGCGACGACCCCGCGCTGCGCCGCGCGGGCTCGCGCGCCTCTCCCGAGCGCGTCGAGGCGGTCCGCCGGCAGCTCGGGCTGGACCAGCCCGTGATCGCCGTGCCGTGGAAGGACAGCCAGATGAAGCGCTACTACAGCGACCTGTTCCTGCACGGGGACCTGGGCCGCTCGTACGCGAACAACGCCGACGTCAAGGACCTGATCAAGACGCGGCTTCCGACCACGATCCAGCTCGCGGTCGGCGCGATGGTTGTGTGGCTCCTGATCGCGGTCCCCGTCGGCATCCTGAGCGCGCTCAGGCGAAGATCGCTGCTCGACCGCACGACGATGGGGCTGACGCTGATCGCGATCTCGGCCCCGGTCTACTGGCTCGGCCTCGTGGCGCTCTACCTGTTCGACGAGACGCTCGGGCGCTTCCCGCTGCTGCCCGGGTTCGACTCCTACGTGCCGTTCAAGGACGACCCGACGAAGTGGTTCGAGTCGATGCTGATGCCCTGGTTCGTGCTGGCCGCGTCGTTCGCGGCCATCTACGCGCGGCTGCTGCGCGCCAACCTGCTCGAGGTCATGGACGAGGACTACATCCGGACCGCCCGGGCGAAGGGCCTGCGCGAGAGGGACGTCGTGATGAAGCACGGCGTGCGCTCGGCGATGACGCCCATCGTGACGATCCTCGGCATCGACCTGGGCGTGCTGCTGGGCGGCGCGATCCTGACCGAGACCGTCTTCAACATCCCCGGGATCGGGCGCCTGGCCTACACCGCGATCTCGCGCGGGGACATGCCTACGATCCAGGGCACCGTCATATTCGCCGCGTTCTTCATCATCGTGCTGAACCTGATCGTCGACATCGCCTACTCGTTCCTCGATCCGCGCGTGAGGTACTGACGGTGGCCGCGACCGACCCGCTTCTGAGCGTCCGCGACCTGCGCGTCCACTTCCACACCGAGGACGGCGTGGTCAAGGCAGTCGACGGCATCTCCTACGACGTGATGCCCGGCGGCGCGCTCGGGATCGTGGGGGAGTCCGGGTCCGGCAAGAGCGTGTCGAGCCTGACCGTGATGGGCCTGACCCGCTTCTCGAACGCCGAGATCTCCGGCCAGGTGATGTTCGACGGCCGCGACCTGCTCCAGGCCCCGGGCGAGGATCTGCGCCGGATACGCGGCAACGACATCGCGATGATCTTCCAGGACCCGCTGTCGTCGCTGCACCCCTTCTACAAGGTGGGCGCACAGCTCGTCGAGGCGATCCGCGCGCACAACGAGGTGAGCAAGCAGGCGGCCCGGGTGCGCGCCACCGAGTTGCTGGCGACGGTGGACATCCCCGAGCCGGCGAGTCGCCTCGACTCCTACCCGCACGAGTTCTCCGGCGGCATGCGTCAGCGCGTGATGATCGCGATGGCGCTGGCCAACGACCCGCGCCTGCTGATCGCCGACGAGCCGACCACCGCGCTTGACGTCACCGTGCAGGCCCAGATCCTGGCGCTGATCAGGCGGCTCCAGGACGAGCTCGACACCGCGGTCGTCATGATCACCCACGACCTCGGCGTGATCGCGGAGACCGTGGACGACGTCGCGGTGATGTACGCGGGACGGATCGTCGAGCAGGCCTCGGTGCAGAAGATCTTCGGCGCGCCCGAGCATCCGTACACCTGGGGGCTCGTGCGCTCGATCCCGCGGCTCGACCTGCCCCGCAGCGCGGACCTGGTCCCGATCCCGGGCCGGCCGCCCAGCCTGATCAACCTGCCGACCGGTTGCTCGTTCCACCCGCGCTGCCCGTACGTGCGCGACCGACACCGGAAGGTGGACCCACCGCTCGAGCCGGTGCCCGGCGACCCCGCGCACCGCGTCGCCTGCCTGCTCGAGCCGGAGACCCGCCACAAGCTGTGGCGCGAGCTTCAGGCCGGGCACGCGCCCGAGGAGGCGCGGGCCGCGGTCGAGCCCGAAGGGGAGCCCGCGAAGTGACGCAGGAGACCGACGACGCGACGACGCAGGCGGCGGGCGCGCCCGGCGGCCGGCCGCTGGTCGAGGTCCGCGACCTCTACAAGCACTTCCCGCTGACCAAGGGGATCATCTTCCGCAAGCAGGTCGGCTCCGTCCACGCCGTCGACGGGGTGTCGTTCGACATCCGGGAGGGGGAGACGCTCGGACTGGTCGGAGAGTCGGGGTGCGGCAAGTCGACCCTTGCCCGGCTCCTCACCCGCCTGCACGTGCCGACCTCGGGCAGCGTGACGTTCCAGGGCCAGGACATCGCCGGGCTCGGCCGCGGCGAGGTCAAGCCGCTGCGCCGCGACCTGCAGATGATCTTCCAGGACCCCTACTCGTCGCTCAACCCGCGCAAGACGGTCGGCTCGATCATCGCCGACCCGTTCGTCATCCACGGGCTGCTGTCCGGCGCGGGCGAGCGCAAGCGCGCGGTACAGGAGCTGATGGAGCAGGTCGGCCTGAACCCCGAGCACTACAACCGGTTCCCGCACGAGTTCTCCGGCGGGCAGCGCCAGCGGATCGGCGTCGCGCGGGCGATCGCTCTGAAGCCCAAGCTGATCGTCGCGGACGAGCCCGTGTCCGCGCTCGACGTGTCGATCCAGGCCCAGATCCTGAACCTGCTGAAGGACCTCCAGCGCGAGCTCAACCTGACGATCGTGTTCATCGCCCACGACCTCTCGGTCGTCCGCTACATGTGCGACCGGATCGCGGTCATGTACCTGGGCAAGATCGTCGAGCTCGCCGGCTCCCAGGAGCTCTACGAGCATCCGCGCCACCCGTACACGGGCGCGCTGATGTCGGCGGTGCCGGTGCCCTCACCCGGTCAGACGCTGAAGCGCAAGGGCCGAGTGCTGGGCGGCGATGTGCCCAGCCCGACCAACCCGCCGGCGGCCTGCCGCTTCCACACCCGCTGCCCCAAGGCGCAGGACGTCTGCTCGCTCGAGGAGCCGACCCTCGAGGCCAAGGAGGGCGGCAACGTGGCCGCGTGCCACTTCCCCCTGACCGACGCCGAGGTGGCCGAGCGCTCACCCGGTGCGGCAGGCACCCTCCCCTGAACGGGGGACGAGGCCTTGCCCATCCGCAGATGCGGATGCACAAGTTATTGCAAGGTTTCAGTCCCTGAAAGTGGGCCGTTGACAGCGCGCCAGACACCGGTTTAGGGTGATTCCGCATAGGAATAGCCCGGCGAACCCGTGCATAGGGGTTCTAAATCCGGGGCCGACCGTCTGGCGAAGGGAGCCCTGGCAATGTCCGTTCGTAACCGTTAGTTCGGCATAGAGAGCCGCGCTCCTCGCGCGGCTCTCTTCTTTTTCCGGCGGGCGTCACGAATAGGCTTCCGCCCGAAAGGGATCTGTGCGGGCAATGCTGCAGCTATTCCGGGAGCCGCACACGCGGCTCTTCTTCTTGGCCCACGCACAGTCGTCGCTGGGTACGGGCGCCGGCTACGCGGGCCTCGTTCTCGTCGCCTACGACCGCTATCCCGGGGCCTGGGGGATCACTCTGGTGCTGATGGCCGACTTCGTCCCGGCCACGCTGCTCGGGCCGATCTTCGGGGCCGCCGCCGACCGCTGGTCGCGGCGGACGTGCGCGGTGATCGCCGACGTCACGCGCGCGGCCGCGCTGATCGGGATCGCGTTCGTCGGCTCGATCGAGGCCACGGTCGCGCTCGCCCTGCTCGGCGGGCTCGGTGCCGGCCTGTTCCAGCCGTCGATCCTGGCCGGCATGCCGAGCCTGGTCGGCCCGGCACGCGTGGCGCCCGCGCTGTCGCTGTACGGGTCGATCCGCGAGATCGGCACGACCGTCGGCCCGGCGCTGGCAGCGATCGCGCTGTTCGCCATCCAGGCCGACACGCTCGTGCTGGTCGACGGGATCACGTTCGCGGTGTCGGCGGTGGTGCTCGCCCTGTTGCCGTTCGGCGCGGCGCCCGAGCACGACGGCCCGCCCGAGGAGCGCCGCCCCTCCTTGCTCGCGGACGCGCGCGAGGGCATCGCCGCCACCCGCCGGCTGCCGGGTGTGCGCACGCTGATCTTCACCTCCGGCGCGGTACTGCTGTTCGCGGGGATGCTCAACGTCGCCGAGCTGCTCTACGCGCGCAACGAGCTCGGCGTCGACGCGTCGGGCTTCTCGATCCTGGTGGCCCTGGGCGGCGCCGGGATCGTGATCGGGTCGTCGCTCGGCGCGCGCCCCGCGTCGCTGGCCGTGCAGCGCCGCCGCTACCTGGCCGGGGTGCTGCTGCTCGGCGGCGCGCTGCTCGGCCTGGCCGTCACGCCGGAGTTCGCGATCGCCTGCCCGGTGGTGGTGCTGGTGGGAATCGGCAACGGCCTGGTGCTGGTCTACGGCCGGGTGCTCGTCCAGCGCATCGTGCCCGCGGGGTTGCTCGGCCGCGTGTTCGGGATCAAGGACGCGGTCACGTCGGGGGCGTTCGGCGTCGCGTTCGTCACCGCGGGCGCGCTCGTGTCACTGCTCGGAACACGCGAGCTGCTGGCGATCGCGGGCGCGGGCGCGGTGGCCGTGTGGGCGCTGGCGTCGCTCCTGCTGCGCCGCTCGTGGCCGGTCGACGTGCCGGCTCCGGCGCAGGCCTGACCGCTCGGGCTACGCGGTCTCGACCCGGCTGGCGGGCACCGGGGCGTTGCTGGCCAGCACGGCGCGGACCGCGTCCGCGTACGGGTGCGGCTCGGTCTCGAGGTCGCGCGTGACGACCGCGCAGACCGCGTCGACGACGCGCGGCTCGAACTGGCTGCCGGAGTTGGCGCGCAGCTCGGCCAGCGCCAGCTGCGGGTCGATGCCGGCCCGGTAGGGCCGGTCCGTGGTCATCGCCGAGAAGGCGTCGCAGCAGAAGACGATGCGGGCCGCGAACGGGATCTCCTCGCCGCGCAGGCCGTCGGGGTAGCCGCGGCCGTCCCAGCGCTCGTGGCACGAGCGCACGATCTCGCCGACGCGCGCGAGCTTGCCGCCGACCCGGTCGAGCAGCGCCTGCCCCTCGACCGTGTGGCTCTTCATCAGCTCGAACTCCTCGTCGGTGAGCTTGGCCGGCTTGTTCAGGATCTCCTTGGGGATCGCGATCTTGCCGACGTCGTGGAGCAGGGCGGCGGTCTCCAGCTCCTGCTGCTCGCGCGAGTCCAGCCCGAGCTCCTCGGCGGTGGCCACGGCCAGCTCGACGACGCCCCGGCAGTGGCTGGCGGTGTAGTTGTCGTCGGCCTCGACGACGTCGGCCAGGACCATGACCGTGCCGCGGTAGGTCTGGTGCAGCTCGATCGCGGCGGCGTAGCGCTCCGCGCGCTCCTTGCTGAACACGTGGAGCAGCCAGAGCAGCGGCGCGACCGCGAGGACCAGGGCCGGGTGGTCGTAGGCCGACGCGGCGACCAGGTAGCCGAGCGGCGCGAGCATCGCGTCGATGCGCTCGCTCCAGAGCACCGGGACGGCGGTGGCCCTGGGCGACTCGCGCCGGATCAGCCAGTGGACGGTGATGTTGTAGATCAGGCTGCTCGCGGCCTGCGCTGCCACGGCCAGCAGGTAGACCGGGATGTCGCCGGTGTTCGGGGCCGGGTCGGCGAGCAGGCCGAGCACCAGCACCGGGCCGATCGTGAACCAGGCGTCCGACACGCACCAGAGCCAGCGGTCGACGTGGGTCTGCCGGCGCACGAACTCGGGCAGCTCGCCGAGCAGGTGGCCGACGGCGACGAGCAGCGGCACGACCGCCAGCGGCGACAGGAAGAACATCGGGACCAGCACGAGCTGGGTGGGCACTGCGTGGATCCGGCCGATCTCGAACTCGACGCGGCAGGCCACGGCGAACAGCACGGTCAGCGCGATCAGGATCAGCGGATCCGTGTGGCGATCCGTGGGCAGGATCGCGGCCACGCCGGCAGTTGCCAGGAGCAGCGCGATCGCGGAAGCGCCCGCGATCAGCCGCTCGCGCGGACGGAGCGGCTCAGGCTCGCGCTCGCGAGCCTCCCCTACTAGCTGCTCGAGATCCATCTCGCGGCAAGTTGTCGTCCCCTACGCGCGCGCGTCGTAAGAGGTGGCGGCTTTGCAGAGCCTCGCGGGGCCAAAGCTGCGCGCATTTTGCGGCTTTCGGGGTCACGGGACGTCACATTGCGCAGGGCTAGACTCACAGCCCGTGACCGTCGCCGAGATCCGCGAGCGCTTCCTCTCGTTCTTCGAGGCGCGCGACCACCGGCGCATGCCGTCGTCGTCGCTCGTGCCTCCTCCGGACGATCGATCGGTGCTTCTGACCACCGCGGGAATGCAGCAGTTCAAGCCCTACTTCCGGGGCGAGCAGGAGCCCCCGAGCCAGCGGCTCACGACCGTTCAGAAGTGCTTCCGCACGCCGGACATCGAGAACGTGGGCCTCACCGCGCGGCATCTGACCTTCTTCGAGATGCTCGGCAACTTCTCCTTTGGCGACTACTTCAAGGAGGGGGCGATCCCCTGGGCCTGGGAGCTGTCGACGGAGGGGTTCGGGCTCGACCCGGAGCGCATCTGGATCACGGTATTCGGGGGCGACGACGACCTCGGGCTGGGCCCCGACATGGAGGCGGTCGAGATCTGGCGGCAGGTCGGCATCCCCGAGGAGCGGATCGTGCACCTCGGCCGCGGCGACAACTTCTGGCAGGCCGGGCCCGTCGGCCCCTGCGGGCCGTGCTCCGAGCTCTACTACGACCGGGGCGTCGACTTCGGCGGCCCGGACGACCTCCCCGGCGACGACACGGACCGGTTCCTCGAGTTCTGGAACCTCGTGTTCATGCAGTACGACCTGGCCGAGGACGGCACGATGACGCCGCTGCCCGCGCCGAGCATCGACACGGGCCTGGGCCCTGACCGGCTGGCCGCGATCCTCCAGGACGTCCCCTCGGTCTACGAGACCGAGCACTTCATGACGCTGGTCCGCTACGGCGAGGAACGCTCCGGCAAGAAGATGGGCGAGAGCCAGGAGGTGACGCGCGCGCTGCGCATCCTGGCCGACCACGGGCGCGGCATGGCGTTCCTGATCGCCGACGGGGTCGTGCCCTCCAACGAGGAGCGCGGCTACGTCCTGCGCCGGATCATGCGCCGCGCGATCCAGCAGGGCCGGGCGCTCGGCATCAACGACTTCCTGCCCGGCCTGTGCGAGGTCGTGATCGACACGCTGGGCGACACCTGGGCCGAGCTGCGCGCCGAGCGCGACACGATCCTGCGCTGGGCGCACGCGGAGGAGGAGAGCTTCGGCCGCACGCTCGCCCAGGGCGAGCGGATGCTGCGCCAGATCATCGACCGCGCGCGGGCCGACGAGACCTCGTGGGTGTCGGCCGAGGACGCGTTCCGCCTGCACGACACCTACGGCTTCCCGTACGAGCTGACCAAGGAGCTGCTGAAGGAGGAGGGCCTCGAGGTCGACGACCAGGGCTTCGACGAGCTGATGGAGCGCGCGCGGCAGATCGCACGCGGCGGTGCGCGCGAGCACGCGGGCGACGCGGGTCATCAGAGCGTCACCGAGTTCGTGCGCAGCGCGCCGTTCCAGTCGCGCTTCGTGGGCTACGAGACGACCGAGGCCGACACCACTCTCGGCGCGCTGTCGCAGGCCAACGGCAAGGTGCTGGCCAAGCTGGCCGAGTCGCCGTTCTACGCCGAGGGCGGCGGGCAGGTCTCCGACTCCGGGTGGGTCCAGACCGAGTCGGGCCGCGCGCGGGTCACCGACGTCTTCCGCGTGGGCGACGACCAGGCGCTGGAGCTCGAGGTCGAGGAGGGCGAGATCGGCCCGGGCCAGGCCGCGAGCGCGCAGGTCGCGCGCGGCGACCGACTGGCGACCGAGCGCAACCACACCGCGACGCACCTGCTGCACGCGGCGCTGCGCGAGCGCCTCGGGACGCACGTGCGCCAGGCCGGCTCCTACGTGGGCCCGGACAAGCTGCGCTTCGACTTCACGCACGGCGAGCGGCTGTCGCCCGAGGAGCTGACCGACGTCGAGGGCCTGGTCAACGGCTGGATCCTGGGCTCGCACGGCGTGCGCGCGGTCACGACCACGCGCGACGAGGCCGAGCGCCTCGGCGCGATGGCGCTGTTCGGCGAGAAGTACGGCGACGTGGTGCGGATGGTCGAGGTGGGCGACGGCTTCTCACGCGAGCTGTGCGGCGGCACCCACGTCGGCGCGACCGGCGAGATCGGCCTGTTCGACGTGGCCCACGAGACCTCCAGCGCCTCCAACGTGCGCCGGATCGAGGCCGTCACCGGGCCGGTCGGCGTCGACGTCTTCCGGCGGCGGACCAGCGAGCTGCGCGAGATCGCGGCGATGCTCCGCGTGCCCGAGGCCGAGGTCGTCAGCGCCGTGACCCGCCTGCAGCAGCAGCTCAAGGACGCGCAGAAGCGCCCGCGCACCGACGACCGGCAACTGGCGGAGTCGGTCGTCGCCTCGGCCGAGGAGATCGGCGGCGTGCGGGTCGTCGCGCAACCCGTCGAGGTCGACGACGCGAAGGCGCTGCTCGAGCTGTCCGACCAGGTCAAGCAGAAGCTGGGCGACGCGGCGGTCGTGCTCGGCACCGCGGTCGACGGCCGCGTGCACCTGGTCGCGAACTTCAGCGACGCCGCGGTCGGCCGCGGCCTCAAGGCCGGCGACGTGGTCAAGGTCGCGGCCCAGATCACGGGCGGCGGCGGGGGAGGACGCCCCACGATGGCGCAGGCCGGCGGCCGCGACCCCGAGAAGCTGCCGGAGGCGATCGCCGCCGCGCGCGCGGCGATCGAGCAGGGGCTCCGATGAGCAGGGTCATCGCGCTGGACTACGGCGCGGTGCGCTGCGGTGTCGCGCTGTCCGACCCGAGTGGCACCCTGGCCACGCCCATGCCCGTGGTGGAGCGTGCCGGCACGAAGAAGGGGCTCGCCCGAGTCGCAGACGTGATTTCATCCAGCGGGGCTGAGCGCGTGGTCGTAGGGCTGCCGCTCACGCTCGCGGGGGAGGAGGGACCCCAGGCGGCCGAGACGCGCGACTTCGTGGAGCGTCTCGGGCGACGGCTGCAGGTGCCGATCGAGTTGTACGACGAGCGATTGACAACGGTTCAGGCGGAGCGAGCAGGCGGCTCGGCGGCTGCCGACTCGCGCGCGGCCGCACACCTGCTGGAAGCGTTCCTCGACTCCCGGCGGACGCGGGCTTGAGCCCCGGTCCCCCTCCGGTGCCGGGCGGCCGCTCGGACGACGAGCGCGAGCGCGCGCGGATCGCACGCGAGTCCCGCCGGCTCGGCGGCAGCGCGACCGCGCACCCGGCCGACCCGCGTCCCGCCGCGCGAGCGCGATCCGCGGGTGGCCGACGCGCTCGAGCGCACGGGCGCAGCGGAGCCCGCGCAACGGCCGCGAGCCGCGGCAGCCGAACTTCCGCGTGCGGCGGCTGTTCCTGCTCGCCCTGCTCGTGTTCGTGCTGGTGGCGGGCTGGTTCCTGGTCTCGCTCTACCAGCCGTTCACCGGCGACGGGGGCGCGCGCAAGACCGTCACCCTCAAGCCGGGCGGCGTGGGCGACCTGGCCTCCGCGCTCGAGGACGAGGGGATCATCTCGAGCAGCTTCTTCTTCCAGCTCCGCACGACGCTCGAGGGCAAGCGCGGGTCGCTCAAGCCGGGCACCTACACGCTGCGCGAGGACATGTCGTACTCCGACGTGATCGCGGCGCTCGAGAAGGGCCCGCCGGCCAACACGATCCAGGTGTCGGTGCCCGAGGGCCGGTCGCGCAGCGAGATCGCGGAGTCGGTCTCCGAGTCGGGGCTGAAGGGCGACTACGAGAAGGCGACGCGCCGGTCGCGCGACCTGAACCCGCGCCGCTACGGCGCGAAGGGCGCGAAGGACCTGGAGGGCTTCCTGTGGCCGTCGACCTACGAGCTGAAGCGCGGCCAGAACGTGCGGCTGCTGATCGACAAGCAGCTCCGCGCTTTCAAGGACAACTTCGCGACGGTGTCGATGCGGGCGGCGCGCTCGAAGAACCTGACGCCGTACGAGGTGCTGACGATCGCCTCGCTCGTCGAGCGGGAGACGGCGGTTCCGCGCGAGCGCAAGCTGATCGCCTCGGTCATCTACAACCGGCTCGCGCAGGACCAGTCGCTCGGCATCGACGCGACCGTGCGGTTCTTCACCGGCAACTGGGACAAGCCGCTCACCCAGTCCGAGCTGCAGACGCCGAACCCGCTACAACACGCGGGTCAACAAGGGACTGCCGCCGGGGCCGATCGGCAACCCGGGCCTGCCCTCGATCCGCGCGGCGGCCAACCCGCCCGACACCGACTACCTGTTCTACGTCGCCGACCCGTGCGACCCGAAGGGCCTGCACCACACGTTCCACAAGACGCTGGCCGAGTTCAACGCGGCGGCCGCCCGCTACAACCAGGCGCGCGAGGCGGCCGGCGGCAAGGCCCCCAAGGGGTGCTAGCCGGAGTCCTCGGCTATCCCGTCGCGCACTCGCGCTCGCCGGCGATGCACAACGCGGCGTTCGAGGCCCTCGGGATGGCGCCCGGCTGGCGCTACGTGGCGCTCCCGATCAGCGGCGAGCTGTTCGAGGAGACGGTCCGGGCGCTGCCCGGGTCGGGCTACCGCGGCGCGAACGTCACGATCCCCCACAAGCTGCTGGCCCTCGCCGTGGCCGACGAGGCGAGCGACTCCGCCCGCGGCGCGGGCGCCGCGAACACGCTGACCTTCGAAGACGGCGCGATCCGCGCGGACAACACGGACGTGGGCGGGCTGCTCGACGCGATCGGCGAGCCGCCGGCCACGGCGCTCGTGCTGGGCGCCGGCGGCGCGGCTCGCGGGGCCGTCTGGGCGCTGCGCGAAGCCGGTGCCGAGGTCGCCGTGTGGAACCGCACCGTCGAGCGCGCGGACGCCCTGGCCGGCGAGCTCGGCGTGAGTGTTGCGGCTGAACGTCGAGCCGCGTGGGTACGACGCGCTCGTCAACACGACCGCGGTCGGCCTGGACGCGAACCTCTCCGACGAGAGCGCGCTGATGGCCCTCGGGCTGGACGGAAAGGAACCGCCCCCGCTGGTGGTCGACCTGGTCTACCGGGGGGAGGAGCGCAGACGCCACTGGAACGATGGGCAGGCCAGGCGCGCTTCGTGGACGGCCTGGAGATCCTCGTCCGGCAGGGGGCACGGAGCTTCGAGATCTGGACGGGCCGGAAGCCGCCGCTGGACGCGATGCGCGCCGCGGCGCGGGCCTGAGCCCGCTCCCCGACGCCCGCATCCCGGCCACCCGGATCAAACGTCCAGACGCTGCTAAACCCCGACGCGGGGGCTGCCGATACCTCCCCCGATGGCAGTCCCCCGCCCCGTCCTCCTCGCCATACTCGGCCTCGCCCTCTGCGTCACCGCGCTCGTCGCCGTGCGCGGCGTCGGCACCGGTGAAGAGGACGCCGTCGCGCCCGCTCCGATCCCCACGGCGCCCGCGCAGAAGGCCCAGCCGCAGCCCGGCGCCCGCGGCCGCGCTCGCACCCGCCCGCGCGTCGAGGAGGCCACCCCGGCCAAGCCGGCCGAGAAGAAGGACAAGGCCGCCGCGAACGACAAGCCCGCGGGCCAGAAGCTTTCGAAGGAACAGGTCGCCGAGCTGAGGAGCAAGGCGGAGGTCGTCAGCGTCGCCAAGGCCCTCGGCCAGGACGACGTGGTCGTGCTCTTCTTCTCCCGCCCCGGCGCTGCGGACGACACCGGCGCTCGCCAGGCCGTCGCGAAGCTCGACGGCATGGACGGCGTGCAGGTCTTCTCGCCGAAGTTCGAGGACCTCGATCAGTACCGGCCGGTCCTCGCCGGCGTCGGCGTTGCCCAGGTTCCCGCGATCGTGATCGCGAAGCCGGGTCGCAAGGCGCAGCTCGTCGAGGGCTTCGTCGACCAGCAGTCGCTCCGTCAGCAGGTTGAAGACGCACTCCGATGAGCGAACTGCAAGCGCCGGCGTCCCTTCCGCCGGTCACCGCAGACGAGCCGCACCTGGCGAGCGTCCCTGACGCAGCCTCGTCGCCCGACTTCACGGGGATAACGCCCCCGCGCCGCCGCGGCGGTGCCGCCCGCTTCATCACCGACGTCATCGTCGAGCTCGGCTTCGTGCCGAAGGAGAAGGTCGACTCCGCGGTCGAGCAGGGCCGGGCCACGCACACGAGCCCGGAGAAGGTGCTGCTGGACTCGGGCGCCCTCGGCGCCGACGAGCTGGCCCGCGCGACGGCCGAGCGCTTCGGCCTCGACCACGTCGACCTGACCGTCTACAAGCCGGACATCGCGGCGGTCAACCTGCTGGGCTCCGCGACGGCCAAGCGCTACAACGCGATCCCGATCGGCTTCCACTCCTCGGGCAACCTGCTCGTGGCGATGGCGGACCCGTCGAACGTGCTCGCGCTCGACGACCTGAAGCTCATGACGGGCTACGAGATCCGGCCCGTCGTGGCGTCCGCCGAGGACATCGCGACGCTGATCGCGAAGATGAACCGCCTCGACGACGCGGTCGCCGACGCGGTCGACGAGGACGAGGAAGAGGAGGAGCAGACCGCGGACATCCGCGAGTCCGCCGCCGACGCCCCGGTCATCAAGCTCGTCAACTCGATCATCGCCCAGGCGGTCGAGGACGGCGCGTCCGACATCCACTTCGAGCCCCACGGCCGCGACATGCGCGTGCGCTTCCGCGTCGACGGCGTCCTGCACGAGACGACCTCGATCCCGCGCCGCATGGTGCCGGGCGTCGTCTCCCGCGTGAAGATCATGGCCGACCTCGACATCGCCGAGCGGCGCGTCCCGCAGGACGGCCGCGTGTCGCTGTCGGTCGAGAGCCACTCCGTCGACATCCGCATCGTCACGCTCCCGTCCGCCGGCGGTGAGGGCATCGTCATGCGCATCCTGGACAAGGAGCAGGCGATCATCGGCCTGGACGCGCTCGGCATCCGCGACTCCTCGCGCAAGCGCTTCGAGGCCGGCTTCAGCCAGTCCTACGGCGCCGTGCTCGTCACGGGCCCGACCGGCTCGGGCAAGTCGACCACCCTGTACGCCGCGCTCAACGCGCTGAACTCGGTCGAGAAGAACATCATCACGATCGAGGACCCGGTCGAGTACCAGGTGCCGGGCATCAACCAGATCGGCGTCAACCTGAAGTCGGGGCTGACGTTCGCCACCGGCCTGCGCTCGATCCTGCGCGCCGACCCGGACATCGTGATGGTCGGCGAGATCCGCGACGCCGAGACCGCGAAGATCTCGATCGAGGCCGCGCTCACCGGCCACCTCGTCCTGTCGACGCTCCACACGAACGACGCCCCGTCGGCGATCACCCGCCTCACCGAGATGGGCATCGCGCCGTTCCTCACCGCGTCGGCGGTAGACGTCGTCGTCGCCCAGCGCCTGGCCCGGCGGCTCTGCAACTACTGCAAGGCGCGCACGGTCCTCACCGTCGAGCAGCTCAAGGCCGCGAACTTCTACGAGGCAGCGTTCGACATCGAGGCCTACGAGCCGGCCGGCTGCGCGCGCTGCGGCCACACGGGCTACAAGGGCCGTGTCGGCATGTACGAGGTGATGACGGTGTCGGACGAGATCCGCGCCCTCACCATCGACCGCGCATCGGCCGACGTCATGCGCGCGACCGCCGTCCAGCAGGGGATGCGCCTCCTGCGCGACGACGGCCTCGAGAAGGTCCGGCTGGGCGTCACGTCTATCGCCGAAGTTGCGCGTGTCAGCTGATTCCGACTGCTGCCGATAAGGAAGACATGGACTTCGATTTCGCGGACGTGCTGATTCAGACCATCGAGTCCGGCGCCTCCGACCTCCACCTCACTGCCGGCGTGCCGCCGATGATCCGCATCCGCGGGCGGATGACGGCACTCGACTACCCGGAGCTCACGCCGCAGGTGACCCGCGAGGTCGTCTACTCGTTCCTCAACAACGACCAGCGCAAGCGGCTCGAGGAGGACTGGCAGATCGACCTGTCCTACTCGATCCCGGGCCGGGCCCGCTTCCGCGTCAACGCCTTCTTCCAGCGCGCGTCGATCGGCGCGGTGCTCCGCACGATCCCGACCGAGATCCCGGCGTTCGACACGCTCGGCCTGCCGCCGGTCCTGATGGACTTCATCAAGAAGCCGCGCGGCTTCGTGCTCGTCACCGGCCCGACCGGCTCCGGCAAGTCGACGACGCTCGCGTCGATGCTCGACAAGATCAACGAGTCACGGCACGAGCACATCATGACGATCGAGGATCCGATCGAGTTCCTGCATCGTCACAAGAACTGCATCGTCAACCAGCGCGAGCTGGGCACCGACGCGCAGAGCTTCGGCAAGGCTCTCAAGGCCGCGCTCCGCCAGGACCCCGACGTCATCCTCGTCGGCGAGATGCGCGACCTGGAGACGATGCAGACCGCGCTGACCGCGGCCGAGACCGGCCACCTGGTCTTCGCGACGCTGCACACCCAGGACACCGGCCAGACCGTCGACCGCATCGTCGACTCCTTCCCGCCGGAGCAGCAGCACCAGGTGCGCTCGCAGATGGCGATCGCGCTGCAGGGCATCGTCACCCAGCAGCTCCTGCCGACCGCCGACGGCCAGGGCCGCGTCTGCGCCTGCGAGGTGCTCGTCCCGACGCCGGCCGTGCGCAACCTGATCCGCGAGGGCAAGACCCACCAGATCTACTCCGCGCTCCAGACCGGCGGCGCGCAGCGGGATGCAGACCATGGACGCGGCGCTGGCCGACCTGGTCCGCCGTCAGAAGATCACGCGCGAGCTGGCCGAGTCCCGGTCCGCCGCGCCCGAAGAGCTCCGTCGCCTGATGGGCACGGTGCGGGTCGCCTAGAGCCATGTCTGCCGATCTCTCCACCTTCACGTTCAAGGCGCTCGACCTGTCGGGCGTGTCGACCCGCGGCGAGGTCGACGCCGAGAACAAGCAGCACGTCGCCCAGCAGCTGCGGGCCAAGGGCCTGATCGTCGTCGACATCGAGGAGAAGAAGGGCACCGGCGACGTCGGTGACATCCTCTCCCGCTTCAAGCGCGTCAAGGCGCAGGAGCTGACCGTCGCCACGCGCCAGCTCTCGACGATGATCTCGTCGGGCATGTCGCTCCTGCGCGCGCTCTACGTGCTCGAGGAGCAGGTCGAGAACGAGAAGCTCCAGGAAGCGCTCATGCACGTCCGCCAGGACGTCGAGGCGGGCATCTCGTTCGCGGAGGCGCTCGGCCGCCATCCGAAGATCTTCAACGACCTGTACGTCGCCATGGTCGCGGCCGGTGAGACCGGCGGCATCCTGGAGGAGACGCTCCGCCGCGTCGCGGATCAGCTCGAGAAGGACGACTCGCTCCGCCGCCAGATCAAGGCCGCGATGATGTACCCCGCGCTGATCGGCGGCTTCGCCGTCTGCGTGCTGGTCGCGCTCGTCGTCTTCCTGGTTCCCGTCTTCGAGGGCATCTTCAAGGACTTCGGCGGCGACCTGCCCGCGATCACGAAGTTCACGGTGACGCTGTCGAACCTGATGACGCACCAGTGGTACCTGGTGATCGGCTTCGCCTTCGCGGTCGTCTTCACCTTCAAGAAGTGGAAGGCCTCAACGCGCGGTCGCGAGCAGTGGGACCGCTTCAAGCTGCGCATCCCGTGGCAGATCGGCCAGATCGTGCAGAAGGTCTGCCTGGCCCGCTTCGCGCGCACCTACTCCGCGCTGATCTCGGCCGGCGTCCCGATGCTCCAGGCGATCGAGATCACCGGCAGGACGTCCGGCAACAAGGTCGTCGAGAAGGCCATGGATGGCGTCCGCGAGTCGGTCAAGTCGGGCGGCACGATCGCCGCCCCGATGCGCGACGAGCCGACGGCCTTCCCGATGATGGTCACGCAGATGATCGCCGTGGGCGAGGAGACCGGCGCCCTCGAGTCGATGCTGTCGAAGATCGCGGACTTCTACGAGGACGAGGTCGCCGCGGCGCTGAAGGCGCTGACGTCGATCCTCGAGCCGCTGATGATCATGGTCGTCGGCGCCATCGTCGGGTTCATCGTCGTCTCGATGTACCTGCCGATGTTCAAGGTGTACGACCAGATCCGCTAGCGACGCCCCGCTGGCCGCGGAACGCGGCGACCATCTCGCTGATCACGATCTCCGCGCCCTCGGGCCCGTCGATCGTCAGCACGACCAGGTCCGGCTCCTCGGTCGCGCGCATGGTCAGGAACGAGCAGCACTGCGACTCCGCGGCGACGATGGCGTCGACGCGCTCGCGCACCCCATCGCCGGCGGCGAAGCGGAGCTCCGCGTGCGTCGGCTCGGTGCGCGTGTCGACCAGCGCGGAGTCGCCGAGCGCCGCCATCTCGGCCAGGCGCTCGGGTAGCTCGGTCGCGCTCAGCGAGCACGCGATGGGCAACTCTGCGGGCATCGAGTCCTCCAGAACGTGGGTCGATGCCAGCGTACCGCCGCACAAAACCTCAGGGCACGTGCCCTGAAGACGGGCCCCATCCCGCGGCACAGACTGACCCCGTTGTCCAGTCGTTCAACAAGGGGGTCACATTCATGCGTCTGCTTCCCGAGGTCCAACGTCCGAGTCCGGCGATGGTCGTCGCGTGCATCGCTTTGTTCGTCGCCGCCGGCGGAACCAGCTACGCCGCGGTGAAGCTGCCGAAGAACTCGGTCGGCTCAGCTCAGATCAAGTCGAACTCGGTCACGAGCGCCAAGGTCAAGAACGGGTCGCTCAGGAAGGGCGACTTCGCCGCCGGCCAGCTGCCTGCCGGCGCGCAGGGTCTGCAGGGTCCGCAGGGCCTGCGCGGCCTGGACGGTGCGCCTGGCAAGGACGGCAAGGACGGGGTCAACGGGCAGAACGGCCTGCTCGGCACCGTCGTCACTCGCCGGACCGACATCGCCCTGCCCGATCCGCCCGGCGGCGGTGCGCCGGGTGCGTGGCAGAGCGCCTTCGCCACCTGCAACGCCGGTGAGAAGATCATCGGCGGCAGCGTCAACGTGTCCAACGGGGACAGGGCCGAGGTCAACATCTCACGCCCGGCCCTGGACAACGCAGGTTCAGGCGGAATCCCGGACGACGGCGACCAGTTCGCGTTCTGGAAGGGAACCGCGCGGACGTTCCCCGGCTTCACCGGCGTGACGATGCGCGTGTTCGCGATCTGCGTTCAGACCCCCTGACGCAGCCCGGCCCCCGAGTCACTCGCGACTCGGGGGCCGGTGACCTGACGTTCGTCTGGCGAAACGTCGTCGCGATCCATTAGGTTGACCCCGGCGCGCGGCGCAGGGGCCGCGACCTCAACCCATTCCTTCGCCCCCCGGCGGAGCTCAACAGGAGTTCGTCCCGCATGACCATCCACGTGCCCGCCATCCGGCGTCTGATCCTGCCGTTGCTCGCGGTCCTCGCTCTATCGCTGGGCGCGGTCGCCTGCGGCGGCGACGACGGCAGCAGCACCGACGACAAGAACGACTACATCCAGAAGGTCAACGACGCGCAGAAGGAGTTCGCGGACGGCGCGGCCAAGCTCAACCTCGCGAACCCGTCCAGCCCCGAGGACTTCAAGAAGTCGCTCGACGGCCTCGACCCGCTGCTGTCGGGCATCGTCTCCGACCTCAAGGCGATCGAGCCGCCCGAGGAGGTCAAGGCCGAGCACGACAAGCTCGTGTCCTCGATGGAGGACTACCAGAAGACCGTCAACGACAACAAGGAAGGTCTGACCTCCGGCGAACAGGAGGAGACCCAGAAGGCGGCTCAGGCGATCGCCACGGCCTCGTCGCAGTTCTCGACGACCTTCGACTCGACGGTCAACTCGATCAACTCCAAGCTCAGGGAGTAACGCCCTTCGCGGGGGCGGCCGGCGCCTGGCCGGCCGCCCCACGCGCCCTGATCGGTGTTGACGCCCGCCGGTAGCGTCCTCGCCCCATGAACGTCCCCGACGGCTTCGAGCCCTGGGAGAACCAGGGTCCCTTCCTCGAGCACATCGGCCCGATCCACGTCCGCGAGGACGGCGACGGCCTGACCTTCGGACTGCTCGCCGAGGACCGCCACGCCAACCACCGCGGCACCGTCCAGGGCGGCCTGCTCTCGACGTTCGCCGACTTCGTTCTGGGCCGTGCGATCGACGCGGACGCCGAGGACGAGAAGCCGCGCGCGACGGTCTCGCTGACCGTCGACTTCCTGAAGCCGGCCCAGCCGGGCGACTGGATCGAGGGCCACGGCCGGGTCGACCGCGTGGGGAGCACGCTGTCGTTCGCGGACTGCGCGCTGACGGTCGAGGGCAAGGAGATAGTCCGCGCCCGGGCCGTCTGGGTCACGGCCGGCTGATCAGCCCTCGGGGCGCAGGTGCACGACGCGGACGCCGTGCTCGGCGGCCAGGCGCTCCGCAACGAGCGAGCGGTGGCAGGCCTCGGGATCGCGCTCCACGCACAGCATCGCCGTGACGGCGCCCTCGGGCATCGCGTCCACCAGCTGATCCAGTTCGGCCGAGTCGAGGATCTCCCGCGTGTAGCGGGTGACGTACTCCCGCGCGAGCTCGACCCGTGAGCGCTTGCCCACGCCCTGCCGCGCGTCCTCCGCGTACTGGAGGTGGCGCAGCTCGGTGGTCGGCGCGAGCTCCTTCAGGTGCCGGTACTCGACCCCGGCCTCGGCCAGCGCGGCCTGGAGCCGCTGCGAGTTCGCCCACGCGTACTCGCTGCCGCGCACCCCGCGCCGCTGGCGCACGTCGATCAGCAGCCGCACCCCGGCGTCGCGCAGAGCTTCCAGGAAGGTCTCGGAACCGAACCCGTAGACCCCGACCGTGGCGATCGTCTTCACCCCCTTAGGATGCCCCGCCATGGCCAACGCACTGAAGCTCGGACTGAACACCGGCTACTGGGCGGGAGGCCCGCCGCCCGGTATCACCGAGGCGATCGCCGAGGCGGACAAGCTCGGCTTCGACTCGATGTGGACCGCCGAGGCGTACGGGTCCGATTGCCTGACCCCGCTGGCCTGGTGGGGGTCGCAGACCGAGCAGATCCGGCTCGGCACCGCGATCGTGCAGATGTCGGCCCGCCAGCCGGCCGCGACCGCGATGGCAGCGATGACGATGGACCACCTGTCGGGCGGCCGGTTCATCCTCGGCCTCGGCGTTTCGGGGCCGCAGGTGGTCGAGGGCTGGTACGGCATGCCGTTCGCGAAGCCGCTCGCCCGGACGCGCGAGTACATCGGGATCCTGCGCGACATCTGGGCCCGCAACGGGCCGGTCACGAACGAGGACGGGACCCATTACCCGCTGCCCCTGCCCGACGGCACGGGCCTGGCGAAGGCGCTCAAGTCGTCGATCCACCCGCTGCGGGAGGACATACCGGTCTTCCTGGGCGCCGAGGGGCCGAAGAACATCGCGCTCGCCGCGGAGCTGTGCGACGGCTGGCTGGCGATGCTGTTCTCGCCGACGCAGCCCGACTACTTCGTCGATGCGCTGAAGGAGGGATTTGCACGCGAGGGCGCGCGGCGCTCCTTCGACGACTTCGAGGTCGCCGCGACCGTGCCGCTGATCGTCTCCGACGACGTCGACCAGGCCGCCGACGCGCTACGCCCGTTCTACGCCCTCTACTTCGGTGGCATGGGGGCGAAGGGCAAGAACTTCCATGCCAACGTCGCGATCCGGCTGGGCTACGAGAAGGAGGTCGAGCAGATCCAGGACCTCTATCTCGACGGCAAGAAGGACGACGCCGCCGCCAAGGTTCCGCGCGAGCTGATCGAGGACCTTTCGCTGATCGGCCCGGAGGACAAGATCCGCGACGACCTGGAGAAGTGGCGCGAGTCGATCGTGACGACGCTGCTGGTGTCCGGGGACGCCGCGACCGTGCGCCAGGCCGCGGAGCTCGTGCAGGGGTAGGGGACCGGAGACGGTTCCGCCGGGCGCACCGCTATGCTTTTGACGTTCTTTACGTTGGAGGCACGGGTTGGAGACAGCGGAGCGACGGTCAAGCGAGGCGCAGGAGCGGCGGCTCGCCGCCCTGTCCGACGCGTTCACGGCGTTCGTCGGCCGGGCGACCGCCCGTGACTTCGACGCGCTGACCGAGCTGCTCGACCGGTCCGCGCTCGCGCAGATCGAGGACGACGACGCGCTCACGGACTGGGGCCGCCTGCGCGTGCTCACGATGTACGAGCAGGTCCGCGGCCAGGTCCACACCGTGGGCTGGCTCGAGGAGCAGGGCGTCAGCCGCCAGCGGCTCAACCAGTGGCGCTCGGCCGGGCGGCTCGCCGGCATAAAGGGCGTGCCCGGGGTCCGCGGCTTCGTCTACCCGGCCTGGCAGTTCGGCCCGACGCTCCACCCGCGCGAGTTCATGCCGGCGATCACCGCGGCCGCCGAGGACGCGCGGCTCGACGAGCTGGCCCTCCACGGGCTGATGACCAACCCGGAGGCGGGGGGAGGCCAGACGCCGCTCGCGCTGGTCGAGCAGGGCCGCCTGGACCTGGTCGTGCGCCTGATCCGCGCCGCGGGCTCGCAGGACTGACGCGGGTGGGGGACCCGCCGCTCGGCTTCGTCCCGCTCCCGCCCGCGGAGCCGCCCGCCGACCTGCCGCCGCTCGCGACGCAGCGCCTGGACGCCTCGTGGCGGCTTCACTGGGAGCCGAACCCGATCCGGCGCAAGCGCCACAAGCCCGGCCTGTCGCGCTTCGACGCCCCGCGCGGCGAGTACGGCGTCACCTATGTCAACGAGGACCGGACGGCCCCGTTCGCCGAGGTCTACGGCGACCGCCGCGTGCTGACCAAGTCGGAGGCGTCGCGCCGCTGGAGCCGCATCTGGGCGACGCGCCCGCTGCGCATCCTCCAGCTCGACGCCGAGGGCACGGCCGCCGCGTTCGGCCTGGATCTGCGGATCGCGACCGAGCTCGACTACGAGCGCACCCAGGCCTGGAGCCGCGCCTGGCACGACTGGTACGAGGACGACTCGATCGACGGCATCCGCTACCTGGGCCGCAAGGCGATGAGCCACCTGAACTACGCGCTGTTCCTCGACCGCTGCGGCGGCGACCTGGCCTACGAGACCGAGGGCAGGCTGATCGAGATGTGGTCGGAAGGCGTGCGCGCCTGCGCGCGCCACCGGATCGTGCCCGAGCTCTACTTCTGAGCCGCGACCCGCATCGCCCGGGCCAGCCCGCCGCCCAGCGTGTGCAGGTCGCCGCCGAAGCGCACGGTCATCGGCCCCTCGAAGGGCTGGACGTCGAGCACCTCGAGCTCCTCGCCGATGCCGATCCCGCGGTCGTGCAGGTAACGCAGCATCGCGGGGTCGGAGTCGGACACGCGGATGAAGTGCCCGCGATCGCCGGGGCCGAGGTCGGCGAGCGATCGCGAGTCGCCCTCGTCGATCGCCAGCGACTCCGACGGGATCGGGTCGCCGTGCGGGTCGACCTTGGGGTCGCCGAGCTTCGCCGCGATCCGGCTCTCCAGGTAGTCGGAGAGCACGTGCTCGAGTGCCTCGGCCTCCTCGTGCACGCGGTCCCAGGGCACGCCGAGGTGCTCGACCAGGTAGGTCTCGAGCAGCCGGTGGTGGCGAAGCACCTCGAGCGCGAGCCTGCGGCCGTCCACAGTCAGGGACGTGCCGCGGTAGGGCACGTGGTCGGCGAGCCCGAGCTCGCTGAGCTTCTTGACCATCGCCGAGGCCGACGCCGGCGTCACGCCCAGGCGCTCGGCCAGGTCGTGGTTCGACACCGGGTGGCCGCCGGCGCGCGACTGAAGCGCGTAGATCGCCTTGGCGTAGTCCTCGACGGCCTCGGACGACCCGGTGTGCGAGATGCGGTGCGGGCCGACCGGCATCAGACGCTCACCAGAAGCCCGGTCGCGAACATCAGGCCCATCCCGCCGAGCAGGCCGGCAACGGCGGCGGGGTGGAGCGTGCGGCCGCGGCCGTCGCGCAGGGTGGGGGAGAGCTGGACGATCACCTGGACGATCGCTCCGGCCCCGGCGCCGAACAGGAACGCGGCCACCGAGGAGTTGAACGCCGACGCCCCGATCCAGGCGCCGACGATGGCGGGGCCGCCGGCCAGCAGGCCGAGCGCGGCGAGCCGTTTCCACGACGGCTTCTCGGACGCCATCGGCGCGACGATCGCCAGCCCCTCGGTGGTGTTGTGCAGCGCGAAGCCGACCACGAGGAACGCGCCGAGCGCGAGCGCGCCGGTCGCGTACGACACACCGATCGCGAGGCCCTCGCCCAGGTTGTGCATCCCGATCCCGAGCGCGACGAGCAGCGACAGATGCGCGCCGGAGGCGCCCTCGGACCGCGCCCGCGCGCGACGGTCGGCGATCCACTCGCCGATCCCGGTCAGCGCCAGGTAGGAGACGACCCCACCTATCAGCACCAGCGCGACGCCGCCGAACGCCTGCGACCCCTCGCCGGCCAGCTCGAAGCCCTCGAGGGTCGCGTCGATCGCCAGGAAGGCGAGCAGGCCGACGGTCACCGCCATCACCACCCGCAGCCAGCCGGGCGGCACCGACCGGATCCAGGGCAGCCACAGCATCCCGAGCGCCACCGGGATCACTCCGACGTACAGCCCGAGGAGCGCCATCAGCCCGAAGAAGCTCGCGTCGGCCGACGGGGTCTCCGTGGCCGCGTCGATCGAGTGGCTGATCGTCGCCCCTGTTGAGGTGAGCAGGGCGACTTCGTAGGTCTGGCCCTCGACCCACGGCTCCTGTACGCGCAGCTTCGCGCTGCTCAGCCGGTCGATCGAGCCCTCGGCGCCGCTGAACTGCACGAACGCGTCGTTGACGCTGACCTGAGCGATCCGGACGGCGTCGGGGCCGTCGTTGCGCACGGTCAACTCGATGACGCCGGGCTTCAGCACGGTGCGCTCGACGGCCAGCTCCTCGACCGGCGGGCCGCGGCGCTCGCCCAGGCCGGGGCCGCCCAGCGCCGCGAACGTGCCGACGGCCACCGCGATCAGGAGCAGCGGGATCAGTCCCAGGGCCCAGGCCGGAAGGCCGGTGCGGCGGAGCGTCCCGGCGCCCATCAGTCGCGCACCTCGAAGAATCCCTGCCAGCCCAGCTCGGTGAACTCGGACTGGTGGGCGTGGAACATGAACCGCCCGGCGTTCGGGAACTTCAGCTCCAGAATCCCGCGCTGGCCCTGGCAGAGCATCACGGTGTCGGTCAGCTCGGTCGGCGTCTTCGACGTCCCGGTCGGGAAGTAGTCGAAGAAGTTGCCGTGCACGTGGAACGAGTTGATCAGGTCGTACTCGAGCACGTTGACCAGGTAGATCCGCGTCAGCGAGTCGCGCTTGACCACGACCGGCTTGTCCATGTAGGCAAACCCGACCGTGTTGACCGCGTAGACCTCGTTGGACCGGTCGAAGTTGGTGTCGAACCCGTTCATCACCATCACGAGCTCGTCGGCCTCCGGGCGGGGCTCCTTCGGGTCGATGATGAACGCGCCGTACATGCCCTTGGCGATGTGCTCGGCCAGCGGGCGCACGTGGCAGTGGTAGAGGTGCAGTCCGAACGGCTCGGCGTCGAACTCGTAGACGGCCTTGCCGCCCGGCGGGATCTGGCCGGCGCCGATGCCCGGGACGCCGTCCGTCATCGCGGGATGGAGCCCGTGGAAGTGGATCGTGTGCGGGTGCTCCGACCCGTTGATCAAGGTGACCCGCAGCCGCTCGCCCTCCCGCGCGCGGAGCGTCGGGCCGGGGATGCGGTTGTTGTAGCACCAGGCCTCGTACTTCACTCCCGGGGCGACCTCGATCTCCATCGTCCCGGCCACCAGCTCCCATTCGCGCAGCACGCGCCCGGACGCGAGCCGGCTGGTCTTGCCGTGGTCGAAGTCGCGCAGGATCGCGTGCGGGTCGAACGGGTTGGTCGCCGCGCCGCCCCGGAACGAGGCGTGGCCCGCGGTGTGGCCGCCGTGCGGCTTCATCGCGCCGTGCTCGTGACCGCTCGCCGCGTGGGCGTCGGAGTCCCAGGGATGGGAGTGGGGAACGGCCTTGTGGAGCACTCCGGCCGCAGCGGTGGCGGCCGACGCTCCAAGCATCCTGCGACGAGTTAGACGCGGCACGTCGGAGATTATGGCATGCCTAAAACTGAATTGGGGGAAGTACCGAATTCGTGGACGCAGAGATGAGCGGCGATGGAGTCCTGGAGTGGCGTGACGGGGACGGCCTGCTGCACCGGGAGGACGGCCCCGCGCGCGTCTTCCCCGGCGGCCGCGAGGAGTGGTACCGCCACGGCAGGCTGCACCGCGAGGACGGGCCGGCCGTGGTGCACGCCAACGGATCGGAGAAGTGGTACCTCGACGGCGTGCGCCACCGCGACGGCGCGCCCGCCTGCGTCTACGTCAACGGGACCGAGAAGTGGTACCGCCACGGGCTGCGCCACCGCGACCCTGAGGAGGGGCCGGCCGCGAGCTACCCGGACGGGCGGCGGATCTGGTTCGTCGACGGGGTGCGGGTCAGGTCGGAACGCGCCCGCTGACGACGTACATCGAGCCGAGCCACGCGCGCTCCACCCGGACGTCGGCGAGCTGGTCGGCCAGCAGCGAGTAGGGGCGGTCGAAGCCGTCGAAGGTCGTCACGTAACGCCGCGCACCCAGCCAGACCGCCGCGTTCACCGGCAGCATCCAGCGCGGCGCCCACTGGATCCCGGTTGTGGCGATCCGCCCGCCGCCGCGCACGGCGCGGGCGACCGCGTCGACCGCGTCTCTCGACCGGAGGACGTCGTGGCAGAACGAGAACAACGCGCCGTCGAAGTCACCGGCGCCGAGCGAGGCGTCCTCGACCGCGGCCTCCACCAGGCGCACGTTGTCCCAGCCGCGATCGCGGGCGCGCTCGGCGGCCTGCTCCAGCATCGCGGCGCTCAGGTCGACGCCTACCAGCTCGCCCTCCGGGCCGATCGCCGCCTCGATCCGGTCGAAGGCCAGGCCCGTTCCGCAGGCGACGTCGAGCACGCGGGCGCCCGGGGACAGCTCGAGCTGTTCGACCGCCCGCCGCTGGAGGTCCTCGATGACGCGGACCGACCGCCGGTCGTCGTAGTGGGCCGCGTGCCGGCGGTAGGCCGCGCGGGCCCGCTGCGCGTCAGGCGCGCGCGGCACCGAGGATGTGCGGCAGCCCGTTGAAGTTCAGGCGGCGGATGCGCTCGATCCGGAAGCCGGCCTGCTCGATCGCGGGGGCGGTGTCGCGCGCGCAGTGGCAGCCGGCGCCGATCTTCGGCCACACGCCGGAGGAGTCCGCCAGCTGGAACAGCCGGGCCTGACGGGGACGGGTTGGGACCACGTGCTCGTAGAAGCGCAGCTCACCGCCCGGCTTCAGGACGCGGCGCAGCTCGGCCAGCGCGCGGGCCTGGTCCGGGACGCTGCACAGGACCAGCGATGCCACCGCGACGTCGATCGAGTCGCCGTCCAGCGGGAGCGGGTCGTCGGTGGCGTCGATCACCTCGACGGAGACGGCGGCGTCCGCGGCCGCCTCGCGGGCGCGCTCGCGCAGGTACGGCTCGGGCTCGATCGCGACGACGCTCTCGACCTCGGGCGGGTAGTGCGCGAAGTTCAGCCCGTTGCCCGCGCCCAGCTCGAGGGCGCGACCGCGCGTCCCCGCCAGCATCTCGCGCCGGTTGTCGGCCTGGCCGGACGCGTCCTCGCGCGGGCTGATGAAGGTCCAGAGCCGGGCGAAGACAGGGTGCTTGTGTTCCTTAGTAGCCATGGTTTTCGCACTATACCCCTCACCCGTATGGGCTACAGTGAGGACATGGCCGAGACCCAGACGCGCGGTTACACCGCGACCAAAGACCAGCTCCAGAAGCGGCTCCACCGGATCGAGGGTCAGGTGCGCGGGGTCGAGCGCATGGTCGAGGAGGATCGCTACTGCATCGACGTGCTGACCCAGATCAGCGCGATCCAGGCCGCGCTCGACAAGGTGGCGCTCGGCCTGATGGACCAGCACGCCCACCACTGCATCGTCGACGACGACTCCGCGAAGGCGCACGAGCGCACCGAGGAGCTCATGGCGGCGGTGGGGCGTCTGATGCGGCGCGGCTGACGCGCGCCCGTCCAGCACGCCGATTTACAGGCGCTTTTTCGCGCCATAGACACGTGTCGTACTAAGCACCGCCCCGTCACGCGCCGATAAGGGCCAAAGCCAGAGCTTCGGTGCCAAAGGCAAACCCGTCGTGAGACGGGGGCGCAAAGACCACGGGACTCCTCGACACAGGGTGCGGCTCACCCTGAGGAGTCAGCCGGTCTACCACCAGGGTTCTCCCGGGCGGCTCGTGTCCAGGGCTTTGGCAGCACAGACCAAATCCCAAGGAGGGATCCCCATGCTGCGGAAGCTCCGCGAGCGCATCAACGAGGAGAAGGGTTTCACGCTCATCGAGCTCCTCGTTGTCATTCTGATCATCGGCATTCTGGCCGCCATCGCTCTGCCGGCCTTCCTGGGTCAGCAGGAGAAGGGCGAGGACGCCGATGCCAAGTCGAACGGCCGTAACACCGTCTCGCAGGTCGAGTCGTGCTACGCCAACGAGCAGGACTACCAGCTTTGTGACACCGCGGCCGAGCTGGGTAACACCGGCCTGCCGATCGGTGCCGCGACCAACCCGAAGGTGACGTTCGCGAACGTCGGCGCCAAGGGCTACGACGTCGTCTCGACGTCGAAGAACGGCCGCGTGTTCACGCTGTCGAAGGATCCGGCCACCGGCAAGGTCACGCGTACGTGCACCGACACCGGCAAGGGCGGCTGCCCCTCGACCGGCAAGTGGTAGCACTCGTCGACTAGACGAACGCTTCTCACGGGGCGGGCCATCACGGCCCGCCCCGTTTCTTTTCAAGGAGCGTCCAGCCGGGCTGGCGAGCCTCAAGCTGAGCGCCGAACGACCGATACAGGACCCAAGCCAGAGCTTCGGTGCAAAGGCAAACCCGTCGTGAGGCGGGGACGCAAAGGCAACGGGACTCCTCGTCGAACGGGTGCGGCTCACCCGTGGGGAGTCGGCCGGTCTGCCACCAGGGTTCTCCCGGGATGGTTCGTGTCCAGGGCTTTGGCAGCAAATGTCCAGTTCCCCAAGGAGGGACCTCAAATGCTGCGGAAGCTCCGCGAGCGCATCAACCAGGAGAAGGGCTTCACGCTCATCGAGCTCCTGGTCGTCATTCTGATCATCGGCATTCTGGCCGCCATCGCTCTGCCGGCCTTCCTGGGTCAGCAGGAGAAGGGCGAGGACGCCGATGCCAAGTCGAACGGCCGTAACACCGTCTCGCAGGTCGAGTCGTGCTACGCCAACGAGCAGGACTACCAGCTTTGTGACACCGCGGCCGAGCTGGGTAACACCGGCCTGCCGATCGGTGCCGCGACCAACCCGAAGGTGACGTTCGCGAACGTCGGCGCCAAGGGCTACGACGTCGTCTCGACGTCGAAGAACGGCCGCGTGTTCACGCTGTCGAAGGATCCGGCCACCGGCAAGGTCACGCGTACGTGCACCGACACCGGCAAGGGCGGCTGCCCCTCGACCGGCAACTGGTAGGACTCGTCTCGTAAGACGACGTCTCTCAAGGGGGCGGGCCATCACGGCCCGCCCCCTTTCGTTGTCCAGGGAGCGGGCCGGGCAGTCAGGAATCGCTGTGTGGTGCCGATAAAGCGCGCACCCAAGCCCAAGTGGGCGCCCAAGGCCCAAGAGAGGTACCCAATGCTGCGCAAGCTCCGCGAGCGCATGAGCGAGGAGAACGGCTTCACGCTCATCGAGCTCCTGGTCGTCATCCTGATCATCGGCATCCTGGCCGCCATCGCTCTGCCCGCGTTCCTGGGCCAGCAGCAGAAGGGCGAGGACGCTGACGCCAAGTCGAACGCCCGCAACGCGGTCTCCCAGGTCGAGGGGTGCTTCTCGAACGAGGAGGACTACCGCAACTGCGACACCGCCGGCGAGCTCGGCAACACCGGCCTCGACCTCGGCGTCGGCCCGGGCAAGATCGTCATCACCGCCAACAAGCGCGACTACACCGTGATAGCGACGTCGATCAGCAACCACGTGTTCAAGATCGAGAAGGACGCGGTCACCGGCCAGATCACGCGCACGTGTACCCCGGTCGGCCAGGGCGGCTGCCCGCAGGGCGGCGCCACGAACTGGTAGCGCACTTCTCAAGCACGGGTCCTCGGGCGCCGAAGTAGCCCCAGGGGGCGAGAACCGCCCCCTTCAGCGCTTCACCACCCGAGGACCTCCCTTCCATGAACGCAGCCCTCGTAGCACCGTTCGGCCTCCTGATCGGCTCCTTCCTGAACGTCGTGGCCTACCGCCTTCCGCGCGGCGAGTCGCTCCTGTGGCCCGCCTCCCACTGCCCGGGCTGCGACCAGCCGATCAAGCCCTACGACAACGTCCCGGTCCTGTCGTGGCTGCTGCTGCGCGGCAAGTGCCGCAATTGCGACACGCGGATCTCGCCGCGCTACCCGGCCGTCGAGCTGCTGACCGCGGTCGCGTTCGCTGCCATCGCCCTGCTGAACGGAGTCGACACCGGGCTGATCTGGGAGCTGCCGTTCGCGGCGATGCTGATCGCTGTCGCGGGCATCGACCTCGAGCACCGCATCATCCCCAACAAGGTGATGCTGCCGAGCGCCGTGTTCGCGGTCGCCGCGGCGATCGCGCTGCGGCCGGACGACCTGGCCGAGCTCGGCATCGCCGGCGCCGCGGCGTTCACCGCGTTCCTGCTCGCCGCGCTCGCCTACCCCGCGGGCATGGGCATGGGCGACGTGAAGCTGGCCGGCGTGATGGGGCTGTTCCTCGGCGCCGCCGTACTCCCGGCGCTGTTCATCGCCTTCCTGACCGGGTCCGTCGTCGGCGTCGCGGTGATCGCGAAGCACGGCGCGGACGGCCGCAAGAAGGGCGTGCCCTTTGGCCCGTTCCTGGCTTTCGGCGGGCTCGTCGGACTGCTGTTCGGGACCGACCTGATCGACCTCTACACCCGGACGTTCCTGTAGGCCGTCTAGGTGTCCAGTCGCCGCTAAAGGCCTAGACGTCCACTACCGATACCGCTTTTGACGATGGCCCTCGCTCTTCGAAAGAACAACAACGCGCCGGTCGGCCTCGACCTCGATGGCGCCTTCCTCGCGGCTGTCCAGACGAATGCCAACGGGATCGAGCGGGCGGTCAGCGCCGAGCTCGCCCCGGGCGTCATTCGTGATGGAGAGGTCGCCGACGTCGCCGCTCTGAGCGACGCCCTCAAGAACTTCTTCAAGGAGCACCAGCTCCCGAAGCGTGTCCGTCTCGGCGTGTCGAACCAGCAGATCGTCGTGCGCCAGATGGACCTGCCGAAGATCGACGACGAGAAGGAGCGCACCGCCGCCGTCCGCTTCCAGGCGGCCGAGGCGATCGCGATGCCGCTCGAGGAGGTCGTGCTCGACCACCAGGTGATCGGCGAGACGATCAGCCCCGAGGGTGCCGCGCGCCAGCGCGTGGTCGTCGTGGCCGCCCGCGAGGCGATGATCGCCCGCGTCATCGAGGCCTGCAAGGGCGCCGGCCTGAAGCCCGAGGCGATCGACCTCGACGCGTTCGCGCTGGTCCGCGCTCTGGCCACGGCCTCCGCGCCGGACGACTCCGCGCGCGTCTACTGCCACCTGGCCGCGATCACCAACCTGGCGATTGCGCTCGGCTCGAGCTGCCTCTTCACCCGTCCGCTCTCCACCGCGTGGGACGAGCAGGACGAGTCGGTCGCGAACGCGCTGGCCGAGGAGATCCGCCTTTCGATCGACTTCTACATGGCGCAGCCCGAGGCCCGCTGGGTCGGCGAGGTCGTCCTGTCCGGTCCCGGCTCGCGCCGCGACGGCCTGGTCGACGAGCTGTCCGGCCTGCTCCAGCTGCCGGTCCAGATCGCCGAGCCGCTCGGCAACCTCGACGCGGCCAAGCTGCCGGTCGGCGAGGACCCCTACCGCCACACGGTCGCCGCCGGCCTGGCGCTCGGAGCCGCGGCATGAGGCCCGTCAACCTTCTCCCGGCCAAGAACCGGCCGCACCAGCCGAGCGGGTCGAAGTCGGGCTCCGCGTACATCGTGCTGGGCGTCCTGGGCCTGTTCCTCCTCGCCGTGGTCACCTACGTGCTCGAGTCGAACAAGGTCACCCAGGCCAAGTCGGACATCGCAGCGGCCGAGCAGAAGACTGCCGACGCGCGTGCCCGTTCCCAGCAGATGGGCCCGTTCGCGAACTTCGCCCAGATCAAGCAGCAGCGCGTGGCCTCGGTCAAGCAGCTCGCCGAGGGCCGCTTCGACTGGGAGCGCAGCGTGCGCGAGCTCGCCCACATCCTGCCCGCCGGTGTCTGGCTGCAGGACGTCGACGCCACGCTGGCCGCCGCTACCGATGCCTCGGGCGGCGCGACCGGCTCGGCCTGGGCGGGCCCCTCGATCAAGATTCACGGCTGCGCCGAGAAGCAGCACGCCGTCGCGGTCACGCTGGTCCGGCTGCGCGAGATGCAGGGCGTCCACGACGTCAAGCTGACCGACTCGACCCGCGGCGAGGAAGACCAGGCCGCGAGCACGGCCCAGAGCGACAGCGCCGCCACGACCGACGGCTGCGGAGCGCACGACGGCCGCGCCAACTATGACTTCAACGCCGTCGTCGAGTTCGAGCAGGCCAAGCCGGCCGAGTCGCCGAACGCCGGTGAGACCCCCGTCCGCCTCGGAGGTGGATCGTGAGCATCTCCGATCGCGACAGGAAGATCCTGATGCTGATCGTCCCGATCGCCCTGATCGCGGCGTACTGGTTCCTCGTCCTCTCCCCGAAGAAGGAGGAGTCGGCGGCGATCCAGGAGCAGCTCTCGCAGGTCCAGAGCGAGCAGCAGACCGCCGAGTCGGCCGCTTCCGCGGTGTCCGGCGCGAAGTCCAGCTTCAACGCCGACTACCAGACGGTCATCCGCCTGGGCAAGGCCGTCCCGAGCACCGTCGACATGCCGAGCCTGCTCGTGCAGCTCGACCGGTCGGCGCGTGGCACCGGCATCTCATTCGACAAGATCGTCACGGGTGACCGTCAGGCCGCCCCGACCGCCGGCGCGGCCGGCACGTCCGGGCCCTCGGCCGGCGGCACCGCCCAGAGCGGGCCGGGCCAGGCCAAGGAAGCGGCTCAGGGCGCGGCCAGCACGGCGTCGAGCACCGGCACGCTGAACGGCGCGCAGCCCGCCGCCTCCGGTGGCGCGAGCGGCGGCTCCGGCCAGGGCGCGCCCGGGCTCGAGTCGGTCAGCCTGGACTTCACCTTCAACGGCACGTTCTTCGACCTGGCGGACTTCTTCCACCGCATGAAGCGCTTCGTCCGCGTCGTGAACGACGACATCGTCGTCCGCGGCCGCCTGATGACGGTCGACAGCTTCACGTGGAAGGCCGAGCCCGACAAGTGGCCCGCGCTGACCGCCGACGTCAAGGCGACCGTCTACCTCGCCCCGAAGGCCGAGGGCGTGAGCGCCGGCGCCGGGCCGGCGGGCCCGAGCTCGACCCCGAGCTCGACTCCGGCCTCGACGGGCTCGACCCCCGCTCCTTCGACTCCCCCCGCGACCACGGCTCCGGCCGCAACGGTGAAGTAGCGATGCACAACTTCTTTCTGGACCTCTGGGCTGACCTGCGCGAGAAGCGGCTGTGGCCGGTTGCCGCGCTGCTGATGATCGCGATCGCGGCCGTGCCCTTCACGCTCGTGAAGAAGGAGCAGCCCGCTCCCGCGGCCGCCGCTCCGCCGACCGCGGCGCAGACCGCGGCCGACAAGCTGCCGACGATCGCGCTCGAGGACATCTCCGCGGAGTCGCCGTCTGAGCTGACCGAGTTCACCCAGCGGAACCCGTTCAAGCCGCTGCGCGACCTCCCGAAGGCCGATGCGGCCGAGGGCGAGAACAAGACCGTCGACCTGGGCGCCAGCCCGGACAGCGGCAAGGGCTCGGACTCCGGCTCGTCGAAGAAGGACTCGGGCTCCGGCTCGGCCTCCGGCGGATCGTCGGGTGGCTCGGCCAAGTCCAGCGGCACGGGCGGCAGCTCGGGCGAGGGCGCCGGCTCGTACGTCGGCCCCCAGACGACTTACTACTCGTACCGCGCGGACATCAAGTTCGGCGTGTCCGGCGAGGCGAAGGCCATGAAGCAGGTCGAGGCCTTCACGCTGCTGGGCGACGAGAAGGAGCCCGCCGCGATGTTCATGGGCGTCACCGACGACCACAAGTTCGCGGTCTTCGCGGTCGACACGGCCCGCTACGAGTCCGAGGGCGAGCACGACTGCAAGCCCAGCAAGGACCGCTGCGAGTTCGTCTACCTGAAGACCGCCGACGACGGCAACGAGACGACGCTGACGCTGATCGACGGCTCGAAGAGCTACGACCTCGAGCTGACCGCGATCAAGCGGGTCGTCCTCGACAAGAAGGACGTCGAGGATGTCCCCACCGAGGCCGAGAACTCGGACGCGCCCGCCGCGGAGAAGCGCGACAAGGCCGACCCGATGCCGCGCTCGCTGTTCGACGTCCTCTCGAAGCGCCGCTAGAGCGGAAGCGAAGCCCGGCGGCCCTGAGCCGCCGGCCGGAGGGCTGTTCGCGCTGAGGCTGCCGCTAGCTTTAGGCGCCCATGGCGCTCCGCTTCACCACTGCCGGTGAGTCCCACGGCCCTGGCCTGATCGCCCTCCTCGAGGGGCTCCCGGCCGGGCTCCGGCTCGCTCCCGAGGACATCGACCGCGATCTGGCCCGGCGCCAGCTCGGCCACGGCCGGGGCGGCCGGATGAAGATCGAGAAGGACCGCGCCCAGGTCATGGCCGGGATCCGGCACGGGCGGACGCTCGGCTCGCCGGTCGCGCTGCGGATCGACAACCTGGACTACGCCAACTGGGAAGAGCGGATGAACCCGTGGCCGGTGGACGCCGAGATCGCCGAGGTGCACCTGCCGCGACCGGGCCACGCCGACCTGGCCGGCGTGCAGAAGTACGGCTTCACGGACGTGCGCAACGTGCTCGAGCGCGCGAGCGCGCGCGAGACCGCGGCCCGCGTGGCCTGCGGCGCGCTGGCCAAGGCGCTCCTGCGCCAGTTCGGCGTCGAGATCCGCTCGCACGTGACGCAGATCGGAAGCGTCAAGGCGCCCGCGTACGCGGCGCTCGACGTCGCTTCGTTCGACGCGGTCGACGAGTCGCCGGTCCGCTGCCTGGACGCGGACGCGAGCGCCGCGATGGTCAACGAGATCAACGTCGCCCGCAAGGCCAACGAGTCGCTCGGCGGGATCTACGAGACGGTCGCGTTCGGCCTCGTCCCGGGGCTCGGGTCGCACATCTCCTGGGAGGAGCGGCTGGACGGCCGCCTGGCCAGCGCGGTCATGTCGATCCAGGCCATGAAGGGCGTCGGCATCGGCGAGGGCTTCGACCTGGCCGGCAAGCGCGGGTCCGAGGCCCACGACGAGATCTTCTGGGACGAGGGACAGGGCTTTCACCGCGAGACCAACCGCGCGGGCGGCATCGAGGGCGGCATGACGACCGGCGACCCGCTCGTCGTGCGCGCGGCGATGAAGCCGCTGCCCACGCTGACCAAGCCGCTGCGGTCGGTCGACATCGCCTCCAAGGAGCCCGCCCAGGCGCTCCGCGAGCGCACGGACTCCTGCACGGTCCCGGCCGCGGCCGTGGTGGCCGAGGCGATGGTCGCGCTCGTGCTCGGGACGGCCTACCGGGACAAGTTCGGCGGGGATGACATCGGCGACGCCATCGCCGCCGAGCGCGCTTACCGGGAGCGCATCGGTTGGACGCGCTGACGGCGCCCCCGGAGGGATCCGCCGGCGGCGGGCGACGGGCGCTCGTCTTCATCGGCTTCATGGGCGCGGGCAAGACGAGCGCCGCGCGTTCGGCTGCCGCGACGCTCGGCTGCGAGCCGCTCGACTCCGACCGCGAGCTCGAGCGCGAGCTGGGCGAGCCGCTCGAGGCGTTCTTCGACCGCGAGGGCGAGTACGCGTTCCGCGCGCGGGAGGAGGAGGCGGTGCTGCGGCTCCTGGCCCGCCCCGACGCGCGGGCGATCGCGCTGGGCGGCGGCTCGCTCGGGTCGTCGCGCGTGCGCGAGGCGCTGCGCGACCACACGGTCGTCCTGCTCGAGGTCGATCCCGACGACGCCTGGCGGCGCGCGTCGGGCAAGGGCCGGCCGCTCGCGCGCGACCCCGAGCGGTTCGCGCAGCTCCACCGCGACCGGCGGGCGCAGTACGAGAGCCACTGCGACGCGATCATCCCGCCGAGCGACCGCGGAGTGGTCGGCCGCGCGCTCGACGCGCTCGAGGCGCTGCGGGCGGACACGCCCGCGGGGACCAAGCTGGTCTGGGCGCACTCCGACTCCGGCGCGTATCCCGTCTTCGCGGGGCGCGGCCTGCTGTCGTCCGGCTTCCGCTGGCCGCTCGACGGGCGGCGCTTCGTCGTGACCGACGCCAACGTCGAGTCGCTGCATCCCGTCGCGGGCGACTGGCCCGCGGCCGCGATCCCGGCCGGGGAGACCGAGAAGACGATCGCCCGGGCCGAGTCGGTCCTCAGCCAGATGGCGCGCGCCGGCGTCGCGCGCGACGACCTGGTGGTCGCCGCGGGCGGCGGCGTGGTCGGCGACCTGGCCGGGTTCTGCGCGGCGGTCTACCAGCGCGGCGTGCGGGTCGTGCAGGTGCCGACCACGCTGGTCGCGCAGGTCGACTCCGCGTTCGGCGGCAAGACCGGCGTCGACCTGCCCGAGGCCAAGAACTACGTGGGCGCCTACCACCAGCCGTCGGCCGTGATCGTCGACCACGCCGTACGCGACACGCTGCCGCCGGCCGAGCGCGCGGCGGGCTACGCCGAGGTCGTGAAGACCGCGCTGATCGCCGGCGGGTCGCTGTGGGCGAAGGTCCGCCAGGGCGAAGACCCCGACGACGAGGTCGTGCTGGGCTGCGTCCGCACGAAGCTCGCGGTCGTCGCCGAGGACGAGCGCGACGGCGGCCGCCGCCAGGTCCTGAACCTGGGCCACACAGTCGCCCACGCGATCGAGTCGGCCACCGGGTACGCGCGCTACCGCCACGGCGAGGCGGTGGCCATCGGCCTGCTCGCCGCGCTGCGCCTGTCGGGCCGCGACCAACTGCGCGCGGAGGTGGCCGACCTCCTGGCCGCGCGTGACCTGCCCGCGACGTTCGAGGGCCCCTCGACGGACGATGTCATCGAGCTGATCGGCCGCGACAAGAAGCGGCGCGGCGACCGGGTGCCGTTCGTTCTCGTGCAGGCGCCGGGCGAGGTGACGCCCGGCCACGAGATCGACCCGGACGCGCTCCGGGCAGCGGTGGACGAGGTGCGGGCGGGATGAAGAACCGCGTCGCCGTCCTGCACGGGGTCAACCTCGACCAGCTCGGGGTCCGCGACCCGGACGTGTACGGGCGCCAGACGCTGCCCGAGCTCGAGGTGCGGGTCCGCCGCTGGGCGCACGAGCTCGGGCTCGAGACCCAGTTCTCCCAGACCAACCACGAGGGCGAGTTCTGCGAGCTGCTGCACGAGTTGCGCACCACCGTCGACGGCCTCGTCCTCAACCCGGGCGCCTGGACGCACTACTCGTACGCGATCCGCGACGCGCTCGAGGTGACCGGGCTGCCCGCGGTCGAGGTGCACATCTCGAACATCGAGGGGCGCGAGGAGTGGCGGCGGCATTCCGTCATCCGCGACGTCGTGGTCGGCCACGTCCAGGGCAAGGGGGCCGACGGGTACCGTGAAGCGCTGGAGATGCTGAAGGAGGCCCTGACATGACGATGGCGACCGCCACTCGCGCCGACGCGGTGATCGACAAGGTCGAGGAGCGCGAGCTCGACTCTGTGATCGTCCACGACCTCGTCAACGTCCGCTGGCTCACGGGCTTCACGGGCACGAACGGCCTGGCGCTGGTCGGTCCCGGGGTGCGTCTGTTCGTCACCGACTTCCGCTACGTCGAGCAGGCGCAGGCGCAGGTGCCGGAGTCCTTCGAGCACGCGCGGGGCAAGCAGGACCTGGCCGAGGAGGCCGTCAAGCGCATGAGCGGCCGCGTCGGCTTCGACGACGCGCACGTCACCGTCCGCCAGCACGCGCGGCTGCGGAAGATGGTTCCCGACGGCGTGGAGCTGGTGCCGGCCGCCGGCGTCATCGAGGAGCTGCGCGCGGTCAAGGACGCTCAGGAGGTCCAGGCGATGCGCGCGGCGGCGGCGCTCGCCGACGAGGTGTTCGCCGAGATCGCCGAGCGGGGGCTGGTCGGGCGCACGGAGTACGAGGTCGCCGTCGACGCCGAGGTCGGCTTCCGGCGCCGGGGCGCTTCGGGGCCGTCGTTCCCGCCGATCGTCGCCTCGGGCCCGCACGGCGCGCTCCCGCACGCGGTGCCGCGCGACGTGAGGATCGAGCCCGACACGCTCGTCGTCGTCGACATGGGCTGCGTGCTCGACGGCTACTGCTCGGACTGCACGCGCACCTACGCGACCGGCGAGGGGCTCACCGACGAGATGCGCTCCGTGTACGACCTGGTGCTGCGCGCGCAGCTCGCCGCCCTGGACGCGACCCGGGCGGGCACGGGCGGCAAGGCCGTCGACAGCGTCGCCCGCGACCTGATCGCCGGCGAGGGGCGCGGCGAGCAGTTCGGGCACGGGCTCGGCCACGGGGTCGGCCTGGAGATCCACGAGGAGCCGCGGCTGTCGCAGTCCGCCGAGGACAAGCCGCTGGTCGCCGGCAGCGCGGTCACGGTCGAGCCGGGTGTGTACGTGCCGGGCTCGTTCGGCGTGCGGATCGAGGACCTGGTGGTCGTGACCGACGACCGGCCCGACATCCTCACGAGCTTCACGAAGGACCTGACGGTCGTCGGGTAGCGCCGGTAGGGTGCCCGCCATGGCCCCATCGGAACGCTTCACGGACGCCCTGACCGCCCAGATCGACCGCGAGTACGCCGCGGCGCATCAGTACACGGCCATTGCCAGCTGGTACGACCTCGAGACCTTCCCGCGGCTGGCCGCGTTCTTCTACGCGCAGGCCGACGAGGAGCGCGGCCACGCCCGCAAGATGACCGACTACCTGCTGGAGACGGGACAGCCCGTGCGGCTCGGATCGGTCGCCGCGCCGGTCAACCAGTTCGCCGACCACGTCGAGCCGATCCGGCTCGCGCTCGAGCAGGAGCGGAACGTGACCGTCGAGATCGGCAAGCTCGTCGACGTCGCTCGCGAGACACGCGACCACGCCAGCGAGATCTTCCTTCAGTGGTTCGTGAGCGAGCAGGTCGAGGAGGAGGACTCGATGGGCGGGCTGCTCCAGGTCGCCGAGCGGGTGCGTGACAACCCGATGCTGCTGGAGGACTTCCTGGCCCGCGGCGACGGGGGCGAGGGAGACGCTGGCGGCGCCTGAGGGCGCCGGCTACCAGGTCCCGTTCCGGCAGCCGCCGTTGTCGTTGCCGTTCGAGGCGGTGCAGGTGCGGTCGGTCGTGCCGCCCAGGTCGCGGTGGATCGTGAAGGTGTGGATCACGCCGTTCTCGTCCGGCTTCGCCGCGCGCGCGACCACCGTGTAGGTGCTCTTCGTCGCGGCGGTCACCTGGACCTCGCCGTCGCCGATGCCGTAGGGCAGGCCCAGGTTGTCGCCGATGTCGTCCTCGGTCTGGCACTTGCGGAAGTCCTCCTCGGGCGCGAAGCAGAGCTCCACCGCCGAGGAGAGGCTCTTGGCGTTCGACTTCGCGTCGGCGTCGTAGGCGCTCGACCGCTGGGACAGGAACACCGGGAGCGCTATCGCGGCCAGGATCCCGATGATCAGGATCGCCACGAGCAGTTCGATCAGGGAGAACCCGCGCTCGTCGGTGAGCGAGGTTCGGCGCGGCTGCGCCATGTACACACGTCCTTGGTCTTGGGTCGTCGCAAGCGCTCAGGGATGAGCCGTCCCGTGTAGAGGCGCCTGCGCTCGGGTGAAGATCGGCCATCCGGGGGTCGGGCTTTACGGTTTTCGGGGAGCCCTGGACGTGCTGCAACCGGGCGCCCCGGCAGTCCGCCGCCTATGCGAACATGTGTTCGGTCATGGTCGTCTCGGTCCTGCTTCCCCGATTCCCCCTCGTCGCCGCCATGGGCGATCGGCGCGAGTTGCTGTCCGGGCCGGTGGCGCTGGCCCCGGAGGCCGGTCGCCAGCAGGTGGTGGGCGACGTGTCGGCGGCGGCCGAGGCGCACGGCGTGGTGGCCGGGATGCGGGTGGGAGAGGCGCTCGCGCGCTGCCCGGACATCCGCCTGGTGCCGCCCGACCCCGACGGCGTGCGGACCCAGTGGCGCCAGGTGCTCGACCGGCTCGAGCGGATCGGCGCGAGCGTGGAGTCCGACCGGGCGGGCGAGGCCTACTTCGAGTCGTCCGGGCTGCATGGCATCCACGGCGGCGACCTGGACGGCGTCCTGCGCGCGGCGCGGCGCGCGCTCGACCGGCCTGGCGCGCGGATCGGCGCGGCGCCCAGTCGCTTCGGTGCGCGCGCCGCGGCGCTCGCGGCCCGGCCCCGGCGCCGCGGCGCGCCCGCTCCCTCGCTGCCGTTCGGAGCGGTCGCCTCCGGCCCGGCCGTGGTCGTCCCGGCGGGGTCGGCCCGCGCGTTCCTCGCGCCGCTGCCGGTGGGCCTGCTGCGGGCGCGGCCGGAGTTGACGGATCTGCCCGAGACGCTCGAGCGGCTCGGCGTGCGCACGCTCGGCGATCTGGCGGCGCTCCCGTCGTCCGCGATGGCCGAGCGGTTCGGGCACGCGGGGCTGCTGGCGCTCGACCTGGCCCAGGGCAGGGACACGGCGCTCGAGCCGCGCAAGCCGCCCGAGCCGGTGGCCGAGCGGCTGGCGCTGCCCGAAGCCGCGTCGGGCATGCAGCTCGAGCGCGCGCTGGAGCTTCTGATCGCGCGCGTGCTGGCCCGGCCCGAGCGGCGCGGGCGGGCGCTGCGGTCGCTGGCGATCGCGGCCCGGTTCGTCGCCGGCGGCACCTGGCGGACGCGGGTGACGCTGCGATCGGCCAGCGCCGACCCCGAGCGGCTGCGGGTGGCGCTCGGCCCGCGGCTCGCGGAGCTGCCCGCGCCGGCCGAGTCGATCGCGCTGGAGGTCGATGCGTTCGGGCCGCCCGCGCACGACCAGGGGCGGCTGGTCGAAGACGGCTCGCCCACGGGGGTGCGGCGCGCCCGGATCGCCGAGGCCGTGCGGCAGGCCCGCCAGGCCGCCGGGCTCCGACGCCGCGCTGCGGGTGATGGAGATCGACCCGGGATCGCGGCTGCCGGAGCGGCGGGCGGTGCTCGGCCCGTACGCGACCGGGGAGGAGGGCTAGTGGCCGGGGCGCCCGAGCAGGGCGTGCTGCGGGACTTCCGCCAGCGGCGGGACGCGCGCGAGACGCCGTCGGTGCCCCCGCGCAAGAAGCCCCGCACGCAGCGGGTGCCCGCCAGGCGGCCGGACCCCGGCCCGCCGCCCGCTCCCACCGCGTCGGAGGCGGTCGGAGGCGACGCCGAGGCAGCGGGGTCGGGCTTGCGCCGGCTGGCGAAGCCGCGCCCGGTGGCCGTGCAGGCGGGCGATCGAGGGGTCCCCGCGATGGTCGGCAAGCTGCCGGTCGAGGCGATGCTCGAGGACTGGGTCGTCGAGGACCGCTGGTGGACGGGCAAGCCGGTGCGGCGCCGCTACTTCGAGCTGGTGCTGGTGAACGGCCGCAACGTGGTCGTGTTCAAGGATCTGGTGGGCGGGCGCTGGTTCGTGCAGAGGGCCTAGGCGATTCGCCGATACGCCTCCTAGACTCGCCGCCTATCGGCCCACCGGGAACCACAGAGGACCGCGCCCGCGGGCTGGTCGATGCGCTCGCCCGGGAGGTGCCCGGGGGAGTCGTGCTGTGGCGCGGGCCCGAACTCGACAGCACCGACGTCGACGTGCTCGTCGCCCAGGGACGGGAGCACGACGTCGCCCGCGTGCTGCGTGACGAGGGCCTGTCGCCCGCCCCTCAGGACGACGGCCGGGTGATGTGGCGCTCGTTCGAGGGCGACGGGACCGTGATCGACGCCATGCCGGCTGCCGCCTGGCCCTCCTACAACCCGCCGGTGGCCGACGTCCTGGCTCGGTGCGAGGACGCCGGGGCCGGGCTGCCCGTCGCCGCCGTGGGCGATCGACTCCTGATCCGGGCCGCGGAGACGGTCGGCGGCCGGCCGGTCGATCACGTGGTCAGAAAGGTGCGACCTCTGCTCGCGCTCGCCGGGGCACGCGACCAGTTGCGCGCGGCGGCCGGTCCCGAGAACGCCGCGCTGGCCGACCTGATCTCCGACCCCGACGCCCTGGTCGCCGTGGCCGGCGACGGTCCGCTGCCCTACGGGCGGGCGGTTCGCGTGGCGGCCCGGTCGCCGCTCGCGCGGGCGGCCCTGCGCGCGCGGGTCGAGCGGACCGCCGGAATCGTGCGGCGGCCGCCGCCTCCCGGGGCGCGTCCGGGCGAGGGGCTGCTCGTGGCCCTGTCGGGGATGGACGGCTCGGGCAAGTCGACCGCGGGGCTCGAGATCGTCTCCCGGCTCGACGAGCAGGGCCGCCCCGCGATGGTCGCCTGGAGCCGCCTGGCCGCCGACACCGAGATCCTCGACCTGATCGCCGCTCCCGCACGGAAGCTGCTGCGGCTGGTACGAAGAGGGGGGACCACCGAGGCCGCCCCGGCGCCGGACGCCGGCGCGTCGGCCTTCGAGGGAAGTGCCCTGCCGGGAGAGCCGTCGGCCGAGCGCGGCGGCGCCCTCGTCGACGCCGTCTGGGTGACCGTTGTCGCCGCGCTCAACGCGCGCGCGAGTCGCCGCGCCGCCCGGCTGGCCCGGGACGGAGTGGTCGTCGTCTGCGATCGCTGGCTGATCGATGCCCTCGTCGACCTGCGGATCCGGTACGGGCGCCACGGGTTCGCCGAGCGCCTGCTGCGCAAAGCGACGCCCTCGGCCGACCTGGCCGTCCTGCTGGAGCTCGACGCGGAGACCTCGGAGCGACGGAAGCCCGGCGACCAGGCGCCGGACGTGCTGGCCCGGATGGCCGGCCTCTACGACGAGGTGGCGAGCGTGCTCGACTTCCCCGCCGCCGGAGAGCCGGCGCGCGGAGGCCGCCTGCGCGTCGACGCCCGCGGCGACCGTGCGGATGTCGTGGCGGCGATCGAGGCCGAGGTCACGAGCCGGCTCGCCGCGTCAGGCGGCTGATCCTTCGCCCGGCCATCGGAGCGGCGATATGCGCGGCCAGCATCGCACCGGGCAGTGGATCGCTCCACGCCCACATCGCTCCGGCCGCGGGCCCGAAGGCCTGCCGAAGCCGCGCCCGGTCGCCCTTCCAGGCAGCCGTCAGCTCGGCCTCGAGCCAGCGGTAGACCACGCCGACCCGGTACGACGTCTGGCGGGGCGGCTCCTGGCCCAGCGCCACCGCGTGCCAGGCGTACGGCAGGTTGACGCCCGCGCGGAGGGCCAGCGGGAGCGACCCGTAGAAGCGCGGGTTCACGTCGATCGCCGCGTAGCCGCGGGAAGTGCGCACGAGCTGGACCTGCGCGAGCCCCCAGTACCCGGCGGAGCGCAGCAGGGCGACGACCCGGTCGATCAGGTCGCGGTCCGGCGCCACGCTCCGGCCCAGGCTGGACGCGCCGGCCTCGGCCGGCCACAGGTGCACGGCCTCCTGCTGGAACCAGGCGACCGCCGCCCCGTCGCGGTCGACTACCACCGACACCGCGACGAGCGGGCCCTCGGCCCGCTCCTGCACCACGACCGGCTCGTCCACGGGCAGGCCCTCGAGGATCTCGCGCAGCTCCTCCGCGCCCGAGCACGCGCGCGCGGCGGGCAGCGCGTCGCTCAGGGCGGGCGACTTCACGATCGTCGGGCCCGGTGGCGGAGCGGCGGCGACCTGGCCGGCGGGGCCCTCCGCCAGCACGGTGGGCGAGGGGATGCCGGCGTCGCGGCTCAGCTCGGCCACGCGCAGCTTGTCGCGCAGCGTGTCGAGCGCGGGACCGTCGGGGTAGGGAATGATCGCGCGCTCCCCGAGGGCTGCGCCGGGCAGGACCGCCGCCCCCTCCTCCTGTCCCGGATAGACGACCACGGGGCCTGCCCGGCGGGCGATCTCCGCGATCCGCTCGAGCCAGGCCGCCGGCTCCTCCGACGGCGGTCCGAGCGCCCGCGAGGAGGCGTGGCGCGACCAGAGCCCGGCGGCGTCGCGGCGGTGGGCGAGCGCGATCACGTCGACGCCCGCGGCCCCCAGCGCGCGTATCCCGGCGACCGCCGCGCGGGAGTGCGCGTGGGTGACGAGGGCCGGGGTCACGCCGCTACGGTATGCCACTGCCGTTCAGGGCTCATGGCGCCGTTGCCTGAGCCGATGAGGATTGAGTGAGGAACGCCGTCCGCACGCTTACATTGTCGGCCATCGACCCGGGGGCGATTACCGCTTGGGACGAACTGGCCGGTCGTGCTGCGGAGCCGAACCCGTTCCTTCGCCCCGACTTCGTCCTGCCGAGCGCCGCGGGGCGCGACGAGGACGGGATCCTGGTCGTCGTCGACGGCCCCGACGGCTGGCTCGCCTGCCTGCCGTTGCAGCGGGCGCGCCGCTGGCGGCGCCATCCGCTCCCCGTCCTGACGAACTGGCTCCCGCAGTACACCTACCTCGCCGCCCCTCTCGTAGACGAGGAGGCGTCGAGCGAGGGCGTCGAGGGCCTGGCCGAGTTCATCCGGCGCGAGAGCGTGGCCTCGGCGGTCGTGCTCGACCCGCTCTACGCCGATGGGCCCGTCACGCGGGCGCTCCACACGGCGCTCGACGCGCGCGGGCTGTCGCCGCGCGTCTACTCGGAGCACGAGCGCGCGGCTCTGCGGCGCCGCCCGGAGCCGACCTATCTCGAGGAGGCCGCGAGCTCCAAGCGCCGCAAGGAGTTCAGGCGGCAGCGCCGGGTCCTCGAGCGCGACGTCGGAGAGGTGCAGATCGTCGACCGGTCGAGCGACCCGGCTGCCTACGATCGCTTCCTGGAGCTCGAGCGCGAGAGCTGGAAGGGCGAGATGGGGACCGCGCTCGCCGACCGCGAGGCCGACGCCGCCTTCTTCCGCGCGATGTGCGCAGCGGATGGCGGACCACGGACGGGCTCAGCTCCTCGAGCTGCGCGCCGGCGATGTGACCGCGGCGATGCAGGTGAACCTGATCGACGGCGGGCATCTCTTCGGGTTCAAGGTCGCGTTCGACCGGGAGCTCGCGCGCTATTCGCCGGGCGCCCTGCTCGAGGTGGACGCGCTCGAGGTCTTCCACGAGTCGGGCAGCACGGTCGCGGGAGACTCGTGCGCGGCCCCCGACAACGACCTCATGAACGCGATCTGGCCCGACCGCGTGCGCGTGCAGACGGTGCTCGTGCCGACCGGTGCACGGCGGGCCCGGCTCATGCGCTCGTCACTGCGCCTGGAACGCGGTGCCCGGCGCGCCGTGAGTGTCGGCCGCAACGCCCGCCGCTCGGTCCGTGACCGGCGACGCTGAACCCGGCCTGACGCCGCCGTCCCCCGGCGAGGGCGGCGCGCGCGGGGCGGCGTCGCGGGTGATGCGCAACACCGGCGTCCGCGCGCTGGGCGAGCTCGTCGGGAAGTTCGCGTCGCTCGCGCTGATGGCCGTGCTCGCGCGCAACGTGGGGCCGGAGGGGCTCGCCGTGCTCGTCTTCGCCCTCGCCTGGTGCGAGCTCGCCACCGCGCCGATCGAGATGGGCTTCGACCGCTACTTCCTCCGGCGGGTGGCCCGGGACCGGGCGGAGCTCGAGCGCAGCTACTTCAACGTGATCACGCTCAAGCTCTCGCGTGCCGTGCCGGTCGTGGCGGCGTCGTGGCTGCTCGTGTGGGCGCTCGGCTACGACTCCGAGACCCTGACGGCCGTGTTCATCCTCACGGGCGCGTTCCTGCTCGACTCGTTCAGCTTCACCACGTTCTCCGCGTTCAACGCGGTCGAACGCGGCGACCTCGTGGGACTGACTCTCGCGGTCCAGCGGATCCTGTCCGGCTGCGTCGGCCTGACCCTCGTCCTGCTGGGCTACGGCGTCATCGCGGTCACGCTCGCCTACCTGGGCGCGTCGGTGATCGCGATGGTCCTCGCGCTCGCGATGCTCGCCCGGCACGTGGAGCGTCCGCGCGCGATCCGCCCGCCGGGGCCCCGTCGCGAGCTCCGCCGCCAGAGCGTTCCGTATGCGGCGCAGGAGGTGTTCTCGGCGGGCATCGCCCGGCTCGACGCGGTGCTGCTCTCGCTGCTGGCTGTGCAGAGCGTGGTGGGCCTCTACGGAGCGGCCTATCGCCTGCTCGAGGCGACGCTGTTCATCCCCACCGCGCTGCAAGGCGCGTTCGCGGCGATGTTCACCTACCTCCGGCCCGATAGCGAGCCGACGATCAGGGCGGTGTTCGGCCGCTCGATCAAGCTCGTGCTGGCGCTGCTGACGCCCTGCGCGGTGCCGCTCGCCGTGCTTCCCGCCCCCATCCTCGAGCTGTTCTTCGGCCCCGAGTTCCGCGATGCGGCCGACGCGCTGCGCCTGCTCGCGCCGAGCGTGATCCTGATCGGCATCGTCCTGCTCAGCGCGTCGCTGATCGTGTCGCGCCTCGACCCCCGCGTGCTGGTCTGGTACTTCGCGGTCGCCTTCGCGCTGAACGTGGCGCTGAACCTCGCGCTCATCCCCGTGCTCGACGAGGCCGGCGCCGCGCTCGCGATGCTGATCACGGAGGTGGCCTTCGCGGCCGTGGCCCTGCGTCTCTCGAGCCGCGAGGTGGGCGGGATGGACGTGAAGGAGACGCTGGCCGCGCCGCTCGTCGCCGGGACGGCGATGGCCGGCACGATGCTGCTCCTGTCGGGCACGCTCGTGCTCGCGCTGGCGGCCGGGGCCGTGGTCTATGTCGTGGTGTTCGCGGCCGTCGAGCGCAAGGTCGCGCGCGCCGACTTCGACTTCATGGCCGAGATGGTGCGCGGGCGGCTCCCGTCCCGCGCGCGGGCCCGGCTCGAGGGGCGCCGGCAGGAGGGCTGACGCAGCTTCCCCTCCATCCGCCGCTCATGCGAACATGTGTTCGTGAGCTATGTCGAGCTGCACTGCCACTCGAGCTTCTCGTTCCTAGACGGGGCGTCGCACCCGATCGAGCTGGCGGGAGCGGCCGCCGAGCTCGGCCACGGGGCCATGGCACTCACCGACCACGACGGCGTGTACGGCTCGATGGAGTTCGCGATCGCGGCCAGGACCGTCGGCGTGCGCCCGATCACGGGCGCCGAGTTGACGCTCGATGACGGGTCTCACCTGACGCTGCTCGTCGAGGACGTGACGGGCTATCGCAACCTCTGCAAGCTCATCACCTCGTCCCACCGGGGCACGCGGGACAAGCCCACCGACCCGCAGCCGCCCAGCGTGTCGTTCGCCGAGGTCGAGCAGCGGGCCGAGGGGCTCGTCTGCCTGTCGGGCTGTGCCGACAGCGGGCCGCTCGCGCGTGCGGTCGCGGGTGACCGGCATGCCGATGCGGCGGAGTGGGGGCGGCGGCTCCTCGGCGCGTTCGGCCCCGACCGGCTCAGGGTCGAGCTCCAGCGCCCGTTCGGGCGCCACGACCGGCGTCGCAACCGGCTGCTCGGCCAGCTCGCGGAGCGGCTCGGTGTGCCCTGCGTCGCCACCGGCAACGTGCACGCCCACTCACGCGCGCGCACGGAGCTCCAGGACGCGTTCGTGGCGGTGCGGATGGGCTCCACGCTCGACGAGACCGAGCCGCTGCGGCGCGGCAACGGCTCGCACGTCCTGGCCGGGGCCGCGTCGATGGCCGATCGCTTCCGCGAGCATCCCGGAGCGGTCGACGAGTCGGTGCGGGTGGCGGAGCGGCTGCTCTTCGACATCAACAGCGACCTGGGCTACACGTATCCGGGCGCGGAGGACCCGGACGCCGACCGCAAGCTCGCCGAGCTGTGCTGGTCGCGGATCGATGATCGCTACGCCGGCCGTGGGTCGATCGAGCGGGCGACCGCGCGGCTCGAGGAGGAGCTGCGCGTGATCGCCTCGCTGCGGCTTTCGGGCTTCTTCCTGCTCCACCGCGACCTGCTCGAGCTCGCGCGCGAGGTGGCGGTCGAGGTCCGGGGGCCGGAGTCGGCCCGGGCGCTGCTGCCGCCCGGCCGCGGGCGCGGGTCCAGCGTCGCCTCGATCGTCTGCTTCCTCACCGGCCTCTCGCACATCGACCCGATCGAGAAGGAGCTCTTCCTCGGGCGCTTCCTCAACGAGGAGCTGACCGCGCTGCCCGACATCGACCTCGACTTCCCGCGCGACATCCGGGAGGTGCTGATCCCGCGCGTCCACGAGCGCTACGGGCACGAGAAGTCGGCGCTCGTCGCCGCGTTCTCCTGCTACCACGTGCGCGGGGCGGTGCGCGACTTCGGCAAGGCGCTCGGCCTGGCGCCCGGTGAGGTCGAGCGGGTGGCCCGGTCGGCCGACCCGTGGGCCGACGACGAGGTCGAGCGCGACACGGTGGGGGCGATCGGCGACCGGCGGGCACGGTCGCCGCGCTGGCAGGCGTTGATGCGGCTCGTGCAGCAGGCGATCGGGCTGCCGCGCCACGCCAGCCAGCACCCCGGTGGGATGGTCATATCGACGCAGCCGCTCGACGAGATCTGCCCGATCCAGCCATGCGCGATGGAGGGGCGCCAGATGGTGCAGTGGGAGAAGGAGTCATGCGCGGACGCGGGCTTCCTGAAGATCGACCTGCTCGGCCTGGGGATGCTGTCGGCGGTCGAGCGATGCGTGGACGAGGTCGCTCGCGTGCGCGGGGAGCGGATCGACCTGTCGCGGATCGACTACTCGGACGATGCGGTCTACGGCACGATCCAGAAGGCGGAGACGATGGGCGTCTTCCAGATCGAGTCGCGCGCGCAGATGCAGATGCTGCACCGCACGCTGCCGGAGTCGCTCGACGACTTGACCGTGCAGGTGGCGCTGGTCCGGCCCGGCCCGATCCAGGGCGGCGCCGTCCACCCCTACATCGAGCGGCGCAAGGCGCTGCGCGCGGATCCCTCCTACCAGGTCCCGTACGAGCATCCCTCGCTCGAGCCGGTGCTGAAGGACACGCTCGGCGCGATCGTCTTCCAGGACCAGGTGATCGAGGTCGCGATGGCGTTCGCCGGCTTCACGCCGGGAGAGGCCGAGGGGCTGCGGCGGGCGATGAGCAAGCGGCGTTCGGAGGAGGCGATGCGCGCGTTCGCGGACAAGTTCGTGAACGGCGCGGTGGCCCGCGGAGCGACGCACGAGGTGGCCGAGCGCGTCTACGGCCAGATCGTCGGCTTCTCCGGCTTCGGCTTTCCCAAGGCGCACTCGGCGGCGTTCGGGCTGCTCGCCTATCAGTCGACCTGGCTGCGCGTGCACTACGGCGAGGAGTTCCTGTGCGCCCTGCTCAACGAGCAGCCGATGGGCTTCTACCCGCCGGACTCGCTCGTACATGAGTCGCAGCGCCGTGGCATGGAAGTCTTGCCTCCTGATGTGAGTCGGTCGCGCGCGGAATGCACGGTTGAGCGGGCAGTGGGCAGTGATGAGGGCTCTGGCCTCGCCGTGCGGCTCGGGTTGGGCTACGTCAATGGCGTCACCGAGGCCGACGTTCGGGCGATCGTCGCCGATCGCGACGAGCAGGGGCCGTTCCAGTCGGCCGCCGATCTGGCGGCTCGGTGCGCGCCGCGGCAGGGGTCCCTGGAGTTGCTGGCCTGGGCGGGAGCCTGCGACTCGCTGTGCGCGGGTGGGCGGCGCGAGGCGCTGTGGCAGCTCGGGGTCGCGGCGCCTGGGACGACGGTGCGGGGCGGGACCCAGCTGGCGCTGCCGGTGGAGCTGCACGACGCGCCAGAGCTCCGCGAGCTGACGCCGTGGGAGCGGATGCTGGCCGATTACGGCTCCACCAAGGTGACGCTGCACGAGCATCCGCTCGAGCTGATGCGCGACATGCTGGGCGAGCGCTACGAGACCAGCGAGGGCCTGGAGACCGGCCGGGCCGGGCGACGCGTCCGCGTGGCGGGACTGGTCGTCGCGCGCCAGCGGCCGGCGACCGCGAACGGGATCACGTTCATGCTGCTCGAGGACGAGTTCGGCGCGCTCAACCTGATCGTCCCGCCACCGGTGTACGACCAGTGCCGCGTGGCCGTGCGAGCCGAGCCGCTCGTCTGGGCGACCGGCGTGCTCGAGCGCCGCGAGGGGGTCACGAACATCCTGGTCGACGAGATCGGCCGCCTCGAGCGCCCGGACCTGCCGATGGGCGAGGTCCGCCACATCGAGCCGAAGGTGCGCTGGAGCAACGAGCGGGCGGCGGGCGAGATATCGACGGACGACCTTCGCGCCGTGGCGCCGGCGGGGCATGCGTTCGGGCGCCGTGGTTGAGGGATCGGCCGCGTGGTTGGGCGCGGGCGAGTCAGCCTCCAGCGTCACCCGATGGAGGGCGGCGCAGCTTATGAGGCGGGCGTGCTTCGCGCCAGGAATCCCGTCCTCTTCGCCTTACGCGCCCACTCGGCGTTCGGGGTAGCGGAACGTGGTACTGCTACATGCTCACGGGCCGGGACGGACACGCGAACAGCGGCGGACGGACTGGCTCAAACCGGTCGACGTGAACGGGCAGGGCGTTTTCGGGAGGCGGCGTGCCGTGCAGGTCGACCACGAGCAGGGAGGTTGAGCAATGCGGACGTTCAAGCGAACGCTCAAGCGTTGGTCACTTGTACCGCTACTCGCGATCGGTCTCGCGGTCGTGCCACTCGGGTCCAGTGGTGCGCCGCTGCCGGACAACTGCACGAAGACGCAGGGGACCGTGAACTGCACGACGTTCGAGGGGCCCGGCAACAACCAGGCGGGCGTCGGAACGACGACCGACACGCAGACGCAGGGCAACACGAAGAATTTCTCGCCCGAGCCACAGGAGCCCGGAACGAGCACGTCCTGCAAGCCGCCCAAGTCGCAGGGCGCGCCCTGCCCCTAGAGGCAGCGGATGCAACTGCTTTCGGCGAGGCTTCCGCGATGCGGGAGCCTCGCCAGGCGGCAGGTTCTCGAGTCTCCGACTCCGGCGCACGTCGCCTCTTCGCTCCTGCTTTCTATGCGAAGGAGCACTTCTGCTTCTCGTCCAACGCGAAAGCGCGGCGTGTGTCAAATCGTGGGGACAGCGCCTGTCGCTGCCCCCCGCACCAAGACGTGCGTTCGGGGCGGGCTCTTGTGCCACCGCGCCTGACCGGCACATACGCGCGCCGCGTACGTGTCCGAGCCCGGAGGTTGACTCGGTGTCTTCGCGTGGGAGAGAATCGCTGCGAGCCCAATAGAGGAGGGGCGAATGGCCTGGAGCCTGAAGGGCAGCTACACGGAGACGTGCTCGTGCGAGCTGATGTGCCCGTGCAACCTCTCGTTCGACCACGGGGCCACGTACGACTACTGCCGCGTGACGCTCGTCTTCAATATTCGTGACGGCGAGTCGGACGGAGTCGACCTGTCGGGCCGCAAGGTCGCCCTGATCGCCGACACGCCGAAGGTGATGACCGAGGGCAACTGGCGCGTGGGGATGTTCGTCGACGACGACGCGAGCGACGAACAGTTCGAGAAGCTCGGCGGGATATTCACGGGCCAGGCGGGCGGGCCGATGGAGGGCCTCGCGCCGCTGATCGGGGAGGTGCTCGGCGCCGAGCGCGCTTCCTTCGACGTCCAGGACGACGCGCTTCGCCACAGCGTGCGGGTGGGTGACGTGATCGACTTCGAGATCGAGGACATCGTGCCCTTCGGCGTCGAGAGCGGTGAGCCGATCAAGTTCGACGGGATGTTCCATCCGGTCGGCTCGGACCTGACGATGGCTGAGGCCAAGCGCTCACGGATCAACGCCTTCGGGATCGAGTACGAGGGCAAGACCGGTCTGTCGTACTCCGAGTTCTCCTGGGCCGCTTAAGGTGAGCGCCCTCCCGGGCAACGCCGCGCGCACCGAGCGCGAAGGACTCCTGCCGGCGTTCGCCGCGGTTCGCGCCCGGCTCGGGCTCGTCGCGCTTCTCGTCGCACTCGGCGGCGTCGCCTGGTGGTCTACCGCGGATCGCATGGCCGGAATGGACGCGGGGCCGGGCACAAATCTCGGTGAACTGGGCTGGTTCCTCGGCGTCTGGGTCGTGATGATGGCCGCGATGATGTTCCCGGCGGTCTCGCCGACCGTCGCGCTGTACGCCCGCATGGCACGCCGCCAGCCGCACGCCGCGCCGCTCGTGTTCACCTCCGGCTACCTGCTCGTCTGGACGGCGCCGGGCTCGTGGCCTACGGGCTCTTCGACGCGATACGTGCAGCGCTCGGGCCCGAGCTCGCGTGGGATCGCGCCGGCCAGTGGGTGGCGGCCGGCGTCGTGCTCGTCGCCGCGGTCTACGAGCTGACCCCACTGAAGGACGTCTGCCTGAGCAAGTGCCGCAGCCCACTCGGGTTCCTGCTCGGCGCATGGCGCAGCGGCATGTCTGGCGCGCTTCAGATGGGCATACGGCACGGCGCGTGGTGTCTCGGCTGCTGTTGGGCGCTCATGGCCGCGCTGTTCGCTTTGGGCGTGATGAGCCTCGCCTGGATGGCCTTCGTGGCGGCCCTCATCTCTGTAGAGAAGACCTTGCCGTGGAAGCGCGTGGCGACGTACGGAACGGCGGCTCTTCTCCTCGTGCTCGGTGTGCTGCTGGTCGCCGCGCCCGCCGCCATCCCGGGGCTCACCGTCCCCGGGTCGGACCGCGGCGCGCCCGCGATGCACGACGGGATGGGGATGGGCGGGCCGTAGGCTCAGCCCGCGCTCTGCCGGACGCGCGGCGCGACTCAACTTCACCCGAGCTTCGCAGCGAGCCGCCGCTATCCCCGCCGCCCCACGCAGCGGTCGGCGCCGCCGTCCTAGCCCTCGGAGAGATTGCGCAGACGCCGCAGCGTCTCCGCGTTTCGCAGCTTCAGAGCTGGAGCAAACAGCGGACCCATCAGCCGCGACACCACCCCGTACTTCGGCCACTCCAGCATCGTCACGTGAGTGCGGCCGTCGCCGTTGCCGTTGGTTTCGAGAATGAACCGGACTCCGTTGACAGCGAACGGGCGGATCCGGACCTCGAGCTCGAGGTGACGCGGCGGATCGGCCTCGACCACGGTCGAGGTGTCCTTCAGGCCGATCTTCGGGATGCCCTGAGTGTGGTGGAGGGTGGCGCCCGGCCGGGGGTACTCCGGGTCGACCTTGCGCGACTCGGCGGCTCCGACCACCCAGTCCGGGTAGGTGCGGGCGTCGCCGATGTAGCGCCAGATCGCCTCGGGCCGGGCGTCGAACCAGGCTTCGTTTCGGGACGTGCTGCTCACGCGGTCTCTCTACCCCGCTACGGGAGCGGCCATGCGAGCGATCACGCGCCAGACTGCGAGCATTCCGGCCGAACACTTATAGTCTCTTGCGCAATGCCTGCTCGCTACAAGTACGTCGCCGAGGGAGTCGTCGCCACCGGCGCCCGGCGGCACAGCGCGCGGGGCGGAGCGCGCCGCGACCCGCTCGCCGCTCGCGCGCTCACTGTCTTCGCCGCCGCCGCCCGCTTCGTGGAGCAGGCGACCCGCCGCAACGGCTGCTGAGCGGCGCGAGGCTCGCCCCGGCGAGCGGCTAGGCGCCAGGCGTCCGCGGCAGGGCGTCGACCCGCTCGATCCACGCCGCCAGGCGTGGGTGCGAGTCGCCGATCCGCTGGTGGTTGTGGAGGACGTGGTGGAACGTCTCGTCGTCGTCCGCGGCGGGCGCGATCGTCGCGTACTTCACGAACGGGAAGACGACCAGGTCGGCGGCAGACAGCTCGGCGCCGAACAGGTAGTCGCGGCCGGCGAGGAGCGCGTCGAACAGGTCGAGCGCTCCCGCCATCGCGGACGCGTGCTCGGCGGTGAGTTGCGGGTCGGCGGCCCCGTCGTCGATCGCATCCGCGATCGCGTTGGGCGCGACCTTCCAGACGCGGTTGAACCAGTCGACGAACACGCGCAGCTCGGCCTCGCGGGCAGGGTCTGCGGGGAACAGCGCGGGCTCCGGCTGGAGCTCCTCCAGGTATTCGAGGATCGCCGGCGAGTCCGCCACCACCCGGCCGTCGTGCTCGATCACCGGCACCAGGTCCTGCCCGCTCAGCTCGACGACGCGCGAGCGGTCCGCCGGGTCGAGCATCACGACCTCGGCGTCGAGGCCCTTGTGGGCGAGCGCGAGCGACACGCGCTCGACGTTCGTGGACCAGGGAATGGCGTACAGCCGGATCACGGGCGAGGCAGGCTCGCACCCGGCCGGCCCGGCGGTCAAGCGCGGATTCCTGGGGTCGGCCATCAGCGGACCTTGGGTCGCTACCGTGCCCGGCATGGTGGGCCGCATCCTGATCGGCACCTCGAGCTGGGCCGACCCCGGCTTCGTGGAGGAGTGGTACCCGCCGGGGATGCCCGCCCGCGACCGGCTCGGGTGGTACGCGGAGCGGTTCGAGGCCGTCGAGGTCAACTCCAGCTTCTACGCGGTCCCCGATCAGGGCACGGTCGCGCGCTGGGCTCAGGTCACGCCGGACGACTTCACGTTCGACGTGAAGCTCCACCGCCTCCTCTCGCGCCACCACGCCGACCTGAAGTCGCTGCCGCCCGCGCTCCGCGAGTCCGCCGACACCGAGGGCCGCGGCCGTGTCGTGCTCACCCCGAAGCTCGAGGCGGCGCTGGTCGAGTCGCTGCTCGAGGCCGTCGAGCCGCTCCGGCAGGCAGGCAAGCTCGGAGCGTTCCTGCTCCAGCTGACGCCGGCGTTCTCGCCCCGGAACAACGACCTGACCGAGCTCGACAGCCTGGTCGAGCGCCTGCGCCCGCACCCGCTCGCGATCGAGCTGCGCAACCGCGGCTGGGTTCGCGACAAGCGCATCGAGGACACGCTCGGCTGGTACGAGGACCGGGGCGCGGCCTGGGTGGCGGTCGACGCGCCGCCCGGCGACGAGATCCCGATCATGCCGCCGGTGGACGCGGTCACCAACAGCGAGCTCGCCTACATCCGCATGCACGGCCGCAACACCGAGGGCTACCTCAAGGGCAAGTCGGTCGCCGAGCGCTTCGACTGGGACTACAGCGAGGACGAGCTAGGCGAGATCGGCAAGCGCGTCGAGTCCCTGGCCGAGCAGGCCGGCGAGACGCACGCGCTCTTCAACAACAACCGCGGGGCCGACGCCCCGAGCGCGGCGCAGCGCTTCCGCATCCTGATGGGCCAGGATGGAGCGCCGCCGCCCGACCCGCCGCGCCAACAGCTCGAGCTCGGGTGACACACTCCAGCTGGTGACCACGCGGATCGGAGCGGGACTGGCCCGCCGCGACAGCGGCGTAGACGCGTTCGCGGAGGCGGCCTCGCGCGCTGCGCTGCGGCTCGGCGGGGCGCCCGCCGACCTGATCGCGGTATTCGCCGGCCGCGACAACCTCGACTACGCCGACGACGGCCTGGCCGCGGTCGCCGAGCGGCTCGGCGGCGGGGCGCTCATCGGCTGCGGCGCGCAGGGCGTCGTCGGCGACGGCCACGAGGTCGAGTCCGGCGGGGTGGCGGTCTGGGCGGCCGCGTTCGCGAACGGGGGCGCGGTCGAGACGTTCCACCTGGAGGCGGTCGAGGCCGGCGAGTCGGTCGCGGTGGCCGGGCATGCCCGTCCTCGACGAGGCGGACGCCATGCTGCTGCTGGCCGACCCCTACACGTTCCCGGTGGAGTCGCTGCTGGCCCAGCTCGCGGTCGAGCATCCCGGCCTTCCGGTGATCGGCGGCGTCGCCAGCGCGGGCGGAGGGCCCGGTCTGGGAGTGCTCATGCACGACGACCGCGTCGAGCACGAGGGCGCGGTCGGCGTGGCTCTGCGCGGCGTGGACGTCCGGCCCTGCGTCTCGCAGGGCGCCCGCCCGATCGGCCCCGAGATGGTGATCACCGCGGGGGAGGACAACGTGATCGAGGAGCTCGCCAGCCGGCCGGCGCTCGAGCGGATCAAGGAGGCGATCGCCGAGCTCGACGCCTCCGAGCGCAGGCTCGCGGCAGGCGGCCTGCTGCTCGGCATCGTGATCGACCCGAACCAGCCCGAGTACGAGCGCGGCGACTTCCTGATCCGCGGCCTCCTCGACGTCGACGACGACGCCGGCACCATCACCGTCGGCGAGCGGGTGCGGGTCGGGCAGACCGTCCGGCTCCAGGTGCGCGACGGCGACTCGGCGGACGACGACCTGCGGGCCGTCCTCGACGGCCAGCTTCGCGAGCTGCGCCATCCGCCGGCGGGCGCGCTGCTCTTCACCTGCAACGGACGCGGCGCCGGCATGTTCGGCGTCGAGGACCACGACGCGTCGGCGCTCGACTACGCGTTCGCCGGCGCGCCCGCCGCCGGCTTCTTCTGCGCGGGGGAGATAGGCCCGGTCGGCCGCCGCAACTTCCTGCACGGGTTCACGGCCACGATGGCCGTGTTCGCCTGAGTCGCTCGTACCACTCGTAGGCATCGACAGCGGGAGACGTGCATGTACTCGTGGATCGTCAGGCAGGCACTGCGCAGGCTGGAGAAGCAGCTCGCGGGAGGTGAGGTCGACAAGCTGATGGGCTCGTACGCCGACGACGCGGTGATGGTCTTCCCCGGCGACAGCTCCTGGAGCGGCGAGCACCGGGGCAAGCCGGCGATCCGCGCCTGGGCCGAGCGCTTCACCGCGCTGCACCCGACCTTCGTCGTGGGTGACGTCGCGGTCGCGGGTCCGCCCTGGAACATGCGCGTGATGTTCACGTTCACCGACCGGATCATCGCCCCCGACGGCTTCGAGTACCGCAACGCCGGCATGGAGTTCGTCCACATGCGGCTCGGCCGGATCGTCGAGCACAGGGTCCACCTCGACACGCAGAAGGTGGCCGAGCTGGACGAGCACCTGGGCGCGGCCCGCACCGCGGCGGTGTAACGCTCAGGCGCGCAGCGGCTCGGCGGGACCGTCGAGCGCAGAACGCGCCTGGTCCTTGCCGCCCACCTTCGACCCGCGCAGCGCCAGGTCGGCGGCGGCCATCAGCCCGGGCGCGTCACCGCCGTCGTACGGCGCGATCGCGAACCCGACGCTGGCCGTGACGGTCAGCTTGTTCAGCTCGATCCGCAGCCCGGCATCGCGCACCTCGGCGAGCACCCGGTGCGCGACGTTCAGCGTGTCGCGCCGCTCGGCGTCAGGGAGCACGAGCGCGAACTCGTCGCCGCCCAGCCGCGCGACCATGTCGCCGGGACGAGCGGCCGCGCGCAGGGCGTCGGCGGTCTCGCACAGCACCCGGTCTCCGACGGGGTGGCCGTAGATCGTGTTGACGTCCTTGAAGTAGTCCAGGTCGACGAACAGCAGCGCGGTCGGCCCGGTGCCCTGCGCCAGCCGGCGCTCGAGCAGCTCGACCAGCGCCCGTCGGTTGTGCAGGCCGGTGAGCGGATCGCGCAGGGAGAGCTGGTGCGCCTCCTCGCGCAGTTCGATCAGCCTGCGCTTGCCCACGCTGATGAAGCCACCGAGGATCAGGTAGGTCGGCGTCAGGATCAGCACCTCGGCCAGGAAGCCGCCGGACATCGCGCTGGAGTCGTAGTAGAGGGGGAGCGCCGTGACGACGATGCAGCCGAACAGGTACGGGACGGCCTCGCGCGGCGCGTAGAAGTAGCTGACGTAGCCGACGATGAAGAACAGGTAGAGGTGCGCCGGGGAGTCGGCCCCGCCGGTCAGCGCGACGCCGACCGCCGTGCAGGGGAAGCCCATGAAGCAGGAGAAGTGGGAGACGATCGGGTGGACGCGCTCCCAGGGGATGACCGTCAGGCACGCCACGCCCCACGCGATCGACCCGACCGAGATCGCCGCCACAGCCCGCCAGTGCTCGTGCGGGATGCCGGGGAGCTGCACGCAGAGCCACGATCGTGACCGCGGCGGAGATCCACAGCAGCCCGGCCACGATGCCGGCCAGGCGCCTTTCCTCGCCGACCTCGAATGCGCGCAGACGGGCGATCACCCGGTACCCGCTTCCGGCTCGGTCACGAACCCCCTCACCACGGGATTCGTTTCGGCACGCGGGCGCCGCGGGTTGAGCGCGGGATGTGCTTTGCGCGCCGCCTACGCCTGGAGGAGGCCCGGCCGGCGACCGGCCCAGGGCCGGGCCTGCTCGAGCTGCGCGGCCAGCGAGATCAGGATCTCCTCGCCCGCCGGGCGGCCCACGAGCTGGATCCCGATCGGCAGGCCGTCCGGCGACTCGACCAGCGGCACGGACACCGCGGGCTGGCCGGTCACGTTCCACACGGGCGTGAACGGCACCCAGTTCGCCGAGTTCAGCAGCATCTGGATCGCAGGCTCGCCCTCGGCGGGCTCGAGTTCGCCGATCGGGATCGGCGGTCGTGCGAGCGTCGGAGTCAGGACGACGTCGACCTCGTCCCAGATCGAGACGACCTGGCGCGAGAGCTTGCGCAGCCAGCCGAGCGCGTGCAGGTAGTCGGTGGCGGTCACCTGGTCGGCGGTCTCGACCATCGCCCGGGTGAGCGGCTCGAGCTCGTCGCGGTCGACCGTGCGGCCGAACAGCTCCTCGTAGTCGCGCAACTCGTCTCCGGTGACGCCCAGCCAGACCTTGACGAAGTTCTCGACATAGCGCTCGCCGTCGAAGTCGAAGCTGCGCTCGTCCACCTGGTGGCCCAGCGACTCGAGTAGCTCGGCCGCCTCGCGGACGGCGGAGACGCAGTCGTCGTCCACCGGGACGCCGTTCGGCGACTCGGTCGAGAACGCGACCTTCAGCTTGCCCGGATCCCGGCCCGCGGCCTCGGCGAACGGGGCAGACGGGGGCGGGGCCCAGTACGGGTCACCCGTCTCGGGGCCGGCCATCACGTCGAGCGCGGCGGCGGTGTCGGCGACCGTGCGGGTCACGACGCCCTCGATCGCGAACCCGGCGACGAGCTCGGTCCAGGTCGGCCCGGGGGAGACGCGGCCGCGCGAGGGCTTAAGGCCGACGAGGCCGCAACACGCCGCGGGGATGCGGATCGAACCGCCGCCGTCGTTGGCGTAGCCGATAGCGGTCATGCCGGAGGCGACGGCCGCCGCGCTGCCCCCGGACGACCCGCCCGGCGTGCGGCTGGTGTCCCACGGGTTGCGCGTCGGGCCGAACCGGTGCGGCTCGGTGACGGGCAGGATCCCGAGCTCGGGGGTGTTGGTCTTGCCGACCATGATCAGCCCCGCGTCGCACAGCCGCCGGTAGGTGTGCGTGTCGTGGTCGGGCACGTAGTCGTGCGCTGCGTTCATGCCGAACGTCGTGCGCACGCCCTTGGTCAGGGCGATGAGGTCCTTGATGGCGATCGGGACGCCGGCGAACGGCCGCGGATCGCCGGGCTTGACCTTGTCGGCCGCCGCGAGCGCCTGCTCGGCCGTGACCAGCACGAACGCGTTCAGCTCGCCGTTCAGGGCCTCGATCGCGTCGAGCGACGCCTCGACCAGCTCGCGCGCGCTCACCTCGCCGTCCCGCACGAGGCGTGCCTGCTCGAGCGCGGGAAGGAACATCAGCTCGTCGTCCATCGCGCAACCCTAACTGGCCGCGCAGCCAGTGATGGGAAGATTCCGGGATGGACGACCGGCAGCCCGAGGGAGTGATCCGCGTGCGCGCGGACAACCCGTCGCCCTACACGCTCGACGGCACCAACACCTACGTCGTCGAGGGCTGGGTCGTCGACCCGGGGCCGGCGGATCCCCGGCACCTGGACGCGGTGGTCGAGGCCGCCGGCGGGGCGGTCGCCGGCATCGTCCTGACCCACGACCACCCCGACCACTCGGAGGGCGCGCCCGCGCTCGCCGACCGGACGGGCGTCGAGGCGGTGCGCCCGGCCGGCGAGGGCGAAGTCGGGCCCTTCGTGGTGATCCCGACGCCGGGGCACGCTCCCGACCACGTGTCGCTGCTCCGGCGCGGAGTGCTGTTCGCGGGCGACACGGTGCTGGGTGCGGGCAGCGTGTTCGTGAGCCCGGGCGGTGGCGGCATGGGCGCCTACCTGGACTCGCTGCGGCGGCTGCGCGAGCTCGACCTGGAGGTGATCGCGCCGGGGCACGGCCCGTTCGTCTGGGACCCGCGGGCGAAGATCGACGAGTACCTCGAGCACCGGCTCGAGCGCGAGCGCCGCGTGCTGGCGGCGATCGAGGGCGGGGCGCGCACCCGCGACGAGCTGCTCGACAGCGCGTGGGACGAGGTCCCGTTCGACGAGGCGCCCGTGCTGCGCCAGGCCGCCGGGATGACGCTCGACGCGCACCTCGAGAAGCTGCACGACGAGGGCCGGCTGCCGGCCGGGCTCGACCTCTAGGACACCTAGCTCGCGGCGGCCGACAGGTCGCCGCGCTCGAGCGCCGCCAGCTCGGACTGCCCGCTGAACACGAGCCGGCGGCCGCGGCGCACGTCGACGCTCAGGCGCCCGGTGAAGTGCTGGGCGGGGCCGTCGACCAGCCGCTGCTCGCCGGGGATGGGCACGGGCAGGGTGTGGGGGAGGCTGCCGTTGGCGTCGCCCTCGATATCGACCCTGTGGCGTGGCGAGCGGGCGCGCACCCGCCAGGTGCCGTCGCCGGTGTCCGCCGCGACGTGCGCCAGGGGCAGTCCCATCCGCAGCAGCCGGCCGTCGATGCGGACGACGAGCGCGGTCGGCGCGACGGCGACCGGGCCGACCGCCACCTCGCCGCCGGCGAACGCCACACAGGCGTCCGCGTCGTCGCCGAGACCGCTGGCCTGCCCCCACCACCAGCGGCGCGGGAAGCCGCCGCCCCAGTTCTTCTCGGCGTAGCCGCGGGCGTCCTGGAAGGCCCAGTCCAGATCGCCGAGCGTCGCGCGCCCGTCCACCCGCGCGCCGAGCACGTGCGGGTGCCAGTACTGGCCGAGGGCGGGAACCACGTGGCCCAGCCCGAGGCCGCCGTACGCGCGGTGGGGCCACGGCGCCGGGGACTCGAACCGCGCGTGCAGGCGGGCATCGGCGCCCAGCGTCACGGTCAGCTCGTCCGGGCGGGCGTGCAGCACGCCGCCCGGGACCTCGAGGGACCGGCCGTCGTCCCCGATCTCGGCGGCGGGGAAGATCCCGCTGCGCACGACGCCGTCGGGCGCAGCCGCGAGCCCCACGAGCGTCCACTCGCCGGCGTCGCCGCGACAGCAGCCGCACAGGGCCACCGCCACCCGGCCGGTCGCGGAGTCTGTGATCCGCCAGAACCACCCCTCCATCGCGACGCCGTGCGGCGCGAGCGGGTCGCTCCAGGGCAGGTCCGCGCCGGTGCGGCGGTAGGCGGCGAGGGCCGGGCGGAGCGAAGGCATGGCAGCGGTTCTATCGCGATGTCTCCCGAGCCGGGCCGCGACCCCTGCCGAAGTACCCGCTTCACTAGGATCCAGCTAGGCCGCCCTGCAATCCGACGAGGAGCCCCCTGTGATGACGTTCTGGGACCGCCTGGAGACCGTCCGGTCCGACAACGACGTGCTCGAGCACCCGTTCTACGTTCGCTGGTCGAACGGCGAGCTGACCCGCGACGAGCTCGCGACGTACTCCGGGCAGTACCGCCATGCCGTGGTTGCCCTGGCCGCGGCGTCGCGCAAGGCCGCACCGGCCGCCGACGGCGCGCTGCGCGAGCACCTGGAGGATCACGCGGCCGAGGAGACCGCGCACGTCGAGCTGTGGGACCGGTTCGTCGCCGCGACCGGCGGCGACTCGGGCGCGGAGCCCGTCGCCGAGACCGAGCTGTGCGCGGCCGCATGGGCGGGCGAGGGTCGCGACGTGAGCAACACGCTCGCGGCGCTCTACGCGATCGAGTCGGCGCAGCCGCAGATCTCGGCCGTCAAGCAGCAGGGCCTGGTCGAGCTGTACGGCTACGAGGAGGGCCCCGCCACCGACTACTTCGCGATCCACGCGACGCTCGACCACGAGCACGCCGAGTCGCACCGTCGCTTCCTCGAGGAGCAGGTCGAGTCGGGCGCGGTGGACGAGGACGAGCTGATCGCCTCCGCGCGCGAGGTCCTGCGAGCCAACTGGACGCTGCTCGACGGCGTCGAGCGGCTGCGCGAGGGCTAGCGCCTGCCCTTGAGCGCGGCCTCGTAGGCCTCGCCGAAGCGCGCGCCGACCCGCCAGTCGGAGGTCGTGCGCTGGTGCCAGGCTGCCGAGGCCGCGGCCCAGCCGCCCGCCGGCACCCCGTGGCGCTGGGCGTAGGTGTCGTAGTCGGCCGGCGCCACGCGGTCGCGCACGAGCCCGGCCTCGACGGCCACCCAGGTGTCGAACGACACGCCGCCGAGAGGGCTGACCTCCGGCGCGGCCGCGGGCGATTCCTCCCACGGGGTCTCGGCGGCCGCGCTCATCGCGGGAGCCGCCGGTCGTTCCGGCCGGCGCGCCGCCTCCGCGGGCGGGTCGGCGCTACCGGGCCGCGCCTCGACGGCGGCCGGCCAGTCGACGTGCGCGCGGCCGTCGTTCGACGGCGATCGGCAGCGTCAGCCCCGGCTCGAGGAGGTGGCGGGCGTAGACCGGGACGTACTCGCGCTTCGCGAGGACCTGCCCGCCGCTGCGAGTCGAGGACGATGTCCCAGTTCTCGGACACGCCCGATCGGGAGCTCCAGCCGCGTCGCGCTGAGGACCGTGCCGGTGGTGCGGTCGCCCTTCAGGCGCGGAAGCGTCGTGTCGTCGATGCCGTCCTCCGGCGGTCGGCGCAACGGCTTCCAGCCCATCTCGTGCACGTCGGCGCCGTCCAGCCCCCACTGGCGCAGCATCTCCGGCCAGTCGATGATCGCCGGGTGCCCGCCGTCGCGGTGGCGTACCGGCACGGACTGGCCGAGCCGTACGTGGTCCTTGTGCAGCAGGCTCTGGCGCATCCCGGCGCGGAATCGCTCGCCGGCGGCCGGGGTCACGTCGACCGCGAACTCGTACTGCGTGCTGCTCGACGTCGCGTCGCCGCTGGAGCGCACCCGGATCCCGGCGATGCGTGCCGCGGCTCTGCGTGCCCTTCTTGAGCAGCCGCGCGCCCCGCCGCGCCCGCGGTCGCAGCCAGTTCGTGTACGTGAACGTGACGTACAGGTCGTAGAGCCAGTTCAGGAAGCGCATCGCGATCGGGCGCGGACTCTCGCAGTAGCGCGCCAGGCTGGCAAGACGCCGTTGACCTGACCCGCCTCAGGCCGTCGCCCGGCGGTGGGTCTCGAACAGGCCCATCGCGTACACACCCGCGGGGTGCTCGCGGAAGCTCCGCACCATTCCGGCCGTCTCGGGAGGAAGCACGTCGGGCTGCGGCAGCGACACCCCGTATTGCGGCGGGACGATCACGGCGGCCGACAGCGCCGCGAACGTCAGATCGGCGGCCGTGAACCGGTCGCCGAACAGGTACGGCCCGCCGTCGGCGAGACGAGCGGCGATCTGGTCGAACACCTCGCGGACCACCCGACCGTCCTCCCGTTTTGTGTCGGGCCCCACGCCCAGCTCGCGCTTGCCCCAGCGAACGGCCACGGGCCAGAGCGCGGTCATCGCGATCCGCTCCCAGGTCGGAACACCCTGGTTGTTGACGCGCAGCATCAGCCGGCGCTGCTCGAACATGTGCGCGTACATCACGCCGGCGCCCGGCCGGCCCGAATCGCTCGTCGAGGTCGCGGCTCAGGTCCTCGACCTCGCGCCGCAGGCCGGGATCGAGCGGGAACAGGCGCGCATCGTCGTCGATCCGCTCGTCGGCGTACTCGAGTATCTGCTCGGACTCGGTGAGGACACCCTCCGGCGCGACCAGCACCGGCACGGTCGACCCGCCGCCCGTCCGCCGTGCCACGACCTGGTGAACGCCCTGGACGTGGCGCTCCTCGGCGTAGTCGAGCCCGGCGCGCTCGAGCGCCCACCGCGCCTTCTCGCAGTAGTGGCTGATCGGGATGGTGATCAGGCGTCGCGAGCCCATTGCCGCCGGCGGCCCCGGCTAGTCGGCCTCGCTCACCTCGACGATCATCGGCCGTCCGCCGTGCTCCTCCCAGCGCGTGCGCAGCGCGATCGACGCCTCGTCGTTCGAGTACCTGATCCGCGCGATCGCGTGGTCCTCGTGCATGTCGAGCTTCTCGACGTCGGCGTTCGTGGTCGGCTGCGGCAACTGGGCCGCCGCGTCCTGCACCTGGTCGCGCATGTCAGGGACGAAGTCGTTGGTGACCGTGTCGATGTCGCCCTCGAGCACGGCCTTCACGTGCGCCTCGACATGCATGCGGGTCGGTACCTCGTCCATGTGCGGCTCCCCCTGTCGGCGGTGACTTGCGGGTGAGTTGTACCGAGAAAGCCGATTCCCGAACGCGGCCTCGGTTGAAGCGCCAGCGCATCGGTGTGAGGATCGGAAGATGTCCTCCGTGCGGCCGCAGACCCAGTACGCGTGGAACGGCGAGGTGAGCCTGGCCTACCAGGTCTACGGCGACGGGCCCATCGACCTGGTGATCGTGCCGGGCATGGTCTCCCACCTCGAGTTCGCCTGGGAGCACGCCGGCTACCGGCGCTTCATGGGCAGGCTCGCGGCGTTCGCTCGCGTGGTCGTCTATGACAAGCGCGGGACGGGGATGTCGGACCATGTCCTGGAGGCCCCGGACTTCGAGCCCCGGCTCGACGACCTGGCGGCCGTCCTCTCCGCCGCCGGCTGCCGACGTCCCGTCCTGTTCGGGTTCTCCGAGGGGGCGACCATCGCGTCGCTGTTCGCCGCGACCCATCCGAACCAGGTCCGCCGGCTGGTCCTCTACGGGGCGTACCCGCGCAGCGCCGTGGCGGACGACTACCCGTTCGGGTTCGACCCCGGTGTGCTCACCGACTTCCGCGCCGCCGTCCGCGGAGCCTGGGGAGAGGGCGTGAGCCTGACACTGCTCGCGCCGAACCGGATCGGCGACGAAGACTTCCGGCGCTGGTGGGCGAAGTTCGAGCGTCTGTCGGCCAGCCCCGGGCTGGCGGTCTCCGTGCTCGAGGTGAACTCCGCGATCGACATCCGCGACGTCCTTCCGACGATCCACGTGGCGACACTGCTGCTCCACCGCACGGGGGACGTCATCCCGGTCGAGGGCGCGCGCCTGATGGCCGACCGCATGCCGCACGCGCGGCTGATCGAGCTGGGCGGGGCCGACCACTGGCCATGGCTGGACGGCGGCGACGAGGTGGTCGAGGCGATCGAGGAGTTCGTGACCGGGAGCCGCTCGCACGCCGAGCCCGACCGCGTCCTGGCCACGGTGCTGCTCACCGACATCGTCGGCTCCACGGCCCGGGCCGCCGCCATGGGAGACGCCGCATGGCGCGAGACGCTCACGCGGCACGACGCTCTGGTCAGGCGCGCCGTCGAGGACGAGCGCGGCCTGGTGGTCAAGTCGACCGGGGACGGCACGCTCGCCCGCTTCGACCGCCCCGCGGCCGCGCTCCGGGCCGCAGGCACGATCAGGGCCGAGATCGGCGACGCGCTGGGGCTCGAGGTCCGCGCCGGCGTCCATACGGGCGAGGTCGAGCTGGTGGAGGACGACGTCGCCGGGATCGCCATCCACATCGCGGCCCGCATCGTGGAGCTGGCCGGCCCCGGCCAGGTGCTGGTCTCGCGAACCGTCAAGGACCTCGTGACCGGAGCAGGCCTCGAATTCAGCGACGCCGGCGAGCACGAGCTCAGGGGCGTCGCCGAGCCCTGGCAGGTATTCAGGCTCGAGGAGGCGGCTAGCCTTCCCGCCCGATGATCAGCACCAACCAGTTCAAGAACGGCACCCACATCGACGTCGAGGGGACGATCTTCAAGATCGTCGAGTTCCAGCACGTCAAGCCCGGCAAGGGCCCCGCGTTCGTCCGCACCAAGCTCAAGCGCACGACCGACGGCAACGTGATCGACAAGACCTTCCGCGCCGGCGAGAAGTTCCGCCCGGTCCGCACCGAGACGCGCAAGATGCAGTTCCTCTACAAGGACGGCGCCGACGCGCACTTCATGGACTCGGAGACCTACGACCAGTTCACGATCCCGGAGGAGTCGGTGAAGGAGCCGCTCAACTGGATCCTCGAGTCGCAGGAGGTCGACCTCCTCTACATCGACGGCAGCCCGGCCGACATCCAGGTGCCGAGCGCCGTCGAGATGGCGGTCTCGGAGACCGAGCCGGGCGTGAAGGGCGACACGGCCTCGGGCGGCGGCGACAAGCCCGCGACGCTCGAGTCGGGTGTCTCCGTGCGCGTGCCGCTGTTCGTCAACGTGGGCGACCGGGTCCGCGTCGACACGCGCAGCGGCGAGTACGTCTCGCGCGCGTAGGCGCGCGGGCCAGAGGTCCCACTCGCCCGGCGGTCAGCGGCCGCCCTGGTACTCGAAGTGCATCGCGTCCTTGACGGTCGGCCACGCGCCGCCCCAGGTGAACCCGTGCGCGCTCCATCGTCCGCACCAGCCGCCGGTCCTGGCGGCTCGGCCGGTCGTAGGGGTTGCGACGCGCGTTCACGTCGACGGCCAGCCCCAGCGCGTGCAGTGACAGCGACCCCGTGATCGGGATACGGCGCGGCGCGTAGCACCCGGCGAAGTCGCCTCGGTCGACCAGCCGCGCCAGCCCGCGCCGCTCCAGGTCGCCGAGCGCCCGCCGCAGCATCGGCACGAGCAGTTTGTTGCACCGGACGGGCCCGAGGATCGGCAGCTCGACCTTGACGATGTTGGCCTTCACCCAGTCGGGGTCGAGCCGGATCCAGTCGCGCCCGAACGGCACCCGTACGGCGACCTCGCCGAAGCGGGCCTTGAGGTCACCGGGCTGGGCGATCGGGCCGCGCCGCGTGCCGTAGGCGGAGCCGCGCCACAGCACCTCGGCCCGGTCGCGCGCGAATGCTGCGCGGATCAGGCCGTCGGCGCCGCGCCGGTCGATCCGGGCCAGCACCAGGCCGGCGCGGAGCTGTACGCCCGCCTCGGGCCGCGAGAGCAGCATCTCGGCGCCGTTCAGCGACGCGTCGTCGACCAGGCCGCCGACGTACACCGTGCCGCCGGCCAGCTCCAGCTTTCCGCCGACGTCGACCCCGCGCCGCAGTGCGGCCGACTCCGTCAGCACCGCCTCACCGGGGCGCACGGCCGCCACGGCCGACGCCGCGGGCCGGGGCAGCATCGACGCGTACGCGCTGCGGCTCCGCCACCAGCGTGTCCAGTGGGATCGCGTACCCCCGGCGGACCTCCTGCACCACGTCGCCGGTGGTCCGGGTCACCCGCCGCAGCAGCGTCTGGCCGCGGCGCACGTAGAGCGCCTGCTCGACGCCGGGCACACGAGAGGCGCGCTCGGCCCAGGAGCGCTTCACCGGAACTCCGCTGCGGATCAGTACGACGGGCGGGTCGACGGGCGCGCCGATGTCGTCGGCCGAGGCGCGCGCAGGCCCGTCGTCATCCCCCTGTCCGTAGACGAGCAGGAGGACCGCGACCATCGCCGCGGCGAGCAGAAGGACCATGCTCGAGCGCATTACGGATTCAGGCTACGCCGCCTCCGTGGTCTCCGAGCACGGGCTACCCTCGTCGCCATGCGCCGTTCGGAGCAACGCAAGGCCGCCGTCGTCGCGCTCTACCAGCGCGACGTGACCGGGCGCCCGCTGGACGAGCTCGTGGACCGCACCGCCACCCCCTTCACGCGCGAGCTGGCCGACGGGGTCGCCCGCGAGGAGCCCGAGCTCGACGGCCTGATCGAGCGCTGGTCGCAGGGCTGGACGCTCGACCGGATCGCCCCGCTCGAGCGCAGCATCCTGCGCGTCGCGCTGTTCGAGATGCTCCACCGCGCCGACGTCCCTGACGAGGTCGCGATCGACGAGGCGGTCGAGTTCGCCAAGGAGCTGTGCGGCGCGGATGCGCCCGGCTTCGTCAACGGGATCCTGGGAGCCGTACACAGGGAGAGGGCGGGAACGGGCGCATGAACGAGACAAGCACAGGGATCGAGGAGCTCGTCGCCGAGCTCGAGCAGACGGCTGCACGCCTGCGCGAGGGCGAGCTCGACCAGGGCGAGGCCGCCGAGCTCGTCGAGCGCTGCGCCGAGCTGGCGGGGCGAGTCGGCGGGCAGCTCGATCGCGAGGCTCGCAGCGGCCCGGCGGGCGACCAGCCAGGCCAGGAGCAGCTCCTCTGAGCACGACCGCGCGCCACGCGGCATACCCGATCGCGCTCCAGCAGCGGGTCGACTCGTACCTGGCCGGCCTGCGGTTCTCCTCGGAGCCGGCGACCGCCGGGCTCGACGAGGCGATGCGCTACTCGCTGCTCGCGGGCGGCAAGCGGATCCGCCCGGTCCTGGCGCTGGCCACGGCGGAGGCGCTCGGCCGCGAGCCCGACGAGGTGCTGCCGTTCGCCGCGGCGATCGAGCTCGTCCACACCTACTCGCTGATCCATGACGACCTGCCGGCGATGGACGACGACGACCTGCGCCGCGGCCAGCCCACGCTGCACGTCAAGCACGGCGAGGACGTGGCGATCCTCGCGGGCGACGGCCTGTTCGCGGAGGCGATCAGCCTGGTGCTCCAGCGCCAGGACGGCGAGCCCGCCAACCTGCTCGCGGCGCTCACCGAGCTGACGACGTCGACCGGAGTGGGGGGCATGGTCGGCGGGCAGTACGTCGACGTCACCGCCGCCGGCGACCTGGATCCGGCGGGCCTGCGCCGCCTGCACGAGCTGAAGACCGGCCGGCTGATCGGGGCCTCGGTCGTCTGCGTACTGCTACTGACAGGCATAGACGGACCTGCCACAATCGCCTACCGCCGATTCGCTGCGGAACTGGGCGTCCTCTTCCAGATCGTCGACGACATCCTCGACGTCACCGGAGACGAGGAAGAGCTCGGAAAGCCGCAGGGATCGGATGAGCGTCACGGCAAGCGCACCTACGTGAGCGTCTTCGGCCTCGAGCAGGCCCGGGAGCTCGCGGGGGAGTCGCACCGCAAGGCCCGAGCGGCACTCGCGGAGGCGGGGGGCCGTACCGCGACACTCGAGCTCATCACCGACTACATCCTCACTCGCCCCTCATGAGCCTCCTCGACCAGATCGACCAGCCGTCGGACCTGCGCGAGCTCGACGACGACCAGCTCCAGGAGGTCGCCCAGGAGGTTCGCGAGCTGATCATCGACACGATCGGCGAGATCGGCGGCCACTTCGGCGCGAACCTCGGCACCTGCGAGATCGCCACCGCGATCCACTCGCTGATCGACTCGCCCACCGACAAGGTGCTGTGGGACGTCGGCCACCAGGCCTACCCACACAAGGTCCTGACCGGCCGCCGCGACCGTCTGCCCACGATCCGCAAGTACGGCGGGCTCGCACCGTTCTGCGCGATCCACGAGTCCGAGCACGACATCATGGGCGCGGGCCACGCGTCGACCTCGATCTCGTACGCGGTCGGCCTCAAGGAGGCCATGCGCCGCGGCCACGGCACCGACGGCAAGGTGGTCGCGGTCATCGGCGACGGCGCGCTGACCGGCGGCGTCGCCTTCGAGGCGCTCCACAACGCGGGCGGGCTCGACGTCCCGATCGTGATCGTCCTGAACGACAACGGCATGTCGATCTCGCCGAACGTCGGGGCGCTGTCGCGCTACTTCAACCGCGTCCGGCTGAACCCCAAGTGGCACCGCGCGCGCGAGGACGTCGAGACGGGCCTGACCAAGCTCCCGATCGGCATCGGCGAGCGCTTCGAGCGGCTCGGCCCTCAGCTCAAGGAGTCGATCAAGGCGTTCTGGGCGCCTGGCCTGCTGTTCGAGGAGCTCGACCTGGCCTACGTCGGCGTGATCGACGGGCACGACGTCGGCGCGCTGCGCAAGGCGATCGGCGAGGCGCTCGAGGCCGACCGGCCCGTCGTCGTCCACTGCAAGACGATCAAGGGCAAGGGGTTCGCCCCCGCCGAGGACGGCGGCCTCGAGGGCATGGAGAAGTGGCACGCCGCCAAGCCCGCCTCGATCGCCGGCCGCAAGGTCGCCCCCAAGAAGAAGGCGAGCCCGTCCGAGCCGCCCAAGCCGCCGCAGTACACCGCGGTCTTCGGCGAGGCGATGATCGCGGAGGCGAAGCGCGACGATCGCGTGTGCGGAATCACCGCCGCGATGAACTCCGGCACCGGCCTGAACCTGCTCCAGAGCGCGATGCCGGACCGCTACTACGACGTCGGCATCGCCGAGCAGCACGCGGTCCTGCTGGCCGCCGGCATGGCGCTCCAGGGCATGAAGCCGGTCGCCGCGATCTACTCGACCTTCCTTCAGCGCGGGTTCGACCAGATCGTCCACGACGTCGCGCTCCAGAGCCTCGACGTGGTGTTCGCGATGGACCGCGCGGGCCTCGTCGGCGACGACGGCCCGACCCACCACGGCGTGTTCGACATCTCCTACCTGCGCCAGCTCCCGAACATGACGCTGATGGCGCCGCGTGACGAGGCGGCGCTGATCGACATGCTCCACACCGCGATCGCGCACGACGGCCCGGTCGGCCTCCGTTACCCGCGCGGCGAGGCCGAGGGCGTGCCGGTGCCGACCGAGCCCAGGCTGATCGAGATCGGGAAGGGCGAGGTGCTGCGGGAAGGCAGCCGCGTGGCGCTGCTCGGCTACGGCTACGGCGTGCCGCTGGCGCTCGGCGCCGCGGACCTGCTCGAGCAGCACGACCTGGAGGTCACGGTGGCGGACGCGCGGTTCGCGAAGCCGCTCGACGCCGAGCTGGTCCGCGCGCTCGCGGCCGAGCACGAGCTGGTCGTGACTATCGAGGAGAACGTGCTGGCCGGCGGCTTCGGGTCGGCGGTCGTCGAGCTCCTGTCCGACGAGGACCTGATGGGCGAGTGCCGGGTGATGCGCGTCGGCCTGCCCGACCGCTACGTCACGCACGGCAAGCCGGCGCTGCTGCGCAAGGAGGTCGGCCTGACCCCCGAGGCGATCGCCGAGCGTGTCACGCAGGCGGTCCTCGACCGCTCCACCGCGCTGGTCTGAGCCGGGCTAGCCGGACCTAGAGGGCTACCGCGACCGTGCGGTCCTTGCCGCTCCGCTTGGCGGCGTAGAGCGCCTCGTCGGCGCGGCGCAGGAGGTTCTCGCGATCGCCGGCGTCCGCGGGCCACGAGGCCAGCCCGATCGAGATCCGCAGCGGCGGGTCGAACACCGTGGCCGACACCGCCGCGCGCAGGCGCTCGGCGACCGGCAGCGCGTCCGTCGAGGACAGGCCCGGCATCAGCACCGCGAACTCCTCGCCGCCGACGCGGAAGACGCGGTCCTCCGCCCGGACGCTCGCCCGTAGCGCTTCCGCCACGTGGCAGAGCGCCTCGTCGCCCACCGGGTGCCCGTGCGAGTCGTTCACACGCTTGAAGTCGTCGATGTCGATCGTCGCCAGCGTGAACCGCTCGCCGTCGTCGCCGCTGAAGGCGCCACCCAGCGCCTCATGGAAGGCCCGGTGGCCGAGCAGGCCGGTCAGGTTGTCGGTCGCGGCCTGGTGGGCCATCGTCTCGATCAGGCGAGCGTTGTCGAGCGCCGTGGCCGACTGAGCCGCCACGCCCGCCAGTCGGTCCAGGAGGTCCGGGGTCGGGCGTAGCCGCTCGGGCCGTTCGACCGCGGTGGCCACGAGCGCCCCGTAGAAGTGCCCGTGGGAGACGATCGGCGTGACGATCAGCGCCAGCGCCCCCTGCTCCTCCATGACCTTGCGGGCGAACAGGTCATCGGTGTCGCGGTCGAGGAAGACGGGCGACGGGTCGAGCGTCTCGATCATCGTCGTCAGCGTCGTGGTGGTGCCGGGCCGGAGCTGGAGCGCGCGGAGCCGCTCGAGCGCCTGGCCGCGGATCCCGGTCATCGCCGAGCAGATGAAGGCGGCGTGGTCGGCGCTCCACAGGAAGGCCGTCACGCGGTCGCAGTCGACGACCGACGGCACCGCCTCCACGAGCTTCTGGGCGACCTCGTCGCTGCGCCCGGCCGCAGCGACCGCCTGGGACAGCTCCAGCAGCGCTCGCGAGTGCTTGTGCTGGCGGCGCGAGTCCTCCAGCGCGGTCGCGGTGTCGAGCACGGCCGCGGCGTAGCTGGCGTAGATCTCGAGCAGCTCGCGCTCGTGCGGGAAGAACAGCCCGGCGGGGGAGACGGCCATCAGGCGGCCGTGGCGGCGGGTCGTCGAGGCGACCTCGGCGACGAGCCGGCGGGGGTCGGACCCCGGGTCGTCCGCCGCGAGGAGGTCGCGGGCGGCGGCGTCGATGTCCTCGTCGTCGAACCCGCGGTGGTGGGCGCGTACCTCGCCGTCGGCGGTCCGGACCGCCAGCAGGTAGCGCGGGGCGCGGACGGCGGTAGCCGCGCGCTCCGTGATGCGGGCCAGCGCGACGTCGAGGTCGTCGACCGCGATCAGGTCCTTGGCGGCCGCGTAGATGTTGTCGAGGCGCTCCGCCATCGCCGCCAGCTGGGCCTCGAGGGCGGTCACGAGCTGGTGCGGGTCGGCCGCGCTGGCCGCCTCGTCGGCATCCCAGCGGACCTCGTAGCGGCACTGCTCGTCGCCGCGCAGCCGGCACTGCGTCTCGTCCACGCGGGCGGCCGGCAGCCCGAACAGCGGCGTCGCCTGCGACAGCAGGCCCTTGCGGAAGTCGCACATGAGCGGGTGCGAGGCGTAGCCCGGCCGCGCTGTGGCCACGACTGACGCGTGGCCGGGGCCGACCTCCACCGGGTCCATCGCGGTGATGGTGCTGAACTTGGTGGCGACCAGCGCGCACTGCTGGAGCACTGCCTCGGGCGATCCGAGCGAGCGAAGGAGGGTCGCGACCGGGGTGCCGGCGTGCTGGCGGACCGCCTGCTCGCCGGCCCGGAGCCCGATCCGGGGGTCGCCGGTCAGCTCCGCGGCGGCCTCGAACAGCGCGACCGCCTCCTCGTACCAGATCCAGTTGGAGACGTCGTCCAGGTAGTCGGCGGAGTGCGGCACGCCGGACCGGCGGACCACTTCCTCGACGGCTGCCCCGCCGAGCGTCGCGCGCACCTGGCGCAGGACCATGCTCGCCATCGAGCAGGCGATCTGACCGGGAATGCCTTCGGCGTCTCCGTCTTCGGTTGTTCCTGCCGCCACGCACCTGTAGTCGGCGCGGCGTCCGGAACCTGTACTCCCCGTATGCGCCATTCAGACGTAGCCGGAAAGACGAACGACCCGCCGGTGGCGGGTCGCTCGAGGGAGGAGTAATGCGTATGTATGCATCGGTGAGGGGGAAGCTCCCCGATGTGGCCGGCGCCGGGATATGTGGCTGGCGCCGACTTGATTTCAAGCTACCCCTGTCGCCTCAGGCCAAGTGTGTTTGCCGTCACACGCGCCGGTTAGGCCGGGTGAGACGCGCTCACGCACTAGTCTGACCCGCCCGATGGCCACCAAGTCGAGGCTCGATGCGCTGCTCGTGGACCGCGGGCTGTTCGAGACGCGCTCCCGCGCGGCTGCCGCGGTGATCGCGGGCGACGTCAGGCTCGGCGACGACGGGCGGCGGGCGGACAAGCCGGGGCAGATGGTCGCCCCGGACGTCTCGCTGGCGGTGGCCGACGGGCCGCGCTACGTCTCACGCGGCGGCGTCAAGCTCGCGAACGCGCTCGATGCGCTCGGCCTGAGCCCGGCGGGGCGGCTGGCCCTGGACGTGGGAGCGTCCACCGGCGGGTTCACGGACTGCCTGCTCCAGCGGGGCGCGGCACGGGTGGTGGCGGTCGACGTGGCCTACGGGGAGCTGAGCTGGAAGATCCGCAACGACCCGCGGGTGACCGTGCTGGAACGCGTCAACGCCCGCTCGCTGGAGGCCGGGGCGCTTCCCTACGCCCCCGACCTGATCGTCGCGGACGTGTCGTTCGTGTCTCTGCGCAAGGCTCTGACCTCCCCGCTGGCGTGCGCGGCCGAGCGCTGGGACTGCCTGGCGATGGTCAAGCCCCAGTTCGAGGTCGGGCGCGAGCGGGTCGGCAAGGGCGGTGTCGTGCGATCCGCGGACGACCGCCGGGACGCTCTGGTGGACGTGGCCTCGTGGGCCGCGGAGTCGCTCGGCGCCTCTGTCCTCGGCTTCGCGTCGTCCGGCCTGCCCGGCCCCGCGGGCAACCAGGAGACGTTCGTCTGGCTGGCCGAGCCCGGGCGCGAGGGTGCCGTGGCCGACATCGACGCGGCGGCGAGGGAGGTCGAGCCGTGAGCCGCCCCGACCGCGTGACGCTGTTCAGCCACCAGAACGTCGCCGACACCGGCCCGGCGATCGAGCAGATCATCGGGCGGCTCGTCGCGGAGGGCATCCACGTGCAGGTGCCGCACACCGAGGTCGAGAAGCACGGGATCGCCGAGCGCGAGGGCGTGGTGCTCGGGACCGACCCGCTGGGCGACACCGACCTGGCCGTGGTGCTCGGGGGCGACGGGTCGATCCTCACCGCCATGCGCCTGTTCGCGGGGCGCGACGTCCCGGTGTTCTCGTTCAACTTCGGGGCGATCGGGTTCCTCTCGTCGGTCGATCACGACTGCGTCGACGACGGCATCGACCGCATCGTCAGCGGCAAGTTCGACGTGATCGGAATGCCCGCGCTAGCCGTGAAGATCGACGGCGAGCGCCGACTCGGCGTCAACGACATCTCCTTCCACCGGCGGCCCGACTCGCGCGTCGCCGAGCTCGAGTACTCGGTCGCGGACGAGCAGCTCGGCAAGGTCCGTTGCGACGGTCTCGTGGTGGCCACGCCGGTCGGGTCGACCGGCTACAACCTGGCCAACGGCGGGCCGGTGCTGGCCTGGGGAGTCGAGGGGTTCGTCGTGTCGTTCATCGCGCCCCACACGCTGACCGCGCGGGCGCTGGTCGTGGCGCCGGACGACGCCTTGACCGTCCTCAACCTGAGTGACCGTGACGAGGTGGGGGTGACGACCGACGGGCGGCCGGTGATGGACCTTCCGCCCGGCGAGTCGACCGACGTCTCGTTCGCGCGCGAGCAGGCGCTGCTGGCCCAGATCCCCGGATCGACCTTCTACCACCGCTTCCGCGACAAGTTCGGCCGGTCTGGCCTACTGATCTCCGCGGGACGCGGCCCCTGCAAACCGTCGCATTCCGGCGTCCTCGGTCGCTCGCTTGCTAGCGCAAAGCCACGCTTCCTGCGTCCTTGGACTGCTCGGTTTTCGGAGCCGTTCTCGGTTCAACAACCCAGGGGGATGTCGCGGGCCGGGCCGGTGGCACCCGGGAAGTCGTAGTGCCACCACTCGTTGCGGTAGTTGCGGAAGCCGTAGGCCTCCATCGCCCGCTTCAGCGTCAGGCGGTTCTTCAGCGCGGTGCCGCTTGCGTTGGCGGTGTGGGAACGGGGGGTGAACGCGTCGTAGTCCGTCCCCATCCCGAGCGGCCGGCCGTCGCTCAGGCGGACCAGCGTGAGGTCGATCGCGGCGCCCCGGTTGTGGTTCGATCGCCGGGCCACGTAGCCCTGGTCGATGACCCACTGGTGCCCGGTCGTCTGGGCCCAGCGGACCATCGCCCGGGTGGCGCGGGCGGGGCGGTAGGCGTCGTGGACGAGGAGGCCAAGCCCCTGGTTATCGAGCCGCTCCTGGACCCGCCCGAGCGCGCGCGCCGCCGGCCGGCGGATGACCGCGATCGGCTTGCAGTAGCCCGGAAGGCGCCGGCCCGTGAAGTTGTCGTCGGTCGCGTAGCGGAGGTCGAGCGCGATCGTGCGATCGTGCGTGCGGACGCTGACGAGACCCGCCTGGCTCAGCGGTCCGGCCTCGGCGGACGGGGCCGCCAACGCGGCCGCGGCGAGGGTGATCAGGACGCTTCTTCGCAACAACTTCGTAAACAGTGTGCCGGGACCGTGACGGGAGTGTCACGGGAGCGCATCGGAGCGGCCGCTCCGTCCTGACCCGCTGTTATTCCTGGTCGCATGCTCCTTGAGCTGCGAGTCGAGAACCTTCTGCTGATCGAGCGGGCCGAGCTCCGGCTCGCGCCCGGCCTGAACGCGATCACGGGTGAGACCGGGGCGGGCAAGACCGTCCTGGCCCACGCGCTCGACCTGCTGCTCGGCGGCAAGGCCCGCACGGGGATAGTGCGTCCCGGTGCGGCCGAGGCCTATGTCGAGGGGGTGTTCGCGCTGCCGCCGGGCCTGCTCGACGCGCCGGAGCTGGCGGACCTGCGCGAGCGCCTTCCCGACGGGGAGGACGAGATCGTGCTCGGCCGGCGCGTGGGCGCCGAGGGCCGGACCCGCGCGTTCGTCCAGGGCCGGTCCGCCAGCGCGGCCGACCTGCGCGAGCTGGGCGGCCGGCTGGTCGCGTTCTACGGGCAGCACGAGCACCGGCGGCTGACGCTCGGCTCCGCGCAGCTCGAGGCGCTCGACGCGTTCTGCGGGCCCAAGCACCTGGCGGCGCGCGACGAGTTCGCCGCGGTCCACGCCCGGGTGGCGTCGCTCGCGGCCGAGCTCGACCGCCTGCGCGGGCGGGCCGGGGCGCGGGAGCGCGACCGCGACCTGCTGGCCTACGAGCTCGACGAGATCGAGGTCCTCGACCCGAGCGAGGAGGACAAGGCGTCGCTGCTCGCCGAGCGCTCGCGCCTCCAGCGGATCGACGGGCTGCGCGCGGCGGCGGGCGGCGGGGCGGAGGCGCTCGCGCCCGCCTCGGGCGACCCCGGCGTCGCCCTGCTGCTCGGCGAGGCGGAGCGCCTGGCCGACTCCGTGACCGGCGCCGACCCGGAGCTCGACGCGCTTGCGGAGCGGCTGCGCGCGCTGCGGATCGAGGCCGACGACCTGGGTGGCGAGCTGCGCGCCTACGAGCTGGGCCTCGAGGCCGAGCCCGGCCGGCTCGAGGAGGTCGAGACTCGGCTCGAGTCCTACGACCGGCTCGAGCGCAAGCACGGCGGCACGGTCGCGGCGGTGATCGCGCACGCGGAGCGGTGCCGCTCGGAGCTCGCGTTGCTCGACAACTCGGAGGCCGCGCTCGAGGACGCTCGCGCCGCGCTCGAGTCCGCCCAGGCGGATGAGCGGAAGCAGGCGGCGGCGCTGTCGAAGGCCCGCCGTGCCGCGGCGCCGAAACTGGCCGAGCGGGTGCTCGCCGAGCTCGAGCAGCTCGCGATGGAGGGCGCGTCGTTCGAGGTCGAGCTCCAGGAGCGCGACGGCGGGTTCGGCCCCGCGGGCGCGGAGCGCGTCGACTTCCTCATCGCGCCGAACCCGGGGGTGCCGCCGGCGCCGCTGCGGGAGACCGCGTCGGGCGGCGAGCTGTCCCGGGCGATGCTCGCGCTGATGACCGTGGCCGACGCGGGAGGCGCCCGCACGCTGGTGTTCGACGAGGTCGACGCCGGGATCGGCGGCCAGACCGCGCGGGCGGTCGGGGAGCGGCTGCGGGCGCTCGCCGACGGGCGCCAGGTCGTCTGCATCACGCACCTGCCCCAGATCGCCTCGCTCGCAGAGCAGCACTTCCGCATCGCCAAGGACGCCGCCACCGACGTGGCGCGCACGTCCGTCGAGGCACTCGACGGCGGCCAGGTCGTCGAGGAGCTGGTCCGCATGCTGGGCGCGGACTCGGGCGATGCGGGCGCTCGCCGTCACGCCAGAGAACTGCTGGCGGCGGCATGACTCCCGTTTGCCGCAACGAGCGGGGTGGAAGCCTCCAGCCCGTCCCTCCGTCCTCGTCCGCCTCTATATTCGCCAGGTAGATCGCATGCCCCACAGCCGCCCCGACACACGCTTCATCTTCGTAACCGGGGGTGTCGTCTCCTCGCTGGGCAAGGGCATCGCGGCGGCGTCGATCGGTCGCCTCCTCGTAGCGCGCGGCATGCGCGTGACCCTCCAGAAGTTCGACCCGTACATCAACGTCGACCCCGGCACGATGAGCCCGTTCCAGCACGGGGAGGTGTTCGTCACCGAGGACGGCGCCGAGACCGACCTCGACCTCGGGCACTACGAGCGCTTCACCGACGTCAACACCACGCGCGGGTCCAACGTCACGACCGGCGCCATCTACAACACGGTCATCCGGCGCGAGCGCCGCGGCGACTACCTCGGCGGCACCGTCCAGGTGATCCCGCACATCACCGACGAGATCAAGAACCGCATCCGCCTGGTGGCCGAGGCCCAGGACGTCGACTTCGTGCTCACCGAGATCGGCGGCACGGTGGGCGACATCGAGTCGCTGCCGTTCCTCGAGGCGCTGCGCCAGCTGCGCGTCGACCTCGGCAAGGACAACTGCATGTTCGTCCACCTGACGCTCGTGCCGTTCCTGGGCCACGCCGGCGAGCTGAAGACCAAGCCGACCCAGCACTCCGTCCAGGAGCTGCGTCGCATCGGCATCCAGCCGGACATGGTCATGTGCCGGTCCGACGGCGCGCTGTCGCGCGACATCCGGGAGAAGATCGCGCTGTTCGCGAACCTGCCGGTCGAGGCCGTCGTGTCGGCCCGCAACGTCGACTCGATCTACAAGGTGCCGCTCTACTTCCGCGCCGAGGGCGTAGACGATCAGATCCTCGACCACTTCCGCGTCGACTACTCGACCACTCCCGACCTCTCGGAGTGGGAGGCGCTGGTCCGCCGCGGCGACTCGGCGTCCGAGATCGTGAAGATCGGCCTCGTCGGCAAGTACGTGCAGCTCGAGGACGCCTACCTGTCGGTCATCGAGTCCCTCAAGCACGCCGGGACGTTCAACGGCGCGAAGATCGAGCTGGTGTGGGTCGACGCCGAGGGCCTGGGCCGCGAGGAGGCCGAGGCCGAGCTCTCCGACTGCGACGGCATCCTGATCCCCGGCGGCTTCGGCGTGCGCGGGGTGGAGGGCAAGATCAGGGCGGCCCGCTTCGCGCGTGAGCGCGGGATCCCGTACCTCGGCATCTGCCTCGGCATGCAGATCGCGGTGTCGGAGTTCGCGCGCACGGTCGTGGGCATGGACGGCGCGAACTCCACGGAGTTCGATCCCGAGACCCCGTTCCCGGTCATCGACCTCCTGCCCGAGCAGAAGGAAGTGCGCGACCTCGGCGGCACGATGCGCCTCGGCGCCGACCCGGTGAAGCTGCACGAGGGGACGCGTGCACGCGAGATCTACGGCGAGGCCGTGGTCTACGAGCGCCACCGCCACCGCTACGAGGTCAACAACCACCTTCGGCGCCGCCTCGAGCACGCCGGCCTCGTCTGCTCCGGCACCTCGCCCGACGATCGCCTCGTCGAGATCGTCGAGCTCCCCGACCATCCCTTCTTCGTCGCGTCGCAGTTCCACCCGGAGTTCAAGTCGCGGCCGCTGCGCCCGCAGCCGCTGTTCCGCGAGTTCGTGCGGGCGGCGCTCTCCCGCTCGCGCGACCTGCGCGAAGAGTCCGAGCGCGACGAGGCGGAGCTCCTCGAGCCCGCCAGCGCGGACGACTCGGTTATCGCGTCAGAACGCCGCTTCAGCTAGTCGGCGGCCTGCAACCGGCGGGTCGCTAGCGTTCGCGGCGATGCCCGCCGCTGCCGACGCCGTCCGCGCCACGCCTGAGGAGCGCGAGCGTCTGCTCGACGATTTCGTCCGGTACTGCGAGATCGAGAGCGTCTCCGGCGGCGAGCGCGCTATCGCCGACGCTGTCGCCGCCGACCTGCGCGCACTCGGGCTCGAGGTGCACGAGGACGCCAGCGGGGCCGAGACCGGATCGGACGCCGGCAACCTGCTCGCGCGGGTCGACGGCCCGCCCGGTGCGCGGTCGATCCTCCTGTGCGCGCACCTCGACACCGTGCCGCTCGACGCGCCGGTGGACGTCGTCCTCCGCGGCCGGCCGCCCGAGGGGGACGAAGAGGAGGCCCCGCCCCGCGAGGGCTGGTTCGAGAACGCCAACGAGGCGATCCTCGGCGCCGACAACAAGGCCGCGCTCGTCGTGATGATGGAGGTCGCCCGACGGGCCGTCCGCGACGGGGCGCCCGTCGGGATCGAGCTGCTGTTCACCACCACCGAGGAGGTCGCGCTGCGCGGCGCGAAGGCCTTCGACGTCGGGCAGCTGCGATCGGAGTACGGCTTTGTGTTCGACCACGCCACGCCGATCGGGGAGATCATCGTCGCGGCGCCGACCTACTACCGGATCGACGCGAGCTTCCACGGCCACGCCGCCCACGCGGGGATCCGCCCGGAGGACGGGCGTAACGCGATCGCCGCCGCCGCGGCCGGCATCGCGTCGCTCGACCTGGGCCGGCTCGACCCCCAGACGACCGCCAACGTCGGGGTCATCAAGGGAGGCACGGCCGGCAACGTCGTCGCCGAGCGCTGCGACGTGATGCTCGAGTGCCGCAGCCTCGACCACGAACGCGCACACGAGACCGCACGACGGATCGTCGACGGGCTCACCGCCGCCGCCAGCGACAGCGAGTGCGACGTCGAGATCGACGTCGAGGAGCAGTTCCGCGGCTACAAGCTCGGCCGCAGCGCGCCGCAGGTGATGGCGGCCGCCGCGGCGCTCGAGGCGGTCGGCTTCGAGCCCGCGTACATCACGACCGGGGGCGGCAGCGACGCGAACGCGTTCATCGCCTCCGGCTTCCCCTGCGTCAACCTGGCCAACGGCACGGAGCGCAACCACCAGCCGGACGAGCGCGTGTCGACCTGGGCGCTCGAGGAGATGCTCGACGTCGCGCTGAACCTCGTGCGGGCCGCCGCGTAGCCGGCGATCGCCCTACCATCCGCCGCTTGGGAAGCTTCGAGCGCATCGGAAGCGAGGAGCAGTGGCGGGGCAAGATCGCGACCGTCTACGTCGACCGCTTCCGCTACGACGACGGCACGGAGAAGGACCGGGAGGTGGTCCGCCACCCGGGCGCGGTCGTGATGCTCGCCCACGACGGCGAGCGGCTCTACATGGTCACCCAGCCCCGCGAGGCGGTCGGCGAGCAGGCGCTGCTCGAGCTGCCGGCCGGGAAGCTCGACGTGGAGGGCGAGTCGCCCGAAGACGCCGCCCGGCGCGAGCTGGCCGAGGAGATCGGCAAGGGCGCCAACCAGTGGCGGGCCATCACAACCTTCTTCACCTCGCCGGGTTTGCTGGACGAGGAGATGCACCTGTTCCTCGCGACAGACCTCTACGACGAGCAAGCGGAGACCGACGAGGACGAGCGGATCGAGATCGAGGCGATCCCGCTCGCCGACCTGGACACGGCGATCGAGCGCTGCCAGGACGCCAAGAGCCTGGTGGGACTGCTCTGGCTGAAGGGTTACGGGAGCGCCTGATGCGGCGCCTGGTCCTGCTCACGGCGCTCGTGGCGTCGCTCGCAGCCGCGCCCGGCGCCGCGCGCCACGACGTTCACCGTCGACGACACCGGCGACGCGCCCGACGCCAACACCACCAACGGAACCTGCGCGACCAGCTCGGGCAAGTGCACGCTCCGCGCCGCGATCGAGCAGGCCAACGCTCCGTCGTCCCCGGCGGCCGACTCCGTCGTGTTCTCCCCGGCCCTCGGCGCGGCGACGATCAGGGTGGGCACTACGCCCACGCGGCTCCCTCCGATCACGGCGCCTCTGACGATCGAGGGCGGCGGTGACATCACGATCGCCCCGTCGGTCGTCCTCACCTTGCCGCTGCTCGTCGTGACCGAGGGCACGACGAGCGCCGCCGGATCCACGATCCGCGACCTGACGATCGACGGCGACCCGCCCGGCACCGGCCGCGCCGGCCCGCTGATCCGGGTGGGCGTGGACAACGTGACGATCGACCACGTCGTCGCGCGCAACTCGAGCGACGACGGCATCGAGGTCGCGCCCGCGGCCGAGCACGTGCGCATCACCCGCTCGCCGGTCTTCGCCTACTCGCCCGACCGGCTCGCGATCGACCTCGAGCCGGGCGCGAACGGCGACATCGCGCCGCCCCAGGGCCTGCGGGTCGGGCCGCGCCGCGGTGACGGGTCACTGCCCGTCACCGGGACCTCCGCCGAGGGCGTCGTCGAGCTGTTCCGCGGCGACCCCCTCACCGGGCCGCAGGTGTTCGCGCTCGACACCGGCGGCGGCAGCTTCGCGCCGCTGCCCGACCCGGAGCCCAGCCCCGGCGAGTGGTTCAGCGCCACCGTCACCGACCCGTCCGGCAACACCTCGGAGTTCGCGACGGCCGCCACGCCGTTCGACGTCGTGTCGCCATCGCTCCTGGGCGGCGTCGCCACCTCGCTGAACCAGGTGCGCCTGCAGCCGAGTGAGCCGATCGACCCGGCGACCGCCCAGGTCGAGGACTTCAGCCTGGTCATGGCCGGCAGCGAGCGTCCCCTCGCGGGCGTCGACGTGGCGCCGGACGGCTCGTCGGTCACGCTCACGTCGTCGATCCCCTGGCTGAACGGCGAGGCGGGAACGGTGGCCCTGCGGGCTCCCGCCGCGCTGGCCGACCCCACGGGCAACCAGAGCCTCGGGCCTGCGCCGGTCCGCGTGGGCGGGGCGCCCGGCGACTTCATCGCGCCGGCGGTCACGAGCCTGAAGGTCAGCCCCAAGAGCGGCATCTGCATCACCAGGGGCCCGCGCTGCAAGAAGCCCGGCGCCTACGTCTCGTTCGTCACGTCCGAGGACGGGGAGGCCGTCTACACGTTCGTCCGCGGCAAGCGCACGATCGGCACCCGCCGCTACGCCGTCGAGCCGGGCCGCAACAGGATCCGCTTCGACGGGCGCATACGCGGGCGCAAGATGACCGCGGGCCGCTACAAGGTCTACGTCGGCAGTCGAGGACGCCGTCGGCAACATCACGTTTCCGCCGCCCCGCTACCTGATCTCGATCAGGTCCACGACTCGCAGACGCTGACAGTCCCGTTGCACGGGGGAGGGATGTTCGCCACATCCGCCAACTCCCAGCCCGTGGCAACAATCGCACCCTCCGCAGAGTCCCGTCCCTACGAGCACCTCGTGCTCGACTTCCTCGCGTACCTCGAGTTCGAGCGCGGGCTGTCGCGCAACACGCTCGAGGCCTATCGCTCCGACCTGCTCCAGTTCGGCCGGTTCCTCGAGAGCCGCGGGCTGGACGCGGTGACGGCCCGGTCCGCCGACGTGTCGGCGTTCCTGAACGAGCTGTCGATCGGCAACGGGCGCCCGCCCGCGTCGCCTGCGACCGTGCACCGCAAGGCCGCGTGCCTGCGCTCGTTCTACCGGCACCTGCGCCGCGAGGGCGTGCGCGAGTCGGACCCGACGACGACGATCTCCGGCCCCCGCCGCGGCCAGCGCCTGCCCAAGGTCCTGAACCGCAACGAGGTGACGAAGCTGCTCGCGCAGCCGACCGGCAGCGAGCCCACCGCACTGCGCGACCGCGCCCTGCTCGAGCTGATGTACGCCTGCGGACTGCGCGCGTCCGAGGCGATCAGCATGGACGTGCGCGACCTGGACATGGAGGCCGGTGTCCTCCACGCACGTGGCAAGGGATCGCGCGAGCGCGTCGTCCCCGTGGGCCGCGCGGCGATCGAGGCGGTGCGCACCTACATCGAGCGCGGCCGGCCCGGCCTGCTCCGCGGTCGCCTGGAGGCCAAGCTGTTCGTGAACTTCCGCGGCGAGCCGCTGACCCGCCAGGGCCTCTACAAGATCGTGCGCCGGCACGCGACGACGGCCGGCCTGGCCGACCGGATGAGCCCGCACACGCTGCGCCACACGTTCGCCACGCACCTGCTGGCGGGCGGCTGCGACCTGCGCTCGGTGCAGGAGATGCTCGGCCACGCCGACGTGGCCACGACGCGGCTCTACACGAGCGGCGAGGGCAAGCGGCTGAAGGAGGCGTACTTCAAGTCGCACCCGCGGGCGACCGGGCGCTGATAGGCCAGGGCTAGTCTCGGGGGTCGTGCCCGAGCTGCCCGAAGTCGAGACGATCCGCCGCCACCTGGAGCCGTTCGTGGTCGGCCGGCGGCTGGAGAAGCTCGAGATCTCCGACCCGATGTGGTGCGAGCCCGCGCCGCCCGCCACGCTCGACGACGCGGTGCGCGGGCGCCGGATCGAGGCGCTCGGCCGCCGCGGCAAGTACCTGATCTGGACCTTCGAGGACGAGATCCACCTGGTCATGCACCTGCGCATGACCGGCAACCTGCTGCTGATCGGCGAGCAGCAGCCGCCCTACACCCGCGTGCTGATGCCGCTCGATACGACGGAGACCGATCGCGTTCACGGACCCGCGCCGGTTCGGGACCGGAGTCGTCCTGCTCGGCGACGAGGCGCTCGACGACTACTTCAGGAAGCGCCTCGGCGTGGAGCCGCTCAGCCCCGACTTCACGACCGACCACCTGCGTGACCTGGCCCGGAGCCGCAAGCAGCCCGTCAAGGCGTTCCTGCTGAACCAGGAGCGCATCGCGGGCGTCGGCAACATCTACGCCGACGAGGCCCTGTTCAAGTCGCGCATCCATCCCGAGCGGCCCGTCGGCACGCTCAAGCGGGCGCAGCTCGAGGCGCTGCGCGAGGCGGTGATCGAGTCGCTCGAGGCGGGCATCGACTCGCGCGGCGCGTCGATCGACGACTACCGCCAGCCCGACGGCGCGCAGGGCTCGTTCCAGACCAAGTTCCAGGTCCACCTCCGCGAGGGCGAGCCCTGCATCCGCTGCGGCACCACGATCGTGAAGATGCGCTCGGCGGGCCGGGGGACCTACGTCTGCGAGACGTGCCAGCCCCGGCCCAGGAGGCGGCGCCGCCCGGCCCAGCCGGCCGCGCGCGCCTGATCAGGCCGCGAGCAGCGTCTCGAGCGACCCCTCGCGGTCGGCCTCGAGCAGCTCGCGGAACCCGCCGATCGAGCGGTCGCCGACCAGCACCTGGGGGAACGTCATCTGGCCGGTCCTGGCCACGAGCGCCTCGCGCCCCTCGGGGCTGCGGGCGAGGTTGATCTCCTCGTACGCGATCCCCCGCGACTGGAGCAGCGCCTTGGCCTGGCGGCAGAACCCGCAGGGCTCCGTCGTGTAGACGACGACCTGTCCGTTGACGTCCGGCATGGGCGATTGAGTGTAGGCATGCCCGGCCAGTTCAAGACCGAGGCGGTCGTCCTGCGCACGTTCCGCTACGGAGAGGCGGATCGCATCCTGCATCTGTATACCGCCGAGCGCGGACGGGTCGGTGCGATCGCCAAGGGGGTCAGGCGGGTGAAGTCCCGCTTCGGCGGCCGGCTCGAGCCGCTGTTCCGGGTCAACCTCGTGCTCCACGAGGGCCGCGGAGAACTGTGTACGGTCACCCAGGCGGAGACGGTCGCGGCCCACGGCGCGTTGCGCGAGCGCCGCGACTCGCTCGAGCGGGCGTCCCAGGCCTGCGACGCGGTGCTGCGGCTGCTCGACTCCCAGGAGCCCAACCAGCCGGCCTACAACCTGCTCTGCCGCGAGCTCGCGCTGCTCGACTCGGACCCCGGCGCCGCGACGCGCGCGCACGCGCTCGCGTTCCGCCTGAAGCTGCTCCTGGCGTCGGGCTTCGCGCCCGAGCTGGCCGCCTGCGCCACCTGCGGCGACCGCGAGCACATCGGCGGCTTCTCGGCCAGCGCCGGCGGCGTGGTCTGCCCGGGCTGCGAAGCCGGCTCGTTCCCGCTCGGAGAGGACGCCCACACCTTCCTGGTCGAGGCGCTGGGACGCCCGCTGGCACAAGCGCCGGAAGCGGACGCGACTGCGCTCAGACAGGCCGACCGAGCGATATCCGAAACGCTGGAGCACCACGCCCACGTCCGCCTGAGGAGGGTCGCCTGAGGCAGCCCCTGCCCACTGCCCACTGCCCACCATCTGCCCACTGCCCACCGCCCGCTGCCCACTAATCTCCCCCCGTGGCTTCGTCCACCACCAGCCTCAAACACGTCTACGACTTCTCCGAGGGCTCACGCGACATGCGCGAGCTGCTCGGCGGCAAGGGCGCCAACATCGCGGAGATGACCCGCATCCTCGGGCCGGACAGGGTGCCGGGCGGGTTCACGATCACCACCGAGGCGTGCGTGGCCTACATGGAGGCGGGCCAGACGGAGCCCGAGGGCCTGAAGGACGAGGTGGCCGCCGCGATCGGCCGCCTGGAGGTGCAGAGCGGCAAGCGGCTCGGCGACTCCGATGACCCGCTGCTCGTCTCCGTGCGCTCGGGCGCGCGCGAGTCGATGCCCGGCATGCTCGACACGGTCCTCAACCTGGGCCTGAACGACCAGTCGGTCCAGGGGCTCGCCCGCAAGACCGGCAACGAGCGCTTCGCATGGGACTCGTACCGCCGCTTCGTCCAGATGTTCGGCAACGTCTGCCGCGGCGTGTCCGGCGAGCACATCGAGGACGCGATCAAGGCGCAGAAGCAGGAGGCCGGGGTCAAGCTCGACACCGAGCTCTCGGTCGACGATCTGAAGGCGCTCACGGACCGGTTCAGGGAGCTCTACCGGGACAAGACCGGCGAGGACTTCCCGCAGGACCCCAAGGAGCAGCTGGCGCAGGCCATCCGGGCCGTCTTCGATTCGTGGGGCGGGTCGCGCGCCGTCGACTACCGCCGCATCAACCGCATTCCCGACGAGTGGGGGACGGCGGTCAACGTCCAGCAGATGGTGTTCGGCAACATGGGCGAGACGAGCTGCTCCGGCGTCGCCTTCAGCCGCGACGAGGTGACCGGCGCGCCCGATCCCTCCGGCGACTTCCTGGTCAACGCGCAGGGCGAGGACGTGGTCTCGGGCGTGCGCACGCCGCACGACATCGCGGAGCTCAAGGAGGTCATGCCCGAGGCGCACGACCAGCTCATGTCGATCCTGCGCACGCTCGAGGGCCACTACAAGGACATGCAGGACACGGAGTTCACGGTGGAGGAGGGGCGGCTGTACATGCTCCAGACCCGCAACGCCAAGCGGCCCGCGCAGGCCGCGGTGCGCTTCGCGGTCGACGCCGTGAACGAACGGCTCCTGACCCGCGAGGAGGCGCTGCTCACGATCGACGCCGCCGCGCTCGACGCGCTTCTCCACCCGACGTTCGCGCGCCACGCCCGCTACGAGTGCCTGGCCAGGGGCGTGGCCGCCTCGCCGGGCGCGGCCAAGGGCGCGATCGTGTTCACGGCCGACGCGGCCGTCCAGGCGGCCGACCAGGGTCGCGACGTCGTGCTGGTCCGCCCGTTCACCGAGGCCGACGACGTCGCCGGCTTCTTCGCCGCCAAGGGGATCCTGACCAGCGAGGGCGGCAAGGCCAGCCATGCGGCACTCGTCGCGCGCGGCATGGGCCGGCCCGCGGTGTGCGGTGCCTCCGAGCTCGAGATCGACCTGGGCGCGCGGACGGTGAGCGTCAACGGGACGGTCCTCGGCGAGGGCGACCTGATCGCGATCGACGGGTCGACCGGAGCGGTCACGACCGACGACGTCGAGCTGGTGGAGCCCGAGGTCGACAGGAACTTCGAGCAGGTGCTCGAGTGGTCGGACCAGATCCGCCGGCTCGGGGTCCGGACCAACGCCGACACGCCCGAGGACGCCCGGCGGGCGCGCGAGTTCGGCGCGGAGGGCATCGGCCTGTGCCGGACCGAGCACATGTTCATGGCCGCGGACCGCCAGCCCAAGATGCGCGAGATGATCATGTCCTCGTCCGAAGCGGACCGGCGACGCGCGCTCGCCGACCTGCTGCCCTACCAGCAGGAGGACTTCGAGGGCCTGTTCGAGCAGATGGCGGGCCTGCCGGTCACGATCCGCCTGCTCGACCCGCCGCTCCACGAGTTCCTGCCCGACATCGAGGAGATCGCGCAGGACGTGGAGCGAGCGCGTATCGAGCGCACGCCCGACCTCGAGGACCTCGAGAAGACGCTCGACCGCGTCCATCACCTGATGGAGACCAACCCGATGCTCGGCACCCGCGGGGTCCGGCTCGGCATCCTGCATCCCGAGATCTACTCGATGCAGGTGCAGGCGATCGTGCGCGCTGCGAAGGCGGTGGGCGAGCGCACCGGCAGCCCGCCGGTGCTCGAGATCATGATCCCGCTGGTGGCCTACGAGCAGGAGCTCGAGCTGATGCGCGGCATGGTCGAGGGCGTCTGCCGCGAAGAGGGCGGCGGGTCGCTCACGCTCGAGGTCGGCACGATGATCGAGCTGCCGCGCGCGTGCTTCGTCGCCGACCGGATCGCCGCGTTCGCGGACTTCTTCTCGTTCGGCACCAACGACCTGACCCAGACCGCGCTCGGGTTCTCGCGCGACGACGTCGAGGGCTCGTTCCTGAACCGCTACATCGAGCGCAAGATCCTCGACCGCTCGCCGTTCGAGACGATCGACCGGCCCGGCGTCGGGTGGCTGGTGCGGCTGGCCGCCTGGGTGGGCCGCGAGGCGCACCCGGGGCTGAAGCTCGGCATTTGCGGCGAGCACGGCGGCGACCCCGAGTCGATCCACTTCTTCGCGATGGCGGGGCTCGACTACGTGTCCTGCTCGCCCTACCGCGTCCCGATCGCGCGCGTGGCCGCGGCCCAGGCCGCGATCCTGCACTGACCCGGGCAGCCCGACTGCGATACTCGGCGCGATGAAGCTCTCGCTTCGCGCAGGTGCGATGCTCGCCGCCGGGTCGCTCGCGGTCCACGAGCTGCGCTTCCTCGCCGGCTTCGGCGGCGACGGCGCCGTCGGCGGCCACGGATACCTGGACTGGGCCGCCCCGCTCGTGGCGCTGGCCCTGGCCGCAGTGTGCGGCGCAGGGCTCGCTCGCATCGGTCGCTCGGCCTCCCCGCGCCCCGGCCTCACCTGGCTCGGCGCCAGCTCCGCCCTGGCGGTGACCTACGTCGTCCAGGAGACGATCGAGAGCCTGACCTCCGCCGGCCACCCCGGGCTGCTTGCGCACGGCGGCTGGATCGCGGCGCCGGCCGCCCTGGCCGTCGGCGGGCTGGTCGCGCTGATGCTGCGCGGAGCGCACGCCGCCGATCGGGCCGCGGTCACCGCGGCGCGGCCCTGGTCGCCGCTCGTCGCGACCGCGACGGCTCCGCCCGCCCTTGCCGTCCCGCTTGCCGCTCCGCTCGTCCCTCGTGCGCGGGTGATCGCCCGTCGCCGCGCGGGCCGCGCACCGCCGTACGCCTCCTAGTCCCGATTCTTCGAACCAGGAGGCAGACATGGAACGACGACAGCGAATGACGCTGCTCGGCATCGCCGCGGTGATCGCGGTGGCCGCAGTGGTGATCGCCCTCGTGGCGAGCGGTGGCGACGACGACAACGGAGACGACTCGACGACCGCGGCACAGACCACGACTGCAACGTCCACGGGTGGCGACACATCGACCACTACTGAGACCGCACCACCCGAGCCCGAGATAACGACCGCGAACATCCAGATCGAGGGCGGCGAGCCGACCGGCGGCGTCGAGAAGGTCGAAGTCAAGAAGAACGAGCCGCTCGAGATCCAGGTCGCATCGGATCAGGAGCTGCCGATCCACTTCCACGGCTACGACATCGAGAAGGACGCAGCGCCGGGCAAGCCCGCGATCTTCAAGCTCAAGAAGGCGAACATCGACGGCGTGTTCGAGATGGAGATCGAGAGCACCAAGACGAAGATCGCCGAGATCACGGTCAACCCGTGAGGCGGCGGACAGCCGTGCGCGCCGCTGCCCTGACCGGGGCGGCGGCGACGGGTCTCGCAGCGCTGCCCGCGAGCGCGTCCGCCCACGGCATCAGCCAGCGGGCGGACATCCCGATCCCCGAGGCGGTCTTCGCCTGGGCGGCCGCGGGCGTGCTCGTCATCTCGTTCATCATCCTCGCGGTCTTCTGGCCTCGGCCGTTGCTCGAGGGCGACTCCTGGCGGCCGTTCGGTAACCGCGACAAGCCGAGCGCGCAGCCGGCGTTCTGGCTGGTGATCGACGCCTTCTGCGGAGTGGTGGGCGTGCTGCTGCTGGCGCTCATCCTGTGGGCCGGTTTCGACGGCGTGCAGACCCCGGCCGCGAACATCGCGCCGACGTTCGTCTACGTGATCTTCTGGAACGGGCTCGTCCTGGTGAGCATCCTGTTCGGCGACGTCTTCCGCCCGTTCAACCCGTGGCGGGCGGCGGCGCTGCCCGTGGCCTGGGTGGCGGGCCGGGTGTCGGGCGGCTCGATGCCGGAGCCGCTCCGCTACCCCGAGCGCCTCGGCCGCTATCCGGCCGTTCTCGGCCTCGCGGCGTTCGGAGCGCTCGAGCTGGTGATCGACGACGGCAACCTGCCGCGAAACGTCGCGATCGCGACGCTCATCTACTCCGTGTTGACCTGGATCGGGATGGCGCTGTACGGCATCGACCGCTGGCTCGACCGCGGCGAGGCCTTCAACGTCTACTTCAACCTGTTCGCCCGGGTGTCGCAGCTCGAGCGCCGTGACGGGATCCTCGGCTTCCGCCGCCCGCTGTCGGGGCTGACGCGCGTCGAGGTCCTGCCCGGGACGGTCCTGTTCGTCGCGGTGATGATCGGTGGCGTGACGTTCGACGGGTTCAAGGAGGGCCCGTTGTTCACCGACTGGACGCCGCACCTGTCGGACTTCTGGCACTCGCTGGGATTCGACCTGAAGCACTCCCTGGAGCTGGCGAACCTGGTCGGCTTCATCGGCTGCATCGCGTTCGTCTGGGGGTTCTACGAGCTCGGGGTCTGGGGCGCGAAGAGCGTCGGCGGCGGGTTCGACCGGGAGCGGCTCGCCCGCGGGTTCATCCACACGCTGGTCCCGATCGCGTACGTGTACGTGGCCGCTCACTACATGACCCAGCTGCTGTTCCAGGGCCAGGCCATGGCGTACCTGGCGTCGGACCCGCTGGGCCGCGGCTGGGATCTGTTCGGGGGGAGCGACTCGGGTATCGACTACGGGGTGATCGGGGCGACTACGACGTGGTACTACCAGGTGGCTTTCGTGGTGGTCGGCCACGTGGCCGCGCTGGTCCTGGCCCATGACCGTGCGCTCGTCCTGTACGAGGACGCGCGGCAGGCCGTGCGGTCCCAGTACTGGATGCTTGGCGTGATGGTCGGCTTCACGTCACTCGCGCTCTGGCTCCTCTCGCAGGCGAACTCATGAGCGCGATACCGGTCGCACACGCGGGCCACTGGATCGAGTCGGTCGTCTACCTGGTGCCGATCCTCGGGTTCGGGCTGTGGCTCGGGATCACGACGATCCGGGACCGGCGCAGGCGGCGGAACGAGGGGGAGGGGGATGCGGACGCAGGCTGAGCCGGACCTCCGCCGCGCCGCCGGTCCGCCTGGGAGAATTCCCTCGTGACCGTCTCCCGGACAACCACGTCCTTTCACGAGCGAATGGCTGCGCTCGAGAGCGCGCAGCTCGCTCCGGCGGCGGCGCGCTCGTACCCGGCGCGGCGGGCGGTCACCGAGGACGACTCGCCGCTTCGCACGCCGTTCCAGCGCGATCGCGACCGCATCGTGCACTCCAAGGCGTTCCGGCGGCTCAAGCACAAGACCCAGGTGTTCATCTCGCCCGAGGGCGACCACTACCGGACGCGGCTCACGCACACGCTCGAGGTGGTGGGCATCGCCCGGACCGTCGCGCGGGCCCTGGCGCTGAACGAGGACCTGACCGAGGCGATCGCGCTCGGCCACGACCTCGGCCACCCGCCGTTCGGCCACATCGGCGAGTCGGCGCTAGACGTCTGCCTGCGCGGCGAGTTCGGCGTCGGCTTCCGCCACAACGAGCACTCGCTGCGGATCGTCGAGCGGCTGGAGCGCGACGGCCGCGGCCTCAACCTCACCGATCAGGTCCGCGACGGGATCCTGCGCCACACGGGCCCCGACCTGCCGGCCACGCTCGAGGGCCGCATCGTGCGGCTGGTCGACCGGATCGCCTACATCAACCACGACATCGACGACGCGCTGCGGGCCGGCGTGCTCGTGGCCGCGGAGCTGCCGCGGGAGGAGATCGAGGTGCTCGGCACCACCGTGTCCGAGCGGGTCGACACGCTCGTGCGCGACCTGGTCGATCGCTCGGCGGCGGCGGACGACATCGTGCAGGGCGACGAGGTCGGCGCATCGATGGGCCGGCTGCGCTCGTTCATGTTCGAGCGCGTCTACCTGGGCGACCAGGCGCAGTCCGAGCGCGGCCGGATCGAGCGGATGATGAAGGGCCTGTTCGACTTCTACGTGCAGCACCCGCCCGTGTCGCTCGTCGCCGGCGCGACGGACGCGGATCGGGTGACCGACTACCTGGCCGGGATGACCGACCGCTTCGCGCTACGGGCGTTCGAGGAGCTGTCGGTGCCGCGCGGGTTCTAACTTCAAGGGCCACATGGCGTTGTACACCCGTGACTCCGTCGAGCGCGTCAAGGAGGCCGTCGACATGGTCGAGCTCGTAGGAGCTCGGTCGGACCTGCGCCGGGTCGGCACGCGCTGGACCGGGCTGTGCCCCTTCCACGACGAGCGGACGCCCTCGTTCTCGGTCAACGCCGAGCACAAGCTCTACCACTGCTTCGGGTGCGGCGAGTCCGGCGACGCCATCAAGTTCGTGCGCGAGACGGAGGGGCTCGACTTCGTGGGCGCGCTCGAGGTGCTCGCCGAGCGCTACCACGTCGAGCTGAAGCGCGAGGAGGAGGACCCGGAGGCCGAGCGCCGGCGCCTGCGCCGCGAGCGGCTGTTGAAGCTCGTCGAGCGCACGGCCACCTACTACTCGCGGGTGCTGTGGGAGTCGCCCGAGGCCGAGGCCGCCCGGGCCTATCTCGCGGAGCGTGGCCTGGGAGAGGAGGTCCTGCGCGATTTCCGGGTGGGCTACTCGCCGAGCGCCTGGGACCGCGTCGTGGCTGCGGCGGGCCGCGACGGCTACGGCGCCGACGAGGCGATCGCCGCGGGGCTCGCCCAGCGCAGCCGCGGGCGGTCCGGGGTGATCGACCGCTTCCGCGGTCGGATCATGTTCCCCCTGGCGGACGCGCGGGGCCGGGTGCTGGGCTTCGGCGCGCGGCGCATGGAGGAGTCCGACCAGGGGCCGAAGTACCTCAACACCTCGGAGAACGAGCTCTACCACAAGGGTCGCCAGCTCTTCGGCATCGACCGGGCGCGCGGTCCCGCGGCCAAGGCCGGGCGGGTCGTGGCCGTCGAGGGGTACACCGACGTGCTCGCCCTGCACCAGGCCGGAGTGCGCGAGGCGGTGGCGATCATGGGAACGGCGGTGACCCCCGACCAACTCGCGGAGCTGTCGCGGGCGGCCACGTCGGTCTACTTCGCGCTGGACGCCGATTCGGCGGGGCAGGAGGCGATGGCGCGGGCCGCGCGCGGAGCCGAGGAGCGCGGGGTGGAGCTTCGCGTCGTCGCGCTGCCGGCGGGCAGCGACCCCGCGGACCTCGTCGGCCGAGATGGCGCGGATGCGTTCATGGAGCTGCTGGAGGGGGCGATCTCGGTCCCGCAGTTCGAGGTCAAACGGGCGCTCGCTGTCGCCGATCTGACCACTCCCGGAGGACGCGATGAAGCTCTGTCAGCCGTCGTACCGGTAATTAGGACTCTGCGCCGGAATTCCGCAACATGGGACGCGCTCGTGCGTTATGTCTCAGACAGGATCCAGGTAGATCCCAACCATCTTCATACGTTGCTATCCGCTCCCGCCCACTCAGAAGAAGCTGCTACGCGTGGGTCCGGCGATGCAAGGGTGGGCGCTCCTCATACCTCCCAGCTACCATCTATCGAGGCAGCAGCGAGCGCGGAACGTGCCTTCCTGGCGATGTGCCTCGCTCACGGGGAGACGGGGAAGCAGTACCTGGACGGGCTACATGCGGATCATTTCTCATCACCACCTCTGCGGCGGGTGCGAGATCATCTCGTCGAGCACTTCGCGGACCCGCTCGCAGACCTGCCGGAAGACGAGGCGCTCGCGGGCCTCATCACCCAGGTGGCCTTCCTCGCGGACGACCAACCGGCCTCGGAGTCGGTCCTCCGCCTCACCTGGCTGCAACTTGAGCTGCGACGGACGGAACGTCGGCTACGGCATGCGGCCGAATCAGCCGATTACGACATACAGCGCGCTCTTTGGCCCCAGCGAGAGGGTTTGAGGCGCGAGATCGACGATTTGATGGGACAGACCCAGTGAGGACAGCCGACGAGGTGACTCCCGGAGTCGGGGACGAGGGCGCAAGCCCGAGCCGGTCCGAGAGCGTGACGAAGGAGATCAACGACCTCTTCGACGAGGGCGGGGTCGTCACCTCCGGTCTTCCGGCCGCCGAGCCCGAGGGCGGCGCCGACGACGCGGTCCGCTCCTACCTGAAGTCGATCGGCCGCGTGAAGCTGCTGACCAAGGAGGACGAGGTCCGCCTGGCCAAGCGCATCGAGCAGAACGACATGAGCGCGAAGAACGCGCTGATCGAGGCCAACCTGCGTCTCGTCGTGTCGATCGCCAAGCGCTACACGGGTCGCGGGCTGACTCTCCTCGACCTCATCCAGGAGGGCAACCTGGGCCTGATCCGGGCGGTCGAGAAGTTCGACTGGCGCCGCGGCTTCAAGTTCTCCACGTACGCGACCTGGTGGATTCGCCAGGGCATCACCCGCGCGCTCGCCGACCAGTCGCGCACGATCAGGATCCCGGTCCACATGGTCGAGCGCATGAACCGCGTCCAGCGCGTGCGCCGCTCGCTGCTTCAGAAGAACGGCCGCGAGCCCACGCCGGAGGAGATCGCCGTCCAGGTCGAGATGTCCGCCGACCAGGTCGAGGAGATCCTCGAGCTGGGCAAGGAGCCCGTGTCGCTGGAGACCCCCGTCGGGTCCGGCGAGGGCGACGCCCGCCTGGCCGACTTCATCGAGGACGAGCAGCACGACGCGCCGCTCGAGGTCGTCTCGAACTCGCTGCGCGACGCGGACCTGGAGCAGGCGCTCCGCACGCTCCAGTGGCGCGAGCGCCGGGTGCTCGAGCTGCGCTACGGGCTGTCCTCCGAGGAGCCGATGACGCTCGAGGCGATCGGCTCCGAGGTCGGCGTGACGCGCGAGCGCGTCCGCCAGATCGAGTCCCGCACCCTCGCGAAGCTGAAGAACTCGCGCGAGGGCAAGCGGCTCGAGGACACGACGGGCGAGCAGAAGTAGGTCCCGAAACGACGCTCGCCGGCCCGATGGGCCGGCGAGGAAGTCTGCTGCCGAGCTCTGGGGGTGGGACTCGAACCCACAACCCTTCGATTAACAGTCGAATGCTCTACCGATTGAGCTACCCCAGACCGATGTCCTGGACGCGGAGCGTCAGCCGCTCAACTTCTCGGGCAGTGTAGCTACTCCTGCCTCCACTTCCGCGTGGCAGTTGGCGCACAGGAGCACGCACTTGTCGGCCTCCGCGCGCGCCTTCACGAGCGCCCGAGAGACGCCTCGCTCCGAGACAGCGAACGCCTTGATTATCGGATCGACGTGATGAAACTGAAGTGCGGCGGGGGACCGGGCGTAGCCGCACAGCACGCAAGCGCCGCCCCCTTCCGCCACCAGCACCTCTTTGACTTTCCGCCTGCGCTCGGACACGGCGGCGCTACGGCACTTGAGGCACCGGAACCCTCCGCTCGGTGACCTGGTGAACGTGCCGGTCCCGTGCCGTGGACAGGTCGCGGTCGTGCGAGCAGCGCCATCGGCGCGCGCGGGGGCCGTTTCGCGCAGCCTGCGCGTGCGCGTCGTCTCGAGCCTGTAATCCCTGAGCCGTCGCCTGATGGTCGTCGGCGAGACTCCGAGCAGCTCCGCCATCGCCCGGATCGTGAGGCCGGCCGCAGCCAGCCTCGCGAGGTCCCCGCGCTCGATCATGGCACGAACACTAGTTCGTGTATCGGACGGTACAGCCGGCCGTAGATCGCAGGTTCCTGACGCGCCCGCGTGGGTACTCATCCCGGAAGGGAGCCCATGACGACGACCGACGCACGCGCACGCGAGGAACGCGTCGAGCGAGACGACTCGCGCGACCGCGACGAGACCGAGAAGGAGCGGCTCGACCGCAACATGACCGAGCTCGTCGGCGAGCTGCGCGTCGCGTTGCCCGGCGTGCAGGTCCTGTTCGCGTTCCTGCTGACGGTGCCGTTCAACCAGCGCTTCAGCCAGGTCACGAGCTTCGACGAGACGATCTACCTGATCACGCTGCTCAGCACGGCGGTCGCCACCGCACTGCTGCTCGCGCCGTCCGCCCTGCACCGCATCGAGTTCCGCCAGGACGACAAGGAGCACATCGTCAACGTCGCCAACCGCTACGCCATCGCCGGCTTCGCGGCGCTGATGGTGGCGGTGACCGGCGCCGTCCTGCTGGTCACCCACTTCCTCTACAGCGACACGACGGCGTACATCGCGACCGCTGCGGTGGGAACGCTGCTGGTCCTGTGCTGGTACGTGATGCCGGTCATGCGCCGCGTTCGCCACGGCGCGCACCGCCGAGCCGCTCGCTAGCCGCCCGCCCGGGTCACGGCGACACGGACCACCGTGCCGGCGCGGCTGATGAAGTCCATGACGACGCCCGAGCGCTTGACCGTGCAGATGCGCTGCCCCTCGACCGCGACGCATCGCTCGCCGCGGAGCTTCCTGCGCACCGCCGACTCGGCGATGCCGACGCCGAGGCCCGAGCTCGTCGTGTGCGACCGCGACGTCGTCTTGACCCCGACGACCTGGTCGGTGGCCCGGTCGACGGTCACCTCGAGCTTGCGGCGCTTGTAGGTCAGGACGACCGCTCCGCGATTGGATGCCGTGCGCCGCGACGACGGACGGCCCAGCTCGGCGCGGACCTCCGCCTCGCTCATCGACAGCCGTGCTCCGTCGATGCCCTGGAAGGAGATCTCGGCGGCCTCGGCGGCCGCGGGCTGGGCCCAGGCGCAGACGGTCAGCGTCGACGCGATCAAGGCGCCGCACCGGCGCATCCTGCGACTCATCCGAACAGGCTATGGGCGGCCCGGCGGCCCCGCAAGGGACACCGGACGCTTTGACGCGAGCCGCTCCACCTCGTCGGCGGCACCGGCGGCGCCGTCGCTGAGGCGAGCCCACTCGGCCAGCTCCCGCGCTCGCCGGCCGTACGAGGGGTCGCCCAGGACCCGCCGGACAGCCAGGCGGATCCCGCGGGCGGTGACGAGCCGCCGGGGCAGCGACACGCCCGCCCCCGCCCAGGACACTCGGGCCGCGTTCTCGGCCATGTCGCCCGCCGCGGGGCAGGCGACGACAGGTGCGCCGCTGGCCAGCGAGCGCACGAGCGTCCCGTGCCCCGCGTGACAGACGACCGCGTCGCACAGCGGCATCGTCCGCGCGTACGACACCCACTCGACGAGCCGCGCGTTGGGGGGCACCTCGAGCGGCCGCGGCGGCGGCCGCCGGTTGTAGGTCGCGAGCACGCGCACCGGCTGGTCGGCCAGGCCCTCGAGCGCCGCGGCCAGCATCCGCTGCTCGGCGTCCTGCGCGGTCGACGGCGCGACGAGCACGAGCGGATCGTCGCCCGGCGGCAGCTCCACGTCGCCGTAGGGCCGCTCCCACATCAGCGGTCCTGTCACGCGCACCGATGGGTCCCAGTGCCGCCGCGGGTACTCGAGCTGCGGGAACGTCGCGACGATCGCCAGCTCGCGGCTGATCCCGCCGTGCAGGTGAGCGAGCGGCGGCAGCCCGACGCGCGCCCGGGCTCCGTTCAGCTGTTCGCGCCCCTGCTCGACGCCCTGCCGCACGAGCGGGTCGAGCAGCCGCCACGCGCGTGCGCCCGCGCGCGTGCGCGGGAACCGAGCCCCGATCGAGTAGGGCGGGAACCCGGGCTCGGGGGTGGGGAGGACGTGTGGGACGAGCGTCGCCCACGGCCGCCCCTCCATCTGCGCGGCGAGCGCGGACGCGACGGTGAGGATGTCCGCGACGACGACGTCGGGGTCGAACGACCTGATCAGCGCCGCGCTCTCCGACGACGCCTTGACCGCCGCCTGGTAGGGCTTCAGCGGCGACCCGCCCATCGGCCATACCTCGTAGATGGGGGCGGGGGCGAACGACATGCCCTCGCGCTCACAGTCCTCGCGCCACTTGTCCCACGTCTCGATGCAGACGGCGTGCCCGCGCCGGACGAGCTCCCGGCCGAGCGCGATGGCCGGGAACGCGTGGCCGGGGTCGCCGAACGCGGCGAGCAGTATCCGGCGCGAGGTGCTCAGAACAGCTCGGCGAACTCGCGGAGCATCTTCGAGCGCGCCTCGACGTCCCAGGCCATCGGCGTCGTGATGATCGTGCCGACACCGGCGTCGCGGTAGGCGCCCAGGCGGTCGCGCACGCGGTCCTTCGGCCCGACGAGGGCCACGGAGTCGATCAGCTCGGGCGGGATCGCGGCGGCGGCCTCGTCCTTCTTGCCGTCCAGGTACAGGTCCTGGATCTTCTTCGCGTCGTCCTCGAACCCGTAGCGCTGGACGAGCTGGTTGTAGAAGTTCTTGTCCCGCGATCCCATGCCGCCGATGTACAGCGCGAGGATCGGGCGCATCGAGTCGCGGGCGCGATCGACGTCGTCGTCGATGCACACGTTCACGTTCGGGGCGATGTCGAAGTCGTCGGCCAGGCCGTCCGCCCCGCCGCGCCGCGCGCCCTCCTGGAGCAGCTCGACCGACTCGCCGACGTGCTCGGGGGAGAAGAAGGTGGGCAGCCAGCCGTCGGCGATCTCGCCGGTCAGCTTGGTGTTGTTCGGGCCGATGGCCGCGATGTAGATCGGCATGCGCTCCTGCACGGGCGCGATCATCAGCTTGAGCGCCTTGCCGGGCCCGTCGGGGAGCGGCAGCGTGTAGATGTCGCCCTCGTAGACGACCCGCTCGCGGCCGAGCGCCATGCGCAGGATCTCCACGTACTCGCGCGTGCGCTTGAGCTGGCGGGCGAACGGCTGACCGTGCCAGCCCTCGGCTACCTGCGGCCCGGACGACCCGATGCCGAGCAGCATCCGCCCGCCCGAGATCTGGTCGATCGTCGCCGCGGTCATCGCGGTCATCGCCGGGGTGCGGCCGGGCATCTGGAAGATCGCCGACCCGAGCTTCATCGTCTTCGTGTTGGCGGCGAGCCAGGCCAGCACGGTCGCGGTGTCGGAGCCGTACGCCTCGGCTGCCCAGACGGAGTGGTAACCGGCCGCCTCCGCCTCGGTGACCAGCCGCAGCTGGTCCTCGGCGGTCAAACCGAGTCCCCAATATCCGACGTGCAGCCCGACGCGCATGCAAGCTTCCTCTCAGTTGCAGGATCCGGCATTGAGGCGGAGACGCCGGCTCGTTACATTCCTTGCTCCGGCGGGCACTCTATTTGGGGCGACGATGAGACGACACAGGCGAACCGCGCAGGATCTGCGTTTGGCAATCGACTGCATGCCGCGCACCACGCGTCAGGCGATGCTCGACGGGATCACCTCGAACCGGATCATCGTCGGCGCCTACACGGACCGTCACGGCGGCATCTGCCCGATGCTCGCCGCCCATCGCCACGGCGGCCGCACCGCGCTCGCGAGCTTCGCCCGCGCGTGGGATCGCTACACGCACGCGCACGGCCGGCCGCGCCCGGCGACCGACCGTGAGCTGCGCACGCTCAAGGCGATGCTTCAGGCCAGCCTGTACAGCGAGGACACACGATCCGACCTGACCGCCGCGGTCAACGAGCTGATGGCCGCCAAGGAGCGCCGCGCGCGCGAGGCGACCGCCGTCGCGGCCGTCACCGAGAAGGCCGACACCGGCGAGCGCGACCGCACCCCGGAGCTCAAGAAGCGCCACGGCTGGGCCTGGATGCGGGTGTTCCGCCGCTACGACGCGTACAAGGCGCGCGCTCGACCAGATCGAGGCGGCCGAGCAGGCCGAGCGCGAGGAGCGCCGCGAGCGCGAGCGCGAGCTCGTCTGAACTAGCCGACCGTCTGCGTGTCGCCGGGCCGGATGAACTGGATCTCCGGGACGATGCAGGCGGGTGAGGTGTTGAGCAGGAAGCGGACGGCCTCGGCCAGGTCCTCGGGCTGGATCATCTCGTCCTTCGGCACCTGACCCTCGACCCAGTCGGTCATCGGCGTCGCGACGAACCCGGGGCAGAACGCGGTGACCTGGATCCCGTCGCCCGCGAGCTCGCCGTGGGCCGACTGCGAGAGCGACACGACCGCGCCCTTCGTCGCCGCGTAGGCCGCGAGCCCGGGCGCGCCGACCTTGCCCGCGATCGACGCCGTGTTGACGACGAGCGCCTTGCCGTGCTCGGCGCCCGCCTCCTTGAGCATCGGGATGCACTCGCGCAGGGTCAGGTAGACGCCGCGCAGGTTGACGTTCAGCTGCATGTCGAGCCGCTTGGTCTCGTGCTCGGCGATCGGCCCGGCGATGCCGACGCCCGCGTTGTTGATCAGGACGTCGAGGCGGCCGTAGCGCTCGCGGTGGGCCTCGACCACCTGCTTGACGCCTTCCTCGTCGCCCATGTTGGCCGCGACCGCGTGCGCGTCGAGGCCCTCGTCGGTGAGCGTCTTCACCGCGTCCTCGAGCTTCTCGGGCCGGCGCGCGGAGACGGTCAGGCCGTAGCCCTCGCGGCCCAGCAGCCGGGCGATCGCGAGGCCGATCCCGCTGGATCCTCCTGTCACCAGTGCGGCACGGCCTTGCATTCGCGTCCTCCTCGGTCGACTTGGGGCCTGACGGTGGGCCGGGGCGGCACCCTACTGCGCGGTTGAGGTGCCCGGTTTTCGTACGCTTCTCGGGATGGCGCCTCGCCTTTCCCTCCGAGCGCCGCGTGTCGTGCTGGGCGCGCTGGCTGCGGCCCTCGTGCTCGCCGTTGCGGGCTGCGGGGGTGACGACGGCGGTGGCGACTCCGGCGACGGGTCGGGCGACGACGTCTCCCAGACCACGAAGTTCCCCGCCTCGGCCGGAAAGACGCTCACCGAGCTGCGCAAGGGCGTCGGCCCCGGCCCCGTGCTGGCGCCGACGGTGTCGATCCTCATACCGGGCGACAACCGCTACGGCTTCGCGCTCTTCGACCGGGCGCACAAGCAGATCGCGGCCGACGACGCCGCCCTCTACATGGCGCCCGCCGGCGGCGGGCCGGCGGCCGGGCCCTTCTACGCGCGCGGCGAGTCGCTGACCGTGGCCCCTCCGTACCAGTCGCAGACCGTGCAGAACGACCCCGACACCGCCCGCTCCATCTACGTCGCCCGCGTGCCGTTCAAGAAGGCCGGCAACTACGAGATCATGGGCGTCGTGAAGCGCGACGGGCGGCTGGTCGCGACCGATCCGGCGCCCGCCCAGGTGACCGCGCGACGACCCCGTGCCCGCGGTGGGGGACAAGGCGCCTAGGATCGAGACGCCGACGGTCGCCTCCGCCGGCGGCGACGTGAAGTCGATCGACACGCGCGTCCCGCCGGGGTCGATGCACGAGGTCAACTTCGCGGACGCCTACGGCAAGCGGCCGATCCTGCTGCTGTTCGCCACTCCCGCGCTCTGCCAGTCGCGGGTGTGCGGTCCGGTGGTGGACATCGCCGAGGAGGTCAAGGCCTCGCACAAGGGCGACACGGCTTTCATCCACATGGAGATCTACAACCAGAACGAGCTCGAGAAGGGCTTCCGCCCCCAGGTCGCGGCCTACAAGCTGCCGACCGAGCCCTGGGCGTTCGCGATCGACCGCAAGGGCAAGGTGGCCGCGCGCCTCGAGGGCGCGTACTCGGAGCACGAGCTGGTGGAGGCGGTCAAGGCCGCGGAGGAGGGGAAGTGAGCGAAGTCGATCCGAACGCGATCACGGCCGAGGGGCTCGAGCGCCTGCGGGCCGAGGTCGAGGAGATGGAGACGACCGGCCGGCGCGAGGGTGCCGAGCGGATCCGCATCGCGCGCGAGTGGGGCGACCTGAAGGAGAACGCGGAGTACCACGACGCGAAGAACTCGCTGGCCCTGCTCGAGCGCCGCATCACGGTGCTGCGCGAGCGGCTCGACAACGCGGTGGTCGTCGAGGCCGCGTCCGGCGACGGCGACGTCGTCGCGTTCGGGTCGACCGTCGAGGTCGTCGACGAGGCGAGCGGGCGCCCCGCCGAGTACACGCTGGTCGGCGAGGCCGAGGCCGACGTCTCGAAGGGCAAGCTGTCGGCCGACTCGCCGGTCGGCCGCGCGCTGATGGGCGCGCGCGAGGGCGACGTGGTGAGCGTGCCGACCCCGCGCGGGTCGCGCGACTTCCGCGTTGCTCGGCTGGGCGCCGCGTGAAGAGCGGCTAGCTTTCGGCTGGAAGGGCCGGTAGCTCAGTTGGTCAGAGCAGCGGACTCATAATCCGTAGGTCGTAGGTTCGAGCCCTACCCGGCCCACTCGACTCGACTCGAAAGCCCCGGCCGCCGACGCCGCCCGCTAACGGCGCCGAGTGCGGGCCCGCGCGACGTAGCGGCCGCCGGCGCGTACGGTCACGTTCCTGCGCTTGGCCAGATCGCGCACGACGACCCTGCCCTCGCGCACGATGGTTGTCGTCGTTCGGCATGTGTCCTTGGTCAGCCAGATCGTCCCGCGGACGGTTGCGGTCGAGTGGCGGCCGCGGGTCCGGTAAGCGCCCGCGGCCGTTGCCCCACAGCCGCCGCGATCGCACGGCTCGCCCGCCGGCTGCTGCGACGCGCCGATTGGACTGGCACCTGAGCGGCTGGCTCAGGACCAGGTCGGTGAAGCGACCGTTGCGAGGCTGCTGCACGGTGAACTGCCCGCTGTAGAACGAGCCCTTGTCGATCCGCCCGTTCGGGCCCGCGGACGTCATGCCGACCTGCCCGCGAGTGGTGTTGACGATGGCGCCGACCGGGATCTGTGCGGCCTCGGTCAGGCGCACGAAGTCGTTGCCCGCCGGCGCGAGCCCCGGCTCCCTACGCGGGGCCTGGCCGGGCGGGAACTTGACGAGGACCGTGCCGCGCTCCACGGCTACGTTCACGCTCTCGCCAGGCACCGGCGGCGGAAGCTGTGGGGTAGGCACCTGGTCGCGCAGCTTCAGCACGCGGTTCCCGACGTTCGCCTGAATGTCGGTCAGGAAGAGGTTCTCCTGGGCGTCGAACGCGATGTGGTAGGGGCGGAAGTCGTCGGGGCTCGCGCCCGGCGCGGACCTGCTGGCGGACACGAACGCGCCGGCCGGGGTGAACGCCTGCACGTCGCGGCGGAGGTCGTCGCCCACGTAGACGTTGCCGCCCGGGCTGACCGCGACGGCGGCCGGCTGCTGGAACTGGCCGTCGCCCGTCCCACGGACTGCCCACTGGTCGACGAAGGCGCCGTCGGTCGTCAGCTTCTGGACGCGCGCGTTGCCGGTGTCGGCGACGTAGAGGAAGCCGTCGGGGGAACTCGCGATCGCGCGCGCGTTGTTGAACTCGCCCGGGTTCGCCCCCGTCGCGGAGGCGAGGCCGAAGGTCGCCAGCCGGCTGCCGTTGTTGTCGAACTTGTGGACGTGGTAGCCGTCGGTCACGTACACGTTGCCGGCGGGGTCGACCGCCACCGCACGCGGGTTGGTCTCGAAGGTCTGCTGGCCCGGGTTTGTGGGCACGTCCTGCGGGCCGAAGTAGGTCAGCGGCGTTCCGTCCGGCCCGAACTTGTTGACCCGGTAGTTGCCGGCGTCGACCCCGAAGACGTTGCCGGCGCGGTCGACCGCCACGCCGGCGACCGTGTTGAACTGACTCGGGTCGCGGGTGTTGGTCCCGTACCGGCCCATGCTGCGCAGGAACGAGCCGTCGTTCGTGAAGACCTGGATGCGGCTGTTGTTCCCGTCGCCGACGTAGACGTTGCCGGCGCCGTCGGTGGCGAGTCCCCTGGCGCTGTTGAACTGGCCGTTCCCCGTGCCCGTGCCGCCCCACTTCGTGACGAAGGTGAACTCGGCATGGGCGGGCGTGGCAGTCGCCAGACCGAGGCTGCACACAAGGAGGACAACCTTCAGGGGCGCATGCGGCTTCCTTTTGCCCACGCCTCGACCGTAAACCCGATGCCTGTGCTTCGCCATGTGTTGTAGTTCCCGAGCCGGGATAACCTCGCGATGTGACCATCGACAGAAGCGGTGCCGGCGGGCAACCGCCCGACCCGCCGCCGAGTCGGCCCAGGCGCTCGCCGGCGGCGCGCGTGCTGGGAGCCGGGGCGCGCGGCGCCGAGCGGCTCGCGGGCGCCACCGGGGTCGACAAGGCGCTCGAGGATGCCACCGAAGAGGCGATCGTGCGCGCGCTGAACAGCCCAGCGGTCGAGCGGGCGATCGTGCGAGTGATCGTGGAGCAGAACGCGGTGCAGCGCGCTATCGAGCAGGCGCTCACGAGCAAGGAGGTGGAGGACGCGATCGTCAAGGCGCTCGACACCGAGGTCGCCGACCGGGTCTGGGCCGAGATCCTGGCCAGCCCGAAAGCGCAGATGCTCGTTGAGCGAATCGCCGAGGCTCCCGAGGTGCGCGCGGCCATCACGCAGCAGGGCTTCGGACTGCTTACCGACATCGGCCGCCGCCTCACGGTGATCACCGAGCGGCTCGACGACGCAGCCGAGAAGCTGGTGCACCGGGTGCTCCGCAAGCCGGGTCACGAGGCCGAGACGAACCAGGTGGGACTCGTGACCAGGGTCGTGGCGGCGGCGATCGACGTCGCACTGATCAGCCTCTCGCTGTCTATCGGGTCAGGCCTGCTCGCGTCGATCATCCCGGCGGTGACCGGCGGGAGCGATGGCCTGTCGCCGTTCGGCGTGCTGGCCTTCGGGCTCGTCGGCTTCGTGATCGGGGGCTCGCTGTTCGTGACCTTCTGGGCGCTCGTGGGTCAGACGCCCGGCATGCGCCTGCTGTCGATCCATCTCGACGGTGGTGGCTCGCGCGAGCTGGGACTGCGGCGCGCGGTCAAGCGGCTGCTGGGGGTGGGGCTGTCGCTGATCCCCGCAGGCCTCGGCTTCTTCGCGATCCTGCTCTCACCGCAGCGGCGCGGCTGGCACGACCACCTGGCGGGCACCGTGGTCGTCTACGACGAATCGGTGACCCGGGCGCCGTGGTCCACGCTCGAGGGCGGCGCCGAGGGTTCGACTCATGATCCGTAGGTCGTAGGTTCGAGCCCTGGTTCGCGGACCGGTCGATTTCGGGGCGAGCTGGTGTCCTTACCGGTGATGACCGCGACGGGACCAGTGGATGCGAGGCGTTCGTGCCGGACGACGCACTAGGCGAGGTGACGCTCGCGCGGGCGCGCGCCGGGGACGCAGATGCGTTTCGACGGCTCACGGAGCGGTACCGGCGCGAGCTGCAGCTGCACTGCTACCGCATCGTCGGCTCGATGCAGGACGCCGAGGACCTGGTGCAGGAGACGCTGCTGGCCGCCTGGCGCGGCCTCGAGGCGTTCGAGGGTCGCGCGTCGGTGCGCTCCTGGCTCTACCGGATCGCGACCAATCGCTGCCTGAATGCGCTGCGCAGCAAGTCGCGCCGCCCCCGGGAGGTGCCCGCCATGGCTGAGCCCCCCGAGCCCACGCGCCGGACCGATCCAGTCTGGCTCGAGCCCTACCCCGACGTCATTCTCGAGGACCTCGCCGAACGGTCCCCGGGCCCGGCGGCGCGCTACGAGGCCAGGGAGTCGATCGAGCTCGCGTTCATCGTCGCGCTCCAGCACCTGCCGCTCCGTCAGCGCGCGGCGCTCGTGCTGCACGACGTGCTGGGGTTCCGCACCGCCGAGGTCGCCGAAATGCTCGACTCGAGCGACGGCTCGGTCAAGGGCGCCCTGCAGCGCGCCCGGGCGACCCTGGCAGCACGGCTTCCGGGCGCTGACCGCGAGCGCGCTCCACGGCCGAACTCCGCCGGCGAGCGTCGCCTGGTCGCGCGCTTTGCCGACGCCGTCCAGACCGGTGACATCGACGACATCGTCGCGCTGCTGACCGACGACGCGCTGCTCACGATGCCGCCCCAGCCGCTGGAGTACCAGGGACACGATGCGATCGCCGCGTTCCTGCGCGACCGCGCCGTGCTGCGCGGCGCGCCGCTGCGCGTCGTGCCCACCCGCGCCAACACCCAGCCGGCGTTCGGCTGCTACCTACCGGACGCGCACGCTGCGATCGCACGGCCCTACGGGCTGATCGTGCTGACGCTCGAGGGCGACGCGGTCGCCGCGATCACCTGGTTCGCCGACACCGGCGTCTTCCGCCACTTCGGCCTTCCGCGCATGCTGCGCTCCTGAGCGTTCCGTTCTGGTCGCTGCTGGTGTCTCAACCAGCAGTACCGCAATCCAGAACGGAGACTGAAATGAATACCCCGCCGATCGTGTCGACGCAGGAGTGGGAGGCAGCCCGCCAAGACCTGTTGGTCGAGGAGAAGCAGCTCACCCGCGCGCGCGATGCGCTGGCCGCCAAGCGCCGCCGGATGCCCTGGCTCGCCGTGGAGACGGAGTACGAGTTCGACGGGCCCGAGGGAAGGGTGAGCCTTCTCGACCTCTTCGAGGGCCGGCGTCAGCTGATCGTCTACCGCGCCTTCTTCGAACCCGGTGTGCACGGGTGGCCCGACCACGCCTGCGTCGGCTGCTCGATGGTGGCGGACCAGGTCGCCCACCCAGCCCATCTGAGCGGCCGCGACACGACTCTCGCGTTCGTCTCGCGCGCGCCGCAGCCAGAGATCGAGCGCCTGAAGGCGCGGATGGGCTGGCAAGCGATCCCGTGGTACACGCTCACCGACGACTTCGACACCGACTTCGGGGTCGCCGAGTGGCACGGCACCAACGCCTTCATCCGAGACGGCGAGCGGATCTTCCGTACCTACTTCGTCAACGGCCGCGGGGACGAGGCGATGGGCGGCACCTGGAGCTACCTCGACATCACCGCGCTCGGCCGCCAGGAGGAGTGGGAGGACTCGCCGGAGGGCTACCCCCAGACCCCTCCCTACGGATGGTGGAGGCTGCAGGACGACTACGGCGACGACCCGTCGCAGGGCTGGACCGACCAGGTCGACCGCGGAGTGCGCGCTCAGTCGAAGGCTGGTGACGTCGCGTGATCGCTCACGTCGGCGGCGTGCCGGTCGAGGAGGGCTTGCTGCTGGCGTTGTCGGGCGGGGCGGGCAGCGTTCTGCTGGTGGCGCGTGCCTGGATCACGCCTCGCCTGCGCCGACGACGCCGACGGTGGAACTGGGGGTCGTAGATGCTGCTCGAAGACAAGACCGCCGTGATCTATGCGGCGGGAGGTGCTATTGGTGGCGCCGTCGCCCGCTCTTTCGCTCGCGAGGGGGCAAGGCTCTTCCTGACCGGACGGCACGTGGCGAAGGTGGATGCCGTCGCCAAGGAGGTCGTTGCCGCCGGCGGCGTCGCCGAGACGGCACAGGTTGACGCTCTTGACGAGGAAGCCGTCAACGAGCACCTCAACACCGTGGTCGACAGAGCGGGAGGCGTCGACATCTCGTTCAACGCCATTGGCCCGGGTCCCGCGCCCGAGCGCATACCCCTGACGGAGCTGGGCGGGGACGCCTTCACACGCCCGATCGCCTTCTACACCCGTTCGAACTTCATCACCGCGACCGCCGCGGCCCGGCACATGAGCGTTCAGCGCTCGGGTGTGATCCTGACGCTGACCGCCGTGCCCGGCCGGATGCCGGCCAACCTGATCGGCGGGTCGGCACCGGCCTGGGCCGCAGTCGAGGCGTTCTCGCGCTCGCTGGCCCTCGAGCTGGGCCCGGCCGGCATCCGGGTGGTCTGCCTACGCTCGCACGCGATCCCGCAAACCCCGCTCATCAAGGCCAACAACGCCACGGCCGGCCCGGCCGCCGGTCTCACCCCGGCCCAGTTCCAGGCAAGGCTCGAACAGAGCACGCTGCTGGGGCGGCTTCCCACCCTGGCCGAAGTCGCCGACACCGCGGCCTTCATCGCCTCCGACGGCGCCGGTGCCATGACCGCAACCGTCGCCAACCTGAGCGCCGGCAGCGTCGTCGACTGACTCAAGCGACGCCCCGCGTCAGCCGCTCATCTCGGCCATCGCCGCCTTGGCCCGCTCGGCGCGCGACTGTCGAACATCACCCCGATGGAGTGATGCCCGGAGGGGGGTTCGGTAGCAGTATCGCCTGACCATCGGAGACGTTGGAGGCGATGATCATGCTGCGCCAGATGAGGGACATGCCCGCCGGAACGTTCGGATTCGAAGCGGTCGGTGAGGTCGAGGACGAGGACTGGGAGAACGCTGTCGAGCCGGTGCTTCGCGGAGAGATGGCCGAAGGGCGCAAGGTGCGCCTCCTCTACCTGCTGGGCCCGGCGACGCGCGAGGTCGAGGGCGACGCCATGAAGGCCGATACGGGGTTCCGCGCGCGACACGCCTCGTCGTTCGATCGTGTGGCCGTGGTCAGCGACGAGGACTGGATGCGCCCGGCGCTGCGCGCGCTGTCGTTCCTGCTGCCGGGCAAGGCCAAGGGCTTCCCGGTCCGCGACCTGGAAGACGCGAAGGCCTGGCTGGCCGCCGACTCGGACCGACAGCCAGGCGTAATGCGCCCCGACGAGCCGGAGTTCGCAGGGGGTGAGCGGCGCCTCGCCGTGCTGCTGGCGATGGCGATGTTCGTGCTCGTCGTCGACACGTCGCTGATGAACGTGTCGATCGCGAAAGTCGTCGAAGATCTCGACACGACCGTCAGCGGGGTGCAGGGCGCCATCGCGCTCGAGGCGCTGGTTTCGGCGGCGTTCATCCTGGTCGGGAGCAAGGTGGGCGACCTCATCGGGCGGAAGCGGGCCTTCGTGCTCGGCCTGCTGGGCTACGCGCTCGGTGCCCTGGCGATGACGTTGTCCCAGGGACTGACGGCGATCATCGTGTTCTGGGCCGTCATCGGCGGGCTCGGCGCGTCGCTGCTTCTGCCGGCGATGCAGTCGCTGATCCACGGCAACTTCCAGGGCGCGGCCCAGAAGAAGGCCTACGCCCTGGTGGGCGCCGCGGCGGCGATCGCCGCCGCCGTCGGGCCGCTGCTCGGCGGCTTCCTGACCACGTTCCTGTCGTGGCGCGTCGGATTCGGGCTGGAGGTCGTGGTGATCGGAGTCGTCCTCAGTGGCCTGAAGCTCGTCAAGGACGTGCCCTACACCGGCTCGCGCCAGGTCGACGTCGTCGGCGCGCTGCTCTCGGCCGTCGGTATGGGCGGCCTCGTGATCGGCATTTTGGTCTGGCAGGAAGGCGGGGAGTATGTCGGCGTCCTGATCGCGGGCGGCGCTGTCGCGCTCGGGTCACTGGCCTGGTGGCTCGTCCGGCGCAAGCGCGAGGGCAAGCCGACGCTGCTCGATCCCGACCTCTTCACGCACGCGCTGTTCCGGCTGGGCATCACATCGCAGATGCTGCAGAACATCGCGCTGGGAGGGCTGATGATCGCCCTGCCGATCTACCTGCAGATGGTGCAGGAGTACAACGCCCTGGAGACCGGCCTGACGATCGCGCCGCTGTCGCTGACGATGTTCGCGATGGCGCTCGTCGCCGCGAAGCGGGCGGGCAGGCGACGGCCCGCGAGCGTCATCCGCGTCGGATCGGGCACTGCTGACCGTCGGCATGCTGGCGCTCATACCGATCGTCCCGCGTGCGGACTCCGGCTGGCCGCTGGTCATCCCGCTGATCATCGCCGGGGGCGGACTGGGCCTGCTCGTGTCCCAGCTCAACAACTACACCCTGTCGCCGATCACCGACGAGCGCGTCAGCGAGGCCGCCGGCGTCAACTCCGCCGCCGGGTCGTTCGGACTGTCGTTCGGCCTCGCGTTCGCCGGGGCCATCATGCTCGCGACGCTCTCGATCGTGTTCACCCAGAAGGCGGAGGACAGCACCGTGCTGCCGGTCGCCGCCCAGGAGCAGGTCGCGCAGGCGCTCGAAGACGACGCGGAGGTGCTGAGCAACACGCAGCTCGAGGAGCAGCTTGCCGATCAGCCGGCGGAGATCCAGGACGAGATCATCCGCATCAACACCGACACACGACCGCGCGCCCTGCAGGTCGCGCTGCTCATCCCGATCCTCGCCGGCCTGCTCGGGCTGCTCACCGCGTTCCTCATGATGCGCCGACCCGACCCCGCCCCATCGGAGGACGTGGACATGGCCCTCGCGTGACGGTGGGAAAAGCGACCGCGGGCGGTCGTCACCCGACGGCGGGCGCCTGCTGACGGGGTGAACCGCCCGCCGGCGGCGCGGGCCGGGGCACGAATGGGCGCTCCTCCAGCTCGCCGCCCCGGCGCACCGAGACCGCGGTCCCCTGGGGGATCTCCTGCCAGGCCCCGGGGAGGTCGGCGAACGGCTCGGAGACGATCACGCGGTCGCCCTCCTTGACACGCTGGAGCCGCACGTTCTCCGGATGCAGTGCCTTCAGGGTGTCGGCGTCGGTCGAGGCGAAGAGCGACCGCGCCGGGCCCTCGGTCGCGTACCGGACCGCCCACAGGTTCTCGCCGTCGCGACACGCCGAAGGTTCCCTGAACGGGGGCGGCGACACCGTGCTTGCGCGCCGTCGCCTCGACGACCCCGATGGTCTGCTCGAGCGCGCCGATCGGATCCGACTCGAGGCCGAGCGTCAACGCCAGATGGAACACGACCTCGCTGTCCGTCGAGCCCTGGATCTCGGCGAACTGGGCGGGGTCGACCGCGAGCATCAGGTCACGCCGCAGCAGGTGGAAGTCCGCGATGTAGCCGTTGTGCACGAACAACCAGCGTCCGCGGCGGAACGGATGGCAGTTGGTCGCCTGGATCGGCGATCCGATCGCCGCTCGTACGTGCGCGAGGAACAGCGACGACTCGATATGGGCGGCGAGCTCGCGCAGATTGGGGTCACCCCAAGCGGGCGCGACGCTGTGGTACACGGCCGGCCCCTCGCCGTCGCCGTACCAGCCGATGCCGAAGCCGTCGCCGTTGGTCGTCTCGGCCCCCATGCGCGAGTGCAGGCTCTGGTCCACGATGCCGTGCTGCGGCTTGAACAGCAGCTCGTCGATCAGAAGCGACTGGCCCATCCACGCCATCCAGCGACACATTCACACCACTCCTTCGAGACCGGAGGCGGGCATGCGGACGATCATCCCGCCAGGATCTTGGCCTTCTGCGCCGCGAACTCCTCCTCGGTCAGGATGCCCTGCTGCTTCAGCTGGGCCAGATCCTTGAGCTGGTCGATCGTGCTCGGCTGAGCGACCGGAGCGGCGCGGGAGGCGGCGGCTGCATCTGCTGCTGTTGCTGCGGCGGGGGAGCCATCCGGCTCTGCGGGTAGTAGGTGTCGCCCTGGTCCGCCCACTTGTTGGCCTGGCGGCGGCTGACCCGGTTGGAGACGGCGGTCGCTGTTCCGGAGGCGACCGCTACGCGGGCAACGCCCCTCAAAAGTCCTGGCATGACTTCGTCCTTTCCTAGGAGGCCGGCTCGGCGGCGTCGAGAACCTCGATCAACTCGGCCGTTGTGATGCGCTGTACGTCGAGCAGCTCACCGCCGTTGCGGCGAACCGCGCTGGCGAACGGCGCGGCCCAGCGGTTCTCATAGACGATGACGGCGGCGGACCATCCGGGCTCGATCGCCTCCGCGGCCTGCTGTGCGTCTTGATCGCCGAGCAGCCCGGAGGAGGCGCCGTCGAAGACCTTGAAGTCGCCGACGTCCTTGTCGTGCAGGTCCTTGGCCTCGAACCCGACGATGCTGCCGTCCATGCCCTTCGTCACGAACATCATGTCGAAGATGCGGACGATCCCGTCCTCGACCAGCTGCATCAGCATGGGGGCTGCCTCGCCGGTCATCGGCGCGTCGGGCGGCCAGGCGAGCACGACCACGTCGATCGGGCCGAGCTCGTCTTGCGAGGCCGCCGACGCGGCCTCGGGGTCATTAGTCACGCTCATGGCGACCTCCGGTTCAGGGGCTCTCGACCACGATCCACCAACGAGCCGTGGCGGGCATCCCCCGGATCGGGTGAAACGCTGCACCGCGGTTCGGTGCCCGGAAGACGGGGTAGTTCAGACTTCCGGCCTGGCGCGCTGATCGTGTTCGTGCGCTAGCTGCGCGCCGCGTACTGCCGCAGCAGCTCCGGCCGCAGCTCGGACGCGTCGACGAACTCGTTGGCCAGCTCCGTGCCGCCGGTCCGTGCGACCGCGTCGTCCAGCGCGTGCGCCCACGCATGCTCGACGAGCACCGCGGCGATCGCGCCACCTGGCTCGAGCGTCTCGGCGAGCTCGCGCACGGTGTCGCCGGCGTCGGACTCGAGTGCCTGGTCGGTCGCCTGGCGCCGCGTCTTCGGATCCATGCGGAACCCCAGCAGGGGTCCGACGAACCCGCCGCGGCCGTGCCCGTGCACGTCGATCGCGACGAGCTCGTTCGTATCGGGCTCAAGCCGGACGAACATGGCATCGAGCACCCTCAGGGGCCCACCGGTCTCGATCCGCTCGAGGGCGCCGACCAGCTGCCCCTCGAAGCGGGCGCCCGCGCCGAAGCGGTAGAGCAGGAGCTGCGCCGGCGGTCGCGCCATGCGGTTCACCCTCGCGGCCACCGCGTCCCGCGTCGTCACCCGGATCGGGTGATGCGGAGCGCGCAGCCGGCGGCGACCCTTGGATGATGGATGTCCGTGCGCTTGCCGGCCTGCCCCTGCGGGTGACGACCGACCTCGCCTCGCGCGCGACGCTCGCCGCCGTCGACGCGGTCCTGGCCTCGCAGCTGGCCGTCGAGGTCGTCGACCGGGTCCTCGCCAGCCAGGCACTCGAGCGGGTGCTCGCGAGCGCCCAGGCGTCGTCGGTCCCGCAGCGCGTGATCGACAGCCAGCTGCTCGACGAGTTCGTCGACCGCCTGCTGCAGAGCGAGGAGCTGTGGCTGCTGGTGGACGAGATCGCCCGCAGCCCCGCCGTCACCGACGCGATCGGGACGCAGAGCCTCGGGTTCGCCGACCAGGTCGCGGGCGTCGTCCGCGACCGCTCGCGCACCGCCGACGCCCAGGTGGAGCGCTTGGCGCGGCGCCTGCTGCGGCGCAAGCCGGCGGCGCCGCCGGTCACCACCGTCCAGCCCGGCTGAGCCGTGGCCGTGGCGCGCCACCCCGGCTTCGGGGGCCTCGACGGCGCCGCGCAGACGACGGCACACCGCGTGCATCGGCGCCACGAGCCGGAGCCGGACGACGACACCTCGTACGCAGGCCTCGTCACCCGCACCATCGCGTTCTCGATCGACGCCGCGCTGATCGACCTCGCGGGGCTCGCGGTCGGCGCGGTGGTGGTGCTCGTCTTCTCGGTTCTGCCGGAGGGGCACGACGTGCGCACGGCCGCGATCGCAGTCGGCGGCGTCGCGTTCGTGCTCTGGGGGATCGCGTACTTCACCTGGTTCTGGACGACGACCGGCCAGACGCCCGGCGACCGGGCGATGCGCATCCGCGTCGTCCGTGCCGCCGGTGACCCGCTGCGAGCGCGGCACGCCCTCGTGCGGATCGCCGGCATGGTGATCGGCCTTCCGCTGCTCTGGGGCTACGTGCCGATCGTGGTCACCGACCGCCGCCGCGCGCTCCACGACAAGATGGCCGGCACCGTCGTCGTCGTCGAGCCCGGTCGTCAGCCGCTGACCGCCTCGACGCGGCCGTCGTCGATCGCCTCGAGCAGCGCGGCGTGGTCGCGCTCGTTCTGGTCGGCGTACGCGCTCGGCGAACTCCGCCATCGCCTTGTCGAACGGCTCGCCGGACCCGAGGTACGCCGCGATCGCCTCCGCGTCGCCTGTGCGGGCGTGGGCGCGCGCCAGCGTCCAGGCGCACACCTGCGCGTTCGTCGAGAGGCCCTCGCGGGTAGCGGTCTCGAGGTCGGCCGAGACCTTCCAGTCCCAGAGCTGGCGCACGTAGAAGTCCCGCTCCTGGCCGTCGATGCCCGTCGTGCGGACCCAGCCGAGGAAGATGTCGCTCGCGGCCTGCACCCGTCGCTGGCCCTCCACGACGCGCTGCCCCTGGTTGTCGTACTCGCTCGGCCCGGCGAACGGCTCCAGCACCGAGCGCTGGGCCTCCTTGGCCTGAAGGAACAGCGGATCGTCGTCGTCCCGGCCGAGCAGAAGGATGACCCACGCGCGCGTTCCGACGCTGCCCACGCCGACGACCTTGCGCGCGATGTGCACGTACCGGAACCGGTCGAACAGCATCCGGCGATCGTGGGGCAGGCTGTCCCGGTAGATCTCGAGCAGCCCGCCTACCGCGTCCTCCAGATCGGCGGCGTCCGCCTGCGGCAGGAAGTCCTCGATCGGCACGATCAGCGGGGGGTCGGGCTTGATCCTGATCTCGCCGTCCACGCGCTCGGTCAGCTTGGCGAAGGCGCGCCGGCTGGTCTTGACCCGAGCCTTGGCCACGGTCTTGTCGTAGCGCTTGGCGGCGCTGGCCGCGACCCTCGAGCGAAGCCGCTCGAACTCGCGCTCGCTCAGCCGTGCGTACCAGACGTCGAGAGTCCGCTGCGACGCGAAGTCGCGCATCGCGAGCCGGTAGCGCGCGATGGCCTCGCGGACGAGCTCGCGCCGTTGCTTCCTCTTGATCCCGCGGCCCCGGGCGGCCACCGAGATGCTGGCGGCGAAGCGCTTGACGTCCCATTCCCAGGGACCCGGCAGGGTCTCGTCGAAGTCGTTCAGGTCGAAGAGCAGGTTGCGTTCCGGCGAGGCGAAGCCGCCGAAGTTGGCCAGGTGCGCGTCGCCGCACAGCTGCACGCGAAAGCCCGAGGACGGACTGCCCGGCCAGGTCGTGAGCCATCACGTAAGCGGCGCCGCGGAAGAACGCGAACGGTGACGCCGACATCCGTCCGTAGCGCAGCGGCACGAGCTCCGGCACTCGGGTCGCCGCCTGCTCCTCGAGCAGGTCGACGGGATCAAGACGGTCGTCCGCGGGCTCCCAGTCCGCGTGACTCGAGCGCGGCACATCGGCGCGGGCCTCGCGGCCGGCGTCGGCGCCGGCCGTCTCGACAGCGATCATTAAGAGTCTCCGTTGAGTCGTTCGATGGTGATGACGTCGGCCAGCGGGACGCCGTCGTCCCCGCGGATCACGGTCCCGGTCAGCACGACCGGAAGCCACTCGCCGGCGGCGCTCCGCAGGCGCTCCTCCAGGCGGTAGTCCGTCGAGCCGCCGTTCAGGACCTCCGTGCGCAATGCAATGCACCCGGAAAGGTCGTCGGGGTGGGTCAGGTCGGGCAAGCGGCGTGCGCTCGAGCCGATCGCGCCCGTAGCCGAGGAGGCCGGCGAACGCCGGGTTGACCAGCGACAGGCGCAGGTCGCCGTCGATCAGCGCCAGCGGGACCGGGCTCGACTCGAACAGGCGGCGGTAGCTCTGCTCGGACTTCCGCAGGCGTTGGTCGGCCTCCCTGCGCGCGGTGATGTCGGTGTTGACCGACAACCAGACCGGGCCGTGCTCCGGATGGTCGAAGCGCGTCACGCTGCAGAACGTCCAGAAGCCGGATTCGTCCTTGCGGACGTTGTGCAGCTCGCCGTTCCACACGCCGTCGCGCGCGAGCGCGTCGAAGATCTCCTGTGCGCGCGCCTCCGGGCGTCTGATCGGTCGCTGCGTTGACCACCGAGATGTGGCGGCCGAGCAGCTCGCCCGGTGCGTAGCCGAACATCAGGTCCCAGCGGTCGTTCGTGTAGAGGATCTCGCCATCGTCGGCGCTGACGAGCGCGACAGCCGCGCCCAGGTGGTCGACGACGCTCCCGTCGTCGTTCGCCGCGCCGTCGTTCGCGGCCGCCGCGGAATCGCCGTCGAGGCAGGCGCTTGTACAGCCGTCCCATCGATCAGTCCGCCGGGACGAAGCCGACGACGGTGGTGCCCTCGGCCCGGCACGGAGCGCACCTCGACCGAGCCGCCGACGGCGGCGACGCGGTCGCGCAGGTTGGTCAGCCCGTTGCCGTTGACGACCGTCGGCACGACGAAGCCCTCCCCGTCGTCGCGGACCTCGAAGCGCAGGCTCCCGTTGTCGGTCAGGCTGATTGCGACTCCGGTGGCGCCGCGCGCATGCTTCGCGGCGTTCTGAAGGGCCTCCATGCAGGCGAAGTACACGGTCGCCTCGACCTCCGGACGCCGGCGCCCGATCGCGTCCGCCTCGACGGTCGTGGGGATCGGCGCGATGCGGCCGGCGACGCGCAGCGCCTCGCCCAGCCCGTGCTGGGCCAGCACCGGCGGGTAGATGCCACGGGCGAACGACCGGACCTCGTCGATGGTCGTCGTCGACGTCGCCCTCCATCCTCCGGATGGCCGCCGCGCTCTCGGGCGAGTCCGCATCCAGCTTCTCGGCGACGAGCTCGAGCTTGATGCGCAGGGCCACGAGTCGTTGCTGCGCGCCGTCGTGCAGGTCGCGCTCGATCCGGCGCCGCTCGCGGTCAGCGACCGCCGCGATCCGCGCACGCGACCGCCCGAGCTCGTCCAGCGACGACTGGAGCTCGGCGATCAGGCGATCGTTCTCGAGCGTGGTCAGCGCGTGGGCGCCGGCAGCCTGTACGAGCAGCGGGTCGAGAGCGCTGTCGTGGGTGATCGCCGCGAGCCTTCGGCCGTCGACCTGTACCTCTGTCACCGCACGCCCTCGTGCGGGCTCGGGGGAGCCGCTCGGCCAGCCCGCCTCGTCGACCCAGTGCCCGCCGTCCCCGCGCAGCCAGTACACGACGCGCAGCGACCGATCGGCGAGCGCCGTCTGCAGCGCTCTGCGCAGGGTGTCTGCGTTCGAGTGCTCGCGCAGCTCGAGCGTGACGCGCTCGAGCGCGTCGGCCACGAACAGGCGCTGACTCAGCAGCCCGATCGCGAAGCTCGCGGCAACGAGCGGCAGCGAGAGCATGTAGAGCCACCCGACCGCCTCCAGAAGCGCCGGGTCGGCCCCCGCGGCGCGGCCGACCTGGTAGACCAGCCAGCGCCAGCGGCCCGGTACGCCGCCACGGCTGCCACGGGCGACCAGCACCCGCCGCATCAGCGACGCGGCCCGGCGTGTGCGCCCGACCAGGACGGCCGCCACGGCGCCGTAGATCAGCACCACGAGGATCTCGCGCAGGGGGCGCACCACGTCGCCCACGAATGCCGGATCGTGGTCGGTCAGCACGAACGCGTTGCCGGGCACGAGGTGCCGCAGCTCGCCCACGGTGACGGCTCGGGGAACTGGGCCAGCAGCATCGTCGGCAGGTAGAGGACCGCGGCGACGATCACGATCGCCTGCACCAGGCGCCGCTCGAGGACGGTTTCGAGCCGCCCGAACGGGAACGCCAGCATCAGCATGACGAGCGCCGGCTCCACCAGCCAGACCGCCATGCGCCCGACGCTGTACGGAATCGAGTCGCGGCGACTCGGCCAGCGTCGTGATCGACCAGAGCAGACCGGTCCCGACCAGCAGCCACGCGAACCGGTCGGTTCGCCGATGCAGCAGCCGGAACGAGCCCGAGCCCGATCGGCAGAGCGATGCCGAGCCCGTGCACGATCGCGCTCACGGCTCGGTCGTCCGGCTCGGCGTCGCGGAGGGCGAGGACCACCGCCCCTACGGTGAGCAGCAAGGCCCGCGAAACCGATCCCAGCCGCCGTCCGCCGCCCGGCGGGACGAGCTCTCGGCTATTTGGCGCATGCGAGTTTCCAAACCCGACGCTAACGGCCCCTGGCGCGCTGAGACAAGGCGTTTTCGACCGGCGCGGCGCCAAGCTCCGTCAGCCCGGGACGGGCGGTGCGTGTCGCTGCCAGACGCGGCGCAGCGCGGACGGGCCGAAGTCCTGCTTGCGGAGCAGCTCCGCCGCGCCGCACGACTGCACGCCTCCCGGCAGGTACGGCGCCTCGTCGATGGAGATCAGCACCACGACGACGCCCGGGTGCGCTTCCCGCAGGCGCGCGGCCGTCTCGATCCCGTCGATGCCCGGCATGCGGACGTCGAGCAGGACGAGGTCCGGATGCAGTTCCTCCACGACGCCGAGCGTGTGCTCGCCCGACGCCGCCTCGCCGAGCATCTCGAACCCCGGCGTCGCGGCGATCACCTCCCGTGCGACCTGACGGAAGACCAGTTGATCGTCCACCACGACCACACCCACGGTCAGCGTGCGCTCTCCGGGCTTCATGAGCAATGGTGGCGACGCTAGGACTCCGCCCGCCGGATCGCATCATCCGAACGGGGTGATGCCCTCGCACTCGGCGCTGGGGGTGCTCGCTCCCCGGGTAGAAACAGGTAAGCGCCCTTGTTGCGGGCACGGCGTCCGGCGAAGGTCAGGACATGGCGAACGCGACCCTGCTGCCGGAGCGCTTCGGCGAGAGCGCCCCTGCGCCCGCGTTCGACGACGGCCTGGTGTCGCGCCCGCGGCTGGTCGCACGCCTGACCGACCCGTCCGGACCGCCGCTTGCCCTCGTCACGGCGCCCGCCGGGTACGGCAGGACGACGCTGCTGGCCGAGTGGGCGGCGCACGATCCGCGCGGCGTCGAGTGGATCGCGCTCGATCCCACGCACGACGAACATCCGTCGCTGCTGGCCGCGGCGATCGCGCGGGCGGTGGACCGTCCCGGGCCGTTCGCGCTCGCGCTCGACGACGTGCAGGTGCTCCGGTCCCGGAGCGCGCGCAACATTCTGCGGGCGCTCGCCGGCCAGGTCCCGGCCGGATCGCGCGTCGTGCTGAGCTCCAGGGTCGAGCCGCCGCTCCCGGTCGGCCGGCTCCGCGCACAGCGCTCGTTGATCGAGCTGACCCCGCGGGACCTGGCGATGACGGCAGCGGAGGCGGGCGAGCTGTTCGAGGCCGAGGGCGTGCAGCTGCCGGTGGGGGAGGTGGCGGGCCTCGTGCGCCGCACCGAGGGCTGGCCCGCCGCTCTGTACCTGGCCGCGCTGTCGCTGCGTGAGCAGAGCCGACGGCTCGGGCGCCAGGCGCTTCGGAGGCGACGACACCGCCGTACGCCAGTACCTGACCGACTCGGTGCTCGCCGAACTGCCTCACGGCGCGGCGCGCTTCCTGGCCCGCACGTCGGTGGTCGACCGGCTGTCCGGCGGGCTGTGCGACGCCATCCTCGGCTGCGAGGGATCCGGACGGCTGCTCGACGAGCTGGCGACACGGCGGCGACTCCTGGTGCCGCTGGACCCCTGGGGCGAGTGGTACCGATGCCCGTCCCTGCTGCGGCAGATGCTGGCATCCGAGCTGCGGCGCGACGATCCTGCCGGCGAGCGCGACCTCCGGCGGCGGGCCATGGACTGGTTCGCCGAGCACGCCGACAGCGAGCGCGCGATCGACCAGGCGGTCAGCGCCGGCGACGAGGACGACGCCGCCGACCTGCTCTGGGCGCACGCCCCGGGCTACCTGGCCGGCGGCCGGCGGGAGGCCGTGCGGCGTTGGCTCGCCGGCTTCACGGACGATCGGGTCGGCGCGAACCCGCGCCTGGCGCTGATCGCAGCCTGGACTGCGTTCGCGTGCGGAGACCTCGGCGCGGTGCAGCGGTGGCAGGCCGTCGCCCAGAGGGGGCTGAGCTCCGCCTCCGCGCCGCACGCGAGCGACGAGCTCGTCGCCGCGGCCGCCGCGATGCGGGCCGCCCTCGGCCGCGACGGGCTGGGTCCCGCGGCCCGCGACGCCGCCTCGGCGCGCAAGCGCATGCCCGAGGGCAGCCCCTGGCTGGCGGTCTGCTGCTTCCTGGAGGGCGCGGCCCTGCACCTGACCGGCGATCCGGACCGGGCCGAGGCGGTGCTCGAGGAGGGTGCGCGGAGCGGTGCCGTCGTCGCCCCCGCGCCGCACGCGCTGTGCCTGGCGCAGCTGGCTCTGATGGCCCTCGATCGCGATGACTGCGAAGGCGCGGCGTCGCTGGCCGCGCGGGCGCTGGGCCAGGTCGAGCACTACGGCCTGAGCGACTACCCGACGTCTGCGCTGGTGTTCGCGAGCTCGGCGGCGATCCGCGCGCGCCGGGGACGGGTGGACGCCGCCCAGGACGACATCCGGCACGCCCTCGGCCTGCTGAGCGGGCTCGTCGACTTCGCGCCGTGGTACACGGCCGAGGTCAGGGTGGCGATCGCGCAGGCGATGCTGCGCCTGAGCGACCTCCAGGCGGTCCGGGAGCTGATCGACGGCGCGCGCCGTGACGCCCGCCGCGTCCCCGAGTCGCTGCTCCTCGCCGGCTGGATCGCGGACCTGGAGGCCCGCGCCGACGCGGCGTCCGCCGCCGCGCTGCCGGCGACCGCGTCGCTGACGACGGCCGAGCTGCGGATCCTTCGCTTCCTGCCCACCCACCTCTCGTTCCGGGAGATCGCCGGCCGCCTGTACGTGTCGGCGAACACGGTCAAGACGCAGGCGCACGCGGTCTACCGCAAGCTCGACGCGTCGTCGCGCTCGCAGGCCGTCGCCCGGGCGTCGGAGCTGGGCCTGCTCGACTTGTGAACGGCCGGTTGCGGCGGCTTGCGCGGAACTTGCGTTCCGGCGTAGTCTCGTATGGCACATGGGACTCCGATTGGTCGTCGCGGATGACTCGTTCCTCCTTCGGGAGGCTCTTACCGAGCTGCTCGAGGCGGCTCCCGAGGTCGACGTCATCGCGGTGGTGGAGGACATGCCGTCGCTGCGGGCCGCGGTCGAGGGCCTGCGGCCCGACGTGGTCCTGACCGACATCCGCATGCCGCCGTTCGACGGCGGCGAGGGCATCAGGTTCGCGGCCGAGCTGCGCGAGACCCATCCCGACATCGGGGTCGTGATCCTGAGCCAGTACGCGGACGCCGAGTTCGCGATCGAGCTGTTCGAGTCCGGCTCGGACCGCCGGGCCTACATGCTGAAGGAGCGGGTCGCCACCCGCACCGACCTGGTCGCGGCCATCACCGCCGTCGCGGAGGGCGGCTCGGCGGTCGACCCCAAGATCGTCGACGAGCTGATCGCCGCGCGATCGCGGGTGGGCGACTCCGCGCTGGCCGCCCTGACCTCACGCGAGCGCGAGGTGCTCGCCGAGCTGGCGACCGGCAAGAGCAACCTGGCGATAGCGGAATCGCTCTACCTGACGAAGCGCGCAGTCGAGAAGCACATCAACGCGATCTTCATGAAGCTGAACCTGCGCGGCTCGGACGACGTCAGCAGCCGCGTGACGGCGACCCTGATCTTCCTGGCGGAAGAGGGGCGCGTGCCCCAGCCGCCGGTGGTCTGAGCGACTGCACGGGAGATCCCGGCGAGCCGCCTGCGCGACCCGCCGGAACCTACGGTGGAGTCAGGCCCGCTCCTCGATGCGGCCGCCGTAGACGATCAGGCCGTAGATGATCAGCATGTCGACGGTGAAGAGCGCCAGCGACCACAGCGGGAACGCCGGCATCATCAGCAGCTGCACGAGCGCGTTGGCCGAGACGAACAGGACTCCCATCCAGCGCGAGAACCCGTTACGGGCCCAGATCCCCAGCGCCACAAGGACCTGCACCGCGCCGAGGACCGTGATCATCCACCCGTAGGTGTTCAGGTCGCTGAACACGAACTGCGCGTTCTGCGTGAAGAAGTTCGCGTCGTCGATCGCCGCGATCCCGCCGATGAAGTTCATGATGCCGACGATCATCAGCATCACGCCGGCGAAGACCACCCAGCCGTCGCCGCGTTCGTCGACATAGTCGTAGCGCGCAGCGCCTGCGCCCTCGGTGGGCGTCTGGACTGTCATCGGTCCTCCTTTTTGTTCGCTGACGTGCGGACCAGTTCAACGCTCCCACCGGGTCGTTGCGCGCTCAAGGGTGCGGCCACCCCTCTCGCAGGGAGGCGGACACTCGCGGGCGGATTTCACCCCTTTCGGTTGATGTAGCGGAGGGCGCGCGGGTCGAGAGTCGGGCCATGACCGACGGCAAGCGTCCGCATCGCGTGCTGGTGGCGTCCCTGCTCGTGGCAGCCCTCTTGATCGGGCTGGTCTCGATGTTCGCGCTCTGGGTGAACCGCCAGACCCTGAATCCCGAGAACGGCACCGAGGTCAGCAGCGAGCTGCTCGCGAATCCGGAGATACGCGACCAGGTCGCCGCGTTCATGGTCGACGAGCTGTTCTCCACGGTCGACGTCCGCGGAGAGCTCGAGAGCAGGCTCCCCGAGCAGACCAAGGTGCTCGCGGCGCCCGCGGCCGCGGGGCTCCGCGAGCTGGCCGATCGGCGCGCGCCGAAGCTGCTCGAACGCCCGCGTGTCCAGTCGGCCTGGGAGAAGGCCAACCTGGCGACCCGCACGGCGCTCGTCAGGTTCCTCGAATCGGACAACGGCGACGCCGTGGTGCTCAACCTGAACGGGCTGATCACGACGCTGGCCCGCAACCTCGGGTTGAACGTGACGGTGCCCCCCGACGTCGGGCGACTCGAGATCGTCCAGGCGAAGGAGATCGAGACCGCCCGCACGGTCACCCGGGTGATCCGTCACCTGGCTGTGTGGGGCACGGTCGTCACGTTCGCGCTCTTCGCGCTCGCGGTCTACCTGGCGGCGGGCTGGCGGCGGATCGCGCTGCGGCGCGTGGGCGCGTGCCTGATCGGCATCGGCCTGCTGGTGATCCTCGTTCGCCGTGGCGTCGGCAACCGCCTGATCGACGACCTCGTCCCGTCCGACTCGGTACAGCCGGCGGCCCGTGAGGCCTGGCTGATCGTCACGCAGATGCTCTACGACATCGCGGTCGCCGCGGTCGCCTACGGCGTGGTCATCGTGGTGGCGGCGTGGCTGGCAGGCGCGACCAGGCCGGCCGTGGCCACGCGGCGGGCGCTGGCGCCCTCGCTGCGGGACCAGCCGGGCACGGTCTACGCCGCCGTTGGATTCGTCTACCTGCTCGTGCTGATGTGGGGCCCGACGCCGGCGACCCGCGCCGCGTGGGGGATCATCCCGATCGCGCTGCTGCTGGTTCTCGGCATCGAGGTGCTCCGCCGCCAGACCGCCCGTGAGTTCCCGGACGCCCAGCACGGCGAGGTGGCCGCGCGGATCCGGGCGCGCCTCTCATCGCGGCGTCATCCGTCCGCCGAGGCCGATGCGGCGCCCGCCGCTCAGAGGCCCAGCGGGTGACTGGTCTCGGGTAGCTCGGCCAGCCCGGCGCGCAGCTCGGCGAGCGCGCGTGCGTTGTCGGTCATGCGCCCGCGGTGATGGCGCAGAGCGGCGGCCGCGTGCGGGAGCTCCCAGGCGGTGAGCATCGGCAGCGCGACGCAGATGATCGCGATGATCGGCAGCAGGAAGACCGGTGCGGGCACGAGCGCTGCTGCCACGAGCAGCGCCACAGACGTGAGAGCGGTCACGGCCGCCACGACGCACAGCCGAAGCGCCCGCTGTCGAGTTGGTGGCTGGGACTGCGGGGCCATGTTCACCCATGTCCCCCGATTCGCGTGGCCGTGAACCACCCCGTCCGGCTGCGGGACGGAGACCGGCGCGTGCCTGCTTCCCCTCGGATAGGCCTGTCCACACGCTAGGCGACCACGTCGCCCGGTGGGAGGCTCAACCCCGGTGTGATACCCGACTACAGGAGGCACCCGTGAGCAACCTCATCGCGATCGGCTACCCGGATGTGCAGACGGCCGAGCAGGTCAGGACGACCCTCGTGCAGCTGCAGACGGAGAAGCTGATCGAGCTCGAGGACATGGTCATCGTCCATCACGATGACAAGGGCAAGGTCAAGCTGCATCAGGCCGCCAGCATGGGTGCCGCCGGCGCGGCCGGCGGCGCGCTGTGGGGCGGTCTGATCGGACTGCTGTTCCTGGCCCCGCTGCTGGGCATGGCGGTCGGCGCGGCCACCGGTGGCCTGGTGGGCTCGGGAACCGACATCGGGGTGGACGACAACTTCATGAAGGAGCTGGGCTCGCACCTCGAGGGTGGAAACGCAGCCCTCGTCGTGCTCGTGCGCAGGAGCACGCCGGACAAGGTGCTGCCGCGGATCCAGGAGTACGGCGGCCACGTGATCCAGAGCTCGCTCAGCAACGAGCGCGAGGAAGAGCTCCGCGCCGCGATCGGCGAGGGAGCCACCGCCTAGACAAGTCTGCGCTTCGCGGCCGTGCGGGCGGCCGCGGAGTGCGCAGATAGCGCTCAGATCACCCGATCGGGACGATGCCCCGGGCCGCGTCCGGCTCGAGACTCGCGTACGTGTCTGGTGAGCTGCGCCAGCGCCGTGCCCATGAGGGCGCCGGCGAGAACGTCCCCGGGATAGTGGACGCCGGTGTGGACGCGCGAATAGGCGACAGCCGCCGCGAGCGCCCGCAGCGGGACGGCCGCCCGCGGTGCGACTTGGCCGACGCCGGAGGCGAACGCGAAGGCGCCGGCGGAGTGGCCGGACGGGAACGATCGCGAGCTTGGCATCCGAACGTGGCGCGCAAGCGGCACCTTGCCGGCACGGCGGTCCGGGCGACGCCGGCGCGCAAGGGGCTTGACTGCGACGTTGATCACCGTGGCCGTGACCGCGAGCGCCGCGAGCCCGCTCGTGGCCGCCTGGCGGCCGGTGGGCCCGCCCGTGAGCGCGAGCAGGGCGGCGGACGTGAGCGACAGGCGGGAGTAGTCGGCGGCGCGCGCGAGGCGGCGCATCGCGACGTCGAGCGCGGGCGTGGGAGTGCCGGCGACCGCGGTGTAGATCGCCAGGTCCAGGCGCGCGGCGTGGTCGAGCAAACCCAAGGCGCACCGATCCTATGACCACGCAGCGCCTTGCGGCAGTGTGCGCACTGGTGGTCGGCGCCGCGACGGGCGTACTCGCCCTTGCCAACGCCGTGAATGAGTTCCCGCGAGGGCTGGCCGTGCTGGGGCTGGTGATCGTCGCTGCCGTGTGCGCCTGGTACGGCGTGGTGCGCCGGGGCGTCGCCCGCGTGGCGGGGGTGACCGCCGCCGTGCTCGCGCTCCTCGGCGTCGTGCTGCTGATCGTCACGCAGGGGCCGCTGCTTGCCGACCTGCTCGTGGTGGGTGGGCTCCTGGTCGCATTGGCGGCGGCGCGGGCCAGCTTCGCGGGCCACGTGGTGCTTCCCGGCGCGTCGGCGCCGCGCCATGCTGTGCTGTTCTTCAACCCGAAGTCGGGTGGGGGGAAGGCGGAGCGCTTCAAGCTCGCCGACGAGGCACGCGCGCGCGGGATCGAGCCGATCGAGCTGAAGCTGGGGGACGACCTCGAGACGCTCGTCCGTGAGGCGATCGATCGCGGCGCCGACGGGCTTGCGATGGCCGGCGGCGACGGCTCGCAGGCCGTCGTCGCGGCGGTCGCCGCCGAAGAGGGGCTTCCCTACGCCTGCGTGCCCGCCGGGACGCGCAACCACTTCGCGCTCGACCTTGGCGTCGACCGCGACGACGTCGTCGGCGGCCTCGACGCGTTCGTCGACGGCGGCGAGCGGACGGTGGACCTGGCCGAGGTGAACGGGCGGGTGTTCGTCAACAACGTCTCGCTCGGGCTCTACGCCGAGGCCGTTCAGCGCGCGGGCTATCGCGACGCGAAGCTGCGCACGCTGGCCGACACGGTGCCGGACGTGCTGGGCCCGGGCGGCAGCGGCCTCGACCTGCGCTGGAAGGGACCGGGCGGGCACACCCACGAATACGGTGCCGCCGTGCTGGTCTCGAACAACCGCTACCGGCTCGGCCGCGCGGTCGGCTCGGGCACCCGGCCGCGAATCGACGATGGCCTGCTGGGGATCACCGTGTTGGGTGCGCCGGCCCCCCACGGCGAGGGCGGACGCGTGCTGCAGCGGCCCTGGCGCGAGTGGTCGGCGCCGGCGTTCGAGGTCGACGCGGACCGGCCCGTGCCCGCCGGTGTCGACGGCGAGGCGCTCGTCCTGGAGCCACCGCTGCGCTTTCGCATCCGGCCGCGAGTCCTGTGCGTGCGCGTCGCCCGCCAGCACCCGGGGGCCTCGCCGTCCGCGCTGGCCCCCGAGGGCATGCGGGCGGGCGCGGTGGCGCTGGCGCGAATCGCCCGTGGCCGGCATCCAAGTCCCGAAACGTCAACCGATGGGAGCACCGCATGGAACTGATGGAAGTGAGCGAACGAAAGCAGCTCAGCCGCGAGGAGGCCGCCGCCCGCCTGCACGCGATCGCCGACATGCTCGCGCGCCACAACGACGTCGAGTTCGAGCGCGGCGGCCTGCGTTTCAAGGTGCACGTGCCCGACCAGGTCGACTTCAAGCTCGAGCTCGAGATCGAGGACGACGAGAAGGAGTTCGAGATCGAGCTGAAGTGGTGAGCCCGTAGTGGAGTGGTCGCTGGCCGTCCTGGCCCTCGCGCTGCTCGGGTTTGCCGCGGTCTCGGGCCGGCTGGCGGGCACGCCGGTCACCGCGGCGATGCTGTTCGTCGCGGTCGGGCTGCTGGTGGGCCCCGAGGCCCTCGACGCGATCGACTTCTCCAGCACGAGCTCGACGGTCCGCGCGCTGGCGGAGGCGACGCTGGCGCTCGTCCTGTTCTCCGACGCCTCGCGCATCGATCTCCGGGCCCTGCGCCGCGAGGCCGGAGTGCCGGTCCGCCTGCTCGGCATCGGGCTGCCGCTGACGATCGCCGTGGGCACCGCGCTCGCGGTGGCGCTGCTCGGGCAGTTGACCATCGAGGAAGCCCTGATCCTCGCGATCGTGCTGGCACCGACCGACGCGGCGCTCGGGCAGGCGGTCGTGACCGAGCCGCGCGTCCCGGAACGGATCCGCCAGGGGCTGAACGTCGAGAGCGGGCTGAACGACGGCATCTGCGTGCCGCTCCTGTTCGCGGCCGTGGCCCTGGCCGATGTGCACTCCGAGATATCGGAGGGGCGCAGCGCCGCGACGCTCGTGCTCGAGGAGATCGGCTACGGCGCCGTGGGAGGTGTGGTGGGCGGGCTTCGTGGCCGCGGCGATCGTCACGCAGGCAGGCCGTCGGGGCCTGATCGCTCCCGCGTGGCGGCAGGTCGTCCCGGCCGCCGGCGCCGCGCTGGCCTACGGCACGGCGGTCGGGCTCGACGGATCGGGGTTCATCGCGGCGTTCGTCGCGGGCATGGTGTTCCGCGGCGCGCTCGGGCGCGACCCCGGGGACCTGAACGAGCTCACCGAGGAGGTGGGCAACGTGCTGAACGCGGTGACGTTCGTGCTCTTCGGGGCGATCCTGCTCGGACCGGCGCTCGGCCACCTGAGCTGGCAGCTCGCGGCGTACGCGGTTCTGAGCCTCACGGTCATCCGGATGGTGCCGGTCGCGATTGCGATGGTCGGCTCGCGGGCCCGGGCTCCGACGATCGGATTCCTCGGGTGGTTCGGGCCCCGCGGACTGGCCTCGATCGTGTTCGCGGTGATCGTCGTCGAGGAGTCCGCGCTCGCCCATCAGAGCCTGATCGTGAACGCGATCTACCTGACCGTGGGGCTGTCGGTCCTCGCTCACGGCGTGAGCGCGTCGGCGCTTGCCGACCGCTACGCCGGCTGGTACGAGCGGCACCCGCGCGACCAGGCGCCGCCCATGGAGGGCGCCCCGGCCGAGGTCACGCGGCCACGCGGGCCGGCGCGGTTTTTCACCCGGGCCGGGTGATGCGACCCGGACCGCGGGCGGCATACGGTGGCCCGAACTCGAAGGAGGTAGCGACATGCGAGGAGTGGGCCGAGCCGGGTTCGCCGCGATCCTGCTGTTGATCGTCGGCACCCTCAACATCATCTACGGCATCGGAGCGCTGGACTCCGCGAACATTTTCACCGACGACAAGCGCTACATATTCACGGACCTCAACACGATGGGGTGGGTGCTGATCGTCGTGGGGCTGATCCAGCTCACCGGGGGCGTCTCGCTGATGGCCGGCAACGCCTACGGCAAGTTCATCGGGATCGTCGCGGGCAGCCTCGGTGCGATCGCGGCGCTCCTGTCGATCGGCGGCAGCTATCCCTGGTGGTCGCTGGGAATCTTCTTCCTGAGCGTCTACGTCGTCCACGGCATCATGATTTATGGCGAGGACGAGCGCCCGGTCAGAACTTGAGAGCGAACGGCGGCGGCTCGTGAATCGCGAGCGCGCCGTCCGGACGTTCACGTTCTGGCTGCGGCCGGAGTTCGTTCTCCGCGTCGTCAGCCGGTTCCAGAAGGTGGCGGGATTCGATCGCGCGATCGCCCTGGCCTCCGGCGCGCTCACGGCGCTGATCCCGCTGACGATCGTCGCCAGCGCCGCGGCCTCGCAGCTCGGCGGCAAGGACACCGCCGACCGCATCATCAATCGCTACGACCTGACCGGCGGCGGCGCGGAGGCGGTCAGGGACATGTTCGCGCCGCCCGACGGGCTCGAGCACGAGCATCGGCATTCTCGGCTTCCTCTTTCTCCTGGTCGCGCTGCTGAGCTACACGCGCGCGGTGCAGCGGCTGTTCGAGCAGACCTGGGAGCTCGACCCCCTGAGCGTCCGCAACACGTTCAACGGCCTGCTGTGGGTCGGGGGGCTCGCGTTGTATCTGGGGCTCGGCGGCGTCCTTCATGGCGTGCTGGGGCGCGGCCGCCTCGAGCTGACCGCGGCACTGGTCGGCGTGCCGATCACGGCGCTGTTCCTGATCTGGAGCGGGCGCCTGCTCACCGCCCGGCGAATCGCGAACAGGGAGCTCCTCCCGTTCGCGATCCTGGGCTCGGTGCTGCTGGGGTGCTACTCGGTGGGCGCGACTGTCTACGTGCCGCACCTCTTCAGCACCTACGCGACCCGCTACGGCGTGATCGGCGCCGTCTTCGCGCTGATCTCCGCGCTCTTCTGTGTGATGGTCGTGGTGGTCGCCTCGGCGGCCGCCGGCCGCGAGGTCCGCGACGAGCTCGACCGCATCCAGCGGGGCGAGCGGCCCGCCGACGACGAGGTCCGGCGCCAGTGGGACGAGGTCACCGCTCAGGCGCGATCGCGGTGGGACACGCTCCGCGCGCAGGTGGAGGCTCGCCGGCGCCGGCGGGAGAGGGCCTGAGGGATCTGGCATGAGCGCCGATGATCCGACGCCGCGCCGCGGCCGCCTGGTGTCCCTGTACGAGAACCGCCTGTTCGACCGGCCGTTGACCCCGCGGCGGGCTGCGCGCCTGATCGCCGGCATGACGCTGTTCCTGAGCGTCGCCGGCGCGTTCGCCGTCCGGCTGCTGGACAAGGAGGAGTTCCACAGCCTCGGCGATGCCTTCTGGTTCTCGCTGCAGACGGTCACCACGGTCGGCTATGGCGACGTGGTCCCCGAGCGCCTGTCGGGGCGCCTGGTCGGCGTGGTCCTGATGCTCAACGGGATCGCTTTCCTCACGGTGATCACCGCATCCGTGACGGCGATGCTGATCGAGCGGGCCAGGCGGCGCCGGTCGACGTCCGACGACGAGGTGCTGGCCAGGCTGGACCGCATCGAGTCGCTACTCGCCGAACTCGGCGCCGACGAGCAGCGGCGCTCCGGCGAGAGCTCCGACTAGCCGCCGCGCCGGTCAGCCGGGCGCCGCGGGCGCCGGCTCGGGCGCCTCGGCGCCGCGGGCCCGCAGCTGGCTGCTGATGTGCACGGCAGCGGAGGTCAGCGGCGCGGCCAGCGTCAGGCCGACCATCCCGAACAGAGCGCCCGCGCCGATCGTGACGACGAGCACCACCAGCGGGTTGAGCCCCAGCGTCGCGCCCATGATGAACGGCTGGATCATCTGCTGGAGCGCCCCGTTGGCCAGCAGCGCGACGACCGCCAGGATGAGCGCGTCCGTCGATGCCCTCCGTACCGAGCGCGATCAGCACCGCGAAGCCGCCGGCGACCCACGCGCCCACGAACGGGATATACGCCGCGACGAAGTTGACGACCGCGATCGACCCCGCGAGCGGCACGCCGAGCACCAGGGCCGCGCCCCCGATCATCAAGCCGTTGAAAGCGGCGATGATCGTCACGCCCAGGAAGTAGCTGCGGAGCGACTGCGCGACGTTGGTCGTGACCAGGTGGGCGACCGGCTGCGGAACGCCCATATGGCGGTCGATGAAGCGGTGCATCACCGGGCCGTCCTTGAGCACGAACAGGGTGCTGATGATCGCGAACGCGAGGAAGAACACGATGTTGGACAGCCCGTCGATCCCCTTTGCGACCCCGCTCAGCAGCGTCTTCCGGATCTCCGGCGCGGCCTGCTGCACGTCGTCCTTGGCGCTCGCCGCGTTGTCGACTCCGACGTCGTCGAACCAGCCCTGGATCTTGCTGAGCCCATTGCTGGTCTTCCCCGAGATGTTGTCCGACTCGGCGGAGATGCCGCCGTACACGAGGCTGAAGATCAGGACCCCGACGGCGACGAGCGCGAGCAGGACCAGGATGGCTCCGACGATGCGCGGCACCCGGTGGCGCTCCATCCTGCCCACGGCCGGCCCCGCGACCGCACCGACCACTGCGGCGAAGATCACCGGCATGACGATCGTCGACGTCTGGGCGAGCAGCCAGATGAGGCCGACGACGATCAGGACGAAGCCCACGAGGAGCCACGACGAGAAGCCCAGGTTCCTGAGCCAGGTCGGAGCCGTGAACTGCGGCGTTGCTCTCCGGGGCCATCGGTCGCGAGGGTATCCCCCGAATCGGATGACGCGGCCCCGTCGGCGCGGCCTTAGCGTCTCACCCTGAGCCGAGAGCACGGAAGGAGGAGGCCATGGGCCTCGACCTGGCACTGATGGTCTGCGATCACACCAGCGGGGCCGACTACGCGTTCGCGGACGCTCACGATGCCGTGGGCGACCAGGCCTGGACGCACGAGGTCGCGTTCGTCGAACACCACCGGCACGACCGGATGATCGTTCGCGGCAACCTCGCCGGCCATTACGTCGACGTCGACGACCGGAGCGACGTCGTCGGTCCGAAGGTCGGCAAGGGCGTCCTGACCGGGGCGTTCGTCGGGGCGCTGTTCGGACCTCCGGGCTTCGCGGCCGGCCTGGTGGGCGGCGGCATGATCGGCGGGCTCGAGGAATCGGGCGACGTGCCCGAGCTGCACGGCGCGTTCTTCGACGAGGTTCGGGCGGACGTCCCCCAGGGCTCGTCCGCGGTAGTCCTCCTGGCCGCTCCCGACCACGTCGACGCGATGATCGCCGCGTTCGACACCGAGCGGGCCCGCATGGTGCGCCACCACCTCTCCGACGCGGCCGCGCGGGTGCTGGCGGACGAGTTCGCCGGCCGTCCGGAGGTGGCGTCATGAGCAAGCCAATCCTTGTCGGCTACGACCCGAGGCAGGCTGACCGCGCGCCCGTCGAACTCGCCGCGGCCGCGGCCCGGTTCACCGGTGCACCCCTGATCGTGGCGACCGTCGACGGCGGCCACCATCGCACACACGATCACCGGACCGGGCATATCGACGAGGACCTGATCACCGACGCGGACCCCGCGATGGAGTCGGTCGAGACGAGGCTGAAGGAAGCCGGTGTGGAGCCCGAGTTCCGCCGCTTGCAGAGCACGAGTGCCGCACGTGCGCTGCACGAGGCGGCCGAGGAGTCGAGTGCCGCGCTGCTGGTCGTCGGCGCATCGCGACGGTCGGCGGTCGGCCGCGCCGTCGCGGGCTCTACCGGCGTGCGGCTGCTCCACGGCGCGCCGTGCGCGGTGGCGGTCGCGCCGCGCGACTGGAGGCCGAAGGGCCGGCTGGACACTGTCGGAGTCGCATACGTCGACAGCGACGAGGGTCGCGAGGCGCTCCGCAGCGCACACCTGCTCGCGCGCCTCGCGGGCGCGAAGCTCAAGGTCTTCACGGTCGTGAAGATCACCGCGAGCACCCACCTGGAGGCCGACGCGCGCCAGGGGTCGTGGGAGCCCGAGGTCAAGGACATGGGCGACGTCGAGGGCGGGCACGTGATCGCGGCCGAGAAGCACCTGCGCGAGGTCGTCGCGGAACTCGGCGACGGCGTCGCGGTGGATGCGGAGGCCTTCATCGGCCACCCGGCCGAGGAGGCGGTGCGCCTTTCGGGGCTCGTCGACCTGATGGTCGTGGGGTCCCGCGGGTATGGGCCGCGGCGGGCCGTGCTGCTCGGCAGCGTGTCGCGACACCTCATGGAGGAAGCGGCAAGTCCGACGATCGTCCTGCCGCGGGGTGTCGAGGGCTCGCTCGAGTCGCTGCTGGCCGAGTCCGGCCCCGTGGGTGTGACGGCGCCGGGCGGCTGACCGGCGGGTCACCGAAGGGCGCGGCCGCGCTCGTCGCAGGGCGGCGGCGACGAGTCGCCGACTATGCGGCGTTCCTGGTCGAGGATCCGCAGGGTCCGCTGCATCGTCGTCGGCTCGAGGCTCCCGACCCCGTCCCGGTAGGGATTGTCGAGGAAGTCGATGACCAGGAGCGTCGCGGTCATCACCGCGACGACCGTGCCGATGAGCGCGGCCTGGACGACCGCCCGTTCACCGCTGTCGGCGAAGAACATCATGAAGCCGACGATCAGCGCGGCCGTGGCGAACAGGACCAGCCACAGCGGCGTGGGAATGACGCCGGCCGCGCCGTGAATCCGCGCGCTGCGCGCAGATTCGCGGTCGAGCCGCTGGTCGAGCCACTTCGCGTACGCGGCCTGCTCCGATGCGGTCCGCGGCTCGATCGCGCGGAGCGTGCGGAACAGCGCGACGCCCCACGGGTTCATCGCGTCGGTCTGGGTGCCGTCCTCCATCCGCGGCCACTCCTCGTGGACCACGGAGCGGCCGTAGCAGATCAACTCCGACGCCAGCCGGCGCCCGGCAGGGGAGGGGAGAAGGTGGGCGACCTCGTACTGCTGGGCGACGGTCGTCGCCTCCGCCTCGGCGCCGGCGCGCGAGTCGTCGTAGCTGGTGAAGGCCAGCACGACGACCAGGCCGAGCAGCACGGCGAAGCCGGTGGCCAGGACGCCGAACACGCCGGCGGCCCGGTCGCCGTCGTGGAAGTAGCTGCCGTCGGGCGCGTTGCGGCGGACGAGCAGCAGCGCCGTGATGGCGAGAGCGGCCGAGACCACCACGACGACCACCGACAGGAGAACGTTCACCCGGCGATGCTCTCCGGCCGGCGGCTCCGCGGCATCACACGCATCGGATGACGCGACCCCGTTCCCGGTCGAGGACACTCGGTCGCATGGGGCACGGTCATGTGCACGCGCCGCACGAGCTGACCGAGCCGCCGCACGAGCGACCCGCGCGCGGCGAGCGGCGACTGGAGCTGTGTGCGGTGCTGCTGCTCGCACTCACCACGCTGGCCACGGCGTGGTGCGGCTACCAGGCGGCGCGCTGGTCGGGCGAGCAGTCCGAGAACTTCGCGCGCGCGTCGTCCACCCGCATCAAGTCGCAGCAGGCGAGCACCCGCGCAGGGCAGCTGCGGATCGACGACCTCCTCTACTTCGACGGCTGGCTGGACGCCCGCCAGTCCGGGAATACGCGGCTCGCGGCGATCTACCGGCGGAGATTCCGGCCCGAGTTCCTGCCCGCCTTCCGCGCCTGGATCGCCCAGCGGCCGTTCTCGAACCCGCGGACGGCGCTCGGACCGCTCTACCTGCCGGAGTACCGCCTGGCCGACAGCGCCCGCAGCGCGCGGCTCGACGCAGCCGCCGACAAGCTCTTCGAGGAGGGCACGAGCGCCAAGCGCACCGACGACCGCTACGTCCTCTCCACGGTCTTCTTCGCCGCGGTGCTGTTCTTCGCCGGCATCTCCCTGCGCCTGGACTGGCTGCCGCTTCGGGTCGTGGTACTGGGCCTTGCGTTCGCGATGCTCGGCGGCGGCGTCGTCTTCGTGCTCACGCTGCCGGTGGCCTGAGCCGCCAGTTCATACGGAAGGGGTGATGACCCCTGGGGCGCCGGCCCCGAGCATTCCCGGCAGCCTGGCCCCGGAATGAGCACCGTCGAGAACGACACCACACGGGCAGAGAGCGCGCCCCAGAGCGCGGCCGCGCCGTCCGTCGTTCACGCCGATCGCCGACTACGCGTTCCTGTCGAACTGCCACACCGGGGCCCTGGTCGCCCCGGACGGGTCGATCGACTGGCTGTGCGTGCCGAGCTTCGACTCGCCGAGCGTGTTCGGCACGCTCCTCGACCGCCAGATCGGCAGGTTCCGGCTCGGGCCGTTCGGGGTCAACACGCCGGCGGCGCGCTTCTACGAGCCCGGCACCAACACGGTGACCACGACCTGGAAGACCCCGACCGGCTGGATACTCGTGCGCGACGCGTTGACGATGGGCCCCACCCGCGGCGAGGACACGATCACGCCGCACACGCGCCCGCCGGCCGACGAGGACGCCGACCACGTGCTCGTGCGCACCGTGCTCTGCCTGGACGGCAGCGTCGAGGTCGAGCTGATCTGCGAGCCGGTCTTCGACTACGGCCGCGTGCCTGCCGAGTGGTCGCTCGTGGACGGCGGACGCCATGCGGCGGACGCGACCGGGGCGGGGCAGACCATCCGGCTGCAGACCGACATGGGCCTGGGTGTCGAGGGCGACTGGGTACGCGCCCGGCACGTGCTGAGGAAGGGCGAGCAGCTCTACTGCTCGCTGTCCTGGGCGGAGGACCTGGCCGGGCCCGCCACCGCCGACGAGGCGAACGAGCGGCTGGCGGCGACGACGCAGTTCTGGCGCGACTGGCTGTCGCGGGCGCGTTTCGTCGACCACCGCTGGAGCGCGGCGATCCAGCGCTCGGCGCTCGCGATCAAGGGCCTGACGTACATGCCCACCGGCGCGACCGTCGCCGCGCTGACGACCTCGCTCCCCGAGACGCCCGGCGGTGAGCGCAACTGGGACTACCGCTACACGTGGATGCGCGACTCGACGTTCACGCTCCAGGCGCTGCACTACCTGAACCTGGACTGGGAGGCCGACGAGTTCATGCAGTTCGTCGCCGACCTCGAGGCGACGCAGCGACGGCGTCGCTGCAGATCATGTACGGCATCGACGGCCGCCGCGACCTGACCGAGTCGACGCGCGACGAGCTGTCGGGCTACGCCGGCGCGCACCCGGTCCGGATCGGCAACGGCGCGTTCGACCAGCGCCAGAACGACGTGTTCGGCGCGGTGCTCGACTCGATCCTCCTGCACACCAGGCGCAGCGAGCGGCTGCCGCGCCGGCTGTGGCCGATCGTCGAGTCGCAGGCCGAGTGCGCCACGGCGGTCTGGCGGAACCCGGACCAGGGCATCTGGGAGGCGCGCGGCGCCCCCCAGCACTACGTGTCGTCGAAGCTCATGTGCTGGGTCGCCCTCGACCGCGCCGCGCGGCTCGCCGAGATCCGCGGCGGACGCCGACAAGCGCGTCGACCTGGGCGGCGCACGGCGAAGGAGATCAGGGACGACATCCTCGAGCACGGCGTCAGGGACGGCGTGCTGCGCCAGCACTACGACACCGACTCGCTCGACGCCTCGACGCTGCTCGCCGCGATCTTCGACTTCCTGCCGGGCGACGACGAGCGTCCTGCGCGCCTCGGTCGACGCGATCGCGAACGACCTGACCGAGGACGGGTTCGTCCTGCGCTACCGGACCGGCGAGACCGACGACGGCCTGTCCGGCAAGGAGGGCAGCTTCCTGATCTGCTCGTTCTGGCTCGTCTCCGCGCTGGCGGTCGTCGGCGAGCTCCAGCGGGCCCGCGACATGATGGAGCGGCTGCTGAGCGTCGCGTCGCCGCTCGGCCTGTACGCCGAGGAGTTCGACACGAGCACGGGCCGCCACCTGGGCAACTTCCCGCAGGCCTTCTCGCACCTCGCGCTGATCGAGGCGGCGGCGCAGATCATCCTGGCCGAGCGGCTCGCCGGAGTTCTGACGATGGGCCGCCACGTCGTGATCGTCGGCGGCGGCTTCGCGGGCATCGGCTGCGCCAAGCGGCTCGCGAAGGAGGACGGCGTCCGCGTCACGCTGATCGACCGCAACAACTACCACCAGTTCCAGCCGCTGCTCTACCAGGTCGCCACGTCGCTCCTGGCGCCCAGCGATGTCGCGTTCTCGCTCAGGCGGCTGTTCCACGACCACCCGGGCGTGGACGTCAAGCTGGCCGACGTCGCGTCGATCGACCCGGCCTCGCGCACGGTCACCGCGGCGGACGGCGACTCCTGGACGGGCGACGCGCTCGTGGTGGCGGCGGGTTCGCAGCCGAACTTCTTCCGCACGCCGGGCGCCGGCGAGAACGCCTTCCCGCTGTACTCGCTGGACGACGCCACGCGGCTGCGCTCGCGGATCATCGGCGTGTTCGAGGAAGCCGACCGCCATCCGGAGCTGATCGACCAGGGGGCGCTCAACTTCGTCGTCGTCGGCGGTGGCCCGACCGGCGTCGAGACGGCGGGTGCCCTGGCCGACCTGGTCCACGAGACGATGACCGTCGAGTACCAGGACCTCGACGTCGGAGCCGCGCAGGTCCACCTGGTAGACCACGGTCATGCCCTGCTCGCACCCTTCTCGGAGCGTGCCCACGACTACGTGGCCAAGGTCCTGCACCGCAAGGGCGTCCGGTTGCACATGGGGGTCGCCGTGACCGAGGTCGCTCCCGGCCACGTCGCCCTCGGCGACGGCACCGAGATCCGCACGCGCTGCGTGGTCTGGGGCGGCGGCATCAAGGCGCCGGCGCTCGCCGCCGGCTCCGGGCTGCCCACCGGGCGCGGCGGGCGAGTCGGCGTGGAGCCCGACCTGACCGTGGAGGGCCTGCCCGGCGTGTATGCGCTGGGCGACATGGCGAACATCCCGGGCCCCGACGGCGAGCGCGCTGCCGCAGCTCGGATCGGTGGCGATGCAGAGCGGAGCGTGGGCGGGCGACAACCTGCTGGCCGACTTCGCCGGCAAGCCGCGCAGGGCGTTCCACTACAGGGACAAGGGCATCATGGCGATGATCGGCCGCGGCGCGGCGATCGCCGAGGTCGGCGCGCGCCACCACGAGCTGCACGGCGTCGTCGGCTTCTCGGCCTGGCTCGGCGTCCACTCGCTGCTGATGACCGGCGTCCGCAACCGGATCGACGCGTTCGTCGAATGGGGCTGGGACTACTTCTCGAGCACGCGCGGCCCGCAGGTGCTCGACCGCTCGGACGCCGCCCGCATCGACTGGGGCGACGACCCGGCGAGCGAACCCGCGTACGTCGCCTGACGGCGCCGGCCGATGCACGACAGCCTCCTCGTCCTCGCGTCCTCCCAGCTGACGCCGGCGCGGAGCCAGATGGCGTTCACGCTGGGATTCCACATCATCCTGGCCTCGATGGGCGTGGCCTTCCCGGCGATCATGCTGATCGCCAACTACCGCGGCCTGCGCCACGACGACGCCGACGCGCTGCTGCTCGCACGGCGCTGGTCGAAGGTGGTCGCGGTGCTGTTCGCGGTGGGTGCGGTCACGGGCACGGTGCTGTCGTTCGAGTTCGGGCTGCTGTGGCCCGAGTTCACGAGCCGGTTCGGCGATGTGTTCGGAGTGCTGTTCGCCATCGAGGGGCTGTTCTTCTTCCTCGAGGCGATCTTCGTGGCGATCTACATCTACGGCTGGGAGCGCCTGTCGCCGTGGGCGCACTTCTGGTGCGGCGTGCCGATCGTGATCTCGGGGCTGGGCGGCGCGTTCTCGGTGGTCGCCGTCAACTCGTGGATGAACCAGCCGCAGGGGTTCACGCTCACGAACGGCAAGGTGACCGACGTCGACATCTCGCAGGTGATCTTCAACCCGGCGGTGCCGTACGAGGTGCCGCACATGATCCTGGCGGCCTACCTCGTCGCCGGCTTCCTCGTCGCCTCGGTGTACGCGGTCGGCATGTTGCGGGGCCGTCGGGACCACTACCACCGCCTGGGGCTGCTGATCCCGCTGACCGTCGCTCTGATAGCTGCGCCGATCCAGTTCGCGGTCGGCGACACGGCGGCGCGCGCGATCGCCGAGGACCAGCCGACCAAGTTCGCCGCGATGGAGTGCGTACAGGAGACCTCCACCCACGTGACCGAGTACCTCGGCGGGATCTGTACGTCGAGCGGCGTCAAGGGCGGCATCGGCGATCCCCGGGCTCAACTCGTTCCTGGTCGGCTGGAGCACCGATACCCAGGTGACCGGCCTCGAATCGGTGCCACCGGACGACCGGCCGCCCGCGAACACGATGTTGCACCTGGCGTTCGACGCGATGGTCGGCATCGGCACGGCCTTCATCGCGCTCGGGCTGTGGCTCGGCATCCACTGGTGGCGCAGGCGCGACATACCGCAGACGAAGTGGTTCCTGCGCGCGGTGGCGGTCTCGGGGGTCGCGGCGGTGGTCGCGCTCGAGTGCGGCTGGATCGTGACCGAGGTGGGCCGCCAGCCGTGGGTCGTCTACGAGGTGATGCGGACCGACGAGGCCATCACCGGGGCGAGCGGCGTCTGGTTCACGTTCGTGTTCGTGCTGATCCTCTACACGCTGCTCGGCGTCGCGACGGTGGTGACCCTGCGGTCGATGGCGCGGCGCTGGCGCACCGAGCAGGCCGAGGACGACGCGGAGGTCCCGTACGGACCGCGTGACGAGACGGCGTTCGGCGGTGAGGCGTCGTGAGCACCGCGGACGCCGTCGCCGTCGTCCTGTGGGTGGGCGTGACGTTCTACGCGGTGTTCGGCGGGGCCGACTTCGGCGCGGGCTTCTGGGCGCTGACCGCGGGCGGCGGCGAGCGCGGCAAGCGCCCGCGCGAGCTCGTCGACTGGGCGATCGGCACGGTGTGGGAGGCCAACCACGTCTGGCTGATCTTCGTGCTGGTCGTGCTCTGGACGGGCTTCTCGGAGGCGTTCGGATCGATCATGTCGACGCTGTTCGTCCCGCTCTGCCTGGTGGCGCTCGGGATCGTCCTGCGCGGCGCGGGGTTCGCGTTCCACAAGGTCGCGCGCCGGATGGGCGGGAGACGCATGGCCGAGCTCCTGTTCGGGGCGTCGTCGCTGCTCACGCCGTTCTTCATGGGCACGGTCGTCGGCGCGGTCGCGTCCGGGCGCGTGCCCGTGGGCAACGCGGCGGGCGACCCGGTGACGAGCTGGCTCAACCCCGTGTCGCTGCTCGTCGGCGTGCTGTTCGTGGCCACCAGCGCCTACCTGGCTGCGGTCTTCCTGATCAGCGACGCGCGGCGCGCGGGCGCGCCCGACCTCGAGCGCTACTTCACAGCCCGCGCGCTGGCAGCCGCGGCCGTGGCGGGAGTCGTGGCCGTCGCCGGGATCTTCGTCCTGCACGCCGACGCGCGCTATCTGTACGACGGCCTGACACACGAGGGCCTGCCGCTGGTGATCGCCTCGGCGCTCTGCGGGACCGGGGTGCTGGTGCTGCTGCGGCGCCGGGCCCCGCGCGGCGCCCGGCCCCTCGCGGTGGGCGCGGTGGTCGCCGTGATCTGGGGCTGGGGCGCAGCCCAGTATCCGTACCTGCTGCCCAAGGACCTGACGATCGCCGCCGGCGCCGCGCCCAGCGCGACGCTCAGCGGAGTCCTGATCGTCTTCGGCGTCGCGGTGGTGCTGGTGCTGCCGTCGATCGGGCTGCTGTTCACGCTCGGGCAGCGGAGCCTGATCGAGGAGGCCGCGGGGCCCGGTCCGCTGCCCGGCGCTCGTTCCGCTCCTCCGGAACGAGCATCACGGCCCCGGCGAGGAAGCAGATAGCCCCCAGGGTGGTCGTCGCGTTCGTGATCGCCGCGCTCAGCTCCTCACCCGTCGAGGGCTCGATGACCGACGTGGCCGCGGAGACACCGAACGCCACCGAGCCGAGCAGGTTGAGGGCGACGATCCGCCAGGACAGCGACCGTCCGCGCACGCAGAACCAGCGGCCGCAGACCTCCGCCAGCGCCAGCTCGCTGGCGACCAGGAAGCAGATCGATCCGAAGACGTCGGGCGCCCATACGCGGAGGTTGGCCTGGTGGCCGGTCAGCTCGGTGTTCATCGCCGCGAACGTGCTGATGTTGAAGAAGATCGTCCCCGCGAGCTGGATGAGCGAGGCGAGCCAGTCGATGCGATGCGGCTCCCACGAGGCCGGCCGCATGCGCCGTCGCACGCCGCGCTCGGCGTGGCCGTGGCCGACGTTCACCGCCTGCCAGTACTGGATGTAGGCGGCAGTGGTGAACAGCAGCGAGCCGGCGAAGAACGTCACGCCTATCGCCGGGCGGGGCGCCGACGCCCACTGCGACGCGATCGACGCGGTGGCAAAACACAGGGACCCGAGCGCGAACCCGGCCGCCATCCACACCCCCGCTCGCGCGTGGGCCTTTCGGTACCCGCGCGAGTGCCCACCGCGGAGATCGAGATGCCGGCGGGGCATGGGTCAGCCCGCGTCGTCGCGGGCGTACTGCGCGAGCAGTCGCTCTTCCTCGTCCTTGCCCGGGAACAGGAAGAAGACCACGGTGGCGCCGATCAGGATCGCCACGATTCCGGCCAGATAGGCGTTCTGATCGCCGGATAGGAACGCGGTCTTCGCGCCGGCGATGATCGTGTCCTGGTACTGCGGGTGCTGCTCGGCCAGGTCGGTTGCGCTGGCGAACGACTTCTGGAGCGTGGCCTCCGTGGTGGCCGAGACCTGGTCCTTGTCCGGCGACGACGCGACCTCCGACGCGATCGCCGACGCGTAACCGGCGGTCAGGACGGCGCCGAGGATCGACTGCATTATCGCCCCGCCCAGGTCGCGCTGGAGGTCGGCCGTTCCTGAGGCCATGCCGGCGCGCTTGACCGGCACGGAGCCGGTGAGCGAATGGGACGCCGGCGTGCCTGCGAAGCCGACGCCGATCCCAACCAGTGCGTAGCCGAGCCCGACCTTCCAGTAGCTGATGTCGTCCTTCCAGAGCAGCAGCATCACCACGAAGCCGAGCAGGCAGAACGCATAGCCGACCAGCAGTGTCACGCGCGCGCCCCTGGCGTTGACGAGCAGCGCGGACCGCGGAGCGACGAGCACCATGCACAGCGCCGCCGGCAGGATTGCCAGGCCGGCGTCGAGCGTCGAGTAACCGAGCACGTTCTGTAGGAACTGCTGTCCCACGAACATGGCGGCCATCAACGTGCCGAACACGATCACTCCCGCGACCGCGGCGACCCAGAAGACGCGGCGCCCGGCCACCTCGAGGTCGTAGAGCGGCACCTTGGCCCGGCGCTGACGGATCACGAAGGCCGCGCCGGCGGCCAGCGCCACCGCCGCGAGGCCCAGTGCGAGCGCGCCCCGGTTCGGCACCGCCGCGAAGTTGATGGCCAGGACCAGCGCCGCCACCAGCAGCACCGACAGCATGCCGCCCAGGTTGTCCACCGGGTCGGAGGTCTCGTTCACGTGCGCGGGCACGTAGCGCCACGCCATGTACAGGGCGACGACGGCGAGCGGCAGCGTTATGACGAACACGGAGCCCCAGTCGTATTTCGTCAGCAGCGCGCCGGACGCGAGGGGCCCGAGCGCGGAGATGGCCCCGCCGAGGCCGGACCAGAGCGCGATCGACTTCGTCCTTCCCGGCCCCGACCACAGCGCGGTGATCAGGGCCAGCGTGGTCGGGAACGCCATGCCGGCGGCCAGCCCGCCGATGAGCCGGGCAGCGAACAGCACCTCGATCGACGGGGCGAAGGCGGCGAGCAGGCTGGCCGGGATCGAGAGGCCCGTGCCGAGAAGGAGCATGCGCTTGCGGCCGCTGTGGTCGCCGATCGCTCCCAGGTAGAGCACCGACGCGGCCAGCCCGAGCGAATAGCCGACGGCGACCAGGTTGAGCCCGGTCTGACCCGCGTCGAACGCCTTGCCGATGTCGGGCAGCGCGACGTTGGCCACGGCCAGGTTCAGGTTCGCGACCGCGGCGACCAGGATCAGCCCGCACAGGACCACAGCGGCGTGGTCAGGCGCCGTCGAGCGCTCCCCGGTCACCTCGGCCGCTTGCGGCGCGTCGCTGTCGGAAGCCGCGGAGGAGGCCATCCGCGCACTCCACCAGGGGTGTCGCCACCCTGCATCACCCGTTTCTGATGATGCGGGGCGCGCGTGGGCGAGTGAGGCTGCGACCCGGAAATGACTCAGGCCACGCACCACGTCGCCGAGGCGAACGCCGCGTTGCGGATGCGCCTGCCGTTCGCGGACACCGAGGACTTCGACGACGCCCGGCGGGGGTGGATCGGGTCGCTGTCGGACGGGGTGGTCCGAGCGACCGACGGGCGCGTCGTGTGGGACGCGGACGCGTACGGGTTCCTCGACGCCGAGTGCCCGGACACCGTCAACCCGAGCCTGTGGCGGCAGGGGCAGCTCGTGACGATCCACGGCCTGTTCGAGGTGGCCGAGGGCATCTACCAGGTCCGCGGGCTCGACCTGTCGAACATGACGATCGTCGAGGGCGACACGGGCGTGCTCGTGATCGACCCGCTCATCTCCGCGGAGTGCGCGGCGGCGGCGCTCGCCCTCTACCGGGAGCATCGCGGCGACCGCCCGGTGACCGGGCTGCTCTACACCCACAGTCACATCGACCACTTCGGCGGCGTGCACGGCGTCGTGTCATCCGAGGACGTCGCGTCCGGCCGCGTGCCCGTGTTCGCACCGATCGGGTTTCTCGAGCACGCCGTCAGCGAGAACGTCTATGCGGGCGGCGCGATGACCCGCCGCGCGACGTACATGTACGGCGCCCTGTTGCCCAAGGGCCCCGCGGGACAGGTCGGTGCCGGCCTGGGTCAGACGACCTCGCGCGGGACGGTCGGGCTGATCCCGCCGACGGTCGACATCACCCACACCGGGCAGGAGGAGACGGTCGACGGCATCCACATGGTGTTCCAGCTCACGCCGAACACCGAGGCGCCGGCCGAGATGAACTTCCTGTTCCCCGACCGCCGCGCGTTGTGCATGGCCGAGAACGTCACGCACAACCTGCACAACATCCTGACCCTGCGCGGGGCCCAGGTCCGCGACCCGCACGGCTGGGCGGGCTACCTCGACGAGGCGATCGGCCTGTTCGCCGGCGGGACCGACGCGATGTTCGCCCAGCACCACTGGCCGCGCTGGGGGACCGACCGGATCGTCGACTTCCTGGGCACGCAGCGCGATCTGTACGGCTACGTCCACGATCAGGCGCTCCGGCTCATGAACAAGGGCTACGTCGGCGCCGAGATCGCCGAGCAGCTGGAGCTGCCGCCGAGCCTCGAGCGCGAGTGGCACTGCCGCGGCTACTACGGCTCGCTGAACCACAACGTGAAGGCCGTGTACCAGCGCTACCTCGGCTGGTTCGACGGCAACCCGGCGCACCTGTGGCCACATCCGCCCGAGGCGGCGGGCGAGCGCTACGTCGCGCTGGCGGGCGGAGCCGACGCCCTGCTGGCCCACGCGCGCGAGGCGTTCGACCGCGGCGACTTCCGCTGGGTGGCGGAGGTCGTCAACCACCTGGTCTTCGCCGACCCCGGCAACGACGAGGCGAAGGAGCTCCAGGCCCGGACGCTCGAGCAACTCGCCTTCGGCGCCGAGAACGGCACCTGGCGGAACTTCTTCCTGATGGGCGCGCGCGAGCTGCGCCACGGCAGCGGCGGGACCGCCGCCGTCGTTCCGCCCGACTTCATCGCCGGCCTGACCGACGCGCAGCTGTTCGACGCCCTCGCGGTCCAGATCGACGGGCCGCGCGCGGGCGACCGGCGCATCGCGCTCCACTGGCGGTTCACCGACACGGGCGAGGAGTACGACGTCACGCTGCAGCACGGCGTGCTGACCCACCGCCACGGCGCCCCCGCCGGCCCGGTCGACGCGACCGTGAGCGTCGAGCGGAGCGCGCTCGACGAGGTCATCGCCGGCGCCGCCCGGGTCGAGGAGATCATGGCGTCCGGGCGGCTGGCGGTCGAGGGCGAGCAGGCCAGGCTCGGGGAGCTGCTCAGCCTGCTCGACCCACCCGAGCCGGGCTTCGCGATCGTCACGCCGTAACGGGCCCTCTTGCGCTAATCGCCCGGATCGGGTGATGTCGGTCGGCGAACGGGGTGGGACAGTCGCACGGCGTGGATTCGAGCGAGAGGACCAGAACATGACCATCGGTACCCCCATCCCGTCGTCCCTGGTTCGCGAGGCGCAGGTCCACGGCCTTCCGCACGACCGGATGGAACAGCACGGAACCGGCGGCGAGGTGGCCTACGACCTGTTGACCAACGAACTGCTGCTCGACGGGGCGGCGAAGTTGAACCTGGCCACCTTCGTCACGACGACGATGCCGACCTACGCCGCCCAGCTCATGGCGGACACGGCGGACAAGAACATGATCGACAAGGACGAGTATCCGCAGACCGCGGAGCTCGAGCGCCGGTGCGTGAACATGATCGGCCACCTCTGGCACGTGCAGGGCGAGGGCGACGTCACCGGCACGTCCACGACGGGATCCAGCGAGGCCGCGATGCTCGGCGGGATGGCGCTCAAGTGGCGCTGGCGCGAGCGCATGCGCGCAGCGGGCAAGCCGACCGACAAGCCGAACATGGTCATGGGGGTCAACGTCCAGGTCTGCTGGGACAAGTTCTGCCGTTACTGGGACGTGGAGCCGCGCCTCGTGCCGATGGAGGGCGACCGCTTCCACCTGACCGCCGACGAGGCGGTCGCTGCACTGCGACGAGAACACGATCGGCGTCGTCGCCATCCTCGGCTCGACGTTCGACGGCAGCTACGAGCCCGTCAAGGAGATCTGTGCGGCGCTCGATCGGCTGGCCGCCGAGGGCGGGCCCGACGTGCCGGTTCACGTCGACGCGGCTTCGGGCGGGTTCGTGGCGCCGTTCGTGCAGCCCGACCTGGAGTGGGACTTCATGCTCGACCGCGTGCACTCCATCAACGCGTCGGGGCACAAGTACGGGCTCGTCTACCCGGGCGTTGGCTGGGCGATCTGGCGTGACGCCGAGGCCCTGCCCAGAGACCTCGTCTTCGACGTCAACTACCTGGGCGGGTCGATGCCGACGTTCGCGCTCAACTTCTCGCGGCCCGGCAGCGAGGTGATCGCGCAGTACTTCATGTTCCTCTCCCTCGGGCGCGAGGGCTACGAGGTTGTGCAGAAGGCGTCTTCCACCGTCGCCCAGCACATCGCCGCCGAGATAGTGGAGATGGGGCCCTACCGCCTGATCACCGACGGCAGCGAGCTTCCGGTGCTCGCCTTCACGACCGGCCCGGACGTCGAGAACTACACGGTGTTCGACGTCTCGGCCAAGCTGCGCGAGTTCGGGTGGCTGGTACCCGCCTACACGTTCCCGGAGAACCGTCAGGATCTCTCCGTGTTGCGGGTCGTGGTGCGCGCGGGGATGACCACCGACATGGCCGACCTGTTCCTGGCCGACCTGCGCAAGCAGACGGACGCGCTCGAGTCGCTCGACTCACCACTCCCGCAGCGCAAGCGGGAGGACAGCGAAGGCTTCGCCCACTGAAGCTCAGAGGCCGAGCGGGTGCTGCGTCTCCGGCAGTCGCTCCAAGTCGCGGCGCAGGGCGACGAGTGCGCTCGTGTCGAGCGCGTCCCGGCGTCGCGACGCGCGCACGGCCGCGAGCGACGCCGGCAGAGGCCACCACGCCGCGACCATGCAACCGGTGGCCGCCACCACCACAAAGGGGAGGACGGCGACGGGGGCGGGGGCGAGCACGGCGGCGGCGAGCATTCCAGCACAGCTGAGGGCTGTGACGGCGGCCACGATGCAGACGGCGGTGGGGCGTCGTCGCCCGGGCAGTGCTCGCGTCACAACGCGAGCGGCCCCCGGCTCCGCCACGGCCACGCGAGCTTCCGCCTCTCGCTCCACCTCCGGCGCCTGGCCGCCGCCGCCGCGCGCGCCTGCCGGAAGTCGTCGATCGTCTCTCCCGGGGCAAGATCCGAGTCGATGTCCTCGACGGACGGGGTGGGGACCGGCTTCTCAGGGTGGGGCGTGCGCGGCGTCACCCCTCAAGCATCGCCGTCAGGCAGCCGCGACTCCATACTGCAGCTGTGGCATTCAGGCGGCCCGGTGGATCGTCTGCGGGGTCACCCAGCGACATCGCCACGAGCTGGGCCCGCGACCGGGCGCCGAGCTTGTTCATCGCGTTGCGCGCGTGAGTCCGAACCGTGTTGTGCGACAGATGGAGCTCGGCCGCGATCTCCGGCCCGTTGCGACCGAGCGCCATCAGCCTGACGATCTCGCGCTCGCGCGGCGTCAGTGACTCGGGGCCCTCCGCCTGCACCGCGTCGTCCTGCATGCGGCGGCCGCCGCGCGCGGTGTTGGTGGCGACGACGAGGATCAGCCGGCGGCCGGTGACCACCTCGGGATGGCCTGCGAACTGGACCCTGACCTGGCCGCCGTCCGCTCGCCACAGATCCGCGGCGCCGTCGAACTGGTCCTGCTTGATCATGACTCGCCACTCATCGGCGGTGAGTGCCGGGCCGCCCACGACGAACTTGTAGACCGGGCGGCCGATAAGCGCCTGACGACGATGGCCCAGGAGCGCGAGGTAGGCGCCGTTCACCTCTACGTGGCAGCGGCGTTCGTCGAGCAGCAGCATCGCGTTGCTCGAGCGCTTGAACGCGTCCCAGAACAGGCCGTGCCAGCCGCTCGGCGGCGTCATGTCGCCACCGTCACCAGCCGACGGTGCAGATGGTGCACTGCCGCCCGTCCTGGACGATCACCCGCGCGGTCCAGGGCACGCGCCCGCCGGTGGACGGCGTGGTGAAGAGGATCATCTCGCAGCCCTCGCCGGAGTCCCCGGCCGAGTACACCTCGAAGACCTGAGCGTGGCACCCGAAGGCGCCGATCATCTTGCGAGCGTTCGAGTGGATCCACGGTTCCATCGCCTCCATCGTCCGCGGTTGCGGACCGCGCGTCGATACTGCAGCCGCGCGATCCGGGGCGCATCACCCGGTTCGGGGGATGCGACCCCTATGGTGCGCTGGCCACCAGCCGGCACCTGAGGCAGGGGACTGCGAGAGATGCTCCACGTCCACCGAGCCGAACGGGCCGACGGGCTCGTCGAGGCGCTCCGCGAGCTGCTCGCCGACCCGCTGCCCGACCCGTTCGCCGCCGAGGTCGTCGCGCGTCCCGACCCGCGGGATGGAGCGCTGGCTCACCCAGCGGCTGTCGGCGCGCCTCGGCGCGACGCCCGGGCCGCGCGCGACGGCGTCTGCGCGAACGTCGAGTTCCCGTCGCCGCGGCGGCTCGTCGGCGAGGCGGTCGCGGCCGCGTCGGGCATCGACCCGACGCCGACCCGTGGCTGCCCGAGCGCGACGGTCTGGCCGCTGCTCGAGGTCGTCGACGCGTCGCTCGACGAGCCGTGGCTGGCGCGCTCGCCGCGCACCTCGGCGGCCGGCGAGGACGACGCCGACGCGCCGGCGCGCGCGCGGTTCAGCACCGTCCGCCACCTCGCCGACCTGTTCGACCGCTACGCGCTGCACCGGCCGGAGATGGTGCGCGCCTGGGCCGCGGGACGACGTCGACGGCGACGGGCGCCGCTGCCGACGACGCGCCTGGCAGGCCGAGCTGTGGCGCCGGCTGCGCGACCGGATCGCGCAGCCCGAGCCCGGCCGAGCGGCTCGGCGCGCGTGCGCGCGCGCTGCGCGCCGAGCCGGCGCTCGTCGACCTGCCCGCGCGGCTCTCGCTGTTCGGCCTCACCCGCCTGCCGGCGGCCACCTCGACGTGCTGCGCGCGCTCGCCGCCGACCGCGACGTCCACCTGTTCCTGCTGCACCCGTCGCCGGCGCTGTGGGAGCGCGTCGCCAGCGCGACGCGGCGCGGCCGCCGGTCGTCCGCCGCGCGCGACGACCCGACCGCGACGCTGCCCGCGCAACCGCCTGCTCGCCTCGTGGGGCCAGGACGCGCGCGAGCTGCAGCTCGTCGCTCGCGGCGGCGCGGCGACGCACGCCGACCACCACCACCCGCGTCGAGCACGGCGCCGGACACGCTGCTCGGCGCGCTCCAGGCCGACGTCCGCGCCGACCGCGCGCCGCCGGGCCGCCGCTGCCGGACGCAGCCGACGCGCGGCCGCTGCTCGACCCGGCGACCGCAGCGTCGCAGGTCCACGCCTGCCACGGCCGCGCCCGCCAGGTCGAGGTCGTCCGCGACGCGATCCTCCACCTGCTCGCCGACGACCCGACGCTCGAGCCGCGCGACGTGATCGTCATGTGCCCGGACATCGAGACGTTCGCGCCGCTGATCCAGGCGACGTTCGGCGCCGGCGAGGTCGCCGCCGACGACGACGAGCTCGACGCGCTGCCGGCCGAGCGTCCGCCCGCCGGACCTGCGCGTGCGGCTGGCCGACCGCGCGCTGCGCCAGACCAACCCGGTGCTCGGCGTCGTCGCCCAGCTGCTCGACCTGGCCGGCGCAGCGGCTGACCGCGTCGCAGGTGCTCGACCTCGCCGACCGCGAGCCGGTCCGCCGCCGCTTCCGGCTTCGACGACGACGACCTCGCGCGGATGCGAGGACTGGGTCGCGGCGAGCGGCATCCGCTGGGGCCTCGACGCCGCGCACCGCGCGCCGTTCAAGCTCGACGAGCTCGCCGCCGGCACCTGGCGGGCGGGCCTGGACCGCGTGCTGCGTCGGCGTCACGATGACCGAGGACGACCAGCGCCTGTTCGGCGGCGTGCTGCCGCTCGACGACGTCGACAGCGGCGCGATCGACCTCGCCGGCCGCTTCGCCGAGCTCGTCGACCGGCTGCAGCGCGGCGCTCGACGCGCTCGCGCGCGCCGAAGCCGATCGACGCGTGGGCGGCCGCGATCGCCGACGGCCGCCGACGCGCTGACCGCGACGCGCCGAGCGCGACGCCTGGCAGCGCGCCGAGCTCGCAGCGGCATCCTCGACGACGTCGTCGACGAGGCCACCGCCGGCGGCGCGGTCGACGCGACGCCGCTCGCGCTGCCGGAGATCCGCGCGCTGCTCGCCGACCGCCTCCAGGGCCGGCCGACGCGCGCGAACTTCCGCACCGGCCACCTGACGATCTGCACGCTCGTGCCGATGCGCTCGGTGCCGCACCGGGTCGTCTGCCTGCTCGGCCTCGACGACGGCGTCTTCCCGCGCAAGGCGCCGCGCGACGGCGACGACCTGATCCTCGACGACCCGCACGTCGGCGACCGCGACCCGCGCAGCGAGGACCGCCAGCTGCTGCTCGACGCGCTGCTGGCCGCGACCGACCGCCTGATCATCACCTACACCGGCAACGACGAGCGCACGAACGCGCCGCGCCCGCCGGCGGTGCCGGTCGGCGAGCTGCTCGACGTCGTCGACCGCACCGTGCGCAGCCGCCGACGGCCGGCGCGCGCGACGCGCGTCGTCGTCCGCCACCCGCTGCAGCCGTTCGACCCGCGCAACTTCACCGCCGGGCGCGCTCGTGCCGGCCGCGCCGTGGAGCTTCGACCGCGTCGACGCTCGACGGCGCCCGCGCGCTGGCCGGCGACGCGCGCCGCGCCGCCGCCGTTCCTCGCCGGCCCGCTGCCGCCGGCGCCGGCGCCGCTCGTCGAGCTCGACGACCTCGTGCGCTTCGTCGCAGCACCCGGTGCGCGGCGTTCCTGCGCCAGCGGCTCGGCATCACCGTCGCGCGACTGCTCGCGACGAGGTCGAGGACGCGCTGCCGGTCGAGCTCGACGGCGCTCGAGCAGTGGGGCGTCGGGCAGCGGCTGCTCGACGGCGCGGCTCGGCGGGCGCCGACCTGCGACGCCGCGGTCGCGGCCGAGATCGCGCGCGGCGACGCTGCCGCCCGGGCGTGCTCGGCGCGGCCGGTCATCGACGACGCTGCGCCCGGTCGTCGAGGAGCATCGCCGCGGCGCGCGCGCGAGCTGCTCGGCGGCGACGCGCGAGCCGCGGCTCGGTCGACGTCAAGGTCGCCGCTGCCCGGACGGCCGCGTCGCTCAGCGGCACCGTCCCGGGCGTCTGCGGCGACGTCCTGCGCGCGGTCGACTACTCGCGGGTCAGCGCGCGCCACCGGCTGGCCGCGTGGGTGCGGCTGCTCGCGCTCACCGCCGCGCACCCGGAGCGCCCGTTCGAGGCGGTCACCGTCGGCCGCGCCGGCGACGCGCGCGCGACGCGCGCGCGTGACGGTCGCGCGGATCCCGCCGCTCGGCGACGACGCGGCCGCCCGCCGCGCGAGCCGCGCTGCGCAGCTCGCGGTGCTCGTCGACCTCTACGACCGCGGGCATGCGCGAGCCGCTGCCGCTCGCCTGCAAGACCTCGGCCGCCTACGCGCAGGCCGTCGCCGACGGCGAGGACGCCGAGCGCGGCCGCGCGCAGGCGCGTGGGAGTCGAGCTGGAACTTCGCCGAGGAGGACAAGGACCTCGAGCACCAGCTCGTGCTCGGCGGCGTGCAGGACGTTCGACGAGCTGCTCGAGCAGCGCGCCGCGCGCCGACGAGGCCGGCGAGGGCTGGGACGGCCGCCGAGACGACGCGCTTCGGCCGCTACGCGCGCCGGCTCTGGGCCGGGCTGCTGGCGGCCGAGAGGCTGGAGCACCGGTGAGCGCGCCGCGGACGACCGGCCGTTCGACGTCTGCGGCCCGCTGCCGACCGGGCGTCACCGTGCTCGAGGCCAGCGCCGGCACCGGCAAGACGTTCACGATCGCCGCGCTGGCCGCCCGCTACGTCGCCGAGGGCACGCCGCTCGACCAGCTGCTGCTCGTCACCTTCACCCGCATGGCGACCGGCGAGCTGCGCGACCGCGTGCGCGAGCGGCTCGTCAGCGCCGAGCAGGGGCTCGACCGGGCGCTGGCCGGCGCGCCGCCGCCGAGCGACGACGAGGTCGTCGCGCTGCTCGCCGACGGCGACCGCGCCGACGTGGTGGAGCGGCGCGACGCACCTGGCCCGCGGCGCTCGCCGACTTCGACGCCGCCACGATCGCCACCACGCACGGCTTCTGCCAGGAGGTGCTCGGCGGCCTGGGCGTGGCCGGCGACGTCGAGCCCGACACCACGTTCGTCGAGGACCTCGAGCGACCTGGTCGAGGAGGTCGTCGACGACCTCTACGTGCGCCGCTTCCACCGCCGCGACGCGCCCCGACTTCAACCGCGACGAGGCGCTGCGGATCGCGCGCATCGCGGTCGCCAACCCGGCCGCGCCGCTCGAGCCGCGCGACGCGCCCGAGCAGACCGATCGCCGCGATGCGCGTGCGGCTGGCCGAGGCGGTCCGCGAGGAGCTCGAGCGGCGCAAGCGCCGCATGGCGGTCATGACCTACGACGACCTGCTCACCCGGCTGCGACGACACGCTCGCCGGGCCCGGCGGCGAGGCCGCGGCGCGAGCGGCTGCGCGAGCCGCTACCGCGTCGTCCTGGTCGACGAGTTCCAGGACACCGACCCGGTCCAGTGGGACATCATGCGGCGCGCGTTCGGCGACGGCGGCGCGACGCTCGTCCTGATCGGCGACCCCAAGCAGGCGATCTACGCCTTCCGCGGCGCCGACGTCTACGCCTACCTCGACGCCGCGCGGGCGGCCGAGCGCGCAGGCGACGCTCGACGTCAACTGGCGCAGCGACCAGGGGCTGATCGACGCCTACGACGCGCTGTTCGGCGGCGCGCAGCTCGGCCACGAGGGCATCGTCTACCGCCGGGTGCGCGCGGCCGACGGCCAACCAGGCGCCGCGGCTGATCGGCGCGCCGCGCAGCGCGCGCCGCTGCGCGTCCGGGTCGTCGCACCGCGACGAGCCGAGCGTCGGCACGCACGCCGCGGCGGCTACGCGCAGCAACGCGTCGCGCGCGAGCACATCGCCAAGGACCTGGCCGCCGACCTCGTCGCGCTGCTCGGCGTCGGGCGCGGAGATCGAGGTGCGCGCCGACGACGGCGACCGCGCGCGGCGCGAGACGGTGCGGCCCGGCACGTCGCCGTGCTGGTGCGCACCCACCGCAACGCGGCGCTCGTGCGCGACGCGCTCGACGCGGTCGACGTCCCCGCGGTCATCAACGGCGCGGGCAGCGTGTTCGGCACCGGCGCCGGCGCGCGACTGGCTGCGCGCTGCTCGAGGCGATCGAGCGGCCGACGTCGCGACCAGCGCGCGCACTCGGCGGCGCTGACCGCCGTTCCTCGGCTGGAGCGCCGAGCAGGTCGCGTCGGCGAGCGACGAGCGAGTGGGAGGACGATCCACCGCCGCCTGCACCACTGGGCGCGCGTGCTGCGCGGTGCGCGGCGTCGCGTCGCTGACCGAGACGATCACGCTCGACCGAGGGCCTGCCCGCGCGCGTGCTGCGCGACCGAGGACGGCGAGCGGCGGCTGACCGACCTGCGCCACGTCGGCCAGCTGCTGCACGCGGAGGCGACCGGCGAGCGGCATGGGCGCGACCGCGCTGACCGCCTGGCTGCGCGAGCGGATCGACGAGGCCGACGCGCGACACCGGCGACGAGGAGCGCAGCCGCCGGCTCGAGTCCGACGCCGAGGCCGTCCAGGTGCTGACCATCCACCGCAGCAAGGGCCTCGAGTTCCCCGTCGTCTACTTCCCGTACCTGTGGGAGCCGGGCTACATCCCGCGCGGCGCCGCAGCCGGTCTTCTTCCACGACCCCGACGCGGGCGACGCGCGCACGATCGACGTCGGCATGGACGGCCCGGACTACCCGGCGCCACCAGCGCCAGCACGAGGCCGAGCAGCGCGGCGAGGACCTGCGCCTGGCCTACGTCGCGCTCACCCGCGCGCAGCACCAGGCGGTCGTCTGGTGGGCGGCTCGTGGGACAGCCGCAACTCCGCGCTCGGGCGGCTGCTGTTCGCGCGCGACGACCGAGGGCAACGTGCCGCCGAACGGGCGCGTACACGCCGAGCGACGCCGACGCGATCGCGCGGTTCGAGGAGCTCGCGGCCGACGCGCCCGGGCTGCATCAGCGTCGAGCGCTCGACGCTCGGGCCGCCGTCGCGCTGGGCGGGCGAGCCGCGCGGCCGGCGCCGAGCTGGACGCCGCGCGGCTTCGACCGCGCGCTCGACTGGGGCTGGCGGCGCACCTCGTACAGCGACATCACCGCCGGCACGTACGAGGCGCGCGTGGCGAGCGAGCCCGAGGAGGCCGTCGTCGACGACGAGCCGGCGGACGCGGCGCCGGCCGCGCCGGCGCGCCGCGGCCGACGGCGAGGACGAGCGCTGCGCTGCGCGCCGTGCCGTCGCTGCTGGCGGACATGCCGGTCGGGGTCGAACGTCGGCACGTTCGTGCACCGCGTGTTCGAGACCACCGACTTCGCGGCGGCCGACCTCGACGCCGAGCTGGCCGCGCGGGTCGCCGGAGGCGCAGCGCGCGGCGGCCGATCGACGATCGGCGACCAGGCCGCGGCGGTCGCAGGCGCTGCGCGCGGCGATCGAGACGCCGCTCGGCCCGCTGCTGGACGGCGCGCGGCTGCGCGACATCGCGCGACGCGCGACCGCCTCGACGAGCTCGACTTCGAGCTGCCGCTCGCCGGCGGCGACGAGCCGACCGGCCGGCTGACGCTGGCCGCGATCGCCGCCGTGCTCGCGATCGCACCTGCCGGCCGGCGACCCGCTCGCGGGCTACGCCGGACCGCCTGGCCGACCCGGGCGCTGCGCCAGACGCGTGCGCGGCTACCTGACCGGCAGCATCGACCTGGTCGCCGCGTCTGCGCGGCGCCGACGGCGCCGACCGCTTCGCGATCGCCGACTACAAGACCAACTGGCTCGGCGCGCCCGGGCGAGGACGCTGACCGCCTGGCACCACCGCCCGGCGGCGCTCGCGGCGGAGATGTCAGCGCTCGCACTACGGCCTGCAGGCGCTGCTCTACACCGTGGCGCTGCACCGCTACCTGCGCTGGCGGCTGCCGGGCTACGACCCCGACGCGCAACCTCGCCGGCGTGCTCTACCTGTTCGTGCGCGGGATGACCGGGCCGCACACGCCGACGGTCGGCGGCACGCCGTGCGGCGTGTTCGCCTGGCGGCCGCCCGGCGGCGCTGGTCGTGGCGCTGAGCGACGTGCTCGACCGGGGGGCGGCGGCGTGAGCGAGGTCCGTCTGCAGCCCGACGGTCTTCGACGTGCGCCGCGCGCGCGTCGCGCCGGGCCTGCTGCGCCCGTTCAACGACGCGGGCGTGCTGTCGGCGGCCGACGTGCACGTCGCGCTGCGGCTGGCCGCGACTCGGCGGACGAGAGCGACCCGAGGTCGCTGCTGGCGGCGGCGCTCGCCGTGCGCGCGCCGCGGCTCGGCCACGTGTTCGTCGACCTCGCCACGATCGCCGCGACCGCGACCGTCGACAGCGACGAGCCCGTCGACCTGTCCGGGCTGCCGTGGCCGGAGCCCGATGCGTGGATCGCGCGCCTGCACGCGAGCGCGCTGGTCGCCGACGGCGAGGACGCGCCTGAGCCCGACCGGCCGCTGCGCCTGGTCGGCACGCTGGCTGTACCTGGACCGCTACTGGCGCGAGGAGCGCGCAGGTCGCGAGCCGATCTGGCGGACGCTGGCCGCGGCCACGCCCGCCGGACGTGCGTATCGACGTGCTGGCCGACGGTCTCGGCCGCCTGTTCGAGGGCGCCGGCCGACGACCGCCAGCGCGCTGGCCGCCGCGGCCGCGGTGCTGCAGCGGTTCGCGGTCGTCGCCGGCGGCCCCGGCACCGGCAAGACGACGACGGTCGCGCGGATCGTCGCGCTGCTCGCCGAGCAGGCGGCGGCCGCCGGAGCGGCCGCCGCCGCTGGTCGCGCTGGCCGCGCCGACGGGCAAGGCCGCCGCGCGGCTGCAGGAGGCGGTGCACGAGGAGAGCGGCGCGGCTGGCCGTCGACGACGGGGTGCGCGCGCAGCTCGACGCGCTCGGGGCGTCGACGCTGCACCGCCTGCTCGGCTGGCGGCCCGGACAGCCACAGCCGCTTCCGCCACGACCGCGGCAACCGGCTGCCGCACGACGTCGTCGTCGTCGACGAGACGTCGATGGTGTCGCTGTCGATGATGGCCCGGCTGGTCGAGGCGGTCCGGCCGGACGCGCGGCTCGTGCTGGTCGGCGATCCCGGCCAGCTCACGTCGATCGAGGCCGGCGCGGTGCTGGGCGACATCGTCGGGCCGGCCGTGGAGCGGCTGCGGATGCGGCCGGAGGCGCGCAGCGCGCTCGTGCAGGCCGTGGGCGGCGAGGTGGCCGCCGACGATCCGCCGGAGGGCGTGTGCGTGGGCGACGGGATCGTCGTGCTCGAGCGCGTGCACCGCTTCGGCGGCGGGATCGCGAGCGCTGGCCGCGGCGGTCCGCCGCGGCGACGCCGAGGCGAGCGATCGAGGCGCTCGGCAGAGCCGGAGGGCGGCGACGTCACCTGGATCCCGGTCGACGCGGCCGACCCCGAGGCGCAGACCTTCCTCGCTCCTGTGCGCGCCGAGACCGTCGGCGCGGCACGCGCGGTGATCGGACGCGGCGCGCGCGGGTGACGGCGGCGCAGGCAATCGCGGCGCTCGCGCGCATTCCGGCATGCTGTGCGCTCACCGCCGCGGCGACCACGGCGTCGCGACGTGGATGGCGCGCGTCGAGGGCTGGCTGGCCGACGAGGTCGACGGTTTCGGCGGCGCCGGCGACTGGTACGTCGGGCCGTCCGCTGCTCGTGACCGAGAACGACTACGGGCTGCGGCTCTACAACGGCGACACCGGCGTGGTGGTGGCCGACGGCCCCGACCGGCTGAGCGCGGCGTTCGAGCGCGGTGGCGAGGTCGTCGCGCTTCAGCCCTGCGCGCCTCAGTGCGGTCGACACCGTCTACGCGATGACCGTGCACAAGAGCCAGGGGTCGCAGTTCGACACCGCCGCGGTCCTGCTGCCGGACCCGACCTCGCCGATCCTGACGCGCGAGCTGCTCTACACGGCGGTCACGCGGGCGCGCGAGCGGCTCGTCGTGGTCGGCTCCGAGGAGTCGGTCCGGGCGGCGGTGGAGCGCCCGGTGGCGCGGGCCTCGGGGCTCGGCAGGCGGCTGTGGGGCGCATCGTGAAGGTCCCCGGGGCGGCTTCGGTGCGCCAACCCCGTCGGGGACAGTTTTCATCGGTTTAGCTCCGGAAACCTGAACATTTGCAAGACAAGGAGATGACTGCGCGCCAACGAGGGGTGGAACGCGGCGTCTGCGGAGCTATACGGCGGCGGCACGTCCGGAATGGGCATGTCCCAGGGCGGCGGGCTGAAGCCGAGAGGGGAGGCACGTCATGGCGCATTTCTCGTATTTGCGCGCTGTGGCTCTCATCAGCGGGGCGGTCGCGTTGACCGCCGGCCCTGCAGCACTCGCGAAGGGGCCACCGCCCGGACACGGGCAGGGCAATGGTGGTGGTGCGCCGGCTGCGGCGCCGCCGCCCGCGCAGCCCGCCGCGGGGAGCCACGGAGGCGGGCAGGCCAACAGCCACGCGAATTCCGGCGGGCAGAGCAACAGCAACGCCAACCACGGCAGCGGCGGGTCCGGTGCCTCGGGGGGCAGCAGTCACTCGACGCAGCACGCGCCGGCGACGCAGACTCAGACGCAGTCCGCGCCGCAGACGCGTAAGGCGCCGAAGAGCAGCGGCCAGCCCAGCCCGAAGAGCGGGCCGGACACCGGTTCGGAAACGCCCGGGCAGCTCAACACGGATTGCGCGTCCCACAAGGACTCGCGGGATCCGGGCAGCTGCCAGGAGAAGGGTCGCGGCAACCGCTTCGACCGTGATCCGTTCCGCGGGCCGAATCGCGGCAACGACTGCGACGAGGGCGGCGGGAACAACCGCACCGGTGAAGCGGTGACGAACCCGCACAACGCGGACAGCCCGGACGACAGCGATCGGGGCCAGGGCAACAACCGGTGCGCGACGGCGCCAGGTGGCCCAGGTGGCCCGGAGACGCCGCCCGGCACGCCCGGCGGGCCCGGCGGGCCGGGGACGCCGTTCAGCGAGCTGCCGCCGATCGGGCCGGTTACGCCCGCCGGCGCAAGCCCGCAGGTTCCGGGTGCTCCCGGCCAGCCCGTGACACCGGGACAGCAGCAGGTCGCTGGGCATGTCGGAGACCGTGCCGGACGGTCAGCCGGACGACTCCGGCCGGAGGCACGGAAGGTGACGACGACCTCGTCGCCCGGAGTCGGGACGCCGACGGGACAGACCGTGCCGGTCAGCGCATCGACGCCCGACGAGGCGACCACACCGGCGCCGGCGCGCAGCACGGACACGCTGCCGTTCACAGGGCTGAACGTCCTGTGGCTGGTGCTGGCAGGGCTGGGCCTGTGCGCCTGGGGCGTCCGTTTGCGGCGCGCCCTGGGGCCGCGTACGGCCTAAGGCAGCGCTGACGGAAACGCGACGGGATGCGGGCCGCGCTCAGCGCGGCCCGCGTCGTATGCGACGGCCTGCCGGCGCACGAGCGCGGGCAGGTCCGTCACCGGCCGGAAACCGGTGATCGACACGAGCCGCGAGACGTCCGCCAGCGTGTGGTCCGGCTCGCGCACCGCGGCGCGCACGACCTCGACGGGAGCCGGGCGGCCGACCGCCTCGCACACCGCGTCGATCATCTCGCTCAGACCGTGCGCCACGCCCGTCCCGACGTTGACCGGCCCGCAGGCGCGGGCCTCCGCCAGGAGCACGAGCGCGCGCGCCACGTCACGCACGTCGGTCACGTCGCGCGTCCGCGCCACCGACCCGATAACGCGCAGCGCGCGCCCCTCGGCAGCGGCGGCGATCCAGCGCGCCAGGGCCATGTCGTCGCGCTGGCCCTCGCCGGCCACCGTGAACGGCCGCGCGACCGCCACCACGCCGCCGGCGGCGATCCGCTCGCGGCACAGCCGCTCGGCCTGCGTCTTCGTGGCCGCGTAGGCGCCCAGCGGGCGCAGCACGTCGGCCTCCCGCAGCGCGCGTCCCGACTCGCGGCAGCCGCCGTACACCGACGACGAGGAGGTGACGACGAGCGGCGTCGACAGCGGCACGCGCGCGAGCAGCGCCTCGGTCGCCAGCACGTTGTCGCGGTGCCACGTGGCGACGGCCGGGTCGGTCCGCACGCCGGAGCACCCCGCCAGGTGGAAGACCGCGTCGGCGCTCGCGAGCGCGTCGTCGAGCGGCGCGGAGTGCTCGAGCAGGTCGGCGCACACGGCTCCGGGCCACGGCATCGGCAGCCGATCGACCGCGATCACGCGGCAGTCGCGCGCGATCAGCTCGTCGACCAGATGACGGCCGATGAACCCCGCCGCGCCGGTGACGACCGCGTGCCTCACTTCACCTGGAAGTAGAACTTGTCGGTCTCGGGCTGGTCGCCGCCCTGGTAGCGCGCCCGGAGGAAGTAGAAGCCCTTGCCGATGTCGCGGAACCGGCCCTCGTAGCGCCCGTCCGGCAGGCCGACGATCTTCTGCGACCCGCTCTCGACGAACTCCTTGCCCGCGCACTTCTTGATCTTCACCTTCACCTTCCAACGGTCGCCGGGCGACGGGGCGACGCGTCCCGCGTAGCCCACCGGGTCGGACGTCGCGTACTGCTCGAACGGCTCCTGCTTGCCGCACGCGGTCGCGTTGATGTTGCCCTCGCCGCCGGTCAGCGCGACCGAGATGTCGCGCGAGTCGTCGCCACCCCCGCAGCCGGCCAGGAGCAGCGCACCGACAGCGAGCAGGGGAGCGGGGGCGCGCATCGCCCGCGAGCGTATAGGCCAAACCGGCCCCGCCGCCCGGTAGGTTGCGCCCCGCATGCCTCTCGAGCGTCGGCACCGGGCCCTGTACGCAGCCTTCGACCGCTTCCCGTCGCGCAAGGGCAGCGCCGTCCACATCGACCGCTTCGCGCGCACGCTGTTCGACGCCGCGGGCGGGGGGATCCTGTACGCGATCGGCGGTCCGGGCCTGCCGCCCTACCAGCGCGAGGGCGACGTCGAGGTCGTCCGCTTCTCGCAGGTCGTCGACAACATGCTGGAACGGTCGATGCTCTTCGGCGCCCGCCTCGACGCCCTGCTGCGGGAGCAGGAGGACACGCTCGAGCTCTGCCACTTCCGCGACCCGTGGGGCGGTCACCCGATCGTCACGCGACCGCACTCCTACCGCACGGTCTACGAGGTCAACGGGCTGCCCGTCGATCGAGCTGCCGTACGTCTATCCGGCGATGCCGCGCGCCACGCTGGCCAAGATCGCGCGGATGGAGGACGAGTGCCTGGAGGGGGCCGACAGCGTCGTCGTCCCGTCCGAGGTGATCGCAGGCTGCGTGCGGGCGCGCGGGGTGCCCGGCCGGAAGGTGACGGTGATCCCGAACGGCGCCGACCTGCCGCCCCCGGCCGAGCGCCCGCCCGACGCTCCTGGCCGCTACCTCCTGTACTTCGGCGCGCTTCAGCCCTGGCAGGGCTTCGACGACGCGCTCCGCGCCTTCGCCCGGCTTCGCGACCTCGAGGACCTGCGGCTGGTCGTCTGCTCGTCGGTCCACCCGCGCAGGGCCAAGCCCTACCGGCGGCTCGCGCGCCGCCTCGGCGTCGACGACCGCGTCGTCTGGAACTTCGACGTCGACGACGCCGAGTTCGCAGGCTGGCGCGAGCACGCGGCCCTGTCGCTCGCACCGCTCAAGGACACCGCGCGCAACGTCGAGCAGGGCTGCTCGCCGCTCAAGATCCTGGAGTCGATGGCGGCCGGCGTCCCGGTCGTCGCCTCCGACCTGCCGGTGGTGCGCGAGCTGATGGAGGACCGCGTGCACGGGCGCCTGGTCGACCCCGAGCGGCCGAGCGAGCTGGCCCGCGCGATCCGGCTGCTGCTCGACTACCCGGACGAGCTCCGGGCCATGGGCGCGCGGGCGCGCACGCACGTGGAGGACTGCTTAAGCTGGTCGCGTTCGACCGGGCAGCTTCGAGCGCTGTACGCGGTCACCGGCCTGCGAGACGGAGGTGTGGATGAAGCTGCGTGAGTCGCAATCGTCGCTGCCCGCCGAGCAGCAGGAGTTCATCCGCAACAAGCAGGTCGAGGCGACGTGGACCCCGGAGGGGTGGCTGGGCTACCTCGGGTCGCTGGTGGACTGGGACGCGCGCTCGGACAAGGCCCGGCATAGCACCGGGGTGACGCTGCTCCTGGTCGGTCTGTTCGGCGTCCCGGCCATCGTGTTAGCCGCGGTGCTCGCCCCGATTGCGGGAGCGGTGCTGTTCGTCTTCTGGCTCGTCGCGATGATCGTGCTGTGGCGCTCCTGGCGCTCGGCGCGCAAGGCCGACCTGTCCGGCCCGCACCTGAATTTCGCGGCTGCGATCGTCGCGGTGCTGGCCGAGGACGTGGCGCCCGAGTCGGGCCTCTACCTGAAGCTCGACCTGCGCGGGGCCACGCACGACAGCAAGAAGACCCATGTCTCGAACGAGTACATGCGCGGCGCGTACCACAAGATCGTCGACACCTTCTACGTGGACCCGTGGTTCACGGGCAGCGCGACGCTCGTCGACGACGCGAAGCTGTTCTGGCACGTGGTCGACCGCACGCGATCCTCGCGCAAGACCAAGCGCACCGCGAGCAACAAGATCAAGACGAAGACCAAGAACAAGCGGACGACGTTCCTCCAGACCGGGCTCCAGCTCCCGCGCAAGAACTACGCCGTGAACCAGCAGGGCGAGAGCGAGACGCCCGACGGGGCCGGAGGTGCCACGAAGGTGAAGGTCAAGCCGGGGGAGACCCGGTCCAACATCAAGCTGACGCGGACGTCCAAGACCACCGACCCCAAGCGGCTCCCGCAGCCGGAGGAGCTGATCGCGCTGATCGCCGACGCCTACGGCCGCGGGGCGCCCGCGCGGAGGAAGAAGCTCTGATGGCCGCCTGCGCCTGCAAGCGCGGCTTCTTCACGCTGCGCGACTGCGAGAACGCGGCCATGGCCACCTGCGGCATGTGCAGCCGCGGCGTCTGCCACGACCACCTGGCCCCGCGCGTCGACGCGACGGTGTGCGTGGAGTGCGCCGCGCGCCAGGAGGAGCAGGCCGCCACCGAGCCGGCGCTGCCGGCCGAAGGCATCGGCGACCCGGTCCGCTCGACCAAGGCGCGCCACCGGCTGCGCCAGCGCACCTACGACCGGGGCTATGAGCCGTACTTCTGGGGCACCTGGTACGGCGACTACTACTCGGACTACGACATGCGCCACGTCGGCGACGACGACGCCTACGAGGGCGGGTTCGGTGACTCGTGAGGGCGCTCGCCCGCTCTGGCTGACCGACTCCTACCCGCCGAGCCACGGCGGCATGGCCGAGTCGTGTGACCGGATCGTCCGGTCGCTGCGCGCGCTCGGCACCGAGATCGACGTCGTCCACTTCACCCGCCGCCGGGCCGAGTGGGAGGTGCGGACCCAGCGCGCCGGCCGCTACTTCTCCTGCCCGCTGGAGGAGGACCCGAGCCACACGCTGAACCGGGCGTGGAGCGTCCTCTCGGCGGACGCCGGCGGTGCGCGAGCAGGTGACGCACGTCGTCGCGTTCGGCGGCCAGCTGCCGCTGCTGGCGGGGCCGCTCTACAGCGCCTGGCTCGGGGTCCCGCTGATCACGCTGTTCCGCGGCAACGACTTCGACACCGGCGTGTTCTCGCCGCGGCGGGCCGACGTCGTGCGTGAGGCGATCGCGCGGTCGTCCGCCGTCTGCTGCGTGTCCCGCGACAAGGTCGACAAGATCGCGCCGCTCCACCCGGGCGTGCCGCTGTTCTGGACGCCGAACGGGATCGACCTGGAACGCTGGTCACCCGCCGACAGCGACCGCGCGCGGGCGGCCGAGTTCCGGGCCTCCGAGGTGCCGGCCGGACGCCGGGTGCTCGGCCTGTTCGGCGAGCTGAAGCGCAAGAAGGGCGGCCTGTTCTTCCTGGAGTCGCTGGTCGACTCGGGGCGCGCGGACGACTTCCACCTGCTGTTCACCGGGTGGCTCGAGCCGGAGACGGAGGAGTGGCTCGACGAGCACGGGGAGGGGCTGTCGTACACGCTCGCCCCGTTCTCCGACCGCTACGAGCTGCTGGCCCGTTACCTGGCCTGCGACTTCGTGGTGCTGCCGTCGTTCTACGACGGGATGCCGAACGTGATGGTCGAGTCCGCGGCGCTCGGCGTGCCTCTGATCGCGTCGCGCGCGGGCGGCATGGCCGACTTCCTGACCGACCCCGAGACGGCGATGATGTTCGCGCCGGGCGACCGCCACGGCTGCGCCGACGCCCTGGAGCGCGCCGGCGACCTGGAGGACGACGAGCGCAAGGCGATGAGCGACGCGTGCCGCGCTCTGGCGTTGTCCGAGTTCGACCACCGCGACGAGGCGCGCCGCTACGCCGAGATCCTGAGTGCCACCAGCCGGCCGCCGGAGCGCGCTCCCGCCGATCCGGCCGCCGCCGGCCCGGGGTGATCCTCTACTACGCGGCCGGTGGCGGGCTCGGCCACCTGACGCGCGCGACCGCGCTGCTCGGGCGTCTCGAGCCCGGCCGCCCGGCTGCCCTCCTGACCGCGTCGCCGTTCGCGCGCGACCCGCGCGTCACGGGCGGGCTGCCCGTCGTGGCGATCCCGCGGGAGCTCGAGGCCGACCTGCCCGCCTACCGCGCGTGGCTGGAAGCGCTGCTAGCGAGCGGCGACTACGACGCGCTGTACGTCGACTCGTTCCCCGGCGGCATCCTGGGTGAGCTGTGCGGGCCGGCCGCGCTCGGCGGGCTGACGCTGCGCCACGCCGCCCGGCGCCTCAAGTGGGCCGCGTACGAGCGGCGCCTGGCCGGGGCGCTCCCGCGCTACGAGCGCACCTACGTCCTCGAGCCGCTGGAGCAGCCGCACGCCGACGCGCTGGCGGACTGCTCCACGCAGGTCGAGGCCCTGACGCTGGCCCCGCCGCAGCCGGGCCCGGCTCCGGACGGCCCCTGGCCCGGCGATCGCCCGCTCTGGGTCGTCGTCCACTCCGGGTCCCGGGAGGAGGTGGCCGACCTGGTCGCCTACGCCGACGATCAGCGCAGGCTGGAGGGATCGCCCGCCCACCTGCTGGTGGTCTCGCCGGACCCGCCGGACGAGCTGCCGCCCGGCGCGAGCACGGTCGACCTGTACCCCGCCTCCGACCTCTACCCGGCGGCCGACCGGATCTTCACCGCGTGCGGGTTCAACTGCATGCGCGAGGCCGAGCCGTACCGCGACCGGCACCGCTTCGTGCCCTACGAGCGCGCGCTCGACGACCAGCACGCCCGCGCGGCCGGGGCGCGTCCCTGGCGACCGGCGGCCGAGCCCGGTTAGGGTCGCGGCATGGACGCGCGCTACGACGTACTCGACGACGCGGTGCGACTGGCCGACGAGTTCCTCGACTCGCTTCCCGAGCGCCCGGTCGGCGAGCGCGCGACCCTCGAGGAGCTGCGCGGCAGCCTGGCCCGCGACCTGACGGCGGGAGGCGAGGACCCCCGGACGGTGATCGCCGACCTGGCCCGCGACGTCGACACCGGCCTGGTCGGGTCGCCCGGCCCGCGTTACTACGGTTTCGTCATCGGCGGGTCGTTGCCGGTCGCCCTGGCCGCGGACTGGCTGACCTCCACCTGGGACCAGAACGGCGGCGGGTACACGCCCGCGCCGGCGCTCTCGGTCGTCGAGGAGGTCGCGTCCGGCTGGGTCCGCGAGCTGCTGGGGCTGCCCGAGGGGACGAGCATCGGGTTCGTCACCGGCTGCCAGATGGCGCACTTCACGTGCCTCGCCGCCGCCCGCCATGCCGTGCTCGCCCGAGCGGGATGGGACGTCGAGGCCGATGGCCTCCAGGGCGCTCCCGCCGTGCGCGTGATCGCCGGCGAGCAGGCCCACATCACCGTGCCCGTGGCCTGCCGGCTGCTGGGCCTGGGCGGCAACCGGCTGCGCACGGTCGCGGCCGACGACCAGGGGCGGATGGTCGCGAGCGCGCTCCGCGAGGAGCTGGCCGCGGGCGACGGGCCGACGATCGTCTGCGCGCAGGCGGGCGAGGTCAACACCGGAGCCTTCGACCCGATCGCCGAGATCGTCGACGCCTGTCGCGAGGCGGGCGCCTGGTGCCACGTGGACGGCGCCTTCGGGCTGTGGGCCGCCGCCAGCCCCGCCCACCGCCACCTGCTCGCCGGGCACGAGCGCGCAGACTCCTGGGCCACGGACGGGCACAAGTGGCTGAACGTCCCCTACGACTGCGGCATCGCCGCGGTGGCCGACTCGACCGCGCACCGCACGGCGATGACCTCGAGCGCCGCCTACATCCCGGCCCACGAGGACGACCTGCCCTGGGGCTTCGACTGGAGCCCCGAGTTCTCCCGCCGCGCCCGCGGCGTCCCGGTGTACGCGGCGCTGCGGTTCCTCGGGCGCGACGGGCTGGCCGACCTGGTGGAGCGCTGCTGCCAGCACGCGGTGCGCATGGCCGAGCGGCTCGCCCGGGAAGAGGGCCTGGAGGTCCTGAACGACGTCGTCCTGAACCAGGTGATCGTCCGGGTGCGCGACGACGACGCCGCCACCGACGCGACGATCGAGCGCGTCCAGCGCGACGGCACCTGCTGGCTGAGCGGCAGCAAGTTCCGCGGGCGGGCCGTGATGCGCATCTCGGTGGTCGGCTGGCAGACGACCGCCGAGGACATCGACCGCTCCGCCGCCGCGATCATCCGCGCCGCCCGAGGGTGAGCGCGGCGGGCGCGGCCCGCAGGACTCAGGCAACTCCCAGCAGCGCTTAAGAGCGGCCCAAGCGCGCGGACCGACGCTGTCCGCATGAACTCCACCGCAGCCTCCCTCCTCGCCGACCGCCGGGCCCGGGTCCGGCAGATCCGCGCCCGCGTGGCGGCCGGCGCGGTCGCGGTGTTCGTCGCGGTGTTCGGCTTCCTGTTCGGCCAGCTCTCGTCCGGCCACGACCCGGCGCTCGCCAAGTCGACGACGACGTCCGGCACCAGCACGACCGCCACGGCCACCGACGACTCCGCGTCGAGCGGGTCCCAGTCCAGCGACGAGACCTGGTCGTCGGAGTCGGAGACGCCGACCCCGGTCACCACCACTCAGTCATGAGCGCCGCGACCCTCACCGAGCACGGCGCCGCGTTCCGCTGCCTGGGCGGCCGCACCGCGGTGATCGCCGGCGGGCCGCACGCCGACCGCCTGGTCGGCGTCACCCGCAGCCGCCTGGAGCGCTGGCACCGCGCGCTCACCCGCTTCCAGCCCTACAGCGAGCTGTCGCTGCTGAACGCCGCGCCGGTCAGCCGCGTGCCGGTGAGCGAGCTGATGTGCCGCTTCGTGGAGACGGCCCTCGACGCCGCCCGCCGCACCGGCGGCCTCGTGGACCCGACGCTCCTGCGCGATGTCGAGGCGGCCGGCTACACGGACGACTTCCACGGCGAGTCGCTCGACCTCGAGCAGAGCCTCGCGCTCGCCCCGCCCCGCGTTCCCGCGCGCCCGCATCCGTACGCGCGCTGGTCGCACGTCCGGGTCGACCCGCTCGCCCGCACCGTCAGCCGCCCGGTCGGCATCCGCCTCGACAGCGGCGGCGTGGCCAAGGGCCTGTTCGCCGACATGGCGGGCGAGGCGCTCGCGGGCTGCCCCGCGTACGTCGTCGACTGCTGCGGCGACCTGCGCCTGGGCGGGGCCGACGGGCTGGAGCGCGCCGTCCGGGTCGACGACCCGTTCGGGCGCGGCGTGCTGCACGAGTTCGAGCTGCGCGAGGGCGGCGTCGCCACGAGCGGCATCGGCCGCCGCAGCTGGACCGGGCCCGGCGGACGGCCCGCCCACCACCTGATCGATCCCTCCACCGGACTCCCCGCCTACACGGGGGTCGTTCAGGCGACCGCGATCGCGCCGACCGCGGCCGAGGCCGAGTACCGGGCGAAGGCCGCGCTGATGAGCGGGCCTGCCGCGGCGGCCGGCTGGCTCGGCCACGGCGGCGCGATCGTGTTCGACGACGGGTCCCACGAGGTGATCGAGCCGTGAGCACCGACCCGTCGCCCCACATCTTCTGGCTGACGAGCCGCGCCGCCGGCACCGCTGCGCTGCTGCTCGCGAGCATCGGCGTCTGCGTCGGGCTCCTGATGGGCGGCCGGTTCGTGCGCGGGCGGGGCATCGACCTGCGCGCGTCGCACGAGGCGATCTCGCTCGCGACGCTGGCCGCGATGGTGGTGCACGCGCTCGCGCTGCTCGGCGACCGCTACCTGCACCCGAGCCTGGCCGACCTGACCGTCCCGTTCGCGAGCGGCTACAAGACGCTCTGGACGACGACCGGCATCGTCGCCGGCTGGGGCCTGCTGCTGCTCGGCGGGTCGTTCTACGCCCGCCGCCTCATCGGGCCGGCCCGCTGGCGCGTGCTCCACCGCTTCACCGTGCTCTTCTGGGCGCTCGGCGTCGTGCACTCCGTGGGGGAGGGGACCGATGCGCGGTCGCCCTGGTTCCTCTTCCTGACCGCGGTCGCCGTCGTCCCGCCCACCGTCCTGTTCCTCGCGCGGATCGCCCGGCGCAGGCCGGCGCGCCCCGCTCCCGTCATCGCCCACTGACCGTCCACGATCGAAAGGCCCACGCCATGAACAACAACGTCACCAAGCTCGCGGCCGGTGCGGCCGCGGTCGTAGCGATCGGCATCGGCGCCGCCGCCGTCGGCAGTGCGTCGTCCGGCAGCGAGTCGCGCGCCGGCGGGACTCCCGGCGCGGCCGGCCAGGCCCCGCCCGGGGCCATGAACCAGCAGGCCGGCAACGGCGCCCAGGGGCCGCAGGGCGCCGGCGGCGGGCCCGGCATGGGCACGCCGGTCACCGGCGCGACCGCCGACAAGGTCGAGAAGGCCGCCCTGGCCAGGTACCCCGGCACGATCGAGCGGATCGAGAAGCTGGCCGACGGCACCTACGTCGCCCACGTCATCCAGGACGACGGCGAGATCCACGTCCTGGTCGACGCCGACTTCAACGTGACCGGCAAGCAGGCCCGCCCGAGCGGTCCGCCCTCCGGCGGGATGATGCCGCCCGGCGGCCAGCCGCCCAGCGGCGCGCAGCCGCCGAGCGGCGCCCAGCCGCCCGCCGCGGGCGGTACGTCCCAGACCAACTGACGGCTTCGTGGCAGGGGCGGCCTGGAACGCCCCTGCCACAATTTTCGGTCGATGATCCGGGGACTCGCATGAGCGCCGCCCCAGGCACCGCGGACAACCCGCTCCGCGTCGCGATCGTGGGCTCGGGCCCGGCCGGCTTCTACGCCGCGGGCCAGCTCCTCGGCGCCAAGGACCGCACCGTCCGCGTCGAGATGTTCGACAAGCTCGCCACGCCGTGGGGCCTGGTCCGCGCGGGCGTGGCGCCCGATCATCCGAACATCAAGGCCGTTTCGCGCGTCTACGAGAAGACCGCGAAGAAGGAAGGCTTCCGCTTCCACGGCAACGTCGAGGTCGGCCAGGACGTCACCCACGACGAGCTGGCGGCGCATCACCACGCCGTCCTCTACGCGACGGGGTCGCCGACCGACCGCCGCCTGGACATCCCCGGCGAGGACCTGCCCGGCAGCCATGCCGCCACCGACTTCGTCGGCTGGTACAACGGCCACCCGGACTACCGCGACCTGGAGTTCGACCTGTCGCCCCGGCGGGCCGTCGTGATCGGCAACGGCAACGTCGCGCTCGACGTCGCGCGCATGCTCGCGCTGACCCCGGAGGAGCTCGCCCCGACCGACACGGCCGATCACGCGCTCGAGGCACTCGCCGCGAGCGGCGTCGAGGAGATCGTCGTGCTCGGCCGCCGCGGGCCGCTCCAGGCCGCCTACACCAACCCGGAGCTCAAGGAGCTCGGGGAGATGGCCGGCGCCGACGTGATCGTCGACCCCGACGAGGCCAAGCTCGACGAGGCCTCGCAGGCGCAGCTCGACGCCGGGGAGATCGACAAGACCGGCCGCGTCAACGTCGAGATCGTCCAGGACTACGCGCAGCGCGAGCCGCACGGCCACCCGCGCCGGATCGTCCTCCGCTTCCTGGTGTCGCCCATCGAGATCCTGGGCGAGGACCGGGTCGAGGGCGTGCGCGTCGTGCGCAACGTGCTGGAGAAGTCCGACGACGGGCGCATGGTCGCGGTGCCGACAGACGAGACCGAGGACATCGAGTGCGGCCTGGTGATGCGCTCGGTGGGCTACCGCGGGGTGCCGTTCGCCGGCCTGCCGTTCGACTCCCGGCGCAACACGCTGAACAACAACGGCGGCCGGATCACCGACCCGGAGACCGGCGATCCGCTGCCCGGCGTCTACACGGCCGGCTGGATCAAGCGCGGGCCCTCCGGCGTCATCGGCACCAACAAGAAGGACGCGCAGGAGACAGTCACTTTGCTGTTGCAGGACCTGGACGCCGGCCGGCTGCCCGAGCCGTCGGCCGACGTCGACGACCTCATCGCGGAGCTGCACGAGCGCCATCCCGACGTCGTCGACTACGCGGGCTGGGAGCTGATCGACGAGCACGAGCGGAGCGCAGGCGAGCCCGCCGGCCGCCCGCGCGTGAAGCTGACCCGCGCCGAGGAGCTGCTCGACGTGGCGGGCTCGGCGCGGCTGGCGCGCGCCAAGAAGTAGCGCGTCGCCGCGAGTCCTGGCGCCTGCGAGTCCGCCCCGCCCGCTACGGTCCGACCATGAGCGAAAACGGCAGCAGCACACCGCTCGGCCGCCTCTCCCAGCTCGGCCAGAGCGTCTGGGTCGACTTCATCTCGCGCGAGGCTCTCCACGGCGGCGACCTCGCTCGCATGGTCCGCCAGGACTCCGTCGTCGGGCTGACCTCGAACCCCACGATCTTCCAGAAGGCGATCGCCTCCGGCGACTCCTACGACGATCAGCTCCGCGAGGTCCTCGAGCACGAGGAGGACGGCGGCGAGGTCTTCCTCCAGCTCGCGGTCACCGACATCCAGGAGGCGGCCGACATGCTGCGGCCGATCTGGGACGAGGGCTCGGGCCGCGACGGCTACGTGTCGCTCGAGGTCGACCCGACGCTGGCGCACGACGCCGACGGCACGTCGGCCGCGGCCCAGCGGATCTGGGAGCTCGTCGACCGGCCCAACCTGCTGGTCAAGATCCCCGGCACGCAGGAGGGGCTCCAGGCCATCGAGGACTCGATCGCCAAGGGCATCTCCGTGAACGTGACGCTGCTGTTCTCGCTCGAGCGCCACGCCGAGGTCTGCGACGCGTACATCCGCGGCATCGAGCGCCTCGTCGAGGGCGGCGGCGACCCGAGCGGCGTCGCGAGCGTCGCGTCGTTCTTCGTGTCCCGCGTGGACACCGAGGTCGACAAGCGGCTCGACGCCGTCGGCGGCCACGACGAGCTGAAGGGCAAGGCCGCGGTGGCCAACGCCAAGCTCGCCTACCAGACCTACAAGGAGAAGTTCTCGGGCGACCGCTGGCAGGCGCTCGCCGACAAGGGCGCGACCCCGCAGCGCGCGCTCTGGGCGTCGACCTCGACCAAGAACCCGGACTACCGCGACGTGCTCTACGTCGAGGAGCTGATCGGCCGCGACACCGTCAACACGATGCCGCTGGAGACGATCGAGGCGTTCCAGGACCACGGCGAGGCCGCGAGCACGATCGAGGAGGACCTCGACGAGGCCCGCAAGGTGTTCGACGACCTGGAGGCGGCGGGCGTCGACATGCACGACGTCGGGCGCACGCTGGAGCGCGAGGGCGTCGAGAAGTTCGCCGACTCGTTCCAGGAGCTGCTCACCGACGTCAAGCAGAAGCGCGACGCGCTCGCCGCCGCGTAGTCAGGCCTGGATCACCCGCGCGCCGGCCGCCGGGCGGACGCTCAGCGCGTCCGGCGGCGCCTGCGCGCCCGGCGGGAACAGCGCCAGCACCACGCCCCCGAAGCCGCCGCCCATGATGCGCGCTCCCGCCGCGCCTGCCGCCTTGGCGCGCTCGACGGTGGCCTCGACCTCCGGCACCGACACCTCGTAGAGGTCCCGCAGGCTCCGGTGGGAGGCGTCCAGCAGGTCGCCGAGCGCGGCCAGGTCACCGCGTTCGAGCGCGTCCACCGCCGCGTCGACGCGGGCGTTCTCGCCGATCACGTGGCGTACGCGGGCGCCCAGCGGCGCGGGCAGCGCCTCGGCACGCGGCCTCGTCCGCGTCGCGCAGCGACTCGACCCCCAGCGCCTCGCGCGGCGGCCCTGCACTCGGCGCGCCGCTCGTTGTAGCCCGAGTCCGCGTGCGCGTGCTGCGCGCCCGAGTCGAGGGTCGCCAGCGTGCCAGTCGCCCAGGTCGAGCGGCACGTGCCGCCAGCTCAGGTCGCGGAAGTCGATGCGGACGGCGTGCCCTGCGCGGCCGAGCAGGATCGCCAGCTGGTCGAGCAGCCCTGTGTCGGCGCCCGCCCACTCCCGCTCGACGCGCTGGGCCAGCGTGGCCAGCTCGCGCGGATCGGCGGGCGGCGGCCGCAGGGCGATCGCCACCGCCAGGGTCAGCGCCGCCGACGAGCTCAGCCCACCGCCGCTCGGCAGGTCCGACTCGATCTCGACCCGCGTGTCCGCGGGGAGGCCCAGCTCGCTCAGCACCCCGCGCACGTACGGGCCGGCGGCCTGTTCGCCACCGCTGCCTTGCGCCACCCGCGCGGTGATGCCGCGCTCGATCGCGAACGGCAGCGCGAGGCCCTGGTTGTAGTCGGTGTGCTCACCGATCAGGTTCGCGCGACCGGGCGCGAACGCGGCGGTCACGCCAGGGCGGCAGACGACTCGGCGGCCCGCTCCCGGGCCGCGCGCACGCGCGCGAACAGCTCGTAGGCCAGCTCGCCGGCCATCAGCGCGACCAGCATCACGACCTCGGCCCGCTCGTGCGACTGGTTCAGCTTCAGCGTGAGCCACACCTGGCCGAACAGCACGAGCAGCCGGAAGGCGGCGTCGCGCACGGCCGAGGGCGGGGCGATCAACGCGGCCGCCGCGAGCGCGAAGGCGATCACGCTGACGATCGCCTGCTGCGACACGTCGAGCTGCTCGCCGGTGATGCAGGTGCCGGCGACGTTGTCGCAGAGCTTGACCGACGCCATGTAGCAGGCGGGGACGAGCGCGACGCCCAGCCCGACGAGCCAGGGCCACGGCGCCCGGCGGCGCCCGATGCCGCTGACGATGATCACGGCTCCGATCGCGACCGGGGCGAACACGCCGGTCACCGCCCAGCCGGCGGCCGTCGACCACAGGAACACGAACACCAGGCACAGAGCCGCGTACGCGAGTCCCGCGATCGATCGCGCGCGCTGGGGCGGGGCGATCCCGACGACCCACGTCTTCGCGGCCAGGTCGCCGAGGCGCTGACGGCGCGGCGACCGGCTCGCGACGAACAGCCCGACGAGGCCGACGACCAGCAGGTCGACCCACAGGAACAGCCAGCGCAGCAGGCCGGGGCCGATCCCCGGCGGCTCCACCGTGTCGAGCCGGGCCGAGCGGACGCCGGCGATCGACTTGCCGAGGGTCCAGCCGGTCAGCGCCTGCGCGACGCCCTGGTTGAGCAGCGACACCACGACGGCCGCCGCGGCTCCTGCTCCGCCGCCGCCCGCGGCCCCGAAGGCCAGGCCGCCGAGCACGAGCCAGTCGAGCACGAAGGCGGCCACGCGCTCGTTGAACGCGTCGCTGGGGTCGGGCAGGCGGCCGTCGTCCACAGACGCGGAATCTACTCTCGTCGCATGACGGGGTCCGACGGTCGCTTCGCACCCAGCCCGACCGGCGTGCTCCACGTCGGCAACCTGCGCACCGCGCTGCTGGCGTGGCTGTTCGCGAGGTCGGCCGGCGCGCGTTTCCTCATGCGCGTCGAGGACCTCGACGCCCAGCGGGTCAAGCCCGGGCTCGAGGAGCGGCCAGCTGGCCGACCTGGCGGCAGTCGGGATCGACTGGGACGGCCCCGTCGTTCGCCAGTCGGAGCGGCTTCGGCTGTACGCCGACGCGCTCGACCGGCTCGACCGCGACGGCCGGCTCTACCCGTGCTTCTGCACTCGCGCCGAGATCCGCGAGGCCGCGTCCGCCGCCCACGGCCCGCTGCCCGAGGGCGCGTACCCGGGCACCTGCCGCGAGCTGACCGCGGCGCAGCGCGCCGAGCGCGAGGCCGCCGGGCGCCCGCCGGCGCTGCGCCTGCGCGCCGGCGGCGAGCGGGTCGACTTCACCGACCGGCTGCTGGGTGACCAGTCCGGCGTCGTCGACGACTTCGTGGTGCGCCGCGGCGACGGCACGCCGGCCTACAACCTGGCCGTGGTGGTCGACGACTCCCTCCAGGGCGTGAGTGAGGTCGTGCGCGGTGCCGACCTGGCCGACTCGACGCCCCGGCAGATCCTGCTCGCCCGGCTGCTCGGGCTCGCCGCGCCCCGGTACGCGCACGTGCCGCTCGTGCTGGGCCCCGACGGCGCACGGCTGGCCAAGCGCCACGGCGCGGTCACGCTGGCCGACCGCGCAGGCGCTCGGCGAGGCGCCGGCGGACGTCGTCGGCTGGATGGCGGCCAGCGCCGGCCTGGCCGAGCCCGGCGAGCCAGTCACGGCCGCGGACCTGGTCGGGCGCTTCGATCCCGACCGGCTGCCGCTGGAGCCGACGACGTTCGCCTGAACCGGTCCGCGCAGGCGACCATGCACCGATATCTGCAGGGCTTGCCCCATCCAGGTATCTTGTGCCGAACGCTTCAACCTCCGGTGGGGAGGCAATACGAGCGGTTGTACAGGCCGGCGGCGGCAACCCGCCGCCGGCCCGTCGCCCTCGCTTCCGGAGAAGCGGGAACGCTAGGCCGTGGCGCTGTCGCCCGACGCGGCGGCGGTGCCGCCCGTGGCCGGGCTCGAGCCGGTCTGGCTGGCGTCGCGCGTGTCCGCGGCGCCGGAGGCCGGCGTGGTCGCCTCGGTGCCCGCGGCGGTGGAGGAGGACTTCTTCTTGGTCGCGCCGACCTCGACCCAGACCTTGTTCTCGCCCTCGCCGTACACGTGGTACTCCTTGCCGCCGCGCTTGACGATGTGGAAGACGTCGCCCTCGCGGACGGAGCCCTGCTGGAGGTTGACGTAGTAGCCGTTGCGGGAGCCGCTGAGGATGTCGGCGTAGCTCTGGGCGCCCTTGACGGGGGCCCAGGTCTCGCCCTTCGGCGGTTCGCGGTCGCCCTTGCGGGAGCCGGCGGCGCGCGCTTCCTTGTTGTCGTCGACCGGGACGACGAGCTCTGAGCCGTCGTCCTTCTTGTAGACGTGGACGGTCTTGCCCTCGCGCTCCTCGATCGTGAACGCCTCGCCGCGGCGGGCGCCGCGGTTCAGGTTGACCATCTGGCCCTTGCGGTCGCCGGCGATGATCTCCGCGTAGTCGTCGTGGCCCTTGACCGGCCGCCACTTCTCGTCCTCCGGCGGGGTCATGCGGTTCGCGGTGGCGTCGGCGTCGGCCGCGCGCTTGAGCTGGGCGGCGAACGCGTTCTTGCCGCCGGCCTCGGCCGCGCTGCTCTGGGCAGGCGTCGTCGGCGCCGTCTTCGCGACTGCGTTGAGGAGGGAGGTGTCGACTGGACGGATCAAGTCGTGTCGGGCGGGGCCGTTGGGATGGAGGGACTACGGCCTTGCCCAGGAGTTACATCGGACGTTCGCGCCACACCTTTAGGGGCCGAACGAACGGACGATTGCAGCGACCTCGCGCGCGGCGCGCGTGTCGCCCGAGCGAGCCACGGCGTCGAGCGTGAAGTTGGCGTCGCCCACCCGCACCAGCGCGATGCTCTGCGCGGTCTTCTGCCGGGTGCGCAGGTAGGTGTAGAGGTAGGCGTTGCCGCCCCGGACGCGGGTGACGCGAGCGGAGACGAAGCGGAAGTCGTCGAAGCGCCTGGCCATGCCGGCGTTCAGGTCGCGGGTCAGCGCCTTCAGGCTCTGGTCCCGCGGAGCCGCCTTGCGGCGCACGACCACGACGCCCTTGCCGTCGGCGCGGCGGACGACGGCCGCCGGGTGGCCGGGCAGCTTGGCCAGCCTCTCGGCGCGGGTGGGCGACCAGCCGGCCGGGTAGGCGAGCGCGAAGCCGGGCCCGCGCAGCTCCTTGGCCCGCGGCGACGGCTTGGCGTCGTCGCCGCCGGCTCCCGCGATCAGGCCTGCCGCGACGGCGGCGCCGGCCAGGGCGGCCAGCAGCGCGATCAGCAGCGTGCGCCTGCGCGAGGAGCGGGGGAGGGGTGCAGCGAGGACCTGCGAGTTCATCTAGTACATCTGTCGGCCGGGCGCGAGTCCCGGCTTTAGCCCCGCGGCTAGGGGTGGATCGCCAGGTACGAGTAGTCCGCGGCCGGCGGGTCGACCGGGTTGGTCGCGTCCGTGTTGCAGAACTGCACGCGCAGGTTGTTGGCGATGCCGGTGAGCGCCTCGACGCTGTAGCCGCCCGTCGTGTTCGGGTCGACCGCGTTCAGGATCACGTGGTCGCCCACCTGGACGCCGGTCAGGCCGACGGTCTCGACCGCGCACTGGCCGGCCGCGACGCTGTTCGGGTCGATCGTGACCTGGCCGGCGAGCGGGCCGCCGGAGGCGCCGCCGGCGATGTCCTGCGCGGTCAGGCTGCCGTTCTGGACCTTCGAGCTGGTCACCGCGTCGTTCGCGAGCTTGGCGTTGGTCACGGCCAGGTTCTGGATCTTCAGGGTGCTGACGGAGTCGTCGATCAGCTCGGCGGTGTTGACGGAGTCGGTGGCCAGCTCGTCGTTGCCGACGGCGCTCGTGTAGATGTGGGTGGCGCGGACGGAGTCCGGCGCGAGCTTGTTGTTGTCGATCGAGCTGTCGACGATGTTGCCGGTGGTGACGGCGTTCGGGCCGATCTTGCCGGCGATGACCGAGCCGGCGGCCAGCTCGTTCGACCCGACGGAGTTGTCGGCCAGGTCGTTCGAGGTGAGCGAGTCGTTCACGACGGCGGTCGAGTCCACCGCGCCGGCGTTGATCTTGCCGAGCGTGACGGAGTTCGCGCCGAGGTCGCCGGAGGCGATCGTGCCGTCGAGGATCTTGGCGCTCGTGACCGCGTCGTTTGCCAGGTCGGCGTTCATGACCTCGCCGTCGGCGATCTCGCTGGTCAGGACCGAGCCGGCGCCCAGGTCGTTGGCGGTAAGGCTGTTGTCGAGGACCTTGGCGCTGTTGACGGAGTCGGCGCCCAGGTCGTCCAGGACGATCGTGCCGTCGAGGATCTTGGCGCTCGTGACCGCGTCGTTCGCCAGGTCGGCGTTCATGACCTCGCCGTCGGCGATCTCGCTGGTCAGGACCGAGCCGGCGCCCAGGTCGTTGGCGGTAAGGCTGTTGTCGACGACCTTGGCGCTGTTGACGGAGTCGGCGCCCAGGTCGCCCAGGACGATCGTTCCGTCGGTGATCTTGGCGCTGGTCACCGCGTCGTTCGCCAGGTCGGCGGTCACGATCTCGCCGTCGGCGATCTTGGCGCTCGTGACCGCGTTCCCGGCCAGGTCGGCGGTGGCGACCGTGCCGTTCGCGATGTCGTTCGAGGTGACCGCGCCGTCGAGCAGCTTGCCGCTCGTCACGGAGTCGTCGGCCAGGTCGCCGGTGGCCACGGAGCCGTCGGCGATCTTCGCGCTGGAGACCGAGTCGTCGGCCAGGTCGTGAGCCGGTGACGCCGCCGTCGGCCAGGTCCGCGGTGCCCACGGAACCGTCGGCGATCTTCCCGGAGCCCACGGCGTTGTCCGCGAGGTCGTCGCCGGTGACGTTGCCGTTCGCGATCTTCGCGGTGGTGACCGAGTCGTCGGCCAGCTTCGAGCCCGAAACCGCGCCGTCGCCGATGTCGACGGCGGCGATCGCGCCGTCCTTGATCCGCTTGGAGTCGATCGGGCGCAGCGCCAGGTTGGCGTTCTTGTCGGCGCGCTTGGAGATGTGCAGCGCGCTCCGCATCAGGTCGACGGAGCTCTTCTTGCCGAACGCCGAGGGCGCGGCCGTGAGCGCGATGCACAGGGCCAGCGCCGCGATCAGGCGGCCGCGCGTGGTCGTGATGTTCCGGGACAGCAGGGACATGGCCTGGGATGGGGACCGGGAGGGCTCCCTCAGGCCGATGATCGGTCGGAAGCCGCGGTTCTTGAGGGCCAGGGCGGGCATCGGGCGCGCCGAGGTCGTCGCGGCGGCGACGCGGAAGGAACTCTCGCCGCGCGAGCGAATCCCCTCCGCGTGACACGCTCGACGACCTCCGCCCTCACGCTGTCCGCCGAGATACGGCAGCGCTTCGACGAGTTCTCCCGGTCCCAGAAGGACGTCGGGCAGTACATCGTCGACCACCTCGAAGAAGCTGCCTTCCACACCGCCGAGGAGCTCGCCCGGCGCGCGAACACGTCGAGTTCGACGGTCGTGCGCTTCGCGCAGGCGCTCGGTTTCGAGGGCTTCCCCGAGCTGCAGGCCGCCGCCCGCGAGGAGTACCGTCGCGGCCGCAACGGCACGTCGCCCGGCGAGATCGAGCCCGTCGTCAACCCACCCCTCTTCCCGATCGACCAGACCGAGTTCGAGGCCGCCCTGGCCGCGGACCACGTCAACGTCGAGGAGACCGCGCGCAAGCTCGACCGCGACGAGGTCGACGCCGCGATCCAGGCCATCTCACGCGCGGAGCGCACCCTGCTGTGCGGCACCGACCAGATGGCGTTCTTCGCCTCCTACCTGCGCCACCTGCTGATGCTGCTCGACCTGCGCTGCGAGGTCGTGGCCTCGCCCTCGCAGGAGGGGCTCGCCCGGCTCGGCCGGATCGACGAGCGCACCCTGGTCATCGGCTTCAGCGCCGGCCGCCCGCATCCGCTCGTCGTCCGGGCGATGAAGCTGGCCAGGCACCGGCGCGCGTCGACGATCGCGGTGTCGGACGCCACGCTCAGCGAGGTCTCCAAGCTGGCCGACCAGCGGCTGTATTACAGCTCCAATTCCCCGGCGTACGTGCGCTCGCACACGGCGCTGCTCTCGCTGATCCAGGCGCTGGCCTACGGCGTCTACGCGCTGGACGAGTCCGCCTACGCGGACCGCATCAGAGCCTTCCGGCTCAAGTAGCCGCCTGCGACTGCTTGGCGCGTTGGCGCCCGGAGCAACCTGACGCGGAGTTAGGGTCGGACGAGGGCTTAGATGCCACGTCCCGCCATTTCCACCGGTTGGCTCCGTGGCGCCCGCCTCGGCGGTGCGCTCGCGCTGATGGTGCTCGGGCTCGCCTGCCTCGCCTCGAGCGCGTCGGCGCAGACGCTCGGTCAGCTCACCCCGCTCAACTGCTTCTCGACCTCCGCTGTCACGGGCTGCACGTCACAGCCCGGTCTGGACGGCGTCACCGGCCAGAGCGACAACGTCGCGGTCAGCCCGGACGGACGCAGCGTCTATACGGTCATGGCCAAGAGCACGCTCGTCCAGTTCGCCATCCAGGGTGACGGCAGCCTGGCCTACGTGACCTGTATCGGCGATGCCACGCTGGCCGGGACGAACCCGTGTCCCGTCGCCGCCCCGGGCATCAAGGAGGGCAACGGCGGCACGGGCGGCGTGGTCGTCAGCCCCGACGGCGCGCACGTCTACGTCGCCGGCTTCGACTCGGACACCGTGGCCGTGTTCCGGCGCGACACCGCGGCGGCCACTCTCGGCCGCCTGACCAGCGAGGGGTGTCTGGCCAACACCGGCGTCACGACGTGCGACGCGGTTCCGGGCACCACGCACGGTCAGGTGCCCGGCCTGGACGGGCCGCTCCGCCTCGCGATCAGCGGCGACGGCGCACAGGTCTACGTCCCGGGCATCAGCTCCAAGACGGTGGCGGTCTTGAAACGCGACAGGGACGGTGCTGCGGCCGGCCGGTTGACGGGTGACGGGTGTCTGGCGTACACAACCGTTGCGACGTGCGATGGCGTGGCGGGCGGCACGAGCGGCCGAGCGCCGGGGTTGGACGTCCCGGACGGGGTCGCGGTTTCCCCAGACGGAGCGACGGTGTACGTGACCGATGCGGCGGCTGCCATCGCGGTGCTGACCCGCGACGTAGGGGGCACGACGCCGGGGCGGCTGACCAGCGACGGGTGCCTCGCGGACACCGTCTTCGGAGGGGGCAAGTGCGACGCCGTGCCCGGCAGCACGAAGGGCCAGGCGCCGGGAATCGGCAACCCGCAGCTGCCGGTCGTGAGTCCCGACGGGAAGAACGTCTACGTCGGCGGGCAGGGCGCGACCGCCGCCTTCAAGCGCGACGGCGAGGGGGCCACGCCGGGACGGCTCACGAGCGATGGCTGCCTTGCCCAACCGGGACAAACGACCTGCGACAACGTCGCGGGCAGCACGAAGGGAACTGCGCCCACCGCGAGTGTGAGCGGGATGGCGATCGCGCCCGACGGCGCGAACGTGTACACGTCGGACCTCGCCGGGTCGCGCGTCGGATCGCTCAGGCGCGAGGGGGGCGGCGGACTCACGTTCGACGGCTGCCTGGCCAACACCGGCACCACCACGTGCGACGCGGTAGCCGGCGCGACGCACGGACAGGCGCCCGGCATCCCGCGGCCGCGTGGCGTCGCGGTGGCGCCGAACGGGCAGTCGGTCTACGTGGTCAGCGACTCACCCGGCTCTGCCGTGGCTTTCGCGCGCTTCGTGCCACCGCCGCCTCCGGAACCGCAGCCGCAGCCGCCGCCGGCGGGCGGCGAGCCACCGCCTCCGGCAACCGTTGTCCCTCCCGCCTTCGCCGGCATCAAGCTGACGGTGAAGACCGTGACGATCGACTCGAAGGGCAGGGGGACGCTCAAGGTCCCGTGCCCCGCGCTGGCCCAGGGCCCGTGTGCCGGCTCCGGCGTCGTCAACAGCGCCCAGAAGATCGCGCTCCGCACCGCGGGCAGCACGCCGAGGAAGAAGATCCAGCGGCTCGCGCGCTTGAAGTTCACCGGGATCCAGCCCGGGGCGACCAAGAAGGTCCGGTTCAAGCTGACGCGGAAGGCACGGCGGTACGTCGTCCGGAAGAGGACGGTGAAGTCGGTCGTGACGATCACCGCCCACGACAGCCGGAACGTCGACGCGAAGACGAAGGCCAGGGTCACGCTCAAGGCAAGCAAGAGGAAGCGCTAGCAACACAATCGCGCGTTGTCATACATGGCCGCCCCGGGGCCCGTAGCTAGACTCAAACCACGATGAAGGACGTCGCCACATTCCGCGTGAAGGCCGGTCTCGCCGAGATGCTGAAGGGCGGCGTGATCATGGACGTGGTCACGCCTGAGCAGGCGAAAGTCGCCGAGTCCGCCGGCGCCGCCGCCGTCATGGCACTCGAGCGCGTCCCGTCGGACATCCGCAAGGACGGCGGGGTCGCCCGCATGTCGGATCCGGAGATGATCTCCGGGATCCAGGAGGCGGTCACGATCCCCGTGATGGCCAAGGCGCGGATCGGCCACTTCGTCGAGGCGCAGGTGCTCGAGGCGCTGGACGTCGACTACATCGACGAGTCCGAGGTGCTGACGCCGGCCGACGAGGCCAACCACATCGACAAGTGGGCGTTCAAGATCCCGTTCGTCTGCGGGGCGACCAACCTCGGCGAGGCCCTGCGCCGCATCGGTGAGGGCGCCGCGATGATCCGCTCGAAGGGTGAGGCGGGCACCGGCAACGTCGTCGAGGCGGTCCGCCACATCCGCATGATCACCGGCGAGATCCGCCGGCTCCAGTCGCTCGACTCGATGGAGCTGGCCGCCGCCGCCAAGGACCTCCAGGCTCCGCTCGACGTCGTCCGCGATGTCGCGGAGACCGGCAAGCTTCCGGTCGTCCTGTTCTGCGCGGGCGGCATCGCCACACCGGCCGACGCCGCGCTGATGATGCAGCTCGGCGCCGAGGGCAACTTCGTCGGCTCCGGCATCTTCAAGTCCGAGGACCCCGAGCGCACGGCGCGTGCGATCGTCGAAGCGACCACGCACTACGAGGACGCCGCGCGCGTCGCGGGTGCGTCGCGCGGGCTCGGCAAGGCGATGGCCGGCATCGAGCTCGGCGAGCTCGACCAGAACGGCCACGGCGGCCGCCTGGCCCAGCGCGGGTGGTAGTAGGCGTACTGGCCATCCAGGGCGGCTTCGAGGCGCACGCGCGTGCCCTCGAACAGCTCGGCGCGGCCGCGAAGCAGGTCCGCACGCCCGCGGACCTCGACGGGATCGACGCGCTGATCATCCCGGGCGGCGAGTCGACCGCGATCACGCTCGGCATCGAGCGCGAGGGCCTGGCCGAGCCGCTGCGCGACCTGATCTCGTCCGGGACGCCGACGCTCGGAACCTGCGCGGGGATGATCATCCTCGACCGCGCGCACCTCGGACTGCTCGACATCGACGTGGAGCGCAACGCCTTCGGCCGTCAGCTCGCGTCGTTCGAGACCGACCTCGACATACCGGAGCTGGGCGGCGACGGGCCGTTCCGCGCGGTGTTCATCCGCGCCCCGCGCCTGCCCGCGCCAGACGACGCCGTCGACGTCCTGGCCGAGGTCGACGGCCACCCGGTCGCGATTCGCAAGGACCACATCCTCGCCGTGTCATTCCACCCCGAACTGACCGACGACGTCCGCGTGCACGCGTGGCTCGTAGACCAGGTCCGCGAAGAAGGAGCCCGCATGAGAGACCAGCGCGCGGACAAGCTCGCGCAGATCCTCGTCCAGCACTCGACCAAGGTGCAGAAGGGCGACGTCTGCGTGATCCAGGCCTCGACCGCCGCCGAGCCGCTCGCGCTCGCCGTCTACGAGGAGGTGCTGCGCGCCGGCGGCCACGCCGTCTTCAACATGTCGCCGGAGGACGCCCAGGCGTCGTTCTTCGACCTCGCCTCCGACGACCAGCTCGACTGGGTCGCGCCGACCGCGAAGTGGGGCGTCGAGGAGGCCGACGTGCGGATCGCGCTGATGGCCGACACCAACACGCGCGCGCTGTCGCACGTCCCGCCCGCCAAGCAGCAGCGCGCTCAGCGCGCGCGCAAGCCGCTGATGGAGACGTCGATGCGCCGCGCGGCGGCCGGCGAGCACCGCTGGGCGCTCACGCTGTTCCCGACGCAGGCGTATGCGGCCGAGGCGGGGATGTCGCTCCAGCAATACGAGGATTTCTTCTACAAGGCGTGCCTGGTCGACGACCCCGACCCGGTGACCGCGTGGGTGCGCCAGTCCGAGGACGTGCAGCGACTGGCGGAGTGGATCCAGGGCAAGGAGGAGGTCCACATCCAGGGGCCCGGCACCGACATCAAACTCGGGATCAAGGACCGCACCTTCGTCGCGAGCTTCGGCATCCACAACATGCCCGACGGCGAGTTCTTCACGGGCCCGCACGAGGATGCGACCGAGGGCGAGATCGCGTTCTCGTTCCCGACCTCCTACGGCGGCCGCGAGGTCGGCGGCGTGAAGCTGCGCTTCGAGGGCGGGAAGGTCGTCGACGCGAGCGCCGAGACGGGGGAGGAGCTGCTCCTCGAGACACTCGAGACGGACCCGGGGGCGCGCATCCTCGGCGAGCTCGGCATCGGCACGAACTACGGGATCGAGACCGGCACCAAGTCGATCCTGCTCGACGAGAAGATCGGCGGGACGATCCACCTCGCGATCGGCGCCAGCTACCCGCAGACCGGCGGCACGAACGACTCCGCCGTCCACTGGGACATGATCTGCGACCTGCGCCAGGGCGGATCGATCACCGTCGACGGCGAGGAACTCCAGCGGAATGGCAAGTTCGTTGTCTGATCGCGCCGCGATGCGCGCCTGACACTGATTCGGGACTACCCCCGTGCATTACGTACGTAGCGTGGAGCAATGGGGAGGCGTTTCACTGGGGTCGTCCTCGCAGTAGTCGCGCTCGCGGCGCTCGTGCCCGCCGAGGCGCTCGCCGCCGATTCCGGCGCCACGCTGCTCCTGAGCCGCCCGAGCGGGCTCGGCGCACTACCGCCCGCGCCGGTGAACAGCAGCGAGGCCGGCGACCAGGCGGTCTCCGCGGACGGACGCTTCGTCGTGTTCGAGTCGCTGGCGGACGGGCTCGTGCCGGACGACAACGACAGCGTCAGGAACGTGTACCGCCGCGACACGCAGACAGGCACGACGATCCTGATCAGCCGGTCCACCGCCGGGGCGGCGGCGAACGGGGACTCCTTCAACCCGGTCATCAGCCCGGACGGCACCACGGTGGCCTTCGAGTCCGACGGCTCCAACCTCGCGGCCGCCGACACGGACGGCGACCGGGACATCTTCCGTCGCACGGGGAGCACCACGGAGCTCATCTCGGGCAGCGCTGTTCCGGCAGCCGGGCCCTCGAGCGCCGCGGCGATATCCGACAACGGCACGGTGGTGGCCTTTCAAAGCGGCGCGAGCCTCGTGGCGAGCGACACGAACGGTGTGACCGACATTTATGTCAGGACGCCATCCGGCCTGGATTTGGTATCGCTGCAGGCAGACGGCAGCCTGGCGAGCGCCGCGTCGACCGACCCCGCGATCGACAGCGACGGCGATCGCATCGCATTCACCGCGTCCGGCAGCCTCATCGGAGGGTCGGACGCGAATGGCACGGCAGACGTGTACGTGCGCGACACCACCGCCGACACGACCCGGCTGGTCTCGCAGAGCAACACCACCCCGAACACCGCCGCGAACGGCGCCGCCTTCGGGCCGTCGTTCGGCGGCAACCGCATCGCCTTCGTGACCCGAGCCACGAACTCAGTGCCCGAGGACACGAACCTGAGGGACGACGTGCACGTGCGCGACCTGAGCTCCGGGACGACGATCCTGGGCTCGCGTGCGGACACACCCACCGGCGCGGTGGGGAACAGCATCTCTGGGTCGGGGTCGCTGAGCGCCGACGGCTCGCGACTTGCGTTCGCCTCGGTCTCCAGCAATCTGGTCGCGGGAGTCGACCCCGGGACAACCACCGCGGTGTACGTCCGCCGGTTCACCCAGGGCGTGACCGAGCTCGCCTCACGGGGGCCCGGCGGCGAGTCGGCGATCGGCTTCCGGCCCTCGATCAGCGCGGACGGCGCCCACGTCGCGTTCGACAGCCAGGCCGACATCCTGAGCGACGCGGACGCGAACGACTTCCAGCAGGTGTTCGTGCGCCGGCTCGACCCCGTCAACCAGACCGAGTACGTGTCGCGGCCGACGGGCAACGATCCCTTCCCGTCCACCATCGCGAGCTCGAGCCTTTCGAGCTCCGGCCGATCGGTCAGCGCCGACGGCCGCTACACCGTCTTCGTGTCCCAGTCGGACGAACTGTTCCCCGGCGTGACCGACGACGCCCAGACACAGGTCTACCGCCGCGACATCGTCACGGGCGAAACGGTCCTCGTCTCGCGAGCGGATGGCGCGAGCGGTGCCGCCGGCGCTGCGCAGAGCTCCGGCGCCGTCCATCAGCGCCGACGGCTCGCGGGTCGCGTTCTTCTCGTTCGCGGCGAACCTCGTGGGGGGCGACAACGACACGCAGCCGCAGATCTTCGTGCGCGACATTCCCGCGGGAACCACGACCCTTGCGTCCCGAGCCGACGGCCCCGACGGCGCGTCGAGTCCCGGCTTCGCCAGCAGTGGCGCGATCAGCGGCGACGGCAATCGCGTCGCTTTCTTCACCTCACAGCAGTGGGCTCCCGGCGACGGGGACAACGCGGCCGACGTCTTCGTCCGGGACCTGCCATCGAACCGCACGATCCTGGTCTCGCGCGGCGACGGAGCCGACGGCGCCAACGCCCCGGAGAGCTCGGGCTCACCGTCCATCGACCACACCGGCAACCGGGTGGCGTTCCAGTCCTTGAGCGGCTTCGAGTCAGCCGACGCCGGCGCGCACGACGATGTCTACGTGCGCGACCTCGGCGCCGGCACGACGCGGCTGGTGTCCCGCGCGACGGGGGGCGGCGGGGCCGGCGGCGACGCCGCCTCCGGAAACCCGTCGATCAGCGCGGACGGCCGCAGGGTGGCGTTCGAGACCTCCGCCGCGAACCTCGTTGGACCTGACGCGAACAGTGCGACCGACGTCTTCGTGCGCGACCTCGAGGACACCTCCACCACGCTCGCGTCGCGGGTCGACGGCGCCGGCGTGCCCAGGGCGACGCGGGCTCCGTCCTCGGCGAGATCAGCGGCGACGGCCGCCGCGTCGCGTTCGTGACCGGGTCCACCAACATTGCGGGCGGGCCGGTTCCCGGGGCGCGCGCCTACGTGCGCGATCTGGGAGCGTCGTCGACTCAGCTGATCAGCCGCGCCGACGGCGCCGGCGGCGCCGGGGCGAATGCACCTGTGGCGAACGCTGTGCTCAACGGCAACGGCGACTGCGCGGCGTTCGATTCGACCGCGTCCAACCTGGTGGCCGACGGGCCTGGATCGAACGACTTCAGCCACGTCTACCTGCGTGTGCTCGGCGGCACCTGCCCCGCGCCGCCCGCGCCGTCCCCGGGCGGAGGGAGCGGCGGTGGGATCGGCGGCGGTGAGACGCCTGATCAGCCGCTACCGCCCGGTACGACAGCGGACACGCTCGTTCCGACTCTCGACCGCCTGGCCCTGACGAATCGCCGCTTCCGCGTCGGTCGCGGCGCGACCGCGACGGTCGCGGGCCGGCGCCGGACCCCGGTCGGGACCCGCTTCAGGTGGCGTCTGTCCGAGGCCGCGACGGTAAGCCTGCGGATCGAACGCAAACTGGCCGGGCGGCGCAGTGGCAGGCGCTGTGTCAAGCCGACCAAGCGCAACCGGCGCGCGCGCAAGTGCACGCGGTGGAGCCGGGCGGGCACGCTCACTCGCACCGCGGCGGTGGGCAACGGCGGCACGGCGTTCAGTGGGCGGATCGGGCGCAGGAAGCTCGCGGTCGGCACCTATCGCGCGGTCGTGTCCGCGCGCGACGGCGCAGGCAACGCGTCACGCCAGCGCACGATCAGCTTCAAGATCGTCAGGCGCTAGGCGGAGCGTTATGGGGAGGCGCCTCACGTGGGTCGCTGTCGCGATAGCCGCGCTCGCGGCACTCCTGCCCGCGCAGGCGTCCGCCGCTGACGCCGGCGCCACGCTGCTCCTGAGCCGCCCGAGCGGCCTGGGCGCGCTGCCGGCTGCGTCGACCAACTCGACCTCCGCGAACAGCAGGCGGTTCGTCTCGGGGAACGGCAGGTTCATCGTGTTCGCGTCGCAGTCGGACGGCCTGTCCGCGGCCGACGACGACGAGTTCCAGAACGTCTTCCTGCGCGACACGCAGACGGGGACGACGACGCTGATGAGCCGGTCGACCGGAGGGGAGGCCGCCAACGCCAGCTCCGGTGCCCCCACGATCAGTGAGGACGGGACCCGCGTCGCCTTCAGCTCGAGCGCCTCGAACCTGGACCCCGCCGACACCGACTCACAGTCCGACATCTTCCTGCACATAGTGGGCAGCGGGAGCACCCAGCTCGTCTCCCGCCGCGGCGCATTCGTCGGCGGCGGTGCCAGTGACGGCGAGTCGCGCACACCGTCCCTGTCGGCCGACGGACACGAGATCGCGTTCGTGTCCAACGCCACCAACCTGAACGACGATGACGCGAACGGCTCGGTCGACGACGTGTTCCTCCGGCAACTCGACGGGATACTGGGCCCCTCCACGGCCTTGATCTCCCGCGCCGACGGGAACGACGGGGCTCAGGACACCAGGGTCTCGAACTCGCCGTCGGTGAACGCGGCGGGCACCAAGGTCGCGTTCACGAGCGCAGGCAAGCTGCACATCGACGACACCAACCCGGCCGGCTTCGCCGATGTCTACCTGCGGGACGTCGCCGCGAACCCGGACGTGACACTGCTGATCACGCGGGCCGACGCCGGGGGCGATCCGGTCGCCAACACGGGCGGGGTCGAGCCCTCGCTCGCCGGCGATCGTGTCGCCTTCTCCAGCACCGCGACGAACCTGAACGCGGCCGACACCAACAGCAGGGAAGACGTGCACGTCCGCGACTACGTGGCGAACACGACCACGCTGGCTTCGCGCGCGAACGGCGCAGGCGGCGATCCGGGCGACCAGTTCTCGGTCCACGCCAGCCTGAACGGGGCGGGCGACAGAGTCCTGTTCGAGACGGCGTCCGCCAACCTGGCCGACGGCGCACCTGGCGGTTCCCGGGCCGTCCACATGCGCGATCTCGGCCTCGGCACGACCACGCTGGTGTCCCGTGCGTCCGGCGCCTCAGGGGCGCCCGCCGGGGGCGAGTTCTCTGCGATCAGCGCGGACGGCAACCACGTCGCCTTCTCGAGCGAGGGCAACGGCCTGAGCGACGCCGACGACAATGACTTCCGTCAGACCTTCGTCCGCCGTGTGCTGACGGTCCAGACCGAGCTCGTGTCGCGCCCTGATGGGAGCGCCCCGTTCCGAAGCGGGGTCAACGCCGCGTCTCAGAATCAGGGGCGCGCGACGAGCGCCGACGGCCGATACGTCGTCTTCGCCTCGGGCTCCGACCTGCTGTTCCCCGGTTCGGAGGACGACGACGGCGTGCAGGTGTACCGGCGCGACGTCGTGACGGGCGACACGCTGCTGGTCTCGCGCGCGGCGGGGGCGGACGGGCTGCCCGGCAGTGGATCGAGCAGCGACGCGACGATCAGCGCGGATGGCTCCCGCGTCGCGTTCGTGTCGACGTCCCCGAACCTGGCGTCTGGCGACACCGGCAGCGGAGCGGATGTCTTCGTGCGTGACCTGGCCGCGTCCACCACGGTCCTGGCCAGCCGCGGAAACGGACCGGACGGTGCAGCGGGGAACGCGACGGACTCCGGCGCTGCCATCAGCGGCGACGGCCGAAGGGTTGCGTTCACCACAGCGGCGGCCGGCCTTGCGGACGGCGATCCCGACACCACCCGCGACGTGTTGCTACGCGATCTGCCGTCAGCCACGACCACCCTGGTGTCGCGACGTGATGGACCCGACGGCGCCAAGGCCATCGGCGGCATCCAGCCGAGCATCGACTTCGACGGCGACCGAGTCGCCTTCGAGACGTTCGACTCGCTCGACGCCGCCGCCGACAGCAACGGGGATGGCGATGCATACCTGCGCGACGTCGGGGCGGGCACGACACGCCTGATCTCCCGGCTGAACGCAGGCGGCCCCGCCGGAAACAGCCAGTCCGGCGCTGCGGACATCAGTGCCGACGGCACGCGCATCGCGTTCCTCTCGTTCGCGAGCGACTTGGCCCCGGACGACAACAACAGCGAGTCCGATGCCTTCGTACACGACCTGGGCGACGGGTCCACGACGCTGGTGTCACGCGCTGACGGGCCCGCTGGGGCCGTGGCCAATTCCGCGGTGGGCCCCCCGGGTATCAGCGCGGACGGCACGAAGGTGGCTTTCTCGTCCACAGCGTCCAATCTCGGCGTGGACAACCCCGACTCCGGTGGCCTGACCTACCTTCGTGACCTCGCCACGGGCGCGAACCAGCTCGTGAGCCGGTCCGACGGCGCCGGTGGCGCACCGGGCTACGGCAGCACCCTTGCCCGGCCGCACGTGAACGGCAACGGCGACTGCGTCGCGTTCGGCACAAATGCCCCTGGCCTCGCGGCGGACACGTACGCCGGCACGGACCACGCCCAGGTCTACATGCGCGCGGTGGGCGCCTGTCCGGTGGCGAGCCCACCGACGGCGGCGGTACCGGTCCCGGTGGTGGCGGCGGCGATCAACCGCTGCCCCCTGTGGCGGGGGCGGACCTGCTGGTGCCGACTCTCGACCGCCTGGCCCTGACGAATCGCCGCTTCCGCGTCGGCCGCGGCGCGACCGCGACGGTCGCGGGCCGGCGCCGGACCCCGGTCGGGACCCGCTTCAGGTGGCGTCTGTCCGAGGCCGCGACGGTAAGCCTGCGGATCGAACGCAAACTGGCCGGGCGGCGCAGTGGCAGGCGCTGCGTGAAGCCGACCAAGCGCAACCGGCGCGCGCGCAAGTGCACGCGCTGGAGCCGGGCGGGGACGCTTACGCGCACCGCGGCGGTGGGCAACGGCGGCACGGCGTTCAGTGGGCGGATCGGGCGCAGGAAGCTCGCGGCGGGGTCGTATCGCGCGGTGGTATCCGCGAAGGACGCCGCCGGCAACAGCTCGCGCAGCCGCACGATCGCCTTCAAGATCGTCAGGCGCTGACGCCGCTGCGCGACGGCAAGTTCGTCGTGTGAGAGGCTGGGCGTCGTGGGACTCCGCCTCGTCGTCGCCTCGGTCCTGGCGGTTGCGCTGATCGCTCCGCCCGCGGTCGCCGACTTCGGCGCCGCGGTCGCGCCGGAGCTGACCGGAGCGAAGCTGTCGCCCAAGCGGTTCAAGACCGGGAGCGGGACGACGTTCAGCTGGCAGGCGTCCGAGCCGGTCGAGGTCGGCATCCGGATCGAGAAGCGCATCCCGCCGACGCGCCCGGGCGGCACCGCGACGTTCAAGCGCGTGACGCTGCTGGTCCGCAACGTGCCGGCGGGCGCGGGGAGCCTTCGGTTCAGCGGCCGGGTCGGGGGCAAGCCCCTGAAGCCCGGCGTATACCGGGCGATAGTCCGAGCCAGCGACGCGTTCGACAACAAGTCCGAGGCGACCACGCTGGCGTTCCGGATCCTCCCGCGCTGAGCGCGACCGCTCCTCCTAGAATCCACGCCATGTCCGGTCATTCCAAGTGGAGCTCGATCAAGCACCAGAAGGGCGCCAAGGACGCGAAGCGCGGCGCCCTGTTCACCAAGCTCGCGCGCGCGATCCAGGTCGCCGCGAAGGAGGGCGGCGGTGACCCTGAAGGCAACGCGGCCCTGGCCAACGCGATCCAGAAGGCCAAGGACGCGTCGATGCCCAAGGACAACATCGAGCGCGCGATCGCCAAGGGGACCGGCGCCGACGCCGACGCCGAGGCGTTCGAGACCGTGATCTACGAGGGCTACGGCCCCAGTGGCGTCGCGTTCCTGGTCGAGGCGCTGACCGACAACCGCAACCGCACGGGCTCCGAGGTGCGGCACATCTTCTCCAAGCAGGGCGGCTCGCTCGGCGAGCCGGGCTCCGTGGCCTGGCAGTTCGAGAAGAAGGGCATCGTCCTCGTCGACGGCGACCGCTACTCCGAGGACGACCTGATGACCGCGATCGACGCGGGCGCCGAGGACGTCGCGCAGGACGAGAACGTGTGGGAGATCGTGACCGTCCCCGGCGACCTGCAGGCGGTCCGCGAGGCGCTCGAGGGCGAGGGTGTCGAGATCCAGAACGCCGAGCTGACGATGCGACCGACCACGACCGTCGACATCGACGAGGACGCTGCGGCGAAGGTGCTGCGGCTGATCGAGGCGCTCGACGACCAGGACGACGTCAACGCCGTCCACGCGAACTTCGAGGCCGACGCCGAAGTGCTCGAGCGCGTCGCGGCGGCTTAGTCGTCCCAACCCTCGACCAGCGAGTCCGCCAGCGGCGTCCGCACGTACAGCACGCTGCGCCCGTCGCGCTGCGTGCTGACCAGCCCCGCCTCGCGGAGCACCCCGAGGTGCTGCGACACCCCGCCCGCGGACACGCCCATCCGCCGCGCCAGCTCCGTGGTCGACCGCGGCGCGTCGAGGGCTGCCAGCACGCGAGCACGCGTCGCCCCGAGCAGGGCGGCGAGCGCCTCCGGTGAGGTCGGCGCGCTCTCCCACAGGGTCGCCACGCCGCGGGCGGGGTAGACCAGGGTCGGCTGCCACGGCCCGTCGGTGATCGCCATCGGCCGCTGCCAGACGAAGGCGGACGGCACGAGCAGCAGGCCCCGCCCCTCGAGCGGGACCCGCTCGCTCCAGGGCATGTCGATCCGCAGTTCGTCCTCGCGCCAGTCGACCAGGTGGTGGAGGTCGCCGAACAGCGCGTCCGCCCCACCGTCGGCCAGCCGGCGCGCGGCCCGGTCGATGTCCGCGCGGAGCAGCGCCTTGATCCGCGGCCAGTGGGGCTCGATCGCCCGCCCCCAGTACTCGGCGAACGTGTCGCACAGCCGGTTCAGCTCGCGGCGGGGATGGTCCAGGAGCGGCTGCACGGCCGCAGGCGTGCGGCGGCCGCGGAAGCGGATGCCGATCTCCTCGCGGACACGCGCGGGAGAGGTGCGGCGGACGATCGCGAGCTCTTCCTCGATGTCGGCGAGCGGGGTGCTCGGGGGCGGCGCGATGAAGTCGGGCGTGTAGCCGCGCGGCGGCACCAGCTCGATCGCGGGCAGCAGGTCCAGGCCGGACAGCTCGCCGCGCAGGCCCTCGATCCAGGGCAGGTGAAAGGCGGCGCGAGAGGGCTCGACGAGCGCCCGCAGGCTCTGGCTGAGCTCGAACAGGGGTGAGATCGCGAAATGCGTGCGGGCCAGGTCCTGAACGCCGAACTCGTAGACGAGCATTCAGCTCAGGCTAAATCAATCGACGGATCGCCGCGCGTCGCGGAACCTCTCCTCATGGCCCGCAACCACTCGAAAAGGAGCACCCGATGATCGTCCCCGTACTCAGCTCCCAGATGGCGCGCGAGCGGTCGCGGAGCGCGATCGACATGGCCGATCGGGCCCGCGCGCGCCGCGCTCTCAGGTCCCTGCGGCTGCCGGCTCGTCCAGCCGCGCCAGACGCCAGACGGTGAGCACCGCGAGCGCGGTCATCACGACAGCGCTCGCCACGCACCACTGGCAGATCGCGTCGATCGTGAACAGCTCGCGGTAGGTCAGGTAGGCGCTGAAGCCGAAGCCGGACAGCGCGAGCACGGCGCCCGCGAGCCGGCCGTTCTCGCCGGGCACCCAGAGCGAGGCCAGGATCAGCACGTAGCCGATCAGACCCGAGCACCGCCACCGGGATGCCGACCAGCTCCGCGTAGTCCGAGGTCTGGACCTTCTCGCACCCGCCGCCGCCCGCGACGCAGAACGCCTTGACGTCGGCGTAGTGGACGTAGGTCAGGTAGGTCGCGATCCCGACGCCCGCGATAGCCAGGACCGCGATGGCCCACCGCAGGCGGGTGTCGGTCACTCCTGCGGGCCGGAGCCGCTGGTCGATCGGCTGGGAGAACTGGTTCGGGTCGCTCGGGTCCTGGAGCGTGAGGATCGCCAGCTGCTCGCCGGTGCGCCCGATCAGGAACGACGGCGTCGAGTCCACCCCGTACTTCTCCGCGTCCGCGCGGGCGGTCTCGATCGACTCGGTGTTGCCCTGGTCGTTCGACGGCGTCGACGACCTTCTGCGCGTCGAGGCCCTTGACTCCGCCCGCGATCCTGCGGATGAACTCGTCGGTGACGTAGCCCGTGTTCTCCTCACCCTGGTTCAGGTACCAGAGGTCGAGGAACTGCCAGGCCTTGTTCTGATCCGCCGCGCCCTCGAGGGCGCGCGCGGCCTTCTCGGAGTCCGGCCCGAGGATCGGGAAGTTGCGGAACTCGATGCGCAGCTTGCCGGGCCGCACGTACTTGTCGATCAGCGTCGGCAGCGAGCCGTCGGCGGCCTGCTTGCAGAACGGGCACTGGAGGTCGGCGAACTCCACGATCGTGACCGGCGCCTTTGGGTCGCCGAGCGTGAGCCCCGACTGCGGGATCCCGGCGAAGCGCTTGTCGATGGCGGCCGCCCCCACGGTCGGCCCCTCCTGCTCGCCGCCCTTCCGGGTCGCCTCGCCGCCCCCGGTGGAGACGACGATCGCGATCAGGACGATGACCGCGGCGACCGCGAGCGCGATCCCGACCTTCTTCAGGCGGCTCTTGCGGCGATCGCGTTGCTCGGCCTCGGCCTCTTTGGCCTCGCGCTCGGCCTTCGCCTGCTCGCGCTCGGACCGGTGCTTGGCGGTGAAGTCGCCGTGCGGGGTCTTCATTGCGGCCGTGGCGGGCGCCTTGTCGGCGTCCTCGTCGGCCTCGCCGCTCGACTCGCCGCCGCCGAAGTCGTACTCGCCCGCCTCGCGGCGCTTGCCGCCTTCGAGCGGCGCGTCGTCGTCGCCGCTCGACTCGCCCTTGCCGAAGGCGTAAGGCGGAGCGCTGCGGTCACCGGGCGGGTCGCCCGTGGGCTCGCCGTCCGTGTCGGCCATCCGCTCCTCGTCGGGGACGACGTTCTGGTCCTTCTCGTCCTCGCCGGAGTCGCCGTTGCTCCCCCCGCTGGACTCCCCGCCGCTGAACTCGTAGGCCGGAGCGTCGCGCTCGTCGTCCCGTTCGTCGTCCATGTGCTGAAACCTATTTGTCCAGCATCAACGAATGCTGAACCGAAAAAACCGCCTTCCGCCGTCCGCCGTCCGCCGTCCGTCGGTTAGAGGCGTCCGGCCCTCCGCGCAGAATCAGCCCGATGGTGATCGTCCTCGGCATCGATCCGGGCACCCGGAACACGGGCTACGGCGTGGTCTACGCGCGCGGGCAGCGGCTCGCGGCGCTCGACGGCGGCGTGATCGAGACCAGCCCGCACCAGCCGCTCGAGAAGCGCCTGACGACGATCCACGCGCGCGTGTGCGACCTGATCAAGGAGCACTCGCCGACCGCGGTCGCGATCGAGGACCTGTTCTTCGGCCAGAACGCGCGCACGGCGTTCAGCGTCGGCCAGGCCCGCGGCGTGGTGATGCTGTCCGCCGGCATGCACGGCGTGCCCGCCTACTCGTACACGCCGCAGGCGGTCAAGCAGGCCGTGTGCGGGTCCGGCGCGCGCCGACAAGGGCCAGGTCCAGCGCATGGTCGGATCGCTGCTCTCGCTGCCCGAGCCGCCCTCGCCCGACCACGCCGCCGACGCGCTCGCCGTGGCCATCTGCCACGCCAACGGCGCCGCGCTGAGGGCCGCGATTTGATCGCCTCGGTCCGCGGGCAGGTGCTGGTCCGCCGGCCCGACCACGTGGTGGTCGAGTGCTCGGGCGTCGGCTACCGCCTGGCCGTGTCCGCCAACTCGATGCGCACGGTGCCCGCCGTCGGCGCCGAGACGCTGCTCCACACCCACCTGATCCTGCGCGACGACGGGATGAACCTGTACGGCTTCGCCAGCGAGGAGGAGCGCGAGCTGTTCCTGCTGCTGACCCAGGTGCAGTCCGTCGGGCCCGAAGGTGGCGCTCGCCGTGCTCAGTGGCGGCACCCCGCGCGACCTGATGAACGCGATCGCCTCGGCCGACACCGCCCGCTTCCAGGCGGTCCCCGGCATCGGCAAGCGCACCGCGGAGCGGATCATCGTCGAGCTGCGCGAGAAGGTCGCCGGCAAGGCCGGCATCGAGGACGACATCGTCATCACCCGTACCGACGACGCGCGCACGCTCGCGCGCGAGGGCCTCGTCGGGCTCGGCTACTCGACGCAGGAGGCCGACAAGCTGCTCGAGAAGGCCGGCGGCGACACGCCCGAGGACCTGATCGCCGGGGCGCTGAGGGCGACCCGGTGAGCGGCGGGATCCGCACCCCCGGCGTCGAGCGCATCCAGGCCGCCCCCGAGGTCGCCGGCGACGACGAGCTCGACCGCTCGCTGCGCCCGCGCCGGCTCGGCGACTTCGTCGGCCAGCGCGCCGTGCGCGACCAGCTCGGCGTGTTCATCGAGGCGGCGCGCGCCCGCGGCGAGGCGCTCGACCACGTGCTGCTGGCCGGCCCGCCCGGCCTGGGCAAGACCTCGCTCGCGCAGATCGTGGCCTCGGAGCTCGACGCGCCGTTCGTGCAGACCGCCGGCCCGGCGCTCGAGCGCAAGGGCGACATCGCGGCGTTCCTGACCGCGCTCGAGCCGCGCAGCGTCTTCTTCGTCGACGAGATCCACCGGCTGCCGCGCGCGCTCGAGGAGACCTTCTATCCGGCGATGGAGGACCGCCGGCTGCCGATCACCGTCGGCCAGGGCGCCGGGGCGCGCGTCGTGACGCTCGACCTGCCGCCGTTCACGCTGGTCGGCGCCACCACGCGCGCGGGCCTGATCACCACGCCGCTGCGCGACCGCTTCGGGGTGACGTTCCGGCTCGACCTGTACGACCCCGACGACCTCGCGGCGATCGTGCTCCGCTCGGCCGGGATCCTCGACGTGCGACATCGACCAGCGCGGGCGCGCGCGCGATCGCCGCGCGCTCGCGCGGCACGCCGCGCGTGGCCAACCGGCTGCTCAAGCGCGTGCGCGACTACGCCGAGGTGCGCGGCGCGGGCCACGTGGACGCCGCCGTGGCCGCCGAGGCGCTCGACCTGCTCGAGGTCGACGACCTCGGGCTCGACCGCCTCGACCGCGAGATCCTGCGCACGATCTGCGAGAAGTTCGAGGGCGGCCCGGTGGGCCTGTCCACGCTCGCGGTCGCGGTGTCCGAGGAGCAGGACACGCTCGAGGACGTCTACGAGCCGTACCTGCTCCAGCGCGGCCTGATCAAGCGCACGCCGCGCGGCCGCGTGGCCACGCCGGCGGCGTTCGATCACCTCGGGCTGGCGCGGCCCGACCCCGCCGCAAGCCTGTTCTGAGCACAAGCCGTTCCGGGCTTACATCGCCGTTACGCGCGCTGGCGACTACCCTGTCCATCGAGCGATGGCCAACTTCATCTGTCCGAACTGCGGTAACCGCAGCATCTCCAGCGAGCGCAGCGCCGGCTTCACCGAGCGCGCCCGCGGCTGCAAGAACTGCGGCTTCGGCTTCCTGTTCGAGCTGCTCGACGACTACTACCCGGCGCCCAACGCCGCGTTCTTCATCGCCGACCAGCAGGGCCGCCTGATCGGCACCGGCCGCGGCGCGCGCGAGCTGACCGGGCTCGGCGACGAGGACGTCGTCGGCCGCCCGGTGCAGGAGGTCCTCGGGCCTCGAGTTCGAGAACGGCGACGACCACATCGGCACCGCGCTGGAGTGGGGCGTGCGCGTGCTCGACAAGCAAGTCGTGGTGCACGCCGAGGGCGATCGCCCCGAGCCCGCGAAGGCGGACATCTTCCCGGCGTACGACGACGACGGCGGGACTTCTCCTCGTCCTCACGCCCCGTTAGGTCACACTCCACCCTCGATGACCGCCGTCAGGCGCAACCTCCTCATCATCCTGCTCGTCGTCGGGCTGCTGATCGTCTCGTTGCTGATCATCGTCCCGGGGTCGCCGATCTCGAAGCCGACGCGGCTCGGCCTCGACCTGAAGGGCGGCGTCGAGCTGGTCTACGAGGGCCGGCCGACGCCGAAGGTCCCGAAGGTCACCCCGCAGGCGATCGACGACGCGCTCGAGACGATCCGCAAGCGCACCGACGCCCTCGGCGTCTCCGAGCCCGAGATCCAGCGCGCGGGCGCCAACCAGATCTCGATCGGCCTGCCCGCGGTCCAGAACGCCGAGCGCGCCGAGCAGCAGGTCGGCACCACCGCGCAGCTCCAGTTCTACGACTGGGAGCCCAACATCTACGGCGACCCGGCGAAGGGGCGGCGGAGCGACCGCGAACACCACCCCGTTCACCGGCCTCTTCCCGGCGGTCCAGCACGCCGCGAAGCAGAAGCCGCGCGCGGAGAAGGACGACATCCCGCCCGGCGGCCCGTCGGAGGAGATCGAGAAGCGCTTCCGCGGCAACCAGGCCGCGATCCAGCGCTACTACGACAGGCAGAACGACTCGACCGGCGACAAGTTCTACCTGTTCGGCCCCGGCGAGGGACCGAAGCGGCCGGTCATCCAGCCCGGCTCGGCGCGCGCCGGCCAGAGCGACGTCGCCGCGACCCAGAACCAGGCGGGCGACTTCTACGCGTCCTGCCAGGAGATCTTCGACGACTACAAGGACCGGCTGCCCGAGGGCGGCGCGAAGCCGAAGCCGGTCAAGGTCCCGAAGGGCGCGACCTGCGGCGACGTGCTCAAGCAGGCTGGGCAAGCGCCGGGCCGCCGACGGGCAGCACCGTGGTCAAGGTGCCGCAGGGCATTGTCACCGTGCTCAACGAGCAGTCGGCGCTGCCGCCGAAGAGCTCCAACGCCCCGCCGACCTACTACGTCATCGAGGACGACTCGGAGCTCACGGGCTCCGACATCAAGGACCCGAAGCAGGGCTTCGACCCGAACACCAACGCGCCGAACGTCTCCTTCGAGTTCACCGACAAGGGCAAGGACGCGTTCAAGACGGTCACCAAGCGGATCGCCCAGCGCGGCCTGCTGCAGGGCGAGCCGACAGAACTTCGCGATCACGCTCGACAACCAGATCGTGTCGATCGCCTACATCGACCCGAGCCGCTACCCCGAGGGCATCGACGGCGGCAACGGCGCCGAGATCTCCGGCGTCGGCGACGATCAACGACGCGCAGGACCTGGCCGAGTCGCTGCGCATCGGCGCGCTGCCGATCGAGCTCAAGCTGATCTCGAAGACGCAGGTGTCGGCCACGCTCGGCCAGCAGGCGCTCGACCAGGGCCTGCTCGCCGGCGGCGTCGGCTTCGCGCTCGTGCTGCTGTTCCTGGTCCTCTTCTACCGCGTGCTCGGCGTGATCGCCGGGCTCGACGCTCCTCACCTACGGCGTCTTCCTGTTCGCGCTCGTGAAGCTGTTCGGCGATCACGCTGACGCTGCCGGGCATCGCCGGCCTGATCCTGACGCTGGGCGTCGCGGCCGACGCGAACATCGTCATATTCGAGCGAATAAAGGAGGAGGCGCGCGCGGGCGCCTCCATCCCGCGGGCGATCTCGACGGGCTACGCGAAGGCGCTGCGGACGATCATCGACGCGAACGTCGTGACGATCGGCGTCGCGTTCATCCTGTTCATGCTCGCGACGGCGGGCGTGCGCGGCTTCGCGTTCATGCTCGGCGTCGGCACGCTCGTGTCGCTGTTCACCGCGGTGCTCGCGACCTCGGCGATCCTCGGCTCGATGAGCCGCACGCAGCATCCTGCGGTCGAAGTGGGCGCTCAACCCGGGCTCGACGGAGCAGCTCGTGGCGCTTCGACTACTCGGGCAAGTCGAACTACTTCTTCTCGATGTCGGGCGTGATCCTGCTGATCTGCGCGATCGCGATCTCGACGTCCGGCATCAACTTCGGCATCGACTTCGAGTCGGGCACGCGGATCACGACGCCGCTCGAGCGGCCGGCGAACGTCGATCAGGTCCGCGACGCGCTCGACCCGATCGGGCTCGGCGACGCCGAGATCCAGAAGGTCGACGACCCGGCGCTCGGCAAGAACGTCTTCCAGATCCAGACCGTCGACGCTCCAGCCGGACGAGGTCAACCGGGTGCAGCAGCAGCTCGACCAGCGCTTCGGCGTGCGGCAGACGCGACTTCTCGGCCGACTCGATCGGGCCGACGTTCGGCGCCCAGATCGCGCGCACGGCGCTCATCGCGATCATCGCGTCGCTGATCCTGATCTCGATCTACATCGGGCTCAGGTTCGAGTTCAAGTACGCGGTGCCGGTGCTGATCGCGCTCGCGCACGACCTCCTGATCACGGCGGGCGTCTACGCGCTCTGCGCAGCGGGAGGTGACGACGTCGACCGTGGCGGCGCTGCTCACCATCCTCGGCTTCTCGCTCTACGACACGATCATCGTGTTCGACCGAATACGCGAGAACGTGCCGCGCATGCCGCGGGCCACGTTCAGCCAGATCGCCAACCGCTCGATGAGCGAGGTCATCGTGCGCTCGCTCGTCACGTCGGTGTCGACGCTGTTCCCGGTCGCTCGCGCTGATGCTGTTCGGCGGCGAGACGCTCCAGGACTTCGGCTTCGCGCTGCTCGTCGGCATCGCGTCGGGCGCCTACTCGTCGATCTTCATCGCCACGCCGGTGCTCACGCACTGGAAGGAGCGCGAGCCGGTCTACCGGCGGCGCACGAGGCGGCGCTGCAGGCGCACGGCGGCGTCATCCCCGCGTACGCGGACGGCGCGGTGACCGACACGGACGCCGAGGCCGATCGCCGCGACCGCCAAGCACCGCGAGCCGCGCTCGCGGCGGCGCGCGGCCGGGCAGCGCGGAGGCCGGAGCCAAACGACCGCCGAGCGCGGGCGGCGGCGCCGCAGGCGCGGGTGACGGCGCCGCCGAGCCGGCGGCCCGCCCGTCGCGGACCACGTCGACGGCCACGGCCGGGCGGCCCGCGCCCGAGCCCGATCCGGAGCCTGACCAGACGGCACGCCGCCGCGGAGCCCGACGACGCCGCGGAGCACGAGGCCGACGACGGCCCAGCAGTCGCAAGCCACCGACAAGGCCGCGCAAGGGCAACCGCGCGCGGAGGAAGAAGCACGGTCGCCGATGAGCATGCTCGTCTGGGTCATGATGGGGATCGCCATCTGGCACTTCACCGTCTGGGTGCCCGGACCACTTCTGGGGCGGCATCGTCGGCGCCTTCCTGGCGGCGACCGTCGGGCTCGGTCGTCTTCGGCGTGATCGTCAACGGCTTCACCGTCCCGGGCCGTAACGACACGACATCGTGCAGGCGCTGATCGCCATCCCGGGAGCGCTGATCGGCCTCGGGCCTGTCCTACTGGTACGGCGAGAAGCAAGGAGAAGGAGCAGCGCCGGCCGCCGGCGCGGCCGGGCATCCGCCGTCAGCGCCAGGCCGACTCGGCCTGACCCGCCGCTCCGGGCGCCGCTAGCGTCGTGGGGCCGTGACCCTGCGCCGCGCAAAGGCACTCGCGTGGCGGCTCCTGCGCCGCCTGCCCGGCGTTCCGTCCGCTCCGGCCCGCACGATGGGCCGGATGTCCCTGCCCGACTCGCGCTGGAACTGCAAGCCCTACTCCGTCGCCGCCGCGGACGCGATCGCGCGCGATCTCGGCCTGCTCGCCCGACCACGGCCGCGATGCTCGTGCGCCGCGGCTGCGGCGGGCCGGAGGACGCGCGCCGGTTCCTCGCGGCCGACGAGCGCCACGACCCGTCGGCGTTCGAGGGCATCGGGGCCGCGTGCGACCTGGTGCTCGACCACGTCCGGCGCGGCTCGAAGATCCTCGTGCACGGCGACTACGACGTCGACGGGGTCGCGTCGACGGCGATCCTCGTGCGCGCGCTGCGCGCGCTGGGCGCCGATCCGACGTGGCACCTGCCCAGCCGGTTCGAGGACGGCTACGGGCTCGCGCGCTCGTCGGTCGAGCGGATGGCCGCCGACGGCGTCGGCCTGCTGATCACGGCCGACTGCGCGATCACCGCGGTCGACGAGGTCGCGCTCGCGCGCTCGCTCGGCGTCGACGTGATCGTCACCGACCACCACCGCCCGGCGGAGCGGCTGCCCGACTGCCCGATCGTGCACCCGGTCGTGTCGGGCTACCCGTTCGCCGACCTGTGCGCGGCCGGGGTCGCCCACAAGCTCGCGCAGGCGCTGTACGAGCGCGCCGGCGCGCGACCCCGCGCGGGCCGACGACGACCTCGACCTCGTCGCGCTGGCGACGGTGGCCGACCTCGTGCCGCTGCGCGGGGAGAACCGCCGCCTGGTCGTCGAGGGCCTTGCGTGCGCTCGCCCGCACGGACAAGCCCGGGCTGCGGGCGCTCATGAAGATCGCCCAGGTCGAGCCCGAGCGAGGTCGACGCGGGCGCGGTCGGCTACCGGCTGGCCCCGCGGATCAACGCGGCCGGCCGGCTGCAGCGGGCCGACGCCGCGCTCGAGCTGGTGCTGACCGACGACGACGAGCGCGCGGCCGAGGTGGCCGACGAGCTCGACCTGCTGAACCGCGAGCGCCAGGACACCGAGACGCGGCTGCTGTTCGCCGCCGAGGCCGCGCGCGCCGAGCAGCCGGACGCGCCCGCGTACGTGCTCGCGGGCGAGGGCTGGCACCCGGGCGTGATCGGGATCGTCGCGTCGCGGCTGGTCGAGCGCTACCACCGGCCGGTCGTGCTGATCGCGCTCGACGGCGACTCGCGGCAGCGGGCTCCGGGCGCAGCATCTCGGCGTTCGACCTGCACGCCGGCCTGGCGGCCGCGTCGTCGCACCTGGTCCGCTTCGGCGGCCACCGCGCCGCCGCGGGGCTCGACATCGAGCGCGACCAGGTCGACGCGTTCCGCCAGGCGTTCGTCGCGCACGCCGCGTCGGTGCTGTCGCCCGAGGACCTGGTGCCGGAGGAGCGCGTCGACGCGCTCGTGCCCGGCGGAGCGCTCGGCCTGGGCCTGTGCGAGGAGCTCGGGCGGCTCGCGCCGTTCGGGTTCGGCAACCCGACGCCGACCCTGCTCGTCCCGGCCGCGCGGATCGCGGACGTGCGCAGCATGGGCAAGGAGGGCGCGCACTCGTCGTTCAGCGTGGTGTCGGGCGGCGCGCGGGCGCGGGCGGTCGCGTTCCGCACCAACGCCAAGGCGCTGCTGCGCTCGGGTCGACGAGCCCCACGACGTCGCGGTGCGGCTCGAGCTGAACGAGTGGAACGGCGCGCAGGAGGCGCGGCTGGTGCTGCGGGCGCTGTGCCCGACGCGGCCCGGCGACGGTCGACGAGGTCGGGCGCGGGCGAGGGCTTCTGGACCGCCTTCGAGCGCGAGCTCGACGCGCCGCTCGAGCCCGCGCTGGCCGGCGACCGGGGGCGGGGCGGCGATGCCGGTCGGCGACTCGGCCGGCGCCGACGCCGCTCGCGCTGGACCTCTCGGGCGGCCGCCGCGCGCGCGTGCGCGACCGCCGCGGCGAGGGCATCGCCGGCGTGGCGGCCGACCTGATCGCCAGCGGCGAGCCCGTGCTGGTCGTCTGCGCCGACGTCGCGCGCCGGCGTGCCGGGCTCGAGCAGCTGTGGCCGGCAAGACCGGCCTGCGCGGAATCGACGGACAGTCGCCGCTGCCGGTCTGCTCCTGGGCCGCGCTGGCCGCCGACCCGGCGATCGCGGCGCCGTTCGCGCACGTCGTCGCGCTCGACCCGTCCGGCGCACGCCGACCCGGACGCGGCGCTCGGCTCGCTGCCGGGTCCGGGCGCGGGGGCGTTCGCGCACCTGGCCTGGGGCGCGGCCGAGGCGGAGTTCGCGCTGGCGTCGCGCGCGCGTCGCTCGACCTGCGGCCGTCGCTGATCGGCCTGTACCGCGACGCTGCGCGAGCGGCCGGCGGCGGGCGCCGACCTCGAGCGGGTGCTGCGCGGCGACGGCGCCCACCCGCGGTCGCCCGAGCTGGCCGCGCGGCTGGTGCGCGTGCTGCGCGAGCTGGGCCTGGTCGCCTGCGAGCGCGACGGCGCGGGCCACCCGGCCTGCCGCGTGCTCGACGCGCCGCGGACGGCGCTCGAGAAGTCGGCCGCCTACCGCGCCTACGCGGCGCGGCTGGCCGACGCGGAGCGTCGCCTGGCGGCGGCGCTGCCCGACGCGCCGCGGTCGCGAGCGGCGCCGGCGGCGGCAGCGGGCGCGATCTAGCGGTCGGCGTCGATCCGGCCGCGCCGGGACGGGTTAGTTACAGCCGCCCCGGGGCTAGACTTGGTCCACATGCCGAAGCTGCCGAAATCCGCCCGGCCCGAGGGCGACGGCAAGCCAGCCCCGACCCGCCCGCGGAGGAGACGCAGCCGCGCACGAGCAACAAGCGCCGGCGGCGCCGCGGCGGCCGCAACGGGGGCGGCAGCGGCGTTGCCGTCGCCGAGCACGACCTCGAGCGCCGCCGCGTAGACGACGCGTCCACGACGAGCGCGACCACCGGGAGCCCCAAGTCACGACGGCGCCTCGACCGGCGACACCGTCGAGCAGGACGCGCTCAAGCCCGACCGAGCTCGAGCTGAACGACTTCGAGCGCGACCTGCTGCGCGACCTGATGGCGGTGATCGAGGAGCACGAGGGCGAGTCCGCCGAGCCGATCGACCGCGAGCCGCGTCGAGCGCGCGTTCGTCTTCGCCTGCGAGCGTCACGCCGACCAGCGCCGCCAGTCCGGGCGAGGACTTCATCATCCACCCGGTCGGCGTCGCGAAGATCTGCGCCGGCATGCGCCTCGACACCGCGACGCTGTGCGCGGCGCTGCTGCACGACACGGTCGAGGACACGAGCGCGTCGCTGCCCGAGGTCCGCGACGAGTTCGGCGTCGAGATCGCCAACCTGGTCGACGGCGTCACCAAGCTCACCGGCATCACGTTCCAGAGCCGCGACGACCGGCAGGCGGAGAACTACCGCAAGATGATCGTCGCGATGTCGTCGGACATCCGCGTCGTGCTGATCAAGCTCGCCGACCGGCTGCACAACATGCGCACGATCGGCGCGATGCCGAAGCAGAAGCAGCAGGAGAAGGCGAAGGAGACGCTCGAGATCTTCGCGCCGCTCGCGCACCGGCTCGGCATCCACGCGATCAAGTGGGAGCTCGAGGACCTCGCGTTCGCGACGCTCCACCCGCGCAAGTTCAAGGAGATCAAGCTCCTCGTCAACCAGCAGCGCGAGGAGCGCGAGGGCTACGTCGAGCGCGCCGGCACCTACCTGAGCAAGGAGCTCGAGGCCGTCGGCATCGACGCCGAGATCTCAGGCCGCGCGAAGCACTTCTACTCCATCTACACGAAGATGACGAAGAAGGGCCGCGAGTTCAACGAGATCTACGACCTCACCGCGATGCGCGTCCTCGTCGGCTCGGTGAAGGACTGCTACGGGGCGATCGGCGTCATCCACTCGCTGTGGAAGCCGCTGCCGGGCCGGTTCAAGGACATGGTCGCCATGCCCAAGTTCAACATGTACCAGGCCCTCCACACGACGGTGATCGGGCCCGAGGGCCGGCCGCTCGAGATCCAGATCCGCACCCGCGAGATGCACGAGACCGCCGAGTACGGCATCGCCGCGCACTGGATCTACAAGGACCCGGGCGACTACGCCAAGCGGCGCAAGGCGGGCAAGCAGCCGGGCGCGCCCAAGGGCGTCGAGGACAAGGTCAAGTGGCTCCAGGAGCTGCTCGACTGGCAGAAGGACCTGAAGGACCCGCAGGAGTTCGTCGAGGGCCTGAAGGTCGACCTGTTCGAGGACGAGGTCTTCGTCTTCACGCCGAAGGGCGAGGTCAAGTCGCTGGCCGCGGGCGCGACGCCGCTCGACTTCGCCTACGAGGTCCACACCGACGTCGGCCACCGCTGCGTCGGCGCGAAGGTCAACGGCAAGATCGTGCCGCTGCACTACGAGCTGAAGTCGGGCGACATCTGCGAGGTGCTGACCTCGAAGAAGGAGCGCGGCCCGAGCCGCGACTGGCTCGCGCTCGCGAAGACGACCCGCGCCCAGTCGAAGATCCGCGCCTGGTTCAAGCGCGAGCGCCGCGAGGACTCCGAGCGCACCGGCCGCGAGATCCTCCAGGAGGCGCTCAAGCGCCAGGGCCTGCCGCCGCAGCGCATCGCCGGCTCGCCGCTGCTCGCCGACGTGATCCGCGAGATGGGCTTCCGCAAGGGCGAGGACTTCTACATCGCGCTCGGCCGGGCGAAGATCTCGACCAAGGTCGTCGTCAACAAGGTCATGCAGCGGCTCAAGCAGGGCGAGGCCGCCGTCGAGCCGCGAGCGCCGCCGAGGACCTGATCCGCTCGAGCAAGCAGCGAGCCGCTCAAGCCGACCGCCACGTCGCGCAACTACGGCATCCGCGTCGAGGGCATCGACGACGTGCTGCTGCGCCTGGCGAAGTGCTGCCGCCCGGTGCCGGGCGACCCGATCGTCGGCTACATCTCGCTCGGCAAGGGCATCACGATCCACCGCGAGGACTGCTCGAACGCCAAGGCGCTGATGAAGAACCCGGACCGCTTCACGCCGGTGGCCTGGGAGGGCGAGGGCGCCGCACTCGTTCCGGGTCGAGCTGCAGGTCGACGGCTGGGACCGCACCCGGCTGCTCGAGGACCTGTCGCGCACGTTCGCGGAGTCGGGCGTCAACATCCTCGAGGCCCGCTGCACGGTCGTCCACCCGATGGTGAAGAACCGGTTCGTCGTCGAGGTGGGGGACACCCAGGCGCTGAAGACCTGCATCCAGCGGCTGCGCAACATCGACTCGGTGTTCGACGCCTACCGCGTCACGCCGACGGCCTGACGCGAGCCGGCGCTCAGGCCGGCTGGCCCAGCTGCGACGTGCGGTGCTCGATCGTGCGCCGCAGGCCCTCGCGCAGGTCGATCTCCGGCTCCCAGCCGAGCAGGTCGCGCGCGCGCGTGATGTCGGGCTGGCGCACCTGCGGGTCGTCGACCGGCAGCGCCTCGAAGACGATCTCCGACCGCGACTCGGTCATCTCGACGACGGTCTTGGCCATCTCGAGCAGCGTCATCTCGTTGGGGTTGCCGATGTTGACCGGCTCGTGCACGCCCGACTCGACTGCAGCGCGATCAGCCCGCGGACCAGGTCGTCGACGTAGCAGAACGAGCGCGTCTGGGAGCCGTCGCCGAACACCGTGAGCGGCTTGTCGGTGAGCGCCTGCGACAGGAACGTCGGGATCGCGCGGCCGTCGTTCGGGCGCATCCGCGGGCCGTAGGTGTTGAAGATCCGGACGATCGCCGTGTCGACGCCCTGCTGGCGGTAGTAGGCCATCGTCAGCGCCTCGGCGTAGCGCTTGGCCTCGTCGTAGACGCCGCGCGGGCCGATCGGGTTGACGTTGCCCCAGTAGTCCTCCTGCTGCGGGTGGACCAGCGGGTCGCCGTAGACCTCGGAGGTCGACGCGAGCAGGAAGCGGGCGCGCTTGGCCTTGGCCACGCCCGAGCGTGTTGTGCGTGCCGTAGGCGCCGACCTTGAGCGTGTGCAGCGGCAGCCGGGCGTAGTCGATCGGGCTGGCCGGCGAGGCCATGTGGTAGACGAAGTCGACCGGCTCGTCGACCTCGAAGTGGCGCGGTGATGTCCACGTGCATGAAGCGGAACGACTCGCCCTCGCGCAGGTGGGCGATGTTCTGCAGCGACCCGGTCTCGAAGTTGTCGACGCAGATGACGCGGTGGCCGCGCTCGATCAGGTCGTCGCAGAGGTGCGAGCCGAGGAAGCCCGCGCCCCCTGTCACGACGGAAGTTGGCATGCGCGCGCGAGTCTAGTGAGCGCGCCGGGCCGCAAGCGCGGGTCAGGAGACGATCGCCGAGCCCGCCGGGCTCGACGGACAGCTCGCGCGCTCTGAAGTCGCCGATGTGGTCGCCGTCGACCTGCACCGGCAGCGGCCGCTCGTCGCGCGCTCTCGATGCGTGCGCCGTCGAGGCCGCGTGAAGCCCTCGATCTGGCGGTGGCGCTGGACGGTCTCGGGCTCGCGGTGAACACGCGCGCCAGGACCGTCGGCATCTCCAGCGGGGTCGCGCTTCTTGAGCACGGTCATGCCCAGCGTGCCCGTCGGTCATCGACACGTCGCGGCACAGCCGGATCGGGCGCGAGGCGAAGTACGTGTACGGGTCGGAGACCTGCGCGATCGCGGTCACCGCGTCAAGCTCCCGGCCGCCCGGCGTGCACGCGCATCCGCGGCGGCTTGACCAGGTACTTGCGGTTGAACGTGGCCAGCGCCGCGTAGGTGAAGTAGTACTCCGACAGCCGCGCCTTCAGCTTCGGGTGGGCGTCGACGCGCTCGACCACGCTCGCGTCCAGGCCGACGCCGCACGAGGACACGAACGCGCGCCCGTTCACCCGCCCGAGGTCGACCCGGCGCGGCTCGAACTCGTCGGCCATGCGCAGCAGGTGCTCGGTGGCGTCGACCACGTCCTCCGGTATGCCGAGCGTGCGGCAGTACACGTTCGTCGACCCGCCGGGCAGGACGGTCAGCGGCGTGTCGCTGCCGGCCAGGCCGTTGGCGGCCTCGTTGACGGTGCCGTCGCCGCCGAAGGCGACGACCACGTCGTAGCCCTCGTCGGCCGCCTCGCGCGTCAGCTCGATGGCGTGCTGGCGGCGCTGCGTGTCGACCGCCTCGACCGAATAGCGGCCCTGGAGCGCGTAGACGACCAGGTTCTTCAGCCGGTCCGACACCGTCGACGCGTACGGGTTGACGATGATCAGCATCCGCCGCTTGGGCGACCGGTCCGGGAGCACTCGCTCGGCGAGCTCCTCGGCGCGCTCGAGCGCGGTCTCAGGGGCGGAGGGTGACGGCACAGGGGAGAGCAACCCCGCCGGGCCCGTCCGGTTACGGGCGAATTTCGACGGCTGGGAGCGGCCCGGATCCGGGCCGCTCAGGCAGCCGCGGAGGAGGGCGCGACGGCCTCGTAGCGGACCACGCCGTCCTCGTCGCGCTCGACCACGCGGCCGTCGTTCATCAGCAGGTCGACGTGGCCGACGACCTCGGACAGCGTCAGGTAGGCCTGGGTCACCGCGATGTTGCCCCACATGGCCTGGGCCAGCTCGTACGCGCGTGCGCGGGCGCTCGGCGATCAGGCCGTGGATCTTCTCCGCGCGGCGGCGCGTGCAGGGCCATGCGCTGGTCGATCAGCTCGGCGTGGTCGGTCACCGGGTCGCCGTGGCCCGGCAGCACCATGTCCAGGTCCATCGCCTGCGTCTGGCGCAGCGACTCGATGTAGGTGACGAGCGACTGCGGCCGCTCCTTCGACCCGACCAGCCGCGAGATCAGCGGGTTCGACGAGATGTGCTTGATCAGGTGGTCGCCGCGCGATCAGCATCCGCCGGTCGCGGTCGTGGAAGATCGTGTCGGTGGGGGAGTGGCCGGGGCGGAAGCCGACCTCGAGCGACCGGTCGCGCAGCTCGACCGACGTCGCCCTCGCGCAGCGTGCGCGTGACGTGCGCCCGCGAGCCCCAGGCGCGGAAGGCCAGCGCACCGAGGCGAGCGCCTGCGCCACGTCCGGCGGGAATGCCGCCGCGCAGCATCGTCTCCATGGCGAACGCGTCGTCCTCGGCGGCGGCGTCGCGGTAGTTCTCGACGAACGGGACCAGGTGGTCGATCGCCGCGACGTCGGCCCCCGAGTGCGAGGCGACGATGTCGACCAGCCCGATGTGGTCGATGTGCTGGTGGGTGATGAGGATCAGCTCGAGGTCCTCGATCGCGTGGCCGTGCTCCGCGAGCTGGCGCTGGAGCTCGTCGAGCGAGGACCCCGAGTTCGGGCCGGCGTCGACCAGCGTCAGCGGGTCGTCCTCGATCAGGTAGACGTTGACCCGCCCGACCGCGAACGGCGTGGGGATCGCCAGCCGGTGGATGCCGGCATCGGCCGCCGCCGCGTATGGGTTCTCGTCCACGCGCCGCACGTTAACCGGGCGGGCAATCCCGCAAGAATCCGGGGGAATCTCCGGAATCCCGGTCGGGTATCGTCATATCCCGTATGGACCCGATTGTGCTGCTCTTCGGCCTGGGCGTCGGCGTGCTGGTCGGCACCACCGGCATCGGCGGCGGGTCGATCATGACCCCGCTGCTGATCCTCGTGCTCGGCACGAAGCCGGTCGTCGCGATCGGCACCGACCTGGCCTACGCCGCGATCACGAAGACCGTCGGCGGCTGGCGCCACCTGCGCAAGGGCACGGTCAGCCTCGGCATCTCGGGCTGGCTGGCGCTCGGCAGCGTGCCCGGCGCGCTCGGCGGCGTCGTGGTCCTGCACTGGCTGCACCGGGCGATCGGCGAGGACTTCGACACCTTCGTCCTGTGGGCGGTCGCGGCGGCGCTGATGCTCTGCGGCGTCGCGACGCTCGGCCGGGCGATGCTGCTGCGCGGCGTCGAGGGCGAGGCCGACGACCGCGTGATGACGCCACGCCTGAAGGCCGGCGCCGTGGCCATCGGCCTGACGGTCGGGCTTCGTCCTGGGCGTCACCTCGGCCGGCTCCGGCGCGCTGATCGCCGTCGGCCTGATCATGTTCTTCAAGCTCACCCCGCACCGGGTGGTCGGCACCGACGTCTTCCACGCCGCGATCGTGCTGTGGGCCGCGGCGATCGGGCACGTCGCCAGCGGCAACGTCGACTTCGGCCTCATGTTCAACCTGCTGGCGGGCTCGATCCCCGGCGTCTGGCTCGGCACCGCGTGGTCGGGCCGGATCCCGCAGCCCGTGCTGCGCCACGCGCTCGGCATCGTGCTGATCACCGCCTCGGTCGGGCTGATGCTGAAGGCCGGCGCGCCGATCCCGACGGTGACGGTCGTGGCCGTGCCGGTCGTCCTGACCGCCGGCGTCCTCCTGAACGCCCGCCGCGAGCGCCGCCGCACGCCGCGTGTCTCCCGCGAGCCCGCCACCGCCCAGTCGTGACCTACGAGCTGACCCACATCCAGGCCCTCGAGGCCGAGGCGATCCACATCATGCGCGAGGTCGCCGCCGAGTTCGAGCGCCCGGTGCTGCTGTTCTCGGGCGGCAAGGACTCGATCGTGCTGCTGCGGCTGGCCGAGAAGGCGTTCTGGCCCGGCAAGTTCCCGTTCCCGCTCATGCACGTGGACACGGGCCACAACTTCCCCGAGGCGATCGAGTACCGCGACCGGCGCGTCGAGGAGCTCGGCGCCCGCCTGATCGTCGCCCACGTGCAGGACTCGATCGACGCCGGCCGCGTGGTCGACGAGACCGGCCCGCGCCGCAGCGCGCAACCGCCTGCAGACCACGACGCTGCTCGACGCGATCGCCGAGCACCGCTTCGACGCCGCGTTCGGCGGCGCGCGGCGCGACGAGGAGCGCGCGCGGGCCAAGGAGCGCGTCTTCTCGTTCCGCGACGAGCACGGCCAGTGGGACCCGAAGAACCAGCGCCCGGAGCTGTGGAACGTCTACAACGGCCGGATCCGCAAGGGCGAGCACGTGCGCGTCTTCCCGATCTCGAACTGGACCGAGCTCGACGTCTGGGAGTACATCGCCCGCGAGAACATCGAGCTGCCGTCGATCTACTTCGCGCACCAGCGCAGGGTCTTCCGCCGCGACGGGATGCTCTACGCGGCCTCCGAGCACGTCGACCTGATGCCGGGCGAGGAGGTCTTCGAGACCACCGTTCGCTTCCGCACGGTGGGCGACCTGACCGTCACGGGCGGCGTCGAGTCGACCGCCGCGACGATCGAGGAGGTCGTGGCCGAGATCGCCGCAGACGCGGATCACCGAGCGCGGCGAGACGCGCGCCGACGATCGCGCCACCGCCGCGGCCATGGAGGACCGCAAGAAGGAGGGCTACTTCTAGCCATGGCCGAGGCTCTCCTCGAGAACGCCGGCCTCGGCGGCGAGGCCGCTCGCGCCGAGCTGCTGCGCATCGCCACCGCCGGGTCGGTCGACGACGGCAAGTCGACGCTGATCGGCCGGCTGCTGTTCGACACGAAGCAGGTCTTCCAGGACCAGCTCGAGCACGTCGAGCAGACCTCGCTCGAGCGCGGCGACGGCTACGTGAATCTGGCTCTTCTGACGGACGGCCTGCGCGCCGAGCGCGAGCAGGGCATCACGATCGACGTCGCCTACCGCTACTTCGCGACGCCGGAGCGGCGCTTCATCATCGCCGACACCCCCGGCCACGTCCGCTACACGCGCAACATGGTCACCGGCGCGTCGACCGCGGACCTCTCGATCATCCTGATCGACGCCCGCAACGGCGTGGTCGAGCAGTCGCGCCGGCACGCGTTCATCTCCTCGCTGCTGGGCGTTCCGCACGTGGTCGTGTGCGTGAACAAGATGGACCTGGTCGACTGGGACAAGGCGGACGTTCGACCGGATCGTCCACGACTTCACCGAGTTCGCCCGCAAGCTCGAGGTCAAGGACGTCACGTTCATCCCGATCTCCGCGCTGAACGGCGACAACGTCGTCGACCGCTCCGCCAACGCGCCCTGGTACCAGGGGCCGCCGCTGCTCTACCACCTGGAGCACGTGCACATCGCCTCCGACCGCAACCTGATCGACGGCCGCTTCCCCGTGCAGTGGGTGATCCGGCCGATGACCGACGAGCACCACGACTACCGCGGCTACGCGGGCCAGGTGGCGGGCGGGGTGCTGCGCCCGGGCGACGACGTGGTGGTGCTGCCCTCGGGCGCGCAAGTCGAAGATCGCAGGGGATCGACTCCTTCGACGGCCCGCTCGACGCCGCGCATCCGCCGATGTCGGTGACGCTGCGGCTGGAGGACGAGCTGGACGTGTCGCGCGGCGACATGATCGCGCGCGCATCGAACCAGCCCACGGTGGCGACGCGACATCGAGGCGACGGTGTGCTGGATGAGCGACGAGCCGCTCGAGCCCGGCGCCCGCTACATGGTCAAGCACACCACGCGCACGGCGCGCGCGACGGTCGACGAGCTGCGCTACCGGATCGACGTCAACACGCTGCACCGCGAGCAGGACGCCGAGTCGCTCGAGCTGAACGACATCGGCCGCGTCGCACCTGCGCCTGAGCGAGCCGCTGTCATTCGACACCTACGTCGCGCAACCGCCAGACCGGGTGCGTTCATCCTGATCGACCCGGTCGACCAACGACACGGTGGGCGCGGGGATGATCATCGGCGCCCGCGCGTCCTCGGCGGACCCGGAGCGGCGCCGCGCAGCCCGAACGTCACCTGGCACGGCGGCCAGGTCGACCGCGATGAGCCGCTGGCAGCTGCTCGAGCAGACCGGCGCCGTCGTCTGGATGACGGGCCTGCCCGCGTCCGGCAAGTCGTCGATCGCCCACGCGGTCGAGGAGTCGCTCCTGCGCGCGGGCCGGTCGGCCTACGTGCTCGACGGCGACAACCTGCGCCACGGCCTGAACGGCGACCTGGGCTTCTCCGACGAGGACCGGGCCGAGAACGTGCGGCGCACCGCCCACGTGGCGCGGCTGCTGGCCGACGCCGGGACCGTCGCGATCGTGTCGCTGGTGTCGCCGTTCGCGGCCGACCGCGAGCAGGCCCGCGCGCTGGTCGAGGCCGAGGGCCTGCCGTTCCACGAGGTGTGGGTGTCGACCCCGGTCGAGGAGTGCGAGCGCCGCGACCCGAAGGGGCTGTACGCCAAGGCCCGCGCGGGCGACCTGCCGCGGCTTCACCGGCGTCGACGGCCCCTACGAGGCGCCACCGTCGCCGGACCTCGAGCTGGGTGCCGACCTCGGCGTCGAGGCGGCGGCCGCCCGGGTCATCCAGGCGATCGACGCCTGACCGGGCTCAGCAGCTCTTGAAGCGCTTGCGCTTCTTGAGCGTCTTGCCCTTGGTGGTCTTCGCGACCAGCTTCACGGTGAACGACCTGCGCGGCAGCGAGCGGAGCGTGATCTTCGAGCTGACCTTCTTGTTGCGCAGCGTCTTCACCCGCTTGCTGCCTACGTAGACGCGGACGAAGCGCAGGCGCACGCCGCCGCGCTGGCGCACGCGGAGCGTGATCTTGCGCAGCCGCTTGCACTTCTTCGCCGGGCTGCCCGCCTCCGTCGCGGTCGAATTGACCACGTCGAGGACGAGCCCCGGGCGCACCGGGGACCCGGATGCGCCCGGGGTGGATGCCACGAGGTCGCAGGCGCTCCCTTCCGGGGCCACGCGCACGATGCTCGAGGTCTGGGTCGCGTACAGGCAGCCGAGCGAGTCGACCGCCACGAAGTCCCCCCGCGATCCGCCGGTCATCACCGGGCTCTGCGCGGGCGGGCTCTTGCTGAAGTCGATGCGGGTGATCCGGCCGTCGGTGCCGTTCACGACCAGGAAGGGCTGCTGTCCCGGCGCCGGCGCCGGACCGACCGCGATGCCGTCGCCGTGCGGCAGCGACGCGATCGAGCGGGGAGCCCCAGGCGTCTGCGTGTTCGTGCCGTCGATCCGCACCGCCCCATCGTCGTCGGCCGCGTAGAGCGTCCCGTCGTCTCCGAAGGCCAGCCCGTCCACGCAGCAGCCCGTCGTCGAGTACGGCCGCACCGTGCCCGTGCCGCTCTTGTAATTCGAGATCCGCAGGACCGAGGGCCCGCACGTGCCCTGCGAGACGAACAGGTCGTCGCTGATCGGATCGACCGCGAGCGCCAACGCGCAGGGAATGCCGCTCGCCGCGGTGCGCAGCACCCGCCCGGACGCGGGATCGACCTCGACGACGTCGCCGGCCTTGCCGCGGGCCAGGAACATGTCACCGTCGCGGTTGATCGCCAGCCCCTTGATGTCGCCGTCGATCGCGGAGGACGTCAGCCGCGTGTCGGGCCCGGCGGCGCCGCCGCCGGGCTGGAAGCGGTAGAGGTGCCCGTCAGCGTTGTCGGACACGTAGAGGTTGTCCGAGTCGTCGAAGGCGACGCCGATCGGTCCCCAGTTGCCCACCTTGTCGATCGGGAAGCCCGTGGCGTAGTCGCTGATCGCGTACCCGTCGGCCGCGGTGTATCCCGATGCGCTCGCCGGCATCGCGCCGAATGCCGCTGCCAGCAGCAGCACGAGCATCGCGCTCCGCGCCGAGCTTTGACCCCCTGCCCGCTCAGTCACAGCATCTGCCTCCCTCAAGGCCCCCTGTCCGACACCGGCTTATAACAACTGTCCGGAGTCGACGCGCCAGTAGGGGTTGACAGATGCTGTAGGTGCCCCCAGGCTGGTTTCCGCAGGGCCTACGGCGTTGTCCCCCTCCGGACGACACGCCTTCAGGCAGGGGAAATCTCGTGCGGCGCCAGCCGCCGCTACATAGGAGCCGTTGGATGTACTCAGACCTTCCTGTGCGTGGGCGCTCGGCCCACGCCGTCTTCGTGAGCGCGCTGTGCGCTCTGCTCGTGCTGGCTTTCGGCGCGGCGACCGCACACGCGGCGCCCGACTGGAAGCGGGGAGCCAACTTCAACACCTACACCCCGGGCGACTACGGGACCCCGGAGTCCGACGCCTCGCTCGAGCGGCTGGCCGCCACCGGCAGCGACAGCGTCGAGATCGTCACGACCTGGTACCAGAAGACGCTGCTGTCGAACGAGATCGGCGTCGACCCGGGCCGCACGCCCAGCGACGCTTCGGTGCTGCACGCGATCGCCAAGGCTCGCTCGCTGGGGCTGGAGGTCACGCTGAAGCCGCACGTGAACGTGATGGACGGCACCTGGCGCGGGGCCATCAAGCCGACCGACCGGGCGGCCTGGTTCAAGAGCTACCGCACGATGATCGACCACTACACGACGCTGGCGGCGAAGAACGGCGTGTCGATGTTCGTGGTCGGCACCGAGCTGAAGAGCATGTCCGGCGACCTCTCGCAGTGGAACACGATCGTCAAGAACGTGCGCACGCGCTTCAAGGGCAAGCTGACCTACGCGGCCAACTACGACGAGTTCGAGGCCGTCAAGTTCTGGAACAAGCTCGACTACATCGGGGTCGACGCCTACTTCGCCCTCACCAATCTGCTGGGCGACAGCGTCGAGACGCTTCAGGGCCGCTGGACGTCGTGGGGCTGGAAGACCAAGCTGGTCAACCAGGCGTTCGCCTGGGGCAAGCCGGTGATCTTCACCGAGCTCGGCTACCGCTCGACGCCTGACACCGCCCTCCATCCCGGGCTGTTCTCGTCGCTCGGCGACATCGACCTGAACGCGCAGCAGCGGGCCTACGAGGCGTTCTACCGCGCCTTCGAGAACGAGGGCTGGTTCGCGGGCGTGTACTGGTGGAACTGGCCGGCGAAGACCCCGGCGAGCGGCGGCTGGGACAACGACTACCCGCCGATCAACAAGCCCGCGGAGCAGACGGTCAAGAGCTGGAACGGGAAGCTGCAGTAGGGACGGCCTGGTCGCGCGTCGAGCCCACCACCCGGGCCGGCGCGCCGACCGCCACCGAGTAGTCGGGGATCGTCCCCTTGACCACGCTGTTCGCGCCGATGACGCAGTGCGACCCGATGTCGGCGCCCCGCAGGACCGCGACTCGCTCACCCAGCCACGTTCCTCGCCCGATCCGGACCGGGGACGTGCGCTGGGGATGCCAGATCGGGTTGCCGCGCTCGCCGACCGTGTGGTCCGCGTCGTAGATCGAGGTCCACGCGGCTATCAGCACGTCGTCCTCGATCACGACGGACTCGGCCGCCGACACGGTGACGTGGTGGCGGAGCACCACGCCGTCGCCGATGCGGATCAGCGGCCCCGGCCGGTCGAGCGCGGTGGCGCTGACCTCGAACCAGGCGGCCGGCCCGATCCACACGTCCTGCCCGATCGCGATGCGGTGGGGCTGGTAGACCCAGTCCGGCCGCGACAGGATCGACCGGCTGCCGAACTCGGCGAATCGCCGCCGCCACCACGGCCGCATCAGCTTCCCCGTGGCGACCCAGCGGAAGTGGGGATCGGCTAGGCGGCGCATGGCGGCGCGATCCTACGCGGATTCCGTGTATGACTCCCCGGGTGCCCAGCGAGCGTCCGCGCGTCGTCATCGCCTGCGGGGGCGTCGGCTTCGCCAACCGGGGGTTCGAGACGCTCGCGCGCGAGAGCTTCGACGCGCTCAGGGATCGCGACGACGTCGAGGTGCTGCTGGTGAAGGGACGCGGGCGGCGCCTGCCCGACGAACGGGTGGCGCGCACCGTGGGCCGCGACAGCCGCGCGGCGGCGGCCGGGGCCCGGCTGCTGGGGCGCGACACGTTCTACGTGGAGAACGCCGGCTTCACCGCCTCGATCATCCCGTTGCTCGCGCGCCGCAGGCCCGACGTGGTGTTCCTGAGCGAATGGTGGCTGGGGCGCGGGCTCGCGCGCTGGCGGCGCCGGACCGGGGCGCGCTGGCGGCTGCTCCTGTCGAACGGCGGCCCCTACCCGCCCGAGCGCTTCGGCCACGTCGACCACGTCCATCAGCTCACCCCGCACGAGTTCGACCGGGCGGTGGAGGCGGGCGTCCCGCGCGAGCGCCAGACGCTGCTCGAGATCGGCGCGGCGATGCCTGCCGGCGACCGGCCCGGCGGGGCGGCGGACCGGGCCGCCCTGCGCGACCGGCTGGGGCTTCCGTCCGGCCGTCCGCTCGCGCTCAGCGTCGCGGCGCTCGCGTTCCACCACAAGCGGATGGACTACGTCGTGCGCGAGCTGGCGGCCCTCCCGGAGCCGCGGCCCTTCCTCGTGATGCTCGGCCAGCGCGAGGAGGAGACGCCGCGGCTGCTGGAGCTGGCCGACGCGCTGCTCGGCCCCGACGGCTACGCGGCGCGGACGGTCGCGCCCGCCGAGGTGTCAACTTATTACGACGCGGCCGACGTCTTCGTGCTCGGGTCGCTCTGGGAGGCCTTCGGGATCGTCATGGTCGAGGCGCTCGCGCACGGGCTGCCCTGCGTCGTGCACGACGGCCCCACCCAGCGCTTCGTGCTGGGCGACGAGGGCGGGGCGCTCGCGGACTTCACCCGCGAGGGAGCGCTGGCGGCGGCGCTGCCCGAGGTGCTGGCGACGGCCGGCGACGAGCCGGCCCGCGCTCGCCGGCGCCGCATCGCGCACGACAGGTTCGCGTGGGACCGCCTCGCGCCGCGCTACGCGGAGATGATGCGCCGGTGCGCGTACTCAGCATCGGCCTGACCTACCCGCCCGACGGGATGGGCGGATACGAGGTGACCTGGCGCTCGGCGGTCGAGCACATGCGCGCCCGCGGCCACGAGGTGCGCATCCTGTCCGCCCGCGAACTGCGCTTCTACGAGCACACCCCGGAGGGCCCACCGCCGCTCGGCACGCGCGAGCGGCTGGCGATCGAGCGCCACAACCTGGCGGTCCTGGACGACGCGCTGCGCGAGTTCCGGCCCGACGTGCTCAACCCCTGGCCGCTGGGCGGGATGTCGGTTTCCCTGATCGAGCGGGCGCGGCGGGCCGGCGTGCCCGTCGCGGGCGTGATCTGCGACGACTGGATCGTGTACTGCATGCGCTCCGACATGTGGGCGCGCCGCTTCTACCGGCGGGGCTGGGCCCGCGCGGCCGAGACGTTCACGCGGGTGCCGACCCGGGTCGACCTGGGCGCCGCCGGGTCGTGGCTCTTCAACAGCGAGTGGACGCGCCGCCGGGCGCTCGAGGCCCGGCCGCTGCCGCGCACCGCCGTGGCCTACCCCGGCATCGAGTCCCGGCGGTTCACCCCGCGTCCGCCGCGCGAGGAGTTCGGCTGGCGGATGGCCTACGTGGGGCGCATCGACCGCCGCAAGGGCGTGGACACGGCGGTGGAGGCGCTGGCCCAGCTGCCGGCCGAGGCCACGCTGACGGTGGTGGGCACCGGCGACGACGACTACGCGCGTGAGCTGCGGGCGCTCGCCGACCGGCTGGCGGTCGGCGACCGCGTCGAGCTCCGCAGCGTCGAGCGCGACGAGCTGGCCGCCGTCTACGCCGCCGCCGACGTGGTGGTCTTCCCCGTCCGCTGGGACGAGCCCTGGGGACTCGTGCCGCTCGAGTCGATGGCGGTCGGCACGCCGGTCGTCGCCACCGGCACGGGCGGGTCGGCCGAGTACCTGCGCGACGACCACAACTGCCTGATCTTCCCGCGCGACGACGCCGCCGCCCTCGCGGCGGCGATCTCACGGCTGGGGGCCGACGCCGGCTTGCGCTCGAACCTGCGCGCGGGCGGCCTGGCCACCTCGGCGGAGTTCGGCGAGGAGTCGTACAACGACGCGGTCGCCGGCTCGGTCGAGGCGGCGGGCGCCGGCGCCGGCGGGAGCCCGAGCTCCGCGAGCAGCTCGCGCACCTCGGCGGCCCGCTGACGCTCGACAGCGCCGTGCGTGAACACGACCCGCGGCTTGGCGGCGGGCGCCGGGAGGGCCGGGGCGGATGCGGGCGCCGGCGGGAGCGCCTGGCGGCGCCTCCTGACGGCGTGCCCCATGAGCCGCGCGGCGAACGGGAGGCCGTCGACCACATAGCGGCGGAACAGCCGGCGCGGCTCCTGGCTCAGCCGGTGCAGCCATTCGAGCCCGAGGCCGATCATCCAGTCCGGCGCGCGCTCGGTGGTGCCGCCGACGAAGTCCAGGCTGGCCCCGACGCCCAGGAACCAGGTGTCCGGGAGCGCGTCGCGCATCTTCTGGATCAGCAGCTCCTGCTTGGGGAAGCCCAGGGCGACGAAGACGATGTCCGGCTCGGCCGCCATCAGCCGCGCCCGGATGTGCGCGAGCTCGTGCGGGTCCTCGTCGAACCCGAGCGGTGGCGAGTAGCAACCAGTGATGCGAAGCCCCGGATAGAGCTCGCGCATGCGCTCCTCGGCCGCGCGGCACGCCGGCGGCTCGGCGCCCAGCAGGTAGACCGACCGCCCGTGCAGCGCGGCCTCCGCCGACAGCGACCAGACCAGGTCCGACCCCGCGACTCGCGCGGGCAGCGGGCTACGCATCATGCGGCTGGCCCAGACCAGCGGCATGCCGTCGGCGACCACCAGGTCCGCATCCGCGAACGGCTGCGCCAGCTCGGGCCGGCGCGTGAACTCGCGCAGGTGGTGGAGGTTGGGGGTGATGACGCTGCCGCCCTCACCCCGGTCGAGGGCGTCGACGATCGTGGCGATCGCGTCGGCCTCGCTGATCGCGTCGATCTCCATGCCCATCAGCTCGATGCGCGGCCGGCCGGCCGCCACGGGGGTCACAGCCCCCTCCTTCCGAGCACGTGCGGGATCGTCCGCAGCAGGATCCTCACGTCCAGCCACAGCGACCAGTTGGCCCGGTACAGGTAGTCGATCGTGACCATCTCGTGGACCGGGACGCGCGACGATCCGAGCACCTGCCACGCGCCGGTCATGCCGGGGGTGACGTCCAGGCGGCGCCGGCGCCAGCCCTGGATCGACGCGTCCTCGTCGCAGACGAGCGGGCGCGGCCCGACCAGGCTCATCTCCCCGCGCAGCACGTTGACGAGCTGCGGCAGCTCGTCGAGCGACGTCCGGCGCAGCAGCCGGCCCACGCGGGTGACCCGCGGGTCGTCGGCGATCTTGAACAGCCCGACCGCCTCGTTCAGCTCGCGCAGCGCGGCCTTCTGGCGCTCCGCGCCGTCGACCATCGTGCGGAACTTGAACATCGGGAACCGCTCGCCGTCGCGCCCGATGCGGGTCTGCTTGAAGAAGACAGGGCCGGCCGAGGTCAGCTTGATCGCCGCCGCGACCACCGCGAAGAACGGCGCGAGCACGACCAGGCCCGCTCCCGCCGCCACGACGTCGAGCGAGCGCTTCAGGAACGCCGACGACTTGCTCAGCTCGTAGCGGCGCAGCCCGAGCAGCGTCATCCCGCCGAAGTCGTCGAACTCCACCGAGCTGCCGACGACCTCGAGCAGCCGCGGCATCAGGCTGACCTTTACGCCGAGCGCCTTGACCAGCCGGATCGTGTCGAGCATCTGGCCCGAGCTCTCGACCGTCGGGCAGATGATCACGCGGTCGATGCGCTCCCGGCGGACGATGTGAGGCAGGTCGTCGATGCAGCCGAGCGTGTCGGGGCCCTTGTCGTCGCAGAGCGGCACGCGGCCGATCAGCTCCGCGGCGGCGTGGCTGCGCGCGTCGAACTTGTCGGCCACCGAGCACGCCTCCTCGGCGCTGCCGAGCGCCAGGCAGCGCTCCGGCGGGACGATCGTCGCCGCGGTCGTGCGGGCGATGGCCCGGAACGCGAGCAGCGAGCACAGCAGGCCGAACCAGAGCACGCACACGGTCGTCTTGGTAAGCGCGCCGTCGACGAACGCGTCGTCGAGCAGCCAGACGAGCAGCGTGAACGCGGTGACGACGTTCGCCAGGCCCGGCGCCTCGTCCAGCGTGGTCTTGCGGACCACGTGCTCGTCGCGGTCGTAGAGGCCCGTGACCTTGCTGACCAGGACGACCAGCGGCGTCACCGCGACGACCGCGTAGGTCGGCGTGCCGCCGCCCAGGAGGATCGCCAGGTTCAGCGCCAGGCCGGCAGCGGCGACGTCGGCCACCGCCAGCAGGCGGCGGCCTACAGCGTCGCGGTCAAGCGATCTCCTCGACCGCTGGCCCTCGCGGATGTAGCTGTCCGCCGGCGTGGCCGACCGGCGGAGACGTGCACGACGAGCACCGTCGCGCATCGGTGTTGATGTGCGTGCCGTCCTCGCGCCGGCAGCACGTGTGTTCTCGCGGTCGCCACCGACCGGTCGAGCGTACGTATTGATCGCGGACTCCCCTGCCCGGATTTCCCCCTACCCAAGGGGCCTACTCCCCCTGAATGTCACTTCCCCCCATCGTGGGATGGCAAACACGGCCTTTTCTAAAGATTTCGGAGGCGACGGATAGGCTGCCCGGCGCCGTGAGCACGCCCGCGAATCAGCCTCGTGCGGACGCCGGGGCCGCGCTGCGGATCGCGGTGATGGTGGACCGATTCCCGGTGCTGTCGGAGACGTTCGTGGTCGGGGAGGCTCGCGAGCTCCAGCGGCTTGGCCACCACGTGCGGGTGGAGGCGATCGCCCGGGCCGCGAGCCCGAGCGGAGGCGCGGCGGGCGCCGTCGAGGCGTGCTTCGTCGAGGACGAGACGCGGTGGCCGAAGCTGGTCGACACCGCGTGGCTGGCCGCCCGCCACCCGCTGCGCTCGCTGCGCGACCTGGTCGAGCGCCGCGCCTGGAGGGCGGACGAGCCGGTGCTGCCGCTGCGCTCACTGGCCCGGCGGGCGCGTCGCCTCCGCCGCGACGGGATCCAGCACGCCCACGCGCATTTCGCGGCGCGGTCGGCGCTCGACGCGATGCGCATCGCCCGGCTCCTGGGGATCACCTACTCGGTCACCGTGCACGCGTACGAGGTCTTCGCCGACCAGACCAACATCCGCGTGAAGCTCGAGCGGTCGGCGTTCTCGACGAGCGTCTGCCAGTACACGCTCGCCGCGCTGCGCGAGGTCGTCGCGCCCGCGCATCGCGATCGGCTCAAGCTCGTGACGATGGGCATCGATGTCGACGCCATCCGCCGTGGTAGTCCGCATCCCGGCGGGCGGACGGTGCTCGCGATCGGCCGGCTGGTCGAGAAGAAGGGCCTGGTCCACCTGGTGCGCGCCGCGGCGATCCTGCGCGATGCCGGCGCCGTGGATCGCGTGGTCGTGGTGGGGGAGGGGCCGCTGCGCCCGCAGCTCGAGTCGGCGGTCGCCGAGCACGGCCTGGAGGGGACGCTGGAACTGGCGGGCGCCCTTCCCCCTGAGCGGGTACGTGCGCTGCTCGAGTCCGCCGACGTGCTCGCCGTCCCGTCGGTGATCGCCGCCGACGGCGACCGGGACTCGATGCCGGTCGTCGTGTTCGAGGCGCTGGCGATGGAGGTGCCCGTCGTGGCCAGCGACCTGGTCGGGCTGCCCGAGCACGTCCACCCGGAATGGGGCCGGCTGGTACCGCCGGGCGACCCCGATGCACTGGCGAACGCCCTCGCCGAGGTGCTGGCGCTGCCGCCGGGCGAGCGGGCGGCGATGGGCGCGGCCGCGCGCCGCTGGGCGGAGGAGCACTGCAACGGGCGCGTCGAGGCCGCGCGGCTGGCCGGCTACGTCGCCGGCGCTCAGGCGGCCAGCAGCTCGCGGTAGAGCGCCGCGTACTCCTCGGCCGTCCGGCGGGTGCTGAAGTCCTCCGCGCGCGCCCGGCACGCCGCGCGGGTCGCGGGGTCCTCCGCCAGGTCGAGCGCCTCGAGCAGCGCGCGGGCCAGCCCCTCCTCGTCGTCGGGATCGAACAGGCGCCCGACCTCGGGGCGGTCGACTATCTCCGGCACGCCGCCGTCCCGGGGGCCGACCACCGGCGTCCCGCACGCCAGGGCCTCGACCATCACCAGGCCGAACGCCTCGTTGCGCGAGGCGAGCGCCGACACCCAGCCGCGGCCGAACTGCGCGGCGATCGCGCCCGGGCTCGGGTCGATGAACTCGACGCCCTGCGTGCTCAGGTCCCGCTCCAGCGCGCCGTCCCGCGGGCGGATCAGCACCAGCCGGGCGGAGGGCCGGTCGCGACGCACCCGGGCGAACGCGGCGACCAGCATCGGCACGCGTTTGCGCGGCTCGTCCGGAGCCGCCGCGCACACGATCGTCGGCTCGGGGGCGCGCTCGGTGCCGACGGCAAACGCGGACAGGTCGACCCCCGGGTAGATCAGCCGCGCCTCGACGCCCAGCCAGCGCCAGATGTTGTCGCGTGCCGCCTTGCTCAGCGCGGTCACGGCGGTGCTGCCGAGCGTGACCCGCTCCAGGATCCGCAGCCGCCCGCGGCGGTTGGAGACGTGGTCGCGCTGCGGGCTGCCCGTGTGGGAGAACACGCACGGGCGCCCGGTGCGCTCGGACCAGCGCACGGCGGCGAGCGCGTCGGTCGGGTAGAAGGCGTTGGCCACGTCGTCGTCGCCGCGGCGCAGGGCCAGGTAGCTGGCCGGCAGGTGGCTCAGGTGCTCCTCGATCTTGCGCAGCCGCAGCGGTGTCTCGGGCGGGCGCCACGAGCGCAGCACCGGCACGCCGTCCTCGACCGACCGGGTCGGTCGCCCCGGGTGGCTCGTCACGATCCGCGGCGCATGTCCCAGCCGGTGCAGCTCGACGGCCAGGTCGTGCACGATCCGCTCGCCTCCGCGCTGCACCTCCGGCCAGTAGCCGAACGTGAGCAGCGCCGCGCGTATCCCGCTCAAATCACCACGGTGCGATGGCGGACGCTCGCGCGGACCATCGTCGCGATCTCGGCCAGGTCGATCACGAGCCGCCCGGGCAGCTCGACCGCCGATGCGACCCGCGCCCGCGCGTGGGTGCCGCGCTGCTCGAGGGCGAAGCTCAGGTAGGGCAGCGCCAGGAGCGCCGCCGCCGGCTGCCGGCGCGCGAGCGCGAGGCCCGCCAGCGCCAGCGTCAGCCGATAGTGCGTCTCCCGCCAGAAGATCCGGTGGGTGAACGTCGACCTGATCTCCGGGTTGGTCTTGGCCAGGTAGGCGATGTCGGCCCACTTGCGGTTCAGGCGCAGCATGCCGAGCAGCGAGTACGACTCGACGCAGTGGTAGGTGATCGCGTCGGGAGCCCCGACGTGCGCGGCGCCCGCGCGCCGGGCGCGGGTCAGCAGCTCCAGGTCCTCTCCGGCGGGCGCCGGCATCTCCTCGTCGAAGCCGTCGATCCGTTCGAGCACGGCGCGCGGGTAGAGGATGTTGCAGGTCTGCCCGAACTTCCCGGGCGGGTCGCGCTCGACCACGCGTGCGGTAGTGCGGGCTGGCGAAGATGTCGAGCTCGTACGGGTCGAAGTCGGTGGCGCCCTGCACGACCGCGCCGGGGTTGCGCGCCGCGGCGGCCAGCAGCTCCTCGAGCCACACGGCTGACGGGCGGCAGTCGTCGTCGGTGAAGGCGACCAGCGGTGCGCGCGCTTCGCGCCAGCCGATGTTGCGCTGCTTCGCCGCGGACCCGGTGCCGGGCGGGATCTGCACGTGCCGGAGGACGCCCGCGGTGGAGAGCGGGTGGCGGGCGATGATCGCCTCGGTCTCCGCGTCGTCGTAGTCGTGCACGACGATCGCCTCGAACCGCTCGCGGGCGAGCGTCTGGTCCTCGAGCGCGTTCAGCAGCCAGCGCAGCCGCAGACGGCGGTCGTGCGAGGGGATCACAACGCTGATCTCCGGCGCGCCCACGACGGCGGGCAGCATACGTCAGCCCGCGACGGCCGGGTGCGCCTTGCGGCGGAAGTAGCCCGCGAACTCGCGCACCAGCTCGCGCTCGGACAGCAGCGTGCCCACGGCGACGATCGTGACGAACACCAGGGCCTCGATCGCGACGGTGGCCACCGAGCGGCCGTCGCCCGCCGCTCGCAGCGCCAGCACCGCGGCCAGCGCCGGGATCGTCGGCGCGATCGCCCGCGCGCTGTGGGTGATGATCCGCAGCGCCGGGAACAGGCGGGCCAGGTAGTAGGTGCGGACCAGGATCGCGACGGCCACGCTGATCGCGGCGCCGATCGCGTACCCGTCCAGGCCCTCGAGGATCGTCAACGGCGCGATGAAGACGAGCGTGCAGATCAGGGCGACGACGCCCGACACCGCGATCGGGCGGGTGTCCCCGCGGGCCCGGTAGAACGCGCCCCAGTTGAAGCCGATCTGGTAGACGGCGGCGCTCACCGCCATCACCTGGATCAGCGTCACGGCGAACTCCCACTTGTCGCCGAGCAGGTAGTGGACGATGTCGGGGGCGAACAGCGCCAGGCCGGTGCCCAGCGGGATGCTCCACAGGAGCGCCATCCGGTTCGACTTGGTGAACGCCTCGAACAGCAGGTCGGTGCGGTCCTTGACCGCGCAGATCGTCGGGTAGATCGCGTGGACGACGATGTCGTCGACCTGGTTCGCGTAGACGGTCATCGAGCTCGCGAGCGCGATGGCGCCGACCGCCGCGGTGCCGAGAGAACGCTCCGCGACCAGGATCGCAACCTGCGCGGCCATGACGGCGCTCGCGGACTGGAGCAGCAGCGGCCAGGAGAAGCTCGCGTACTCGCGCAGCTTCCCGCGCTCCCAGCGGAAGCGCACCTTGTACGGCGACGCCCACACGGCTACCGCGGCGGCGGAGAACGAGCCGGCCAGCGTTCCCACGACCAGCGACCAGTAGCCGAAGCCCGCGATCGCCAGCGCGATCGTCACGGTCGCGGCGACGAGCGGGTTGATCGCCTGCAGCATGCGCTGCTTGGCGAACTCCATCTTGCGGTAGTAGGCCCACATCGGCGTCTGAAGCGCGATCGCGGGCATCCCGAGCGCCAGCACGTAGCCGGGGATCAGGATCTCCCAGTTGCCGTAGGCCAGCGCGAACAGCGGCATCATCACCAGGATCAGCCCCATGAACGCGCCGCAGAGCATCGACTGGATCGTGAACGCGACCTGGAACGCGGCCTCCTGGTCGGGATGGTCCTGCTGGATGTACTTGTCGTCGACGCCGATCTGGCCTAGCCAGAGCAGCGTGCCGAGCGTGATCGTCAGCAGGCCCCAGATGCCGTACTCGGACGCGGCCAGGAAGCCCGCGATCACGAACCCCTTGAGGAACCCGACCAGGTTGACGGCGACCAGGAAGACGACGTTGACGACCGTGCCTCGCGCGGCGCGTGTGCGCAGCGTGTCGCCCTCGCCGCGCGCCTCGAAGCGCCCCTCCGCGACCGCGCGTTCGGTGGCGCTGACCGGCGCCGTCCCTGCCCCGTCGGCCGAACCCGGTTCCACGCGGGTGATGTTACGGCTGCGCTTCTAGATGAGCGGCGATCGATATCGCGCGCTGCCGCGCACGAGCGACGCGAGCGTCAGCGCGTCGCCGGCGAGCTTCACGGCGGCGACGAGCGGCGCGCGGCGCCGCGACGGAATGGCGTCGGCGGCCACCATGCGCGCGTAGGGCAGGGCGGCGGCGAGCGGCCAGGGCGACCGGCGCGCGGCGGCGACGGCGGCGCCGGCCACCGCCGCGTCGAACGCCGCGCTGCGCTTCGACAGGAACACCCGGGCGAAGAAGAACTGGTGGCGCAGCTCCGGCATCTGCGCGGCCATCGCGGGGAAGTAGCGCAGCCGGCGGCGCTCGCCGATCCAACCCAGGGGGCCGCGGGGGAACACCGCGTGGTGCACCAGCGCGTCGGCGCTGAACGCGCTGCGCGCGCCGCTTCGCCGCGCCCGCCACCCGAGCCACATGTCCTCCGCGAGCGGCTTGCCGATCTCGGGCTCGAGCCAGACCTCGAAGCCCCCCACCCGGTCGAACACCTCACGGCGCAGGAACAGGTTGGCGGTCTCGTACAGGCCGGTCTCGCGCTCCACCCAGATCGTGCGGTCCCACGGTCCGATCGGGCCCGGCTCCGGGTCGACCTTGCCCTGGACCAGGTCGGCCGACTTCATCGCGCGCACTCCCTCGGCCAGCCAGCGCGGGGTGGGGTAGCAGTCGGCGTCGGTGAACGCCAGGACGTCGCCGCTGCTCGCCTCCACGCCGGCGTTGCGCGCGCCCGCGGGGCCCTGGCGCGCTCCGCGGATCACGGTCGCGCCCGCGCGGGCGGCGATCGACGCGGTGTCGTCCTCGGAGCCGTCGTCGACGACGATCACCTCGTAGGGGCCGTCGTACTCCTGGGCGGCCAGGGCCGCGAGCGTGCGCGGAATCGTGGCCGACGCGTTCAGCGCCGGCACGATCACGCTTACGGTCAGGCCGTCCGCTTCCGCGTTCGCGCCAGGCAGAGCTGGGTGCCCTCGCCGAAGACGTGCTCGAGGTCCATGCCCCCGTCGGCGGCGGCGGCGCGCAGGTCGTCCAGGTCGACGTACGACCCCAGCCAGTCCGGGTGGGCCTGACCCTTCGGAGCGCGGCCGACCAGCGCCTTGGCCTGGTCGCCCAGACCCTGCCGCTTGCGGTGGACCTCGGGGTCGTTCGAGATCTGGAACCCCGCCCAGCCCCCCGGCCTCAGGACGCGGCCGATGTCGCGCACGTAGCCGAGCGTCACCTGCGGGTCGGCGATGTGCTGGAAGACGACGTGGGAGACGACCACGTCGGCGGAGGCGTCGTCGATGCCGGCCAGGCTGGCCCCGTCGCCGTGGATCCACTCCACGTTCGCGAGCGACGGGTTGTGCTCGCGGGCCAGGGCCAGCATCCGCTCGGAGATGTCGATCGCCCGGACGCTGGCCGCGTCGCGCGACAGGCCGCGCGTCAGCCGGCCGACCCCGCAGCCGATCTCCACGACGTCGTCGTCGGGCTCGACGCGTTGCCTCGAGCGCGTCGAGGAAGCGCTTCAGGTCGACCTCGCCCTCGGCCCAGAACCGGTCGAAGTCGGGCTTGCCGTACTCCAGGCGGCTGTCGACGAAGAAGAACGCGTCCTCGTCGGCGCGCTCGTCCCAGAACTCCCTTGCCCGCGTCTGGTCCACGGCGCGCAGATTAACCTTCCGCCCCCCTTGGACGTGTCGGTTGTCATCCCGGTCCGCAACGGGGCGGACAGCATCGGCCCGTTGATCGACTCGCTCGAGCGGCAGACGCTCGCGCGCGAGCGCTTCGAGGTGATCGTCGTCGACAACGACTCGAACGACGCGACCGCCGACGTCGCCCGACGGGCCGGCGCCACCGTCGTCGAGGAGCCGGTCGCGAACCGCTCCCTCGCGCGCAACCGCGGGCGCACGGCGGTGACGACCGACCTGATCGCGTTCACCGACGCGGACTGCGTCGCCGACCCGCGCTGGCTGGAGTCGCTCGTCGCCGCGGCGGACGTCGCGCCGCTCGTGGCCGGCGACGTGGCCGTCGGCATGAACGACCCGCCGAACTCGATCGAGCGGTTCGAGTCGCTCTGGCGGTGGGGCCAGGAGAACTGGGTCAAGGAGCAGGGCTGGGCGGCGACCGCGAACCTGCTCGTGCACACGGACGCGTTCGACGCGATCGACGGATTCGACTCCGCCTGGCGCCACTACGGGGAGGACGTCGACTTCTGCCTGCGGGCAGGGGCCGCCGGGCACGGGATCGGCTGGTGCGGCGACGCGGTCGTCAGCCACTTCGCCGAGAGCGAGATGCGGCCGCTGCTCCGCCGCGCGTTCATGCACGGGTACGGCGGCAACCAGGCCCATCACCGGCTCGGCCGCGGCTACCGCGCGTGGCGGCACCCGCGCGCGCTCGTGAGCGCGCGACGCCGCGCTGGCCCGGTCCGGCATCGCGCCCGAGCGGATCCCGCCCGATGACCGGCGCACGGTCGTCGCGCTGGCCCGCGCGAGCTACGCGGCGCGGATCGCGGGCTCGCTGTGGGCGGAGCTGAGGCGCGCGCGGTAGCGGCCGCGCCGGAGGCTGCAAAACCTGCACAACCCCCGGGCCGACAAGGCGTTGTGCGGGTTATGCCCTGCCCACGCTGCAGAACCTGCACAACCCCGGGGCCGACAAGACGTTGTGCAGGTTTTCGACCTCTGGCGGCCGGCGCTCGTGAACGCGCCGCGCGCTAACGCGCGGCTTCGAGCCCCGGCACGGGACGGCCGGCCTCGACGGCCTCCCACGCGCGCAGGAACGGCTCCGCCAGCTCGCGCCGGTACGCCTGGTCCACCCGCGACCAGACGAACGGGCCGGCGCCCGGGACCCAGCGCGGCACGAAGCGCGCGGCGGCCACCGCCCGGCCGCGCACCGCGGGCCGGTCCGCGGCGTGCGAGAACAGGTTGAAGAAGTACGGCTCGACCTCGGGGTGCATCTGCACGAACTGATGCTCGGACACCGCGATACGAGCTACCCGGCGCTTCCAGAACTCCAGGTCCATCTCGTGCAGGTGCTCGCCGCAGGCGCGCCGGTTGTAGAGCAGCCGCAGGCCGTGGTCGTGCATGCGCAGCGCCAGGTCCAGGTCCTCGTAGCCGAACGGCAGGGCCTCCTCCTCGAACCCGCCCGCGCGCTCGATCAGCTCGCGCTTGACCGACGCGTTGGCGGTGACGAACCGGCCCCATCCCGCCTCGGTCCCGTCGATGCGCTCGAAGTCGAACTGGATGCCCCGGTCGAGCCAGCGCATGAACGGCGTCACCTTCAGCTCGTCGGCCCAGCGCACGCGGCCGAGCACGCCGACCTCGACCTCGGGGTGGCGGTCGTGCCAGGCCAGGTGCTCGGCGATCAGCGGCTGCTCGGGCAGGACGTCGTCGTCCAGGAACAGCACGAGCGGTGTCTCGGCCGCTCGCCAGCCGGCGTTGCGCGCGGCGGACGCGCCCGGCCGCTCGGCGCGCATCAGGCGGACCTCGTAGGGGCGCTCGCCGACCGCTCGCTCGACGCTCCCGGCGTCGGGCTCCGCCGCGTCGCTGACCACGTGAACGGCGAACGCTCCCGGGCCGCCGTCCTGGCGGTCCAGGCGGTCGAGCACGCGGCGCAGCGACTCGTAGCGGCGCAGCGTCGGGATGACGACGGTGACGTCCGCCACGGGTCAGGCCTCGACGCGCGTCGTGCCCACCACGCGCGCGGGCGCGCCGACCGCGATCGAGTAGTCGGGTATGTGGCCGCGCACCACGCTGTTCGCGCCGATCGTGCAGAAGCGGCCGATGTCGGTGCCACGCAGCACGGACACGCGGTCGCCGAGCCAGGTCCCGCGGCCGATCCGCACGGGCGACGTCTCCACCCGGTTGAACAGCACGTTGTCGTGGTCGCCGGCGTGCACGTGGTCGGAGTCGATGATGCTGACGCCGGTGGCCAGCACCACGTGGTCCTCGATCACGATCGAGTCCGACGCGGAGATCGAGCAGTTGGGCCGCATGGCCACGCCGTTCCCGATCGAGAGCACCGGGGCCTCGCGGTTCCACGCCGGCCGCTCGACGGCTAGCCACGCGCCCCGCAGGATCATCACGTCGTCGCCGATCGCGATCTCGTGCGCGCCGTAGACCCACGTTGGGGCGTCCAGGATCGACCGCGCGCCGAACTCGTGGAAGCGCCACCGGTACCAGGGCGACTTCAGCCGCGAGCGCAGCGCGGCCCGCTTGGCCGGCTCGCGCACGTACTCGCGCAGCTCGTCGACGGCGCCGCTCACGGCGACGGAGCGCCGGTCAGCTCGGCGGGCTCGTCGCCCGGCGGCCCGAAGTAGTCGATCGGCCGCGCGGGGGCGCCCGACCGCCACGGTGTAGGGCGGGACCGGCCGCGTCACCACCGCGTTCGCGCCGACGAACGCGCGGCGCCCGACGTCGGCCATGATCGTGCACTTGGTGGTGATCGTCGCGTCGTCCTCGACGGTCAGCGGGGTGAAGTCGTAGCCCTGGTCGAGCATCGGGCGGTCGAGGTCGCGGAACCGGTGCTGTCCGTCGACGACGATCGTGGTCTGCCCGAACATGCAGCGCTCGCCGATGTCGATCGAGGTCGAGCACTGCATCAGCACGGAGTAGGTGAAGTGCGAGTCGCTGCCGATCGTGATGCGGCCGTTGCCCTCGACCTCGGCGCGGAAGTCGCGGCGGAACTCGACGCGGTCGCCCGCGTGGAACGTCCCGTGGCCCGGGATGTGCAGGCTGAAGCCCGGGTCCCAGGTAGCAGCCCTCGCCGAACCGGATGTCGGCCTGGGGATGGCGGAGCAGCACCCACCGCCGGCGCAGGCCGGACATCAGCCGCGGGCCGTGCCGGTAGCCGATCTTCGCGGGCAGGTAGCGCAGGAAGTCGCGGACCCGCGCGCCGAGGGAGCGTCTGGCGTCCATCGCGGGGCGAAACGTAACGCGTCAGCCCTGCCGTCGGTGCAGGCGCATGTGCCAGCGCCAGCGGTCGCGCTCCGCGGCGTGGGCGGGCGACCCGGTCAGCCGCGCGGCCGCCGCGAAGCCCGCGCGCCGCGCCCCGGTGCCGGCCACGTTGACCGCCGCCACCGCCCGCGAGTAGGCCGCGCCCCGGCGCCGGGCGAGCCACGCGTAGTTCGCGTCCATCGACCGGCGGCTGCGCTTGTCGCCCCAGGCCTGGCGCGCCGCGGCGCTCTCGGCGTGGGTCACGTGCGCGGTCGGCTCGTAGCGGGTGAACCAGCCCGCCCGGCGCATCCGCCAGCCGATGTCGATGTCCTCCGCGTACATCCACTGGTCAGGGTCGAAGCCGCCGATGGCCCGCCACGCCTCGGTTCGCGCGAGCAGGAACGCTCCGTGGGCCCACGGCACCCGCCGCCGGCGGCTGCCGTCCCAGTGACCGGTCACGCACAGGCGGTCGGCGGCCGCGGGGCTCCAGCGCTCGACGGCCAGGGTCTGCAGCACGGTCTCCAGGAGCATCGGGAACGCGTGCACGGAGTGCTGGGTGCTGCCGTCGGGCAGGATCAGGCGCGGGGCGATCAGCCCGGCGCGCGGGTCGCGCTCGCCCGCGGCGATCAGCGCGTCGAGCGCGCCCGGGTGCAGCGCGATGTCGGCGTTCGAGATGCCGATCCAGGGCGTGCGCGCGCGCTCGGTGCCCAGGTTGACCGCGGGGCCGAAGCCCAGGTTGTCGCCGGGGGCGATCAGCTCGACCCACGGGAACTCCGATCGCACCATGTCCGCGGAGCCGTCGCTCGACGCGTTGTCGACGACCACCACGTGCGCGCGGTCGCGGTCGATCGAGGCCAGGCACTCGGCCAGCAGCGTGCGCGTGTTCCAGGAGACGACCGCGATCGTGACCGCGGGGGTCATCGGGTCGCGAACAGCTTCGCGAGGCTCGCCGCCGACCGGTCGATGTCGAACTCGCCCACGACCTTGTCGCGGCCGGCGCGGCCCATCGCCTCGCGGCGCGATCGGTCGCCGGCCAGCTCGCTTATCGCGGTGGCCAGCGCGTCCGCGCGGCCCGGCGGCACGAGCCGGCCGGACACCCCGTCGTCGACGAGCTCGGGCACGCCCATGATCCGCGTGGCCACCACCGGGAGCCCGGTCGCCATCGCCTCCATCAGCACCACCGGCACGCCCTCCGCGAAGCTCGGCGCGCAGAACAGGTCGGCGGCGTCGTAGTAGGAGCGCAGGCGATCCTGGCCGACCGCGCCGGGCAGGTCGACCGCATCGTCCAGGCCCAGCCGTCCGACGCGCTCGCGGAGCGCGTCCCGCTGCGGGCCGTCACCCACGATCGTCGCGCGCACGTCCAGCCCCGCCGACCTGAGCTCCGCGATCGCGTCCAGCAGCACGAGCTGTCCCTTGACCTCGGCCAGCCGCGCCACGTTGAGGATGCGCAGCGGGTCACCCGTGCCGTTCACGCGATCGGCCGGCGGCGCAAACGCGGCGGGATCGACCCCGCAGTGCACGACGCTCAGCTTGGCCCAGTGGTCGTGGGGCACGAGACCCATGAGCTGGCTGCGGCAGAAGTCGCTGATGCAGGCCACGAACTCCGCGTCGCGCACCTTGGCCGGCAGCCGGTAGTGGCCGACGTCGTAGAACTCGGCCGGCCCGTGCATCGTGAAGCTCCACGTGCCGGGGCCGCGGCCGGTGCGCGCGCCGAAGTCGGCGGCGAGCAGCGCCACGTCCGCGCCGACGTTGGCGAAGTGCGCGTGGACATGGCCGATCCCCTGCCGGCGGCACTCGTCCCACAGCACGATCGACTCGGCGAAGTAGAAGACCTGCCACAGCCGGCCGCGCGCGCCGGGCGGCGCCAGCGACAGCGCGCGGCGCAGCGTCGCCATCCACTCGCCGGGCGCGCTTGCGAGCGCCCGCGCGTGGGCGGCGATCCACCTGAGCGGGCTCGGCGGCAGCAGGGCGACGGTGGTGGCGAGCGCCTCGCGGTCGTCGGCCGAGAGGACCTCCGCCTCGTGCGCGCGGCGCACGCTGAACGTGCGCACGTCGACCCCGAGCCGCCGTAGCGCCTGCACCTCGCGCAGGACGAAGGTGTGCGACACGGCGGGATAGCGGCTGCAGACGTAGGCGAGCGGCACGGTGTCGGTCCCGCGCGGGACCTGCAGCCCCGCGGGGAGGCGGAGGTTATAGTCGCGCCGCGCCAAATGGCTGCACTTCCCGACAGCCGCGAGCGCCCGGCGGTGGACGTGGTCGTCCCGTTCCTGGGCTCGGCCGAGTCGCTGCGGGGCCTGGTCGAGCGGCTGGCCGGCCTGCGCGTGCGCGAGGGGGACACGGTCACGATCGCCGACAACCGCCCGGCCGAGGAGCCGGCGATCGAGGGGCGCGACGGCGTCCGGGTGGTCCGCGCGCCCGAGCGCCGGTCCTCGTACCACGCCCGCAACATCGGTGCCGCCGCCGGAGCCAACCCGTGGCTCGTGTTCCTCGACGGCGACGTGCAGGCGGCGCCCGACCTGATCGACCGCTACCTGGTCGATCCGCCGGGCGAGCGCACCGGCGTCCTGGCCGGCGGCGTGCACGACGAGGTCGTCGGCGCCGGCGCGTCGGGCGTGGCCCGCTACCTGGAGCTGCGCCAGTCGATGGATCAGGCCAACACGCTCGAGCTGGGGGAGTGGGGCTACGCGCAGACCGCGAACTGCGCGGTCCGGCGCGCCGCGTTCGAGCAGGTCGAGGGCTTCTGTGCCGGCGTGCGATCGGGCGGCGACGCCGACCTGTGCTTCCGCATCCGCGCGGCCGGCTGGGGGATGGAGCGCCGCGACGGCGCGTCCGTGGTGCACCACAACCGGACGTCGCTGCGCAAGCTGCTCCGTCAGCGGGCCCGCCACGGAGCGGGTGCCGCGTGGCTGGCGGAGCGCTATCCCGGGTCGTTCCCCTCGCGGTCGTGGCCCGGGCTGGCCAAGTGGGCGGTCGTCAGCATGGCTTCCGCCGGCGCCGCCGCCGCGCGCGGCCGGCGCGACGACGCGCTCGTGCACGCGATCGAGCCGCTGGCGGTGTGGGCTCAGGAGATCGGCCGCCGGCTGCCCAACGCCGCGCCGCGATGACCGCGATCTCGGTCGTCATCCGGGCCAGGGACGAGGTCGCCGACATCGGGCGGACGCTCGACATCCTGGCCGGGCAGACGATGGCGGAGCGCACGGAGGTGATCGTGGTGGACTCCGGGTCGACCGACGGCACCGTCGACGTGGTCCGCCGCGCGGGCGTGCGGCTGATCGAGATTCCCGCCCACGAGTTCACCTACGGCGGCGCGCTCAACACGGGCTGCGAGGTGGCTGACGGCTATCTGATCGTCGCGCTGTCCGCGCACGCGTTCCCGCCCGATGAGCACTGGCTCGAGCGCATGCGCGACGCGATGGCCGGCGAGCGCGTGGCCTGCGCGTGCGGGTACGGCACCGCGCCGGACGGCGGTGCGCTGGAGCAGGCGATCGTGCAGGACGCGGACCTGGCCCGCCGCTACCCGCGCTGGGGCTACTCGAACGCGTCGGGCGCCTTCCGCGCCGACCTCTGGCGCCGGCGCGCGTTCCGCGAGGACATGCCGGCCAGCGAGGACCGCGAGTGGGCGCTCCACTGGCTGGACCAGGGATGGGTGTGCGTCGTCGACCCAGCGCTGTCCGTGCACCACGATCACGGCGGCGAGAGCGCCCGCCTGACCTACGAGCGCGCGTTCCGCGAATGGGAGGCGATGCCGCTGTACGCCGACGTGCCGCCGTACGGGCTGCCCGCGCTGGCGGGGGAGTGGTGGCGCGGCGACCCCGCCTGGCCGTCCGCGGCGCGGGCGCGCGTGTCGTGGCGGCGGGCCGCCAAGCTGGCGGGCAAGTACCGCGGCCTGCGGGCCGGCGCGGACCGCGTGGCGCGCGGTTAGGTTGTGGCGCGGCGATGGTGACCGAGCAGGGAGCGGGGGCGCGGGCGGAGCCGGACGCGGCGACGGTGCCGGTGTCCGTGGTGATCGCCGCCTACAACCGCGCCGACATGCTGCGCCGCGCGATCGCGAGCATCCGGGCCCAGCGCCCGGCCGTCCCCGCGGAGATCGTGGTCGTGGACGACGCGTCGCACGACGACACCGCGGCGGTCGCCGAGGAGCTCGGCGCCCGCGTCATCCGCCACCCGGTCAACCGCGGGGAGTCCGCCGCGCGCAACAGCGCGATCGCGGCTGCCACCCAGCCCTGGATCGCGGTGCTCGACTCCGACGACGAGTGGCTGCCCTGGCACATCGACACGCTCTGGCGCCGGCGCGGCGACCACGTGGTGCTCTCCGGCGCGTCCCTGCGCTGCGGCGACGACCCGGCGGCCGATCGCGTGCATGGCACCGCCGGCCGGAGCGACATGCCGATCCGCACGCCCGCCGACCTGCTGTTCCCGGAGAACGTCGTGCCCGGCTCCGGCGTGATGATCCGCCGGGAGGTCGCGGTCGCCGCCGGCGGCTACGACGAGGAGATGCTGCGCTGCGAGGACCTGGACCTCCTGGTCCGCTGCCTCGAGCAGGGCACGGGCCTGGCCGCGCGCGACGTGACGCTGATCTACCACCTGCACGGCGACCAGCTCTCGAGCGAGCGGGCCGAGATGAAGGCGATGCACGCGTACGTGGCCGAGCGCTACCGCGACCGCCCGTGGTGGTCGCGCCGCCAGGCCGAGCGCTGGCAGGCGGTCGTCGCGTGGGACGCCTATCGCGCGGGCGGGGGGCGCCGCGAGCTCGTGCGCGCGCTGCGCCGGCCGGGCGCGCTCGCCCGGCTGCTGTGGTGGCGCTACCGCCTGCGCCGCCGGAGCCGCGAGGTCAGCCGCGACGCGCTGCGCGCGGCCGCGACCGGGGGCGACCGGTGAGCGACGCGCTGCCGGCCTACGCGGTCGTCACACCGGTCAAGGACGAGGCCGCGCACCTGCCGTTGATGATCGAGTCGATGCTCGCCCAGACGCATCCGCCCGCCGAGTGGGTGATCGTCGACGACGGGTCCACCGACGGCACGCGCGAGATCGCTGCGGCCGCGGCCGAGCGCGCGCCGTGGATCACCGCGACCGCGACAGGCCCGGATCGCGGTGCCGCCCGGGCCCGCGGCGGGGCGATCGTGCGCGCCTTCGATCACGGGCGCTCCCGGATCGCGGCGGACCACGAGATCGTGGTCAAGCTGGACGGCGACCTGTTCCTGCCCGCGCACTACTTCGAGTGGGTGGCAGCCACGTTCGCGCGCGAGCCCCGGGCCGGCCTGGTCGGCGGCCAGGTCCTGGTCCACGACGGCGAGGGGTGGCGGCCCGACTCGGTCGGGCGCCACACGGTGCACGGCGCGCTCAAGGCGTACCGGCGCGCGTGCCTGGACCAGATGGGCGGGCTGCACGCGTCGATGGGGTGGGATGGAATCGACGAGTACGGCGCCAAGGCGCGCGGGTGGAAGGTGATGCCGCTGAGCGAACTGTCCGTCCTGCACTACGCCCGGCGCGGCGCCAAGCAGCGCTGGTGGCGGTCGCGTATGGAGGAGGGGCGAGGGGTCCACTTCATGGGCTACCTGCCCGCGTTCGTGCTGGTGCGCGCCGCCTACCGGATGGCCGTCGAGCAGCCCGCCCTGCTCGGCGGGCTGATGCTGCTGGCGGGCTACGCCGACGCGCGCATGCGCGGCGCGCCGATCGTCGACGACCAGCTGGCGGTGGCGGCACTGCGCGACGAGCAGCGCGGCCGGCTGCGCCGGCTGGTGCGCGGGGGCGGCGTCGATCCGGACCGGCCAGCGGGTGGCGGGCCCGCGTTCTGGGCGCTGCACCGGGACGAGTGGTGACGCGCCGAGACCGCGCGCCATTTACCCTGCTCTCCGGACTAGGGATGGGGTGCGGGTGCAGCTAGACGCCGAACGGCGCGACTTCACCGCGGAATTGCGCGACACGCTCCGTGTACTGCGGAGCCAATGGTGGCTGATCCTCCTCTGCGTGGCCGTGTGCGCAGGGGCGGGCTACGCGTGGGGCAAGACGCAGGAGGACGAGTACCAGTCGCGCTCGCGCGTGCTGGTCGTGGTGAGCAACCCGGCCGCGTCGCTTGGTGCTGGCCAGCCGTTCGTGGACGCGACCCGCGAGCGCGCCACCGCCGTGCAGCTCGTGCGCTCGCCGGTAGTCGCTCAGCGCGTGATCCGCGACCTGCGCCTGCAGACCTCGCCGGGTGAGCTGCTCTCGCACGTCAGCGCGTCGACCAGCGGCGACTCCAACGTCGTCGACATCACGGTCAAGGACGACGACCCCAGGGTCACGGCCCCGATCGCCAACTCGTTCGCCAAGCAGTTCGTCGCCTACAAGCGCGCGAACGACGCCCGGCGCTTCCAGCAGGCGATCGCGACCGTCCGCAGCCGCATCGCGGCGCTGCGCGGCAGCAAGCGCAACCGCGAGGAGCTCACGCAGCTGCGCGAGCAGGTGCAGCAGCTCACGCTGGCCGGGCGCCTCCAGACCGGCGGCGCGCAGGTGATCGAGCGCGCGCAGGGCGGCGGCGGCAAGCTGGCCGACGACACCCGCCGCGCCACGCTGATCGCCGGCCTGTGCGGGTTGCTCCTGGGCCTGGCGCTCGCGTTCATCCGCGACCGCCTGAACCCGCGGCTCACGACGCTCGAGGCGGTGCGCGCGGCGGCCCCGGGGATCCCGATCCTGGGCACGATCCCGCGTCCCACCCGGCGCTCGCGGTGGATCTCCGGCGAGGGCTTCCACAACCTTCAGGTCAACGTCGACGCGCGCAGCGTGATGGGCGCGCCGGGCACGCTGCTGATCACCGGCAGCGCTCCGGGCGAGGGCAAGTCCACGGTGGCGGCCAACCTGGCCGCCGCGATGTCCGGCAAGCACCGCGACGTGACCGTGTTCGAGGCCGACCTGCGCCGGCCCGGGCTGTCACGCCGCCTGGGAGTGAACGGGCGCCCCGGCGTGTCGAGCATCCTCCAGGGACAGGCTGTGCTGGCCGACGCGCTCGGCCCCGCCGAGGTGACGCCGACCGGCAAGGGCCGCGGTCCCGAGCTCTGCGTCCGCGGCCGGTTCGGCTTCGTGCCCGCAGGCCCGATTCCCGACGACCCGCGCGCGGTGCTCGACGAGCGCCGGCTCGCCGACCTGGTGGTCGAGGCGAAGCAGAGTGCCGACACCGTCATCGTCGACGGCCCGCCGATCGCGATGTTCAGCGACGTCGTGCCGCTCGCGCAGCGAGTCGACGGCGTGATCGTCGCGGTGCGCCTGCGCCACACCCGCCGCGCCGCGCTCGACCAGGTGCTCGACCGGCTGGCCAACGCGTCCGTCGAGCCGATGGGCATCGTGGTGCTGGGCGGTCGCGGCAGCGGCTCGTACGGCCGCTACTCCAATGGCTAGCGCGGCGCGCGCCCTGCCGCGCGTCACGGGCCGGCGCTTCCCGGCGGGCTGGATCCTGCTGGCGGTGGCCGGGTCCGCGGCAATCGGCATCGGCCTGCGCGAGGCGCCGATCCTCACGCTCGACATCGCGATAGCCGGTGCCGTCGCCACCGCGATCGCGCTGCAGCCGTACGCCGCGCTGCTGCTGATCCTCGCGCTGCGCGCGACGGTGGTGAACTCACAGTTCGCGGACATCGCGACGTTCGTGGGCGGAGCCCTGGCACTGATCGCGGTCGCGCCGCGCCTGCCGGCCAAGCGGGTGACGATCCCGCTGATCGGGCTGCTGGTGATCGCCCTTCCCGGCATCCCGTTCGCGCCGAGCATCGACGAGGGCTTCGTGCCTGCGGGCTACGTCCCCGGGCTCGGCGAGATCTACATCGACCCGCCGTCGACCGAGCTCCTCCAGTGGCTGCGGCTCGGCGCCGCGCTCGTCGTCATCTGCCTGGCCGCGTGGACCGTGCGCGACCGCCTGCGCCTCGAGGGCGTCGTCGGCGCGCTGCTGGTCGGGGCCGTCTACCCGATCGTCGTCGGCCTCCAGCAGATAGCCACCGGCGAATACCAGGAGCGCGCCGGGTTCGACGCGATCAAGGGGCCCTTCTACCAGTCGAACTACTACGCCTTCTACCTGGTCGTGGCGCTGACCGTGGCGCTCGCGGCGGTCATCGAGCTGCGCGGCGTCTGGCGCCGGGCGGGCGCGGCGACGATCCTGGCCGCGGGCACCGTCTGCCTGATCTTCACCTACACGCGCGCGGCGTGGCTGGGCTTCGCGATCGTGCTGTTCGTCGCGGGGATCCTCCTGTACCGCCGCCTGCTCGTCGTGCTGGCGATCGCGCTGGTCGCGCTGACGGCCGCCTTCCCCTCGCAGACCGACCGGGTGGGTGACCGGATCGAGAACATCACGAACCCGGCGACCAGCGGCGACGACTCCTGGTCGTGGCGCAAGGGGGAGTGGCGGCGGATGTTCCCGCACGGCATGGACCGGCCCCTCCAGGGGGCCGGGTTCGGCTCCTACTCGCGCGTGACCGTCCAGGAGTTCGGCACCACCGACCCGAAGTACTCGACGACGATCACGCCGGGCCGGCTCGGGTTCGCCGCGCACAACGACTACCTGAAGATGTTCGTCGAGAACGGCTTCCCGGGCCTCGTGCTCTGGGTGGCCGTGCTCACCGGCCTGTTCGCGCTGATGCGGCGCGCCCGTCGCGTCACGGCGCTGCGCGGCTATGCGACCGCCGGGCTCGCGCTGACCGTGGCGCTCTTCTTCATGAGCTTCTCGGACAACATCCAGGCCTACACCGCCGTCCTGGTCTGCTCGTTCGGCTTCTTCGGCGCGGTCTACGGAGCGGCTACGGGCGGGGTCGCGCGGCGACGACCTGGAGGCGATCCCACGGAAACGCCTTCAGCACCTGGTCGGGCCTGAGCCCGCCGAAGATCGCCGGATAGGGATTGCGCCCGGTCGGCGTCGGGTCCTCGCCGTAGAGCGCGAACGTGCGGTCGGCGTGGTCGCGCACCACCATCCCGTAGCGCTGGGCGGCGCGGGCGACGGCTTTGCCGGCCGGCGGCAGCGCCAGCCGCTCGACGTCCACCCGCGGGTCCAGCCGGAAGCGCGTGCCCATCGGGATCGCGCGCGGGCGCGTGTCCCGGCCGTCCGTGCGGGTCGCGGGCCACACGGTGCGGCCGGCCGCGATGTCCGGGATCCCGAGCGCCAGCGCGTGCGGGATCCGGCCCCGGCGCCACTCGGACAGGCGGATCAGGCCGCCCATCAGCGGCAGGCCCGAGGCGGTCGCGCCGAACGGCGCCGGGTTCGCCCCCGAGCTGCGCGACACGTGATCGATCCGCGCGCCCCAGGCGGCGTGCCAGCCCAGGACGCCGTCGGTGTGCCAGGGCGACGGGTCGTCGGGCACGCGGTACGCGTTCCACAGCTCCCACATGGTGTCGGTCGACGGCTGCCAGACGACCATGTGCCGGTTGTGGCCGGCGGCCGGTCGCGCTCGCGCGGGTATAGGCGCGCCGGCCAGCCGCGCGCGCACCTGCACGGCGTCGACGGGAGTCGTGAACAGCGCGCTCGGGGTGTCGATGAACACGTCGTGGCGCGGCGTGCCCGCCCGCGCGGTGAAGACCGGCGTCGAGTACTCGGTGGTGTTCACCCAGGGCGTGCTGAACCGGCGCTGGCGCCCGAGCTCGGACACCAGCGACCTGGAGTCCGGGGCGAGCGCGGCATCGCGCGGCAGCGGGGCGTTCCAGATCGAGTCGGGCGCGAACGGGCGCGTGGCGGCAGTGGCCGCCGGCGGGGCTGCCGCCGCAAGCGCAAGTACAGCCAGCGTCCTGATCGCAAGCCCCCGCATGCGTGCGTGCATCGGCAGGGCTGCGGCGGTGCTCAAGGCTCCGGCGCGCGCGGCCCTGGCGCGTATGCGCTCTCGACTCCCGGTCGAACCCGTGCATTGCCTTTTCGCCCCAGGGCGAATGACACGAAGCGGGCGTAGGGTGAACATTCGATGTTGTGCCCTCGAATCGTCGCCGGATGCGAAAGCCCGTGGTAATTTCGGGTAGGGGTACGTACTGGACCGCTGCGCAGAGGCTCGTCCGCGCGCCGGTCACGGGCGCGGGCAGCGCCCGACGACAACGAGGGGAGACGGCATCCGCCCGATAGGGGACGCTCTCGTCCGACCACACAGCCATTTCGCGACAACGCTGGGGGGTTTGACCTGCCGCCGTGACACGCTCGGGGTGAGCTTGGACGCGATCGGGACAGGAAGTCCCGTGAGCGAGGGGCGGGCGAGCACCGCCGGCAAGTCCCTCGGATTGCACGGAAAAAAGATGCAGGTCCGCGGGGTGACCTACGGCACCTTCGCTCCGCATGCCGGTGAGGGCGGCTACCCCGACCCGAGCAGCGCGGCGCAGTGACCTGGTCCGCATGCGCGCGGCCGGTGTCAACGCGATCCGCACGTACACGATGCCGCCGCGGTGGTTCCTCGACCTCGCGCTCGAGCACGACGTCCGGGTGATGGCGGGCATGCCCTGGGAGGAGCATGTCGCCTTCCTGGACGACCGCGCCGCGGCAAGGAGATCGAGCGCCGGGTGCGTGACACCGCGCGCGCGGTCGCGGGACACCCTGCGATCCTCTGCTACTCCGATCGGCAACGAGATCCCGGCGTCGATGGTGCGCTGGCACGGGCCGCGGCGTATCGAGGAGTTCCTCCGCAGGCTCGTCGACGCGGCGAAGGAAGAGGACCCCGACGGGCTCGTCACCTACGTCAACTACCCGACGACCGAGTATCTCCAGCTCCCGTTCCTCGACTTCGTCTCGCTTCAACGTCTACCTCGAGTCGGAGGAGCGCTCGCGCGCGTACCTCGCTCGGCTGCAGAACATTGCGGGCGACCGGCCACTGCGTCATGGCGAAATCGGGCTTGACAGCCTGCGCAACGGCGCGCGACGCCCAGGCGCGCGCGCTGGACTGGCAGCTGCGGACCGCATTCGACGCCGGCTGCGCCGGGGCGTTCGTGTTCGCGTGGACGGACGAGTGGCACCGCGGCGGCTACGACGTCGAGGACTGGGACTTCGGGCTGGTCGACCGATGACCGGCGGCCCAAGCCCGCGCTGGCGCGCCGTACGCGCGCGCCTTCGCGGAGGTCGCCTGCGCCGCCGAGCGCCGTCTGGCCGCGCATCTCGGTGGTGATCTGCACGCTACAACGGCGAGCGCGCTTCCGGACTGCCTGCGACGGCGCTCGCGCGACTCGACTACCCGGACTACGAGGTCATCGTCGTCGACGACGGGTCGACCGACGCGACCGCGCGATCGCGCAGCATACGGCTCGCGTCCGATCCGGACGCCCGAACAACGAGGGTCTGGCCGAGCGCGCGCAACGTCGGGCCTCGAGGCCGCGACGGGCGAGATCGTCGCCTACATCGACGACGACGCGCGGCCCGACCCGCACTGGCTGCGGCACCTGGCGCGCGCGTTCAAGTCCCGGGGCCACGCGGCGGTCGGCGGGCCCGAACATGCCGCCGCCCGACGACGGCGTTCGTCGCCGACTGCGTCGCCGCGTCGCCCGGCGGACCGATCCACGTGCTGCTCTCGGACGACGAGGCCGAGCACGTCCCCGGCTGCAACATGGCCTTCCGCCGCGAGGCGCTGCAGTGAGATCGGCGGGTTCGACCCGCGTTTCCGCATCGCCGGCGACGATGTGGACGTATGCTGGCGGCGTGCAGGAGCAGGGCATGACGATCGGCTTCAGCCCCGCGGCGATGGTCGTGGCACCACCGCCGCAACTCCGTGCGCGCCTATCTGCGCCAGCAGGACGACTACGGCAAGGCCGAGGCCCTGCTCGAGCGCAAGTGGCCCGAGCGCTACAACCGCTTCGGGCCACCTGAGCTGGGCGGGACGCGTCTACGCGCCGCAGCGCGCGCCGTCGCGCCGCTGGCGGAGTCTACTACGGGCGCTGGGGCACCGGCCGTTCCAGCCGGCTCGACCCCGGACACCCGGGCTGCTGGCGTCGCTGCCGCTGATGCCCGAGTGGTACCTGGTCATCTCTGTGCTGGCGGTCTGACCGGCTCTCGGCCTCCTGTCGCAGCCGCTGCTGGTCGCCGCGCCGCTGCTCGGGGCGCGGTGGCGCGGCTGTGGGACGCTCGCGTCGCTCCCGGCGCGCGACGAACACGTGATCCGCGGCAGACGCGCCCGGGTCGTGGCGCTTCTGGTGGCTCGCGCTGCACGACGGCGCTTCACGCCGCGCAGCCGCTGGCTCGCCTGCCAGGCCGCCTGCGGGGACTATCGCCCTGGCGCCGTGCGCGCGGCCCGCGGTCGCTCTGCCGCGTTCCCGCCGCGTGATGTGGAGCGAGTCCTGGCAGCCTCCAGAGCGCTGGCTCGAGGTGCCTCGAGGCCGCCTGCGCGCGCACGGACTGCCATCGTGCGTGCCGGGCGGCTCGGGTTCGACCGCTGGGACCTGGAGGTGCGTGGCGGCCCGTTCGGCGGCGTACGTCTCCACGCCGCGGTCGAGGAGCATGGCGAGGGCCGCCAGCTTGCGCGCTTCCGCGCGCTGGCCCGCTCTCGCGGGCGCGTCCTTCCGCTGGTGGTCGGGTTGCCTGGCGCTGCCGGCGGCCGCGGCGCCGGCTCGACGGCGCGTGGTCGCGGCCGTCATCTGGGCGCCATGGCGTCGGCGCCGGCGATGGCTGGTCGTCTTCGCATGCGCCGCCGGCCGGCGCGGAACGGGCGGCGACGCCGCTCGTTGAGGTCGACGCCATGCCGGCGACGCCACCCCGCGGTGCCCTCGCCCGGCCACCGCGCACCGGGGCAGATGGCGGGCTCGCGACGCGCCGAGAGGTCATGCCCGCGGCGGCGCGTTGCCGGTAGGCTCGGCACGAAGAAGACCCGGCGCCTCGGGATCTGGACGACGCTTCCCGCGCGCGCTTCCCGTACCTGAGGCCGTACCGGAAGCTGATGGCTCTCACGTTCTCCTGACGATCGTCGCCGCGGTCGCGCGCTGGCCGAGCCATGGCCGCTGGCGATCCTGATCGACAGCGTCCTCGGCGAACCAAACCGCCGGGCTCGTCCGTGGCTGTTCGGCGACAGCCCGGACAGTATGGGCTCCTCCTGTTCGTGTGCTCGCCGGGTTCATCATCACGTTCCTGCCCACGGCTCACCGTCTTGACCGACTGGATCAACGCGAAGCTGGAGCAGCGCATGGTGCTCGACCTGCGGAGCGACCTGTTCGACCACTGCGCAGCGGCTGTCGCTGACCTTCCACGACGCGCCGCCTGACCGGCCAGCTGATGCGGCAGATCAACATGCAGGCGGCGGCCGATCGGCGTGATCATGATCTCGTTCCCGCCGCTCTTCCAGGCCGCTGCTGACGCTGATCGGGATGTTCGTCATCGCGCGCTGATCTAGTGGAAGGTCGCCCGTGGTTCGCTCATCGCCGTGCCGTTCATCTGGTACTCGCTCGGCCTGTACGGCACCCGCATCGTGCCCCGGCTCCAACGTGTGCAGGCCTCGAGTGGAAGTCGCTGTCGATCGTCCACGAGGCGATGGGGATGCTGCGGGTGATCGTCCCGTTCGGGCGGGAGGGGCACGAGTACCAGCGGTTCCGCAGCCAGGGCGAGGTGGCGGTCGAGGAGCGCATCAAGCTCACCGTCCGCCAGACGCTGTTCTCGCTGGCCGTCACGACGCGCGACGGCGCTCGGCACCGCGCTGGTGCTCGGTGTCGGGGCGTGCAGGTGACTCCAGGGCGGATCACCCGTCGGCGAGCTGCTCGTCCTGATCGCCTACGTCGCGGCGGTCTACCAGCCGCTCGAGCAGATCAGCACCACGTCGGCGAGCTGAACGAGCAGTTCGTCCAGTTCAACTCGTCGTTCGACCTGCTCGACACCGAGCCCGAGGTCAAGGAGCGCCCGGACGCGATCGACGTCGGCCGCGCGCGCGGCGAGCGTGACGCTTCGAGGACGTCGGCTTCGCCTACAAGGGCCGCGCGGACACGCTCAAGGACGTCTCGTTCACGGCCGAGCCGGGCAGCGCGTCGCGGTCGTCGGCCCGACCGGCGCCGGCAAGACCACGCTCATCAGCCTGCTCGCCCGCTTCTACGACCCGCAGGACGGGCGGATCCTGCATCGACGGCACGACATCCGCGACGCTCGACGCTCGCGTCGCTGCGGGAGCAGATCAGCCTCGTGCTGCAGGAGCCGCTGCTGTTCTCGGGCACGATCGCGGACAACATCCGCTACGGCCGGCTCGACGCCACGATGGACGAGGTCGTCGCGGCCGCGAAGGCCGCCAACGCCACGACTTCATCGAGCGGCTGCCCAGCGGCTACGAGACCGACGCTCGGCGAGCGCGGCGCCCGCTCTCCGGCGGCGAGCGCCAGCGGTATCCCGTCGCCCGCGCGTTCCTCAAGGACGCGCCGATCCTCGTGCTCGACGAGCCGACCTCGTCGATCGACTCCAAGACCGAGGCGTGATCCTCGACGCGCTCGAGCGCCTCATGGTCGGCCGGACATCGTTCATGATCGCCCACCGCCTGTCCACCGTCCGCGACGCGGACCTGATCCTCGTCGCTCCAGCGACGGCCGGCATTGTCGAGCAGGGCGCGCACGACGAGCTGATCGAAGGGCGGCGGGCTCTACCACAGCTCCACGAAGCCCAGACGCGCCGACGGCCGCGCGCCGGCCGGGGCGCGCAGGGGAAATCCCGGCGGCAGGCAATGGCCATTCGAAAGGTGACGGGACGAGGAGAGGGCCGCGCGAGTTCCCACTGCTCTCGCCGCCGCCGCCGGCGGACGTCGGCTACGTCGTTCTGATCCGCTGGGACGAGGGCACCATGAGCCATCGCCGCCTTCGAGCGCGAGGCGGACGCGCACCTGGCGCGCAGCCGGCGAAGCGGCGTGAGCCGGGGGCCGCCAGGTCGAGGTGATGCGGGGCGAGCTCGGTGTCCCACACCGTGGCACCGGCAGACAACGGCTTCGAGACGCATGTCGCCGGCTCGGCAGCCGCCAGCCGCCGCAGGAGCCGCGAGGCGAATCGCGTGAATCCGCGATCACCGCCGGCGACTTCGACGCGATCCCCGGGGCGGCGAAGCCGCCTGACCCTCGTCAGGTCGAGGCCGGAGAAGGCTCACCCGTCGACGTGCGGCGCCTTCGTGACGTCAAGCGGCGCGCAGCCGGCCGACGAGGCGCGCGGCCCGGCCCGATCGGCCGACGCGGCCGACGCAAGACGGCCCGCTGGCGCGACGACGCGCGGCGCCGTGCGGCTGCTCGGCGAGGCGGCGCGCCTACCGCGCCGCGCCGTGCGCGCAGCCCGCGAGCAGGCTGCGCGAGGGCGCGATGAGCCGCCCGGCGGTCGTGGTGCTCGGGATGATGACCAAGATGCCCGTCGCGGGCGTCGTCTGGCAGACGCTCCACTACCTGCTCGGGCTGCGAGCGCCTCGGGTACGACGTCTACTACGTCGAGACCCACGCGCGGACGCCGTCGATGCTGATGGCGCGACGAAACGACGACGGCGTCGGCCCAGGCGGCGGCGTTCATCGACGGCGTGCTGCGGCGCTTCGGCCTCGGCGACCGCTGGGCCTACCACGCCCTGCACGACGACAGCCGCTGCTTCGGCCTGCAGCGAGCGCGAGCTGAGCACGGCTTACGACTCGGCCGAGCTGATCATCAACCTGCACGGCGGCACCGCGCCGCTGCCGGAGCTCGCCGCCACCGACCGGCTGGTCTACCTGGAGACCGACCCGGTCCAGCTGCAGGTCGAGCTGGCAGACGGGCTGCAGTCGACGCTCGACTTCCTCGAGCCGCACTGCGCGTTCTTCACCTTCGCCGAGAACTACGGCGCCGACGACTGCGGCCTGCCGGTCACCGACCGCTTCGACTTCCGGCCGACCCGCCAGCCGGTGGTGATCGACTTCTGGGACGCGACGGGCCGCCCGGCGCGCGACGCGTTCACGACGATCGGCAACTGGCGCCAGCATTGGCGCGACGTCTGTTCGACGGCGAGACGTACACGTGGAGCAAGCACGACGAGTTCGAGCGAAGTTCCTCGACCTGCCGTCGCGGGCCGGCGAGCCGCTTCGAGCTCGCGCTCGGCGCGCTACGAGGACGACGACCGCGCGCTGCTCGAGGCGGCACGGCTGGCGGGTCGCGCCATGCGCCGACTTCTCGATGGACCTGCGACGCGCTACCGCGACTACATCGCGCGGCTCGCTGCGGCGAGTTCACGGTCGCCAAGGACCAGAACGTGCGCCTGCGGACGGGCTGGTTCAGCGACCGCAGCGCCACCTACCTGGCGGCCGGGCGGCCGGTGATCACGCAGGACACCGGGTTCGGCACCGCCCTCCCGACCGGCGAGGGCCTGTTCGCGTTCACGACCGCGGACGAGGTAGTCGAGGCGATCGGCCGAATCGACGCCGACCCGGAGCGCCACCGCCGCGCCGCCGCCGAGATCGCCCGCGAGTACTTCGCGCACGACGTGGTGCTGGCGAGATGCTCGAGCACCTCGGGGTCGACGCGCCGCTGCCGGGCCGCTCGGGCAGGGGCTCGCCGCCCGCGGGCTTCGCGCGGAAGATGAGCCTCGTCCCGGTCTCGCGGCGCCCACGAAGCTGCCCCAGGAGACGGTCGACGCGGTGCTCGCCAGCCGGTGCCGCGGGGCCGGCAGCCGCTCGTGCGACGTCCGCAGGCGAGCATCGTCGTCGTCTCCTACGACACCCTCCCGTTCACGCGGCTGTGCCTCGAGTCGGTGCTCGCCCACACGTCCTCGCCGGAGCCCGAGCTCATCGTCGTCGACAACGGCTCCTCCGACGGCAGCCTCGAGTACCTGACCGAGCTGGCCGAGGGGAATCCGCGTCGTGCACCTCATCGCCAATCGGGAGAACGTCGGCTTCCCGGCCGCGTGCAACCAGGGCCTCGCCCTGGCGCGCGGGGACGTCCTCGTCCTCCTCAACAGCGACACGATGGTCGCTCCCGGCTGGCTCGTCGCGGCTCCGGGTCCATCTGGCCTCCGAGGCGGTCGGGCTGGTCGGGGCCGGTCACCAACCGGATCGGCAACGAGGCCGCAGGTGCCGACGCGGTACGAGACCTGGGGCGGATTCCTCGACGAAGCGCTCGAGCGGGCCGCCGCCGATCCCGGCGCCGCCTTCGAGATCCCCACGCGTGACCATGTTCTGCCTCGCCATGCGCCGCGACGTGCACGCGAAGCTCGGCGCGCTCGACGAGCGGCTTCGGGATCGGCACCCTCGAGGACGACGACTACTCCCTGCGCGCCCGCAAGGCCGGCTTCACGCTGCTCTGCGCGGAGGACGTCGCTCGTCCATCACTTCGGCGAGGGGTCGTTCGGCAAGCTGTTCTCCGACGGCGAGTACAGCCGGATCGATCGCCCGCAACCGCGACGTCCTTCGAGGAGAAGTGGGGCGACGCCTGGACCCGTACCAGCGGCGCCAGTCGCCCGAGTACGAGGCCCTCGTCGAGGAGGTGCGCGAGATCCTCACCGCGCGCCTCCCGGAGGACTCGATCGCCCTCGTGATCAGCAGCGGCGACGACCGACTCGTCGACCTCGGCGAGCTCGACGCCTGGCACTTCCCGCGCGCCGCCGGCGGCGAGTGGGCCGGATGGCATCCGGCGCACAGAGCGAGGACGCGATCGCGCGGCTGGAGGAGCTGCGGCTCGTCGGCGCCCCCACCTCGCGGTTCCCCGGCTCGCGTTCTGGTGGCTCGACTTCTACGACGGCTTCGCCCTCCACCTCGAGGAGCGTCATGCCTCGCCATGGAGGACGAGGCCTGCAAGGTCTTCGACCTGAGTCCGCGGCGGAGCCGTGGCGGCCGACGCCGCGCGGCGCGGCGCAGCCCGAGCGATGAGCACGGTGGACGAGGACCGCGAGGGCGCCGACCGCCGCTACCGCGACCTGATCGGCGCCTCCGGGCGATCGTCGACATCCTCATCCCCGAGGGCGCCCGGGTGCTGGTCGATCAGCCAGGGCGACGCAGCGCTCCTGCGGCTCGGAGCGCGGCGAGGCGGAGCACTTCCCGCAGTCCGCCGACCGGCCTCTACGCCGGCCATCACCCGGCCGACGGCGCCGAGGCCGTCGCGCATCTGGAGGAACCTGCGGCCGACGCGGGCGTCGACTACCTCGTGCTCCCCGCGACGTCGCTCTGGTGGCTGGACCACTACCCGGAGCTGCGCGAGGCGCTCGACGAGGATGCGGAGCTCGTCTGCCGATGAGCCGGAGACCTGCCTGTCTACTCGCTGCGGCCGCGAGCCGATCGCGCCGACGCCGCTCGATCCGCGGCGGAGCTCGCCGCGGCCCGCGCCGCCGCCGGGGTCGAGCGCGATGCTCGGCGCGCTGCTGCCCGAGCGTGCGGCGTCGTCCTGGTCGGGCCGGGCGCGAGCGCCGATCGAGTTGCGGTCGACCGCCCGCTGTGGCGGATCGAGGACGGCCCGCCGAGCGCCGCTGTCCGCCGAGGACGCGAAGCGCGAGCTGGAGCCGGCCAGCGAGGCCGGGCGCGCGCTACCTCGTCGTCGCTGACGCCCGCCGACCCGCGCGCGTGGCCGGACCGCCGCCTGCACCGGCGCGCTGACGGACTCGGCCCGGCCGCGTCTTCGCCCAGCGCCTCGCCGAGGCGTTCGAGCTCGGCGGAGGTGGCCCGATGTCGGGCCGCAGGGTCCTGTTCGATCTGCCACGGCCATCCCAAGGTCCGGCCGGGCGGCGCAGAGGCCTACGCCTACGAGCTCCATCGTCGCGCTCCGGGACGGACCACTGGGAGCTCGGTGTTCGTCGCGCGCAGCGGGCCGCCGCTCTCGCCCGGCGGGCGGCCGCACGAGGACACGTGCTTCAGCCCGCTCGAGGCGGGACCGACGACGAGTACCTCATCTACCCCGACGGACTACGACTTCGACTGGCTGCTCGGCACGATGCGCCACAACAAGCAGCTCTACACCGACGCACCTCCGCGAGCTTCCTGCTCGGCGGTCCGCCCGGACGTCGTGCACTTCCAGCACACGCTGTTCCTCGGCTACGACCCGATCCGCGAGGTGCGCGACACGCTGCCGGACGTGCCGATCGTCTACACGCTGCACGAGTTCCTGCCGATCTGCCACCACAACGGCCAGATGGTGCGGACGATGGACCGCTCGCTGTGCACCGCACGAGTCGCCGCGCCGCTGCCACGAGTGCTTCCCGGAGATCTCGCCGCAGACGTTCTTCCTGCGCAAGCGCTTCATCCAGGCGCAGCTCCGACCTGTCGACCTGTTCGTCGCGCCGAGCGCGCTCCTGCGCGAGCGCTACGTCGACTGGGGCATCCCGCCCGAGCGGATCCTGCTCGAGGACTACGGCCGGTCGCGGCGCTCGCCCGCCGGCGCGACGGCGCCGCGCCCGGAGCCTCGCGACCGGCTCGGCTTCTTCGGCCAGCTCAACCCGTTCAAGGGCGTCGACGTCCTGCTCGAGGCGATGCGCCGGGCTCGGCGCGAGGCGCGGAGCGCCGCGCCTGCGGCTCCACGGCGCGAACCTCGACCTCCAGGACCGCGGCTTCCACGAGCGGTTCGACCGCGCTGCTCGAGGACGGCCGCGCGACAGCGTCGACGCTCGTCGGCCAGTACGCGGCCCCGGCCAGCTCGACGAGCTGATGGCGGGCGTCGACTGGGTCGTCGTCCCGTCGATCTGGTGGGAGAACTCGCCGCTCGTCATCCAGGAGGCGTTCGCGCACGGCCGGCCGGTGATCTGCAGCGACATCGGCGGCATGGCCGAGAAGGTCACCGACGGCGTCAACGGCCTCCACTTCCGCGCGGCGACCCGCTCGAGCCTCGCCGCGACGATCATCGCGCGCGGTCGACGACGCCCGGGCTGTGGGACGAGCTGCGCGCCGGCATTCGCCCGGTGCACTCGATGGTCAGCCACGTGCAGGAGATGACGACGGCTTATAAGCGCCTGCTCGAGGGGCGTGTGAAGGCGCCTGCGGCCTGATGCAGCCGTCGCTCGAGCAACCCCCGGCACGGGCGCGCCCCGCCGACCTGTACCGCGTGGCGCGCGCGGCGTGGCTCGCGGACGGTGTGCTGCTGGTCGCTTGCGCGCCGGCGACCGCGGCGACCCCCGGTGGCATGCCTTCGGCCAGCGCTCCCGTCGTACGTGCCCGCGGTGGCCCTCGGGGCGGAGCCGACGCGGTGGTCGCCTTCCCGTGGGCTGACCGGGAGCTGATCGTACGCGCAGGAGACCTCGCGGTTCTGGTGACCGGCGACGCAGTGGGAGCGGAGCTGACGAGCTTGCGTGAGTTCCTGCGGGAGCAGGTGGCGCCGTGGGATGCAAGCGACCGCGCCGCGTTGGTCGCGATGCTCGTGGGGGTCGCGGCGGAGCTCTGCGCTTGCGCCTCCGTGAGCGAAGGTCTCCACACGGTTCGCGAGGCGGTGCGCGAGCGACGCCCGCTGTCCGTGGCCGCCGAACTGACCGAGCGCGGCCTTGAGATCCACTGCCTCCACCGTGTCGACGAGCACGCGTTCTACGTCGCCGGTCGGTTCTGGGAGCACGCCGCACCCGTCACCTCGTTGGTCGCGGTCGCCCCGAGGGCGAACGGGTAGAGCTGATCGATCGTGCGGCCCGGGTGGCGGTTGCAGCCGGCGGTGAACGATTTGCGTGTTACTTCACCACGGCGGCGCCAAGCGTCCGATCGGACGCTTGGGTGGTGGAAGCCGAGAACGCGGGCGCCCGGGGAATCGAGGCTCGGGCATCTCTGAGCACGACAGCGACTGAAGCCGCGCGAGCTGCGCTTGTAGGGGAAGCGGACGCCGACGGCGAGTCGGTGAGGTGTTGCGGCGCGACCACGTGGCGCCTGCCCTCGAGCGGCTCCAGGAAGCCAGGCGTCACTCCACGAGCATCGCGAACCACGACGCCCACGGCCGCGGGCCGCACGCCCCGGAGGCGTCGGTGATCGTGCCGTTGTTCGGACGCGTAGACCTGCTTGAGCATCAGCTCGTCCAGTGGACTGCCGACGAGGCCCTACGCAAGTGCGAGCTGATCTACGTTCTCGACTCACCCGGCCGACACCGAGCACGTGCGCAGCCTTGCCGCACAGCTGTTCGCGCTCTACGAGCTGCCGTTCCAGGTCGTCACGCTCTCGGCGAATGCCGGGTCAACGGAGCGCGGAACATCGGCGCCTCGATCGCGACCTCGCGTCGGCTGCTCTTCCTCGACTCCGACGTGCTGCCCACCCAGCCCGGTTGGCTGCCGCGCCTCTGTGATGCGCTCGAGTCGCGGCCGGAGACGCCCGCCGTGGGACCCAAGCTGATCTACAACGACGACGCGATCCAGCATGCCGGGCTGGTCTACGAGCGGGTGGTTGGCGGCGGAGACTGGTCGTTACAGCATCGTTTCAAGGGTCTGCACCGCGAGACTCCGTCGGCCAACATCCCGGGACCGTACGGCGCTGACCGGCGCGTGCCTGCTCGTCGACGCCGAGTCGTTCCGGGCGGCCGGCGGCCACAGCTGGTCATTCGTGCAGGGCGACTATGAGGACTCCGACCTCTGTCTACGGCTGACGGAGGGCGGGATGACCTGCTGGTACGAGTCCTCGGTCGAGCTGTACCACCTGGAGGGGCTGTCGTACGGGTCCGATGACCGGGCAGCGAACCGCGGTACCGACCCGGTGGCTCCAGAAACCGGCGCTGAACTTCTCGGATCGAGCAGCTGGCTTGACCGCGGCCCGCGCGAAGCGGCCCACCGTAGTGATCGCGGCGGCTGTCGCACGCGGCCCGCGATCGGCGGCCACACTTGGTTCGTGCTTCAGTACCTGCTCGGGTTCCGGGCGCTCGGGTGGGACGTAGTGCTGGTGGACCGTCTGGACGACGCGACGTGCGTCGACGTCTCGGGGCGGCCGTGCCCACTGGCGCGATCCGCCGGGGCGGACTACCTGGCCCGCGTCATGTCCGAGTTCGGCCTGGATGCCGGATGGGCGTTACTCGGGCCCGCGGGCGAGCACCTGGGTCTCGAACACGAAGATCTCGAGGCGACGCTCGATCGCGCGGCGTTCCTGTTGAACGTCATGGGTTATCTCGACGACCCCGCGCTTCGCGATCGCGCGCCCCTGCGGGTCTTCCTCGACATCGACCCCGGCTTTGGACAGATGTG
>CAVRTK010000003.1:0-10592 GCA_963724205.1 uncultured Actinomycetes bacterium | reverse complement strand
ATCCGCTCGGGCGAGCGCGTCGCGGTCGAGGTCGCCCAGGCGCTTCAGACGAGCTCGGGCTCGCGCGTCGGCTCGGTCGCCTGATCCCCGCGCGCGCCCTCGCGCTTCGCCTTGCGCCGCGGGCGCTTGACCTTGACCTCCTGGGCCACGAAGTACGACCCGACCACGAACGCGAGCGCCGCGATCTGCGCGCCGATCGTCTCCCAGGTCGGGATAGACGCCGAACCACAGCCCGGCCCAATACGGAATGTCGGCGTCGACCGGCGTGATCGGCAGCCAGCCCGTGCCCTGCATCGTTCGCGCGGTCTGGCCCACCATCACCACCAGCACGAACCCGATCAGCACGCCGGTGACGATCAGCATCTTCTTGTAGGGCAGCTTGCGCTGGAGTGAGAACGTGGCGACCGCGACACCGAGCGTGAGCGCGAGTCCCAGCCCGGCGCCCTCCACCACGGTCACCGTCCCCGCGCTCAGCTCGAGCGACTGCAGGAACAGCACGGTCTCGAACCCCTCGCGGTAGACGCTGGTCAGCCCGAGCAGGAGCAGCCCCAGCACCTGCGCGGAGAAGAAGCCGTAGCGCGCGCCCGACTCGATCTTCTTGCGCTGGCGGTGGAAGCGCGAGATCCAGCCCGTCCAATACACCTTGTGGAAGAACCAGTTCATGATCAGCAGCAGGACCGCGATCGCGATCAGGCCGACGATCGCCTCGAGCTTCTCGCCGTACTGCTCCAGTGAGCTGAGCAGCGTCTGGGCCAGGGCCCAGGTGATGATCGAGGCGACCAGGCCCAGGCCCGCGCCGATCAGCACCGGGCGGCGCATGCGGCTGCGCGCGCCCGCGAACGACGCGGTGATCGCGGCCAGGATCAGCACGGCCTCGAGCCCCTCGCGGAAGACGATGATCGCCGAGTTGGTGACCACGGTCGCCTTGCTGGCCGAGTCGCCGAGCGTCGCCGCCGAGTCGGCCAGCAGCTCGTCGAGCGCGAGCCGGGTCTCGTGCACCTCGCGGCGCGGCTTGTGGTTGGCGATCAGCTCGGCCAGGCCCGGCTTGCCGCGGGCGCCGAACCAGACCAGCCCCTCGACGTCGTTGGCCAGCCCCGGGTCGAACGACTTCAGCCGCCGCTCGGGGCCGAACTCGAAGAACGCGTAGGCCTCCAGGCGCGCCTGCTCGGCCTGCCCGTACTGGCCCGCGCCGATCGCGGCCTCCATGCGGTCGAGCGTGACCGCGATCAGGTCGTAGTCGGACTCGTCGGTCTTCGCCTCCCACTCGTCAGGCATCACGCGCTTGAGGTTGCCCTCCGCGCGCTTCGTGATGGCCTTCACCTGGTCGGCGGAGGCCACGCCCTCGGTCCGCTGCCCGGCCTGCTCGACGATCCCGCGCAGCTTCTCCAGGTCGGCCTCGACGGCCTTGGTGGTGCGCGCGTCGCGCTTCGTGAGCTGATCCTGCAGGTCGGTCATCGCGGTGGCCGCGCCGGTGCGGAAGGCGATCGCCTCCTGGATCTCGAAGTCGAGCGTCACGCGGTTGCCCTTCACGCCGCGGCCGTACTCGACGGGCACGAGCGCGAGGAAGCGCAGTAGCTGCTGGGCCCGGCGGGCCGACTCCTTCGGGGTGAACGGGGCGGCGACGAAGCCGTCCATGAGCCGTGAGACCTGCGGGCGCGCTTCGCGGTAGGCGGCGTCGTCGCCGCCCGCGATCGCCTCAAAGGCGTCATCCAGCTGCCGCGCGGCGGTCGCTCCCCGGTCCTCGGCGTAGCGCTCGCGCAGGATCGGCCAGTAGCCCGCAGCCTGCGCGGAGGCCTCGGCACGCCGGGCGTCGAAGCCGCGGTCCAGTGCGGCGTCGGCATCCGTCAGCAGCTCGCGTTGGCGGGACTGGTAGGCGTCGAGCAGGTCCTTGCGCACGGCCTGATGCGCGGCGGCCGGCTTCGTCTTACCGCCGGCCAGGCCGGCGAGCGCCTGGGTGGCGATCGCGTCGGGGCGCGTGAAGCGGGTGGCGGTGCGGAAGTCGCGGACGAGGAGCCAGCCGCGCGCGGTGGCCGGGTCGCCCCGGTCGACCGCGGCGAGCGTGCGCTCGTAGGCGCCGGCGAACACGGTCGCGCGCGTGGCGCCGCGGATACGCGCGAGCGCGACCTCGTCGTTCGACGCGACTGCGCGCCGGGCCTCGGCCATCGCCTTGCCGAGGCCCGGCAGTCGCATGCGCCTGCCCGCACGGGCGGCACGCTCGACGTGTGACCGCGCACGCGCGCGGTCGCCCACGATCAGCTCGGTCTGGGCGTCGAACAGCTCCTGGTTCAGCGCGTCTGCCGACCGCCAGGGCGGCTGCTCGGCGCCGGCCGCCGTGACGGGGGCGAGGAGGGCCGCCACCGCTGCCAGAACGATGACGCCCGCGAGGCGTGGAACGACGCCGCGCATCTCAGCAGGCCCGACCCCAGGGACCCACTAGCTCTCGACCTCGATGCCGAGCTGGCCGGCGGCCTGCGAGATCTGGCCCGCGATCGCCTCCGCGCGGGTCTGCGCCTCGCTGCCGAGCGTGTCGGCCTGGGCCGGCTTGAACTTGCGGCCGTCCGCCTCCTCCTGGCGAAGCCGGTCGGCGAACGCGCGCAGCTCGGCCAGCGACTCGCCGGTCTGGCGGGCCTGCTGCGGGTTCGCCTTCGCGATCCGCGGCTCGACGGAGTCGTAGACCAGCTCCAGGCCGCTCAGGATGTCGACGATGTCCTGCAGGCGCGAGGACGCGACGAACGCCTTCTCCTTCGCCTTGTCGCCGGCGACGAAGCGCGAGTTCTTCCAGGCCTCGAAGTACTCCGACATCGTCGGCGTCATCACGACCAGCGCGGTGAACGCGTCCTCGGGCGTCGGCTCCCACTTGCGCGCGGCGGCGTCGAGCTCGTTCGCGTTCTTCTCGAAGTCGCGCGCAGCGGCCACGTAGAAGTCGGCGTCGGGGACGGCCTCCCCGAACTCGACCTTCCCGTCGCCGTCCAGATCGGGCTTGACGCCCTTGGCGGCGAACTTCGGCTCGGTACCGAAGGCGGAGGTCTCGATCAGGTAGTTGAAGTTGCCCGGCTGCTTGAACTCGCGGCCCTGCGGCGTCTTGATCGAGAAGGGGACGGCGTTCTCGGGGTCGCTCGCGTCGCCACCGGCGTCGATGATCACGTCGTAGTCCGCGAGCTGGGGGACGCCGGCCACGACGCCCTCCATCTCCTCGTACGCGGGGTTCGCGGCCTGGAAGGCGGCCTGCGCCTCCTTCACCAGGCGCTGCACGTCCGCCCGCTTCGTCGCCAGCAGCTTGTCGTAATCGAAGTCCGCGGCCTCGGCCAGCGCGTGGTACTCCTCGGCGCCCTCACGGATCCGCGCGGTGTCGCGATTCAGCCGCTCGGTGTGCTGGAGCAGGTAGTCCTTGACCGGGGCGAGGTCGGAGCGGGCGGGCTCGGCCGGGGAGTCGCCGCCGTCATCGCCGCCGCAGGCGGAGAGCAGGGCGGCCGCTGCGACCAGAGCGGCCGCGGGCGCTGTACGGAGCATGTGGTTGGTCCTTTTGGTCGCGTTCGTGCGTTAGGGCGCCCTAACGAGTTAGGGCAACCTAACAAAGACCGACCAGCGGACGCGGAATTAACTACCGGGTGGGCGTGCTGCGCGCGAACTCGTCGGCGCGATCCAGGTCGAAGTCGCCCGCGTCGCTGCCCAATCCCTGAGCCACGAGCGCGGCGGCCGCGTTGCCCAGCACCGCCGCGTCCCGGCGGCTGCGGCCGAGCGAAAGCCCGCGCAGGAAGCCCGCGACGAACGAGTCGCCGCAGCCGGTGGTGTCGACGACCTCGACCTGGAAGGCGGGGACCGACTCGCTGCCGTCGGCGTCGACGATCAGCACGCCCTCCGCGCCCCGGGTGGCCACGACGCAGCCGGCGCCGCGCTCCACCAGCGCGCGGCAGCCCTGCTCGATGTCCTCGGAGCCGGTGAAGCCCAGCACCTGGTCGTCGTTGGGGAAGAACCAGTCGACGTGGGGGAGAGCGCCCGCCACCCACTCGAGCAGCCCGGGGTCGCCGGGCGCGAGCACGTCAGCCGCGGTGACGACGTCGTTGTCGCGCGCGTGCCGGAGGACCTGGGCCGCGGCCTCGCCGCCCATGAACTCAGGGCCGCCGAAGTGCAGGAAGTCGGCCTCGGCGATCGCGTCGCGGGGCGTGTCGTCGGCGGTGTAGGTGCCGTTCGCGCCGATCACGTGCAGGGCGGGCCGGTCGCCGTTGGGGCGGATGGGCAGGACCGTGGCCGAGGTGACGACGCCCTCGCGGCGCAGCAGCAGCGACGTGTCGATGCCGCCGTCCTCCAGCAGGCGCAGCAGCATGTCGCCGGTCGCGTCCGTGCCGATCGCGCCCGCGCTGCGCACCTCCGCGCCGAGCTTGGCGAGCGTCAGCGCGGTGCCGCCGGCCGATCCCGCGGCGGTGATCTTGATCTCCTCGACCAGCTCGCCGCCCTGGCCCTCCGGGATCCGCTCGACGGGCCGTACCAGCACGTCGAGCACGTGCACGCCCAGCGTGATCGCCTTCATTCGTCCTCCAGTTCGTGGGTGGTTCCGTAGGAGCGCTCGATCGCCGCGCGGACGACGTCCTGCTGCTGCTCGGCGCTCAGCACCGCCGGCGTCCCGACCTGGGCCGCGTGCCAGTAGACGCCGCAGGCCCACTCCAGGAGCAGCGACGACTCGACCGCCTTGTCCACGTCCGGCGCGTAGGCGATCGCGCCGTGGTTGGCCATCAGGGCCGCGGTCTTGCCCGCCAGCGCGTCAAGCACGGCATCGGCCAGCTCGGGGGTGCCGAACGTGCGGTAGGGCGCTACCGGCACCGCGCCGCCCAGCGCCAGCATCGCGTAGTGCACGCAGGGCAGCTCGTCCTCCAGCACGCACGACAGCGCAGTGGCCATCGGCGCGTGCGTGTGGACGACGGCGCCCGCGTCGTAGCGGCGGTAGACGCCCAGGTGCAGGTCGATCTCGGAGGTCGGCGCGAGCGATCCCTCCAGAACCGCGCCGTCGAGCGCCACGACCGTGACGTCGGCGGTCTCGAGCGATCCCAGGTCGGCGCCAGTCGGCGTGATCGCCACCTGGTCGCCCGCGCGCGCGCTGACGTTGCCGGCGGTGCCCAGCACAAGGCCCTCGGCGGCCAGGCGTCGGGACGCCGCGGCGACCTGCTCGCGGATGGGTGCGCCCTCCATCGCGCCGGGATGCTAGCGTAAAACATGAAAGTGAGCTCACGTTCAGCTACAGCCGAGCCGGCGACTCGGCGGCGGGTTCCCCAGCAGGCGCGCAGCCGGGCGCTCATGCAGCGCCTGCTCGACGCGGCCGAGGAGCTGCTCGCCACCGAGGGCGTGGAAGCGCTCACCACCACCCGGATCGCGTCGGCGGCCGACGTCGCGGTGGGCTCGCTCTACCAGTACTTCCCCGACAAGAGCGGCGATCGTCGACGCGCTCGCGGAGCGCTACCTCGAGGAGTTCGAGGGCCTCATGGACGACCTGGCCGCCCGCGCGGTCGAGGGACGCTGGCAGGACGACGATCTGGTCGACGGGCTGATCGACGCCTACGCCGACCGCTACCGGCGGGAGCCGGGCTACCGCGCGCTCTGGTTCGGGCGGCACCTGAGCGACGACCTGCGCCAGGCCGACCGGCGCAACAAGGAGGCCCTCGCCGAGGGCGTCCGGCGCATCCTGGTCGAGCTGCGGGTCGCCCGCGACGGTGAGGGCCTGCGGACCGCGTGCTTCGCCGGCGTACTGTGCGCCGACGCCCTGCTCGTCGAGGCCTTCCAGCGCGACGCCAGAGGCGAACCGGCGCTGCTCGACGAGGCAAAACGCATACTGCGCTGCCATCTCTCCACCGTCGTTGCCCGCTACGCAGGGACAGGGAGCAAAGAAAGATGACCGACAACAACATCTCCCGCCGCGGATTCCTGGGAAGCGCGGCCGCCGCGAGCGCCGGCCTCGCGCTGGGCGGCCCCGCGTCGCTGCCCGAGGCCGACGCGGCCACGAAGAAGAAGCGCAAGCTCCGCACCAAGCGCGTCGACGTCTGCGTCGTCGGCGGCGGCTTCGCCGGGCTGACCACGGCCTACCAGGTCATGCGCGGGGGCCACTCCGTCGCCGTGCTCGAGGCGCGCGACCGCGTGGGTGGCCGGGTCTTCAACCACGAGATCGGCGGGGGCGAGATCTCCGAGGCGGGCGGCACGTTCATCGGGCCGACCCAGGACCGCATCAAGGCGCTGGCCGACACGATGGGCGTGGGCACGTTCCCCACCTTCAACGAGGGTGACAACGTCTACATCGCCGAGGGACAGCGGCAGACCTACAGCGACCAGTCGCCGCTCGGCACCGCGCCGCCCGACCCGCTCGTGGTCGGCGACCTGGCGACCGTCGTCACCCAGCTCGACGAGATGTCGAAGGAGGTTCCGGTCGACGCCCCGTGGACGGCGGCCAAGGCACGGGAGTACGACGGTCAGACGCTCGACACGTGGATCAAGAACAACACGACCCCCGTGGCCAAGCAGCGCTTCGAGAAGCTCGTCAACGCGGCCACGCGGCCGATCTTCGGCGCCGAGCCGACCGAGATCTCGCTGCTGTTCACGCTCTTCTACATCGCGGCTTCCGGCAACGAGCAGAACGTCGGGACGTTCGAGCGCAACTTCAACACCCGCGAGGGCGCGCAGCAGGACCGCTTCGTCGGCGGCTCCCAGGTCATCGCCACGAAGGTCGCGCGGGCGCTCGGCCGCCGGGTGATCCTGAACTCGCCCGTGCGTCAGATCCGCAACGGCGACCGCGGCGTGTCGATCATCTCCGACCGGATCAACATCCGGGCCAAGCGGGTCGTGGTCGCGATCCCGCCGGTGCTGGCGGGGAAGATCGACTACACGCCGGACCTCCCGCCGGAGCGCGACGCGCTGCACCAGCGGATCCCTCAGGGCACGCTCGGGAAGGTCGCCGTGGTCTACGACAAGCCGTTCTGGCGCGAGCAGGGGCTGAACGGCACGGCTCTGCACACCGACGCGCCGATGAACGCGGTGTTCGACGACTCGCCGCCGGACGGCTCGCCCGGCGTGCTGTTCGGCTTCGTCGGCGGTGACGCGCACCGCGCGTTCTTCCCGATGCCTCCCGCCCAGCGGCGCGAGGCCGCGCTCAAGGGGCTCGTCGACTGCTTCGGCCCCGAGGCGGCCAACCCGACCGAGTACTTCGAGACCGACTGGCCGGCCGAGCGCTGGTCGCGCGGCGGCCCGGTGGGCATCGCGGCGCCCGGCGTGTACACGGCGGTGGGCCCGGCGCTGCGCAGGCCGATCGGGCGCGTCCACTGGGCGGGGACGGAGACGTCGACCTACTGGAACGGATACATGGACGGTGCGGTGCGCAGCGGTGAGCGGGCCGCGCGGGAGGTGCTGGACAAGCTATGAGGCGCCTTCTGCTCGTCGTCCTGCTCGCGATCGCCGCGGTGGCGGCCGCCCTGCCCGGGGCCGCGGCCGCCCAGTCGCGCGCCCGCTTCGACACCCAGCTGCTGGCCCGGATCCCGGCGCCCGGCTATCCCGCGTCGGCCTACCCGCATCCCAACGGCCGGGTGTACGTGGGCACCTACGCGAACCCCAACGGCGACTCGCTGCCCTCCCGCGTCTTCGAGTTCGACCCCGACACCCGCAAGGCGCTTCGCTCGTGGGTCGTCCCGGGCCAGGACCTGGCGGCCGAGCACGGCATCCAGGCGGCGACCAGCGACGCCGCGGGGCGGCTCGTGCTGCTCGATCGCACGCCCGCACGGGCTCTGATCCTGGACCCGCGCACAGGCGACTTCACGAGCTACTCCACGTTCCGCGACCTGCCGCCGTGCACCGGCGCCCCCGACGGCAACTGCTCGGCAAACACGCAGGACCTCGCGCCGATGGCCAACTACGCGGCCTGGGGACCGGCCGGCGAGCTGTACGTCACCGACTTCCAGCAGGGCGTGATCTGGCGGGTGCCGCCGGGCGGAGGGGAGGCCCAGGTGTGGCTGGCCGACGGCCGCCTCGACGGCGGGATGTTCGGCACCACCGGCCTCGCCCTCGCGAGCGACCGGCGGACGCTGCTGGTGATGCAGGGCAGCTCGGGCGGCGTGGTCGGCGCCCTGGGCACCAACCCGTCGAGCGGCAATCTTTACAGGGTGCCCATCGAGGCCGACGGCAAGCCGGGCGCGATGACCCAGGTCTGGGAGAGCGGGCCCGCCGAGCTGCCGGACGGCTTCGGCGTCGCGCAGTCCGGGCGCGTCTACGTCGCGCTGTTCGTGTCGAACCAGATCGCGGTGATCGCTCCGGACGGGAGCGAGGTCGAGCGCTTCCCGGCCGGTATGGACGGCGCGAACGGGTCGGAGGCGCCCTTCGACAGCCCGTCGAGCGCGAAGTTCCACGGGTCGCGGCTGATGGTCCCGAACCAGTCGTACTTCAACCAGGACACGTCGCACATGACCGTGCTCGACGTCGAGACCGGCGAGCCCGGGCTGCGCGAGCTGATCCCCGCCGGAGCGGGCGGAGTGGACTCGGTCGCGCCGACGCTCGTGGCGCTGGGCGTGCGGCCCTCGCGGGCGCGCGCCGGCCGCAACGCCGTGGTCACGCTGCGGCTCAGCGAGGCCGCCACGGTCACGATCCGGCTCGACCACCGGCGCGGGGTGCGCTGGAGGCGGGTCGGGACGCTGGTCCGGCCGGGCAAGGCCGGCTCGAACGCGATGAAGGTCGGGCTGCGTGTGCGGCGCGGCGGGCGCAAGCGCGCCGTGTCGGCCGGCCGCTATCGAGTCGTGGTCCGCGCCGTGGACGGCTCGGGCAACTCGTCGCAGGTCATGAGCCGCAACTTCCGCGTCGTTCGCTGAGCCCTTCGCGTCCTGTCGCGGAGCCGGAAACCAAGGAGCCGCCTCGCGGCGGCTCCTCCTTCCGTCCCCCCGTGGGTCAAGCGGGTCGCCCTCCGTGGCGTGCCCCGCAGGTGCGGCGGGACCGCTAGTTCTGCGCGTTCGGCCGCGCGATCGAGTCGCACACGGCGTTGCCGCCGAAGGTGCCCGCTGCGATCACGTTCGCCTGCACGCCGCACACGTCAGCCGCGACGCCGATCGGCGCCTGGATGTTCGTGTCGGTCAGCGAGACGTTGACCAGGCCCTCCTGCTGGGTGCTGCCGCCCCCGCCGCCGCCGTTGTTGGCGGTGGAGTGGCTGGCTGCGTCACAGAGCGCATTGCCGCCGAAATTGTTCGACGCGATGACGTTGGCCTGCACGCCGCAGACGGTGGCCGCGACTGCGACCGGAACCTGGACATTGGTGTCGGTCAGCGACACGTTGACGAGCCCGTTCTGCTGGGTCGCTGCTGACGCCGGGCCGGCCGTGACGCCGAGCGCGAGCATGCTGGTGACTGCGACCGCAAGCAGCGGCCGCCTGGTACGACGGAACATGGAATCCCTCCCGATTTGGGGGCGTTGGGGTACGTCGCCGCTGTACCCGGAGCGGGGTTCATAAACCCAGCGGTCCCCATGTTTGACGGGCGCATGTCCCGAGCACGCGCGGGGGTGAAGCACGCAACTACTTCCGACTCAAGAGGGGAGCCATCCGATGGGCAAGCTCGATGGCAAGAAGATCGCCGCGCTGTTCACCGACGGCGTCGAGCAGGTGGAGCTCGACAAGCCGGTCGAGGGCCTGAAGAACGAGGGCGCCGAGGTCACCTACATCACTCTCGAGGCGGGCGAGGTGCAGGCCTTCAACCACCTGGACCAGGCGGACAAGATCCAGGTCGACACCGCCGTCGCCGACGCGGACGCCTCCGACTACGACGGCCTGCTGCTGCCGGGCGGCGTGGCGAACCCCGACTTCCTGCGCATGGACGACGACGCGGTCAAGTTCGTCGCCTCGTTCGTCGAGCAGGCGAAGCCGGTCGCGGCGATCTGCCATGCGCCGTGGACGCTGGTGGAGGCCGACGTCGTCAAGGGGCGCAAGCTGACCTCCTGGCCGAGCCTCCAGACCGACATCGCCAACGCGGGCGGCGAATGGGTCGACGAGGAGGTCGTCGTCGACCAGGGGCTCGTGACGAGCCGCAACCCCGACGACATCCCCGCCTTCACCGACAAGGCGATCGAGGAGTTCTGCGAGGGCAAGCACGAGGAGATGGCCGCGAGCGCGAACGGCGGCGCCTCGGCCGGCCAGTAGCACCGAGCGCCGGCCCAGGCCGACGCTCACCCCGAAAAAGTCGCCGGGGCGCCCGGCGTGCCAGGCGCCCCGGCGGGGGGAGGTGGAGGGGATCACCGCACGGCGATCTCCTGCCGTGGCTGAGTGTAACCCGGAAGGGGTACGCAAGGGGGCCGGTATTTGCATACGGGCAGTTCCCCCGGTCGCAAATGGCGGGGTCGGCACGCCTTCCAGGCGGCCTCGCGACGAGTGGCATGGCGCCATCGCATACCGGGTCTATACGAGGTCCTTCCGCGACTCCGACGGCGGGGCAGGCGATCCCCGGGCATCGCACGGACGCCCTGGCGCCACCCCTGACGTTCTGGGACCTCTAGACCGGCACCCTCGCGGTCAAGAGGTCCCAAGTCCAAGGAGGGGGGCGAACTCTTCGTTCTGGGCCTCTTAGACCGTCGTATGAACGGTCTAA
>CAVRTK010000002.1:0-34233 GCA_963724205.1 uncultured Actinomycetes bacterium | reverse complement strand
GCGGCGGCAGCTAGGCGCTCGCCGGCTGGAACAGCTCGATCGGGTTGCCTGCGGGATCCTCGAGCAGGATCTGCTGCCCGCCCGGCCCGCTGATGATGTCGTTGCGGAACGTCAACCCGGCAGATCGCAGCCGCTCCACGTCGGCCGCGATGTCGTCGACGACGAAGTGGATGCGGTTCCAGCCGCCGGGCTCTGGCGTGCGGCCGTCGGGCATCGGCCGCCCGGCCGAGCTCTTTGGGCCGCTGAGCAGCAGCCGCAGGTTGCCGCGCACGACGTCGGCGAACGCGGGCACGGCGTTGGTGCGCACCTCGAAGCCGAAGTGCGTGGTGTAGAAGGCGACGGCGTCCTCGACGTCGTCGACCATGTAACGGACGTTCACGAGCTCGTCAGTCACGTCCGGTCACCTCCCGGGTGTTGGGGGTTCTGTTCGATCGCCTCGATCAGGAAGCCGATGCGGGTGCCCAGCTCGTCGGCCGTGCGCTCGAACGCGGGCAGCTTCTCCTCGTCGCTTCCGGGCTCACGGGCCGGGTCGGGGATGCTCCAGTGGATCAGCTCGGGCCCGCCGGGGAACTCGGGGCAGACCTCGCGCACGCGGTCGCACAGGCTGATCACGTAGTCGAAGCGCTCCCCGGCGAACTCGCTCAGGTGCCGCGAGCGACGCCCGGCGATGTCGATGCCGCGCTCGCGCAGCACCCGCACCGCGTTCGGGTGCAGCGGCTTGGGGTGGCTGCCCGCGCTGGCCGCCCGCACCGCGCCGCCGGACCGCCGCTCGGTCAGCGCCTCGGCGATCTGCGACCGCGCGCTGTTGCCCGTGCACAGGAACAGCACGCGCGCGAGCGCGGCACCGCGCCCGCGCTTCCGGCCTGTGGGCGAGCGCGGAGCGGCTGTCAGTCCCGGGTGCAGCGACACGCCGGCGCTCGACAGCAGCTCGCCGCAGCGGGCGAGGTCGAGGACGTAGTAGCTGTCGCGGCCGTCGGCGGCACTGCGCCGCATCGAGACGAGGCCACCGTCACGCAGCTGGCGCAGGTGGTACGAGACCAGGCTCTGGCGCCGGTCGGCCAGCTCACAGAGCTCGCCCACGCGGCGATCGCTGCGCGCCAGCTCACTCAGCAGCTGCCACCGCAAGGGGTGCCCGGCCAGCCGCAGGAAGGGCGGCGGCGAGGTCTCGCCGGATGCTGCGGCGGCGATCACCCCACGAAGATTACATCAATCCAGTTTGATGCGTCTTGCGATGGCAGCCAGGCCGCTCAGCGCCTGCGCGCGGGGAGCTTGGCGGCGATCTTGCGGGTCAGCGCCGTCTGGTTCTTCGCGCCGTCGCGCACCCGGATCGTGGCCGTGACCGTCACCTTCTTGCGCTTCTTGACCGCGGCCCGCACCGCCTTCAGCGCCTTCTTCGGCACCGTCAGGTTGATCGTGCGCTTCGTGCCCTTGACCACCGACCGCTTGACGCGGGCGAGCGAGTAGGAGCGCTTGCTCCCGGCGATCTTGACCTTGGCGGCGGCGTCGCCGTCGCCGGCTTCGTTCGACGTGAAGCAGACGGCCACGCGCTTGGCCCTGGCGATGTCCTGGGTCTTGGAGCCGCAGGGCGACACGACCGGCTTCGTGGTGTCGGCGGGCGGCTGCTGGGCGCTGCCGTCGTTGTCGCCCAGCGTGACGGGCGCCGCGGCGGGGTCGCCGAGCGAAGCGACGCCTCCGGCCGGGTCCGACAGCGTGACCGTGAAAGTCTCGGCGGACTCGACCGTGGCGTCGTCCGCGACCGGGATCGAGAACGTCTTGCTCGCCTCACCGTCCTCGAATGTGACGGTGCCACTGCTCGCGGTGTAGTCGGATCCGGCCGCGGCGCTGCCGTCGCCCGTCGCGTAGTGGACGGTGGCGACCCCGCGGGTCTGGCTGCGCACGGCGGTGACCGTGACGGAGCCGTCGCCCTCGCCGCCGCTGTACCCGTTGGTGTTCAGTGCGATGGTGTTCGTGACCGGCGGCGCCGCGATGTCGCGGACCGTGTCGCTGCCGTTGCCGATCGTCCCCACGAGCGCAGGGACGCCGGTCGAGAGGTCGAGCAGGTGGAGGCGCGTCAGCCCGGCGTCGCGGATGAGCGCCCACGCGTTCCCGTCCGGTGCGATGTCCAGCCCCACGTTGGCCGGGCTCTGAGCGATGAAAGTCCGCTTGCCGATGCTGTAAGAGGTCCCAGTGTTGGGCGACGGCGGGTCGCCTCCCGGGCCCCCGAGCCGGAACACGACGTCCTTGGAGTAGTCGTAGCCGTAGATCGTCGTGCTCGTGGCGCCCGGCACGCTGTTGGTGTAGCCCAGCGCGACCCCGCCGACGGGCTGGCTCTGGAACTGGTCGCCGGCGGCGTACGTAGCCGGCCCGTCGACCACCACCGAGCCGGTATCGGGGTTGACGCGCAGGTTCTGGGCCGGCCCGATGCTGACGATTCGGAGCCGGTCCCCGATGGGCGAGAAGTCGACCCCCCACGCTGCGCCGGTGAGCGGCGTGGAGAACGGCCCGCCGATCGGCGTCGCGGCGCCGCTCCCCTCGTCGATCAGGTAGAGCCGGCTCTGGTTGCTGACCGCGTAGAGGCGGCCGTTGGCGGGCCGGCGGTCGATGCCCACGAGCGACTCGCCGGCGCCCAGTCCGGTGATCGCCTGCGGGGCCGACACGTTGTCGGGCGACCCGGTCTCGAACGACACGAGCTCGTTCGCGGTGGTCAACGCCGTGAGCCTGGTGTTGGTCACCGGGCCGGAGTCGTCGTCGTTGATCTGGCCGACGGCCGTGGACGTTCCGAGGTCGGCGACACCGCCGGTCGGCTGGGAGAGGGTCGCCGAGAAGGTCTCGCTCGACTCGTCGATGGCGTCCGACCGGACGGGGATGTCCACGGTCTTCGACCCCTCACCGTCTGCGAAGGCGACCGTGACGTTGACGGCTCCGTAGTCGGAGAACGCGCCGGCGTTCGCGCTGCCGTCGGAGGTCGTGAGTCGAACGGATGCAGTGCCGAAGGACTGCGACCGGTTGACGGTCACGGTCAGCTTGCCGTCGCTCTCGGAGACCTCGTAGGACGGGGCGCTGACGGAGAAGGTGTTGTGCACGGCGTTGGCGGCGATGTCGCGGACGGTGTCGGACCCGTTTCCGATCGGGGCGATCGGCGTCACCGAACCCGTTCCCGTGCTGGCCGTGTAGAGCCGCGTGGTGCCCAAGTGGTTGAGCGACGCGAACACCGTGCCGTCAGGCGCGGCGTCGAGGCCCACATTGGACGCCGAGCCGGCGCTGATCCCTGAAGGGCCGACGCTGGTCAGCTGTCCGGTGTTCCCGGAGAACGGCTGCCCGGCAGTGCCGAGGATCGCGAGCGTGTCAGGGCTCGCCCAGTCGTACACGTACGCCGTGCTGCTCTGTCCGCCCGGGTAGTTCTTGGTGTAGGCCAGGCCGACGCCGATCGGGTTGGTCGCCGCGCGGGGGTCGCCCGCCGCGTAGGAGATCGCGGTCTGGACGTTCGGCTGGGAGACGCTCTGCGCGGACCACTCGATGTTCAGGTCCGTGTCCGTGACGATCCGGGCGACTCCCGAGGAGAAGGGGGGCTCGAAGTCGAAGTCCGCATTGTTGGTCGTGATCGGGGTGGAGAACACGGGACCGACGGCCGTCGCCGCACCGTTTGCGGCGATCCGGTACACCCGCGCGTTCGAATTGGTCTGGTCCCGCGCCAGGCCGTAGAGCACGCCATCGCTGGGATTGCGGTCGATGGCGATCAGGTTCTCGTTCGCGCCGAGGCCGGTGACGGGGTTGACCCCGGTCACGGTGCCCGGCGTCGCGCTGTCGAACGAGAACAGGCCGTTGTTCGTGTTGAGGCCGGTGAGCGGCTGTGCGTGTGCACCCGTGGCGGGCACGAGGATCGTCAGCAGTACGAGGACAGCGAGCGCGAGGCGAGTGGTCATGTCCGCACATTCGCGTCGAACCGCACATCGAGACAGGGGGAAACCCCTACACCGCGCGTGGGGCTATGGCGAGGGATGGCGAGGGCGAAGCCCTCGTCATTTGGTTGCGAGGACGCCCGGATGGCAAGGACGCAGGCGTCACGTGGCTTGCGCTAGCAAGCGAGTGACCCGAGGACGCAGCCAGCCGGTGCGCCCGCAGCCACCAAATGGCGAGGGCCGGAATCGAACCGGCGACACCACGATTTTCAGTCGTGTGCTCTACCAACTGAGCTACCTCGCCGCAGCGGCCAGATCGTAGCGGCGCTGCGCCTGCGCGGCTCGCGTGCCGCGGTCGCTAAGTTGCGGTGCAGTGAGCGAGCTGATCCACACCTGCTACCGGATCGAGGAGATCGACCGGTCCGTGTCGTTCTACGAGAAGCTGGGGTTCGAGGAGCGGCGGCGGCTGCCGATCCGCGACGAGGCGATCAACGTCTTCATGGGGCTCCCGGGCGACGGTGACCGGCTGGAGCTGACCTGGAACAAGGACCAGGACGGCCCGTACGAGATCGGGACCGGCTACGGCCACATCGCGCTGACCGTCGACGACCTGGACGGCACGCTGGAGCAGCTCGCGTCGGTCGGCATCGAGCCCGAGCGGCCGCCGTACCAGGTCCGCGAGGGCGGATCGCGGATCTGCTTCGTCCGCGACCCCGACGAGTACCGCATCGAACTGATCGAGAGGCCCAGTTGAACACCCGCCGGTTGACTGCACTCCTGCTCGCGGCGCTCGTCGCAGTACTCGCCGGCTGCGGCGGGGGCGACGACGACGGCGGATCGAAGGGCTCGCTCGACGACGCGCTCGGCTACCTGCCGAAGTCCGCTCCACTGGTCGCGACGTTCGACACCGACATCGACGGCGCGCAGTACCAGAACCTCGACAAGCTCCTCAAGCGCTTCCCGTTCGGCGGCCAGGTCAAGAACCAGATCAAGCAGGCGTTCAACGCGCAGGGAGCGAACTTCGACGAGGACGTCAAGCCTCTGCTGGGCGGCGACCTGGTGATCGGCGCGACCGACGCCCGCGCCCTGACCGACGAGTCGGCGCCCGACCAGTACGTGTTCACCTACACGGCGGAGGGCGGCGACCTGAAGAAGGCGGTCGGCAGCGACACCGGCTTCAAGGAGGCCGGCGACTTCGAGGGCGGGACCCTCTACGAGAACGCGGGCAACAATTCGACCGTGGTGGTCAAGGGCGACACGCTGGTCGGCGCCCGGGACCGGGCCGCGCTCCAGGCTGCGTTCGACCGCCACGACGGCGACGACAAGCTGACCGAGGCGGACTTCAAGGGCGCCTTCCAGGACCTGCCGGCCGACCCGCTCGTGCGCGTCTACGGCGACGCCCAGGCGCTGCTCGCCTCCGACCCGGAGACCGCGACCGCGCGGAAGGTGCCGTGGGTGGGCGGGCTGCGCAAGTTCGGGGTGACGGTGAACGCGGAGGGCGACGGGCTGGCGCTCGACGCTCGCGTCAGCACGGAGGGCGTGACCCCGAGCGACCTGCCGCTGTCGGGCGGCGAACCAGTCGCCCGCGCTCGCCCGCTTCGGCGACTACTCCGTCGCCCAGCGCGACCTGTCGCAGTCGATCAAGTTCGTCCAGAGCGTCGTGGGCGCGACCGATCCGGACCGCTTCGGCGACTACGAGAAGAACAAGAAGAAGGCGGGCAGCGACCTGGGCATCGACATCGACCAGGACCTGATCGAGCAGTTCACGGGCGACACGACGGTCGCCGGCGGGCTGGACGGGAGCTGGTCGCTTCGCAGCGCGGTCCGCGACCCCGCCGCGATGGAGAAGACGATCGACACGATGGTCGAGTCCGGGGGCTCGGGCAAGACGAAGCTGTCGAAGGCGGGCGACCTGGCGGTCGCCCAGGGCGACGGCGACAAGGTCTACTTCGGGATGGTCGACGACCTGTTCGTGGCCGGCAAGACGCCCGCGGCGGCCAAGGGGCTCGCGGCTGTTCAGGCCCGGCCCGTGAGCGGGGCGAAGGGCTCGATGGTGTTCGTGGCCGACGGCGAGGCGATCGCGAAGATGGCCCTGGAGCGCAGCGGCCAGGGCGGCGGCGCGGCGGGGCTCTTCACCGGGCCGATCGGCGACATCACCGGCTACGTCACGTCCGGGCCCGACGGCATGCGCGCCCGCGCGAAGCTCAAGGTCGAGTAGCGCCGGGCGTCAGGACCAGGAGTCCCAGAGGCGGAGGTCGGGCAGCGGGTCGATCGCGTGCCCGCCGCCGTACCACGCGCCCACCCACTCCTCGAAGTGGAGGTGCGGGCCGCTGGCGGCGCCGGTGGCTCCGACGTCGCCCAGGCGCTGGCCGGTGGCGACCCTGTCGCCGACCTTCACTCGGGTCGACCCCTCGAGCAGGTGCATGAAGACGTACGTGCGGTCCTCGTCGTCGGCCCGCAGGACGACGTAGTAGCCCGCGCCGCCCTCCTGGTAGGCCACGGTGGTGATCTCGCCGCCACGCGGCGCGACGATCGGCGTGCCCGAGGGCGCCATCACGTCCTGGCCCTGGTGGATGTGACCGGGGCGCCCGGCCCCGAACCGGCCTTCGTCGAGGGCGTAGGTGAACGACGCCGGTGAGCGGGAAGCGGTGCCAGTAGAAGCCGAGCTGGTCGACCGAGCTGGCCTTGCTCGACGGGCTCAGGCCGCGCCCGCGGGCGTCGCGGGCGCTCAGCCGCAGGCCGAGCGTGCCCTCGGGCAGGCGCCCTTCCTCGCGGCCCGTCAGGGAGATGCTGTGGGTGCGCCCGGTCGCCCGATCGCCCAGGTCGAGGGTCCGGATCGCCTTGCCCGCGCTCAGGAGCTGGAGCTTGACGCGCACGGTCTTGCCGCGGCCGTCGATGCGGAAGGCGATCCGTGCCGGGCGGCCGAGGTCGTAGAAGCGCCGCGCGTTCGCGTGGAAGAGGACGAGCTCGGGGCGGGCGGCCGCCCTGCGGCGGGGGTTGCGCTCGTCCCGGGGCTGGGCGGAGGTGGCGCCCGGCGCGGTGCCGCCGGTGGGGGCGGTGGTCGTCGCCGGGGTCGACCCGGCAGGCGGTGCGGTCGCCCCGCCGGAGGTCGCGGCGGCGGCAGGGGCGCCGGCGACGAGGGCGAGGGCGACGGCAAGCGCGCCCGGAATTCCGCTCCGGGGAGAGAGGCGCATTCGATTAACCCAGTCGACACAACGGCCCTGCCACCGGAGCGGCTGCAAGGGCCCTTGCAGAATTTACGAACGTTCATTTATTATCTCTGCGATGACCGACCCCCGCCCCCTCGACGGAGCCGTCGCGCTCGTCACGGGCGCCACCCGCGGCGCCGGCCGCGGCACCGCGGTCGAGCTGGGCGCCGCCGGGGCGACCGTCTATGCGACCGGCCGCACCACGCGCACCGCCCGCTCGCCGATGAACCGCGCCGAGACGATCGAGGACACCGCCGACCTGGTCACCGCCGCCGGCGGCACCGGGATCGCCGTGCGCGTCGACCACACGCAACCGGACGAGGTCAAGGCGCTGGTCGAGCGGATCGCGTCGGAGCAGGACGGCCGCCTGGACCTGCTCGTCAACGACATCTGGGGCGGCGATCCCCTGATCGAGGACAAGCGCTTCTGGGAGCACCCGCTTGCGGAGGGCCTGCTCGCGATCCACAACTCGATCGACACCCACCTGATCACGAGCGCGCTGGCCGCGCCGATGATCCTGGCCCGCGGGCAGGGTCTGATCATCGACATGACCGACGGCACGGGCCGCGAGGGCTACCGCGGCAACCTCTACTACGACATCGCCAAGCAGACGTTGATCCGGCTCGCCGAGGGCCAGGCCGAAGAGCTGCGCCCTCATGGGGTGACCGCGCTCGCGCTGACCCCCGGGTTCCTGCGCAGCGAGGCGATGCTCGACTACTTCGGCGTCACGGCCGAGACGTGGCGGGACGGGATCGCGAAGGACCGTCACTTCGCCGCCTCGGAGACCCCGCACTTCGTCGGCCGGGCGGTCGTCGCCCTCGCGAGCGACCCCGACGTCGCGCGCTTCGCCGGCCAGGCGCTGTCGAGCTGGGAGCTCGCGCGCGAGTACGAATTCGACGACGTCGACGGCACCCGCCCGGACTGGGGCGCCCACTACGCGGAGCACGTCGCCGGTGACGGTGGTTGAGGGTCAGGTCACGCCTACTAGCGTCAGTGGGATGCCGAACGCGATCGAACTGCGCGGCGCCGTCAAGCGCTACGGGCCGATCACCGCCGTGGACGGCCTGGACCTGAACGTGCCCGAGGGCACGTGCGTCGGCCTGCTCGGGCCGAACGGCGCGGGCAAGTCGACGACGATGAGGCTGCTCACCGCGCAGGCGATCGCCGACGAGGGCGAGATCGAGGTCCTCGGCTACCGCCTGCCGGACGACTCCAAGGTCGCGCGGGCCGAGTCCGGCGTCGTGCCCCAGCTCGACAACCTCGACACGAGCCTGACCGTCGAGCAGAACCTGCTCGTCTTCACCTACCTCTACCGGGTCCCCCGGCGCGAGCGCACGGCCGCCGTCGAGCGCGCGCTCGAGATCGCCCACCTCACCGAGCGCCGCGACGCGAAGGTCGACGAGCTGTCCGGCGGCATGCGGCGGCGCCTGCTCGTGGCCCGCGCGCTCGTCCACCGCCCGCGGCTGGTGCTGCTCGACGAGCCGACCGTCGGCCTCGACCCCCAGGTGCGCCAGCAGCTCTGGGCGCTGATCGACAGCCTGCGCTCCGAGGGCGTGTCGATCCTGATGTCGACCCACTACATCGAGGAGGCCGAGCGCCTGGCCGACACCGTGGTGATCATGTCCCACGGGCGCGCGGTGGCCACCGGCCCGCCCGCCGAGCTGGTGCACGAGCACACCGGCGGCGAGGCGGTTGAGGTCTACGGCCCGCCGGCCAAGCTCGCCGAGGTCGAGGCGGCCGCCCACTCCGACGGGATACGGACGCGCCGCACCGGCACGTCGATCACGCTGCTGAACGTCAATGGGGACGCGCCCGCGGCGGCGGACGGCGAGCGGCGCCCGGCCAACCTCGAGGACGTCTTCGTCCTGCTCACCGGCGAGGAGATCGCGTGAGCACCGCCGACGTCGCCGCCCAGGCTCCCGCACCGCGCCGGACCCGGCGGCTGGGACGCCTCGAGCGGCCGGCACTCGCCGGCGTGCTCGTGCGCGAGGTCGTCAACTTCTCCTCCTACTGGCGCGGCACGACCTTCTCGGCGACCGTCGAGCCGACGATCTACCTGGTCGCGTTCGGCTTCGGCTTCGGGTCGCTCGTGTCGCAGGTCGGCGGCTACCGCTACGTGGAGTTCGTCGGCACCGGCACGGTGGCCACCGCCGTCCTGTTCTCGTCGGTCTTCCCGGGAATGTTCTCGACGTTCGTCAAGTACCAGTTCCAGCGCACCTACGACGCGATCCTGGCCGCGCCGGTCGACACGGAGGAGCTCGTCACGGGCGAGGCGCTGTGGATCGCGATGCGCGCCGGCGTGTACGGCAACACGCCGATGCTCGTCGCGATCGTGTTCGGCCTCGACCCGAGCTGGGGCATGCTCGTCGTCCCGCTGATCTGCTTCACCGCCGGCTACGGCTGGGCCTGCTTCGGGATCTCGATCGCCGCCTACCTGAAGTCGATCGAGAACTTCTCGTACGTGACGAGCGCGGTGATCACGCCGCTGTTCCTGGTCGCGGGCACGTTCTTCCCGATCGATCAGCTCCCGGAGTGGGCGCAGGTCGCGGCCAACGTCAACCCGCTCTACCACTGCGTGCAGCTCGTGCGCGACGCGGTGTTCGGAACCTGGAGCTGGGACGACCTGGGGCACTACGGCGCGCTCGTGGCGTTCGGCCTGCTGACCTGGCGGGTCGCGATCCACGGAATGCAGCGCAAGCTGGTCGACTGATGGCCCGCCCGCGGACGGTCGACGACGAGGCGGTGCTGGATGCGGCGGCCGGCGTGGTCGACCGCGTCGGGCCGGCAGGGCTGACGCTCCAGCGGGTGGCCGAGGAGGTCGGCCTGTCCGCACCGACGCTGGTGCAGCGATTCGGGTCGAAGCGCGGGCTGCTGCTGGCGATGAGCGAGCGGTCCGCATCCCGCTGGCCCGAGGTCTTCGAGCGCGCGCGCTCCGAGAGCGATTCGCCGCTGGACGCACTGGTCGACGCGCTGGTCGAGCTGACGCGCCCGGTGCAGACCCCGGAGGCGCTGGCCAACTCGATCGCGTTTCTGCAGATCGACCTGAGCGATCCGGAGTTCCACGAGCGCTCGCTGGCGAGCATGCGCCGCATGCGCGAGCTGACAGCGGATCTGGTGGTGGAGGCCGTCCTGGCCGGCGAGCTCACGCGCGGCACGAACGCCGACGCGCTGGCCGACAGCGTGGTGAACGCCTACAACGGCGCGCTGATCAGCTGGGCGATCTTCCGCGAGGGCACGCTCGAGGAGCGGCTGCGGCGCGAGGTGCGCCGGGTGCTCAGGCCGACGGCGCACGGCTAGCGGCTTCGGGACCCTTAGGGACGATCCCCCGAAAGATTGGGGTGCAGGTCAGGGGACTTCCCCGATGTAAGGGGCCCGGCGAAGGGCGAAGCTACGAGCATGAAGTTGACCACCCTTCAGCTGGAGCTTGATCACGCGGGGACTTCCCACCCCACGAAGGTCGCTCAGAAGCTCGAGGCGAAGCCCTCCCGCGTGTAGGCCCCACACCTCACCCGCTTTGCCCACTGGCGCCCGCCCCCGGCGGGCGCCGGTCGTTGTGGGGTCACGTGCTCGGGCGTTGATGCAGGCCGAACTTCGAGCCCTGGTCGTCCCGGCACAGCTTGAAGCGACCGAACTTGGCCTGTGCCTCCTCGTCGCCCTCGACATCCATCTCCTCGACAGAGCCGCCGAGCGACCTGACGCGCTCGACCGCCTGCTCGATGTCGTCGACGGCGAAGAACACGTACGGCGCGGCCTCGGCGTCGCCGCCGTGCATGCCGCCGGCGACGTTCGGCATCTGGATCCCGAAGCCCTGCGCCGCCGGCTCGAAGCTCCAGGCGAACAGCCCTTCGTAGAACGCGCGCCCGCGCTCGGGATCGCCGACGCCTAGTTCGATGAAGGAAATCTCGCCGGCCATGTGCTCCCCCTTCGTGGTTTCCGGGCGGGACGCTACGCCGTCGGATCTAACAGAGCGACTTGGCGGCGGCTTGCCAGCTGCTGAAGTAGCGCGCGGTCGGGTAGTAGGCGCCCATCTGCGCGGCCTCCTGGCCGCGAGTGACGTTCTGGATCGCCTCGCCGAAACTCGGGTCGGGGAGCATGTGCCGGTAGAGCATCACGCCCTCGGGCTGCGGGCCCCACGGGATCCAGCTCGCTGAGCGGCACCGTTGCTGCGCCGCCTTGGGCCAGTCCGCTGCCTGGGATACGACGATCGTGTAGTTGCCGGCGCCGTCCACGCGCACCTGGTCGTCGCGGCGGCAGCCGATGTAGCGCTGCGTGTACGGATCGTTCTGACAGAACGACCAGTAGCGCAGCTGAACGCCGCTCGGCATGACGGGGGCGCTGGGATAGGTCGCCGCGAACGTCGGCGCCCTGCCGCGGAAGACCGCGATCGGGCCGAACCCGCGGGTCATGAATGCATAGACGTAGGCGTTGTCGATGTTCGAGAGGAAGCCTCCGTTGCCGAAGCCCTCACACGGGTCCTGGCCGGAGTCCGGTACCTGGTCCCCGATCTCGTTGTCGAACAGCAGATCGCGGCCCGAGTAGCAGAGGTTCTCGAACTTGTGCCACACGGGCGGGTTGCGGCCCGGGAACGGCGGACCGCCGGCCGGCCCCGCCATTGCTGCATACGCTTCGGTCAGCGTCGTGCTGGAGGGCTTCTCGGCGTCGCGACACGGCGATGTGACCGGGGGCGGAGCGCTCGACGACGCCGGCTCCCACGTGACCTGCGGGAGTCCCACGCCTCCGGTGACATCGCGCCCCTGGTCGGGGACATACACGCGCAGGGTGAAGACCCCGCTCGGGTTCTTGGCCGGATCGACGTAGATCGTGTTCGGCCCCGGGTGGTCCTCGGGATCGAAAGTGATGAACAGCGTGTAGTGGCGCTGGTCGACCGAGGTCGTGCGATCGGCGCCGGGCAGGAACGGGTTCGCGCTGCCCGGATCCGGGACGAGCTCGAAGTCCGACTTCTTCGCGAACGGACGCAGCACCGGGTCGTAGACGTTCCACGACGTGTAGCGGGCGTACGGGAAGATCCCGTCGATCCGGATCCGCGTGCCCGGCACCGCCTGGTACCCCGCCGACCAGTACTGCGCCGAGCTGTCGGGGAAGAGGACGTTGACGGTGTCGGCGTCGAAGCGCGTGGCCGTCAGCTCACACGTCTTGTCGACGCCCTGCGCGTGCGCGGCAAGCGGGGCCGCCAGGAACGCGGCCGCGATCAGCACCCCCACCAGCATCGGCCCCCAGCGACGCATGCGTCCTGAATACCCGCACGACGGCGCGGCTGAACTCAGCGGGGTTTGATGCGCCCGGTGCTCGACACGGCGCAGGCGCGGCGGCCGAAGTCCTGCTTCGACAGGCGGCGCACGAGCTTCACAGCCTCTCGCTTGCCGTCGCGGCGCGGGATGCCGGGGCGCTCCAGGCGCACGGGCCACAGCCGGCCGCCGGTGAAGCGGCCGTTACGCGACAGCTCGAGGTTGAGAACCCCGCTCAGCCCGAGGATCCCGCTGGTCGACAGCGTCCGGTAGGGCGCGAAGTTGCCGAGCGAGTACGCGACGATCGAGTGCCGGTAGCACTCGATCCCCCTGAGGACGTGCGGCCCCGAGCTCAGCACGGCGTCGGCGCCCGCGTCCACCACGCCGTGCGCGAACGCACGCGTGGCCCCGCGGTTCTCGCCGAAGGCATGCTCGGTGCCGTGGGGCGTGTGCGCCGCGCCGGCGCCCTCGGCGCCGCCGTGCGTGAAGACCACGACGATGTCGGCGCGCCGGGAGGCGCGCCGGACGAGGGACCTCGCCGCGCCGATGTCGAGCAGCGGCGACGCCCAGCGGTAGGGCGCGAAGCCCAGGAACGCGACGCGCAGCCCGCCGACCTCCTGGACGGTGATCTGCCCGTTCAGGCCCGTGTCAGCAACGCCCGCGCGCCGGAGCGCCGATCTGGTCTCCCGCAGGCCGGCGTCGCCCGCGTCGTGCGAGTGGTTGTTGGCCAGGTTCAGCAGGCCGAAGCCCGCGCGGCGGAAGACGCGCGCGTACGAGGGCGGCGCCTGGAACTCGTGGCAGTCGCCGCGGCACTTGGTGAGTGAGGCGCGCCCCAGCGTCCCCTCCAGGTTGCCGGTCGTGAGGTCGCCGGCGCGCAGGTACCGCGTCACGTCCCCGAAGTAGCCCTTGCCGCCGTTCGGCGGGAGCCCGGCGCCGCGCGAGAACGCCATGTCGCCGACCCAGTTCAGCGACACCTCCCGCGCCGGCTCCTGCGCCGCCCGCGCAGGCGAGGGAGCAAGTACCGCCGCCGCGATCAGCAGCGGCACTGCGACGCGGAGGCGGCTCATGCGCGGACACCCTACGAGGACACGACTAGGGTGGGTGTCATGGACGACGACGACATTCGCACTCTGGTCACGCGGCTCGCGCGGCCCCATCCCTCCGGAGGCGATGTCGTCGAGCGCGTGGCGATCCTGGCCGAGGGCGACGGCTTCGCTCAGGTCATGAAGTGGATCGAGGAGCACGGCGGCCAGCCGGAGGAGGTCGTCGCGGCCGCTCCGAAGGGTGCGCGGCAAGGCCTGCACGGCCAACGGCTCACGGACACCAGTCGGCCCGGCTCGGAGAAGCCGCGCCGCTTCGTGCTGCCGCCCGGCACGCTCGCCTGATCAGACCCCGCCGACGCGCTTCAGCAGCTCGATCGCCCCGTTCTTGTTGAGCGGCTCGTTCAGGTTGCCGCACTTGGGCGACTGCACGCACGACGGGCAGCCCGACTCGCATGGGCACTCGGAGATCAGCCGCAGCGCGTCGTCGACCAGGCGCTCGAACGCGTGGAACCCGGTGCGCGTGATGCCCACGCCGCCCGGGTGTCCGTCGTAGATGAAGATCGTCGGTCGCCCGGTCTGTGGGTGGTACGCGGTCGACAGGCCGCCGATGTCCCAGCGGTCGCACATCGCGATCAGCGGCAGGACCGCGATCTGGCCGTGCTCGGCGGCGTGCAGCGACCCCTGGAGGACGTCGAGCGGGAAGTCCTCCTTGAACAGCTTCTCGGGCATCACGTACCAGAGCGCCTGGGTGACGAACTGCTGCTCGGGCAGCTCGACGGGCTGGAGGTCGATCGGCTCGTGGTCGGTGACCCGCTTGCGCTGGTAGGCGACGACCTCCTCGGCCACCGACACGACGCCGAAGTTCAGCTCGACGTCGCCGATCATCCGCTGCTCGCGGACCTCCTCGATGAACGTGTCGGTCTCGGTCTTGGGCTGCGTGTACCAGTCGCCGAGGAACGGCTTGACCAGAGCGCGGCGGTCGTGCAGCTCGAGCTCGTCGACCTCGTAGGAGGCGCCCAGGTGCATGTAGACCGCGCCGGGGTGGATCGTGGAGAACGCCCTGCCGGCCTCGACGGTGCCGACCAGCTCCCCGTCGTTGTGGTTGACGACGCCGTACGCGTCGGTCGATGAGCTGCGCAGCGCGATGCGCCCGGCGGCGAAGCCGTGGCCGCGCGGGGTGAACACGCCGTGGCGCTCGCGCAGCTCGCCCAGGGCGACCAGCCTCCGCGCGTAGGCGTCCCAGCGCGGGCCCAGGATCTCCGCGTCCTCGTCCGTCAGCGGCAGCTCGTGCGCGGCGGCGGCCAGGTGCGCCAGGTGGATCTCCTCGGACTCGTAGTCCAGGATCGCCCGCTCGACGGGCCGGTCGAGGAACTCGTCCGGGTGGCGGCAGAAGAACTGGTCCAGGCCGTCCTCGCCCGCGACGTACATGGCCAGGCCGGTGCGGCGGCGGCCGGCGCGGCCCCACATCTGGCGCAGGCTCGCGACCGTGCCGGGGAACGTCACGCAGATCGCGGCGTCGAGCTCGCCGATGTCGATGCCCAGCTCGAGGGCGCTGGTGGCGCACACGGCCAGAAGCTCGCCCTCGGCCAGGCGGCGCTCGATCTCGCGGCGCTGCTGGGGCGTGTAGCCGGCGCGGTAGGGCGCTATCCGCTCGGCCAGGTCCGCGCGCCCGCGGTCCTCCAGCCTGAGCCTCGCAAACTTCTGCATCAGCTCGACGCCGCGGCGTGACTTCATGAAGCAGATCGTCCGCACGTCGCGCTCGATCAGGTCGGCCAGCAGATCGGCGGCCTCGCCGAGCGCGGAGCGGCGCTTGCCGGACTTCTCGTCGATCAGCTCGGGGTTCCACATCACCACGCGACGCTCGGCGTGCGGCGCACCGTCCTTGTCGACCAGCGTCAGGTCGTGGCCCGTCAGCCCCTCCCCCAGCTCGAGCGGGTTGGCGATCGTCGCGCTCGTCAGCACGAAGCGCGGATCGGTGCCGTAGGCGCGCGCGACGCGGCGCAGGCGACGCAGGACGTTCGCCACGTGCGACCCGAACACGCCCCGGTAGACGTGCGCCTCATCGACGACGATCCAGGCCAGGTTGGCCAGCACGTCGCCCCACAGCCGGTGGTTCGGCAGGACGGACACGTTGAGCATGTCCGGGTTGGTGAGGATCAGGTTCGACCGCTGGCGGATCGGGCCGCGCTCGTCCTTCGGCGTGTCGCCGTCGTAGATCGCGTGGCGCAGGAACGGCGCGCGCAGCTCCGCGAGCTTGCGCGCCTGGTCCTGCGCGAGCGCCTTGGTCGGGTAGAGGTAGAGCGCGCGCGACTTGCGGTCGTGGGCCAGCGTGTCGAGCACCGGCAGGTTGAAGGCCAGCGACTTGCCCGACGCGGTGCCGGTGGTGACGATCGTGTGGCCCTCGCGGGCGGCGCGCAGTGACTCGGCCTGGTGGGAGTAGAGCCGGTCCACTCCCGTGCGCAGCAGCGACTCGGTCAGGTCCGGGTGCAGGTCGTCCGGCAGGCGCTCCTCCTCGGGCGCCCGCGCGCCGTAGCGCGCCTCGCGCACGAGCTGGTTGTCGCGCCCGGCGTCGATGACGTCGTGCCAGGGCAGGCTCTGGGAAGCTCGGACGGCCATCGCGTCAGCGATGGTATGGGGTGTCAGTGAGCACAGCCCGGGAGTTCGCCCCTTGCCATAGTTGGCGCGTGGCGATCCGCTGCGTGTACACCGATCTCGACGGCACCCTGCTCGGCAGGGACGGCTCGCTCGTGCACGACGCCGAGGGAAACTGGACCGACCTGCCGATGCGGGCGCTGCAGATGTGCGAGCGGGTCGGGAGCCGAGGTCGTGATGAAGTCGGGCCGGCGCAAGTCCTCGGTCCTGGCGGCGGCGCGGCTGCTCGGCCAGCGCTCGTTCATCTACGAGGTCGGCTGCGCCCTGGTCGTCGACGGCGAGGAGGAGCTCCTGACCGACGGCCTGGTCCCCGAAGGCGACCGCGACCTCTTCCAGATCATCGACGCCTCCGGAGCGCCGATGCTGCTGCTCGGGCACTACCGAGGCCGGCTCGAGTACCACACGCCCTGGCACCGGGAGCGCACGATCTCCCACCTGCTGCGCGGGTCGGTGGACGTGGCCGAGGCCAACGACGTGCTCGACGCCCACGGCCATGACGCGCTGCGCCTGGTCGACAACGGCGTGATCGGCGAGCGCGGCGGCCTGAACTTCGAAGGGCCGGTGCACGCCTACCACCTGATGCCGCGCGGAGCGTCGAAGGCGCGCGCGGTCGCCCGGCACATGCAGATCCGCGGCTACGCACCGGAGGAGTGCATCGCGGTGGGCGACTCGCGCGAGGACCTGGAGGTGGCCGAGGTGGTGGGCCGCTTCTTCCTCGTGGCGAACGCGGTGGAGAAGGACCCGGAGATCCGCGCGGCGATCGGCGGCCGGTCGCACGTGGAGATCACCGAGGGGCGCAACGGCGAGGGCTTCTACGAGGCAGTCGTCCGCTCACTGGCCGAGGCCCGCTGAGCCCCACCCGAGAGCTTGTAACGATTCGCACCATCGCGGTGTAGATCCATCGCCTGAACCAACCGGTCACCCGAAGGAGGGTTTCCATGGGCGGATTCTCGGACTCGCACCACTTCCGCAAGATGGTCGCGGGAGCGGCCATGATCGGTGCGCCTCTGTTCGCGCTGCTGGCGTACGTGGTGACGCCGAAGCTGCACACGGACGAGGGCGCGCAACTCGGCTCGATCGCCGCGCACGCCGATCGCTTCATGGCGGCGACGCTGCTGTCGGCGGCTGCCGTCGTGTGCGCGATCGTCGCGACGCTCGGCCTCATGCACATGCTGCGTGAGCGCAGGCCGGCGCACGCGGCGATCGGCGGCACGCTCGCGTTCGCGGGCCTAGCGGCCTGGCTGTGCCAGATGGGCGTCGGCTTCATGCTCTGGCAGATGACGAAGGACGGCGTGCAGCCTTCCGACGTCACCGCCTACCAGGGCCTGGTCGACTCGTTCGGGTCGGCGCTGGTGCTGTTCTGGATGCCGGTGCTGACCGCCGCCGGCTACCTGGTGCTGAGCATGGGCATGTTCGGCGCGAAGGTGGTCGACGGCTGGATGGCGGCGATGATCGGCATCGCCCCGGTGATGCTCGTGATCGCGGCCCTCGCGGCGAGCATCCCCGTGGGGCTGATCGGCGCCGCGCTGCTGCTGGTGGGCCTCGGCGCCACGGGCCTCGCGGTCCTGCGCGAGACCGACGCGGACTGGGAGCACACGCCAGAATGGCGCGGCTTCCGTACCGCCGCTATGCACTGACGCCACCATGGGAGGGCGGCCGCCGTGCGGGACGGCGGCCGCTCAGCCCCTGGCGACGGGCTCTCGCGCGGGAGAGTCCTCGGGTGGCAGCTCGACGTCGCCCGTGCGCTCGATGTTCTGCCAGCGCAGCCGCGTGCCCTTCACCGCGCTGATCACGGACTCGATCACGACCAGGTACATGAGCTGCCGGTAGACGATCTGCTGGAGCGGCAGCGCCCACAGCGGCCTGAGCGACTCGCGATCGAGCCGGAAGGCGTACACAGCCAGCGCGACGCTGATCAGGTTGAACCCCAGCCAGTAGGCCAGCACCGGCAGCGGGTCCAGGAAGACCAGCCCGTAGAGCGCGAACAGGTCGATCAGCGGCGCGAGCAGCGGCAGCGCGATCTGGAACAGCACCAGGTACGGCAGGCCGATCCGGCCGATGCGCCACTCGCCCCGGCGCCACAGCGCCGCCCGGTGCTTCCACACCGCCTGCATCGTCCCGAACGACCAGCGGTAGCGCTGGCGCCACAGGGCCGACAGCGACGGCGGCGCCTCGGTCCACGCGCGCGCGTCCTCGACGTACGCGACGTGCCAGCCCGCGCGGCCGACGGCGATCGTGATGTCGGTGTCCTCGGCGAGCGTCGCCGCCGGAGAACCCGCCGGCGTCGACCAGCGCCTCGCGGCGGAACGCGCCGATCGCGCCGGGCACCGTCGGCATGCAGCGCAGCTCGTCGTACAGGCGGCGGTCGAGGTTGAAGCCCAGCACGTACTCGATGTGCTGCCAGCGCCCGAGCAGGCCGCGCCGGTTGCCGACCTTGGTGTTGCCCGACACGGCGCCCACGTCCGTGCGCTCGAAGGGGACGACCAGCCGCCGCAGCGTGTCGGGCTCGAACACCGTGTCGGCGTCGACCGTGACCAGCACGTCGTGCCGCGCGACGGCCATGGCCCGGTTGAGCGCGGCGGGCTTGCCGGCGTTCGCCTGGCGGAGCACGGTAACCCCGGTCAGGTCGAGCGCATCGACCAGGTCGGCGGTGCCGTCGGTCGACCCGTCGTCCACCACGATCACCTCGAACTCCGGGTAGTCGCTGTCCGGCCAGCGAGCGCACCGCGCGCTCGATGCCGACCGACTCGTTGAACGCCGGCACCAGCACGGACACGGGCGGGGTGAAGTCGTCGTTGCGCGCGCGTCCCGGCGAACGCCCGCGCGTGCCGGCGGGCGAAGACGAACAGCAGCGCCATGCGCAGCAGCGCGAGGACGGCGATGGGGATGAGCAGGATCGTGAGCACGGTCGGTCACGACGCGGGACAGCCAGAGGGTGCCCAGCAGCAGCCGGCCGCGGGTCTCGCTGCCAGCCGCCCGCCACGCGGCTCGGCCTGCGCGCGGTCGAGCCCGGCGATCTGCGACGCGGTGACGAACTCGTAGCCGTCGCGCCGGAGCTCGGGAACGACGCGCTCGAGCGCCTCGACCGTCTGGGACCGGTCGCCGCCGCCGTCGTGCAGCAGCACGAGCCCGCCCTGGCCGTCGGTAGGCGTGATGTTGCGGGCGATCTCCGCCGCGCCCGGCCGGCTCCAGTCGCGGCCGTCGAGGTCGGTGAGCGCGACCACGTAACCCTGCTTCGTGATGTCTTCGAACGCTGCGGCCTGGTCCGGCGTCGCGGCCGCCGGCGACGCGGAGTACGGCGGGCGCATCAGGCGAGGGCGGACGCCGGTCGCACCCGCGATCGCGTTCGCCGTCAGGCTCAGCTGCTGCGTGCGCTCCCACTTCGGCAGGGCCGCCAGGTCGGCGTGCGTGAACGTGTGGTTGCCGATCTCGAACCCGTCGCGGTGCAGGTCGCGGACGATGCCGGTGTCGCGGGCCACGTGGCTGCCGACGACGAAGAACGTGGCGGGGACGCGCAGGCGCTTCAGAGTCGCCGCGATCCGCGGCGTCCACTTCGGGTCGGGGCCGTCGTCGAAGGTCAGCGCGATGCGGCGGCCCGGATCACGGCCGCGCGAGGTCAGGCCGTCGGGGCCCTGATACAGGATCGGGCCGGCGTCCGCGAGCGGGGACCCGTCGGCCGGGCCGGAGGGCGTGCCGCTGTGCTGGGTGGTCCGCGTGGCGAGCCCCTGCACGCCGAGCAGCACGATCATCGCCGTCGCCAGGAAGGCGAGCAGCAGCCAGTGCGGCTTCGGTCGCCAGATGCGGCGCCTGACCCAGGCCGCCCGCTGCTCCCGCGCCTGCCCGCTGCGCATCGGGATCCTCAGCGGTTGGTGCCGGGGGCGTCGGCCGAGTGGCCGGGCGACGTGCTGGTGGTGGTCGTGGTGGCCGGTGCCGTCGCGGTGCCGCTGCGGCCGCCCGGCGTCGCGCTCGGCGAGCGCCGGTCACCCGGAGCCGCGGGCCGCCCCGTGCCGTTGCCCGCGGCGGTGCCGGGGGTGGCGGCGCTCGCCGGAGCCTGCGGCGTGGCCGCACCCGGGGCCGAGGACGCCGGCGACGAGGGACCGCGGGTCGACGCATGCGCTGTCGCCCTGGGCGCGGGTGGAACGGCGCTCCTGCGAGCTCGCGCGGCGGGCGATCTCGTGCCGCAGCTCGGTGGTCTTCGCCTTCGTCGGCAGGGAGGCGGCCGCGCCGTGGGTCAGGCGCCCGGCGCGGCGGTGGGGGGCCGGGGCGCCGGCGGGCGCGTCGCCGGTGCCGCTCGCCTGCTTCTCACCGGGCAGGGTGATGCCGGGCAGGGCGTCGAAGCCGAAGACACCGAGGACGAGCGCGATCAGCCAGGCCGCCGCGATCGCCGCGGCTGCGATCGCGAGGGTCCGGAGCGCGCGGCGGCGCCGCGGGGTGGTTGCGGCGAACACCGGCTGCTCCGCGGGGGGCGCGGGCACGGGCGGCTGCTGCTGATCGATCTCGGGGGAGGCGACGGTCATGACGGCAGACACTGAAACGCCTGCACGCGCGGAAGGTTGCCCGCTTGCGGTGTGACGCTGGTCACGCCCGCGCGGCGCGGATTCAGGCCTGGGACGGCGCGGGCGAGCCCGCGTGCTGCTCGAGGAAGCTCCACCACGGCCGCGTTGAACGACTCGGCGTCCTCGATGCTCACCATGTGCGGCCCACGGTCGATCATCGTGAGCTTCGCGCCCGGGATCAGATCGGCCAGCTCGGTCGACTTCCAGGGCGGGACCATCTGGTCGTGCGCGGCGCCGATCACGTGCACCGGCATGGAGAGATCGCCGAGCCGGTCGCGTAGGTCGTGGCGCCCGCAGGCGTCGAGCTGGCGGACGAACCCCTCGCTCTTCTGCGGGTTCGGGTTGCTGAGGATCATGCCCCTGAGCCAGGCGACCGCCTCCGAGTTCGCGAAGAACTCCTCCGACATCGTCAGGAGCATCAGGAAGTCCACCTGCTCCTCGGTCGACATCCGGGCGTACTGGCGGCCCAGCACCTCGGAGCGGGCTGCGCCGTAGGGGCCGCTGCCGCCCCAGGTGACGCACAGGGTCAGGGTCCGCACGCGCTCGGGCGTGGACAGCGCGAGGTTCTGCGCGATCGCGCCGCCCATCGAGACGCCCAGCAGGTGGAACGTGTCGATGCCGAGCTCGTCGACCACGGCCAGCGTGTCCGCCGCCATGTCGGCGATCTCGTAGGGGCCGTCGGCGTAGGACGAGCGGCCCACGTCGCGGTTCTCGATCGCGATCAGCCGGTACCTGGTCGACCAGTCCGGGATCTGGCGCGCCCATGCCAGCAGGTCGCCGCCCAGCCCCATGACGATCACGAGCGGCTCGCCCTCGCCGTGGACCTCGTAGTACAGGCGCTGCCCGTTGACCTCGGCGTGCGGCACGGGCGGGACCCTAGCGTCAGGCCGCTTCGGGCTGCGCCGCGCGGACGCGCGCCGCGGCGCGCTTGTCGCGCACTCGCGGGATCGCCAGCGTGGCCGCGAGCGCGAGGAGAGCACCCACGGCGGCCATCGCGAACGCCTGGGTGTAGGCGGTCTCGGTGGGGATCGGCGGCCGGGTGCCCGGGATCGTCTCGCCGGTGAGAAGCGCGGTGACCAGTGCCGACCCGAACGCGCCGCCGATCGTCCGGGTGACGGTGTTGATGCCGGTGGCGATCCCGACCTCGCCCGGGTCGACCGCGGCGACGATCAGGTTGGCCATCGCCGCGAACGCGAACGAGATGCCGAAGCCCAGCAGCACGCCGGCGACGAGGAACTCCCAGACGTGTGAGTGGGAGGTCGCCAGCAGGAGGAACGACATGGCCGCGAGCACCGTGCCGGTGGCGAGCACCGCGCGGAAGCCGACGCGGTTGCCGAGCCAGCCGCCGATCGGGCCGGCGATCAGCATCACGCCCGCGCTCGGCAGCATCAGCAGGCCGGCCTCGGTGACCGACATGCCGAACCCGTAACCCGACCCGTCGGGGGTCTGGGCGAACTGCGGGATCAGGAGGAACGACGAGAACATCGCGATCCCGACCAGGAACGCCGTCCCGTTGGTGGCGAGCACGGGCCGCTCGGCGAACACGCGCATGTCGACGAGCGGATCGGTGGTGCGCAACTCGAGCCAGCCGAAGAACGCCAGCACCGCGACGCCGCCGGCCAGCAGCCCGAGCGTGTTCGCGGAGTCCCAGCCCCACACGTTCGCGCGCGAGATGCCGAACAGCACCGCGGCCAGTCCCACGGACAGGACGACCGCGCCCGTCCAGTCGACGCGCACGCGATCGCGGGCGGGCGAGGGCGGCACGAGGCGCCAGGCCGCGGCCGCCGCCGGCAGCGCCATCAGGCCGATCCAGAAGAGCCACGACATGTGGGCGTGGTCGACGATGACTCCGGACAGCGGCAGGCCGATTCCGCCGCCGATGCCGAACATCGCCGACACCAGCCCGATCGCGACCGCACGCTTCTCCGCGGGCAGCTCGTCGTTGATGATCCCGAAGGCCAGCGGGAAGACGCCACCGGCGACGCCCTGGATCAGGCGGCCGGCTACGAGCTGCTCGATCGAGCCGGCCGTCGCGCACACGATCGACCCGAGCGAGAAGATCGCCAGCACCCAGGTCAGCACGCGCCCCTTGCCGAACAGGTCGCCGAGCTTGCCGGCCAGCGGCGTGCACACGGAGGCCGACAGCAGGTAGCCGGTCAGCACCCATGCGGAGCTGGACGTCGTCGTGTCGTACTCGGTCGTGATGTGGGGCAGCGCGGGCGCCACCATCGTCTGCGACAGCGAGTAGGCGAGCGACGCCAGCAGGAGGGCGCCGAGGACGGGTGCGACGGGGCGGCCGTGGACGGTGTGGGTCATGGGAATTGGACGGCGGACGGCGGAATGGCGGACGGCGGAGCGCAATATGCGGAAGCGGAGGCTCCGCTTCCGTATCGGCGGAATCTAGCAAAACCGGAGCGGATCGTTCCGGTTTGTCTATGCTGTGCGGCAATGGCAACGGAGCCGCGAGCCCTGCGGGCAGACGCCGAGCGCAACCGGCGCCGCATCCTCGACGCCGCCCGCAAGGTGTTCGCCGAGCACGGGCTGGGCGTCGGGGTGGACGCGGTCGCGCGCGCGGCGGGCGTCGGGGTCGGCACGCTCTACCGGCGCTTCCCCACCAAGCAGGACCTGCTCGCGGCGGTCATCGAGGACGGCGTCTGCCGCCTGGCCGACGCGGTCGACCAGATCGAGTCCGAAGACGACCCGTGGCAGGCATTCGAGGACACCGTGCGGGCCTTCGCGGAGACGATCGCCCGCGATCGCGGCTTCTACGAGGTCATCCACGGGACGCCCGAGTTCATCCCGATCGCCCGCGAGTCCAAGGAGCGCCTGTTGGGCACCGTCGGGCGGATCCTGAGCCGCGCCCAGGAGGCCGGAGTCGTACGCGACGACGTGGTGGCCGACGACATCGCCGTGCTCAGCCAGGTCGCGGCCCGGATGCCGCGCTGGCGCCTCGATGCACAGCCCGAGCTCTGGACCCGCTACCTGGCCCTGGCCCTCGACGGCATGCGGCCGGCCGCCGCGAACCCGCTGCCCCACGAGCCGCCCGTGCCGGCTCCCGCGGCAATGCAGAAGACGGCCCGCCGCCGCCGGGCGTAGCCGCCGGTCACCGGCGCGCTCGCCCGTACAGCAGCCGGTCGCGATAGGCCGCGCGGTGCCTGCGACCCGAGGCGTCCGTCGCGGTCACGTACGCCCGCACCGGCACGAACCCACGGCTGCGGATCCGGCGCCGGGCGCGCGCGTTCAGGCGCAGGGTGACCACCCGCCGGGCGCCCGCCCCGACGCGAAAGCGACCCACCGCGAGCGCGATGCCGCGGCCCTGCCCCGGGCTCCGGCGCTCGAGCTCGATCCGGCCCGCGCACGAGCCCGAGGGCGATTCGGCGCAGCGGACCGCCACCCGCGCCGTGCCCGTCGGCCCGGAGAAGCGGTAGGGGCCGGGCTCGACCGCGAGCCGGGTGTCGCCGAGCGCCAGCGCCGTGGTCGGCGTCGGCGTCGGCTCGCAGCGGTCGAGCCACTCGAAGTCCGCGCGCGCGGACGCGCCCGCGTAGGCGTCGTCGCCGGCGCCCCGCTCGAAGGCCACCGTGAAGCGGTAGTCGCGCGAAGCGTCCTCGGGCAGATCGTCGAGCACCTGGCACGGGGGCACGCCGGTGAGCGGCGCGTCGATCAGCGCCGGCCCACCGCCCGTGTCGGTCACGGTCAGCCTGAGCCGGCCGGCCAGCGGGCCCGCGGCGCGGGTGACGAGGGCCAACTGCCCCGGCCCGCCGTGGTTGCGCAGCGTCACCTCGCCGGAGCGGCGATCGCCCGGGCGCAATCCGTCCGCGGACAGGATCGCGTGGCCGTCGCGGGAGTTCGAATGCGCGAGCGGCGCGGTGACGCGCGCGAGCACCGGCCGCGGGCTCCCCGTGCCGTCGCGATCCGGGAGCGCCGCGGCTGCGCCCGCGGTGGCGAGCAGCGCGGCGACGGCACAGGCGGTGCGCCTCACTCCGCGAACCTCACGGTCAGCTCCGCCGGGCGGTCGGTGGCGAGACCGCGCACGTAGAGCCCGGTGTCGCCGACGCGGTAGAGCGCCCCGGCCTGGGCGGTCACGTCCCACTCCACCCACCCCGGCGCAGCGGCGACAGCGGTGGCGACCGGGCCGACCCCGCCCGGCGCGGTGTCGGGATCGGCGTCCTCGGGCGTCCATGCGGCAGCGGCGCGCACGGCCTCGGCCGGGGCCGCGCCGGCTTCGGTGGCGTAGACGCGCAGCGTTGCCTCGGCGACCTGGCAGTCGGGGGCGGCCGGGAGCGGGAAGCCGACCAAGAGCGCGCGGTCGCCCAGGCGCGCAGATCGGTCGGCCGCGATCGTCGCCTCCTCCGGGCAGGGCGGCCCGAAGCGACGGGCCGCGGTGAACGTCGTGCCCGGACTGGCCGACCGGTCCCCGAACCCGGCGGCGTCCGCACTCGAGGGCGGCGGTCCGTCCGCGCCCGCCTGGATGGAGACGACGCGGCTCTCCTCCGCGGAGCGGTTGCCCGCGCGGTCCACGGCGTACCAGCGCAGGACGTGGTCGCCGGAGCCGCTGATGCGGGCCTCGGCCTCGTCGCCGCCTGCGCGGGTCCAGTCCGGCTGATCGTCGAGGCGCCAGAGCAGTTCCTGCACGCCGCTTCCCTCGTCGCGCGCGGTCAGCGTCACGGTGACCGGACCGGGGTGGGGAACCCCGGGGCTGCCGGCACCGGCGACCGATACGACCGGCGGCGTCTGGTCGACGCGCACGGAGCGGGTGCTCGCGAACTCGTTGCCGCCCGGGCGGGCGGTGTCGGCGCCGGACAGCCTGACGCGCGCGACGCCGTCGCCCATCGCCGCCGGCAGCCGCGCGGTGTAGTTGCCGGAGGACGCGTCCCACCCGGTGGCCTCCATGGGCCGCCAGGTGGCCCCGCCGTCGGCCGACCAGGTCGCGGCCAGCGACGCTCCGTCGACCCCGGACCCGGTGTCGCCGACCGCCCAGGTCACCTCGCGCCCGCTCACCCGCGCGGTGGCGTCCGGCGCGGTGTTGTCGACGCGGAACGCGTGCGTGCGCGGATCGCTGCGATTCGACCCGCCGTCGCTCGCCGAGAGCGCGAGGGTGTGCTCGCCGTCGGCCAGCGCGCGGGTGTCGAGCGACCGGGCGAACGAAGCCGCGGTCTGCTCGCACGGGTTCGGCCGCGTGATCGCGCCGTCGGGCTGGCAGGGCAGCGCCTGCGTCGCCCACTCGCCCCCGTCGACCTCGGCCTCCAGCGTGCGGATGCCGGTCGGGTCGGCCGCGTCGAAGGCAACGTCCCAACCGCCCCGCACCCACCCGGGCTGGCCGAACAGCCCGCGCGGCCCGGTGAGCGAGGGCGGCGTCGGGTCGTCGATCCGGAACCGGAGGTTGCGCAGCTCGGTGAAGCCGTAGGCGCCGGTGCAGGGGTCGAGCGCACACCAGGTGGTGAACCGGATGCCGGCGGCGTTCGCTGTCCCGGACCAGTCGAGCCAGCCGGTCTTCGACTCGCCGGCCGGGCTCGGGGGCAGCGGGTCGGCGCGCAGCAGGCTGTAGCCGCCGCACGGGCCGGTGTCGACCTGGCGCCGGTAGCCGGACCCGTACCACCACGAGCTGTGCGACGCGCTCCAGCCCGTGATCCGCGTCCCCGCCGGGGCGCACAGGCTCCAGTACCCGCCGTCGGCGTAGGCGGTGAAGGCGCCCATGCGCAGTCCGCCGAAGACGCCGGCGAGCGGAAGGCAGCCCGTGGCCGGGGCGACCGACGCGTGGCCGTTCCAGCCGGCGGTCAGGGCGTCGTTGCGATCCACCTCGTCCGTGCAGGCCTGCACGGTGTACTCGCCGGCGCTCGCCGGCTCGGTCACGCACGACGCGAGCACGGCCGCCAGCGCGGCCGCGGCGACGATCGCCCTCACGTGGCCGCTTCCCCCGCCGCCCGCGCGTCGCGCCACGCGCCGGCCACCAGCCCGGCTGCCACCAGCGCCGCGGGCACGCCGATCACCAGCACCCGCACCCACCGGACCGAGAGGGCCGACAGCACGTGCCCCACCCACGGGACGTGCCAGACGACGCGTGCCTGGGTCCGCCCGCGCAGCTCGAACCGCCACGGGTCCGCGCTCGCGTTGGCGTCACCCTTCGTGCGGAACGCCCGCCCGCCGTCGACCCCGCGTCCCGCCCAGACGATCCGGTGGGTGACCCTGGCCCGGTGGCCGGGCGGCGTGTACGTGATCACGTCGCCCACGCGCAGGTCGCCGACCGGCACCGCACGGGCGAACACGATCGAGCCGCGCCCGATCGTGTCGCCCATCGAGTCGCCGGTGACGACGTAGCGCTCGAGTCCCAGCAGCGCGGGGACGAACATCAGGGCGCCGAGCGCGAGGGCGCCCAGGACGGCCAGGTTGCGGAGCACGGGTCAGTCCTGCGTCGCGTCCCAGACGAAGCGCGCGCTGGCGCCGTCGCCCTGGTACTCATCGCCGGCGGAGGAGTCGAGCGCAGCGGCGAACAGGTAGCGGTGCCTCTCCCCCTCCGCGTAGTCGCCGAGCGGCGCCGCCGAGTCCATCGCCGCGAGCGTCCCGTCATAGACCGTGTGGTCGCCCGCATCACCGCAGGCGGGCGCGCCGTCCCCGCCGAACGCGCCGCAGTCGGTCACGACGAGGTTGACCTTGGCCGCGAACGCCGTCGGGTTGGACACGCCGGTGTCGGTCGACTCGAGCCTGTCGCGCGAGAGGGCGAACGTGGCGCCGATGCTGCCGGTGTTGGCGATGTCGACCGTGCCGGTCTGCGGCGCGCCGCCCGGAACCATGTCGGCCGGATTGAAGATCGCGGCGTCGTCGCGCGAGTTGTCGACGGTCAGGCTGCCGGCCGTGAACGTGTTGCTCGGGTTGGCGCTGCGGCTGGTGAAGTCGGCGCCCGACCCGACCGCGACGCCCGCGGCGGCGAGCGCCGTGGCCAGCGCGGCGATCGTGCGCCGCGGCCGCGCCGCGAGTCCGTTGATTGTCGTCATTGATGAAGCTCCCCTGTCCGGTTGCACGGCGGCGACCGTACGACCGGGGAGCGCCACCGCGCCAGACCGCAGATGGGGGCGGGTCGGTTGGGGCCTGGGGTAGGCGCCGCTCGGTGGCCACCGCCGGGGCGCCCGTCGATCCACCCGCACCTGACGGGGATCGCTTGGTCTGCCGAGGTCCCCAGGCCGGGGACGCGAGCCGCTCGAGGGCCATTCGAGCCGATCCCGCAAACAGCGAGGAAAGTAGACAGCGCGGGCATCCGTGCCCGCGACCGCCAAGCTCCCGCCTTACCGCATCGCACTGTGTTGGTGCCCCTTGATGAAGAGCCACAAACCGTGCGTCTGTTTTCGCTCTGTTAAGTCGGCCGACCGGCTGACCCTGCTTGCCCGATCCGCGATGATCCGGGCATGACGGTCACGGTGGCAACGGCGGACAAGCTGATCGCGGAGCTCCGGTCGATCTGCGGCCCCGAGCACACGATCACGCACCAGCACCAGCTGCGCACGTACGAGTCCGACGGGCTGCTCCAGTACGCGGCGCTGCCGCGGGCGGCGATCGTGCCGGGCAGCGCCGACGAGGTGCAACGCGCGGTCAGGGCGTGCCACGAGGCGGGCGTGCCGATCGTCGCGCGCGGCGCCGGCTCGGGCCTGAGCGGCGGCGCGCTCCCGCACTCCGACGGCGTGCTGATCGTGCTGTCCCGGCTGCGGCGGATCCTCGAGGTCGACCTGGACAACCAGCGCGTGGTCGTCGAGCCCGGCGTGACCAACCTGGAGGTCGGCGCGGCGGTCGCCCCGTCGCACTACTACCCGCCCGACCCGTCCAGCCAGGTCGTCTGCTCGATCGGCGGCAATGTGGCCGAGAACTCCGGCGGCGCGCACTGCTTCAAGTACGGCTTCACGACCAACTACGTGACCGGGCTGGAGGTGGTCCTGCCCGACGGCGATGTCGTGCAGCTGGGCGGCGGCAAGAACCTCGACCCGCCCGGCTACGACCTGCTCGGCGCGTTCGTCGGCTCCGAGGGAACCCTGGGCGTGGCCACGAAGATCACGCTGCGGGTGATCCCCGCTCCGCCCGCGTGGCGCACGCTGGTCGCCTTCTACGCGCACATGGAGGAGGCCGGGCGGACGGTGTCGGACATCGTCTCCGCGGGCCTGATTCCCGGGGCGATGGAGATCATGGACAAGCTCTCGATCGAGGCCGCCGAGGCCGCGACGGGCGCCGGCTACCCGACCGACGCGGGCGCCGCCCTGGTGGTGGAACTCGACGGCCCGGACTCCGAGTGCGAGGCCGCCTTCGGCGAGATCAAGTCGATCTGCGACCGCAACGGGGCGACGGGCATCCGCGTGGCGGCCGACGAGGCGGAGCGGGCACTGATCTGGAAGGCGCGGAAGGCGGCGTTCGCGGCGATGGGCCGGCTGGCGCCGAACTACTACGTGCAGGACAGCGTCATCCCCCGCACGCTGCTGCCCGAGGTGCTGACGCGCATCGAGGAGCTGTCGCGGGAGTACGACGTGCGGGTGGCCAACGTGTTCCACGCGGGTGACGGCAACCTGCACCCGCTCGTGCTGTACGACGCCGCCAAGCCGGGCGAGGCGGAGCGCGCCGAGGAGTGCGCGGGCGAGATCGTCAAGGCGTGCGTCGACCTGGGCGGGTCGATCACCGGCGAGCACGGAGTGGGAGTCGACAAGAAGCGCTACATGCCGTCGATGTTCGGCGAGCCCGACCTGGCCGCGTTCCAGATGCTGCGCTGCGCGTTCGACCCCGCCGGCCTGGCCAACCCCGACAAGCTGATGCCGACCCCGCGGCTGTGCGGCGAGGTGCCCGGGCCCTACCGGCAGCATCCGCTCGAGGCCGCCGGGCTGGCCGAGCGGTTCTGAGCAAATGACAGCCGATCGAATCGCGGCCCAGCTGCGTGACGCGAGCGGGCCGGTGCGCATCGCAGGTGCGGGCACCAAGGCGGCGTGGGGCAACCCGACTGCTGACGCCGAGGTCCTTTCCACGCGCGAGCTCGACCAGATCGTCGAGCACAACGTCGGCGACCTGACCGCGGTGGTCGAGGCCGGCGTGACGATCGGGCGCCTGCGCGAGAAGTTCGCCGAGGACGGGCAGATGCTCGCCTTCGACCCGCCGGGCGACGACGCCACGATCGGCGGGATCGTCGCCACCGGCGACTCCGGCCCGCTGCGCCACCGCTACGGCGGGCCGCGCGACCTGGTGCTCGGGGTGACGGTCGCGCTGTCCGACGGCACGGTCGCGCGCGCGGGCGGGAAGGTCATCAAGAACGTCGCCGGGTACGACCTGTCGAAGCTCATGACCGGCGCGTACGGAACGCTCGGGGTCGTGACGAGGGTGTCCGTGCGCCTGCACCCGCTGGCGCGTGGCACGGTCACGCTCTACGCCGAGGCAGACGACCCGGCGGCGCTCGCGCGGATCGCGCACGCGGCGTCGCACGCGCAGTTCGAGCCGATCGCCCTCGACTACGACTGGCGGGGGTCGCAGGGCTGGGTCTACATGCGCTTCGGCGGGGTCGACGCCCAGGCCCAGGCCCGCGAGGCGGCGTCGGTGCTCGCGGAGGCAGGCGGCACGACCGACCTGGTCGCCGACGACGAGTCCCTGTGGCGCGACCAGGCGGCCCGTCAACGCTCCGCGGAGGCCACGGTCGTGCGGGTGTCGCACTCGCAGTCGCAGCTCGGCCCGCTGCTCGGGATGGTCAGCGTCGAAGGCGCGTCCGCCGTCGGCCGCGTCGCGCTGGGCATCTCCTGGGTGACGCTCCCCGCCTCCGGCCCGGACGACGTGGCCACCGCCGTGCGCGACATGCGCCGCACGCTGGCGCCCGCGGCCTGTGTCGTGCTCGACGCGCCGTCCGCCGTGCGCGAGCAAATCGACCCCTGGGGAGTCGAGGACGGACCCGAGCTGACGCTGATGCGCCGCACCAAGCAGCGCTTCGACCCGCGCGGCGTCTGCAACACGGGCCTGTACGTGGGCGGCATATGAGCGACCCGACGCAGCGCGCCTGGGACGAGATCCGGCCACCGCAGGCCGAGCTGATCGACGATTGCGTGCACTGCGGCTTCTGCCTGCCCACGTGCCCGACCTACACCCTGTGGAACGAGGAGATGGACTCCCCGCGCGGGCGGATCGTGCTGATGCGCGCCGGGCTCGAGGAGGGCAGCGAGCTGTCCGCACCGCTCGTCACCCACCTCGACCGCTGCCTGGGCTGTATGGCCTGCGTGACCGCCTGCCCGTCGGGCGTGCAGTACGACAAGCTGATCGAGGACGCGCGCGCCCAGGTCGAGCGCAACTGGGACCGCCCGCTGCGCGAGCGTCTGATGCGCCGCGCGATCTTCGCCGTGTTCCCGCACCCGGGCCGCCTGCGCGCGCTCGTGCCCGGCATGTGGCTGCAGAGCAAGGTCGACGTGAGCGGGCTGGCGCGGCGCCCGCGCGGGAAGGCGATCGCGCAGATCATGAGCCTGGCCCCCAGGCCCAGGCTGCGCGACGCGGCGGCGCGCCTCGACGAATTCACTCCCGCCCGCGGCGATCGCCGCGGCAGCGTCGCGTTCCTCCAGGGCTGCGTCCAGCGGGTTCTGTTCAACGGCGTCAACCAGGCGACGGTCGACGTCCTGTCGGCCGAGGGGTACGACGTGCACGCTCCCCGCGCGCCGCGCTGCTGCGGCGCGCTCCAGCTCCACTCCGGGGAGGACGGTCCCGCGCGCGCACGCGCGAAGGAGACGATCGCGGCGTTCGAGCACCACGAGGTGGTGCTGGTCAACGCCGCGGGCTGCGGGTCGGCGATGAAGGACTACGGCCACGTGCTGCGCGACGAGCCGGAGTGGGCCGGCCGCGCGGAGGCGTTCGCCGCCCGGGTGCGCGACGTGTCGGAGTTCCTGGCCGAGGTCGAGCCGCGAGCCGAGCGGCGACCGCTGCACGGCGGGATCGAGCGGATCGCCTACCACGACGCCTGTCACCTGGCCCACGCGCAGGGGGTCCGGGCGCAGCCCCGCGAGCTGCTGCGCGGGATCCCCGGCCTGGAGGTGGTGGACCCCGAGGGCTGGGAGATCTGCTGCGGGTCGGCCGGCATCTACAACCTGACCCAGCCCGAGCCGGCGGCCGAGCTGGGCCGCCGCAAGGTCGCGAACCTGCGCGCGACGGGCGCAACCGCGATCGCCGCCGCCAACCCGGGATGCGCCATCCAGATCGCCGCGCACGCCGAGGCGACGGGCGATCCGCTGACCGTGTATCACCCGCTCGAGCTGCTGGCGCAATCGATCGACGGAGGGATGAATGGCAGACGTTGAGGTGCGGCCGCCCGACGGCGCCGAGGACCGGTTCGAGGACATCCTCACCGACGACGCGCTGGCGCTGGTGGCCGATCTGCAGCGCGAGCTCGGGCCCCGGCGCGAGGAGTTGCTCGCCGCACGCCGCGAGCGCCAGGCCGAGCGGGACGCCGGCAAGCTGCCCGGCTTCCTGCCGGAGACCCAGGGCGTCCGCGACGGCGAGTGGCAGGTCGCCCCCGCCCCGGCCGACCTCCGGGACCGCCGCGTCGAGATCACCGGCCCGACCGACCGCAAGATGGTCATCAACGCCCTCAACTCCGGCGCGCGCGGCTTCATGGCCGACTTCGAGGACTCGAACTCGCCGTCGTTCCGCAACATGTTCGGCGGGCAGCGCAACCTGCGCGACGCGATCGACGGGACGATCGACTTCACCTCCGACGAGGGCAAGGAGTACAGCCTGAACGAGGAGACCGCGACGCTGCTCGTGCGGCCGCGCGGCTGGCACCTGCCCGAGCGCCACCTGCTGGTCGACGGATCCCCCGTGTCGGGATCGCTCGCCGACTTCGGCCTCTACATGGCCACCTCCGCACAGAAGCTGATCGACAAGGGCAGCGGGCCGTACTTCTACCTGCCGAAGATGGAGAGCCACCTGGAGGCTCGGCTCTGGAACGACGCGTTCGTGCTCGCGCAGGAACGACTCGGCATCGCTCACGGCACGATCAAGGCGACGGTCCTGATCGAGACGATCCCCGCGGCGTTCGAGATGGAGGAGATCCTCTACGAGCTGCGCGACCACTCCGCGGGCCTGAACGCCGGGCGCTGGGACTACATCTTCTCGATGATCAAGTGCTTCCGCTCGCGGCCGGAGTTCATCCTGCCCGACCGCACCAAGGTCACGATGACGGTTCCGTTCATGCGCGCCTACACGGAGCTGTTGGTCAAGACCTGCCACAAGCGCGGGGCGCACGCCATGGGCGGGATGACGGCAGTCATCCCGAGCCGGAAGGACGCGAAGGCCAACGAACAGGCCGAGGAGAAGGTGCGCGCCGACAAGTCGCGCGAGGCGAGCGACGGCTTCGACGGCGCCTGGGTCGCCCATCCCGACTCGGTGCAGTGGGCGATGGAGGAGTTCGACAAGGTGCTGGGCGATCGGCCCAACCAGACCGACCGTCAGCGCCCCGAGGTGAACGTGACCGCCGAGCAGCTGCTGGACGCGCAGTCCGCCGGCGGGCGCGACGAGATCACCGACGAGGGCCTGCACTCCAACTGCAACGTCGGCATCCAGTACATCTCGTCATGGCTGCGTGGCAACGGTGCCGCCGGCATCTACGGGCTCATGGAGGACGCCGCGACCGCCGAGATCTCGCGGTCGCAGGTGTGGCAGTGGGTGCACCACGGCATCTACGACGCGGACAAGGTCAAGCAGGCGGAGACCGAGCAGCTCGAGAAGATCCGCGACGAGGTCGGCGCCGAGTGGTTCGATGAGCACGGGCGCGCGGACCAGTCGCGCCGGCTGTTCGAGTCGGTCGGGCTGAGCGACGAGTTCGTCGAGTTCCTGACGCTGCCCGCGTACGAGGAGCTCGAGGGGTAGGGGCCGTCAGAGCCCGGCGGGATGCCGCGCTGTGAACGCGCCCGGGGGCCGGGGCGTCGTCCGCCACCGCGGGCCCCTCTCGCCACCGCTGCCGGTGTCGAGCCGGAGCCCCGCGATCACCACGTACATGTGGTTCGGGTTCGCGTAGGTCGTGATCCACTTGCCGGAGCCAGGCAGGCCCCACGTCATGAAGCCGGTCGAGTCAAGCGGTGAGTTCAGCCCGCCGATCCCGCGCAGCGCATACGACGACGCGCCCGAGCAGTCGTAGGCCGTGTCCTCCCATTGCACGTGACCGCCGCCGAACCGATAGGGCTTCTTCTGCAGGCGGTTGCCCAGGCGGATCGCGCGCTTGACCGCGGCGGGGGCTCCCGCGGGCGGGCGGGCCTTGCCGTTCGGCAGCACGGTGGCCGACCGGACCGGGGCGCTCGGCGTGGTGGGCGTCGCGCCGGCGGCGGGCGTCTCGGACGCGTTGCCGGGCGTGGTGCCCCCGCTGAGCGGGCCGTGCCTGGGCGGGGTGCTGCCTGGGGAGGTGCCGCCGCTGAGCGTCGCCGACCCGGGGTACTCGGCACCGCCGGTCGCCGCCACGGCAGGCGCGGTCAGGGGCGATGCGAACAGCACTATGAAGAGCAGGAGGGCACGCACGTCGGGGTGGGTTTCGGACTTCGGGTCCCGGGTCCGCTATTGCGGGCGCGGTCTTGCAGCGCGCCCGACCGCAGTCATTGCGCGAGCCCGCGAATCTGGGCACGTCGGGAGGGGTTGACGCGCACCCGGCC